>DATMFK010000040.1:0-47315 GCA_035556195.1 Rhizobiaceae bacterium
GCCGGTCGTGTTGTTGTCGGCGATCGCCACATTGGCCCCGGCAACCCCCTCGTCGCGCGGCGGCACGTCCAGGACCGACAGCGCAAGCTGCGGCTCGTAGGCGCGAAGATATCCGAGCTTGATCTCCGTCACCGGCTTTTCGGACGGCTTGCCTGGATCCTTCTGCGCCACTGAAGGACCAGCCCCGATGAACAGAAAGAGGGCCATTACCAAATTGAGCACAAGGCGTTTCATCGAACGCATTCCGACGTCAAAAGACCTACCCGCACCGGCGCGGCGCGTGTTTTTGGTCGAGATGGGTGCCCAACGTCTCGGCTGATTGCCCCAGGCTCCGAAATGCGAGTTTAGGGAAGCTCGCCGGATCCTATGGGCAACAGCCGAGACAGCCCGGAGACTACAAATTCGGTTTTCGAGGAGCCATAGAAGAAATGGGCAAAATGATTGCCAAAAGTTCCCGCCGTGTCCTGTCATATTCAAGACGGGGATCGCGGCCAAAGAAGGCGGCTCGGCTCCTGCGCAGCATCCATCGGTTTCGATTGGGACCGGCTTGAGGCCTGTGTGACCGACCCATGATTGCCGCATCGCCTTCTGGCGTCGCCAGACGGGCACCCCTAGTGCCTCGAGCGCCAACGGGACTCCAAACCTTCTCCCCACATCCATCAGCTCGTTGTGCGGTCTAATTTATACGAGGCCTAGTGTTTCCACTCGGGTGCAAAATGCTCTAGGACTCCTGCGAAAATCGGGGGCGTTCGATGCCGAGCTATGACAGCCTGTTCAACGCGTTCGTCACCATTCTTGTCACGATCGACCCGCCCGGCCTCGCGCCATTGTTCCTGGCGCTCACACGAGGCATGACCCGCGATCAGCGTCGGCAGGTCGGATTGCGCGCCTCGATCATCAGCTTGCTCGTGCTTACGCTCTTTGCCCTGGCCGGCGCCGCGATCCTGTCGGTCTTCGGCATAACCTTGCCGGCTTTCCGGGTCGCCGGTGGCCTGCTTCTGTTCTTCATTTCCTTCGAGATGATCTTCGAAAGACGACAGGACCGAAAAGAGAAGAGCGCCGATGCGGCCATCACCAGGGATCACATCCACAACATAGCGGCTTTTCCTCTGGCCATTCCGCTGATCGCGGGGCCTGGAGCCATCTCCGCGACGGTGCTTCTTTCAGCATCGCTTCCAGGTGTTACCGGCCAGACCGCGCTTGTCGGGGTTATCGTCGTCAGCATCGCGCTCACCTATCTTGTGTTCGCACTTGCCGAACGCATGGACGGCTTTCTCGGGCAGACCGGCCGCTCGATCCTCACCCGCCTTCTCGGCGTCATCCTCGCCGCGCTCGCAGTCCAGTTCGTCGCCGACGGGATCAGGGAACTGATCGCAGCATAGGACCCGGCGGGTCGAATTCACGTTGCGACCAACGGCAGCATCAGCCGCAGCACCGGCGGCGCCGCAAGGTCGATGTCGGATGGATATTCCTCGCGATGATGCAGGATGGACGTGTCGCGTTTCTCGCCGCTTCGTTCGATCCATTCGAGCATCGCGCCGTAATGCTGCACGACGTCACCGTCCTCAGGGCCGTGCCAGATGCTGGCAAGCCGCATTGCCGGCAATGAAAGGACCTGCCGCCCATCGTGGATGGTCGAATGGATTGCTCCTGCGTTCGTGCCTGCGAAAAAGCGAAACCCGTCCGGCCGGTCGTTCCAGGAAATGCCGGTGATGGCGGAAGCGAGCGGATCGGCATCGGCGCGCTGCCATGTCTTGACTGCTTCGATCAACGGATGGAGAGCGCCGGCGGCGGCCTGCGCATAGGTTCCTTCCCAAAAGATGCCCCGAAGCTGCTCGGATGGCCGCGCCACGATGGCAAATCGATGGTTTCGGAGCGTGATATCGCCGCATCGAGCACACATTGTCGGAAGCCTATGCCAACGTTGGCGCCGAACGATCCGGCGCCATCGTCAATTCCAACGTCCCCCTCTCGATTCTTCTAGGCAGCCAATCTTCTCCGGTGCCGACCTTTTAGAAAGGGATCTCGTCGTCGAGATCGCGCGAGGACCCACCACCCCGGCTGCCGCCACCGCCACGGCCGTAGTTGTCTCCAGGGCCCGACTGGCCGAAATCGGATACTCGGCCGCCACCGCCGCCATAACCGACCTGGCCCTCGCCTCCTCCGCCGCGGGCGTCGAGCATCTGCAGCTCACCGCGGAATTTCTGGAGCACGATCTCGGTCGTATACCGATCCTGGCCGTTCTGGTCCTGCCACTTACGGGTCTGGAGCTGACCCTCGACATAGACCTTCATGCCCTTCTTCAGATACTGCTCGGCCACCTTGGCAAGGTTGTCGTTGAAGATCACGACACTATGCCACTCGGTCTTTTCCTTGCGTTCGCCGCTCACCTTGTCGCGCCAAGTCTCGGAGGTGGCGACTCTGATGTTGACGACCGGCTCACCGGAGTTCAGTCGCCGGACTTCGGGATCAGCGCCCAGATTGCCGACCAGGATGACCTTGTTGACGCTACCCGCCATGATACTTCTCCGCGCTCGTCCGAAACAAAAGGGAATGTCGGCGCATTCTATCTGATCACCTTTGCCGGCGCGCCGCATCCGGTGTATCAGGTGGTTCCTGTCCACAAATTGTTTGTTCTCTTTATGTTCTAGCTAAAATTGCGTTGCCTGGCAAGGGGCGACGGGAAACCTGGGCTGCCAACGGTTTCAGGCACCAAGTCTACAACCCATGGCTGCACGCACAGGACAAACAGCATCGTTACTTGGCCGACAGGGCGGTCTTGCCTATAAAGGTTGCATGACAAGCCGATGCCTCTACCACCCCAACCTTTTCGCCGCGCTACTGCTTCCGTTCCTGGCGGTACCGGCGCTCGCCGATCAGGTCCCGGCGAAGAGGAATTCGGACGCACTGCCCGGCGTGGAAGGGGGCTACAGCATCGTCACGCCCGCCCCCGAGCCGCTACAGTCTCCCGCCACGGATGACGGCTATTTCAAGGTCGGAGACTGGGACGTCAGGATCTCCGGCAGCGTGATGTTCCAGATTGGGGCCAGCAGCGCCGATTCAGACCAACCCAAGCGCCGCTGACTTAATCCCGGCGCGTAGAGCATCGAATTGCAACTCGCCACGATCCGCCTCCTCGGCCCCGAAGATTTCCACGCTTTTCGGCTCATCCGGCTCGAGGCCCTGCGTACCGAACCGGCATCGTTTGCGAGCAGGGCTAGCGATTGGGAAATGCTCCCGGATGAGGAATGGCGCCGGCGCATCGCCGCCAATCCCGTGTTCGTCGCGTTCCAGGAGGAGCGCCCTGTAGGCATCATCGGCCTCCTGCGAGAGCGCGTGAGCAAGATGGCGCATCGGGCGACGATCGTGATGGTCTATGTGAAGAAACACCACCGCGGGACGGGCCTTTCGACGAGGCTCCTCGACGAGGTGGTTACCCACGCGCGCGATAATGGCATCCGGCAGCTCGAATTGGCCGTCAGCGTGGAAAATCCGGCAGCGCTCCGCTTTTATTGCAGGGAGGGCTTTCGCGAGATCGGGCGCATTCCGGGCGGCTTCCTACACGATGGCCGGGAGGTGGATGAACTCCTGATGGTCCGGCCCATCGCGCCATGATCCCGCGACGTTCCAGACGACATAAAGCCCTGCCGCCGCATGGGCTCGCAGGGCTGTTTTTCCGGACCTCTCTGGGCCGGTTGTCGGAGTTGCTAACTGCCGACGTTCCTTCAGATGCAGGCTTATCAGCCGATCCGACTATAGTCTCTGATTGTTAGGGGACAGCAGTCCTCGCGCTGTCAACGCGATTACGCCTGCCGCGGCTCCACGGTTGAGTGGAGCCATCCAAGACTGTCCGGTGGGGTCACGCCTCCGCTCCTCTTCTGTTGGCCACCATCTCGTCCGAAGTGCTTATTCGCGTTCGGCCACGATTTCGAGAAACCCAGCCCACCACGAAGAGCATCCGTTGGACGCTCGGCTCCGGAACAGATCGATTCTGCCCCTGACATTCCGTTGCGTCAACAATTCCTTTGCCAGGAAGCCAAATTGTGATCGCCGGGCGATACCTCTGCGTTGCTTTGTCAGGAGCCTGTTCAGCCTTTGTTCTTTTTGCTTGCCCTTCCGCATTCGAGCCCCTAGACCAAATCTCCCGGCGACTTCTGCGGCACCATCAGGCAGGGCCTCGACGGAGCGGCGAAAATACTTACATAGGGGCCTGGCCGGATCGATCCCAGCCACCCCAATTCACAAGACAGGCGGCGGACCGGCAATGGCCGACCACAAGTACATTTCCATTCGCGGAGCTCGCGAGCACAATCTCAAGAATGTCGACCTCGATCTGCCGAGGGATCGGCTGATCGTCATGACCGGCCTGTCGGGATCCGGCAAGTCGTCGCTGGCGTTCGACACGATCTACGCCGAGGGCCAGCGTCGTTATGTCGAAAGCCTTTCGGCCTATGCCCGGCAGTTCCTCGAAATGATGCAGAAGCCAGATGTCGATCAGATCGACGGTTTGTCTCCGGCCATCTCTATCGAACAGAAGACAACTTCGCGTAATCCTCGTTCGACGGTCGGCACGGTCACCGAGATCTACGATTACATGCGCCTGCTCTACGCGCGCGTGGGCGTTCCTTATTCTCCGGCGACGGGGCTGCCGATCGAAAGCCAAACCGTCTCGCAGATGGTGGATCGTGTGCTTGCCCTGGACGAGGGCACACGGCTTTATCTGCTGGCGCCGATCGTTCGTGGCCGAAAGGGCGAATACAGGAAGGAACTGCTCGAGCTTCAGAAGAAGGGCTTCCAACGTGTCAAGGTGGATGGTGCCTTCCATGAGATTGCCGACGTCCCGGCGCTGGACAAGAAATACAAGCATGACATCGACGTCGTGGTGGATCGGATTGTCGTGCGGCCGGATCTTGCCGCGCGCCTAGCCGACAGCCTCGAGACCGCGCTGCAACTTGCCGAGGGTTTGGCTGTCGCCGAATTCGCGGATAAGCCCCTGCCCGCCGAGGAGACCGCGGGGGAATCGGCTTACAAATCGAAGAACGAGACGCATGAACGCATCCTGTTCTCCGAGAAGTTCGCCTGTCCGGTCTCCGGGTTCACGATCCCAGAGATCGAACCCCGCCTGTTCTCCTTCAACAATCCGTTCGGCGCGTGTCCGACCTGCGACGGTCTCGGCAGCCAGCGCGCCATCGATCCGGCCCTCGTCGTCCCGGACGACAACCTCTCGCTGCGCAACGGAGCGATCAGCCCCTGGGCCAAGTCGACCTCGCCCTATTATGCCCAGACGTTGGAAGCGCTGGGAAAGGTCTACGGCTTCAAGCTGGGCGATCGCTTCAAGGATCTCTCGGAAACGGCCAAGCAGGCGATCCTGCGTGGCACGGGCGAGCGCGAGATCACCTTCCAGTATGACGACGGCCTTCGTTCCTACAAGACGACGAAGACTTTCGAGGGCGTGATTCCCAATCTCGAACGCCGCTGGAAGGAAACGGAGTCGGCCTGGATGCGCGAGGAGATCGAGCGCTTCATGTCCGCCACGCCCTGCCCTGCATGCAACGGCTACAGGCTGAAACCTGAAGCGCTGGCGGTGAAGATCGCCGGCAAGCATATCGGCGAGATCACCGAGCTTTCGATCCGCAAGGCCGACACCTGGTTCACCCAACTGCCCGAGATTCTCAACGCCAAGCAGAACGAAATCGCGGTACGGATCCTCAAGGAAATCCGTGAGCGCCTGCGTTTCCTGAACGACGTCGGACTCGACTACCTGACGCTGTCGCGCAATTCCGGCACGCTGTCGGGCGGTGAGAGCCAACGCATCCGCCTGGCGTCGCAGATCGGATCTGGTCTTACCGGCGTACTCTATGTGCTGGACGAACCGTCGATCGGTCTTCATCAGCGTGACAACACGCGGCTGCTCGACACGCTGCGGCATTTGCGCGATCTGGGCAACACAGTCATCGTCGTCGAGCACGACGAGGATGCGATCCTGACGGCCGACTATGTTGTCGACATCGGCCCGGCGGCCGGCATCCACGGCGGAAGGGTCATCGCCGAGGGAACGCCGTCGCAGGTCATGGCGAATCCGAACTCGATCACGGGCAAATATCTTTCCGGCGAGCTCGAGATCCCGATGCCTGGTTCGCGACGGGAGTTGAAGAAGAACAGGCGCATCAAGGTCGTCGGGGCGCGCGGCAATAACCTGAAGAACGTCACCGCCGAGATACCGTTGGGAACTTTCGCCTGCGTGACGGGGGTCTCGGGCGGCGGCAAATCCACTTTCCTGATCGAGACTCTGTTCAAGGCGGCTTCGCGGCGCATCATGGGTTCTCGCGAACATCCGGCCGAGCACGACCGCATCGAAGGGCTGGAATTTCTCGACAAGGTCATCGACATCGACCAGTCGCCGATCGGCCGCACGCCGCGGTCGAACCCAGCGACATATACCGGGGCTTTCACGCCCATTCGCGATTGGTTTGCCGGCCTGCCGGAAGCGAAGGCACGCGGATATCAGCCAGGCCGCTTCTCATTCAACGTCAAGGGTGGTCGTTGCGAGGCCTGTCAGGGCGACGGCGTCATCAAGATCGAGATGCACTTCCTCCCCGACGTCTACGTGACCTGCGACGTTTGCCACGGCAAGCGCTACAACCGTGAGACGCTCGAAGTGCTCTTCAAGGGCAAGTCGATCGCGGACGTGCTCGAGATGACGGTCGAGGAAGGCGTCGAGTTCTTCGCAGCCGTGCCGGCGGTACGCGACAAGCTCGAGACGCTGGTCAAGGTCGGTCTCGGCTATATCCATATCGGCCAGCAGGCCACCACCCTTTCAGGAGGCGAGGCGCAGCGCATCAAGCTCGCCAAGGAGCTGTCGCGCAAGGCGACCGGCAAGACCCTCTACATCCTGGACGAGCCGACCACCGGCCTTCATTTCCACGACGTGGCCAAGCTTCTCGAAGTGCTCCACGAACTTGTCGATCAAGGCAATACCGTCGTTGTCATCGAGCACAATCTCGAAGTCATCAAGACGGCCGACTGGATCTTGGACCTCGGTCCCGAGGGCGGCGACGGGGGTGGTGAGTTGGTCGCAGCAGGACGTCCGGAGGACATCGTCAACGAACCGCGCAGCTACACGGGGCAATATCTGAGGGAGCTCCTGGAGCGGCGCCCCGGTGGGAAGAGAGAGGCCGCGGAGTAAATCGCCGCCTCCTGAATTTGGCGATGCCGACCCCTCGGCACCGCTCAATCGTACGAGACCGACAGCAGGAGGGGCTGGAATGACGAAAGCCGGAACGATCCGGGCCGGAATGGGTGGCTGGACCTTCGAGCCATGGGACAAATCCTTCTATCCGGAGAAACTCCCCAAGGCCAAGCAGCTCGGCTATGCGTCCCGGCAAGTGCCGACGATCGAGGTCAACGGTACCTACTATTCGAGCTTCAAGGAGCCGACCTTCGTCAAATGGGCCAATGAAGCCCCCCAAGGGTTTGTTTTCTCGCTCAAGGGGAACCGTTTCGTCACGAACCGGCGTGTGCTCGGTGAGGCGGAAGAGTCGGTGATGCGTTTCCTGGGCTCGGGCATCACTGCTCTCGGCGAGAAGCTTGGGCCAATTCTGTGGCAATTCGCTCCAACCAAGAAGTTCGATCCCGAGGACTTCGAAGCATTCCTGAAGCTGCTGCCGCAGAAGCAGGATGGTGTCGCGTTACGCCATGTGGTCGAGGTCAGGCATGCCTCGTTTGCCGTCCCGGAATTTGTCGCGTTGCTGCGGAAATACCGGACCCCTGTCGTTTATGCTGACCACGCGACCTATCCCGCGATCGCCGACCTCACGGGCGACTTCGTCTACGCTCGGCTTCAGACCGGCAAGGACGACAATCCGGATTGCTACACGCCGAAGGCCCTCGACGAATGGGCGGCCCGAGCCAGGCAGTGGGCGGAGGGCGGCGATCCCGCAGACCTTCATCATGCCGACCCATCGGCCAAGGCCGAGGCGAATCCGCGCGACGTGTTCGTCTACTTCATCACGGAAGGCAAGGTCAGGGCACCCCATGGCGCGATGGCGTTCATGAACCGGGTTGCCTGAGCAGCACTGTCCGGCGATTCGTCTCGTGGTGGCCCAGTCGGACGGCGATTCTGCCGGTTGTCGGGGCCGGCCATGACTGCCAGATAGCAGCCCATGGTACCTGCTCAATCGAATCTCAAGGCAGCGCTATGGATGGGGGGTTCCATTGCCTCCTTCCTCATCATGTCGATCGCCGGACGCGAGACGATGCCGCCGCTCGACGCGTTCCAGGTCATGGAAATGCGCTCCGTGATCGGCTTCTTCATCTTCTTGCCTCTTGTGTTCGCGGTCGGCGGTTTCCCCGCCATGCGCACAAAGCGGCCGCTGCAGCACATCGGCCGCAACGTGATTCACTACGCAGGTCAGTACGCCTGGCTTGTCGCACTGACGATGATCCCGCTCGCGGAATTGATCTCTATCGAGTTCACCACCCCGATCTGGGGCGCCCTGATGGCCGTCGCGTTTCTCGGGGAGCGGCTGAATGCCCGGCGGATCGGTTCCATCCTGCTCGGCCTTTTCGGGGTGCTGGTGATCGTGCGGCCGGGCGTCCAGCAAATGGAGCCCGGCCATCTGATCATGCTGACGGGCGCCGTCGGCTTCGGCATATCGATCGTCATGGTGAAGTCGCTGACGCGAACCGACAATGTCGTTCGGATCATTTTCTGGATGCTGGTTATCCAATCGGCGATTGGGGTGATCCCGGCGATCCGTTCGTGGCAGAATCCGCCCCTTGAACTATGGCCCTGGATTCTCGTGATCTCCTTCACCGGCATGTCTTCGCATTTTTGCATGGCCCGCGCGCTGGCCTGTGCGGACGCCACCGTGGTCATGCCCATGGATTTCCTGCGCCTGCCGTTCGCGGCCCTGATCGGCTGGTTGCTTTACCAGGAACAGATCGGCGTTCTTACCGCCTGCGGCGCCGCCCTGATCCTTGGCGGGAACCTGCTCAACATGCAGAAGCGCCCAGCCCCACAAGCGAAGACCGCCTGACTCGTCACGGTGACCAGCTTCGGCATTTCACGATCGCGCGATCCGCGGTGATCGAGCTTGCCGGGCAATGGCAGGTCCCCCTACGGTGCCTTGGACCGAATACGGATCAGCTACGCTTCGGCGCGACGCGCCAATGCCAGCCAACCGGGGCGTAGGCGACGATTGCTCGAGAGGAGGAGTTGTGATGGTCGCTTTTACCCTCAATGGCCAGGCGCAAACGCTGGATGTCGACCCGGAGATGCCGCTTCTGTGGGCATTGCGCGACGTCATCGGCCTGACCGGAACCAAGTTCGGCTGCGGCATGGCACAATGCGGCGCCTGCACGGTGCATATCGATGGCGTGGCCAGCCGCTCCTGCCAGACCGCCATGGGGGACGTGGAAGGCGCTGCGGTGACCACCATCGAGGGCCTGTCCGGCAAGGTAAGCACCACTGTTCAACAGGTCTGGGCCGAGTTCGACGTGCCGCAATGCGGCTATTGCCAATCCGGGCAGATCATGTCGGCCGTGGCCCTGCTCAGCGACACGCCGAAGCCGTCCGACGACGACATCAATTCCGCCATGAGCGGCAATCTGTGCCGCTGCGCCACGTATCAACGCATCCGTGCGGCGATCCACGAAGCCGCACACCGGCTGGAGGCTTGACCGATGCTTGCGCTCCGTACCGAACTCGCCACGCTGCGCCCGTCCAGGCGTCAATTCCTTAGAGGAGCCGCGGCAACTGCCGGTCTGGTCATCGGATACAGATTGATCGCATCGGACCGCGCCGTGGCCCAATCGGCTCCGGCCAATCCGTTCCAGTCCTATGTCGAGATCACTCCGGACGACCGGATCCTGGTCCATTCGTCGCAGTTCGAAATGGGCCAGGGATCCTATTTCGGCATTGCGACGCTCGTGATGGAAGAACTCGACGGCGACTGGTCGAAGCTGGACGTCATCGGCGCTTTCGGCAATCCCGCCCTCTACGGCAATCTCGCCTGGGGCGGTGCTGCGCAAGGCACCGGCGGCTCGACCTCGATCGTGTCGTCCTGGGAGCGCTATCGCAAGGCCGGCGCCGGCGCCCGGCTGATGCTGGCGGCGGCCGCGGCCAAGGAGTGGGGCGTTCCGCAGGATGAGATCGCCGTCAGTTCAGGCGTGCTCTCACATTCATCGGGCAAGCAGGCCCGCTTCGGCGAGTTCGCCGCGGCTGCGGCTGAAATGCCGCTTCCCGATGAAATACCGCTCAAGCCGCGCAGCCAATGGAAGCAGATCGGATCGGAGCAGCTCAAGCGCTATGACACCGCCGGCAAGACCGATGGCAGCCAGCAATACACCATCGACCTCAAGATGGACGGCCTATTGACCGCCGTCATGATCCATCCGCCAAAATTCGGCGCCGAGATCGCCGGATACGACGCGTCCAAAGCGAAGGCGCTCGACGGCATCGTGGATGTCGTCCAGACACCGCGCGGTGTCGCCGTGGTCGGCCGCGACATGTGGACGGCGTTGAAGGGGCGTGATCTCGTGACAGTGAGTTGGAACGAGGCTGCGGCCGAGTCGCGTGGTTCGGACGAGATCCTGGCGGAGTACGTTCGCATCTCCGGCACTCCGGCCGCGGCGACAGCACGAAACGACGGGGACGCGATCGGGACATTGTCGTCCGCCGACAGGGTCATCGAGGCACGTTATCAGTTTCCCTATCTTGCTCATGCATCGCTGGAGCCGCTGAACGCTATCGCCCGGATGGGCGAAAACGGGACCCTGGAGGTCTGGGGAGGTCACCAGTCGCCGGACCTCTATCAGGCGGCCGCCGCCCAAGCAGGCGGCGTCGCGCCCGACAAGGTCAGGCTGCATGTCATGAAGACTGGCGGCAGCTTCGGACGGCGCGCCGTGATGGATGCCGATCTTGTCGTCGAGGCAGTCACGACAGCCCGAGCGCTTGGCTGGAAGGCCCCCGTAAAGATCCAGTGGACGCGTGAAAACGACATGCGGGGCGGCCGCTACCGGCCCGCCTATGTGCACGCGATGAAGGCAGGCGTGGACAAGGACGGCAACCTGGTGGCACTCCACGATCACATCGTCGGGCAGTCCATCTTCGAAGGCACGCCTTTGGTACAGAACGGCATCGACAGCTCGTCCGTCGAAGGCGCGGCCAATCTTCCCTATGCCATTCCGAACATAAAGGTCGATCTGACCACCACGCAATCCAAGATCCCGGTTCTGTGGTGGCGTTCGGTCGGCTCGACCCACACCGCCTACGCAGTGGAGGCCTTCATCGATGAAATCGCGGCCGCTGTGGGCCGCGATCCGGTCGAGTTCCGGCTCGCAATGCTCGACAAGCATCCCCGGCACGCCGGCGTCCTGCGCCTGGCCGCGGAAAAGGCGGGCTGGGGCTCGCCGCTTCCCGAGGGGCAGTTCCGTGGCGTGGCGCTGCACGAGAGCTTCTCGACCTATGTGGCGCAGGTGGCTGAGATCACCTTCAAGGGCGGCACGGACTTCACGGTCGATCGCGTCGTCTGCGCCGTCGACTGCGGCATTGCCGTCAATCCGGATCAGGTGCGTGCCCAAATGGAGGGCGGCATCGGCTTCGGGCTCGGCGCGATACTTCAGGAAGAGCTTACCTTGACGAGTGGGCTGGTCGACCAGGCGAACTACGATACTTACACGCCGTTGCGGATCGACCAGATGCCGAAAGTCGAAGTCCACATTGTTCCCTCGGAGGAAAACCCGACGGGGGTAGGCGAACCGGGCGTGCCGCCGATCGGACCAGCGGTGGCCAATGCCTTGCGTGCGGCGACAGGCAGGACTGTCCACAGGCTGCCGATCTCGAAGGGGTTGTCGGCGTAAAGGATTTCCCTCAGGGAAACTGTCATAGGCCTCCCGCCGCCTCAGGGAGCCCCCTCATCCGACCACGCGAGGCGGGGTCGGATGACTAGGCAGGCGCGCGTCGATACGGGGGAGAGAGAGGTCTGGCAGAACGCCTTATGACGGGGCCGGCTCCCCTTGGAAAACTCTAGAGGAAGATCTCACGAGCCGCGGGCAGCGCCAGCGACACCCCGGAAAGAAAGAGCAACACGAAGGCCAAGCGCCGCATAGTCAGCGGGGAAACCGGCGGGGGCCAGTTTTTGGCGGCCAGCGTGAGCGCGATCACGACCGGAATCGACAACAATCCCCACCAGAAGTTTGCCGGCGGCATGTCGCCGCCATGCGCGACAATTGCGAGACGGATGCACGCATTCGCCGCGAAGACGGCGACAAGCGTCTCCCTGATGGCCACGGGGCGCATCGGCTGGCGATAGAAATGATAGACCAGCGGCGGCCCGGACGTTGAGAAGAGCCCGCCCATCAGGCCGGCGATTGAACCATAACATAGGAAAGAGAAAGCCGACGAAGGCCGGGCGAACTGCACCGGCCTCATGGCGAGCTGAATGCTCGACACGATGATGACGCAGCCCAGGACAAGCTTGAGCCAGTCCATCGAAACCGACGCCATGACACCGAGCAACCAATAGCCGGCAACCAGCGTGACGGCGCTCGCCAACATGCTTGACGTGAACTCGCGGGCGGCGATGTCGCGCCAGCCCTTGGCGAGGACAAGCACCGCGTTCACGAATGTCAGGCAGCTCACGAGCACGGCCGCCTCCGGAATACCGATGATGCCGGTCAGGCCGACACCACCCATCATGATCAGGCCGAGAGCGAATCCGGTCAGTGTCTGGACGTATGCGGCGATTGCGGCGAGCGCGAGCAGCACCGCCAGACTTGCGGGATCCATGCCCCTCCCCGAGTTTCAGACGAGCTCGACCTCGACCACGCCCGGCACGGCGCGCATGGCAGAGGCAATCTGCGGCGAGATCCGGCACCGATTGGGCAGCCCTATCTCCACTTCTCCGGCGCCGCCCTCCTTGATGACCACGAAGCTCACCTGGCCTTCGCCGCGCGACGAAAGCTGCGAGGCGAGCGTGTCGATCGGGCCGGCGTCCCGCAAGTAGATACGTAGCGCCTTCTGGACGCGGCTCGCCTCATCCTCCAGCGACTGCACCGTCTGTATGCGCAGATTGACGCCTTCCGGGCGGTCCTCGGCGGCGACGGTGATCACGACCGAGCTTCCCGGTTCCAGCACGTCGCGATAGGCTGCCAGCGCTTCCGAGAACAGAACCGCCTCGTACTGGCCGGTCGTGTCCGACAGTTGGACGATGCCCATCTTGTTGCCGGTGCGCGTCTTGCGCTCCTGCTTTGTCGTGACCGTTCCCGCCAGGCGCCCTGCCGTTGCGCCACGTTTGACCGCCGCGGAGAACTCCGCCCAGTTCTGAACGCGCATCTTTTCGAGCGCGCTCTTGTATTCGTCCAGAGGATGGGCCGAGAGGTAAAAGCCGACCGCCTGGAACTCACGATGCAGCCTCTCGGCCGATAGCCACGGAGCGACCTGAGGCAGGTGCAAGGCCGGCGCGGATCCGGCCGTCGCCGCACCAAATATGTCGGCCTGACCGGAGACCGCATTTTCCTGCGAGCGCTGCGCCAGGCCCATCATGCGTTCGACGCCAGCCATCAAGGTGGCGCGGTCGTAGCCGAAGCAATCCAGCGCGCCGGCCGCGATCAGGCTTTCGAAGACGCGCTTGCCCACAACCTTGGGATCGACGCGCTCGCAGAAGTCCGCAAGGCTCGCGAAAGGCTTCTCATTGCGTTTCGCCACGATGTGCTCGACAGCGGCGTCGCCGACGCCCTTGATCGCGGCGAGCGAATAGAAGATGCGATTTTCTCCGACTTCGAAGGGACGGTAAGAGGTCATCACCGAAGGCGGGATCACCTCGATGCCGAGGCGCATGGCGTCCTGGCGGAAGTCGGAAAGCTTCTCCGTGTTGGACATGTCGAGCGTCATGGATGCGGCAAGGAACTCGACCGGATAGTGGGCCTTCAGATAGGCCGTCTGATAAGACACCAGCGCGTAAGCAGCCGCGTGGCTCTTGTTGAAACCGTAGTCGGCGAACTTCGCCAGAAGGTCGAAGATGAAATTGGCCTGCTGTTTCGAGACCCCGCGCTCGGTCGCGCCCTCCACGAAGCGCTCGCGCTGCTTGTCCATTTCGGCGCGGATCTTCTTGCCCATGGCGCGGCGCAGCAAGTCAGCCTCACCGAGCGAATAGCCGGAAAGCTCCTGGGCGATCTGCATGACCTGCTCCTGGTAGACGATGACGCCCTGCGTCTCCTTCACCAGATGATCGATCTTCGGATGGATCGACTCGATCTCCTCCTCGCCATGCTTTCGGGCGTTGTAGGTGGGGATGTTCTCCATCGGACCGGGACGGTAGAGCGCAACGAGCGCAATGATGTCCTCGATGCGGTCGGGCCGCATGCCGATCAGAGCCTTGCGCATGCCCGCGCTTTCGACCTGGAACACGCCGACCGTCTCGCCGCGCGACAACATCGCGTAGGTGTGCGCATCATCCAGCGGGATCTTGGCCAGATCGATCTCGACGCCTCGGCGACGGATCAGCTTCACGGCCGTCTCCAGCACCGTGAGTGTCTTGAGGCCAAGGAAGTCGAACTTCACCAATCCGGCCTGCTCGACATATTTCATGTTGAACTGGGTAACCGGCATATCCGAACGCGGATCGCGGTACATCGGCACCAGCTCGGAAAGCGGGCGGTCGCCGATCACGATGCCTGCCGCATGGGTCGAGGCATGCCGATAAAGGCCTTCCAGCTTCTGCGCGATGTCGAGCAGGGTCTGGACGATGGGCTCTTTCTCGGCCTCTTCCGCGAAGCGCGGCTCCCCTTCGATGGCCTTCGGCAAGGGCACAGGATTGGCGGGGTTCTGCGGAACGAGTTTGCACAGCCTGTCGACCTGGCCGTACGGCATCTGCAGCACGCGGCCGACGTCGCGGAGCACGGCGCGTGCCTGCAACGTTCCGAAGGTGATGATCTGGCCGACCTGGTCGCGGCCATACTTGGCTTGGACGTAGCGGATCACCTCCTCGCGGCGATCCTGGCAGAAGTCGATGTCGAAGTCCGGCATCGAAACGCGTTCCGGATTGAGGAAGCGCTCGAAGAGCAGCGAGAAGCGCAGCGGATCGACGTCGGTAATGGTCAGCGCGTAGGCCACGAGCGAGCCGGCGCCCGAGCCGCGGCCGGGCCCGACGGGAATGTCGTGCGCCTTGGCCCATTTGATGAAGTCGGAAACGATGAGAAAATAGCCGGGGAACTTCATCCGTTCGATGATGCCCAGCTCAAACTCGAGCCGCTCGGAATATTGTTCCTCCGTGTATCCTTCCGTCAGCCCGCGCGTGGCGAGCCGCATGGCGAGGCCCTCGCGCGCCTGCCGAGCCAGTTCCTCGGCCTCCGCCTTGACCACGGCTGCGGCGTCCTCGATGTCGCCGCCGGTGAACCGCGGCAGGATCGGGCTGCGCGTCTTCGTATAGTAGGAGCAGCGCTGCGCGATCTCGATCGTATTGTCGATCGCCTCCGGCACGTCGGCGAACAAGGCCGACATTTCCCGCTGGCTTTTCAGGTAGTTGTCGGGCGTCAGCCTGCGGCGGTTGTCCTCCGCGATCACCGAGCCTTCGGCAATGGCGATCAGCGCATCATGCGCCTCGAAATCCTCAGCCGAGGGGAAGAAGGCTTCGTTCGTGGCCACCAGGGGCAAATCGTGCTTGTAAGCCAGATCCACGGTCGCGGCTTCCACCATCCGGTCGTAGCCTTTGAGCCGCTCGATCTCGACATAGAGACGGTCGCCGAACTGCTTCTGCAACCAGAGCAAGCGCGCCTCTGCGATTGCCGCATGGTCCGTCTTCAGGGCAGAACCGATCGGGCCGCGCGGACCGCCCGAAAGGCAGATGATTCCTGCGGCGAGAGCGCCCATCCAGTCGCGCTGCAAATGGACCGGCTCGCCGGTCGGGGTTTCGAGGTATGCCCGGCTGACAAGCCGCACCAGATTGGCATAGCCCTCTTCAGTCGCCGCGATCAGGACGAGAGGAAAGAGTTCCAACTGCTTCTTTTGGTATCCGCGGTTCGTGGCGTCGGGAGCTTCTGCGAAATCGACATCGATCTGGCATCCGATGATCGGCTGGATTCCTTCCTTCACAGCCTTTTGCGAGAACTCCAGAGCGCCGAACAGATTGTTGGTGTCGGTGACGGCGACGGCTGGCGCCTGGTCTTTTGCCGCCAGGCCGATGATCTTGCCGAGCGGCAACGCTCCCTCGAGCAGCGAATAGGCCGAATGCACGCGCAGATGCACGAAGCTGCGGGTCGGCGCAGGCGCGACGTCGTCTTTCGCCAGCGCGTCGCGTAGGATCGGGTCGCGTGGAGGCCTGTCGCTCGCCATGGTCGGATGCCGCTCCGGGGAATCTGTTTTAGTCTATCTATTGTCCGGACTGCCGACATGCGAGTCCAGTCGAAAAGGCGGCGCGCACAGGCGTAATGCCATGAGGGTCGGTCTTTGCGGTCGCGAGTTGCCCTCACCGTCCTGCCGGCCATCTCTCCCCGCAAGCGGGGCGAGAGACGCTGGCCGCATGGGTTTCGCCAACCAGCTACGTCGGCGATTGGCGGCCGCGGAGATGATAATGCACTTCTTCCCGTCTCCGCGCGGAGAACTAGCCGGCAGGCCTATGGGGCTTGCCCAAACGGTTAGTCCCTTGTTGCCGCCCGTACAAATCCTCCGCGCGGCTTCCGCTCCCGGTTCCCGCGAGGGAGCGACCATAGATGTCTGACTGCGAGCCATGGGGCGCTACATTTCGATCCACGCTCTTCCGGCAACCGGCCCTGTCACGCGAATTCCATGATCACCGCATCGACCGCGAGGCTGTCGCCCGGCTTGGCGTTGATCCTGGCGATCGTGAGGTCGCGCTCGGCGCGCAGCACATTCTCCATCTTCATCGCCTCGACGATCGCCAGCGTCTCGCCGGCCTTGATTTCCTGACCTTCGGCGACAGCGATCGAAACGACCAGGCCCGGCATCGGGCAGAGCAGCATCTTGGAAGTGTCAGGCGGCTGCTTGGCCGGCATGAGCCGGTCGAGCTCCGCAGTCCTCGGCAGCATGGCTCGTGCAGACACCGCCATTCCCTTCCAGGCAATTCGGATGCCGTTGAGTTGCGGGCGTATCTGGGCGGAAACCGGCCTTCCAGCAACCGTACCGTGCCATACCGGCTCGCCGGGCCGCCATTGCGACGCGACCGTGAGCGGTTTTTCACCGGCTATCGCCAAATCGATCTCCATGGGAATTGAGATCATGCCTTCGACGATCGACACTGGAACGTATTCCTCACCGAGACGGACTTCCCAGTCGCTCTTGATCGCACCCGAATGGGGCGCCAGACGACCGCCGAGCCGGTCGAGGCGGTCGCGCCTCAGCAGCTCGACGGCCACTGCGATTGCCGCCAAGACGCCTTTCTCGCTCTCGCTCGGCGTGAGCGGAGCGAAACCCTCCGGGTATTCCTCCGCGATGAAGCCTGTCGAGAGACGCCCTTCCCGCCAGCGTGGGTGCTGCATCAGCGCCGAGAGAAAGGGGATATTGTGCTCGATACCATCCACCACGAAACTGTCGAGCGCGTCGGACATTGCGTCGATCGCCGCAAGGCGCGTGGGCGCCCATGTGCAGAGCTTGGCGATCATCGGATCATAGAACATCGAGATTTCCGAGCCTTCGGTCACGCCTGTGTCGTTGCGTATCACGATGTCGCCGAACCGGCCCTCTTCGGGCGGACGATAGCGCGTCAGACGGCCAATCGAAGGCAGGAAGTTGCGATAGGGATCCTCCGCATAAAGGCGGCTTTCCACCGCCCAGCCATCCAGCTTCACATCGCTCTGGCGAATGGCGAGTTTCTCGCCGGCCGCGATGCGGATCATCTGCTCGACCAGATCGACCCCCGTGACGAGTTCCGTCACGGGATGCTCCACCTGAAGCCTGGTGTTCATCTCAAGGAAATAGAAGTTGCGGTCCTTGTCGACGATGAACTCGACCGTGCCCGCGCTCTGGTAGTCGACCGCCTTGGCGAGCGCAACGGCCTGCTCGCCCATCGCCCGGCGCGTCTTCTCGTCCAGAAAGGGCGAAGGCGCCTCCTCGACGACCTTCTGGTTGCGGCGCTGGATCGAGCACTCGCGCTCGCCCAGATAGATCGCATGCCCATGCGCGTCGGCGAGGACCTGGATTTCTATGTGGCGCGGCTCGACCACGAACTTCTCGATGAAAACGCGATCGTCGCCGAAAGAACTCCTCGCCTCAGAGCGCGCCCGCTCGAATCCGTCGCGAACCTCGGCATCGTTCCAGGCGATGCGCATGCCCTTGCCGCCCCCACCCGCCGACGCCTTGATCATCACGGGATAGCCGATCTCTCCGGCGATCTTCTCTGCGTGGTCGGCATCCTCGATGACGCCAAGGAAGCCGGGCACGGTGTTCACCTTTGCCGCATTGGCGAACTTCTTCGATTCGATCTTGTCGCCCATGGCCTCGATCGCCTTGGGCTTGGGGCCGATGAACACGATTCCTTCGGCCTCCAGAGCGGCACAGAAGGAAGCGCGCTCGGACAGGAAACCATAGCCCGGGTGGACAGCTTCGGCGCCGGTCTCCTTGCAGGCGGCGATGATCTTCTCGGAAACGAGATAGCTTTGCGCGGCCGGTGCCGGACCGATATGGACGGCTTCGTCGGCCATCTCGACATGCATGGCGTCCCGGTCGGCATCCGAATAGACGGCCACGGTCGCGATCCCCATTTTTTTCGCCGACTTGATGACGCGGCAGGCGATCTCGCCCCGATTGGCGATCAGTATCTTCCTGAACATGCGGGCGCATTTCCTCCGATGACCCGTCCTTATTATGTGGATCGCCCGCGCCGCTCAAGCGTACAATCTGCCTGCGCGAGGGCGCTTTCTGGACTTTTGTCCAGGCTTGATCGCGCAGGCGAAACCTGAAAGCTTGCCGCCCGAATCAGTTCTGGAGGATCCCAATGAAAACCCGCGCCGCCGTCGCCTTCGCCGCCGGAAAGCCGCTCGAGATCGTGGAGGTGGACCTGGAAGGTCCGCGCGAAGGCGAGGTGCTCGTCGAGATCAAGGCGACGGGGATCTGCCACACCGACGAATTCACCCTGTCGGGCGCCGATCCGGAAGGCATCTTTCCTGCGATCCTCGGCCATGAGGGCGCCGGCGTTGTCGTCGATGTCGGCAAGGGCGTGACCAGCCTCAAGAAGGGCGACCACGTCATTCCGCTCTACACGCCGGAATGCCGCCAGTGCCCGTCCTGTCTCTCTCGCAAGACGAATCTGTGCACGGCCATCCGCGCCACCCAGGGCCAGGGTCTCATGCCTGACGGCACCAGCCGCTTCTCGATCGGCAAAGACAAGATCTACCACTACATGGGGTGCTCGACCTTCTCGAACTTCACCGTTCTGCCGGAGATCGCGCTGGCCAAGGTCAATCCCGACGCGCCTTTCGACAAGATCTGCTACATTGGCTGCGGGGTCACCACGGGCGTCGGAGCGGTGTTCAACACCGCCCAGGTGGAGCAAGGCGCGACGGCCATCGTCTTCGGTCTCGGCGGCATCGGGCTCAACGTCATACAGGGACTGAAGCTCGCTGGCGCGGATATGATCATTGGCGTCGACCTCAACAATGACAAGAAGGTTTGGGGCGAGCGCTTCGGCATGACGCATTTCGTCAACCCCAAGGAGGTGGACGGCGACATCGTGCCTTATCTCGTCAACCTGACCAAGCGTGGCGCGGACCAGATCGGCGGGGCGGACTACACGTTCGACTGCACGGGCAACGTGAAGGTCATGCGCCAAGCCCTTGAAGCGTCTCATCGTGGCTGGGGTCAGTCGATCGTCATCGGCGTTGCAGGAGCGGGCCAGGAGATTTCGACGCGCCCCTTCCAGCTCGTTACGGGCCGCGTCTGGAAAGGTACGGCTTTCGGCGGTGCGCGCGGGCGCACCGACGTGCCGAAGATTGTCGATTGGTACATGAACGGAAAGATCGAGATCGATCCGATGATCACCCACACGCTGACGTTGGACGAGATCAACAAGGGCTTCGACCTCATGCACAAGGGCGAGAGCATCCGGAGCGTCGTGATCTATTAAGGGGTGCGGGCAATGGCTGCCCCCTCCATATTCGTCGATGCCGACGCCTGCCCGGTCAAGGACGAAGTGGCGCGGGTCGCAGAGCGCCACGGGCTTCTGGTGACCTTTGTCTCTAATGGCGGTTTGCGGCCGTCCCGCGATCCGATGATACGGAACGTCGTGGTGCCGAAGGACGCGGATGCTGCCGACGACTGGATCGTTGACGCCGCTCGTCCAAACGACATCGTGGTCACGGCCGATATCCCGCTCGCCGCCAGGGCGGTAGAGCTCGGCGCGCATGTGCTGGGACCGACCGGGCGACCTTTCACGCCGGAAAGCATCGGCATGGCGGTGGCCATGCGCGACCTCAGGCAGCATCTTCGTGAAACCGGGGAGAGCAAGGGCTACAATGCCGCTTTCGCTCGGGAGGATCGCTCGCGTTTCCTGGGCGCCCTCGACCAGATCGCACGGCGAGCGGTGAAAGCAGCTGCGGAGTGAGAAAGTGGCCCAGCCACGCCTGACTGCACGCCACACGCCATTCGCGCTCGGCGCGCTTGCCGGCATCCTGGTGTTGTTCTCGCGATACTGGCTGAACTGGCAACTCGTGATCGTTGCGGCCGCGAACGCCTTCTTTCTCTTATACCTCGCACTGACGGCCCTGAAGATCCCGCACTTGACCCCTTCCTTTCTGAAGAAGCACGCGGCGGGCGCCGACGAACCGGACTGGGTGATTCTCATCGTAACCTTCGGCACTGTCGCTGTTGCCGTCGGCTCGCTTTTCAGCCTGATCAACAGTCATGATGGGCCGGATCCGCTGACACTGGTATTTTCGCTCGCCTCGGTCGGGCTTGGCTGGCTGACGGTCCACACCATGGCGGCCATGCACTACGCGCACCGTTACTGGAGCCCCGACGAGACGATCGCGGGCCTACAGACGCATCTCCGCGAACCCCATGGCGGCCTCGAGTTCCCCGGCACGAAGGAGCCCGCCGGCTTCGATTTTCTCTATTTCGCCTTTGTCATCGGGATGACTGCGCAGACATCGGACGTGGCCGTCACGACCACGACGATGCGCAAGTTGAACCTCCTCCACGCGGTTCTCTCGTTTTTCTTCAACACGGTGCTGGTGGCGGCAGCAGTCAACCTCGTCGTTTCGCTCGGCAGCTAACCCGGAAAGAACAATGAAGACAGTCTCTCTCTCCAAATCCCATGGCGGTATCCAGGGCGTCTACAGCCATGCTTCGAAGGCCTGCGGCGTCGACATGACCTTCGCCGTGTTCGCTCCGCCTCAAGCTGCCGCGGGCACGTGCCCCGTGGTCTGGTATCTGTCCGGACTGACCTGCACTCATGCCAATGTGATGGAGAAAGGCGAGTACCGCCGGATGGCGGCCGAGCTTGGCCTTATCGTCATCTGCCCGGACACCAGCCCTCGTGGACCCGACGTGCCTGACGAGAAGGACAATTGGCAGTTCGGTCAGGGCGCCGGCTTCTATGTCGATGCGACCGAAGAGCCTTTCGCGCGCAATTATCGCATGTACGACTACGTCGTCCACGAGCTTCCGGCGCTCGTGGCGGCGAACTTCCCGGTGGATATGAGCCGTCAGGCGATATCAGGCCATTCGATGGGGGGGCACGGTGCTCTTACGATCGCGCTGAAGAATCCGGGCCGATTCAGGAGTTGCTCGGCATTCGCGCCGATCGTCAATCCAATGACGGCCGGCTGGTCGAGGCCGGCGTTCGAGAAATATTTGGGAGCGGACGAAAGTCGCTGGCGCGCCTATGACGCCTGCGCCCTTATACAAGATGGCCATCGCTTCCCCGAATTCCTGATCGACCAGGGCACGGCGGACGGTTTCCTCGACGACGGGCTCCGTCCATGGCTTCTGGAAGCCGCCTGCCGCGACGCCGGCATTCCGCTCTCCCTCACCATGCGGGAGGGATACGATCACTCCTACTTCTTCATCTCGACTTTCATGGAAGATCACCTGAAATGGCATGCCGCACGGCTCGCAGCCTGAAGTTTCAGAAAACAGGCGGGTGACAAATCCGCCGGCTTGGTCTAGCGTCCCGACTCGTCGAGGGCTCAGGCCCTGCCGGTCAGCGGGAGAGAGCAGCCTTGGCTGCCGCCGAAGGGGAAATCGCCCGAAATCTCTCAGGCAAAAGAACCGCTGACGGGTAAGACAACTCTGGAAAGTCGGGGTGAGAACCCCGCGCCGAAGGTGTAAGCGCAGCCGACAGGGTTCCGGGTGCGCGAGTCTCTCAGGCTTCAGACAGAGGGGCACGAACAGGCCGCATTGCGCGGCCGGCACGTGCTATTCTGGAGAAGCATTTGAACGGCGCCGAACTCAAGCATCTTCCCCTCGAGGATCTGCATGTCGCAGCCAATGCGCGCTTTGGTGCGTTTGCGGGCTGGCACATGCCGATCACCTATCCCGCCGGCGTGCTCAAGGAGCATCTCCACACGCGCCAACACGCAGGGTTGTTCGATATTTCCCACATGAAGCTGTTCGACTTGTCGGGCAGCGACGCGGCCGCGCTGCTTGATCGGGCGTGCCCGCTCAATGCCGAAGCGCTCGCTACGACCCAGTCGAAATACACCTTCCTGCTCAACGAACAGGCCGGGATCATCGACGACCTCATCGTCACCCGGCTGGCCGCCGACCGCTTCATGGTGGTCGCCAATGCCGGCAACGCGGCAACGGACGAAGCGCATTTGCGCAGCCTTGCCCGGGGCCTGTCGGTCGAGATCGATCCGCTGGACCGCGTTTTCCTAGCAATCCAGGGGCCGGAGGCCGAAGCCGTGCTCGCCGGCGCCGGCATCGATACCGCCGGGTTGACGTTCATGACGGGCGTCGAGCCTAGGCCGGGCTGGTTCATGAGCCGGTCGGGTTACACCGGTGAAGACGGTTTCGAGATCGGACTGCCTGAACAGGATGCCCGCGACCTGCTGGCGAGGCTCCTTGCGGACGACCGTCTCATGTGGATCGGACTCGCGGCCCGCGACAGCCTGCGGCTGGAAGCAGGCCTCTGCCTGCACGGACAAGACATCACCGACACCACGGATCCCGCTAGCGCAGGACTGCTGTGGGCGATCCCGAAGGACATCCGCGCCAATGGTGCGTTTCTCGGCGCCGAGAAATTGAGGGCCATCCTGACCACCGGGCCCCGGCAAAAGCGCGTCGGCCTCAAGGCCGAGGGCCGCCAACCCGTGCGAAACGACGTCGATCTCTTCGACGCCGAAGGCAAGCTGATGGGCCGTGTCACCTCCGGCGGCTTCGGCCCGACCGTCGGGCACCCGGTCGCCATGGGGTATGTCGAAACTACCGTGGCGCAGCCAGGCAA
Organism: Rhizobiaceae bacterium; assembly: GCA_035556195.1. Lineage (GTDB taxonomy): Bacteria > Pseudomonadota > Alphaproteobacteria > Rhizobiales > Rhizobiaceae. The sequence continues at coordinate 23,400 of DATMFK010000040.1, forward strand.
TCGTGTTTTCGCCGAGGTTCGCGGTACGCGCATCCCGGTCCATATCCACACCCTTCCCTTCACGCCGCATCGCTACCGCAAAGGATGAATCCGATGGCGAAAACCTATTTCACCCAGGACCACGAGTGGATCCGCGTCGATGGCGCCGTGGCGACTGTCGGCATAACCAACTACGCCCAGGAACAGCTCGGCGATCTCGTCTTCGTCGAGTTGCCTGAAGTCGGCCGCGTCATGAAGAAGGGCGACACGGCCGTGGTGGTTGAATCCGTGAAGGCGGCTTCCGATGTGTATGCACCGGCCGACGGCGAGGTCGTCGAGGCCAATACGGCGCTTTCTGCGGACCCGGCACTCGTCAACTCGGCAGCGACCGGCGACGGCTGGCTATGGAAGATGAAGCTCGCCGACGAGGGGCAGCTCGATGGCCTGCTCGACGAGGCTGGCTACAACGCCATCATTGGCTGAGGAACCCTGAGATGACCGACAACCCGTCCACCTTCGCGGGCCGCCATATCGGGCCCGGGTCCGCCGAGGCGAGAGCCATGTTGGCGACCCTCGGCGTGCCCTCAGTCGAAACGCTGATTGCTCAGGCCGTGCCGAAATCCATCCGCCTCGGACGCCCGCTCGACCTCCCCGCGCCAGCCAGCGAAGCCGATGCACTGGCCGAGCTCGCCGCCAAGATGAGCGCCAACACGGTCCTGAAGAGCTTCATCGGCGCGGGCTATCATGGCGTACAGGTGCCGCCGGTCATCCAGCGCAATCTTTTCGAGAATCCGGCTTGGTACACTGCCTATACGCCCTACCAGTCGGAGATCAGCCAGGGGCGTCTTGAGCTCCTTTTTCATTTCCAGACGCTCGTGACGGAGCTGACGGGCCTTCCCGTCGCATCGGCTTCGCTGCTCGACGAAGCAAGTGCTGCGGCCGAGGCGGTCGGCATCGCCTTCCGGCACCATCGCGAAAAACGCACCGAGATCCTCCTCGCCGGAGCGCTTCACCCACAGACGCTCGACGTCGTGGTGACCCGGGCCGAACCGCTCGGCATCAAGGTCGGCGCCGACGTCATCGGCGAGAACACAGCCGCAGTAATCGTTCCCTGGCCGGACACCTATGGGGTCTATGGCGACCATGCAGCGACCGTCGAGGCCGCCAAGGCCGCCGGCGCGCTGGTGATCTTCGTCGCCGACCCCCTGGCCCTGACCCTGACGGAAGCGCCCGCCAAGCTCGGCGCGGACATAGCGGTCGGCTCGATGCAGCGCTTCGGCGTGCCGATCGGCTTCGGCGGACCGCATGCCGCCTACTGCGCCGTGGCTGACAAGCTCACGCGCCTGATGCCCGGGCGTCTGGTCGGCCAATCCACCGACGCGCACGGACGACCCGGCTACCGCCTGGCGCTACAGACACGCGAGCAGCATATCCGACGCGACAAGGCCACGTCGAACATCTGCACCGCCCAGGCGCTTCTTGCGAACATGGCCGCTTCTTATGCGATCTGGCATGGGCCCCAGGGCCTCCAGGCAATCGCTACACGTGTCGCCGGCCTCGCGAACCGGCTCGCGGCGTCGCTGAAGGCAGCGGGTTTCAAGCTCGCGGGCGATCGGTTCTTCGATACTGTGACCGTCGACGTCCCCGGGCGGGCAATCGCCATCGCCGCCGAAGCGGAAAAGGGCGGGCGACTGCTTCGGATCGTCGACGGCGATCGCGTGTCCATCAATTTCGACGAGGCTTCGACGGAAGCCGATCTGGCCGCGATCGCAGCGCTTTTCGGCGCCAAGCTCGTCCAGGAGGCCGCAAGCGCCCTGCCCGGCAATCGACGCGGCAAGAACTTCCTGTCGCAGCCGGTCTTCCACGAAAACCGGTCGGAAACCGACATGATGCGCTTCCTGCGCAGGCTGGCCGACAAGGACCTGGCTCTCGATCGCGCCATGATCCCGCTCGGCTCCTGCACGATGAAGCTCAACGCCGCCGCGGAGATGGTGCCGGTGAGCTGGCCGAGCGTGGCCAATCTCCATCCGTTCGCGCCGGAAAGCCACAGTGCCGGCTACCGTGCGATGATCAGCGAGCTCGAGAGCTGGCTGGGCGAGATCACGGGTTTCGATGCCGTGTCGCTCCAGCCCAATGCAGGCAGTCAGGGAGAGTATGCGGGCCTTCTGGCGATCCGCCGCTATCATCTGTCACGTGGCGACACGCATCGCGACGTCTGCCTGATTCCGTCCTCGGCGCATGGCACCAATCCGGCCAGCGCACATATGGCCGGCATGAGGGTGGTGGTGGTCAACTGCACGGAGGCCGGCAACATCGACCAAGCCGATCTCGAGGCCAAGGCGAGGCTTCATGCCGACCACCTGGCGGCACTGATGATCACCTATCCGTCGACGCACGGCGTTTTCGAGGAAGGCGTCAAGGAGATTTGCAAGCTGGTGCACGACCAGGGCGGTCAGGTCTATCTCGACGGGGCGAATCTGAACGCCATGGTAGGCCTGGCGAGGCCCGGCGATCTGGGCGCTGACGTCTGCCACATGAACCTGCACAAGTCCTTCTGCATTCCTCATGGCGGGGGCGGTCCCGGCGTCGGCCCGATCGGCGTGAAGAAGCACCTGGCGTCCTTCCTGCCCGGCCATGTGGCCGGCGGCACCCATCACGCGGTGGCAGCCGCGCCGTATGGCAGCGCATCCATCCTTCCGATCACCTGGATGTATATCCGGATGATGGGCGCGGTCGGCCTGAAGCAGGCGACCGAGATGGCGATCCTCAACGCCAACTACATCGCCCAGCGGCTCGATGCCCATTTTCCCGTACTCTACAAAGGCGAGAACGGGCGTGTGGCCCATGAGTGCATCCTCGATACGCGCGTTCTGAAAGATCGGTCGGGGATTACTGTAGAAGATGTAGCCAAGCGCCTGATCGACTACGGTTTTCACGCGCCGACCATGTCTTGGCCCGTTGCCGGAACGCTGATGGTCGAACCCACCGAGTCGGAGCCGAAGAAGGAACTCGACCGCTTCTGCGATGCGATGATCTCGATCGCGGCGGAAGCCGAACGGGTCACGAGCGGTGAATGGTCAAGGGACGACAATCCGCTCGTCAACGCGCCGCACACCGCGGCCGAGGCCCTCGCCGACAATTGGACTCATCCCTATTCGCGCATGCTGGCCGCCTATCCCGGCGGCGAGGCGGACAAAAGCGCCAAATATTGGCCTCCCGTCTCGCGCGTAGACAATGTCGCGGGCGACCGAAATCTCGTGTGCTCCTGCCCGCCGATCGAGGCGCTCGCAAGCTGAGCACATTTTTGGGGCCGGGGCGCCGCTCCGGCCCTTTATGCGCGCTTGCGCGGTGATCGCTATTGCCGCCGATGAACGGGCCAGATATTTGGCGGAAACCGTCAGGTGCCGTCGGGCGTTGTAGCCCCGCAACCAAGCGGAGCTCGGCATGTATTTCATTGCGCTCGCCACGGATTACGATGGCACTCTGGCCAGCGACGGGTCGGTGTCGATAACTACCCTTGCCTCGCTGGAACGTCTGAAGAAAACCGGACGAAAGCTGATCCTGGTGACCGGTCGCGAGTTGCCCGATCTCAAGCGTGTCTTTCCGGAAATCGGCATCTTCGACAAGGTCGTCGCCGAGAATGGGGCGTTGCTCTATACGCCGGCTACCGAGAACGAAAAGCCGATCGCGCCCGAGCCACCAGCTGATTTCGTCGCCGCCCTTGAAGCCAAGGGCGTGACCCCATTGTCGGTCGGCCGCTCGATCGTCGCCACATGGGAGCCTCATCAAACGACCGTTCTCGAGACGATCAAGGAGTACGGCCTGGAACTCGATATCACCTTCAACAAAGGAGCCGTGATGATCCTGCCGAGCGGCGTCAACAAGGCGACAGGCCTCGATGCCGCGCTCGACGAACTCGGACTGTCTGCTCACAATGTGGTGGGAATAGGGGATGCGGAGAACGACCACGCCTTCCTGCGAGCCTGCGGTTGCAGCGTCGCGGTTGCCAATGCCCTGCCCGCCGTCAAGGACACGGCCGATCTCGTCACCACCGGCGCTCGGGGCACCGGCGTCGAGCAGCTCATCGAAGAACTGATTTCCCGAGACCAGGATATCGGCGCGTCGCCGCGCAACCGCATATCGGTGGGCAAGGATGAGCTGGGGGCCCCCGTGGAACTGCGCCCAATGGATTGCGTGCTCGTCGCCGGCAGCTCTGGCATCGGAAAATCCACGCTGGCCACAGCATTGACCGAGCGCTGCGTCGAGAAGGGATTCCAGTTCTGCGTTCTCGACCCGGAAGGGGACTACGGGGAACTGGAGAACGCCGTCGCTATCGGGGACGAGACAACGCCACCGAGCCCAAAGCAGGCGCTGGAATTGCTGGAGAAACCAGACACCAATGTCGTGCTGAATGCACTGGCGGTCGAGCACGACAAACGGCCCGAATTCTTTGCGGACTTGCTTCGGGAACTCGCAAGCTTTCGCGCCAAGACCGCGAGACCGCATTGGCTGATCGCCGACGAGGCCCATCACCTGCTGCCGAATTCACGCGACAGCGCATCACTGGCGCTCTCCAAGGATCTCCCCGGCACGATCCTCATCACCGTCCATCCGGGTGCTGTTGCTCCGGACGCGCTTCGCACGGTCACGGCGGTTCTGGCACTCGGGCGAAAGGCGGACACGGTGCTTACAACATACTGCGAGCGGGCCGGTGTCGAGCCGCCAAGTCCCCTTCGCGCACCGGAGGGCAACCAAATACTGTTCTGGCGGCCCGGCGAACCCGTGGAAATGATCAATGCCGAAAAGCCCCGCCAATCGCGCAAGCGCCATTCGCGAAAATATGCTCAAGGCGAACTCGATGAGGGAGCGAGCTTCTACTTTCGAGGGCCCGATAACGCATTGAATCTGCGGGCGCAGAACCTAATGCTCTTCCTGCAGATCGCCGAGGGGGTCGACGACAGCACCTGGGAGTACCATTTGCACGCGGGCGATTACTCCGACTGGTTCCGCAGGCAGATCAAAGACGACGCCTTGGCCGACGAGACCGCGGCCGTTGAAACCGATTCGGCACTCTCGCCGGACGAAAGCCGGGCGCGCATAGCGGAAGCGGTCCGGCGTCGCTACACCGGCCCTGCTTCGGAGGACTGACCTGCCCAGCTTGCATTAAGGAATTAGGAACCCTGTACGGCCACCCTGCGCGAGGATCAGGGTTTTTGGTTGTTGAAACATTGCCTCATCCGTCGTAGGCATGTTCCGAAATCCTGAACGGAACGGGAACCTCTGTCGCTCCGCCCGCAAAAGCGTGGCAGTATCGTGGGGCGATTCGCAGTTGAGAAAAGCCCTTGGACGACAGCAACGATCTCTTTGGAAATCTTGACAAGACGCCTCAGCCGACGCGCGTCACTTCGCGGCCGGACGACCCTCTCGTCCGGGCGGCGAAAGAACGCCCTGCCCCGGCGGCGGATGCCAGCGAGAGCTACGATGCCAACGCCATCGAGGTGCTCGAGGGCCTCGAGCCTGTGCGCCGGCGGCCCGGCATGTATATCGGCGGGACCGACGCGAAGGCTCTGCATCATCTGTTCGCGGAAGTCATCGACAACTCGATGGACGAGGCCGTAGCCGGCCACGCAACCTTCATCGAAGTCGAACTCGCCGCCGACGGTTTTCTCACGGTGACGGACAATGGCCGCGGCATCCCCATCGATGCGCATCCAAAATTCAAGGACAAGTCGGCGCTGGAAGTGATCATGACCACGCTGCATGCCGGCGGCAAGTTCGACTCGAAGGTCTACGAGACCTCCGGCGGCCTTCACGGCGTGGGCGTATCGGTGGTCAACGCTCTGTCCGACGTTCTGGAAGTCGAGGTGGCGCGCGGCCGACAACTCTATCGCCAGCGTTTCTCCCGCGGTATTCCGCAAAGCAAGCTGGAAAGCCTGGGCGACGTGCACAACAGGCGTGGCACGCGGGTCCGCTTCCATCCCGACCCCGAGATATTCGGCAAGGGCGCGGCATTTGAACCGGCCCGCATCTACCGGATGGCGCGTTCCAAGGCCTATCTGTTCGGCGGTGTCGAAATCCGCTGGTCTTGCGATCCGCTCCTGATCAAGGACAAGGACAGCACCCCGGCAAAGGCCACCTTCCACTTCCCCGGCGGCTTGAAGGATTATCTCGGCGCAACGCTTGGCGACGAGATCCAGGTGACACGCGATATCTTCGCCGGCAAGAGCGAGAAGCAGGGCGGACATGGATCGCTCGAGTGGGCGGTGACCTGGTTCGGCGGCGACGGCTTCGTCAATTCGTACTGCAACACCATTCCCACCCATGAAGGCGGGACGCACGAAACCGGCTTCCGCAACGTGCTGACGCGTGGCTTGAAAGCCTATGCCGAACTTGTTGGAAACAAAAGGGCATCCGTCATCACCGCCGAAGACGTGATGATCTCTGCAGCCGGTATGTTGTCGATCTTCATCCGCGAACCCGAATTCGTCGGCCAGACCAAGGACCGGCTCGCGACGATCGAAGCCGTGCGCCTTGTCGAGTCGGCGATCCGCGACCCCTTCGATCATTGGCTGGCCGACAATCCGCAGGAGGCCTCGAAGCTGCTCGACTGGGTGATCGCTCGAGCGGACGAACGCTTGAGACGGCGGCAGGAGAAGGAAGTCAGCCGGAAGTCGGCGGTCAAGAAGCTTCGCTTACCGGGCAAGCTCGCCGATTGCACGCAGAATGCCGCGGCAGGCGCCGAAATCTTCATCGTGGAAGGGGACTCGGCCGGCGGGTCGGCCAAGCAGGCGCGAGACCGCCAAACGCAAGCCGTGTTGCCGCTGCGCGGCAAGATCCTCAACGTCGCCAGCGCGGGCTCGGAGAAGCTCGCCGGAAACCAGCTCATTTCCGATCTGATCCAGGCGCTCGGCTGCGGTACACGCTCGAAGTATCGCGAAGACGATCTCCGCTACGACCGCGTGATCATCATGACGGACGCGGATGTCGACGGCGCGCACATCGCCTCTCTGTTGATTACCTTCTTCTATCAGGAGATGCCGCAGCTCGTTCGCGGGGGTCATCTCTACATGGCTGTCCCGCCCCTCTATCGGATCAGTCAGGGCGGCAAGGTGCTTTACGCGCGTGACGACGCCCACAAGGACGAACTCCTCAAGAAGGAATTCACAGGGCGCGGCAAGGTGGAGATCGGTCGTTTCAAGGGCCTGGGCGAGATGATGGCGAGCCAGCTCAAGGAAACCACCATGGATCCGAAGAAGCGCACGCTCCTGAGGGTGGAGGTGCTCGACGAGGAAGAAGCCACCAAGAGCACCGTCGATGCGCTGATGGGCACCAAGCCCGAGGCCCGCTTCCGCTTCATCCAGGAACGCGCCGAATTCGCGGAAACCGAGGAGCTCGATATCTGAGTTCGGCGGCAATAGGGATTGCCCTTCGGGCAAGCCCAGTGGAAGAAGACCGACTTCGCCCGCCCCCCCGCCTTCGCCTACTATGTTTAGACCCTCTCGTGTCGTGTCGGCGGTTCCAGAAGGCCCGTCCTTGTGTGAGGCTCGTAGGGAGAGACCGGCTAAAGATCAACGCCCGCCCCGCGGCCGGACGATGCTGCTCGGTGATTTGCATACCCCATCGGCCCGCCAGCTCCGGTCGCGGCTGCACGGGGCACGGCGATACGCACCGACAAGGGTCAAGCATTCGATCTTTCGTACTCCTCTCGCAGCATGTTGCGCAGGGCGAATTTCTGGATCTTTCCGGATGCCGTTGAAGGCAGCGTTTCACGGATTTCCAGCCTCTCGGGGTAATACTGCTTGGCAAGTTGCTGCTTGTCCAGGAAGCGCGTCATCTCCGTGAAGTCGAGGCTCGTACCCGGCTTCGGCACAACGAAAGCGCAGGCCCGCTCGCCGAGGCGGTCGTCTGGATAGGCAACGATCGCAACCTGCTGGACGGCGGGGTGTTTGTAGAGCAGCGTCTCGACCTCCACGACCGGGATATTCTCGGCGCCGCGGATAATGACGTCCTTGGAGCGGCCGCAGATGCGGATATAGCCCTGCTCGTCCATGCGCGCGATGTCGCCCGTGTCGAACCAGCCGTCCGCGTCCGTGTTGTTCCACTGCGGTCGCTTCAGATAGCCGCCGAAATTGGAGCAGCCGCGGACATAGAGTTGCCCTTCCTGTCCGTACGGGAGCGGGGTGCCATCGGCGCCACGCACTTGCAGTTCCATGCCAGGCAGGGCCGAACCGTCGGTATGCACGGATCGCTCCGCGGGATCCGAGGGCGAGCAAAGCGTGACCGCCCCGTTCTCAGTCATGCCCCAGGCGGAGATTACCTTGGCGCCGAGGATCTGGTGGGCACGTTCCACGACGGGACCGGGAATTGCCGTCCCCGCACAGAGGAAGATGCGCAAGGAGGACGCGTCGGCGCCAGTTTCCCCGACGGCGTCGGTGAGATCCATCAGGAAGGGAGTCGACGCCATGGTAAAGGCGATCTTCTCCTCGGCCAGCAACCGCGCCGCCAGCACCTTGTCCCAGCTGTCCATCACGACCATGCGGGAACGAAGCATGAATGGCATCAGCAGACCGTACATGAAACCCGTCTGATGGGCCATTGGTGAGGCCATCAGGACGGTATCGGCCTCTGCCAGGCCCAGCCGTTCGGAATAAGAGACGAGGTTGGAGTACATGGTGTTCGGCGTGTGCATCACGCCTTTAGGCTCGCCCGTCGTACCGGACGTAAAGATGAGCTGGCAGACGTCGTTCGCGCGGCCGCGATCGCGCGAACTGATCGTGCGGATCGCCGCCACATCGTCATCCAGCGTGGTGTCCAAAAGCGTCGCCTCGAACCCGCCCGGTCCCGGCTTGCCCGCAACGACGATATGGGCGAGATCGGGCAACTGGGAGCGCATCCCCTCGGCCATCGCCTCGTGGTCGAAGCCGCGATAGGACTTCGGCACCACGAAGGCGCGCGCCTCGCCGTGCTTCAGCATGAACAGGAGCTCTCGCTCCCGAAAAATGGACATTACCGGATTGAAGACGATGCCGAGCTTGCAGCAGGCGAGATAGAGGACGACGAACTCCCACGAATTGGGAAGCTGGGACGTGACGATGTCGTCCTTTCCGAGCCCGAGCCGGTGGAGGCCGGCCGCTGCGCGCCAGGATAACAGGTCGAGATCGGCGTAGGAAAAGTTGCGACGGTCGCCCGAGCCGACCACGACAGCCGTGAGTGCCGTGGCCTCCGGATTGGCTGCGAGACAAGCCTCGAAATAGTCGAGCGACGTCTTGCCATGCCAGAGGCCTTCAGCCTCCATTCTGGCGCGGCGCGGCTCGATCAGGATCGCATCGAATTTCATTGCTGCTCCTCCCCTTGGCGTTCAATTGCTGACGACGGCGCGCCCAGCCCGTTCGCGGGCAATGATGTTCTTCATGATATGCGCGGTGCCGTCGCCGATCTGGAGCCCAAGCACGTCGCGCAGGCGCTGCTCGAACGGCAACTCGTTGGAATAGGCGGCATGCCCATGGATCAGCAGGCAGGCATGGATCGCCTCATAGGCGAGAAGCGGCGGCCACCACTTCGCCATTGCGGCTTCGGCGACGTGCGGCAGGCCGTTATCCTTGAGCCAGAGCGCATGGTAGCTGAGCAGCCGTGCCGCCTCGACCTTGGTGTCGAAATCGGCAAGTTGATGGGTGATGCCCTGAAACGCCGCGAGCGGCTTTCCAAACGCCTTGCGCTCGCCGACATAGGCCCACGTCTCGTCAAGCGACTGGCGCGCCGTGCCGAGGCATTGCAGGCCGATCAGCGAGCGCGAGAAGTCGAAGCCCTGCATGACCTGGACAAAGCCCTTGCCCTCCTCGCCCAACAGGTGGTCGGCAGGTACCTTCACGTTGTCGAAGAAGATCGAGCCGCGCCCGATGGCGTGCTGCCCGACGTCGGTGAAGCGCGTGGTCGAAATCCCGGGCGTATCCATCGGCAGGAAGATGGCGGAGATTCCGCGCGCCCGATCCTGCGGCTTGCCAGTCCGCGCGAACACCACTGCGCCTGACGCCTGGTCGGCGGCCGAGATCGACGTCTTTTCGCCGTTGATGACGTAGTGATCTCCGGCCCGTTCCATCCTCAGCCCGAGATTGGCGGCATCGGACCCCCCGCGGGGCTCGGTCAGGGCGATGGCGAGCAGAATCTCGCCTGCGGTCAGCTTCGGCAGCCAGTGCCGCTTGATCTCCGGGTTTGCGAAGTTGGCGAGGATCTGCCCGTTCAGCGATGCGAGAACGTTGATGTAGCCAAAGTTGAAATCGGCCCTGGCCACCTCTTCGATGACGGTTCCGGAATAGATGCTGCCGGCGCCAAGTCCGCCGAACTCTTCCGGCAATTCCGGCGCGATCAGGCCGAGGCTGCCCATCTCGCGCACCAGGTCCTTGCCGAAGCGGCCGGCCCTCTCCCGCTCCCTGTAGCCGGCCGCCAGCTTTTCAGTCGCAAACCTGCGCGCAAGCGCGCGCAACGCGTCTAGCTCCTCTGTGTCAAAGATCGTTGGATACATCGTCCTCTCACGAGCCACTGCACCATAGGCACCTGCAGGCGATCTCCGTCACGGCGTCGTCGCGCTCGATCGTGCCGTACTAGTGGTCACCTCGCCGGCGATCTTCGGCCTCCCCTTCGCCATCGCTGTTCCGACGAGGGCAAAGCCCGATATCTCCGCTGGCCGCAAGGCGGCCCCTCCCCACGTCCAGCATCTTCTCCTCCCTGCAGGCTGGTGAGCGGCTATTTGGCGAATTTGCGGAAGTCGGGCTTGCGCTTCTCCTTGAATGCGATGCCCCCTTCCTTGCTCTCGTCGGTGTCGTAGTAGAGCGAGAGCGCGTACATCCCTAGGCCGGCGATCCCGCGCTGGTGCTCGGTATCGGCGTTGAACGACCGCTTGGCGATCGCGATCGCCGTCGGCGACTTCTCCATGATCTCGGCGCACCATTTGTCGACCTCGGCATCGAGCTGGTCATTCGGAACCACCGTATTCACGAGACCCATCGCCAGCGCCTCGGCGGCGCTGTAGCGGCGACAGAGATACCAGATTTCCCGAGCCCTCTTCTCGCCCACCACGCGGGCGAGGAAGGCGGTGCCGTAGCCCGGATCGACCGACCCGACCTTGGGACCGACCTGGCCAAAGACCGCCTTGTCGCCGGCGATGGTGAAATCGCAGATCGTGCACAGCACGTTGCCGCCGCCGATGGCGAAGCCTTGAACCTTCGCGATCACCGGTTTGGGCACGTCGCGAATGATCGAGTGCAGATCTTCCATCGGCAAGCCGATCGTGCCGCGTCCGTCATATTGGCCCTCATGGGCCGACTGGTCGCCCCCGGTGCAGAAGGCCTTGTCGCCTGCGCCTGCCAGGACGATGACGCCAATCTCCTTGTCCCATCCCGCCTTGTTGAAGGCGTGGATCAGCTCTTCGCAGGTCTTGCCGCGGAAGGCATTGTATTTCTCGGGCCGGTTGATGGTGATCGTGGCGACGCCGTTCCTCACCTCGAACAGGATATCCTCGTAGGTCATGGCTTGCTCCTCAACCGTGCATCGTCAGGCCGCCCGAGACCGAGATCACCTGACCGGTGATGAAGGCGGCGTCATCGCTCGACAGGAACAAAATGGCCCCTGGCAGGTCCTCGGGACGACCCAGACGCCCTAACGGCACCGCCCGGGTGAAGGCGGCGCGCAGCTTCTCCTTATCGCCCGCGGCATCCATGAAATTCTCGAGCATCGCCGTCTCGGTGACGCCGGGACAGACCACATTGAAGGTGATGCCGTGGCGGGCGTGCTCGCGCGCAAGGGTCTTGGAGAAGGCTATCACGCCAGCCTTGCAGGCCGCATAGACCGCCTCGCCGGAGGAGCCGCCCCGACCGGCATCCGAACCGATCGACACGACGCGCCCGCCGACGCCACGCGCCACCATGGAGGCCACGACAGGCTTGGTGGCGTTCAGAACCGCGCGCAGATTGATGTCGATGATCTTCGACCAGAAGTCGGGCTCCGACTTCAGGAAAGGCACGAAGATATCCCAGCCGACATTGTTGACGAGCACGTCAAGCGTGCCGAACTCCTTCTCGATCTTCGACACGGCGGCGGCCGTGGCGGCGTAGTCGACAAGATCCACGACCATCGCGGTCGCCTCGCCGCCGGCCGAATTGATCGCATCGACGACAGAAGCTGCGGCCTCGGCGCTGATGTCGGCGACAACCACCCTTGCACCGTCCTCGGCGAAGCGCTGGCAGGTCGCTGAGCCTATACCGCCGCCGCCGCCCGTTATGACAACTACTTTACCTTTCAATCCGCGCACGGCTGACTCCCTGCTTGACCATAGGCCTAGAGGCGTTGCGCGCAGCGTAGCCTCTAACGCCACCTTGCGGTACAGCTGGCTACCGCTTTCTCATTGGCCATCCTGGCACGGCATCTAACGACGCGGCATCTGATATGTCAATATATTTGCGTTATTCCTTTTGCCTAGACCATGGCGCAATCCCTTGACCACGGTTCGGGCGGGAGGCAGATTGGCGAGATGATGAAAGACGTCGACAGATTTCGCGACCTGTCCCTCGGGTTGAGCAACAGGCTGTTTTTCCGCCTCTACCAATGCGCCAACATGCTGCATAAGACCGGCACGCGGGCACTCGACGAGTACGGGGTCACCACCCAGCAATGGGCAGTCCTTGGCGCGCTGACCCGCCCGGCATTCGCGCGAGGGGTGGCTGTTGGCGATCTGGCGACCTTCCTGCTCGTCTCCCGTCAGAACCTCGCCGGGGTGCTTTCGCGCCTCGAATCGATGGACTACGTCGAACGCATCGTCGATCCCAGGGACAACCGGTCGCGCCTGGTGAGCCTGACGCCGAAGGGGCAGAGCCTTTGGGACGAGAACATGCGCCCGGTCATCGCCGACTACTATGACGAGGCGCTGCTCGGATTCTCGACCGAGGACAAGATCCATTTCATTCATTACCTCGACAAGCTGCTCGGAAACTTCAAGGCGATCGATCCCGAAGCTGGAACAGCGCGCCAGGAGGCGGCTGAGTAGGCCCGGCGAGGACTGATCAAAAGCCGGCGGCGCGATTTGCCCCGGAGATCAATGCCTTCGCGACAGTGCTGCTGGATCCGGATCGTAGCCGGCTGGTGAGCTGCTTTCGACTTTGAGCTAGGCAGCAGCAATCGCCAGGGCATGCTCGCGCGCGTTGCCGCGCAACGCCTCGAGGTGGATCGACTTCAGGAGCGCGGCCAGGTTGGTATCGGCAGGCCGATCGCCGAGCTCGTTCAGCATGAGCCAGGAAACCTCCTGCGCGCCGGCGATCCGCCTGCCGTCCGCAACCTCGCGCCAAGCCTTGAGGGCGCATAGAACGATCCGGTCCATGGATGCGGGCAGGCCGGCCGCCCGAAACAGCGCCGCCAGGGCAACATCGCGCCCTCCCGCAAGCAAAGCGGTCACACGTTTCCGATGCTGCTTGGTCAGCGCGACGAGCACCGAACCGAAGAAATCGATCTTCCCATATGCAACGATCCGCACAATGAAGGCACTCGTCAGATCGCCGCGCAATCTCAGATGCTCCACAAGCGCCGCATGCTCTTTGGAACGGATGCCGTCGATAAGGGTCATGGAAGCCTTGATACAGGCGTCGCGCGTGATCCTCTCCGCTCGGACCTGGCCAATCGAGGCCGTCACCAGGGGCGATCGCCGGAGTGCCTCGCCGACCTTCACCAGCAGCATGTGCCGGCAATCGGAGGGCAGCTCGGGATCGGCCACCAAGGCCTCACGCACAGCGGCCACGTCACCGAAACGCTCGGCGATGCGCCGGAAACTCAGCGATGCGATATCGGCGCCGGAATTGGCGAGCAGCGCGATGCATGCTTCGGCCTCGCCCAATTCCGCGATGGCCGCCGACACGGCCATGGAAAGATAGGGGCGACCGGCGATGATCCGCTGGACGGCACCGACGCTCGATGCCACGCGGTCGATCAGGTCGTCGTCGCTGAAGAGCGGCGAGCGGGCAAGAACCAGCGAAGCGATGTCGGGCTGATCCGAGGCGAGCGCCGCCAGGATCTGAGGCGGCGCATGCCGGCTCATCGAGAGCGCTTCCGCGATCGCCATGCGCACTTTCGCCGAAGGGTCTTCGAGCAAGAGGGTAAGTGCTGCTTCCGCGGCGCAACGATCCTCGAATGGCAGGCTTTTGCCGGCATAAGCCTGGGCAAGAGCGCTTGCGGCAGCGGCGCGTTCCGACACGCGCGCCGTATTGATCCATTTCAGGAAATGCCTGACGACTGTCACCCCGGTAGCTCCCCAACGCCCGTGGGATGAAGCTAGGCGCCAAAGGTTTACGAACGGTTCACCATGTTCTTTAACCGGCTTGCGGGAGCTGGCCTCACCGCCTATGACCCTGCCTGATAGCTGGTGAGGAGACGATGTCCGGACTTTTTCTCGACGAATTCGTTGTTGGCCAGGTGATCCATCACCCGCTACGCAAGACCGTGACCGAAAGCGACAACATGCTGTTTTCGGTGATGACGCTCAATCCCCAGCCGCTCCACATCGATTTCGATTTCGCCGCACGGAGCGAATGGGGCAAGCCCCTGGTGAACTCGCTTTTCACGCTTGGCCTGATGATCGGCATTTCCGTGCACGACACGACGCTCGGAACCACGATCGGCAATCTCGGCATGACGGAGACGGTGTTTCCGCATCCCGTGTTCCACGGCGATACGATACGCGTGGAGACGGAAATCAAGTCGGTTCGGGAATCGAAATCCCGCCCTGATCGTGGAATCGTTGAATTCGAGCATCGTGCCTTCAATCAAGACGGCAAGCTCGTCGCAAAATGCGTCCGCCAGGCGATGATGATGAAGAAAAACGGGGAGGCCTAATGCGCTCGCTGCTCTTCGTTCCCGGCGACTCCGAGAAGAAGCTGGAGAAAGGCTTCCAGTCCGGAGCGGACGCCGTGATTGTCGACCTCGAAGATTCGGTCGCGCCGACAGGCAAAGCGGCAGCGCGCGACATCGCGTCGGCCTTCATTGCGGAAAGGCGTCGCGAGAGCGCTGTTCGCGTCTATGTCCGCGTCAACGACCTGTCGTCCGGACTTGTCGACGACGATCTGTCCGCGCTGATGCGCGTACGGCCGGACGGAATCATGCTGCCGAAGGCAAATGGCGGCGCCGACGTCTCGCATCTCTCGGCAAAGCTCAGGGTCCACGAGGCAGAAAACGGCATTGTCGACGGAAGCACGCGAATCATTCCGCTGATCACGGAAACCGCGGCCGGCGTGCTTGCAGCCGGCAGCTATCGCCCCGAGCCGCGCCTTCGAGGCATGACCTGGGGTGCGGAGGACCTGTCGGCGGCGATCGGCGCACGCAGCACTCGGGACGCGGAAGGGCGTTATACCGATGTTTTCCGGCTGGCGCGTACGCTCACGCTGCTGGCTGCATCGGCTGCGGAAACCGAGCCGATCGACACGGTGTTTCCGGATTTCCGCGACCTCGATGCCTTCCGGGCTCAATGCGTCGAGGCGGAACGTGACGGGTTCACGGGGAAGATGGCGATCCATCCGGCGCAGGTTGCCGTCATCAACGAGGTTTTCACGCCTTCGCCTGAAGCCGTCGCTCGCTCGCAGGCGGTGGTTGACGCCTTCCGAGCCGCGGGGAATCCCGGGGTGGTCGCCATAGACGGGAAGATGTATGACCGCCCTCACCTCAGGCTCGCAGAACGCCTGCTCGCGCGAGCGAAAGCGGTCTAAATCTAGTCGGTGTTCCAGCGCGGCCGGCGCATCGCGAAAGTCTCGGTGACGGTCA
Organism: Rhizobiaceae bacterium; assembly: GCA_035556195.1. Classification (GTDB taxonomy): domain Bacteria; phylum Pseudomonadota; class Alphaproteobacteria; order Rhizobiales; family Rhizobiaceae. The sequence continues at coordinate 39,171 of DATMFK010000040.1, forward strand.
GATAATCCATGTAGCCGAGGCGCGACACGTTGCCTGCCTTGACCACGTCGAACAGGCCGTCCGTGAGCATGGCGTCATCGATATGAACACCGACCACCTGGCCGATCACCACCACGTTCTCCGATGCTTCGCCATCGATGGTCTTCGGCCGGAAAATCTCTGTCGCCTTGCATTCGAGCGCAGCCGGGGCTTCCGCGACGCGAGGGGGCGCGACCAGTCGCGACGGCGCGGACGTCAACCCGGCATAGCCGAATTCGCTCACGCCGCGCGGCGCATCTACGGCGCTGGCGTTCATCTTCTTCGCCAGCGTGTTCCCGACCAGATTGACGACGAACTCGCCCGTTTCACGGATGAAAGTGGTGCTGTGCTTGTCGCCATCCGAGGAGAACATGACCAAAGGAGGCTTGCTGGAGATCGCATTGAAGAAGGAATAGGGCGCCAGGTTGACCTCGCCCTGCCCGCTCACTGTGGAAATCCAGCCGATGGGTCGAGGTGCAACAATCGCCTTGAACGGATCATGGGGCAGGCCGTGCCCCTTCACTGGTTCATAGAACACGCTCAGCTCTCCGTCCAAGGTCCTGAGTAGTCGGCATAAAGCGCCGAAACATTCGGGCGCTGACGTTCAGGCGCCGTTTTGTCGAAGGTGCCGATGTGAATGAAGCCGACGACCCGCTCGTGCGGGGCAAGCCCCAATATCCGTCGCCCCTCCTCGACGTCGGAATACCAGTTGGTGATCCAGTTCGTGGCATAGCCGAGCGCATTGGCGGCGATCACCAGATTCATGGCCGCGGCTCCACCAGAAAGGAACATCTCCCATTGCGGGATCTTGGGATGATCCTTGGGGCTCGACACGACGCCAATGACGAGCGGCGCCCTTGAAAAGCGGCTCATTTCTTGTTGGCGGCGCCCTTCGCCGAGCGGGCCCTCGCGTTGTTCGGCGAGCGCCGCAAGCTTCTCGCCGATCGCCAGACGGGCGTCGCCGCGATAGAGGATGAAGCGCCACGGCTCGAGCCTGCCGTGGTCGGGCACCCGCGACGCGATTCGGATCATCGTTTCGATCTCCGCGTCGGAGGGCGCCGGCTCGCGTAGCTCGGGGATGGGCGCGGAACTCCTGTTCAGCATGAAATCGACTATCGGATTGCTCATTCCTCGTTCTCCTGGGGTCGTTTGCTGAAGCGGACCCTCACGGAAAAACGGTACGCTCGGCTGAATACTGAACCGGCGGTCATGCCGGCCGATTTGGTCTTGAAATTGCCACTGCCATGGGTTTGATGGCAAGCAATGATCGCCGGCCGCTACAGACTCCTGATCCTGCCAAGCCTGACGGCCATGCTGTTGGCAGGGGTGTGCCATGCGTATTCCCAGGAAACCGGTGGAAGGCCCAGCATTCCCGGTGCCGCGCATTATGCGCCGGCGCAAGGGCAAGGCACGTTGGCGCGGGGCCAGGGCCAGATCACCCTTGCCGCTCAACTCACCGAAGACACGCCGGAACTCAAGCGCGGCCTCGTTTGGAGAATATTCAAGCCCGACGCCGGGCCTGACGGCAAGTTGCCGCTCATCGCGTCGGCGCAAGGCGGCACGAGCGTGTTCCAACTCGCGCCTGGCAGCTATCTGGTCCATGCATCGTTTGGCCGTGCCGGCGCGACCAAGCGAATCACGGTGGGCCGGGAGGCGCGGCGCGATAGCCTCGTGCTCGACGCGGGTGGATTGAAGCTGGACGCAGTGCTGTCCGGAAACATGAAAGTCCCGCCGGGCAAGTTGCGGTTTTCGATTTATGAGGCCACGGCCGATGCAAACGGCGACCGTGCGCTCATCGTGAAAGACGTCAAGCCAAACAGAGTGGTGCGGCTCAACGCAGGCACCTATCACGTGATCTCGACCTATGGGTCGGTCAACGCGGTCATCCGTTCCGATATCCGCGTGGAAGCAGGAAAGCTCACCGAAGCGACGGTCGAGCACCACGCGGCGGAGATAACCTTGAAGCTGGTGCGAGAAGCAGGTGGGGAAGCGATCGCCGACACGTCCTGGTCGATCGTCAGCGATTCCGGAGATCCCGTCCGCGAAAGCGTGGGCGCCTATGCCTCGGTCGTGCTCGCCGAGGGGGAATATGCCGTCGTGGCAAAAAATCGAGACCGCATCTATCAGCGAGACTTCACCGTCATTCCCGGCCGCAATCAGGAGATCGAGGTCCTGGCAACCGATGGGATTTCCGCCGCTGCCGCCGAAGACCAGGCCGATTGATCCGGCCTTCCGGCCTCGATTTGGGTCGGGACGAGCAGATGCAAGCCCCTCATCCGCCTGCCGGCACCTTCTCCCCGTCAAGGACGGGGAGAAGACCGATGCGGTCTCCTATTCGCCAATCCTCCACCGTTGGCGACTGGCCAAAGGGATGCGGCCGCCGTCTCTCTCCCCGCATTGCGGGGAGAGATGTCCGGCAGGACAGTGAGGGGCAACTCGCGACCGGCCGCAAATCAGCGCCCTTCAAATAATGCATCCAAATAGGATCTCGGGACAGCTTCCTGTCCCGCAGTTCCTTGTCTTTCACGCAGCCTTCGCCAAGCGCTTGCGCCGCAAGTCCGGCGCAAGCGCTTCCTCTGCCAGCGCGGCGACTGCGGCATCGAGCGTCTTCGATTCCTGGTCGCGCGAGCCGAGCCGACGCATGTTGACGGTGCCTTCCTCGGCCTCGCGCTTGCCGCAGACCAGAATGACCGGCACCTTGGAGAGCGAGTGCTCCCGCACCTTGTAGTTGATCTTCTCGTTTCGAAGGTCCGCTTCGGCGGAGAGACCGGCCGCCTTGAGCTTCTCGACCACCGAGCGGGCATAATCATCGGCATCGGAGGTGATGGTCGCGACCACGACCTGCAGCGGCGCGAACCAAAGCGGGAAATGCCCTGAATAGTTCTCGATCAGTATGCCGAGGAAGCGCTCCATGGAGCCGCAGATCGCGCGATGCACCATTACCGGCTGCTTCTTCTCGGAATCGGGTCCGATATAGAAGGCGCCGAAGCGCTCCGGCAGGTTGAAGTCTACCTGGGTCGTGCCGCACTGCCATTCGCGTCCGATGGCGTCGCGTAGCACATATTCGAACTTGGGACCGTAGAACGCGCCCTCGCCCGGATTGACCGACGTCTTGATCGAATTCGACTGCGTCCTGATGGTTTCCAGCACGCTGGCCATGATCGCTTCGGCGTGATCCCATGCTTCATCGGAGCCGACGCGCTTGTCCGGCCTCGTCGAAAGCTTCACCTCGATCTGGTCGAAGCCGAAATCGGCATAGGTCGAGAGAATGAGATCGTTGATCTTCAGGCACTCGTCCGCGAGCTGCTCCTCGGTGCAGAAGATGTGCGCATCGTCCTGTGTGAAGCCACGCACGCGCATGAGCCCATGGAGCGCGCCCGACGGCTCGTAACGATGTACTGCCCCGAATTCCGCAAACTTGATCGGGAGATCGCGGTAGGACTTCAGACCGTGCTTGAAGATCTGGACGTGGCCGGGGCAGTTCATCGGCTTCAAGGCGAAGACCCGCTCGTCTTCGGTCTCGTCGCCGGCCGACTGCACCTTGAACATGCTTTCCTTGTACCAGCCCCAATGTCCGGAGGTCTCCCAGAGGGACTTGTCGAGCACCTGCGGTGCGTTCACCTCCTGGTAGCCTAGATCGCCGAGACGGCGGCGCATATATGACACCAGGTTCTGGAACATCTTCCAGCCCTTGGCGTGCCAGAATACGACACCGGGCCCCTCTTCCTGGAAATGGAAGAGATCCATTTCGCGGCCGAGACGGCGATGGTCGCGTTTCTCTGCCTCCTCGAGCATGTGAAGATAGGCGTCGAGTTGCGCCTGATCGGCCCAAGCCGTGCCGTAGATGCGCGTCAGCATGGGGTTGTTGGCATCGCCGCGCCAGTAGGCGCCGGCAACCTTCATCAGCTTGAATGCGCCGCCGATCTGGCCCGTCGAAGCCATATGCGGGCCCCGACAGAGGTCGAACCATTCGCCCTGGCTGTAGATCCGGATGTCCTGGTTTTCGGGAATTGCGTCGATCAGCTCGACCTTGTAGGCTTCGCCCTTGTCGCGGAACACCTGCTTGGCCTTCTCGCGCGACCAGACCTCCTTGGTGAACGGCCTGTTTCGAGCGATGATCTCCCGCATCTTCTTCTCGATGACCGGAAAATCCTCGGGCGTGAAGGGTTCGTTGCGCGCAAAGTCGTAATAGAAGCCGTTTTCGATGACCGGCCCGATGGTGACCTGCGTCCCCGGCCACAGTTCCTGCACAGCTTCAGCCAGCACATGGGCGGCGTCGTGCCGGATGAGCTCCAGTGCGCGCGGATCGTCGCGGGTCATGATCTCGACCGCGCCGGAATGGCCAAGCGGGTCGGAAAGGTCGCGCACCGTTCCGTCGAGCACATAGGCGACGGCCTTCTTGGCAAGCGACTTCGAGATCTGCTCGGCCAATTGCGCACCGGTCGTCGCCGCATCGTAGGAGCGGACGGAACCATCGGGAAATGTGAGGGAAACTTGGTCAGACAAGATGCTTCTCCTATCCAGTCCCGCAAACGAGCGCGGGTGGTGTGCCAGCCAATCCGGCGCGCCGGTAATAGTGGCGAATCGAAAAGCCGTAAAGAGTTGAGGACGCGTCGGCCGTTCAGCCGCAATCGGTTTTTCTGCCGATCAGCCAGTAGCGCCAGGGCAGAAACCAGCGATAGCTATCGTCGAGACGCTCAGGCACGCGATCTATGCCGTGCGTGCCGCCCGGCCCACAACGCATGATCCTGAAAAGCCCCATCCATCCACCGGCCCACAGCCCGTGGCGCGCTATCGCCTCGTAGGCGTATTCCGAACAGGTGGGCAGATGACGGCAGGAATTTCCCACGAAGCCGGAAAGCGTCAATTGATAGAGCCGGACAAATGCCGTGCCGAACAGGCGCCCGGGCGTCTTCGCCCACGCACCGGACCAGTTGCGCCCCCGCCCGCGGCTCGCATGCACCTGGTGGCCATGGTTCATTTGCGCCGATCGTCTCCGAGCACCCATCCCCCATAGATGTCGTTCGGGGTCGGGAATCGCAATGGCTGCCCGGCGGAGGACGACCCCGGATCGGTTCCCGAAGCTGCTATGACCGGGATGGAACACATTCGAAAAAACTGATCAGGCAGCCTCGCCTGCCCGTTTCTTCTCGATCTGGCCGATCGCGTCGACGACTGCGTCGAAGGTCAGCATGGTCGACGCATGGCGCGCCTTATAGTCGCGAACCGGCTCCAGATACTTCAGGTCTGCGAACCGGCCATCGGGCGGCGCGCCGTTCTCCTTCAGCATCTTGCGCATGGTCTCGCGGACTTCGCGAAGTTCGGCCGAGGTGGCACCGACCACGTTCTGGGCCATGATCGACGACGAAGCCTGACCGAGCGCGCAGGCTTTGACGTCATGGGCGAAGTCCGTGACGATATCGCCGTCCATGCTGAGGTCGACCGTCACCGTCGAGCCGCAGAGCTTGGAATGGGCCGTCGCTGTCGCATCGGGGTGGTCGAGCCGGCCGATGCGGGCGATGTTTCCGGCAAATCCCAGTATTTTCGCGTTATAGACGTCGTTGATCATCGCTATTTCGCCTTGTCGCCTTTAGGCGAACGTTCCGTGCAGCAGGCACGTCTTTCAATCGGCTCACGGCCTCATATATAATGATCGGGTTCCGGCGCCGGCAAGCCATGTCTGCTCGCGTCGGAAGGAGAACATGCCGCTTTCGGGCCAGAACGAGATGTTCGCGGAACCCGTAACAGGCAGTGGTCCGTTCAACTCGTTCCTCCCTGGAGAGGAACTACGGGAGACGCCTTTATGGATGCCGTGATCAAGAAACTCATTCCCGCGCCCGATACCACCGCCAAGGCGGCCGCCGACCGTCCGAGCCAGCAGGAAGTCGAAGCTGCCGTTCGCGTGCTGCTGCGCTGGGCCGGTGACGATCCGGACCGGGAGGGACTGGTTGACACGCCGAAGCGCGTCGCCAAGGCCTATCGGGAGATGTTCGCCGGCTATGACATGAATCCCGCAGAAGAACTCGGCAGGACTTTCGAGGAAGTCGCCGGCTACGACGATCTCGTTCTCATCAAGGACATACAGTTCCATTCTCATTGCGAACACCACATGGTGCCGATTATCGGCACCGCCCATGTGGCGTATTTGCCTGACCGCAAGGTCGTCGGCCTTTCGAAGATCGCCAGGGTCGTGGACATCTTCGCGCAGCGCTTGCAGACCCAAGAGGCGATGACTGCCCAGATCGCCGGGGTGATCCAGGAGGTGCTCAATCCGCGCGGCGTCGCCGTGATGATCGAGGCCGAGCACATGTGCATGGCCATGCGCGGTATCCGCAAGCAAGGTTCGAGGACACTGACTTCCACCTTCACCGGAGCATTCAAGGACAGCCCCGAGGAGCAGGTACGCTTCGTCACGATGGTGCGTACCGGAAGCTAGCGCCTCGGCAAAGTGGAAATCTCGTAACTTGGTCTCTGTCGAAAGGAACCGGCCATGGCGCCGATCGATTTCCCGCGGCCTGCCTCCGACAAGAAGGTTCTGGAAGAAGGCGAGGTTTTCTCTCCGCGCTTCGATACCAATGGCCTCGTCACGGCCGTCGTCACGGATGCCGGCGACGGCATGTTGCTGATGGTGGCTCACATGAACGCCGAGGCACTGGCCCTTACGATCGAGACCGGGATTGCCCATTATTGGTCACGTTCTCGTGCTTCACTTTGGAAGAAAGGGGAGACGTCGGGGAACTTTCAGCACGTTGTCGAGCTGCGAACCGATTGCGACCAGGATGCGGTATGGCTGAGAGTAAAAGTTTCGGGGCACGACGCAACTTGTCACACCGGCCGACGTTCCTGCTTTTACAGAAGCGTCGAGTCCGGTGAAGGCGGGATACGTCTCAAGCAGGATGGAAGCGCACCCTTGTTCGATAGTTCTAACGTGTATTCTGCGAAGAGTTGACGACCAGGGATTTGAAAACGGCCAGAATTCATCCTTCCTATACGTTTATGCCCTGTAAAGTAGGGAGTGGAGAGAAGGGAGTATGCGATGCTCGAATGGGCGTCGATGCGCGTCAGGGCTGACGTGGACTCACCAGGCGGGACATCCGAAGCAAAGCCGGCCAAGAAGTCGGGCATTTCATTGGCGCTCGGCGGCGGAGCTGCACGCGGCTGGGCCCATGTCGGCGTGCTGCGGGCCCTCGACGAGGCAGGTATCGAGATCAACATGATCGCCGGCACCTCGATCGGTGCGTTGGTCGGGGGGTGTTATCTGGCCGGCAAGCTCGACGAGCTGGAGGAATTCGCCCGAAGCCTCACCAAGCGACGGATTTTCGGGCTTCTTGACCTGCAATTCGTGGGTGGCGGCCTTTTCGGAGGGATGAAGCTCAACGCGCGGCTTCAGCAGCATCTCAATGGCGTGACTTTCGCCGACCTGCCCAAGCCGTTCGTCTGCGTCGCCTCTGAAATTCGCACCGGCCACGAAATATGGCTGTCGAGCGGCTCGCTGATCACCGCGATGCGCGCCTCATACGCCTTGCCCGGTGTATTCGAGCCGGTCACAGCCAACAAGCGCGTGCTCGTGGACGGGGCACTGGTGAACCCCGTTCCGGTATCGGTCTGCCGGGCGTATGAGCAACCCCTGGTGGTTGCCGTCAATCTCCACTACGACCTTTACGGCCGCGCCGCGGTGATCAAGCACAGCGCCGGCGAACTGGTTGTGGAAAGGGACGCAAATCCGCCTGGCCGACCCGGCGGCGGCGCCGCGACACGGGAAGCGCGACTGGGTGTCATGGGCGTGATGGTGGAGGCGTTCAACATCATCCAGGACCGCATCTCGCGCGCCCGCCTCGCCGGTGACCCGCCGGATCTCTCGCTTCAGCCGAAGCTCGGCCATATCGGTCTATCCGAATTCCACCGTGCAGACGAGGCGATCACACTGGGTTACGAGGCGACCAAAGCCCAGCTAGCGGATCTTGAAAGGCTGCAGACGGTCTTAGGCTAGAGCGGGATCATGCTTGAGTGAATCGGATGAGGATTCCCGAATAACTTGAAATGTGATTCATCATGTAGGCCGGAAGGAGGCTGGCATGAATGAGCAAACCATACTCGGTGGATCTGCGTGAACGGGTTGCGGCGCGC
>DATMFK010000041.1:0-4894 GCA_035556195.1 Rhizobiaceae bacterium
GCGCGGCACCGATCGACGGGTGAACCGCCACAGTTCCGATCGCAACACGCGATGCGCGAACGGGCGGACGAAGCGGTTCTCCTCCATCTGTTCGCGCGTCGGCATGTTGCGGCGAAGGAAATCCGCCAGGAAGGTCTTGGAACGGAAACTGCTCATGGCCTCATGTCGTGTTGGGCGGTGTGCCTCGCAAGCGCAAGCGCGCTTTATATCCACGCCCGTGGCCAAGATGTGAACGGAGGGCGGCGCAAACCGGATACCGGGCATTCGCGAATCCAGACTGTATCGCCATTCAGCTGATGGCGAGGAGAAAAAGGCGATTTTGCGTGCCCAGGAGCACCGGGTGCTGATGGCACGTAAGCACCGGAAACGCGGAAAGCCGCCATTTGCAGGCCGTCAGGGCTGAATGGCGATATAGCCTAGGCTCCGTACTCAATCAGCTTGCGCGAGAGGGTGAGTGCTGATTCAAAGCTTCTGCTTAGAGCGGAGGCTTTAGATGGCGCGGCAACTGACGTGGTTGAGCGATGCGGAGTGGGGGAAGATCGAGCCGCTTCTTCCGCAGGGACGCAGCGGAGCGCACCGTGTTGATGATCGCCGAGTGATCTCGGGGATCGTGCATATGCTCAAGAGCGGAGCGCGCTGGCGCGACTGCCCGCCTGAGTACGGGCCGTACACGACGATCTATAACCGCTTTCATCGCTGGAGCCGGCAGGGCGTGTGGTTCGCGGTGTTCGAGGCGCTGACCGGGCATAGTGGCGCCTGGGGATCGGTCGCGATCGACTCGACCAGCATCAAGGTCCACCGTTCAGCAGCGGGCGCAAAAGGGGGGCCTTCGTCCAAGGCATCGGCACATCCCGCGGCGGGCGCACCAGCAAGATCCACGGGCTGACCGACACTGCCGGACGACCACGCATCCTGCTGATCTCACCTGGAAATACATCCGACATGACGATGGCCCCGGCGCTGATCGAGGCAGCGCGAGGTCGCTTCGACGCGCTTATCGCCGACCGCGGTTACGACAGCAACGCCATCCGCGCCGCCGTCCAGACCCAAGGCGCCAAGGTCGTCATCCCCTCCACCCGCAGCCGCAAGACGGCGATCCCCTACGACCGCAACGTCTATCGAACCCGCAACCTCGTCGAACGCCTCTGGTGCCGCCTCAAGGACTGGCGACGCATCGCCACACGCTACGACAAGCTCGCCGCCAACTACATGGCTGGCGTCTTCCTCGCCGCCGCCATCACATTCTGGTGCTGATTGAGTCCGGAGCCTAGTGCGCTTGCAGGTTCTTCAGCCAGCTCTCCACCGAACCCGCAGCCGTAGCTTCTCGTGGGAGGGAAAGAGCCCGCGTCCGAGCGAGATCGCGGACATCGCGCGCCGAGCAGCCGAACAGTTCGCGAAACGCGCGGCTGAAATGGGCGGCGCTGGTAAAGCCATAGGAATAAGCCAGTTCCGCGATACTGCGCCGCTCCGTGGGAGCACGCAGGGCCGCATAGATGCACCGCAGCCGCCGCTCCCGAACGTAGTGGGCGACCCCGCCCGAATGCCGGAACAGATGGTATAGATTGGAACGCGATGCGCCGACTGCGGCGCAGATCGCCGTCGGCGTCAGGTGCGGATCGTCGAGCCGGGCCTCGATATGCCGCCTGGCGCGATCGAACAGAGTGCAATCGATGACGGCTCTCGCCTCGCCAAGCCGGCGCGACGAAGGCGCGAGGCATGCGCTGACCAATGCGATCGTCCCCTCGACGACCGAATCCGCCTCGGCCTCGCCGATCTTCGGAAGATGCCGGTACAGCGACCGCATGTGATCGGCCAGCAGCCCGGAGAGTCCGGTCCCGATCCGCGTCCCGTGGAGCCTTTCCACGCCGGGGCAGCAGCAATCCAGGGTCTCGCGCGGCACGGTCAGCGTAATCGAGACGGAGTTCTCGGAAGTGAGGGCATTGGCCTGCCCCAAATCGAGCACGGCGATACTCCCCGCCCCGAAATCGGCGGTGCCGCTCCCACTCTCGCAAAGGTAGCCATCATTTTCCAGGCACAGCTCAACCGCATAGTGATCGAGGCCGCTACGGCGGATCAGTTCAGGCGAGCGCAGCCCGGTCTGCCGCACGCCGCCGAATGCGAGCCGGGCAACGAGCATCTTCCGCAGATCGAAAGCGTCGATCTCGGCCCGGAAGCGATGCGGCGCGTTCTCCTCGCGGATGTCGAACAGCGGCGCCAACATGCCGCGCCAGGCCTCCCAGCCTTCGTCGCCGGACAGCCCATTGGTGGAGAAGCGCGTGCACGTCACGCCGGTCTGTTCCATCGTTCCCCCCTACGAACGATTCGCGGGCCGAGACCCGTGCGCCGCCGGCCCCGTTCTAGGACATCGCCCGCGCTCGCGCGAGCCCGCGATTGGACGCACGGGCAAGAGATACGGACGCACGATAAAACGCCCCGCGTCGCCTTCGGCTATCCTGCGCGCATTCCGGCTGGGGGAAAACACCATATGCGATCGTCCTGGAAACTGCTCACCGCCGCTGCGCCGCTCGCGTTCACCGCGATCATGCTGGCGCCATCCGCCGCCCGCGCGGATGCAACACCCGAATGCAATTGGGGGCTAGGAGGGGACAGTAGTACGATCGAATGCGGCTCGAACAGCAGCGCCAGCGGCGTGCGCAGCACCGCGGTCGGGCAAAACAGCGCCTCGGGAGAAGATGGCACTGCGATCGGACATGGCACCACAGCTTCGGGCGATAACAGCACGGCGATCGGAGCACAGGCTCAGGCGACCGCAGCCAATGCCTCCGCCTTCGGTTTTCTCTCCAACGCTACCGCGTCGGGCGCGGTAGCGCTCGGCCAGGGTTCGCTCGCCGATCAGGCAAACACGGTCTCGGTCGGCAAGACGGGCTTCCAGCGCCGCATCGTCAACCTCGCCGCCGGCACCGACGCGACCGACGCCGTCAACCTCGGTCAGCTCAATGCAGCCATCGCGGCGATCCCGATAGACAGCAACAACACAGCCGGGTTCGGCGCACCCAGCGCCACCGGGCAAAGCTCGCTCGCGATCGGCGACGGCGCGACCGCCCCGGGCTCGGCGAGCACTGCGATCGGCACAGGAAGCGACGCGACCATGCCGTTCAGCACTGCGATCGGGACGTTCAGCACCGCAAGCGGCTTGCGCAGCACCGCGCTCGGCGAGCGCGCCAACGCGACCGCGGCGGGCGCAGTAGCGCTCGGCCAGGGCTCGCTCGCTGATCAGGCAGACACGGTCTCGGTCGGCAGCGCCGACGCCACGACCGGCTTCACCCGGCGCATCGTCAACCTCGCCGACGGGACGGAGGACAGCGATGCCGTCAATTTCGGCCAGCTTAACACACTGCGCAATACCTGGGGAACGAACCTGGCAACGTTGCTCGGCGGCGGCGCGTCGTGGAGCGAAGGGATGTTCGTCGCTCCGGCTTATGCCATCCAGGGCGGCAGCTACGGCAATGTGGGTAGTGCCTTCTCTGCGGTGGATAGCGTGCTGACCACGCTCGATACCCGTATCGATGCGCTGGAGGCGCTGCCGCCCGGCACGGGACCGGCAGGGCCGCAGGGACCGGCGGGTCCGCAGGGACCGCAAGGCGCGCAGGGAGTTCCGGGTGCCCCCGGCCCGCAGGGTCCGCCCGGCGCGGAGGGGCTCAGCGCCTTCCAGGCGGCGGTGGCCAACGGCTATACCGGCACGGAGACCCAATGGCTCGCTTCCCTGCACGGAACGAATGACACCTCCGCGCTGAATGCCCTTGTCGGCGAGATCGAAGGCGACGTCTCGACGTTGCAGGGACAGGCCACCGCCAACGCCGGACAAGTCGCGGCGCTCGACGGACGCGTGGGCACACTCGAAACCGATACCACCGCACTCGGCAACGACGTTCAGACGCAGGGCGAAGCCATCGTCGTGCTGAGCGGGGACATCGCCACCGTCGAAACCGGCCTGGTGGCGCAGGGCAACCAGGTCGCCTCGCTCGACAACCGCGTAAGCATTATCGAAACCGATGTCACGGCGCTGGTCGCCGGGCAGGTCGATGCGCTCGGCAACCGGATCGGCACGCTGGAAGGGAAAATGGCCGAGCTTGGCGGCCGCATCGGCCAACTGGAATTTGGCCTGTCCGAGCTGGAGCGCCGAACCAGCGGCGGCATCGCCGCCGCGATGGCGCTGGGCGGCACGATGATCGTGCCCGGCAGCACGGTCTCGGTGAATTTCAACCTCGCCACCTATCACGGTGAGCAGGGCTTCGCAGGAACCGTAGCGGCGATGGTGGCGCCCAAGGTCTATGTCACCGGCGGCTTCGTTGGCTCCACCGTCAAAGGCTCTAGCGGCGGCCGGGCAGGTGTGGCGATCGGATTCTGAGCCCGGACGCCGGAATCGCGCCCGGGGCGCGCGAACCCCTACCCCCGCTCGCGCATCAGCCGGGCCTTGTCGCGTTTCCAGTCGCGTTCCTTGAGGCTGGCGCGCTTGTCGTGCGTCTGCTTGCCGCGTGCCAGCGCCAGTTCCACCTTGGCCCGGCCGCGTGCGTTGAAATAGACGCTGAGCGGGATCAGCGTCATCCCCTTGCGCTCCACCGCGCCGATCATCTTCTCGATCTCGCGCTGGTGCAGCAGCAGCTTGCGCGGCCGCTTGGGCTCGTGGTTGAAGCGGTTGCCATGGCTGAATTCGGGGATGTTGGCGTTGATCAGCCATGCCTCCCCATCGTGCACCTGGGCATAGCTTTCGGCGATCGACCCTTCACCGAAGCGCAGGCTCTTCACTTCGGTCCCGCTCAGGGCGATCCCCGCCTCGAACGTCTCCTCGATGAAATAGTCGAACCGCGCGCGCCGGTTCTCGGCGACGACCTTCTTCTTGTCGAACGTGGAGGGTTTCGGGCGGGCCATGAGA
>DATMFK010000042.1:0-7529 GCA_035556195.1 Rhizobiaceae bacterium
ACCCGGAAACCACACATGGCCGGGGCGTGAGCCCGCGGGCTCCTTCTTCATCTTCTCTGCGTCAACGCCCGCAGCGACGCCTTCCCGCTCCAACGAAAAACCCGCCAAAAAAATCGGCGGGTTTGTCAGCGGTCTGAGGGCGGCCTGTGCGGCCGCCCGTGGAAATGCGTCATCGCAGCCGCGTCACGCTTGCGGAAGGCCGGCGTCCGCCTGTTTCGAAAGGGCTTCCCCGAGGCGTTTTTCCGCTTCGGGCGACAGCGAGGTGCGCAGCACATGCCCCTTGTACTTCTCCACCTCGGCCAGCACCTTCTCGGGCTGGACCTTGCGGACCAGCACGAACAGGGCCGAGGAATCCGGTTTCAGGGACTGGGCGACGGAGCGGATGAACTTGTCGTCGATCCCGTAATCGACCAGCGTTCCCGAAAGCGCGCCGCCGGCAGCGCCGGCAACCCCGCCGACGACGAAGCCGGCAAGCGGGCTGAGAAAGAGAAGGCCGACGAGCGTTCCCCACAGGCTGCCCCACAATCCGCCGGAAGCCGCCCCGGCGGCGACCGTGCTCACCGACTGCTTCAGGCGGATCTTGTCGTTCGGGCCGCGGATGACGACGACGGCGTCTTCGAGATCCACGAGATATTCCTTCTCGAGCTGGATCAGGCCGGTCAGGGCACGGTCGGCTTCGTCGGGCTTGTCGAATGCGACAGCCACCAATTCGGACATGATATTTCTCCTTTTTGGATGCGCTTTTTCAGTTCGCACCCGGCTCGCCTCGGGCGCGTAAACCGGCACCTGATGCGTTTTCCGGAATGCTTTGGGTCTCTCCAAGAGAAGAGGAAGCGATCCGGCACGATCCCCGCGGCGAATGCCGGCCGGTCCCGCGCCGGAACGGAAGTCAGCCGACGGTCAGGCGATCGTCGACCTGCGTGACGCCGGGTGCCGACCACGCCGTCCGTTCGGCGAGACTGCGCTCGTACCAGGTATGGACCTTGCCGCTGAGCGTGACCTTGCTGCCGTCGGTCGTGATCGCGATGTTGTCCGCCTCGATCTGCGCGCTGCGATCGAGCGCCGCCTTGATCTTCTGGCGCACGTCATAGGCGCTGGCGCGGGCCTTCACCTTGATCTGGTTGCCGACGCCGACCACGCCCGCGAGCTTGCGCACATCGGCCTCCGCGGCGCTGCGCTGATAATACCAGTCGACCTCGCCGCTCAGCGTGACCCAGCCCTTTTCGACCTGCACCTTCACCCTGTTGGCGGGAACGCTGACATCCCATTCGAGGCTCTGCAATGCGCGCCGGGCGATCTCGTCGTCGGCGCCCTTGTTCTGGTAGGGAAAACGGACTTCCAGTTCCACGGCGACCGCCTTGACGCCGGCGACACGTCCGGCCGCGTGCTCGGCGGCCCACTTCTCCGGATAGGTGGCGACATGGCCCGTGAGCGTCACGACGCCGTTGTTCGCGGTAACGCCGATATGAGCCGAGTCGACGCTCGGCTCCCATTCCAGTTCGTCGAGAACTGCCTGCTGGAGAACCTTGTCGGTCATGATAAATCTCCTTTTCATAACCGTTGGAAACACCAGATGGATACGGCGCTGCGCGGGAGGCCGCATTGAGGGGGCTCAAAAAAAGAGAAAGTTGCTCCGTTCGACGCCATAGGCGCCCGGAAGCGGCCTTGTCGGAGCAGCCGACGGGTCAGGGGCGGTTGGCGCCCTTGTTCCTTTGCGAGGCTGCGTTGCGCGTCATCTTGACGAAATTGCGCACGGGAACCGCAGGTTCGCCCCGTCTCGAAGCGAGGCAGATGCTGGCCGACAGCACGACGTCCTTCACGGGCCGGTAGGCGATATCGTGCGGATGGATATGCTGGAGCGACGCCGGCACGATCGAGATACCAAGACCGGCGGCGACGAGATTGACTGCCGTGGCGAGCTGCGGCGCCTCCTGGATGATCTGCGGGGAGAAGCCCGCATCCTTGCAGGCCTCCATGATCGAATCGTAGGCGACGGGCGCGATGTCGCGCGGAATCATGATGAAGCGCTGGTCGGCGAGCGCTTCCATCGTGAGAGCAGGCGAGCCGGCCAACGGGCTGGTGGCAGGAAGCGCGACAAGCAGGGATTCATCGAAAAGCTCGTCGAGTGCGATGCGCTCGTCCTCCGCCGGCGACCGCGTGAAGGCGACATCGACCTCTCCTTCGACCAGCGCGTGGAATAACTGGCTTGAATCGCTCTCGCTCAACGTGATCAGAATATCCGGATAGAGCTTCTGGAAGGCATCCATCGCGCCCGTCACGAACGAGCTGAAGGAGGCCGCCGGCGTAAGCCCTATCCGCAGCTTGCCGAGTTCCCCGCGGCTGGCGCGCCCGACGCAGGCGATCGCATGCTCGGCCTGGGCAAGGATGAGCCGCGCCTCCCGCAAAAGCACGACGCCGGCATCGGTGAGTTCGATGTTGCGGGGTATGCGGCGGATGAGCTGCGTGCCCAGTTCGCGTTCCAGGGCCTGGATCTGCTGGCTCAACGGCGGCTGGCCGATACCGACCCTTTCGGCCGCCCGGCCGAAATGGCGTTCCTCGGCGACCGCGACGAAATACCGAAGATGCCTGAGCTCCACGTCAACCCCCGACTGAAAGATCCATGTCGTGATTTGATAGCTTCCGGATATCGCAAAGTCCACTTGCATATATCGCCGCCTTCGAGAACGAACCGGCAGGCAAAGGTTGCTGCCCTCAATCGCCGGAATGAAATTCCCGCGTCAGCGCCAGCCAGGCCTTCGCGGCATGCGACAGATAGGCGCCGCGCCGCCAGATCATCGCGATATGCCATTCGGTCCCGGGATCGACGAGCGTGACGTGGCGGACGGCGGGGTGGCTGCGCTGCTCGGCGATCATGCGCGGCAGGAAGGCTATGCCGAGACCCGCGGCGGCCAGCTCTACGATGAAATCGATCTGGCTGCTGCGCGCGGCGACGGAGGGCTCGACGCCCGCCCGCCGGCAGGCGTTGACGATGATCCTGTTCAGCGCGAAGCCGCTCTCGAACAGCAAAAACGGCTGGTCCTTCAGCTCCGCAAGGGTGATGGAGGCCTTTGCTGCGAGCGCGTGGTCCGTCTGCAGGAGGGCCACCAGCGGCTCGCGGCGGACCTCCTGCCATTCGAACTCGTCCGATACAGGAAGAAGCGAGGCGGCGAGGTCGATCTCGCCCACATGCAGGATTTCCTCCAGCCGGTCGCTGCCATGTTCGGCAAGGCGGATGTCGATCGACGGATGGCGGTTGCGATAGATGGCGAACAGGGGCGCAAACAGAGTGCTGCTTCCGATCGGCGGAAGGCCGAGGCGCAGCATCCCGCGCTTGAGGCCGCGCAGGTCGTCGAGTTCCGCCATCAGGCTTTCGCGTTCCGCCAGGATTCTCACCGCGCGGCGATAGACGACCTCTCCCGCGACGGTCAGCGTGCTGCGATGGCCGATGCGGTCGAGCAGCCGCGTTCCGATCTCGTCCTCAAGCTGCCTGACCGCCTTGCTGACGGTCGATTGCGTGGAGAAGATCGTCTTGGCGGCCTGCGAGAAGCCCCCCTGGCGCACGACTTCGACGAAGGCACGGAGCGTTCGGATTTCCATCAGAATTCCATATCAGAATATAATCTATTCAATCAATTCATTTCCATCATGCTGCGACGCAACATATATTTCCCTCAGGAGAACGATCATGTTCATTCGCAGGTTCGCCGTCTCATTCCGTCGCCACATCCATTCGAGCCGCCTGCTCCAGGTGGGCTTCCTGCTTGCGTTCTGGCTCGCCGGAGAAGCGCTGGCCCGGCTGGTCGGCCTGCCGCTGCCCGGCGGCATCATCGGAATGGCGATCGTGCTTGCGCTGCTGGCCAGCCACCGCATCAGCGTCTTCAGCATGCGGCGCGGCGCACAATGGTTCCTTGCCGACATGCTGCTTTTCTTCGTTCCGGCGGTGCTGGCGGTGATCGACCATCCCGAATTCCTCGGCCTGCTCGGGCTGAAGATCCTCGTCGTGATCCTCGTGGGAACGCTTGCGGTGATGGCCGTGACGGCGCTGACCGTCGATTTCTGCTGGAGATGGAGGTCGAGGCAATGACCCTGCCGATCACGTCGTGGAATGATCCGCTCGCCCAGGGCCTGTTTAGCGGCCTGTTCTGGTCCCTGGCCACCATCGGCCTTTATCTCGCGGCCAAGCGCCTCCACCGCCGCTGGCCGCGTTGGTGGCTGATGCCGCTGGCGGTGACGCCCGTCCTTCTTGTCATCGCGGTCCTTTCGCTCCACGCCAGCTACCGGGACTACATCCGCGGCACGGGGTGGCTCGTCGCCCTGCTCGGCCCGGCCATGGTCGCATTCGCCGTGCCGATCTACGAGCACCGCGCGCTCATCCGCCGGGAGTGGCCGGTGCTTGCCGCCGGCATGCTGGCCGGAACGGCCACCGCTGTGCTCTCCGGCTGGGGCCTTGCAACCGTGGTCGGCCTCGACGGCGCGATCAGGCTCAGCCTGCTGCCGCGCTCGATCAGCACGCCCTTCGCCATGGAGGTTTCCGGCGAGATCGGCGGCATTCCGCAACTGACGGCGATCTTCGTGGTGCTGACAGGCGTCCTCGGCGCGGCGCTCGGCGATATCGTCCTGGCATGGCTCCCGCTGCGCTCGGCGCTTGCGCGCGGCGCGCTCCTGGGGGTCGGGGCGCATGGGGCGGGAACCGCGAAGGCCCACATGATCGGCAGGGAGGAAGGCTCGATCGCCGGTCTCGTCATGGTGCTCGTCGGGCTGATGAATATCCTCGTCGCCCCTGTCCTCGCCCAGATCCTGCGCCATATCTGACCTGCCATACTCGTCCGACCAGGAGAAACAGCATGCGCATCAAGCCGGTTTTTCTTTTCGATCTCGATGGTACGCTCGTCGACAGCGTCTACCAACATGTGCTCGCCTGGAAGGACGCGCTCGACGCGGAAGACATCGACCTGTCCGTCTGGCGCATCCACCGCAAGATCGGCATGAGCGGCGGCCTGTTCACGAACCAGCTCCTGCGCGAGACCGGACTGGAGATCAGCGCCGAGCGGGTGGAAAGGCTGCGGCAGGGCCATGCGGCCGCCTACCAGCGGCAGGCCGGCCGTGTCCGCCCGCTTCCCGGCGCGCGCGAGCTTCTCGCCTGGCTGACGGACGCCGGCATTTCCTGGGCGATCGCCACGAGCGGGCGGATGGAGACGGCCGCCGTCAACCTTGCGGCCCTCGGGGTGGACCCGCAGCGGATACCTGTCGTCACCCGCGACCAGGTGAAATACGCAAGCCCGATCCCGACCTCTTCTTGGCCGCGGCGGAACGGCTCGGCGCACCCATCGAGACGGCGGTGGTCATCGGCGACAGCGTCTGGGACATGCTGGCGGCGGTTCGCTGCCGGGCGCTCGGCGTCGGGCTGCTGAGCGGCGGCTACGGGCTCGACGAACTGCGCCAGTCCGGCGCCTTCCGCGTCTATGAGGACCCCGCCGACATGCTGCACCACATTGATGAGGTCGGCGGGCGCCGATAACGTGTCGAACGGCAGGCAAGCCCTGCATGCATGGGAAAGCGGACGGAACAGGAATGCAGATCGTTTTGAAGAGCCTTTCGCTGACGGTTGCCGAGCGGTTGTCCGCGGCATGGCGCGATGCGCTTGCCTGCGCCGTCGCAGCCGTGTTGTCATGGGAGCTCGCCGTGCACCTTTTCGGGCACCCGCAGCCCCTCTTCGCAGCGATCAGCGCGATCGTCTGCCTTTCGCCCAGCCTGCCCAGCCACGGCAGGCAGGCGATCGGGCTGTTGATCGGCGTCGCGACCGGCATCGTCGTCGGCGAACTGGCGCTCTTCCTGCCGGACGGCGTGCCGCTTTTCAGGCTCGGCCTCGCCGCCTTTATCGCAATCATCGTGGCGTCCACCTACGGGCTCTCCGCCGTGGTCCCCATCCAGGCGGGCGTGTCGGCGATCCTGGTCCTCGCATTCGGGCCTGCCAATGCCGGCTCCGTGCGCATGCTCGACGTCGCCACCGGCGCCGCCGTCGGCCTGTTCTTCAGCCAGGTCGTGCTGACGCCCGATCCCGTCCGCATGGTCGATGCCGCGGCCCGCGACCTCCTGAGCAACCTCGCCGCGGGTTTTACGAGATGCGCGGAAGCCTTGCGCGAGCGAGATCCGAAGAAGGGTGAAGCCGCGCTGCATAGCCTGTCGGGCGCCCATGACAGCGTCATCGCGCTCGGTTCCGGCATCGTCACCGCGCGCAATTCCGCCCGGTGGTCGCTGCGCGGCCGCCTCGTCGCACGCCAGGTCGACGAGATCGCGGCGCGATACGACCGGCACGCGATCCGCCTTTACGCCTCGGCCCTGCTTTTCGGCGAGTCGGTGGCGGATGCCCTGCGAAAAGGCGCAACGCCGGTTCCAGACGGCCTGCTGGCGCATGTCGAACGGGTGGCCGGACGCTGCGCCGAGATCAGCAACGGCCAGAACATGCAGGAACGCCTGCCGGATGGGGAGGACCTGCCCCTCGTCGATGAGCCCGCCCCTCCGGAATGGCGGTCCACAGTCGAGCATCTTCATCTCGTCGAACAGGCTCTCGCCGCCTTCCGAATATTTCCGGAACGGTGAAATCTTCCGTTACCGAAATCCACCAGTTTCAAGAAAAATCGCATTTTTTGATCCGGAATAAGGTATCGATCCGAGACGGTTGCTAAGGAAACTCATCTTTCTTGTCAAAGACACATGGAGTTTCCCGTGAAATACACTGTCGGAACCTATCTCGCCGCCCGTCTTTCCCAAATAGGACTGAAGCATCATTTCGCGGTTGCAGGCGACTACAATCTCGTTCTGCTCGACCAGCTTCTGACGAACAAGGATCTGAGGCAGGTCTATTGCTCCAATGAGCTCAACTGCGGCTTCAGCGCAGAAGGCTACGCCCGCGCCAACGGCGCGGCCGCCGCCGTCGTCACCTATAGCGTCGGCGCGCTTTCCGCGCTCAACGCCATCGGCGGCGCCTATGCAGAAAACCTGCCCGTCATCCTCATCTCCGGCGCGCCGAACAGCAACGACTACGCCTCCGGGCACCTGCTGCATCATACGCTGGGCACGCAGGATTTCCTCTATCAGCTCGAAATCGCACGGAAGCTCACCTGCGCCGCCGTCTCCATCGTCTCGGCCGACGAGGCGCCGGCACTGATCGACCATGCGATCCGCACCGCGCTGCGCGAGAGGAAGCCGGCCTATATCGAGATCGCCTGCAACATCTCCGGCGCCGAATGCGCGGCACCCGGGCCTGCCAGCGCAGTCACAGGCACGGAACCGAGCGACGCGGGCACACTGGCGGCAGCCGTCGCGGCAGCCGCCAGTTTCCTGTCGGACAAGAAGAAGCCGGTGCTCCTGATCGGCAGCAAGCTTCGCGGTTGTGTTGCAACGTTTTGAATACCGTTTTTGTGGCAAGGAGAGCTTCTGATCTTTCGGAGGATTGAATGTTCAAGGGCCGCCAGTTTGACCAGTCAGTCATCCTGCTTTGCGTGCGCTGGTACCTGGCCTACAGTCTG
>DATMFK010000043.1:0-103823 GCA_035556195.1 Rhizobiaceae bacterium
GACTTCCGGCTTGCTCGGCGAAAACCGGAAAGGGTAGCCCCAGGCCAGTGCCATGGCCGCGGCGACGAACAGGATCGCAGCCGCCGCGACCAGAGGCTTGCGTCCAAGGCTTGCCCGCCGCGGCGCCGGTGCGGCTGCGACCGCGGGCTCCTCGGGGACCGGGCCAGGCGAATAGCGCCGCGAGAAGGTGGGAACATAGCCTCCCTTCGGGATGCCGATGAGTATGGGGTCGTCCAGTCCGGCGGTCAGATAGTACCGTTCGAGCGCCCGGCGCAGGTGGCCGGCTTCGACCCGGACGATCGGATCCGTCTGCGGGTCGAAGGAGGCATCGCGGCCGAACACTTCGACGGCGATCGAATAGGCCTTGATCCGGTTCCCGCGCCCAGCCAACGCCTCGTCCACGACGTAGCGGAGGAATCTATGTTTGCGATCGGTCGCACCGAAGTCTGGACTACTCAAGACACGCTCGAGCTGACCGTGGCAATCCGCTACAGGGAGATCAGTGTTCCCTTTTCCAGGTACTTCTTCGTGGATCACAACTTCCCTCTTGCTGTTTCCACGACTTGCGCTGCCTGAGTTTTCCTGCCGCCGCGCAGTCACGCATGTAATTAACATCCCCGTTCTTGCTGCGGCAACAGTGTAGTGACTAGATTTTCTCAACGTCGGCTAACGAGATGGAAAGAAGAGCTACAAATATGCGTGCAGCTCTATCGGCAGCAGTCCGCCGTTTTCCAGATTTCGAACTCACCATCCGCCGGATGATCGAGAAGGATCGGACCTTTCGCGATATCTGCGAGGAGCTCGCGGAAGCCGAAGCGGCCTTGTCGAGGGTCGCTCAACTCCCGCCGCCAATTCGGGCGGCACGAAGGGCGGAGTGGGAAGACCTTGTCGGGCGGCTCGTGCGTGAGATTGAAGCTGCGTTGCGGGAGAACCAAGCCGCCACCCGATCCCGCGGCGGCGGCTGACGTCCGAGAATTCTGCGACTGGAGGAAAGTCTTCGGGCAGTTCTTCGTAACCATTAACGCCCCCGATGCCGCAGCGTACTCCACCCCCCGACGTAATTTACACGTTCAGCGTCGCGCCAAGCGCCTTGCTAGCGTACTCGGATCGATGAATTCCTGGGGCCAAACCCAAGGGCAGGTCTCGACGGCAGCCTGATACGAGACTTTCCGGCAATGAGAGGCGGAAGCACGGCGCGAGCCTGTCGGTCTATATGCCCTTTTGGGAAGACTGCCGCATTCCGGGAGCTGACGAACACGGAGAGAGCGGCGCTCCGAGAACACTCTGCACTGTCATCCACAAGCAAAGGAGAGAGGCATGTCCACACAGATAAGTTTCCGCACCGCAATGGTGCTTGCAGTCCTGACTGCAACAGGCGCGGCCGCCGAGACCTACAAGAAATATGGGGCAGAAGCCGGGTGGGATGTCTATGTCACCGAAGGCGAGGATCGAGGCTGCCTGATGTCGAGGAACCTGACCGACGAGACGCAATTCCAGATGGGCATTGTCCCCGAGGCCCAGGCGCGCGGCTATTTGGCGCTTTACGCAAAGACCGGTGCACAGGTCTTCGAAGGAGAGCAGATATCCGTGCTTTTTGACGTGGACGGACAGCAATTCACCGGAGAAGCAACGGGACGGCAGATGATGGATGGCTACAAGGGGGCCTTTGTCTGGGTCGACAACCCCGAGTTCATCTACGATCTCGCCAAGAAGAAGACATTGACCGTTACTCCGGCAGGCCGTGAGCCGATCGTGCTAAGCCTCGCGGGTACCGATGCAGCCCTCAAACTCCTTCGAGACTGCCAGGAAGCGCAGTAGTTCGATTTATATGGTGGCAAGTTACGCGGCTGCCGTCTGTTTCAGAGGCTTTTCTCGTTGCTTGCTCGCCGCCTGAGGCCCAGGGCATCTCGTGCAAATTGGAACTTGCGCGACATGATTTGGGCTTCTGTTTTCTTGCATGTCGCCCACCCAAGACCGCTGCACGCTTCCGGACGACATGCGTTGGGCGAGGGCCGCAGCTCCTGCGTTTGGACGCAACGCGTCGGCTCCGGACGGGTGTGCAATCATGTCACCTCGGCTCCGAGACGTTTGCCGCGCGTGACTCGACAGCCACGGCCGCGTTGCCAAGGCGTCAGGTGCTGACGGCCCGCTTGTGTGTCCTGCGCCCTCATTTCCCATGTAAATACCTGTAAAATACATCGTCAGACAATTTCTTGACCAGCATAGTCTCGCGTGACGCTGCATTTCGCAGTTTCACTGTTGGAGGCCATCATGAATATTACTCGTCGAACATTGACTTTCGGATCGCTCAGTTTGCTGGCGGGAACGTCGGTAGCTTCCCTTGCCCATGCAGATTTTGGCGAGGGAGGGCTCCACATCGGCGCGGATCTGGAGGATTTCTGGATAGCTACTGACGCGTACATTTACGGCTATCCGCTGGTGACGATGGAGATGACCCGCCGCGTGATGACCAATGTCGCCGAGGTGAAGGGGACTCGCGGCCCCATGGGGCACATCATCAAGCTGCGCCAGTATCCGGACGCATCGTTCAGGGATGTGACAGCACCGAACGCCGACACCCTCTATACGACCGCCTTTTTCGACGTCGGCAAGGAACCGTATGTGCTCAGCGTTCCGGACATGAAGGGACGGTATTTCCTGCTGCCGATGCTCGACGGATGGACGAATGTCTTCCAAGTGCCGGGCAAGCGCACAACGGGGACGGGAGCTCAAACCTATGTCGTCACGGGACCGGGCTGGACCGGAACTATCCCCGATGGTGCGACCAAGTTCGAATCCCCGACCAACATCGTCTGGCTGCTGGGTCGCATCTACTGCACGGGAACGCCGGAAGACTACGCGGAAGTCCACGCGCTTCAGGACGAATTCAAGCTTGTTCCGCTGAGCGCCTACGGCAAGGACTACACGCCTCCGCCGGGTAAGGTTGATCCGTCAATCGATATGAAGACCGCGGTAAGAGACCAGGTCAATAGGATGGACGCGGTCGAATACTTCACGCTTCTTGCCGAGTTGATGAAGGCGAATCCTCCGTCCGATGCGGATGCTCCCGCGTTGGAGCGCTTCGCGCGGATCGGGCTTGTCGCGGGCCAGGATTTCGACCCCAGCAAGCTGAATGCCGACTTCCGCACCAAGATTCCGACCATCGGCTTCGACCGGATCATGCTGCAGTTCAAGATCAACAGCCAGGTGAAGGATATCAACGGCTGGGCCTTCACCACAAAAACCGGCCTCTACGGGACCGACTACCTCATGCGAGCCCTGGTCACCGCTATCGGACTCGGTGCCAACCGACCCCAGGATGCGGTCTACCCGACGTCGGAGAAGGATGCCCATCGCCGTTCTTACGACGGTCGGAAGAACTACGTCATCCGTTTCGCGAAGGGTCAGACACCGCCCGTGTCCGGTTTCTGGTCGATTACGATGTATGACGAAAACTTCTTCTTCACGGCGAACCCGCTCAATCGATACTCGATCAGCCCTCGCCAGGATTTGAAATACAACGCAGACGGATCGCTAGACCTGTATCTGCAGAATTCGTCACCTGGTGCCGACAAGGAGTCGAACTGGCTGCCAGCTCCGGCGGGCAAGTTCTTCCTTATGATGAGACTGTATTGGCCGAACGAGAACGATCCATCGATCATCGACGGGACCTGGACGATCCCGCCGGTGGAGGTGGCCGACTGACGTCGCCTCGATTTCTGTTGCGGCGGGCCGTTCGCACGACCTCGTTCCCTGCCGTGTGGCTTGTCGGACCGTGCGACAGCGGCCGCCGCAACAGCCTGGAAAGAACGTTACCTCTCAAACATTCAAGGAGGGAATACGCATGCTCTCTAGAACGATCGCGCTTGCCATGATGGTGGCCGCCGGCATTTCCCTGTCGGTCGGATCGGCCCTCGCGCAAGATGCTATTTCCGCGCCAGCAACAAAATCGATCGGCGCCGCGAAACCCCAGATCGAGCCCGCCTTGATCGTGCTCAACTCGAGGGGCGCCAGCCTTGCCAATGGGCGACTCGTCCTCTCAGGCGTTTCGCCGAACTCCATCATGTTCGCCGACCGTCCAGTACGCGCCGCGGGCCACGTGGCCACGTCGCACGTGATCGAAGAATGGGCCGAAGGCAGCGACAGCTTCGCCAAGGATCCGCCGAACGCTACGGTTTCGGTTCTTGGAAAGGACGGCGCTTCCGTCGTCGACGCCGTGGTTACCCTGAAGGCGCCGAAGCTCGAGGGCGAAAGTCTCACCTTCGACGTCGACGTTCTGGAGGGGAGCCTTGATGGCGGCGATGGCCCTGCTTCGATTTTCATCGACATTATCGGCATGCCATTCACCCCGCTTTCTTTCGCAGGCGCGGCACGACGGGCCGCCTATCGCGGAGCCTGGTATGCCGGCGCGGCTGCCGGTGCCGCCGCCGTGGCTGCTCCGTACTACTATCACCCTTACGTGCGGCCAGCCTGCGGCTTCTATCCATATCCTCCGTGCTACTGAGAAACTCCGCTGCTCGGGATCGGGCGCGCGGGAACAGCTATGTCCTTCACAAGGGGAGCGGCCGGAAGCCGCTCCCCCGCCGGAGCAGATTTCTCAGGTGATCATTTAGGCGGCTGACAAACATCCTCGATCGCATTCCCCGAGCTTGAGACGCTGCCCGAAGCCGATCGTCGAAGGTGCTCCGCGGGCTGGTCACTCCTGACCGTGGGAGTCGCCGCCGGCACCGCCGATGTCCTTTTATGCTGTGCCCGGAGACGCCGAACGCAGGAGCCGACGAAGGTCCTGGCCCAACGGTTTCGCCTCTCAGGCCAGCCAGGGCGCGTGGAGCGTGTCGTTTCGCGCTATATATGCCAAACTCGTAGACCGCGTGTCCGACAGAGGGAGGATTGTTCATGCTGCATGTTGATATCCCCACGCGCGCCGAGTTCAAAGCGCTCAACGAAATGAGAAGCGACGCTTGCGTGTCGATCTACTTGAGGACGACACCGCTCACGCAAGAGATCGACGCCTCGCGGATCCAACTGCGCAACTACGCGCGGGAGGCGCGTGAGCAGCTGGAGGCGGAGGGCTTCGAGAAGAGGCGACTCCTGCGGCTGATGGAAGAAATCGAAGCCTTGGCTGATGATGAAGAGTTCTGGCGCTTTCAGGCCAACAGTCTCGCTGTCCTGGCCACTCCGGACAGTCTGCGGACCTTTCGTCTTGCCAACCATCTGACGCCGGTGGTCGAAGTCGCGGACAGGTTCCATCTGAAGCCGCTGATCCGGGCCATCACATTTGCGCACTCTGCCTACATTCTCGCGCTCTCCGAGAACGCGGTGCGGCTTGTGGAGATGCATGCAGACCTGCCCGCCGTCACGCTCAAGATCGACAACATGCCCAAGGACGCGGCTAGCGCGGTCGGCAAGTCGACGCTCAACGACCGTACCTCCGACCGGAGCATGGGAGGGCTCGAGAGCCAGAACGTGCGCTTCCTGCAATATGCGCGCAAGGTCGACGCCGCTCTGCGGCCGTTCTTGAGCGGCGACGAAACGCCCTTGATCCTGGCGGCGACCGGGCGGCTGGCGTCGGTGTTTCGCGCCGTAAACAGCTATCCGAACCTGTTGCCGGACGACATCAAGATCAGTCCTGACCGCGTATCGGATGCCGACCTCGCCCATGCCGCGCGTCTGATTCTCGATGCCGCCTACGTACGGGAGATCGACGAGTTGAAGGCGCTCTACGACAAGCGCGTGAGCGACGGCCGAGCGACGAGCGATATCTCCGATGCCGCGCGCGCGGCCACGTTCGGCGCGGTCCAGACGCTGCTGGTCGATATAGATACCGTCGTTCCGGGAACGGTCGATGAACAGACTGGTGCTGTTTCCTTCAGCGATGAAAGCGGCGCCAAGACCTATGGCGTCGTCGATGAGATCGCCAGCCGCGCCTTCGCCAACGGCGCACGCGTGCTTGGCGTGCGCAGGTCAGAACTACCGGGGCGGAAAGACCTGGCCGCCATCCTGCGCTTTCCCGTCTAGACGATAGGGCAGGGCGTGAAGCTTCGGAGGTGGCTCACATGGCAACACCACCAGGTCTGACCAGCGGCCCTGCCGCTGGAGACAAAAGCGTTGCCCGAGCACCCTGGTTGCCATTGATCGTCATCGTTCTCGCTCAACTTCAGATGGCCATCAACATCAGCGCCGTGCCTGTTTCGCTCGGACCGCTCTCCAAAGATCTAGGCGCACCGGCAACCGCCGCGGCGACCGCGCTGCTCCTCTATTCGATGTTCGTCGCCGCTTTCGTCATGCTGGGTGCTCAGATCGGCAAGCTCGTGGGCGAGCGTCGCGTGCTCCAGGTCAGCGTCGTCGCGCATGGCGTGGCGATGGGTTTGATGGCGACCAGCACCGACGCAAGCACCATGAACGCTGCGCAGTCGATCGCGGGAATCGCCGCGGCCGCGGCTGTGCCGACCCTGGTGGTGCTGATTGCGGCAAACTACGAGGGCCGGCAGCAGGAAACGGCCCTGGGTGTGCTGGCGGGCATCCCTGCGGTCGCCAGCGCCATCACCTTCCTGATCGCCGGCTTCCTGGCCACCGTCTTGAGCTGGCGCTACTCGTACTGGATGATCGTCGGCATGGCGTTCATCGTCCTGGTCCTGAGCTATCGCCTGCGGCCGATCCCGCGCCAGCCCGGCGTCAGGATCGACCTTTTCGGGGTCGTGCTCTCGGCTGCCGCAATCGCGCTCGTCCTGTTTGGGTTCAACAACCTCCAGACCTGGGGACCAGTCGTCGCGCATGCCTCGGCGCCGTTCTCGCTGCTGGGATTGTCGCCAGCGCCGATGCTCATTCTCCTGGGGATCGTGCTCGGCCAAGCGTTCTTCGCATGGTCCAACAGGCGCGTTGCAGCCAACAAGCAGCCGTTGCTCGCGATGGAGGTCTTGGACAGCAGGGAAGAACGGAGCGCCGTCATCGCCTTCCTCGTCGCAGGGAGCCTCGGCCTGGCGGTGGGTTTTCTCATTCCGCTCTACGTGCAGATCATCCAGGGCCGCACGCCCCTGTTCTCGGCGGTAGCCATCCTCCCTTACGCGATTGCAATCGCGGCAGCGGGCGTCCTTTCGGTGCGACTGTATGATCGCTTCGCCCCGCGCACCCTTGGCATTGCCTCGTTTGTCCTGATCGCCATCGGTCTGGTGGCTGTTGCCTTCACGGTCGGCAACGATTGGAGCACCGTCACAGTCATTGTTGGCCTGCTTCTCGTCGGCATCGGAGAGGGCACGCTGCTGACGCTGCTGTTCAACGTACTCGTGTCCGCGTCGCCCAAGCGGTTCGCCGGCGACGTCGGTGCGTTGCGCGGCGTGGTGAACAACGTCTCGAACGCGCTGGGCGCGGCGTTCGCCAGCGTCGTCGCGGTCGGGCTTCTCGGCATGTTTCTCGCCGCGGCACTCAGCCAGTCCGATCTGCCCCCCGAGCTCGAGCACCAGGTCCTTTTCGACGAGGTCGACTTCGTGACCAATGACGAACTGAAGAGCGTGCTCGCTGCGACGCCGGCGACGCCGGAGCAGGTGGAGGAGGCTGTCGCGATCAACGAGGGCGCCCGGCTCCGCGCGTTGCGCGGGGCGTTCCTGATCGTGGCGGGAATTTCATTGTTGGCGATTTTCCCAGCCGCGAGATTGCCGAAATACGTGCCGGGCGAATTGTCGGCGGTGCCAGCACCGTGCAGGAAGCGGCATTCACCGTGTGCAATGGGATCGCCTATGTCGAGACCTGTCTTGCCAAGGGCATGCGCATCGACGATTTCGGGCACCAGATCGAGCTGCATTTCTGCACCGAGATGGACTTCTTCGAGGAGGTCGCGAAGTATCGCGCTACGCGCAAGGTCTGGACCAGGCTGGTGCGGGAACGCTTCGGCGGAACGACCGAGCAGGCGCAGCGCTTCCGCCTGCATGCGGCCACGTCCGGGCGGCCGTTGACGGCCCAGCAGACGCTCAACAACATCTCGCGCATCACGCTCCAGGCGCTTGCGCAGATCCTCGGCGGCTGCGAGCAGACGCGCACGGCCTCCTTCGACGAGGCGCTCGGCATACCGACCGAGCTTGCCGCCCGTACCTCGATCCGCGTCAATCAGATCATCGGCCACGAGACCGGAATTCCCTACACCGTCGACCCGCTCGGCGGCTCCTACTACGTCGAGTCGCTGACCAAGGAGTTCGAGGAGCGGATCATGGAGACGGTCCGCAAGGTGGACGAAATGGGCGGCGCCATTGCGGCCACCAAGGCGGGTTGGTTCCAGCGACATCTCGCGCAGGGTGCCTATCGCGAGCAGTGCCGCGTGGAATCGGGCGAGCAGATCATCGTCGGCGTCAATGCCTTCAAGGTCGACGAGCCCCAGCCCGCGCAGGTGTTCAAGGTCAACCCCGGCGCGGCCGAACGCCAGATCGCCAAGGTGCGGGAGCTTCGCGCCAGCCGCGACCAGGCGGCAGTCGACCGCGCGCTCAAGCGTTTGCGCGCCGATTGCGCCGAGGGCGTCAACGTGATGCCCGCCATGGTGGAGGCGGTGACGGCCTTCGTCACCATCGGCGAGATCGGACAGCTCTGGCGCGAGGTCTACGGCGAATACGTGCCGGAATCGGTTCGGTTCTAAGAGGAAGATAACGATGCAGACTGCACTGAAGCCCTCGCGGCCGCTGCGAGTGGTGATGACGAAGGTCGGCCTCGACGGCCATGACCGCGGTGTGAAGGTGATCGCCCAGGCGTTGCGCGACGCGGGCATGGAGGTGATCTATACCGGCCTTCGCCGGACACCTGACGAAATCGCCGACATCGTCCTTCAGGAAGACGCCGACGTGCTCGGCCTGTCCATCCTGTCGGGCGCCGTCGTCCCGTTGACGCGGCGGGTGTCGGAGGCCCTGAAGGCGCGCGAGATCGACGACGTGCTGATGGTCGTGGGTGGCATCGTCACGGACGAGGCCCGCGGCGAACTCGCGGGCATGGGCATCGAAGGGGTCTTCGGACCTGGCTCCTCGCTGGCCGAGATCATCGGCTTCATTCAAGCAAATGTCCTCGAGACCCGCGTTTTATAGGAGAAGACGATGGCGGATGCCTATGTGAACGGTGTCGGGTTTCATCCCTTCGGACGGTTCCCGGAAAAGACGCTGAAGCAGATCGCAGCGGAAGCCGTTCTGGCCGCGCTCGACGATGCCGGTCTCGACGCGGACGGAATAGACGCTGCCTTCTGCTCCAACGCCTATGCTGGCCTGCTGAACGGGCAGGAATCCGTACGCGGCGAGACCTGGTTGAGGACGGTCGGCATCGGCGGGGTCCCGATCATCAATGTCGAGAATGCCTGCGCGGGCGGCGGCACCGCCGTTCATCTGGCGACGATGGCCGTGCGCAGCGGGGCCTATTCGCGCGTGCTGGTCGTCGGGGCGGAAAAGATGTTCTCTGGCGACACAGGTCGGGCCATCGCCGCGCTCGCCACCTCCTCCGACATCGAAGTGACCCAGGGAATCGGCATGCAGTTCGCTGCGGTCGATGCGATCCGGGTCAAGAAGGTCATGGCCGAGGAGAATGTCGGCGAGGACGCACTCGACTGGATCACGTCCAAGAGCCACTACAACGGCTCGCTCAATCCCATCGCCCAGTTCCGCAAGCCGATGTCGGTGGAAGAGGTGCGCAATTCGCGCATGATCGCCGATCCGCTGCGACTCTATATGTGCAGTGCGATTTCGGACGGTGCCGCAGCCTGCATCATCTCGGCCGAGCCCGGCCGCCGCAGGGTTCGGGTCGCCGGCAGCGCGCTCGCCTCATCACCGATCCGCGTGCGCCAGGGCGACCTGTCGACCGGCAAGCGCGCCTCCGCCGCGTCCTATAAGCAAGCCGGCGTGGGCCCCAAAGATATCGACTTCGCCGAGGTGCATGACGCCGTCTCTCCGATCGAGCTCGTCTACTACCGCGATCTCGGCTTCTGCGCCCCGGGCGAGGTGGCGCGCTTCGTGGCGGAGGAGAGACCTGCGCTGCACGGCTCGATCCCCTTCAATCCCTCGGGCGGCATCAATGCGCGCGGCCATCCGGTGGGCGCCACCGGCGTTGCCCAGATCTGCGAACTCGTGTTGCAGATTTCGGGCGATGCCGGCCAGCGCCAATTGAAAAATGCCCGCCGCGGGCTCGCCCTCAATGCGGGCGGCTGGATGGGCGAGGACCCGGCTGTCAACGCCGTGCACATTCTGGAGGCATCATGAACGACATGACCTTGCAAAGGTCCAAGTCCAATCCGCACATCTTCTTTGCGGAAGGGGAGGTGCCCGGAGCGCCGGGGTTGCGCGCGGCCCGCTGTCGTGCCTGCGGCCGCCACACGCTTGGTCGCGTCCTGGCCTGCGCGCATTGCCTGTCGCGCGACCTCGACGTGGTTGCCGCCGGGCAGAAGGCGGAGCTGGTCGAATTCTCGATAGCGCACCATCCGGCCGGCGGCTTCGAGGCGCCCTATGCAATCGGGCAGGTCAGGACGTCGGAAGGGTTGGTGCTGTTCGCGCCGCTGGCCGGCGAGACCTCGGGGCTGGCGCCTGGAGAGAAGCTCGGCTTTGCCGTCGTGGAGCACGACGGAGGTGATCTGGGCTTCGCCTATCAGCGAATTGGCATCGTTGGAGAGGCAGCATGAACGTCGCGGATCAGATACGCCGCGCCGTGCGTCGCTTCGCCGGGCTTCCGGCGGTCATCTCGGGCGACGAAACACGCAGCTTCGCCGAGATCGACGAACGTTCGGACCGGCTGGCCAATGCGCTTCTGGCTTTGGGCCTGCGCAAGGGCGACCGGGTGGCCACCCTGCTGGAGAATTCCGTGCGCTGCGTGGAGGTGGATTTCGCGCTTGCCAAGGCCGGTCTCGTTCGGGTGTCGCTCAATCCGCGTTCCACGGCCAAGGATGCCGGCGTCATCCTGGAGGACTCGGACGCCACCGCGTTCATCTTCGGCGATGGCTATTCGGAGATCGTGACCGCGGTCCAGCCCGAGGCGAAGCATGTGCGTCATTGGCTTCATGCAGACGAGGGTGAGGGGCCGCTGGCGAAACTGCCCTTCGTGCTCGACTACGAGGAGATGCTTTCGAGCGCCAGCAGCGCGCCGGTTCCGGAAAACTGCCATCCGGAGGATCTCTACTGCCTGTTCTATACCTCGGGCACCACCGGCCGGCCGAAGGGCGTCATGCTCAGCCATCGGTCCATCCTGCAGATCTCCTTCAACCTGCTGATGGAGGTCGGGCCGCAGCAGGCTGGCGAGAAGGTGCTCCTCATGCAGCCGATGAGCCACGGCGCCGGCTTCTTCGTGCTGCCGTGGTTCATGCGTGGCGGCGTCTCCGTGATCATGCGCCACTTCGACGCCGAGGAGGTGCTGCGGCTGTCGCATGAGCTGGAGATCGAGACGATCAAGCTGGTGCCGACCATGTTGCAGCGGATGCTGAGGGTGGACGTCGACAAGTCGCCGGACCTGCCGAAATTGAGGCAGATCATCTATGGCGCGAGCGCGATGCCGGCCGAGGCGCTACGCAAGGCCATCACGCGCTTCGGGTCGAAATTCGTGCAGATCTACGGCCAGAGCGAGGCCGCGGTGACGCTGAGCGTGCTCCCGCTTTCCGAGCACGATCCGGACGGCGAGCATCCCGAACGTCTGATGTCGGCGGGCGTGCCGTTCCCGAGCGTCGAAATGAAGATCCTGGACACCCAGGGCAACCCGGTTGGTCCCAACGAGCCCGGGGAAGTGGTCTTGCGCGCGCCGCAACTCATGTCGGGCTACTGGAAGCTGCCCGAGCTCACGAGCCAGACGATCCGCGATGGCTGGCTCCATACCAAGGATCTCGGCCGGATCGACGAACACGGCTTCCTCTATCTGCTCGGGCGCATGGATGAGATGATCATCTCGGGCGGCTACAATATCGCCCCGCGCGAGATCGAGGAGGCGCTCTACCGCCATCCCGCCATCCAGGAGGCGGCCGTCGTCGGCGAGCCGGACGAGGAATGGGGCAACGCCGTGGTCGCCTATGTCGCGTTGCGCAACCGGGTAGGGGAAAGCGAGATCATCGACTTCGCCCGGACCGAGCTGGGGTTCAAGCGACCGAAGCGGATCTATCGCGTGCCGGAATTGCCGAAGAACGCAAACGGCAAGATCCAGAAGAGCGCCCTTAATCCGCAACTCGCAATGCTCTGGGAGCCGATACCGGAATGATCGAGGATATCGCAACAAGGGTCGCCGACCTTTCCTTCGATGCGCTGAGCGAGGCGGGCAGAGAACGGCTCACGCTGTGCCTGCTGGCCAATCTTAGCGTAGGCGTGGCCGGGGTGCCCTATTGCGTCGTGCCGGAGCCGGTCGCCGAAGGCGGCCGCTTCGCTCTCCTGTCCGGCAGCCGGGCTGGCGATGCTCGCGCGGCGGCGTTCTGGAACGCCGCCGTCATGCATGCGCGCACGCAGGACGACTTCGATCCGGTCGGCAATTTGCATGTCGGCACGGTCGTGCTGCCGGCGCTCATGGCGGTGTCCAACGAGGTGCCGCTCACCGGAAAGGCTTTCCTCGACGCGCTCGCCGCGGGCTACATGGTCGCGGTCGGCATTTCGCGCGGGCTGTCGCCGAAGACCACGCCACGCGGCGTGCGCTCGACGGGCTACTACAGCCCGTTCGGCGCCGTGGCCGCCGTCGCCAAGGCGAAGGGGCTGGATGCGGCCGCGATCGGCAGCGCGCTGGCTTTGACGACGGTCTTTGCTGGCGGAACGACACAGGCATGGATCGACGGCAGCGACGAATGGCAGCTTCATCCTGCCCATGCCGCCGAAACGGGGCTGCGCGCCGTCGAGCTTGCGCTTTCGGGCGTGCGCGGCGGCAGCCATGCGCTCGACGGCACCTCCGGCTTCTACAACGCTCTTTTGGGCAAGACGGTGCCGTTCGACGAGGTCGTGAACGACTTCGATCCTTCGATTGCCGCCGAGGAGAGCGTGATCAAGCGCTTTCCGGTTTCGGGCATCTGCCAGTCTGTCGTTCTGTCGGCCGAGCGTTTGGCGCGGCAGATCGCCGATCCCGGACAGATACGGCGCGTCAAGGTGGAGATGAACGCCTTCGAGATGCGCTATCCCGGGACGCTCAACCGCGGGCCGGTGTTCCGCTCGTTCGGTGACCGCCTGATGAGCGCGACCTTCTGTACCGCGTCGGTGCTGGCGCATCGCGGCCTGAACTTCGCCGATTTCCATACGGCGCAGAATGCGGCGCGGGACCGCCTTGTCGGTTTGGTCGAGGTCATCGAAGGCGCCGATATCCCGATCCTTTCGGCACGCATGACGGTCGAAACCGGGGACGGACGGACATTTGTCGAACAGGTGCGCAATTCGCGCAGCGAGGTCGCCATCGACTGGTTCTCGGTGGACGCATGGGGATCCGCGCTCTGGCAGGAGGCCGGCCGCAGCAGCGAAGCCTTCAAAAGCTGCCGCGACGAAATCCAAACACTTTCACGGGCGGACCGGGTGGATTTCGGCCGCTGGCTTTGAGGCGAGGGCGCTTTGGCCATGGAGTGCTCCTTGATGGCCAGAGGCTGGCACGTTGATTTGTCAGTGACCATCCGGAGCCTTCGCTGCGAATGGCGTGCAATCGGCAGAAGGCGGGCCTTCCCGCCGGGTTGAGAGTCGCGCTCGCGATTGCCGCGCCACCGTGTGGTGCGGGTCTGTCGAGGGTCACCGGGACACAGCTGACGCCAGGGCAACGCATTTTTCGGGGAAACGGCGGCTTACCATCTCTAGAGCGGTCATGAGCGCCGCAATGACGCTAGTCGCCACAACTGCAAGTGCAGCCGCTTCTGCGCCAAGCCCGGCATCTTCGAGATCCCGCGCCCCGTGAAGGCGTCTGTCGATGGCATAAGCGAGGAGGAGCGAGACGATGGCCAAAATCGCCGCGGCTCCTTCCGAGTAGATAAGCGATTTGGCGACGAGCGAGGCCGGAGGCAGAACGATCGTCGCAATGAAGAAGAGCCACAGGACTCCGTGGACCTGTCATCGCTCGTCGGCGCATGAACGGCTCCATCTGGCTTCCTGCGTCGCGTTGCCCTTTCGCCAATGCTCCGGGCCCCCTTCGGATGTCTTTGACCCGGAGCAGACTTGCGATCCGTGAGGTGGCCGCTTTGCGCCGATTCTTGGCAGTACTACCGCCCGTACGCAGACACTGCCGGCAGCCACGCTGGGGTGGTCGGAGGTGGCCCCTGACCATGCTCTCGTATAGTGAGGGATCTGGAGGGCAGGGGGTCGGGGACGTATTTTCAGGGAGCCCGTGATCGGTCGTACGGGGACTCTCGTTCGAGGAAACCTAGCGCCCGACTACTTAGCGGCCTTGTGCGCCTCTGCGAGCCGGTAAGTGATGTAATACTTCAGAATGTTGCGCACGTAGACGACCGGCTCGTTGCCGACGACCTTTGCCATAGCCAGTTCCACGTTCCCGAACCAAACCTTGTCATCGAGCCCCATGGCAACAGCACGGCGGCGGGCTTTCTGGAGATTGCCCGGACCGGCATTGTAGGCCGCAAATGCCATCAGCGCCTGGTTCACAGGGTTGATTGCCGGATCGTTGACGTAGGTGCTGCGAAGGAGACGCAGCATTTTCACCCCCGCCTCCACATTACGGTCAGCTATTTCGATATGGGGAATGCCTATCGCCGGATCGCTCGCGGTTGACGGTAGCACCTGCATGATACCGACTGCTCCCGCACGGCTATGCTTAGATTGATCGAGGTGCGATTCCTGATAACCCTGCGCGGCGATCATCAGCGCGTCGAAATCATAGGCCGTTGCGTATTTGCGGATGAGGCCAATCACAGCGGCGAAGCGCGAGCGTCCGTCTGGATCCATCGCGTTGCGGATGCGGTCAGCATCCTTGAAGTAGCGCTTGATGAGGATATTGCCGAGCGATGAGCCACGACGCGCGACCTTGACGAAGTCGTTTACGGTCGCTGCCAATTGGGGGCTTCCTTTGCGCATGGCCCAGGCGATCTCGCCGCCCTTGTTTACCACGAGGTCGTGGCGCACAGCCACATGTTCGAAGATTTGCGCAAACAGATCGGCCTTATACGCATCGGCGACCGTCGCCTCCAGCGCGCCGACATGCACCAGTTCGATCAGGTCCTCGTCCTCCAAATTCTCGTCCGCGCGGACAATCTTCAACGGTTTCTGGCCGGCCGCCTCGCGCCGCGCGCTCATGGCGTTCAGATGCTCATAGTAGCTGCTCGAAGCCCGTACGCTGATCTCGACGCCATCCAGATCATCGATCGAAGAGATCCTAGGGGCCCCCGGCCCCGTGACCACCACCTCGGATACGTCATCGACGAACGGGTCCGAGAAATCGACGTGCTTGAGCCGCTCCGGCGTAATGGTCAGGTTCGCAACAACAAGGTCGACGTGTCCGTTCTCGAGCGCGGGGAGCAGTCGATCGCGGGCCAGCGGTGCCAGCACGATCTCAAGCTTGCGCGCCATCGCCCCGAACTTCCGGGCCAAGTGCTTCCCGAACTCGTTCATGAGGTCGACCGTCATTCCTGATGTCTTGGGACCATCGGCGACGAAGAACAGCGGGCCATAGGCCACGCCAACACGCAACAACCCGCGCTCGAGCATGCCATCGAAATCGCTCGTCCATGGCTCGGCGATCTTTGCGAAGATCCTGTCCTCTTCGGACACCGCGTCTCGATTTGTGGCTTGGATCGACGTTGCGCTGGCGCCTTCTGCATGCGCGCAGCCAATTGCCATCGAACCCCATGCCAGCGCTGTAGCAACGAGGGCGCCGATACAGTTGCCGAGCATCGCAGTCGGCCTCCCTGTGCTAATATTTTCCGGGAACCCACCGGCTATTCTTCATCGGAGTATCGCCATCATATTCGTTCTTGGTCGATCGCTTGGGCAATTGACGGTATCCGCCGAAGATCCGGCGCCATTGACGCCGCCGCTCCCCAGGTCCTTCTGAACGCCCAGCGCGACCTCGATTGAGGCGGAGGTCGTCGCCTCATTCGAGGCTTCGGGGACTGACCCCTCTTGTGGGCGCTGGCGGGAGAGGGGTTGGTCGCCAGTGCCAAAGCAACGGGACGTTTTAAAGAATAGAAGATTTTGCTCTGTACGAGAATTGTACAAGTATGCGTAGTCCCTAAGTACTAGTTGCTGGAAAACGGACAGAATGGGTGTAGTTATACTACGGCCCCTACGCTTTATAGGTCTTCCGGCCTCCCGCTGTCCGGAGATGTGCAGAGCGAGCTGACCGAAGCACGCCATCGTCGGGAGAGGGTCTTGTAGCATCGCATCTGAGAGGCGGCGCCTCCCGCCTTCGATGGATTTCGGTGCCGCGCAAGGCCCGGAACCTGTCAGCAGAACTCGCCAAGCGCGTGTTCTGCTTGTCAAAGATCGTCCTTTTGCCCAAGAGCAGCCGCCTGCTTCGAGTCTTTGGTCAACGCGTTGTCATAGGGTGTATATCCACCATCAAACTTGCGATCCCTGGTCGGCGGCAATCTTGCCTTGTTGGACCGCGAGCCTCAGTGCTGCGTGATCACGCTCGGCCTGGTCGGCATATCTCAACGCGAACTTTCCCAAGGCCATGTCGAACTCATCGCTTGAAGAACCGAGATACGCGCTGATTGTTGCGGATATAGTGCTCGCCTTCGCGTGAGCACGAGCGAGCACCCAACCGCAAGCTTGGGCAAAGACGTCCAACATTTCGGCGTTGAACGTCTCCACCAAAGGCTTGATCTTTGCATCATGCAACTGTCGCACATAGAAGTGTCGGCCATTCCGAGCAGTAGTCCACCCGAGGAAAACATCAGACGTCGGTTGCATCAGGTGCTGCCCCATTACCACGCGCCGACCTTGATGGCTGTAAATGCTCTTCCCGGCATAGGGCTCCAGCACGGAGGTCACTGCTTCCTTGAATTGGAGGAAAAGGGGATCATTTCCCTCCGACATCATCAAAGCGATCCAACACCTCCGACCGACGCTGCCGACGCCCACGACCTTGACGGCGGCATCTATCAGTCGAAATCTCTCTATGAGCACCCGCCGATCGTCCGACAGTGACCCACGGTAGTCATGGAAAAGTTGGTCGAACATCGCAGAGTCGGCGCTATCGATATCCTCCGGATGGAAGATCAGCGGAGGATGGTCGATGATGCGGATTTGTCCGCGCGCCGAACTTGCCAGCTTCGGAAATTCAAGCTCCGAACCACTGCGAGCCGCAACCTCCTCAATGCGCTTCTTCGTGCCCCTACGCATGCGCTTGGGCAAAGAGTTGAGAAAGTCAACGTATGTTGTCTTGGCATACCATACTTGCAGCGGGCCCATCTCGGACAATTGGCGCATATGTTCGCGGTACTTGCGCGCGCAGCTGATGGCAGCATCGCGGCCTTGGTGATCGGCGAGCCCATTCGATCGAGCGGCTAGCACGATCGATGCAACTAGGCGCTTAATGTCCCATTCCCAGGGCGCGGGTAAGGTCTCATCGAAATCGTTGATGTCGAAGATAATGCTGCGTTCAGGTGTGGCAAATCCGCCGAAGTTGAGAAGGTGGCAATCACCGCACGTTTGCACTTTCAATCCGGTGGCTGGGGTCCTCACCAAGTCGGCTGCCATCACCCCTGCGGCCCCGCGATAGAAGGCGAAAGGTGACTGCAACATTCGACCATACCGTATCGCTTGGAGCTGCTCCATACGCCCGACGTCTGATGCGTGGAGGACCTCGATCGGATCTGGTCGCCCTTCGGCTTCATTCCATTGACGATGCTGCTCCCGAGGGATCTTGTCCCGCAGCGCCTTCCCAGCTGCTGCCCGTTCGTGCGGGGAGACCATGGAGGCGCCCCGCGAGGTCGTGTATCGAGGAATGTCCGTTTTGCGTCTCATACGTCAAGAGCGAATGACCGCTTCAACCGGTAGAAGCACTGCTTGATCCCCAAAACTCAAGCGCCGAGACACAGCTAAAGCATGTCACGCGAATTGAGATTCGCGCGACTGCCTTTAGCCGTTGCTTTTTTGCATATCGTTCACCCAAAACCCCTGCACACTTTCGGGCGACAGGCATTAGCTTAAGGTCTGCCGTGCTGCTGCCAGGCGCGCACTCCATCTGTCGTTCGTTCGTAGAAGTTGCCTGGACCCACAATCTCCTCGATTCCAGCAAGCCGCATATTGTCTCGAACAGAGTCGCGCACACGCGCGAATGCAACGGTGATCCCTTCGCTCTGCAGCCCCTTGATAAGGTTTAGGAGCTCGTCGGCTGCACTAACGTCGATGAAGTTGACCGAGCCAAAATCCAAAAGCGCGCGCTTCAACTCTGGCCGCGCGACCAGAGATGCTTTCAACGCCGAGTTTATGCGCCCAACGCTTGCGAAGAAGAGGTCGCCGCCCACTCGCCAAATCAGCAGCCCTGGGAACGTCGTTGCCTCGGGATGCCGCTGCAAATCTCGATAGGCTTCCGTGCCGGGCAATTGACCAAGTTCCGCGCTCTGCGGATGGCTGGCAACGTAGATCAGGGTCAATAGCGACAGCACGACGCCCAACACGATGCCTTGCGGAACACCCAAAATCAGCTCACCGGCGATGACAATGAGAGCGTTCGCAAACGACCAGCGGCTTCGCAAGTACAGTTCCCGCAAGTAGCTTGGCTTTGTGAGATGCAACATCGCCGCAATGACGACGGCGGCGAGTGCCGGTTGGGGCATGTTCCGGAACAAAGGAGTCAAGAAGATCAACGTCAGGAAACAAAGCACTGCCGCAACCAGGTTGGCGGCTTGGCTGCGAGCGCCTGCCGCCATCGCCACCGAGGTCTTGGACAGGCTGCCGACGACGAGAAATCCCCCGAAGAGACCGCTCAACATGTTGGCTGGTCCGTGTGCGACCAACTCCTGGTTTGGATCAATACTCCGGCCGCTCTCGAGTGCTGCCGCCTTGGCGGCTCCGAGCGCTTCGGCGTAGCCGACCATCACGATGGCAAGCGCTCCTGGCGCAAGCTGGAGCAATATGGTGGCGTCCAGGTTCGGCAATGTCAGACTGGGCAAGCCTGACGGAATGTGGCCGGCCACGTGCACGCCCGTCGCCTCGCCTCCAAAGCCGCCAATCACGATGGTAGCTATGGCCATGACGACCAAGGCTGCCGGTACGCGCGGCGCCATGTGGCGAAGCAGCACCATGGCCGTCAGGGACAGCAGGCCGGTCAGCGCCGGTGCGAAGGAAACGTCCGGTAGATGCTGAAAGATATTCCAAAGCTTGGTGAAAAAGTTGCCCGACGAGCCGCCGATCCCAAGCAGATGCGGCACCTGGCCTATGATGGTGACGTAGACCAGGCCTTCGATGAAGCCACGCATGACCGGAGTAGGAATGAAGCTCGCGACCCACCCCATGCGCATGAGTCCAAAGGCCAGGAAGAGAACGCCGATCAAGACAGCCAAGGTGGAAGTGAGCCAATTGTACTCCGCTGTCCCCTGCGTCGCGATGGCGCCGACGGTCAACGCCGAAATCAGACCTGTGGCCGTATCCGGTCCGACGACGAGCTGGCGCGAGCTGCCGAGGAGAGCGTAAGCGAGAAGGGCTGGGACGATCGTGTAAAGTCCCATAATTGGCGGCACGCCGACAATGCTGGCATAAGCCATTCCTTCGGGCACCATGACTGCCCAAAGTGCCACACCAGCGAACGCGTCGAGCGTCAGCCATTCCTGCCGATAGCCCCGGACCCAATCGAGGATCGGCAACGCAGTATGAACCGCAGACCTGGCGTCGGACTGTGCCATGTCCTCACCGCGGGTCAGTGCCCGCCACCTTCGAAGTGCTCCTCGGAAAAGAGATAGTTCTGCCAACTCTTGACGCGAAGAAGTATCTTCCGCAGTAAAGACAGGTCATGCATGTACTTAGTGTATATCGCTACCTGCGCAGTCGATCCCAGCGGGATCTGATAATCAGACACTGATTCCACTAAGTCCATGGTGACAAGGGCCCTGCCACCTCCACCCGGAAGATTGCCCGGATCGGCCAGAGTGCCGGTGGGCTGAAGTTGTCCTGCAGGAATTGCGTTCAACACCGATCGAACCTTGGCTTTGAATACCCGGCCCGGCACGGCATCAAAGGCGACCTCGGCGTCGTCGCCCACGGTCACGCGTTGCAGATAGTTCTGTTGAAATGCAGCAGTTAGTCGGTTGTCCCCGCTTCCAGTGTTCACAAAAACCATCACGGGACGCAGCGGCACAGGCATGACATACATCCCCGGCCGAAGGATGAGCTGCGTAACAAACCCCGGGCCCGACGCCCGAGTGGTTGTCTGTTCGAGATCGTATTCCGCGCTGCCGAGTTCCGCCGTGAGCCTTGCCACCGTCGTGTTCGTGCCATTCACGTTCGCGGAATAGGCAAGATTGGCCTGGCTCTCCGCTGCCTCGGCCGCAACAACCATCTCGCTGGCGCTCTCCAGGTTGCGCTTGTAGGTATCCAGGGCTGCTTCAGCGATCACGCGCTTTTTATACAGCTCAGCCTGCCGATCGTAGTTCGACTGCGCCAAGTGCTCTTGCGACCTGGCGCGTTCCGTCTGGGCCCGGGCTTGATCAAGCGCAGCTTTCAACTGTTTTACATTCTGTTCCGCGTCCGCGAGCTGCGCACTCTTCTCGTCGACCAAGTATTGATACGGGGCCGGATCGATCTTGAAGAGGACATCTCCTTGTTTGAGGGACGCCTCCGCTTCGACCGGGACGTCGATGACCCGACCGGCGACTGCCGGTAGGATGGGGGTCACAGCATAGTAGATGCGGGCGTTCATGCTGAAAGGATGGTTGTAGTTCATCGTTATCAACAGCGCCGACAGGCCGACGATGCCGCCCAGTGCGGCCGTCGATAGGCTCCACTCATTTACCGGGATCCGGAAAAGCTTGAAAATCGCGATGCAAATCGCGACGTAAAGGAGAATGAGCAGGAGTTCCATCAGGCGGTCTCCCGCTCCCCTTTAACGGGGTGTTTGATCTCCGGCGCTTCGGGCGCGCCAAGTATCGTCGGCTGGAGATTGGCCGATTTGTCTTGGAGAGCGAGGCGATCTTCTACTTGCGCCAGTTTAGACCCAATCTGCTCCACCCGAGAACGCAGTAAGTCCAGTTCATCTTGCAGTCCAGATTGTCCGGTTTCTGCTTTCGTCTGAGAAAATCCCCAACCGCGCTCCGGTCTGTACGCCATGGCCCAAATCCAAAGAAACGGCCAGAGAACGTGCAGCGTGAACAAGCTGACCCAACCGGCAGCGTGAATTGCGTCCTTATGAGGATGTTCCCGCTTCTCGGCGATCTTGGCAGGGATGTCGTGGATGGCGATGATGCCGTAAAACAGCATGAGGCCCATGAACACAAGGAGTCCAAGAGCGAAATCGTTCAGAAACGGATCGCCGATCTTGTCGACCATCGCCGCTCTCCTAAAGCATGGTGAATCCGGCGCCCTGGCAAGAGTGCCGCCGTTGGACATGCAATGTTCAGGCTACTGCACCGCCGGGCTCTACGGCCGATGGTTGAACTTTGATCCGCCGGCGGAGGCAAGAAGTGCTTGCGCCAGTGAGCTTCGCATTGGTCGGCGAAGCGGACGGCAGTCGGCTGACGTGGCCGGTCGAACGCATCAGGCTTGTACTGGGAGTCTGGACTAACCCCCCAGCCGAGCAGTGCGAAGCTCTGGACCTCCACCCTGTTCACGGTCACAACCAGCACAAACGCTAGTGACACGCCGCATCTAAGAGCCTGGATAGGGTCTGCCACATTAATGGCGGGATTAAGACGTCAGCGAGCGCCTAATTGACGACAGCCCGGGAGGCTAATCTCGATTCGAGCTCGCGTCGCTGCGTGTCGGTTGGGGAAGCAACGTTACGAAAAATACGCTTCACACCGACTGTCGAAGATTGGGAATCGGCTGGCGGCAAGTTACCCTCCCACACAGCGCTCGGCGTGGCCGATGACATCCGGCAACGCAGCACCCTTCAGGCGCGTGTTCGAATCCATCGAGCGGATATCCGAGGTGCTTTTCGGCCTATCATGGCGTTGACCTTTACCGGATCCCTTAGCGCCGCCGGCTACGGCCAGCCGGAGGTGCACGATGCTGGTCGGTGCTCTCGGCTGCAATCTCACCTGGGGCTGGTTGACGCCGTAGTTATCTGATGGGGTGCTTGGCCGATGGGCAGCGGAGCATCGCACTCTGGCCAGGATATAAGCAGGTCCTACGCCCGACGAAGCAATACTGCAATCCTTGACAACCTGCCCTCCGCGGTAGCGTCCGTGCTGACGCCCTCCGATCTGACAGAATGCACGCTGCGCTGTCGAAAGTGGCGATATCGAACGAGCCATTGGACCGAAAAGGGGTGATTGGCTTGGCGCTGCCGCAATCTTTTCCAGGTCTTCGCGTCGAGGGAAGCAGCCGAGACCGCGCCCCTGCTGGAGATCGGTGCGGACCAGCAGCATATTCGCCGGCGGTGCAACGGATCGGCGGCGCTCCAGACCCGCCGCTGAGAGGAAAGGTCGGAGATAATGTCAGCAGAAACACACTATACACCGCAACCAAGGCAAATGAGGCGCCTCTTCTTCATGTCGCTCGTCCAGCAACTTCGTGTCGTCTGGCCAATCCTTTCCG
Source organism: Rhizobiaceae bacterium (assembly GCA_035556195.1). Taxonomy (GTDB): domain Bacteria; phylum Pseudomonadota; class Alphaproteobacteria; order Rhizobiales; family Rhizobiaceae. Next base: position 22,593 of record DATMFK010000043.1, read on the forward strand.
GGATCCTTGTGATCATGGTTGCGTCCGGGCTGGCAATCTGGCGCATAGAGGGTTGGCGGATGGACGAGGCCTTCTACTTCACCTTCGTCACAGGGCTCACTATTGGCTATGGCGACTTTACGCCCAAACACGATTTCGCTCGGTTGCTTTCCCTGGTGATCGGATTCACAGGGATTGTGCTGACCGGCTTGGTTGCGGCTATCAGCGTGCAGGCCCTCAAGGCGACGGACCAAGATAGCGCAGGTTAGTCTCAGCTCGAGGCTACGCACTTCGAATGCCGCTTGATCTATCCGACACCAAATCCGAACGGCAACTATAGCTGCAGACAGTCGAGGGAGAAACTGGGATGTCTGCCCTAGGTCAATTCAGGCCGATGCTCTTGTGTGCCTGAATGTCCGCTTCTGACTTTGCAGGTTCGAAGCTGCCAGTCCGCTTCCGTGAAGAGTTGAGGGCGCCGGCAGGCGTACGAAAGTCCCCGAGGAAGGAACCCGCGGGCCACAGTCGATGTCTATGGGGAATTCGATTTGCGGATGATGTCGGCGATGGCGCGACCGGGGCGGGGAAGCGCCGCGATGGAGACGAAGAGACCGCTTCCTCGCGCGTCCGGCGATGTTGGCTGTCGAAGCTGGCCGGGGCGGGCGTCTTTTGGCGTTAGTGATTGCCATGGCGACGCGTAGATCCGCTGCCGGAGCTATGCGCCTGTTTCGGCAATGCGCTGATCTTTTTGGAATTTGGTGGGCGATGCAGGGATTGAACCTGCGACCCCACCCGTGTGAAGGGTGTGCTCTCCCGCTGAGCTAATCGCCCGCCTGCGACCCGAGGGGTCAAGCGTGCCGCGATATAGGAGACAGGCGCGGCGCAAGTCAAGCGTGGATCGGTACCGATATCCCCAAATCTCAGCGGCGACCCGCGGCGACCAGCCGGTCGACGAGGCCGAGCGTGAGTTCCCCGAAATGCGAGATGATCGCCGACGGTTCGAACTCGCTGACATGGCGGTCCGTATAGCCGAAATCGACGGCCACCACCGGAATGCCGGCAGCCTTGGCCGTATCGATATCCGTCCGCGAATCGCCGACCATCAGGGCTCGGCCGCGATCCCCTCCGGCGCGCTCGATGGTCTCGGTCAGGTGCCGTGGATCGGGCTTGCGATAGGGGAATGTGTCCTGGCCGGAAATGAAGGCGAAGCGCTGGGCAATGCCGAGTTCGGTCAAGAGCCGCACCGCCATCATCTCGAACTTGTTGGTGCAGACGGCGAGCAGGTAGCCGGCGTCGGAGAAACGGTCGAGGGCATCGAGCACGCCGGGGTAGGGCACGGACTTCCCAGGCATGTTGCCGTTGTAGTGTTCGACGAAGAGATCATAGAGCCGGTCGTGCTCGTCGGCGGCCAGCGCCTTGCTTTGCGCGGCGAAGGCTTTTTCGATCATCACCTTGCCGCCGTGACCGACGAAGCCGTGAAGCTGCGCAGGCTGCGCCGCGGGCAATCCGCCCGCGGCCAGGCTGTGATTGAGGCTGTCGAGCAGGTCAGGCGCGGTGTCGATGAGCGTGCCGTCGAGATCGAACACAATGATGGGTCGGGTCATAGCGATTTCCATGTCCAGGGGGAATTGCGATAGCCCGCCTAAGAGGCAGCCGGCAAGACTCGGATGGCCAATGCCGGAGAAAACCTTTGCCGTTCCCGCCAAAGATGCTAGGAGCCGCGCGGGGAAATGACAGGGAAAATGATCGACCGATGGATCCAAGAGCTCTGAAAATCGAAGCTGCGCGCGTGGCGCTCGGTCACGTGACCGACGGCATGCGGCTCGGCATCGGCACGGGCTCGACGGCTGAAGAGTTCGTCCGGCTGTTGGCCGAAAAGGTCGCGGCCGGCCTGACCGTCACCGGCGTCCCGACGTCCGAACGCACTGCGAAACTCTGCGGCGAACTCGGCATCACCTTGTCGACGCTCGAGGAGACGCCCGAACTCGATCTCACCGTCGACGGCGCCGACGAGATCGATCCCATGCTTTCCCTGATAAAGGGCGGCGGCGGCGCCCTGTTGCGCGAGAAGATCGTCGCGGCGGCCTCCGCCCGCATGATCGTCATCGCCGACCGTTCCAAGCTCGTCGACACGCTGGGGGCGTTTCCACTGCCGATCGAGGTCAACAGATTCGGTCTCCGGTCGACCGCGCTCGCAATCGAGAAGGCGGCCGCGAAGCTAGGCCTTTCCGGAGCTGTCGCCTTGCGCATGGCTAACGCCGTGCCTTTCGTTACAGACGGCGGACATTTGATCCTCGATGCATCTTTTGGCCGCATTCCAGATACAAGAGCCCTGTCTCAAGCACTTCACGCCATCCCCGGCGTGGTCGAGCACGGATTGTTTCTAGGGATGGCAACCGCTGCGATTGTTGCGGGAGCGAACGGCATCGAAACCCTGCACGCCACCCGTCAATAGGGAGTTCTCATCATCATGACCTTGGTCAACCGCGTTCGCCATCTTTCCGCTGCCGTCGCTGCCGCTACGGTTCTGGCGCTCGCCCTTCCAGCCGCCGCTCAGGATGCCTCGGAATCGCACGTCAAGGCCGCCCGTGACGCTCTCAACGCACTCAATGCGACGGATCAGTTCGACGTTATCCTGCCCCAGGCTGCCGCCGCCCTGAAGGCCGAGCTCATCCAGAAGAACCCGGACCTGCAGCAACTCATCACCAAGACCGTCGATGAGAAGACGCTGGCGATGGCTGCTCGCCGCACGGACCTCGAGAAGGAAGCCGCGAATGTCTATACGCGCGCCTTCACCGAGGAGGAACTGACGGCGATTGCCGCTTTCTACAATTCCGGTCCAGGCAAGAAGCTGCTGACCGAAGGGCCGATCGTGACGCGCCAGGTGATCCAGGCCGCGGAGATCTGGCAGCGCGGCGTGGCCCGCGATCTTGCCCAGTCTGTCGGCGAGGAGCTGGCCAAGGTTTCGCCGATCACGACCCAGCCGGTCACGCCCGCGGATCCCGCCGCTGGCGCCACCGCGCCAGCGACGGGCAACTCGAACTGAGTCTGCCAGACCACGACGCGGTCGAAACAGGGGCCCGGCTTTCGAGCCGGGCTTTTATTTTGTCTTCCGCACCTCTACGTGTCGTTCGCGCTCGTCTTGTTTCAAGGGATCATCGGCGATGGCCAAATATGACTACGACCTCTTCGTGATCGGGGGTGGCTCGGGAGGCGTGCGCGCCTCGCGCGTCTCTGCCGCATTAGGCAAGAAGGTGGCCATCGCCGAGGAGTACCGCTTCGGGGGCACCTGCGTCATTCGCGGCTGCGTTCCCAAGAAGCTATATGTCTATGCCTCGCAGTTTCCCGAGCATTTCGCCGATGCGGCAGGTTATGGCTGGACCGTGCCGGACGCGAAATTCGACTGGCGGGCGCTCGTCGCCAACAAGGAGCGCGAGATCACCCGGCTCGAGGGGATCTATCGCAGAAACGTCGAGTCGGCGGGTGGCGAGATTTTCCATTCGCGCGCCCATCTCGTGGACGCGCATACGATATACATCGAGAAAGAGGGACGCACCGTAACGGCCGACCAGATATTGATCGCGACCGGCGGTCGGCCCAATCCGCACGAGGCGCTTCCTGGTCGCGAGCATTGCATCTTCTCCAATGAAGCCTTCGACCTGCCGGAACTTCCCAAATCCATCGTGATCGCCGGGGGCGGGTACATCGCGGTCGAGTTCGCGAACATCTTCCATGGCCTCGGCGTCGAGACGACGCTGGTCTATCGCGGCCTGGAGATCCTGGGCCGCTTCGACATGGACCTGAGGCGTGGCCTGCACGAGACCATGGAAAAGAAGGGCATCAGAATCATCCTGCAGGCCGTCGCCGAACGGGTCGCCAAACGGCTGGATGGCGGGCTCGACATCCTGCTTTCCAATGGCGAACGCCTGAGCACGGACCAATTCATGCTGGCGCTTGGCCGCATTCCGAACACGGAGAATCTCGGTCTGGAGGCAGCAGGGGTCGAGATCGGCAAGGTCGGCGAGATCATGGTCGACGCCTACTCACGCACGAACGTTCCCAATATCTGGGCCATCGGCGACGTCACCAACCGGGTGCAGCTCACGCCGGTGGCGATCCACGAGGCCATGTGTTTCGTCGAGACGGCCTTCAAGAACAATCCGACGCGGCCCGATCACGAATGTATCCCGACGGCGGTGTTTTCCCAGCCCGAGATCGGAACAGTCGGTATGTCGGAAGAAGAGGCCTGTGCCCGGTTCGAAGAGATCGACATCTATCGCACCGCCTTCCGGCCGATGCGTAACATTCTCGCCGGCCGCGAGGAAAAGATGATCATGAAGCTCGTGGTGGACCACGCGACGGGGCGCGTCGTGGGGGCCCATGTGCTCGGGCCGGACGCCGGTGAGATGGCGCAACTGCTCGGCATTTCTCTGAAGGCCGGACTGACCAAGGACGATTTCGACCGCACCATGGCGCTGCATCCGACAGCGGCGGAAGAGCTCGTCACGATGTACAAGCCGAGCTACAGCGTCCGCAACGGCAAGAAAGTGGAGTGATCCCGGAACGGCATCCGGCGGATGCGCGGTCGAGGCATGCCCTCCCGCCATCCCCGACTAGCGCTTGGCTCCCACTGTCATCGGCGCGCCGGTGAGGAGCCAAGCCATGAATGGCGGCCAGAGGCTTTCGGAGAATCGGGATCGGAAGAAACCGAGATGGCCTATCTTCTGGCCTCCGGCGTCATCCGGCGACAGCCAGCGCTCCTCGACGGGGGCATTTTCATAGTGCCGCATCAGAGCCGCGACGGCGCGTCTGGTGCCCCATATGTCGTCGCTCAGTCCGAGCGCCAGAATCGGGGTGGTAACCTCCCGATACCGCGACGTTTCCGGAACGGTCGCGTCGTCGAAGAAGTAATCCGGCATGCTGCACCAGCGTGCCCAATCGCGAAACACGGTGCTTGGAATGGGCTCGCCGACGCCCAGGCGGCGCGGCACGTCGCGGAACAGAAACGATAGCGGCACACCGAGCAGGAACATGCGAGGGCCCGCCAAGCGGTCGTCGAGCCCCCGCCAATAACCGGACATGGTCGCGACCATGCCGTAGCGGGCAAAGCGGTCCGGAATGCCGCAAAGCCCGAGGGCCTGTCCGCCAAAGGACTGGCCGACGCCAACCATCGAATGACTGGGGGCAGTCCGGTCCAAGGCGCCGGCGGCAGCGGGCAAGTCGAGCAGCGCCCAATCCTTCATGCCGATGCGCGCGCTCCAGCCCTGCGGGCGAGCCGATCCGCCGGTGCCGCGATAGTCGTAGATGAGCGCCGCGCGGGCGCCGGCCCCGACAATCGCCGCGGCGAAGGCCGCGTAGAAACCGCGGGGCACCGCCGTCGCCGAGGAAATCAAGACCAGAGGCCCGTCGCCATTGCCTTGGAAAAGCGTGCCGGCCAGGGGAAAACCGTCATCCGCGAGGAAGGAGATGTCCCGCCGCCATGCGTCACTGGGCGACCGTGGCGCGGCGCCCGCGGCCGGGTCTCGGGAAGCGACAGGGTCGACGGCATGACTGGGCATCGGTCGCGCCTTTCCTTTCGATTTGGCGGACGATACCATTGACGTTAACGTCAAAGTCAAGTGTTGCCGATTTAGAGAATTGCCCTGAACGGGTGGAAGCGGCAAGAAATCCGCCCGCCTTGCGGCCTTGAGCCGTCGCGCCTGCCCCGATTCCGGTCTAGAATAAAAGCTTAACTTCATGTAAAGAGCCGCGTTCCCGGAAAAGCCGGGTCTTATGCGGACGACAACGACCGCGACGAGAAGCTTGGGTGCTGTCATGACGAAATGGTCGCCGAATTCCTGGAGAGCGAAGCCGATCCAGCAGGTGCCTGCCTATCCGGACCGAGCCGCACTGGCCGAGACCGAGGCTCGTCTGGCGACGTTTCCGCCGCTGGTTTTTGCAGGTGAAGCGCGCAAGCTGAAGAAGCAACTGGCGAGCGTGGCCGAGGGCCAGTCCTTCCTGCTCCAAGGCGGCGATTGCGCCGAGAGCTTTGCCGAGCATGGCGCGGACAATATCCGGGATTTCTTCCGCGTCTTCCTGCAAATGGCGGTGGTGCTCACCTTCGCCGGCTCCCAGCCGGTGGTGAAGGTCGGGCGTGTCGCCGGGCAATTCGCCAAGCCGCGTTCCTCCGACACCGAGACGAAGGGGACGATCACGCTGCCGTCCTACCGTGGGGACATCATCAACGGCATCGAATTCGACGAGAAGTCACGCCTGCCCGATCCGGCGCGCCAGGAGATGGCGTATCGGCAGGCCGCCGCGACGCTGAACCTGCTTCGCGCCTTCGCGCAGGGCGGCTATGCAAGCCTCGAGAACGTCCACAAATGGATGTTGGGTTTCGTTGCGAACAGCCCGCAGGGCGACCGCTATGAGGCGCTCGCCAATCGCATCACCGAGACCATGGATTTCATGAGCGCGGTGGGCATCACCTCCGAGACGAACTTCGCGCTGCGCGAGACCGATTTCTACACGAGCCACGAAGCGCTGCTGCTCGGTTACGAGGAGGCGCTGACGCGCGTCGACTCGACTTCCGGAGACTGGTACGCGACGTCGGGCCATATGATCTGGATCGGCGACCGCACCCGGCAAGCCGATCATGCTCACGTCGAATATTGCCGTGGCATCAAGAACCCGCTCGGGCTGAAATGCGGTCCCTCCCTGACGCCGGACGGCCTCCTGCAACTCATCGATCTCTTGAATCCGGAGAACGAGCCGGGCAGGTTGACGCTGATCGCCCGCTTCGGCTTCGACAAGGTCGAGGATCATCTCCCCAAGCTGGTCCGGGCCGTCCAGCGCGAGGGCCGAAAGGTGGTCTGGTCGTGCGATCCGATGCACGGCAACACCATCACGGCAGCCGGCTACAAGACGCGGCCGTTCGAGCGCATCCTGAAGGAGGTGCAATCCTTCTTCGACGTCCACCACGCGGAAGGCTCGCATCCCGGCGGCATCCATGTCGAGATGACGGGCAAGAACGTCACGGAATGCACAGGCGGCGCCCGCGCCATCACGGCCGAGGAACTGCAGGACCGCTACCACACCCATTGCGACCCGCGGCTCAACGCCGACCAGGCGATCGAGCTCGCTTTCCTGGTATCCGATCTTCTCAGGAAGAAGCAGACAGGCACCGCGCCGAAGCAGGTCGTGAACGGCTGAGTTTGCCATTTGCGAATGTCACTCGGGAAGGGCCGCCTCGCGGCCCTTTTTTCCGAGCGTGCCTTGTTTTGCACGGTCGGGCAGCCGGCCGCTTAGGAGCGGAATGGATCCTCGGATCACCTCGCTTCGCTCGGGTCCAAGGATGACGAAGCTTCTATGGCGCAGCCCATCGCAAACGTCGGCGATTGATATAGACCCTCAACGCAATCGTCATCCCCGGACCCGCAGGCGAGCGAAGCGAGCCGGAGGTGATCCGGGGATCCATTCCGCTCCTGAGCGGCCAACTGCCCGACCGTGCAGAACGGTTGTCCCATGTAATCTCAGTCCGTTTTGTAGATCAGCCAGTTTTTTCCGGTGCGCTGCTCCGGTATTGCGGAGAACTTCGTGACCCGGTTCCGCCCCGCCATCTTGGAGGCATAGAGCGCTCTGTCCGCCTTGGCGTAGAGATCGTCCGGACCCTCTGCATCGGCAGCCATGCACACGCCCATCGAGATGGTGACCGGCCCATAGTTCACACCGCTCTGCTTGTTCGCGAAGACGGTCTGCTCCACGGCGACCCGGACGCGCTCCGCGATCTTTCCCGCTTTATCCTCGCCGCTGCCCGCAACGATGATGGCGAATTCCTCGCCCCCCGTGCGGGCAACGAACATGTCGTCGCACACGGTCGATTTGAAGATACTGGCGACGATCTGGATGATCTTGTCGCCTACGGGATGGCCGAAACGGTCGTTGACCTCCTTGAAGGAATCAATGTCGGCCAACACCAAGGCGCCGAAGGCGATATGCTTCTTGTCATTGTAGAGCCTGGCGATTTCCTTGTCGAAGGCGCGCCTGTTCCAGAGATGCGTAAGGGGGTCGGTGTCGGCGAGGCGCTTGTATTCCTCGAGCTTGGATTTGACGTTCTCCAGTTCCGCGGTCTTCTCGCCCAGAGTACGGGCAACCTCCTGGCCGCGCTCGATCGTCGATGTCGTGGCTGTGGTCACCACGCCGACGATTTTCTGCAGCAGTTCGCGGCTCATCGCGGTGCGATTTTCCAGCCCGGACGACGTCTCGTGCAGGATCCTGCCGTATTTCTGGATATGGCTCTGGCCATTTCGCAGAAGCCTGGCTACTTGCTCGAGCTCTCGGGCGATGACGTCCCGAGCGTTTTCGACGATGCCCTGTCCGTGGCTCTGGGCAAAATATTTCCGCCCAATGCGATCGAGCTCGGCCTGCGTGGGCCGTTTGCTCAAGGCCACGAATTCAAGGCTGAGTTCCGGGTTGGAACCCGTCATGGCCTCATAAAAGATTTCGTAGTTGCGTGGCAGCCCGACGACTCCCATTTGGCGCATCGTCCTGGCTATCGTGGTTGCGATGTCGGTCGCGATACTTTGCTCGTTCTGGGCAACACTCGGTTGCATGTTGTTGTCCCCGACCCCTTGGAGCCACATGCTGCGTCGCATGTCCGACCGGCACTAGGCATGGCGATCACTTCCCTGTGCACAATTGGCACAGGTCGCTGAAGTTTCCGTAAACGTCATGTGCGAAGCATCTGTTTCGCCACGCGTATCTTGGATGGCTAATGTTCGGACGTGCCTGTTTCAGTCGTTGCCAGCTGGGTGGGGAGCGGGGGCCGTTATCCGGCCGGCGGTTCCCTCCGCGATGGCCTCGTACTCGCCATAATTGCATCGACGGCTGGGGGCTCAAGCGTTCGCTATCTCCGGGCGGTGACGGCAAGTTGACAACTCGCCGTCAGCTGTTCGGCAAAACTGAACGCTGCGTCGAGCGTTCACCGTCTGACCGAAGGTTCCGGGCGCCGCTATATCTGCGTTAAGGAGATATCCCATGATTTCGATGCCGACGCTGTTCATTTCCCATGGTGGGCCCAACATCGTGCTCGATGACACGCCCGCGCGGACCTATCTTCAGAACCTGCCCGCGCTGCTGCCTGCGCAGCCGAAAGCGATCGTCATCATGTCCGCGCATTTCGAGACAGAAGGCGTGGCCGTGGTCACCGATCCCAATCCCACGACGATCCATGATTTCGGCGGGTTCGCTCCCGAACTCTACAAGATGGTCTACCCTGCCAGGGGCGACCCTGAGCTCGCGCAAACCGTCGTCGACAAGCTGGCGGCGGCTGGGCTCGAACCGCACACCTACGAGAAGAGGGGCTACGATCACGGCACCTGGACGCCTTTGCTGCTCGCCTTTCCCGAGGCCCGGATCCCTGTCGTCCAGCTATCGATCGACCCCCGGCGCGATGCCGCATGGCACTACGCGATCGGCGATGCCATCGGCGACTTGCGCAAGAAGGGCGTATTGTTGATCGGCTCCGGCCACATCACCCATAACCTTCGTGCCTTCTTCACGGTGTTCAGGCATGGGGGGCTGGTCGATCCGGCCCTCGCCGAAAAGGTGGACGCATTCACGGACTGGTTTGCGGATCGGCTTGCCGCGGGGAATAGGGAGGCCGTGATGAATTGGAAGGAGAGGGCGCCATTCCCGACGGAGAACCATCCGACCGACGAGCATCTGATGCCGATCTTCTTCGCTTATGGCGCGGCCGGGGAGGGCGCGAAGGCTGAACGGGTGCACGCTTCCAAGCAGATGGGCTTCTTCGCCTTCGATTCCTATCTCTTCCATTAGGCTGCATTTGCTGTAAACGGGTCCCTTTCCGAACGGCCGAAGGGATCCCGCCTGAATGGAACGTCTCATCAAGGCATTTCAGAACTCGGTGCGAGCGTTTCGCAGGCTGATCCGCACAGAGAAGGCGTTCCAGCAGGAAATCGGGCTGCTGCTCGTGGCCCTTCCTGTTGCGTGGTTCCTGGCCGAGAGCTGGCGCGGCTTCGCGCTTCTGATCGGATCCCTGCTTTTCCTGATCGTGGTCGAGGTGCTCAATACCGGTATCGAGGCGGCATGCGATGCGGTCAGCCGCGAATTCAACATCGACATCCAACTGGCCAAGGACTGCGGGTCGCTGGCAGTCCTGATCTCGATCGTGCTCGTGCTCGGCGTATGGGCAATTGCAATCGCCGAACGGCTGTTCGGCCTGCCAGTCTAGCTGTGCTCGTTCGGCCCATCCGAGACGATGGGCTGTGTGACGCATGGGATTCCGTGTAGGAGTGTCGGGGGGGCTGCACGAGGGAGGAACGGCCATGCTCGATTTCGCCGAGATCCGCGCCCGCGCCGCGAGTCGTAAGGGCGGAGACGCGGTGCTCTCATCGCTGCTCGGCCCCGTGCCGGACAATGGCGCTGTCGCCCGCCTGACCGACGATCGCATCCTCTCGGCGATGGCGGAACGCATTTTCGCGGCCGGTTTCGTCTGGCGCGTGATCGAGCAGAAATGGCCCGGCTTCGAGGAGGCCTTCCTGGGTTTCGAGCCCAGGAGACTGCTGTTCCAGCCCGACGATTTCTGGCACGACCTCGCTTCGGACAGCCGCATCGTGCGCAACCCCCAGAAGATCAGGTCCGTAAAGGACAACGCGGCCTTCGTCGACGAAGTGTCGAAGGAGCATGACGGCTTCGGCAGGTTCCTTGCGGAATGGCCCGCCGATGACCAGGTCGGCTTGACGGACTATCTCGCCAAGCATGGAAGCCGTCTGGGCGGCAATACGGGCCAGTACTTCCTGCGCTGGATCGGCTGGGACACGTTCATCATTTCGGCGGATATGGGGGCGGCTCTGCGGGACGCGGGGCTGGAGATCGCCGAGCACCCGTCCTCCAAGCGCGATCTCGCGCGCATCCAGTGGCAGCTCAATTTGTGGAAAGAGGAGACAGGGCTGCCCTACGCGCATCTGTCCCGCATCCTGGCGATGTCGATCGGCGAGAACAACCCACCGCAAGCGCTGCGCCAATATATGGGCGCGTAGCGGCTGACGTTCGGCATTGCCGGTCGCGGCCGCTCAGGCTAAATCCTCGGCATGACCAAGACGCCAGATATTCTCCGCATCGCTGTCGCCCAGTTGAACCCGATCGTCGGCGACATAGACGGCAATCTCGCCAAGGCGCGCGCGGCGCGGGCCGACGCGGCGCGACAAGGCGCGGATCTCGTGCTTTACACCGAGCTGTTCATCACGGGCTATCCGCCTGAGGACCTCGTGCTGAAGCCCGCATTCCTTGCGGCGTGCGAGAAGGCGGCCGAGGCGTTTGCCCGGGATACCGCCGACGGCGGCCCCGGCGTGATCATCGGCACGCCGCTCAAGCGCAAGAGCGGAGTCCACAATTCGATCATCGTCGCCGACGGCGGCAAAGTGCTTGCCGAACGCTTCAAAGTCGATCTGCCGAATTACGGGGAGTTCGACGAGAAGCGCGTTTTCGTGGCCGGCCCGGACATGCCGGGACCGGTCAATTTCCGTGGCGTCCGGATTGGCATACCGATCTGCGAAGACATCTGGGGCGATTTGGGCGTCTGCGAGACGCTTGCCGAGAGCGGCGCCGAGATCCTCCTCGTTCCAAACGGCTCGCCTTACTATCGCGGAAAGGTCGATGTGCGCCACCAGGTGGTGATCCGCCAGGTGATCGAGAGCGGTCTTCCCGTCGTTTTCGCCAACCAGCTCGGCGGCCAGGACGAGCTGGTCTTCGATGGGGCCTCCTTCGCAATCGGCGCCGACAAATCGCTCGCCTTTCAGATGAGCCAGTTCGAGGAAGCGCTGGTCGTCACGACCTGGAAGAGGGGAGATGACGGAAGCTGGGCCTGCGTCGATGGACCGATGTCGCCGATTCCGGAAAAGGAAGAGGCCGACTACCGCGCCTGCATGCTCGGCCTGCGCGACTACGTCAACAAGAACGGCTTCAAGGATGTCGTGATCGGCATGTCGGGCGGCATCGATTCCGCGCTCTGTGCCGCGCTTGCGGTCGATGCCCTGGGCGAGGATCGGTTGCGGGCGGTTATGATGCCCTATCGCTACACGTCCAGCGAGTCCTTGAAGGACGCGGAGGATTGCGCGCGTGCGCTCGGTTGCCGCTACGACGTGGTGCCGATCTTCGAGCCAGTGGAAGGCTTCTCCCACGCGTTGACGCAACTCTTCGAGGGCACGTCCGAGGGCATCACCGAGGAAAATCTGCAGAGCCGCGCACGCGGCACGATCCTCATGGCGATCTCCAACAAATTCGGCTCGATGGTCGTGACGACCGGTAACAAGAGCGAGATGTCGGTCGGCTACGCGACCCTCTATGGCGACATGAATGGCGGCTTCAACCCTATCAAGGACCTCTACAAGATGCAGGTCTACGCGCTGGCGCGCTGGCGCAACGACACTGTTCCGCCTGGGGCCCTGGGGCCGTTGGGCGAGGTGATCCCCCGGAATATCATCGACAAGGCGCCGTCGGCGGAACTGCACCCCGGACAGACGGACCAGGATTCGTTGCCGCCTTACCCGGTGCTCGACGATATCCTTGAGTGCCTTGTCGAGCATGAAATGAGTGTCGGGGAAATCGTCCAGCGCGGCCACGACAGGGCGACCGTGACCCGGGTCGAGCATCTGCTCTATGTCGCCGAGTACAAGCGCCGGCAGGCCGCGCCGGGCGTCAAGATCACCAGGAAGAACTTCGGTCGGGATCGGCGGTATCCGATAACAAACCGCTTCCGCGACGGCGGTTGAACCCGAGTCGGCGGCCTTGCAGCCGCTATTTCGGATCATCGCGACGTTATGCCAGTCGTTTTTTTGCGAATCTGCTTATTGGCGGCGTCGCCGAACTCGTTTATAGACGGCGTCCCGCAATCTCCTTTTGAGGAGGGGACGAATGCCAGGATTTGACATCGCTGTACGAGGCCATTCGGCCTAGTTCCCGAGTGTTCGGTCAGGCTGTCAGCCGTTCCGAACACAGGACCATTTCACGCTAGGCTTTCGCCTGCCCCGGTCGCCACCGGGAGCTTTCCGCTGGTTCTGCCTCGCAACCGCTCCTTCCGAAGGCTCTGCCTTCACCGCGGATTTTTCAACTAACTCCATATTGGGACCGGGCGTCTGACGCCCGACAACGTCATGAGCCGTTTTCGTATCGATTTGCGCGGTGGCGCATTCCGAAGTGTTTTTGCTTTCACGATGCGCCATTGGCGCCGCCAGCCCGTCCGCCTGGCCGCGATTGTCGGCGCGGTCTTGCTCGCCACGACAGCCGATGTGCTGACGCCGCTCTATTCCGGGCGCCTGATCGACGCGGTCGCGTCGGGGGCCGCCAGCAATGAGGTTGCCTGGAACGCGGCCGTCTCGGCGTTCTCCATGCTGATAGCCCTTGCGTTCGGCGCCATCCTCATGCGGCATGTGGCGTTCCAGTCGGTGATCGAGCTGACGCTGAAGATGATGTCCGATATTGCGGCGGACGCTTTCTACAGGGTCCAGCGCTTTTCGACCGACTGGCATGCGAATTCCTTCGCCGGCTCGACCGTGCGCAAGGTGACGCGCGGCATGTGGGCACTCGACCTCCTCAATGACACGCTGTTGATCGCGCTGCTTCCGTCGCTCGTCATGCTGGTCGGCTCGACGCTGCTGCTCGGCTGGTATTGGCCGATGATGGGAGTGGTCGTGGCGGCAGGCTCGCTCATTTACATCGCGATCACGGTGTCCCTTTCACTGGCCTATGTGGCGCCGGCGGCCAGCCTGGCCAATCGCTGGGATACGCGCGTCGGTGGAGCGCTTGCCGATGCCGTGAGCTGCAATTCCGTGGTCAAGGCATTCGGAGCCGAGGAGCGGGAAGACAGCCGCCTGGCGGCCATCATCGCCAAATGGCGCGATCGAACCTGGCGGACATGGACGCGCGGCACGATCAACGGCACGATGCAAGGCATCACCTTGCTGGGGTTGCGGCTGGCGGTGATCGGACTTGCGCTGTCTCTCTGGGGCAGGGGCCAGGCGAGTGCCGGCGACATTGCGTTCGTGCTCACGGCCTTCTTCGTTCTGCAAGGATATCTGCGCGATGTGGGAATGCATGTCCGCAACCTTCAGAGATCGGTGAACGACATGGAAGAGTTGGCCGACATCGACGCGGAGCCGCTCGGCATCGAGGACCGGCCCGACGCCAGGCCGATCGCCATCACGGATGGACGCATCGATTTTCGGCGGGTCACCTTCCACTATGGCAGTCACGAGACGCCCCTTTACAAGGATTTTTCCGTGGCGATCGAGGCGGGCGAGCGGGTCGGGCTGGTCGGGCACTCAGGTTCCGGCAAGACGACCTTCGTGAAGCTGATCCAGCGGCTTTACGATTTGAGTGACGGTCAGATACTGATCGACGGGCAGGATATAGCGGCCGTCAGGCAGACTTCGCTCAGGCAGCAGATCGCGATCGTGCAGCAAGAGCCTATTCTGTTCCATCGTTCCTTGGCAGAGAATATCGCCTACGGCAGACCCCAGGCGACGCAGGCGGAAATCGAGCACGCAGCTCGCCTGGCCAGCGCGCATGACTTCATCGTCCGGTTGCCGAAAGGCTATGCGACGCTGGTCGGCGAACGCGGCGTCAAGCTGTCAGGCGGCGAACGCCAGCGCGTCGCGATCGCGCGGGCGTTTCTGGCGGATGCTCCGATCCTGATCCTCGACGAGGCGACTTCCAGCCTGGATTCGGAGTCGGAGGTCCTGATCCAGCAGGCAATGGAACGACTGATGGTCGGCAGGACGACGCTCGTCATCGCGCACCGGCTCTCTACCGTCAGGGCCCTCGACCGCCTGCTTGTTTTCGATAGGGGCAGGATTGTCGAGGAGGGCGACCACGACGCGCTTATTCGGATCGAGGGCGGCATCTACCGCCGGCTGTTCGAGCGTCAGGCGCTCGAGCTGACCAAGGGGCTCGCGTGATGAGGAGGCGCCCGACAGGGCGCCTCCATCTCTTCTGCTTACGGGGATCTGACAAGCGGTTGGCCTTGTCAACCAAGTAACCATTCGCTACGCCCAACGACATGACAGTCACCGTTCGCTTCGCCCCGTCGCCGACGGGCCACATTCACATCGGCAACGCCCGCTCGGCGCTGTTCAATTGGCTCTTCGCTCTGAAGAACCGGGGGCGCTTCATTCAGAGGTTCGACGATACGGATGTCGAGCGCTCGACGCAGGCCTATGCCAACGCGATCCTTTACGACCTGCACTGGTTGGGAATTTTCCCCGACACCGTCGAGTACCAGTCCAAGCGCTTCGCCATCTACGACGAAGCCGTCGAGCGGCTGAAGCAGGCGGGACTTCTCTACGCCTGCTACGAGACGCCTGAGGAACTCGATCTCAGGCGCAAGATCCGACGGACGCGAGGCTTGCCGCCGGTCTACGGCCGTGAGGCGCTGAAGCTGACAGCGGAAGAGAAGGCTGCCTTCGAGGCCGACGGCAGGCGACCGCATTGGCGCTTCATGCTTCCCAATTTCGACCATGATCCGTTCGAGACGCGTCGTACGGACATTCATTGGCTGGACCTCATTCGCGGCGAGGAGACAGTGGATCTCGCGTCGCTTTCGGATCCGGTGCTGGTGCGCGAGGATGGGACCTATCTCTACACCTTGCCTTCCGTGGTCGACGACATCGATTTCGGTGTGACGCATGTCATACGCGGCGACGACCATGTGACCAACACCGGCGTCCAGATCGCGCTTTTCAGGGCTCTCGGCGCCGTTCCACCCGCTTTCGGGCATCACAACCTTCTGACGACGGTTTCGGAAGAGGGGTTGTCGAAGCGCACCGGCGCGCTGTCGATCGGCAGCCTGCGGGAGTCCGGGATCGAACCGATGGCGGTGGCTTCGCTCGCCGTCCTGATCGGCACGTCCGAGAATGTGTCGGCCCATGCCAGCATGGCGGAACTCGCCGAGCATTTCGACCCGGCCCAGACCTCGAAATCGGCGGCCAAGTTCGATCCGGCGGAACTTACGGTCCTCAATCGGGCGCTTTTGCACAAGATGCCGTTCGAGGATGCGCGCGAACGGCTGGCCGCGCTCAGCATCTCCGGCGAGAAGGCCGAGAGTTTCTGGACGGCTGTTCGTGGAAATCTCGACACGCTGGCCGACGCGGCGGCATGGTGGCGGATCGTCCGGGAAGGGCCCGCCGAGACGCCGGAACTTTCCGATGACGACCGCGCCTTCCTGAACCAGGCATTCGACATTTTGCCGGAGGAGCCGTGGGACAGGTCCACGTGGAAGGTTTGGACCGATGCGGTGCGGGAGGCGACCGGCCGAAAGGGCAAGGCCCTGTTCATGCCGATCCGCCTCGCTCTCACCGGGCTTGTTTCCGGACCGGAGCTCGCAGATTTATTGCCCCTTCTGGGTCGGGAAGGAACGTTGGCCCGACGACCCTGACCTTGCGCTCCCCCGGATCGTGCGGAGTGGCTTCAGGCGACGGCAGCGGGGCAGCCGTGGGTTCTCCCTTCCTTCCGGCCGGTTGCTCATAGAGCGCCGATTCGGCCGCTTTATCCGTCTGCGGCGGGGCGGCGAGGATGCCGGGTTTCTCCGCGGGTACGAGAACCTCCAGCACCGATGGCGAGGGAGCGTTCTGCCCGCCGGGAAGAACGACTTGGCCGTCTTGCGCAGGTGGGACAGTTTCGGTGCCGAGCGGGAGCGAATTGTCGGTTCTGGCGGGCGGTTGTGGATCGGGGCCCGCCAGGGGCTTTCCGCTGGGCGGATTGCCGGCGATGATGGTGAAGTTCCTCGCGGGGCTGTTCGCTCCGCTGTCCGGCTTTGGGGCAGTACCGCCCAAATTCTCCAGCACCGACGCCGGCCGCGGCTGTGTCACGACCAGCGGCGAATCGCGCTGTCCATCGTCTTGGGGCGGGATTCGCTCCTGCGCGGACCGTTGCGGTGCCTCTTCCCGACTGATCAGCCGCCGATCGCCGCAATCATTGGCGTTAAGTGCCGCCAGGATGCGAGAACGGTTCTGACGATGCCGTTCTTCCCGCGCCAGCTCGGCACGCCGGTGCTGCAGGCTTGCGAGGTTCCGCTCCATCCTCTCGATCTTGGCGTTGATCGGCGCGCAGCCGGGCCTGCCCGCATGCGCGTAGAAGCCGCAGCGCGCGTCGCGCGCCTGCCGGCGGGCAATCATGATCTGTTCGCGCTGGTCGCCCGCGGCGCGCGAGAACTTCTTGTATTCATCCGATCCTCCAGGTTCAGGAGCGGAAGCCAATTCGGCCCAAAGCTCGCCGCAGACCCGCTCGTCGGCAAGGGTCGGCGCCGGTGAGGCGCCTTCGATCAAGCCGATGGCTGCAAGCAAAAGCGCCGTTTGCGCGAATGTCCCCTGTTTGATCGGCATTTTGCCCCGCTCGAAGGCGCGGGTCGCCGGGTGCCGACCCGCCCAGGATTCCAACCGGCAAGGTCGGTGCCTCGCGAATCGCGCTTGGCACCGCACCCCTATGTGACCGTTCAGCCTTGCCGCGCGATGGAATCTAGCTTCCTTCGACCAGGCTTTGCGCTTTCTGAGATGCTTCGACCACGGCAAGCGCCGTCATGTTGACGACCCCGCGCGACGTGACGGACGGCGTCAGGATATGGGCGGGCTTGTCGGTCCCGAGCAGGATCGGTCCGACATGGAGCGCATCCGTCATGCTCTTCACGGTCGTCAGCGCGATGTTGGCCGCATCGAGATTTGGAAAGACGAGCAGATTGGCCTCACCCTTGAGGGTCGAGTGCGGATAGGCGCGATGGCGTAGCGTTTCGGAGAGAGCTGCGTCGCCCTGCATCTCGCCGTCGCTCTGAAGCTCTGGAGCTATACGTTTCAGGATTTCCGATGCTTCGCGCATCTTCCTCGCACTCGGTGTGTCGCGAGAGCCGAAGTTCGAATGCGACAGCAGCGCAGCCTTCGGCTCGATACCGAATCGCCTGATCTCTTCCGCGGCAAGGACCGTCATCTCGGCGATTTCGTCGGCACTCGGATCCACCGTCACATAGCTGTCCGTGAAGAAGGTGACACCGCGTTGCCAGATCAGCATCGAGAGGGTCGACAGGTCGCGATGGCGAACCCCCGGGCGTGCCCCGACGATAAGGGTCACATTGCGCAGATGCCGCTCGAAACGGCCCTCGAGCCCGCAAATCATCGCATCGGCATCACCCCGTCTGACCGCGATCGCGGCGATCACGCCGGTATCGGTGCGCACTTGCGTGCGGGCTGCCTCCAGCGTGACGCCCCGCCGGCCGGCGAGCTCGACGAGCAACTCGACATAGTCGCGATACCGCGGATCGTCCTCGGGATTGATGAGGCCGAAATCGACGCCGGGCCGGATCTTGAGACCGTATCGCTTCAACCGCACCTCGATGACATGGGGGCGGCCGACCAGGATCGGCTCGGCGATGCCTTCCTCCAGGACCACCTGCGCGGCGCGCAGCACGCGTTCGTCCTCGCCATCGGCATAGATGACGCGCTTCGTGCTCGCCGCTTTGGCGGCGGAGAAGACCGGCTTCATCACGAGGCCGGAGCGGAAGACGAAGCGGTTCAGCCGGTCGAGATAGGCCGGCCAGTCCTCGATCGGCCGCGTTGCAACGCCGCTTTCGCAGGCGGCCTTTGCGACGGCCGGCGCGATGCGCAGGATGAGACGCGGATCGAAGGGTGAGGGGATCAGGAAGTCGGGACCGAAGACAGGTGTTTCGGCGGTGTAGGCGCGCGCGGCCACGTCGGACGGTTCCTCGCGGGCCAGTGCCGCGATCGCCCGCACGGCCGCCATCTTCATCTCCTCGTTGATGGCGCTTGCGCCACAATCGAGCGCGCCTCGAAAGATGTAGGGGAAGCAGAGGACGTTGTTGACCTGGTTCGGGAAGTCCGAACGGCCGGTGCAGATCATGGCGTCGGGACGAGCGGCCCGCGCCACTTCAGGCATGATTTCCGGAACGGGATTGGCAAGCGCCATGACCAGGGGCTTTTCCGCCATGTGCTGCAGAAGTTCGGGCTTGAGCACCCCGGCGGCGGACAGCCCGAGGAAGACGTCGGCGCCGCCGATCACATCGGCGAGCGAGCGTGCGTCGGTGTCCTTGACGTAAGGGTCTTTCCATCGGTCCATCTCCTCGACGCGGCCGCGCCAGGCGACGCCGAAACGATCCGTGACCCAGATATTTTCGCGTTGCGCGCCGAGCGAAACCAGGAGGTTAAGGCAGGCAATCGCCGCGGCTCCCGCACCGGAAGTCACGATCTTGACCTTGGATATGTCCTTCCCGGCCAATTCGAGCGCGTTGAGCACGGCGGCCGCGACGATGATCGCGGTGCCATGCTGGTCGTCGTGGAAAACGGGAATGGCCATGCGCGCCTTGAGCTGCTCCTCGACCTCGAAGCATTCGGGCGCCTTGATGTCCTCGAGGTTGATGCCGCCGAATGTCGGCTCCAGCGCTGCGACGGTTTGGACCATACGATCGATCTCGGCCGCATCGATCTCTATGTCGAAGACGTCGATCCCGGCGAACTTCTTGAACAATACGGCCTTGCCCTCCATGACCGGCTTGGAGGCGAGGGGGCCGATATTGCCCAGCCCGAGCACTGCCGACCCGTTGGAGATCACCGCGACGAGATTGGCGCGAGCGGTATAGTCGGCGGCTCGGGCAGGCTCGTCGCGTATCTCGAGGCAGGGGGCGGCGACGCCGGGGGAGTAAGCCAGCGCGAGGTCGCGCTGGTTGCCGAGCGGCTTGGTGGCCTGGATCTCGAGCTTCCCGGGAGCCGGATGCTTGTGGAAGTAAAGTGCCGCCTCGTCGAGGTCGGAGCGTCGCTGCTTGGTTTCGGCGTTCATTCTTGGGGCCACCCGTCCCTTTCTCGTCCCTTACGGACTGGCGCTGTCGCCAGCCTTGCGCGGCAGTGCAGTTCACATGCGATTGTGGATTTGATGCGTCGAAAGAGCTTGCCTCAGAAAGCGCTCACATATGCGCCACCGTCAACCGGGATGTTCTGCCCGGTCAGATAGCCGGCATGCACGGAGCAGAGAAAGGCGCATATCTGTCCGAATTCCTCGGGCGTGCCCAGGCGCTTGGCGGGAATATCGGCGATGAGGCGTGCACGGTGCTCCTCGGCCGAAGTGTTGTCTTGGAAGGCGCCGCGCAGGCGGTCGGTATCCAGCTTGCCCGGCAACAGATTGTTGATCGTCACGTTGCGGCTCGCCACGCTGCGCGCGATTCCGGCAAGAAAAGCGGTCAAGCCGGCGCGGGCGCCCGAGGAAACATCGAGGCCTTCGATCGGAACATAGACCGACAAGGAGGTAATGTTGACGATGCGACCGAACCCGCGTTCGGCCATGCCGTCGATCACCGCCTTGGTGAGCTCGATGGGGGTGATCATGTTCTTGATGACGCCGTCGAGAATCCCCTGCCTGTCGAGATCGCGGAAATCCTTGCGCGGCGGGCCGCCATTGTTGTTGACGAGGATATCAGGAGCGGGGAGGGCCGCCAGCATCGCCTTCTGAATGTCCGGTTGAGCCACGTCGCCGGCGATCTCGACCACGTCGACCCTGTAGCGCTCGCGCAGTTCGGCAGCCGTTCTCGCCAGTACCGTGGTGTCGCGCCCATTAACGACGAGATCGCACCCGGCCTCGGCCAGCGCCATCGCGCATCCCCTGCCAAGCCCCTTACTCGAGGCGCAGACGATTGCTTTCTTGCCCTTGATACCCAGGTCCATGTCGTCGTCCTTTCAATACGAATAAGCGATTTCCACGCAACACTGCCTTCGGCAGCTAGCTTACCTTGTCCGAGGCAAATTGCCTCTGGTCCGGGCTAGGCATTCTTGTCGCAGCTATCGCCGTACAGAAGCGACCCATAAGCCGCTGCTGGCTGATCCGGTACCGGTAAGCCGGTTCGGATTTTTGCGCGCGCCCGGACCGAGAAGCAACCGTCATACGGCTGTTGCATGAATCGGGGCATAGGCAACGCGAAGCGAAGCCTTGGATCTGCTCATGTCCGGCACTGCCCCGCGCAAAGTTCGAACGCTCTTCATCTCGGACGTTCACCTTGGTTCGAAGATCGCGAAGGCGGAATATCTGATCGATTTCCTGCGCGTACACGAAGCGGAGATCATCTATCTCGTCGGCGATATTGTCGACGGCTGGCGGCTGCGCCGTTCATGGCACTGGCCCCAATCGCACAATGACGTGGTTCAGAAGCTGCTGCGCAAGGCGCGCAAGGGGGCGAAGGTCATCTATATCGCGGGCAACCACGACGAATTCCTCAGGGATTTCCAGGGCGTGCATTTCGGTGGCATCGAGGTTGCCGACCAGGCGATTCACGTCGCGGCGGATGGACGCCGCTATCTCGTCATCCATGGCGACCAGTTCGACGCCATCGTCCACAATGTGCGCTGGCTGGCCTATCTCGGCGACAAGGCCTACGACCTCGCCATCGTGGTGAACCGGGTGGTGAGCCGTTTCCGACGGACCTTCGGCCTGCCTTATTGGTCCTTCTCCTCCTGGGCGAAAGTGACTGTCAAGCGCGCCGTCAACTTCATCAGCGCCTTCCAGGGGATCGTTGCAGAGCAGGCCGGCAATGCGGGCGTCGATGGCGTGATCTGCGGCCATATCCATCACGCGGCGATGGAGGACATCGCCGGTATCCGTTACATCAACACGGGTGACTGGGTGGAAAGCTGCACCGCGGTGGTGGAGAATTTCGATGGATCGATGGAGATCCTGCGCTGGGCCGAAGCTGACGGGCGGTCGGACCGTTTGCCGGACACCTTCGTGCCCGTGGTGATCGAGGGCAAGGCCATCGCGGCCTGATGCCAACGGGGACAGCGCTCAGTCAATCTCCGACACGCCTGGATGCGGGCCAGCGCCCTTGGCCTCAATGGCACGCTCGCCAACCCATTGGACCAGGGCGTTTCGGTACGCGGCCGGGCGTGATATCGAAGGTTCGGTGCCGGGCATCAGCAAGGTCGGCATTCTTCCCGGAACGTCCTTCTTTGTCGTCGCTCCCGCCGCTCTCGCCCGAACAACTCGTCAAACCACGCCATTTCGAGCTGCGCATCTCGCTCGTCTTCGCTTTCCTGTTCATTCCGCAGGGAATACACCTTCCGTACTTCCCGCTCTGGCTCGAGGCGAGAGGATTCAGCCCCGAGCAGATTGCGGTGATCCTCTCTGCTCCGATGTTCCTGCGGGTCGTCACCACGCCTTTCGTCACCGCGTTCGCCGATAGGGCGAAGGACCGCGCAAATGTGCTGGTCGCGCTTGTGGCGGCGGCATTGCTGATCAATTGCGGATATTTCCTGGAGCCCAGTTACGCGACCGTGCTCGCGGTTTCGCTGGTCCTTGCCGCGGCCTGGACGCCGCATTCGCCGCTTGCCGATTCGCTGGCGCTTTCGGGCGTGCGGCGTTTCGGATCGAACTATGCCCGGATGCGGATCTGGGGGTCGATCTCCTTCCTGTGCGCCAACCTCGCGGGAGGCATGATCCTTGCCCGGACAGGCACGACCGTGATTCCGCTCCTGATCGCCGTTGGCTTGTCAGGCGCCCTTGGCGCTGCCCTGCTCGCCCCGCGTCTGGGTCGGCCCCGTCGCGCCTCGCCATTGTCCGCCAGCGGCATGCAGGCAGCGGCGCCGACACTGCTCAACCGCCACTTCCTTCTGCTCGCCGGGGGCGCCGGGATCGTCATCGGCAGCCACGCCTTTCTCTACGGTTTCGTCTCCATCTACTGGAAGTCGCTCGGACTTTCCGATCCGCTCATCGGCCTGCTCTGGGCGTGGAGCGTCATAGCCGAGGTCTGCATGTTCGCCCTCTTCACGCGCATTTTTGGCCGGCGCTCGGCGGCGACACTGCTCCTGCTCGCCGCCTTGTTCGCCGTGGCCAGATGGCTGGCATTCCCGCTGGTCTGGCCGATGGGGGCAGGCGTTGCCGGCTTCTTCGTCGTGCAAGCCATGCATGCCTTCTCGACTGGGATTGTGATCATCGGGGTGCAGAAGCTGATCGCGGAAAGTGTCGGCGAGGAGCGTACCGGGGCGGCGCAAGGCATCGCCTATGCCGCCAATGGCACGTTCATGGCTGTGATGACCTTGCTGTCGGGACCGCTCTACGACCGTTTCGGCCCCGGCGGTTTTCATGCGATGGCGCTGGTTGCCGCGTTGGGCTTGACGCTGATCGCCCTGGCACGTCTTTCAGCCCCACAGCGCGGGGGCGGGTGGTGATACCCACGATCCCTCGTAGGCGAGCCCTGGCGCCCGGTCCCTGGCAAGCAGCAGCGGACCATCGAGATCCACGAAATCGGCATCCTGCGCCAGCAGGACCGCGGGCGCCATCGCCAGCGATGTACCGACCATGCAGCCGACCATGATCGAAAACCCCAGCCGGCGCGCCTCGTCGCGCAGTTCCAAGGCCTCGGTGAGGCCGCCGGCCTTGTCGAGCTTGATGTTGACTGCATCGTAGCGGTCGCGCAGCGTGGAGAGGTCCCTTGCCGCATGGACGCTCTCGTCCGCACAGATTGGCACGGGGTGAGGGATATCGGCCAGCATCGCGTCGCGGCCGGCGGGCAAGGGCTGCTCGATCAGAGCGATCCCGAGATCCGCGGCGGTTGCGAGATTCTCGACGATGTTCTCCTCAGTCCAGCCTTCATTCGCATCGAGAACGATGCGGCTATCGGGTGCGGCCTGTGTGACAGCGCGTATGCGGGCGATGTCGCCTTCGCCGCCGATCTTCACCTTGAGCAGTGGCCGCGAGGCGTTGGCGCGTGCTTGTGCCGCCATGGCCTCCGGCTCGCCGAGAGAAAGGGTATAGGCAGTGACCAGGGCGACCGGTGCCGCCGCGCAGATGGTTTCCCAGGCCGGCCTACCCGATATCTTGGCTTCTAGATCCCAGAGCGCGCAATCGATCGCGTTGCGGGCGGCGCCGGGGGCCAGCGCCTCGCGCAACTCGGCGCGGGTCATCCCCGAGGCGATTGCGTCGCCCATCGTTTCGATCGCGGCGCGCACGGCCTCCATCGTTTCGCCATAGCGGCGATAGGGTACGCATTCGCCGCGCCCGACAAGACCCTTGTCGCGAATCGTGCAGGTGAGGACCTCGGCCTCGGTCTTGGAGCCGCGCGAGATCGTGAAAGTTCCGGCGATGGGAAAGCGCTCGGCCGCGACGGTGAGGATGCGTGTCATTGTTCTTCCAAAGATTTACCACCAAGCCCGGTAACGCAAAGTGACAGGCGGAAAAGGAGAGTCTAAGACTGGCGCCATGTTGACGAACGGCGACGAGGAAGCAAGCGGCACACTGGCTGGAGAGCGCAACGGCGCCCCGGCGATCGCGACGAGCGACGAAGACGGTGAACTCGTCTGTCGTTTCTCGGGCGCCTGGACCACACGCACCGCGAGCGAGGCCGACGAGGCGGTTCGCAAGATTGAAAGCCGAGGTGGTATCAGGTCACTGAAGCTCGACCTTTCCGACATCGGCAAGGTCGACACGGCCGGCGCCTGGCTGATCGAACGGCTGGCCACGAATTTCCAGGCGAAAGGAGCCGAGGTCGTCCTGTCGGGACAGAATGAGGCGGCGCGCATCCTGCTCGATGCGGTCAGCACGGCCATCAGCGAACGCGAAGAGCCCAGTTCGGAATACCGCACACCCTTGCTGTTGCGCTTTCCCGAAGCCATCGGGCGGGCAATGTATGGATTCCTCTACGATTTCCTGGCTGCGATGAACATTTTGGGCGCCACGATTCGAGGGGCTCAGATGAAGCTCGGACGGGGGCACGCGATCAATCTCGCGGCCATCTTCAACCAGATCGATCGAATCGGGGTCGGCGCGATCCCGGTCGTGGTGCTGATGTCCTTCATCGTCGGTGCAATCGTTGCGCAGCAGGGCGCGTTCCAGCTTCGCTATTTCGGCGCGGAAATATTCGTGGTCGATCTCGTCGGCATTCTGGTGCTGCGCGAACTCGGGGTGCTCATGACCGCGATCATGCTTGCCGGGCGTTCCGGGAGCGCGATCACGGCCGAGATCGGCTCGATGAAGATGCGCGAGGAGGTCGACGCGCTCAAGGTGATCGGGCTCAATCCCATTGGCGTGCTCGTTTTTCCCCGGCTGGTCGCGTTGGTGGTGGCCCTGCCATGCCTCACCGTGCTTGCCAATTTCGCAGCACTTGGGGGCGCCATCGGCATCGCCTGGCTCTATTCGGGAATCGAGCCCGACGCCTTCATCGACCGACTGCGCGCCAGCATTGATGTCAGCACGATCCTCGCCGGGCTGATCAAGGCGCCCTTCATGGCCATGATCATCGGCATCATCGCTTCCGTGGAGGGGCTCAAGGTGGGCGGCAGCGCCGAATCGCTCGGCCGGCAGGTGACCTCCTCGGTCGTGAAGGCGATCTTCGTCGTCATCATCGTCGACGGTTTGTTTGCGATCTTCTATGCGCAGATCGACTTCTGAGCGGGGGCCTATGGTCGATAGTTCCATCAGACCGGACGCAGACAGGGCCACGCCGGGCCGCGACGGCGTGGAAGCAGTCCTATCCGTGCGCGACGTGACGGTCGGCTTTGGCGACAAGCTGATCCTCGACAATCTGTCGCTCGACGTCTTTCGCGGCGAGATCCTTGGCTTCGTGGGCGCGTCCGGCTCCGGTAAGTCCGTTCTGCTGCGCACGGTGCTCGGCCTGAACAAGAAGCGTTCCGGCACGATCCGCCTGTTCGGGGTTGATGTGGACAACGCAAGCGATGCCGAACGCATGCGCCTGGACATGCGGCTGGGCGTGCTTTTCCAGCAAGGCGCGCTGTTTTCCTCGCTGACGGTGCTCGAGAACATCCAGGTCCCCATGCGCGAGTATCTGGATTTGTCGCAGAAGCTGATGGACGAACTTGCGCAACTGAAACTCGAACTCGTCGGCCTGCCACTGGACGCGGGGCCGAAGTTTCCGTCCGAGCTCTCAGGGGGAATGATCAAGAGGGCCGCGCTGGCCCGCGCCCTGGCTCTCGATCCGGATATCGTCTTCCTGGACGAGCCGACATCGGGCCTCGATCCAATCGGAGCGGCCGATTTTGACGAGCTTGTCGCGAAACTGCGCGACACAATGGGTCTGACTGTCTATATGGTGACCCACGACCTCGACAGCCTCTTCTCCGTCTGCGACCGTATAGCGGTCCTCGGCAAGAAGAAGGTCCTGGTCGAGGGGACGATCGACGACATGCTGGCGAGCGAGGAGCCCTGGGTGAAATCCTACTTTCGTGGAAAACGGGCACGGCAGATCGACCGTGAAGCCCGTGCGTAGTCGCCGATGGAAACCAGGGCGAATTACATCATTGTCGGCATTTTCACGATCGTGGCCGTGCTGTCCGCGTTCGCTTTCGTGTATTGGACGTCGGCAATCGGCGAGCGCGGCGAGACGACGACATTGCGCATCCGCATCCCGGGGTCCGCTTCGGGGCTGGGGCCGGGCAGCGCCGTGCTCTTCAACGGCGTCAAGGTAGGGACGATCCGTCGCGTCTATCTGGACGTCAACAAGCCCACCGAGGCTCTGGCGGACGCCGAGATCGATCGGCTCACGCCCATTACGCGCTCCACCCGGGCCGATATCGGCATAGCCGGCCTGACCGGCCAGGCAAGCGTCGACCTGACCGGAGCCGATCCCCGCGAACCCAATCTGCTCGCCGAGGCTGAGGCGCGCGGCGAAATCGCCGAAATCAACGCCAACCCGTCGGCCGTGACGAACCTGTTGCAGACGGCCCAGGACATATTCTCGCGCACCAACACCGTGCTTTCGGAAGTGGAGGGGTTCGTCAGGGACGTACGAGGCCCGTTGGGCAAGACCGTCAGCAACGCAGAGACGTTCTCCAATGCACTAGCCCGGAACTCGGAAGGGGTGGACCGTTTCCTGGAGAGCGTCTCGAAACTGTCAACCGAACTGGCCGGTGTTTCCGGCAAGCTCGATGGGACGTTGCGAGCGGCGGAGGGTCTTCTGAAATCCGTCGACCGCGAGAAGGTGGCGACGATCGTCGCGAATGTCGAGGACTTTACCAGGAACCTCAAGAAGACCGGAGATGAGATCGACGGGCTGATGCGCGGCGTCGATACGGCCGTAAAGTCGGTCAACGACTTCGCCCAAACCGCGAATCGCACCGTGACGAAAGTTGACGTTCTGCTCGACAGCGTCGATCCGGCGACCGTCAGGACCGCGCTCGCCGACATCGGCGACGCCAGCAAAAACGCCCGGCAGGCGGTGAGGGACGTCTCCAAGGTCACGGCCAAGTTTGGCGAGCGGGCCGGCGACATCGACCAGATCATCGCCGACGCCCGCGAGATCTCCGGCCGCTTGAACAAGGCGTCCGTCCGCGTCGACGGCGTGCTCGCCAAGGTCGATTCCCTGCTCGGGTCCGGGGAGGCGCAGGGCGTGATGGCGGACGCCAGCGCGACCCTGAAGGAGTTCCGCAAAGTCGCGGAGACTTTGAACGCGCGGCTTGGGACCATCACCGAGGGGTTCGCGCGATTCTCCGGACAGGGATTGCGCAATGTCGAGGCGCTTGTCGGCGAGAGTCGCCGCGCCGTCGGACGTATCGAGGAGGCTATCACCGGCCTGGAACGCAATCCTCAGCGTCTCCTGACCGGTGGCGAAGGAACCGTGCGCGAATACGATGGCCGCGCCCGGCGTTGACATTGGCGCGTTCGCGCCCCAAACACGGATTATTGAGAAAATTCAACAGGGACTTGCCGTGAAGGGGCATGGCGGGGGCAGGGAGTGAAGCAAGCAACAGCTCTTGCGTCGGGTGTTGTCTTCCTGGCGGCTCTGCTGCCCGGTTGCGCGCTTCTGCCCGGCGGCGGCCCGGCGCCGCTCGATACATATGAACTTTCCGCGCCCGCGGCGGAGGCCGGCAGCAGGCGCCGCACGCAGGTCCTGATCGCCGAGCCTTCGGCCCTCAAGGCTCTCGACGGTCAAAACATTGTCGTGAGACCGGCACCCAATTCCATCGAGTTTCTCAAGGGCGCGCAGTGGGCGGACCGGCTGCCGAGGATCGTTCAGGCTAGGCTCGCGGAAACTTTCCAGCGTTCCGGTGCATTCGGTGGCGTCGGCAAGCCGGGCGAGGGGCTGGCGATCGACTATCAGATCATCGTGGAGATCCGCGAATTCGCGATCCGAACCGACGCGGCGCGGGGGGCGGAGGTCGAGCTTTTCGTCCGGCTGCTCAATGATCGCAACGGCGTGGTAAGGGCGTCCCGAACCTTCGTGGCGAATTCGCCGGTCGCGGGCTCGGGCAACGACGCCTATGTCGCCGCGCTCAACCGCGCCTTCGGCAAGGCCGCTTCCGACATCGTCGGCTGGTCCGCAAGCGTGATGTGACGCCGTTTCGGCGGCAAATGACCCTTATCGCCGCCGAATACCGCTCATCCGACGATTCGCGGCTACCTTCTCCCACGACGAGGGGAGAAGGCAGACTGGCACAACTGTGTGCGCCAATCGCCGGCATTCGCGGTTTTTGCAAAAGGGCTGTGCCAAAGTCCTCGCTTCCCCTGTGGGAGAAGGTGGCCGCGCGAAGCGCGGTCGGATGCGGGGTGCCAAGCCGCTACCAAACAAAAAAAGCGGCGCTCCGTGGCCGGAGCGCCGCCTGATTCTTGCGGGGCGGGTGCCTCCTACCGCAGGCGCCCGCTCGCGTGGGCAAGCATCGTGTAGACCTTGCCGGTATCCGAAGTCAGATAGGTCTGGGTCATCATGTTGTCGCGGTCGTTGCGGGAGACGTCGCGCAGGAGCTTTTCGAAATCCTCGCAATAGCGGTCGACCGCGGTCCGGAATTCCGATTCGGACTGGTACTTGCGACGGATGTCATCGAAGGTCTGCTGACCCTTCAGCGTGTAGAGACGACGGGTGAACACGTCGCGTTCGCCACGGCGGTAGCGGTCCCACAGCTCGATCGACGCCTCATGGTCGATCGCCCGGGCGATATCCACCGAGAGGGAGTTGAGCGACTCCACGACATGCAGGGGCGACCGTTGGGGAGGCGACGCGACCGGCGCCGTCTCGGCCTTGGCCGTCGGGCGGGCTTCCTCGCGCGAAGCGCCTCGCAGGAGATCACTCACCCAGCCGCTCTGCTGCTCGCCATCGCGCTGCCGCCCGGCGGCGGAGCGGTCGGGATCGGCGGGCCGGCGCTCCAGCGTCGCTGCTGGCGTGCGGCGCGGCGACTCCGGCAAACGCGGTGCCGGGGCGGGCGCCGCCGATGCGGTGGGCGCTGCAGGCGCGGCCGGAGCCGGGTTGGAGCGGGTCTGGTTGCGGCCACCCACATCGACGGTGCGGCCCGAACGTGCCACGATTTCAGACAGTTCCTTGAGGGCGTTGATCTGCTCGGTGACCGCCCGGCGAATGGCGGAGGTCGACTCCTTGGCCTCGACCGGCATGTCGACGACGCCACGCTTCAGTTCCGCACGGGTCTGTTCCAGCTCGCTCCGGATCGTTCCGGCCGTGCGCCGCATATCTTCGGTCGCATCGGCGAAGCGCTTGGTGGCGGCTTCGACCACTTCGGTGATGGCGTTGCGGATCTTGTCGGCCGAAGCGATCGTCCGGTTTTCGGCCTTGTCGAGCGCCTGGCCGACAAGCCCTTCGAACGACTTCATGACGCGTTCGAGGTCGTCCGACTTCTTGACGAGGCCCACGGCGAGGTCCTCCAGCGTAGTCTGGCGCTCCAGCGTATGCTCGAGATTGCCCTGCGCGGATGTCAGGAGGTCGGAGGCGCTGGACAGCAGCCTGCTGTGCTCGTCGAAGCGGCTCGCGATCGCAGCAACCTCCTTCAGCGTGTTGGACGACAGCTCCGTGAGGCGCTGCGTGTTGGTGTCGACCAACCGTGCCGAGCTGGCAAAGGTCTGCGCCGCGCGTTCCGTCGTCGTGGCAAAGCTGCGCGTGCTGTTGGTCAGCCGCTCGTCGATTCCGGACAGGTTCTCCGACGCCAGCTCGATCAATTCGCTGAGCTGCCGATTGGAGGTGCTGAGGCGATCGATGAGGTCGGACACGCCCTTGGCCAGGCCGGAGCGCGCGCCGTCGACGGCCTGCAAGGTCTCGGCCGTGCGTGTGGCAAGTGCGTTGACCAGTGCGGCATTCTCGGCACGCAGCCGCTCGGTCGCCTTCTCGGTTGCATCTTCCAGGCTCTTCTGAAGGTCGCCGCCGCTTTGCGAGAAGCGTTCGACCAGCGGGCGCGCGGTTTCGTCGAGGATCTTCGTGATCTCGGCAGAACGCGCCGCGAGCATCGAATTGAGCTCGCGGGTGTTGGCACCGATCGTGCGTGCCGCCTCGTTGGTGCTCTGGCTGACGTGCTGTCCGACTGAGGAGAAGGTCTCCGCAATGGCCTCTGCCCGGGCAGTCAACTGGGCTTCGACGACCCCGATCTGCTCGTTCAGCTT
Organism: Rhizobiaceae bacterium; assembly: GCA_035556195.1. Classification (GTDB taxonomy): domain Bacteria; phylum Pseudomonadota; class Alphaproteobacteria; order Rhizobiales; family Rhizobiaceae. Next base: position 52,932 of record DATMFK010000043.1, read on the forward strand.
CTGGCCGACAATGTCGGCACCTTTAGCCAGACGGTCCTCGGCGACGGCCATGCGCTCGCCGACGCGGGCGGCGGTCATCTCCGCGCTGGCCGCGAGCTTGCTGCCTGCACCGGCGAGCGCTTCCTGGATGGCCTGGGCGCGCTGATCGAGTTCGGCTGCCGCCTGGCGGGCCTGCGCGGCAATGCGCTGCTCGTTGTCGTTGAAAGCATTGGCCACTTCGGCGGCTTGGGCTCCAATGATCGTCGCGCTTTCAGTGACGCGCGCGGCGAGCTCCCGGTCGGCAGTCTCGAAGACCTTTCCGATTTCGACCGCCCGCCCGGCGAGCGAGGCTGCGGTTTCGTCGACCCGCGCGGCGATCTTCTCATCCGTGCTCTCGAAGACACGCGCAATCTCCGCCGCACGACCGGCGAGGGACTGCGCGGTCTCCTCGACTCGCGCGGCGAGCTTTTCATCCGTGCTTTCGAAGACACGGGCAATCTCCGCCGCGCGCCCGGAGAGAGACTGCGCGGTCTGTTCGACACGCGCGGCGATCTGCCGGTCCGCATCCTCGAAGACCGAGCCGATCGCGGTGGCGCGAGCGGCAAGGTTGTCTGCCGTGGCGTTGACGCGCGAGGCCAGCTTTTCGTCCGCTTCCTCGAACTGGCGCACGACCTCACTGGCGCGCGAGCCGAGCGCCGTGGCGCTTGCCTCGACGCGAGCCGCGAGCTTTTCGTCGGCGCCATCGAAGATGCGACCGAGCTCTGCGGCTCGGGCAGCCAGGGCGTCGGCCGATTCGCCGATCCTGATGCCGAGCCGCTGGTCGGCGTCGTCGAAGTTGCGCAGGATGTCGCCGGCACGCGCGGCAAGGGCGGCTGCCGTCTCGGTGGCGCGCGCCACCAGTTTCTGGTCGGCATCGTCGAAGACGCGCGCAATGTCGCCGGCTTTCACGGAAAGCAGGTCGGCGGTCTCCTCGGCTCGGGCCAGCATCGTGTCGGAATTCTCCGCGGCACGTGCAGCGAGGCGCTTGTCGGCATCCTCGAAGGCCCGCGCGATGTCGTTGGCGCGCTCGAGCAGGGCTTGAGAAGTCTGGGCGGCGCGCTCGGCGATCTGGCGGTCGGCATCGGTGAAGGCTTTGCCGGCCTCTTCGCTGAGAGCGGCGGTAACCTCCAGCACCTTCTCACGCAGGGCGCCGGCGACAACCACTGCGCTTCTTTCCAGAACGCCGCGGACATTGTCGATACCAGTGGCCAGCGCACGCTGCATCGTGCCCGTGCGCTCCTCGATCACGCCGGTCTGTTGGCGGAAAGCCTCCTCGATCTTCTCCACGTCGGCGGCGAGCGCGTCGGTCAGGATGCTGCGCTTGTCCGCGATCGTTTGGATGTGCTGCGAAAGGGTCGCGTCCATGTCCTTGCGGGTCTCGGCAAGCTTGCCGAGGTCCTCGTCGAGAGCCCTGGCGAGCTGGCCGCGGCCTTCCGCGAGCTTGTTCACATGGCCGGCGATGACATCGTCGATCTCGGAGCGGGCACCGGCGATCTTCTGCAGGTCCGCTTCGAGGGCTCGCTTCAGTATGTCACGTCCTTCGGCCAGCTTCTCGACCTGGCCTGTCACGAGCCCGTCGATGCCCGCGCGGCTCTCCGCGATCTTTTGCAGGTCCTCCTCGAGAGCGCGTTTGAGGACGTCGCGGCCCTCGGCCAGCTTCTCCACCTGCGAGGCGACGAGGCCATCGATCTCGGCCCGGCTGTCGGAGAGCTTGCGCAGATCGGCTTCGAGCGCGCGGGTCAGGATGTCCCGGCCCTGAGCGAGCTTCTCAACCTGGCCCGCGACGAGCCCGTCGATGCCGGCCCGGCTTTCCTCGATCTTCTTCAGATCCTCCTCGAGAGCGTCCTTCAACAGATTGCGGCCTTCGGCCAGCTTGCCCACCTGCGCGGCGACGAGGCTGTCGATCTCCGAGCGCGTTTCGGCGAGCTTCTCAAGGTCCGATTCAAGGGCGCGCGTAAGGATGCCCCGGCCCTGGGCGAGCTTCTCGACCTGGCCCGTGACGATGTTGTCGATGTCGGCGCGGCTTTCGGCGATCCTGTCGAGATCGTCGCGAAGCGCCTGCTTCAGACTTTCGCGTCCCTCGGCAAGGCGTTCAAGCTGGCCGGAAACGATCTCGTCGATGTCCGTGCGGCTTTCCGCGATCTTCTGCAGATCCTCCTGGAGGGCCCGCGTCAGCACCTCGCGGCCTTCGGCGATCTTGCTCACCTGGGCGGTGACGAGATCGTCGACGTCGGCTCGGGTCTCGGCGATCCTGTCCAGATCGTCGCGAAGCGCCTGTTTGAGGCTTTCGCGTCCCTGGGCAAGCCGATCGAGCTGGCCGGAGACGATGTCGTCGATGTCCGTACGGCTTTCCGCGATCTTCTGCAGGTCCTCCTGGAGCGCCCGCGTCAGCACCTCGCGACCTTCGGCGATCTTGCTCACCTGTTCGGTGACGAGGCTGTCGATCTCGGCGCGCGTCCCGGCGATCTTGTTGAGATCGGCTTCCAGAGCACGCTTGAGGATGTCGCGGCCCTCTGCGAGCTTCTCGACCTGGCCGGCGACGAGCCCGTCGATGCCTGCACGGCTTTCCTCGATCTTCTTGAGATCGTCTTCGAGAGCCTCCTTGAGGACGTTGCGGCCTTCCGCCAGCTTGCTCACATGGGACGCCACGACATCGTCGATTTCGGCGCGGGTATCGGCGACCTTCTTGAGATCGGCCTCGAGTGCGCGCTTGAGGATGTCACGGCCCTGGGCGAGCTTCTCCACCTGGCCCGAGACAAGATTGTCGATCCCGGTGCGGCTTTCCTCGAGTTTCTGCAGATCGGCGTCGAGCGCACGTGCGAGGATGTTGCGGCCCTCCGCCAGCTTGCCGACGTGGCCGGCAACCATTTCGTCAATGTTCGTGCGGGATTGTGCGAGCTTCTGCAAGTCATCCTGCAACACGGTTGCAAGATTGTTGCGGCCCTGTTCCAGGCGCTCCAGATGCTCGCCCAGCGAAGCATCGATAGCCGTGCGCGACTCGTTGATCTTGCGCAGGTCGTCCTGCAGGGCGCGGCTCAGAACTTCGCGGCTCTCTGCCAGCTTCTGGATCTGGAAGCCCATGGCGTCGTCGATCGTGGCCCGACCGTCCGCGAATTTCTGGAGGTCTTCCTGCAGAGCGGCCGCCATGCGCTCGCGGCTCTCGGCGATCCTTCGCGTCTGCTCCGTGACTGCCTCGTCCAGGCTTGCGCGGGCTTCGGACAGCTTCTCTATATCGGCATCGAAGGCATGCGAAACACTGTGGCGCGCCGCATCCAGCCGTTCGGCGAAATCGGTGGCGCGGGCTTCGAGCATCGTGGAGGTCGACATGACGATGTCGGCCATTTCGGCGCCGATGCGGGCCTTGCCCTCGTCGATCATCGAGAACAGCGTCTGCTTGCTGTTGGAATAGACATCCGAGATCTCGCGTGCGCGCTCGACCAGGGTCTCGTTGATCTGGCGAGCACGCGCCTCGAGGGCGGCATTGAGCTTCTGGGTGCCGGTATCCAACGCCTCGGCGCGTGTCTGGAACTCGCTGATCAGTGCCTGGCCGCGTTCGGCAAGGGTGCGCTCGATGCCGTGCAGCCGCGCCTCGAATTCCTCGTTTAGCGTCTTGGTTGCGCCGCCGAGCAGCGAAACCATGCCGCTGGCGCGCTCGTCGAGCATCTCGGAAAGAGAGCGCGTGGCATCGTCGGTGCTCTGCGTGAGGGTTGCGATCCGCGTGTCGAGCAGGCTCGCGAAGGCTTCACCCGACGTGCTGATCCGCTCGGAGATCGAGTCCACGCGCGAATCCAGCGATTCATAAAGCAGCGCGCTGCTCTGGTTGATGCGGTCGATCAGCGTCTCGCCGGAATTGTTGATCGTCATCGACAGCTTCGTGGAAGCTGAAAGGATGCTTTCGCGAATGGTGTCGCCAGCGGCGTTGATCTCTTCCCGAAGCGATTCGTGCGCGCCGCTGATGGACGAGCGCACCCGTTCGGCATGGCTGACCACGGCATCGCGTTCGCTGCCCAGCCCGTCAACGAGCGACCGGATTCGCACCTCGTTCTCCGAATAGGCGCGTTCCAGTTCGTTGACTTCGCTGTGGACCAGCGTCTCCAGCTCGACCGCACGGGCGATCGTGCGTTCGATACCTTCGCCCATGGCCGCCACTTCGCGGCGAATCGCCTGGCCCACAGTCATGATGCGGTCCTGCGCAAGGCTCTCGGGTTCGGCCAGACGGAACGCGACTTCCGTCATGGACTGAGCGGCAAGGCGCATCTCCTGGGCGCGGCGGATCATCAGCGCAAAGCCCCAGAACATAATGATCGGCACGATCGTCGCTACGAGAAGGACGATGAGATAGGGGCGGGCTAGCACTTGCTCCATGGAACGGATCTGCCAGATCTCCGCTCCGAGCAGCTTCTGGCCGAAGAACGCGCCGGCGCCGAGCCAGGCAAGGCTGAGCAGGCCCATGAGCCAGTAGATCGCCCTGGACGGGCGACGGTTCATGCCGTGCATGAGCGTGCGGTAGTCTTTCTGACGGTCGTCATTCGCGGGCGCGAATCCGGCGGGCTGGCTGGGGACCGGCTGGTTGGCCGGAGAGAGCTGGGCTGCCGTCGACACAGGTCCTTCAGCGGGTTTGGCGGGGTTCGTCGCAGGCGAGCGAGCGGCTTGCGGCTGTGGCCCCGGTGCCGGTGCCTGTGCCGTGACACGCTGGCTCGCCGGCTCGGATTTGCCGTTGCGGCTCTCCCGGGCGAGTTCCTCGGCGGCTGCGGATATCTGAGCCTCGAGGTCTTCCATCGAGGCCGCTATGTCGAGATCGCCATCGGCGGAAAGGTCGAAATCGAGCGCCTTTTCCAGTTCTTGCGCGACTTCCTGGTCGAGATTCTTGATTGTCGGTTTCTGCGCCATGCCGCCGTTACCCTGTACTCGATGCGCGGATCGCCGATTGTTCCGGCTGTGTCAGCCGCGCAAGTGGCTCACTATGGTCCTGCCGTATCGTAGTGGCACAGGCGGGTAAAGGGAACACGCAAACGGCCACATGCTTAAAAGTTTAAACATAGGGTTAACAACCCCACGGATGCGGCGCTTTTTGGCCAATTTCGGACCATTCCAATATCCGACAAACATTAACCGGTTGTCCACATGCGCGCGCTAGTTCGAAGGAAGTTCTCAACTGTTGATTTGGGAGTGTCTCGATGGCGCACAGGGGGCGCGGGCCCGTCGCGTTCGAGAGGCCAGGCGGCAAGCCTGGTGAGGTTTGGCATGCGTGCCCGATCGATCTCACACATCTAGCGCGCCAGACCCTCGGCGACCGGAAGGTGCAGCAGGAAGTCCTTGCCCTCTTCGTGCAGCAGGCGCTGTCGGTCCGGGACCAACTCGGCCAAGCAGGCTTGGAGGAGCGGCTAAGACTCGCGCATGGGCTCAAAGGCTCGGCGCGCGGGGTCGGCGCCTTCGACATCGCCGACTGCGTAGCGCAAATTGAGACGAACCCCGACGATGACCAAGCCGTGGAGAGACTTTCGCGGTTGATCGACGCGGTGCGCGACTTCGTCGCCTCGATCAGGCGCTGACCGTTGGGAAACGGCGAAAGGCGGCGCTCTTCGGCCGCAGTTGACATGCACGGCGGAGTCATTATCTCGGCATGGCTTCTTCTTTTTCGGACCGGGACCGTCTGATGACCAAGATCACCTATATCGCCTTTGACGGGACACAGTTCGACGTCGAGGCCGACAATGGGTCCACGGTCATGGAAAATGCGATCCGCAACGCCGTGCCCGGCATCGAAGCCGAATGCGGTGGCGCGTGCGCCTGCGCGACCTGCCACGTCTATGTCGATGAGGCCTGGACCAACGTCGTCGGAGAGCCGGAAGCCATGGAGGAGGACATGCTGGACTTTGCCTATGACGTCAGGCCGAATTCCCGGCTGTCCTGTCAGATAAAGGTCCGCGACGAACTCGATGGGCTCGTGGTACGCATTCCCGAGCGGCAGGGTTGATCGCGGCCGGGACGTTCGGCGCATGATCCTCGTCAACAAGGCGGTTCACACCCTACGGTACAATGATCTAGCCTGCATGGACTGGGCATAGCGCGAAGCGCAGCCGTCCAGAGTTGCGCAAGCCGGAGGGTGCTGCATGAATTCGCAAGAAAAGACCGACGTTCTCATCATCGGCGCGGGACCCGTTGGGCTGTTCGCCGTGTTTGAACTCGGGCTCTTCGACATGAAGTGCCATCTGATCGACATCCTCGATCGTCCCGGCGGGCAATGCGCCGAACTCTACCCGGAAAAGCCGATCTACGACATTCCAGGCTACCCTTCGATTTCGGCCCAAGGACTGGTCGACCGCCTCATGGAGCAGATCGCGCCGTTCCATCCCCGGTTCACCTTCAACCGTATGGTCGCCAGTCTCGAACGCCTCGAGGACGGAAATTTTCGCGTCACCACGGACGAGGACGAGGTCTTTGAAGCCAAGGTGGTGGTGATCGCCGCGGGCGGCGGTTCGTTCCAGCCGAAGCGGCCGCCGATCCCCGGGATCGAAGACTATGAGGGAAAAAGCGTCTTCTACGCCGTTCGGCGGATGGAGGATTTCCGGGGCCACGATCTGCTGATCGTCGGTGGCGGCGATTCCGCGCTGGATTGGACGCTCAATCTCCAGCCGGTCGCGAGAAGCGTCACGCTCGTCCACAGGCGGCCTGAATTTCGCGCCGCGCCCGACAGCGTCAACAAGATGTACGCGCTTCAGGAAATGAAAAAGCTGGAATTCCAGGTGGGGCAGGTGACGGGACTTTCCGGCGGGAATGGCATGCTCCGGTCAGCGACGATCAAGGGCCCGGATGGCGAACTCGAGGTGCCTTGCACAAGGCTGCTGCCCTTCTTCGGCCTCACGATGAAGCTTGGCCCGATTGCGGAGTGGGGGCTAAACCTTCACGAGAACCTGATCCCGGTGGACACTGAGAAATTTCAGACATCGGAGCCGGGCATCTTCGCCATCGGCGACATCAACTGGTATCCGGGCAAGCTCAAGCTGATCCTGTCCGGGTTCCACGAGGCCGCGCTGATGGCGCAGGCGGCCAAGCGGATCGTCAGTCCCGGCGAAAGGATCGTGTTCCAATATACAACATCGTCGACGAGCCTTCAGAAGAAGCTCGGCGTGGCGTAGTTGGTGAACGGTACTGCCGGTTCGGGTGAACCGGTGGCTCGAAGCTCATTGCGCCTTGGCAGAAGCCTGCATGCGCTTGAGGCGATATTGCAGCAGGCCGAGGATGCGTTTCTCGAAATTCATGCCCTCGATCTTGTCGAACCGGTCCTGCGCCGCGTCGTGACGGGCCAGGACCGCGGTCTGCACGGCCTGCGCCTTGGTTGCTACCGCCGCGCAGCTTTTCTGGCGGCCGATCGCCTTGAGAGACTGTTCCAACTCCCGGGCATGGTTCCGCGCGATGACGATATGGCTTTCCTCGTGCCGCTTGATGTCTGATGCGAGCGTCTCCCAGATGAGGCGCACGTCGGGATCGGCCTTGGCTCTCGGTTTCCAGCGCGGCAGGGTCACCTTGGCGCGCATATTGACCTTGGCGTCGGCGATCCAGCAGCGACCACTCTTCTCCGCGTAGGTCAGCCGCGTCGTGAACTCCATCTGCGTCGCGCCGGGATGGCGCTTGCCGGTGCTTTTCACCTCAGGTCCGCGCCGGGTGAGCTCGTTCTCGATCTCCTCCAGCGTGCTGCCGCCGATCGAGAAATACGTGTAGGTCTTGCTGACGGTGGCGCCTTGCGCAGGCAAGAGCGTCAAGGCCAGGAGCCCGGCGGCACAAAACAAAACTCTCAGGTCCCTCATCGCCGCACCTTGCTTGAGCTCGTCCGTTTACGCAATGGAAAACATTCCAGCCGCTGCCTCGATACCGAGACCGTCGCGTTTGCGACGCGGGCCGCAGTCGAGGTTGATGGGCGCGGCGATGCAATTGCCGGGGCTGCAATCCACGGGGGACGCGCCGCGTCGGCAATGTTATGCTTTGTGAGGCAATATTGAGACCGGGGGGCCGATGTATCTGATCCGCATGAAGAATTGTGCGTTCTTCGCCCGTCATGGCGTTCATGACGAGGAAGAGATGCTTGGACAGCGCTTCTACGTCGATGCGGTTCTGACCGTGGAGCCGGAGCAAGCGCTGGAGAAGGATTCGCTCGATGGCACGGTAGACTACGGGGTCGCCTTTGGCGTCATCGAGCGGGTGGTCACCGGCAAGCGCTATTCCCTTATCGAGGCGCTCGCACTTGACGTCGCGAAAGCCCTGGGCGATCGGTTCCCACAGATCAAACGCGCGGAAATCACCGTGCGTAAGCCGAGCGCGCCTGTCCCGGGCGTGCTCGACCATGTCGAGGTGACCGTTGTCTGGCCGGAATGAACAGCGCGCTTATCTGAGCCTGGGAGGCAATCTCGGCGAGCCGGCCAAGGCGATGGGGGCGGCATTGCGGATGCTGGATACCGACCCCATGACGCGCGTGGTGGCGGTGTCCTCGCTTTATCGCACGCCGCCATGGGGCAAGCTCGACCAGCCCGACTTCCTCAACGCGGCCGCTGAGATCGCGACGCGACGGACTCCGCATAGCCTGCTGGATCTGTGCCTCAAGACGGAACTGGCGCTGAAACGGGTGAGAAAGGAACGGTGGGGCCCTCGCATCGTCGATATCGATGTGCTGGCTTTCGACGATCTCTCGCTGCACGAGCCGGGGCTCGAGCTTCCCCATCCGCGCATGTTGGAGCGAGCCTTTGTCCTCGTGCCCCTTGCCGAGATCGCCCCAAGCTTCGTCATGGAGGGCAAGACTATCGCCGAGCACGCTGCCGCGATCGATCGCGCCGGGATCGAAAGGCAGGACGGAGGCTCCGGCTGGTGGCGACCATAAGCAGAGCTCAAGGCGAGTGGGGCTCTCCCGCATCGGCCGCCGATGCCGGCTCGCCCTCGGCGGCCGCCCTGTCGAGCGCAGCCGCGGCCTCTTCATTCATGGCTTTGCCGGCCTTGCGCGGCGGCAGGAGCGGGGTGGGCACAGGCTCGGGCATGTTGCCCTTCATGAAGCCCCGGCCGGCCTGTAGGCCACCGGTAAGCTGTGCCTCGAAACGGGCCACGTCGCGGCGCCGCACGTCTTCGATCAGCTCAGCTGCTTCCTGGGATTCGATTCCTAACGTTTCCAACGTTTTCTGACCGAAAGCGAATGCGGATTCGAGCGTTTCGCGAAGCTGATAATCCGCGCCCGCGCCGACGAGCGCCAGGGCCACGCCTCTGTCATATGCACGGACCAGGACCGGAACGAAGGGATAATGCGTCTTGATGAGTTCGGTTATCCTGACCGCCACGTCTCCCTTGTCGACACAGACGAGCACTGCCCGTGCGCGCCCGGCACCAGCGGCATGGAGGATGTCCAGCCTCGTGCCGTCGCCGTAGTAGACCTTGAAGCCGAAAGTCGCTGCCGCCTGGATCATCTCCACGTCGTTGTCGATGATCGACACCTCGACGCCACGCAACAGCAGCGGTTGGCTTGCGATCTGGCCGAACCGGCCGAAGCCGATGACGAGCACGCTGCCATTCAGGTCTTCGACGACATCCACGCCTTCCAGTGAGACCTCTTCCTGCTCCGGCATGATCCGACGCAGCATGAAGATGGTGAAAGGCGTCAGCACCATCGAGATGATGATGATGGCCGTGAGGACGGCGTTGGCCTGGCCGTCGATGATGCCGACGGCCATGGCGGAGGAATAGAGGACGAACGCGAACTCGCCGCCCTGAGCCATCAGCACCGCCCGCTCGACGGCTTCGCGGTGGCTGGACCTCAGGAGGCGGGCGACGGCATAGATGCCGAAAGCCTTCACCACCATGTAGGCCAGGACATATACGGCCACCAATCGCCAGCTTGCCGCAACGACGCTCAGGTCGAGCGACATGCCGACGGCCATGAAGAACAGGCCGAGCAGGATTCCGCGGAAAGGTTCGACGTCGGCTTCGAGCTGGTGACGGAAAGTCGATTCGGAAAGGAGGACGCCGGCGAGGAAAGCGCCCATCGCCATCGATAGGCCGCCAAGCTGGAGGACCAGCGCCGATCCGAGCACCACGAGCAGCGCGGCGGCCGTCATGACCTCACGGGCATGCGAATCAGCCAGAAGCCGGAAGAGTGGGTTCAGCAGATAGCGTCCAGCGATCACCAGGCCGACGATGGCGCCGACGCCTATTCCGACGGCGGTCAGACGCGCGACCATCCCGGTTTCCTCAGCCGAGGTCGGAATCGGAGCAAGGAAGGCGACGGCAGCGAGCAGCGGAACGATCGCCAGATCCTCAAACAGGAGAATCGACACGATCTTCTGGCCCTTGGGCGTGGAGATATCGCCGCGTTCCTCCAGCAATTGCATCACGATAGCTGTCGAAGTGAGGACGAACCCGGCCCCCGCGACGAAGGACTCCGCAACCGGAAAGCCGCCCAGGAGGCCGAGACAGGTGAGCAAGGCGGAGCAGACGCCGACCTGTAGAGCGCCCAGGATGAAAATCTCGCCGCGCAAGCTCCATAGCCTCGATGGACGCATTTCAAGCCCGATGATGAACAGGAACATCACGACGCCGAGCTCGGCTACATGCAGTATCGCGGCGGGATCGGAGAAGATGCCCAGCCCGAAAGGGCCGATCACAAGGCCGGCGCTGAGATAGCCGAGGATGGATCCGAGCCCGAGGCGGCGGAATATGGGAACGGCGATGACCCCGGCACCGAGAAGGGCGACCGCTTGCACTACATTCTCCGCCGTAGCCGCTTCCGCCGCCATCCCTGCCAATCTCCATCACGCGCGTTCGCGCCGGCCATGTTCGGTCGACTATGGGGAGCGGGATGGACAAAGGCAACCGGCCAAAGAATTGCACCGGTCGTGTTCGCGGCTGGAGCATGCGAGTTGCCTCGAGGTGTTCTAAGACTTCCTTCGCGGCTCCAAGCTGGCTAGAACCTTTCGGCGGCCCCGACGAGTGGCCGCGATCGATCGCTGGGTCGGGATAGTGATGAACGACAAGACGGTTGGACGTCGCGGCGTCTTCTTTATCGGCGGGTATGATCCGAAAACGCCCGACGCGTTTTTTGATCGCCTGGCGAGGGAGATCGCCCGCTTCGAGAAGACATGGGACGTTTCGGCTGAACTGTCTCCGGTCCAAGTTTCCGGGGACGGGGAGATCGGGCGGATGACGATCCGTACCTCGACGCCGGAGTGGGCGGTCGAAACCGATTTCAACTTCTTCGTGCTCGACAAGATCGTGCTCGGCGATTTCGCCAGGCCGCTTCCCGTTCGCCTGTGGAAGTATCTCGTCACCTTCGCGGACTATGTGGCGAGCGGCACTTTCTTCCGGATGGCGCGGGCAAGCTGGCGGTTCACGCTCTATTTCCTTTACCCCTTCACTCTGCTGGTGCTGTTCGCGGCCGCGGCCTGGTTGTTCGCCGGGTGGTTGGAGGCAGGCGTCCAGCTGCCCGGCGGCGTGCTCGTTCAGATCTTGATCGGATTGGCTCTGTTCTTCCTGCTCCTCACGACCTTGGGCAAAAGGTGGCCCGTCACTCATCTGATGGATCTCTGGTCGTTCTCACGCAACTATCTGCGACAAAGGCGGCCCGACGCGGACGCATTCCTGGCGCGCTGTGGGAAGGCGGTCGCCAGCGAGGCCCTTCGACGCGACTTCGACGAGATACTGCTTGTCGGCCACAGCACGGGCGGCGCGCTGATCCTCGACATCGCCGCCGAGGCGCTGAAAGCGGATCCGGCACTGACCGCGCGCGGTGCACGGGTTTGCGTGGTCACGCTCGGTTCGACGGCGCTCAAGGTCGGGTTGCATCCTGCCGGCGAGGCCTTCCGGCGCAAGGTGCAGCGGCTGGTCGACGATGGCCGGCTCGATTGGCTCGAAGTCCAGTGCCTGACCGACGTCATAAATTTCTACAAATGCGATCCAGTCGCCGAAATGAGGCTCGATCCGCCCGCGAACGGCCGGCCCTTCCCGAGGATCTGGCAGGTGCGCGTGCGTGACATGCTCGATCCCGCCGTCTACAGGCGCGTCAAACGCAACTTCTTCCGGGTTCACTATCAATATATTTTCGGCAACACGAAGCAGTATTTCTATGATTTCTTCATGATCTGCTGCGGACCGCTGCCGCTGCGAGTCCGGGTCGGAGCGAAGATCACCGGCGCGGGAGTCACTCAGGAGCCGACGTCATGACCGAGTCCGTCGCCTATGCCGTTTGGGCCGCCGGCCTCGTCGCCTGGTTTGCCATACGCTGGCCCTATCAACGCCGCGCGCGAAAGATCACGGTGGTCAGGGACGATCGATCGCTTGCGGACCGGATCGTGTTGGCCGTCGCGAGCCTCTGCCTTTCGGTCGTTCCGCTGGCTTATGTGGCAACCGGTATCCCCAGTTGGGCCGATTATTCGTTCCGGCCGTGGATGGGGTGGGCCGGGACCGTCGTGATGATCTGCTTCCTGTTGTTGTTCCACGCCAGCCATCGCCAGCTGGGCAAGAACTGGTCCGTGACGCTCGAAATACGAGACAGCCACAGATTGGTGACCGACGGCCTTTACAGATACGTGCGACACCCTATGTATTCGTCGTTCTGGTTGTGGGCGATCGCTCAGGCGCTGCTCATACCGAACTTCGTCGCCGGGCTTGCGGGCCTCGTTGGCGTCGGTCTGCTTTATTTCTACAGGGTAGGGCACGAGGAAGCGATGATGCGGGAGACTTTCGGAGAGGCGTATGACGCTTATGCCGCTCGGACGGGCCGCGTCATCCCACGCATCCTTTGATCTAGCTTTACCCGTTATCCGACCAGCATACAGACCCCGGCATCCCGTCGGCTAAAGGTCCATGGGCGTTTCAGGACAACATCATGCGCTTCTCGATGAGCCTCGCGCTGGCTGTGCTCGTTGCGCTGACGGGCACCTCCGGCGCCGTGGCGGATGGTATGCGGCCGACCGACTACGTCCGGCCGGACGGGAGTGCCCTCGTGAGATCCCGTCAGGATGGCGACATCTATCTGCTCCGCGGCTTTGCCGACGTCTTCTCCCGCGGACTGGATGAGTTGGGCCGGAAGCTCGAACAGAAGGGCATCAGGGTGCATGTGATCGGCCACGCAGCCTGGGAGGCTGCCGCGGCCGACATTGCGAGAAATCAGAAGCAGGGGCATCGGCCGGTTATCCTGATAGGGCATTCGCTTGGCGCCAACGCCGCCATCCTCATCGCGAAGCGCCTGCGGAAGGAGAACATCGCCGTTCAGTACCTCGTCACCCTTGCGGCGACCACGCCGGATCCGGTACCCGACAATGTCGGAAAAGTGGACAACTACTATTTCGAAACCAACGGTTGGGGCGAAAAGGTCGTCGGCGGAGCCGGGTTTCACGGCGAGATCGACAACAAGGACTATTCACAAGCCCACGATGTCGGCCACTTCAACATCGACAAACAGGCCGACATTCAGGAGCAGGTCATTCGCAACGTCCTGCGCTACATCCAGCCGTCTAAGGGAAAAGCGGCAAGCTGAGGTCGATCCAGGGCCGCCATCTTGGATCGGCGGCGGTTCGCCCCTCAATGGATCCTGCGCCTGCCGAACGACCTTTATTGCTGCTGCGCGATCGAACCGACCGCTGCGCCGTCGACGCGCTTCAGGTTCATGCCGATCACGGGAATCATCTGTTTCTCGACGCGCACGGAAACAGTCACCGTCATTGCATCGTCGCTTGCCAGCTTGGCGATCATGGCGCCCTTGAGGGCGGCGCGGTTCAAGCCGAGCACCACTCGACGGCCGTCGACATTGCCGGACACCACGTCGAGCCCTTTGCCGGCGGCCCCGTCCATGAAAGTGCCGCGATAGCTGCCGGCCACACGCTCGACCGTTGCCGACATCTTCTGCGTGAAGACTCCGACGCGGCAGCTTCCAGCCAAGGTCATGCCTACCTTCACTTCCGGCGTGGAGCCGGTAAAGCTGCAGGTGAATTTCGTTCCCTTGTATTTGCCGGCCACGATCTCGCCCGGGCCGACCCATTCGCCTTCGATCTGCCGGAAGAATTTCTTGTCCGTCTCGTCCGCAGCCGCAAAGTCCACCCCACCGAGTGAGGCGGATGCCGCTGCCAGCGGCAGAAAAATGGACAAGGCTGCGCGTTTCATCGGGAACACCTGGCTACATCGAGACTGAGAACCGCCTGACGGAACCATGAACAGGATTGGTTAATGCTTCGTCTACCGGGCCTCTCCGCCCCGCAGAATGCGCATCATGGACATTCGTCGCAAGCCTATTTTTCGTCCTTCGACTTGGCGAAAGAGGCGAGTGCCGACAGGAAATCCCCCATGCCCGGCCGCTTCACCGCTTCGAAGGGCAGGGGACGGGCCGTCTCGATCGCCGCCAAGCCGATGCGCGCCGTCATCATGCCGTTGACGACCCCTTCGCCGAGCTTGGCGGAAAGCCTGGCGGCGAGCCCGTGTCCGACGATCTGCTGAACCAAGCTGTCGCCCATCGCGATCGAGCCGGTGACGGCGAGATGGGCGAGCACGCTGCGCGTCAGTCGCAGGAAACCCAGAGTTCCTGGCCGGCCGCCATAGAGCTCGGCCAGTCTGCGGATCAGCCTGCCGGCTTCGAACATGACGTAAGCAATGTCGACCACGGCACGGGGACTCACGGCGGCCACCAGCGAGACCCGCTTGGCCGCGTCGAGTACCAGCACCGTCGCGCGCGCGTCGAGCGGAGCCAGGATTTCGGCCTCGGCGATGCGCACGAGGTCGCGACCATCGATCACGTCGTCGCGCAGCTCGGCCAAGGCGCGCCGGCCCTGCGCGGTTTCGGGTTTGGCGGAGACCAGTCTCGTCAGATCCGCGACCACGGCATGCGCCGCCCTGGGGTCGTTGCGGGCGGTCGCGTCGGCAGCGCGGGCGCGCAGCTTCTCAACCGAGGAGAGGCGCATAAGGGCAAGCATCTCTCGGGCGATGATGATGATGAGCGCGAAGAGGGCCACGACGGCTGTCGCAAGCGCAAGCCAGCCGAGCCAATCCGCCCGGGCGAAAAGATCGCGGATCAGCCGATCCGTCCAGAGCCCGACGGCGAGCGAGACCAGCATGCCGAAAGCGCCGGCGAAGATCGCGCCGATGGCGGAGCGCCGCTTCGGCGCCTCCGCGGGGGGTGGTGAGGAGGTGGTTTCGGGCAGGTCGAAAGCGTCGATCTCGTCGGGTATCACAACCGCCGCTCCGGCCTTTACGGCTCTCGGCTTGCGCGGCATCGTCTCGCCGCCGGTCGGCGCAGCCTTGGGCTCGGTGAGACGCTCCGGCTCGGACTCGATCCGGAAAGCGGCGGGTCTTCGCGGCTCGGTCATGCCAGCTTGTCTCCGATCAGGAATTGCAAGGCACGGTCGAGCCGTATGTGGGGCAGGGACAGCGTGACGCCCTCTGCGGTACGTTCGAGCCTGGGCGGTCGGAAACGCACGAACCGGACAGGAGATGCCTGCTGCTCCATTGCTTCGGCAATCTCGAAAACCGATTCAGGTTTCTCCGGCAAGTCACCGGGAAATATGGCCGTTTCAGTCTCGCCGTCGAAGGTTTCGCCGTCGATCGTCTCGCCGGCGAGAGGTGTGCCGATGATGACCGGCAAAGTATCCCGTCGTTGTTTCACGGTGCCTTCCCGTGTCGCGCGAATGGCGGCCATCGCAAGAACGTCGACATCGGCGCCGCTTACGTCGGCTCGCTTGACGGCGCGGTCGACCAGGCGGCGTACGATCGCCTGAAGACGGTCGTGACTTTCGTGATGGAGATGATCGGCCTTGGTGGCGGCGATGAGGATGCGGTCGATGCGCCTCACGAAAAGGTCGGTCAGCAGGTTGCCGCGTCCCGGCCGGAAGCAGGCGAGGATCTCGGTCAGTGCGCGCTCGAGATCCGCCACCGCCGCCGGTCCGGCGTTCAGCGCCTGCATGGCATCGATCAAGACGATCTGGCGATCGAGCCGCGCAACATGCTCGCGAAAGAACGGCTTCACCACATGGGTCTTGTAGGCCTCGTAACGGCGCTCCATCATGGCCTGCAGCGAACCCGGACGCGCGCGGCCCTGGCCGAGGCCGGGCAACGGCGCGAAAGTGAGGGCCGGCGAGCCTTCGAGATCGCCGGGCATCAAGAAACGCCCGGGCGGCAAGGTCGAGAGAGCGCGGTTGTCGGCCTTGCAGGCTCTGAGGTAAGCGGCGAAGCTCTCGGCAAGCCGACGTGCGGTCATCTCGTCGGCATCGGCGCTCGGGTCGCCGGCGCTCGCTGCGGCGCGCCATTCGGCGGATAGGTCCTCCCGAACGGGCAGAGCGGCGAGCTGAAAGGCATCGGCGGAGAATTCGGCATAGTCCTTGCCGAGCAAAGGCAGATCCAGCAACCACTCGCCGGGGTAATCGACGATGTCGACGGAGAGCTTCCCGCTCGAGAACAGACGGTTCCAGCCCGATGCCGACTCGTATTCGATGGTGAGCCGCAGCTCGGAAATCGCGCGGGTGGAGTCCGGCCATATCCTGCTTGCGACCAACGCCTCGACATGATCTTCATACTGGAAGCGCGGCACGGCATCGTCCGGCTGGTGTTCCAGGAACGCGCGCGCGATGCGCCCCGATTTCTGCGCGTCAAAGAGCGGCAGCCTTCCGCCATGGATCAGGTTGTGCACGAAAGCCGAGATGAAGACGGTCTTTCCAGCCCGGGAGAGACCGGTGACACCGAGCCGGAGCGAGGGCGAGAACAGGCCCACCGCGCGGCCCGACAGCGTATCGAGGGCGATCCGCGCTTCATCAGTCAATGTGGTCAGCGATGTCGCCAAGATATGCCTTTTCCAGAATTTTGCCCGATATAATGGCTATCCTCGCGCCTTGTAACCATCGCGGGCAAAAACCATCGAGCCAAGCATGTCGCCCAAAACAGCGCAGCGGTTCTGGGATGCCGGCATGCGAAAAAGCCAATACCTAAAGCGTGTCGCCGAATCCGACTATCGGTGACGCGCATTAATGGTCCGATGGCGTCAGGAAGGCTTCGAGATATCCCTTGCCGGGTGCCGCGTCGGCCAGTCTGCACGGAAAACGGATAACTGCGAGCGCCGACGTCGGAAAGCCGCCAAGCATGGCTGTCCTGGCGGATTCCTCGCCGTCGCCCGACAAGGCGATCGCGACATCTTCCGTCATGGGATTGTGGCCGATCAACAGGATCGAGGCGACTTCCGGTGCGTCGCGAATGATCTCGACGTAGCCCATTGCGTCGGTGGTATAGAGCCCGTCAGCGTAAACGACGCGGCCGGTCGGCAGGTTGCGCGCGACGCCTTCGAGCGTTTGCCGGGCGCGCCGCGCGCTCGAGCAGATGACGAGGTCCGGCGTGAGGCCATTGGCGCGCATTGTCGCGCCGACCATCTCGGCATCTTCTTCGCCGGATGCGTCGAGAGGGCGGTCAAAATCGCGCATCCCGGGAGCTGCCCACCCGGCCTTGGAGTGCCGCAACAGAAAGAGCCAGCTCATCCCCTCCGGATCCTTTCGCATCGCCGGGAAAGCCGGCTCCGAGCCCGAATCAAGGATTAGTGTGCCCGTGACGCGTGCGCAACAGCCTGTAGCGCCTGAGAGCCGTGGGGCCGTTCCGAATCAGGCGCTCACGATTGCCGTCAACATTTGCGTGAAGGTGAGAGCCTTTGATCTTGTGCGGCCTTTGGTCGCCGAATATATAGGCGCCCATCAAAAAGGGTTGTGGGTGAGTCGAATGAACGAACTCGTTGATGCCGATTACGTCCCTTCAGAAGACGAGCCGTTCATGAACGAGCGGCAGAAGTCTTACTTCAGAGCTAAGCTTGTTTCCTGGAAAAACGACATTCTCCGCGAAGCGCGTGAAACTCTTGAAATCCTTCAACAGGAAAACGCCAACCATCCTGATCTTGCCGACAGGGCGTCGTCCGAAACCGATCGCGCAATCGAGTTGCGCGCCCGGGATCGGCAGCGCAAGCTGATCGCCAAGATCGATGCCGCCCTTCAGCGCATTGACGAAGGGACTTATGGCTATTGCGAGGAAACGGGTGAGCCGATCGCGCTGAAGCGTCTCGACGCCAGGCCGATCGCAACGTTGTCGATCGAAGCCCAGGAGCGGCATGAGCGCCGCGAAAAGGTCTATCGCGACGACTGAACCGGCTTGGTTCGAAGGGACATGACAAAGGGCGGCTCATGGAGCCGCCCTTTGGCTTTTCAGGCCGCTTGTTTCGTCGCCGGCCCCACATAGCGCGACTGCGGACGCACAAGCCTTCCGGTCAGTTCCTGCTCACGCGCATGGGCTATCCAGCCTGGCATGCGGCCCGTGGCGAAGACACAGGTGAAGCTATCTGCCGGAAAGCCCAACGCATCGAGCAGGACGGCGGTATAGAATTCGACATTGGTCTCGAGCGGGCGATCCGGCTTCTTCCGTTTCAGAATTCTGAGCGCTGCGTCTTCCACCGCCTCGGCAAGCGCCAGGCGGCTTGTGCGTGCTTCGGCTTTGGAGAGTTCCTCGATCGCCGCCTTCAGGGCGTCGGCCCGGGGGTCGCGGACCTTGTAGATGCGATGGCCGAAACCCATCAGTCTCTCGCCGCGCGCCAGTGCCCCTGCTAGCCATGGTTCCGCCTTGTGCGGCGCGTCGATCGCCTTGAGCATTTCCAGCACCGGGCCGGGCGCGCCGCCGTGAAGCGGGCCCTTGAGCGCGCTCAGCGCCGCGATTGCCGCCGAACCAAGCCCTGCCTGTGTGGAGGCAACGACGCGGGCCGTGAAGGTCGAAGCATTGAGACCGTGATCGGAGACGGTGGCCAGGTAGGCGTCGAGTGCCCGGCAGCTGGCGTCCGAGGCCTCAACGCCCGAGAGCATGCGCAGCATGTCGGCGGATTGGCTCATGTCGGGGGCGGGCGCCAACGGCGCCTCCCCGCGCCGCAGCCGGATGATGGCCGGCGTCAGCACCGCTGGTGCGGCGAGCAGCCTGAGCGCCACCGGGAAGTCGTGCCCGTCGGGCAGAAGCGCCAGTCCCGCACGCAAAGCCTCGACGGGCGGCAGCGACGCGATCACCTCCAAGATGTTGGACAGGTGCTCGAATACTTCTTCCCGCGCTTTTCCGATTGCCGAAGCAAACGCATCCGGTTCGGCCGGACCGCCGTTGAAGAAGCCGGACAGCAGCAAATGCGCGGCCGATTCCGCTGTTGCGTGTCGGGCCAGTTCCTCCACCGGGTGCCCGCGTATGACCAGCCTGCCATTCGCTCCGTCGACGTCGGAAAGGACGGTTTCAGCGGCGACAATCCCATCAAGACCCTGCATGGTTCTCTCCTTCGCAGTTTCCTTGGATGTGTGATACTGGTTGATATCCGTCAATCTTGATCAACATAATCAACATGACCGAATGGATTGATCGCGACGCCGTCCTGGAACTGCTGGGCGTCAAGCCGCAAACGCTCTATGCCTATGTCAGCCGCAAGCTGGTGACCGCCTTGCCGGATCCGGTCGATCCGCGGCGCAGCCTCTATTCGAGATCCGACGCAACAAGGCTCCTGGCGAAACGCATGCGGGGCCGGCGTTCGGCTCAAGTCGCCGAGGGAGCGATCTCCTGGGGAGACGCCGTGCTGGCGACATCGATCTCGACCGTGGTTGGCGGACGGCTTTTCTATCGCGGGCGCGACGCTGTGGTTCTGGCGAGGACGGCAACCCTGGAGGAAGCGGGGGCGCTGCTTTGGGGCGTTGCTGGTTTTCCTGCATCCGCCGAACTGCTGACATTCGATAGGAGCCTGCCCGCCGTCGAGGCGGCAATGGCCATGCTGGCGAGAGAGGCTTGCCAGGGGGATCCTGTTTCGGGACGCGCCGCGATCTCGCTGCTCGAGGAGTCGGCACGGATCGCGCGCTCCGTCGCGGCTGCTCTGGGTGCCGATCTTTCCGCCGGGCGCGATATCGCTGGCGGGTTCGCGCACCGCTGGAGGGCCGATGCCGCCGGCGCCGATGCCATCCGTGCCGCGCTTGTGCTGATGGCAGATCACGAGCTCAACGCGTCCGCCTTCGCGGCCCGGGTGACAGCATCGACGGGCGCTTCGCTCTGTGCAGCCGCCCTGTCCGGACTGGCAACGCTGCTCGGTCCGGCCCATGGCGCGGCGACAGGCAGAGTTCAGATTCTGATTGAGGAGGCGCGAAGCAAGGGCGCGCGCCGGGCCGTACGGGAGCGGCTCGGCCATGGCGAAAGCCTACCCGGCTTCGGACAACAGCTTTATCCCGATATCGATCCGAGAGCGACGGCCCTGCTCCAGCGGCTTACCCTGCCGCCGCTGCTCGGAGCGCTGGCCGAGGAGGCATTCTCCGCAACGGGCCTCAGGCCGAACATCGATTTCGCGACTGTGGCCATCGCCTTGGTCCATAGGCTTCCGATGAATGCGCCGTTCGTGATCTTTGCGGCCGCACGAGCCGTGGGCTGGCTCGCCCATGCGATGGAACAGATCGGCACAGGACAGCTCATCAGGCCGCGCGCGCGTTACGTCGGGCCGCCGGTGGAAGTCGGAAAGGCGTGGCCCTAGGCTCCGCGGCGACTCCAGTATTTGGTTACGTTCTCTGGAGCTGATGCTCGTGTTGTCCGACCCTAGCGCTTGCTCGATAGTTCGCCGAGCAGCCTGTTCATCTCGTCTTCGAGCGAGGGGGCTTCCTTGGCGGAGGGGCGAGGCGGGGTGTCGAACGACGCGGTGAGTTCATTGATGAGCGCGCGGTCGATATCGTCGGCAACCTCGTTTCGGGCGGGACTTGAACCCTGCGGTTCGCGCTGCTGATGGATGTCGCGCGCGAGCACGGGAGAGGGGATTGGATCGACCCTCGACTGCTGCTGGGATGCTGGCTGAGGCTGCGGCGCAGCCCGTTGTGGCGCGTAGGCGGGTTCCTGTGCGCGCGGCGTGGAGGGCCGCTGCTCGCGCGGGGCAGGTGGCGGGCCGGCTGGGGCAGGCGGTGCCGGGCGCGGCTGCGCCGGGCGCTGTTGTTCCGTGGGGCGCGCCGGCCGGGATGCGGGCTCCTGCGGCGGCTCGCCGGCCAAGGGCGCGCGCCGCGTCTGGCTCAGCCTGATGTTCTGCTCCACCACCACGTCGGTCGGGCCACCGATCAGGATGAGATGCTCGACGTCGTCGCGCCGAACCAGGACCAGTCGCCTGTGGCTGTCTACGGCCGTTGCATCCATCACGGCGAGCCGGGTCTTCCGGTTGCGCCCGCCGGCGACGAAGGTGCCGAACGTCATGCCGCGAATGAGCCGGATCAGGACGAGAACCACAATAAGAAGGACGAGCGCACCGATCGTCCACAAGAGTGCCGACGCATAGTCCGGTCCTGCGATGCTTTGCAGCCACTCAGGCATCCGATTTACCTCCCGCCAAGGACCGTTGTTGCTAAAGCACTCGACACTAGACCGCGCAGCCGGTCAATCGCAAGCTGGTCCTCACGTGCTTCCGACGCCATCGGCGCGATTGCGGTCAAGTATGAGAAATTGGCTATGGCATTTCCAAGCCTTGTCCCTCAAAAAGGAAGGGTCCCCGGGGCCACGACAAGGATATCGTGGCGCGCGCGTGTTCGGCATTAAGACGCGTCCGGTGTGAGAATTGCCGGCTGGGCCTTTTCCGAGCCGGGAGAATATGATCCAACCGCAACGGCAGGGGCGGCCGGAATCATCGGCATTACGGGCGAAGTTTTAATGGTCAGGGAAACCCGCAACGAATTTTATCCGGTCCCGATCGTCGACCAGAACATGCGCCCGGGCGCCATCACGCGCTTGCTGATCTTCATCATGGTGCTGGCCGTGGCTGCGCTGGTCTTCGTGGTTTTCCGCGAGAGCCTGGGCGATCCGTTCCTGCTCGGCCTGCTCGGCGTGCTGGCCATGATCGGTGTCGGCTATCTCTTCGCCACCGCGATCGGTTTCGTCCAGATCGCGCCTCGCTCGACGACGGACGAGCTGTCCAAAGCCTTCATCGATTCCATGGCTCAAGGGCTCGTCGTCATCGATATCAAGGGGCGCATCATCTACGCGAACCGTGCCTATGCCGATATGACTGGGGCGACGTCCGCGGCCGATGTGAAAACGGTGGAGGGTCTGCTTTCGGACATCCCCGAAGCTTCCCCGACGATCTACGCCATTGCCTCCGGCCTGCGCGACGGCCAGTCCGGAGACGGTGAGTTCCGGCTGGCACAGGCGATCAGGCCCGGCTCCGAACCCGGTGCCCGCTGGTACCGGGTTCGGGCCCGCGCCTTCAGCGTGCCGGGTCTGAGGCAGCCGTTGATGGCATGGCAGATCGCCGACATCTCCGCGGAGCGTGCCGAACAGGAGCGCTTCTTCCTTGATCTCCAGGAGGCGATCGACCACCTCGATCATGCACCGGCCGGCTTCTTCGCCGCCGATCAGGATGGGCGCGTCACCTACATCAACGCCACGCTCGCGGAGTGGCTGGGCATCGACCTGGCTTCCTTCACGCCGGGCGCCATGTCGCTGCCGGAGATCATCGCAGGCGACGGCATGGCGCTTGTCCGTTCCGTAAAGGCCGACCCTGGTACGACGCGCAACGCCGTGATCGACCTCGACCTCGCGACAGTCTCCGGCGAGGCGCTCCCGGTCCGCTTCATGCACCGCGTGACGGCGACCCGCGACGGAGCGCCTGGCCCGACCAGGACTATCGTTCTCAACCGCACGGAGGGCGAGGATTCCTCGGCGGACCTTCGGGCCGCGGAAGTGCGCTTCACCAGGTTCTTCAATTCGACACCGATGGCGATCGCCGGCGTCGACGCCCAGGGGCGCATCCTGCGCACCAATGCGCCTTTCCTCTCGTTGTTCTCGAGCGTGGTCGACAGGGATGCCGTCGACCGTCGCGCGCGGCTCGATACGGTTATCCATACGCGGGACCGCGATGCCTTTGCTGCCGCTTTGGAGCGCGCCAGACAGCGGCAGGCCGATATCGCGCCCATCGACACCGTGCTGCCGGACAATGAGGAGCGTCACATGCGCTTCTACGTAAACGCCGTGGCGGACGGTACCGGGGGTGAGGGAGCGGAAGAGGCTGCGATCGTCTATGCCGTGGAGACCACCGAACAGAAGGCGCTGGAAAGCCAGATGGCCCAGAGCCAGAAGATGCAGGCGGTCGGTCAGCTGGCCGGCGGCATAGCCCACGACTTCAACAACGTCCTTACGGCCATCATCATGGCTTCGGACCTCCTCCTGACCAATCACCGCCCGTCCGACCCGTCATTCCCGGACATCATGAACATCAAGCAGAACGCCAATCGCGCGGCATCGCTCGTCCGCCAACTCCTGGCGTTCTCGCGCAAGCAGACGCTGCGGCCCGAGGTTCTGAATCTCACCGACGTTCTGGCGGATCTGCGCATGCTGCTGGCGCGGCTCGTCGGGAGCGAGATCAAGCTCAAGGTCGATCATGGGCGCGATCTCTGGCCGGTAAAGGCCGATATCGGCCAGTTCGAGCAGGTGGTCGTGAATCTCGCGGTCAATGCGCGCGACGCCATGCCGACGGGTGGCGAGTTGACGATCCGCACGCGGAACGTGAAGTCGGATGAGGCCAGGGGTTATCCCTACCGCGAACTCGTCGCAGCCGATTATGTGCTGGTCGAGGTCGAGGATTCCGGTACCGGCATAGAGCCCGAAGTTCTGAAGAAGATCTTCGAGCCGTTCTTCACCACCAAGGAGGTCGGCAAGGGGACCGGCCTCGGCCTTTCCATGGTCTACGGCATCATCAAGCAGACCGGAGGCTTCATCTTCTGCGACTCGGAGGTAGGGAAGGGCACGGTCTTTCGCATTTTCCTGCCCCGGCACGTGGCGCAGCCGGCCGCGGCGGCACAGGAGGCCAAGCCGGTCGAGGCACGGAGCGGGGCTGCGGAAGCACCTGCATCCAAGCCGGCCGACACGGCCAAGGACCTGTCCGGATCCGCGACCGTCCTTCTGGTCGAGGACGAAGACGCCGTGCGCATGGGCGGCGTTCGCGCCTTGACCTCGCGCGGCTATACGGTCCACGAGGCGACATCCGGCGTCGAGGCGCTTGAGCTCTTCAACGAACTCGGCGGCAAGGTGGACATCGTGGTTTCGGACGTCGTCATGCCCGAAATGGACGGGCCGACGCTGCTTGGCGAGTTGCGCAAGATCCAACCCGAGATCAAGTTCATCTTCGTCTCCGGTTATGCCGAGGACGCTTTTGCCAAGAACCTTCCTGCGGACGCGCATTTCGGCTTCCTGCCGAAGCCGTTCTCGCTGAAGCAGCTCGCTACCGTGGTCAAGGAGATGCTGGAGGGCTAGACCGCCCACTTCGTGTCTAATCCCGGTCGGCCGCTCGAGGGCGAATGAGAAGAATTCTTCGGAAGGCGCTCTTGTCCGGGCTTCTGCTTAACGCGGCAAGTGCAGCAGCTGGCGAATTGTTGTCCGTTCCGGGTCCTCGAGGCACGCTTCAAGGCGAGGCCGTCCTCGTCCCGGGAGCAAGAGCCGGGATCGTCATCATTCCCGGATCCGGGCCGACCGACCGGGACGGCAATAGTCCGGCCGGAATCCGCAGCGACAGCTACAAGCTGCTCGCCGAGGGGCTCGCCCATGCAGGCTTCAGCAGCCTCAGGGTCGACAAGCGGGGCTTTTTTGGGAGCAAGGACGCCATCGCCGATCCGGAAGATGTGTCGATCGAGGATTATGCGGAGGACATCCGGCTCTGGCAAAAGACATTCGCCGAAAGGATCGGAAGGAGCTGCGTCTGGTTGGCCGGGCATAGCGAGGGCGGTCTTGTGGCGCTTGTCGCGGCGGCCAGGGGAGTGCAGGCGTGCGGTCTCATCCTGCTTGCCGCTCCCGGACGTCGCATCAGCGACCTTATGCGCGAGCAGTTTCGAACTAACCCGGCAAATGCGCGCTACCTGGCCGAGCTCGATCGGCTGGTTCTAGGCCTGGCGGGAGGCCGGATGCAGGACGACACGAAGATCAGCCCCGCCATTCGACCGCTCTTCCGGAAGGGTCTGCAAAGATACATGGTCCAGCTTTTCTCCTACGAGCCGGCGCAGGTGGCGCGAGGCGTGACGCTGCCCGTCCTGATCTTGCAAGGCGAGAAGGACCTTCAGGTCAAATCGGAAGATGCCCGCCTGCTTTCGGAAGCACTGCCGCAGTCGAGGTCGGTCCTGCTGCCGGGCGTCACGCACATGCTGAAGCGCGATGTCCCGGGTTCGCCGATTGCAACATACCAGAACCCGGATTTGCCCCTGGCGCCCGAGATCGTCTCCAGCATTGTCGGCTTCGTCGATAGCATGACGGGGGAGTGACGCTTCGCGCCAGTCCATGTCGTCTCATCCGACGGGAGGTCTGCTGCATCATTGCTTGCGATTTGTGCAAAGAAGGCGCTTGATTAATTTTTGTGCTTACTTTGCTGTCATTGCGCAGAAAATCCTCAGATAGGGTTCGACCGTGCGCGGCCGGGCCTCGGTCGACGCGACAAGCTGCTGGAAACGCCGGGTTTCCCTGCCCCCGTTGCTGCGCCCCCGAACTGGCACGGCCGTTGCTTCGTCTCTTGCGATGCAAAGAACAACGGAGATGTCAGACATGAGGGGTAGTTCGATCACAGGCCTCCTTTCCGCCGGTGCGCTGGCGGCGATGGTGATGGGCTCGCAGGCCATGGCCCAGGAGGACACGATCAAGGTCGGTGTCCTCCACTCCCTCTCCGGGACCATGGCGATCTCGGAGACGACGCTCAAGGACACGATGCTCTTCCTCATCGACGAGCAGAATAAGAAGGGCGGTGTACTCGGCAAGAAACTGGAAGCCGTCGTCGTCGATCCGGCGTCCGATTGGCCGCTCTTCGCAGAAAAAGCCCGCGAACTGATCGAGAAGGACAAGGTCGCGGCGGTTTTCGGCTGCTGGACTTCAGTGTCGCGAAAATCAGTTCTGCCGGTCTTCGAGGAGTTGAACGGCCTTCTCTTCTATCCCGTTCAATATGAAGGCGAGGAGAGCCAGCGGAATGTATTCTACACCGGTGCCGCACCAAACCAGCAGGCCATACCGGCGGTGGACTACCTGATGAATGAAGAGGGTGTCGAGCGCTGGGTGCTTGCCGGCACCGACTATGTCTATCCGCAGACCACGAACAAGATCCTGAAGGCCTATCTGGAATCCAAGGGCGTCAAGCCAGAAGACATCATGGTCAACTACACGCCCTTCGGTCATTCCGACTGGCAAACCATCGTCACCGACATCAAGAATTTCGGTTCGGCGGGCAAGAAGACGGCGGTCGTCTCGACCATCAACGGCGACGCCAACGTGCCTTTCTACAAGGAACTCGCCAATCAGGGCATCAAGGCCGAGGACATTCCGGTCGTAGCTTTCTCTGTCGGCGAAGAGGAGCTCGCCGGACTCGACACCGCGCCGCTCGTCGGCCACCTCGCCGCCTGGAACTATTTCCAATCCGTCGACACGCCCGAGAACGAAGCCTTCATCGAGGCCTGGAGGGCCTTCACCAAGAACGACAAGCGCGTCACCAACGATCCGATGGAAGCTCACGTGATCGGCTTCAACATGTGGGTCAAAGCGGTGGAGAAGGCCGGCACCACCGAACCGGATGCGGTCATCGATTCCATCGTCGGTGTTTCCGTTCCGAACCTTTCCGGCGGCTTTTCGACGATGATGCCGAACCACCACATCACCAAGCCGGTGCTGATCGGCGAGATCCAGGCGGACGGCCAGTTCGAGACCGTATGGCAGACGCCCGGCCTGGTCCTGGGCGACGAATGGTCGGACTACCTGCCGGACTCCAAGGACATGATCGCCGACTGGCGAGCGCCTCTGTCCTGCGGAAACTTCAATGTCGCCACGGGCAAGTGTGGCGGCAAGGGCGTGAACTGACCCCGCTTCGCTCGCGGGCGGCTTTCCTGGCCGCCCGCGAACCGGCCGAAACAGCGATCCAGAGAGTTCCGTCGAATGATCCTCCTGCGCGTCCTGGGGCTCGCCCTGTTCTTTGCCTTCGCGGCGGGCCCGACAGTTCGCGCCGACGAGGCCGAATTGCGCGCCATCGTCGCCGAATTCGCCGAGGCAAAGAATTTCAGGGAAACTGAAGCGGTCGCCCGCCGGCTTGCCGGTACCGGCGGACCGGCCGTGGAACGAGTGCTCGCGGCTCTTTCCCAAGGTGACCTCTACGTCCGCAAAACGGATGGGCAGGTCTTCATCGGCAAGGAGGCAGGACAGGCGATCGATTTGTCGGATCCCCTTACTGGGGCGGCCAGGGGGAAATTCGGGAAGACGGATGTCGCCAAGGTCAAGGTCAACAACGGATTGCGTCGCGCGCTGCGCGACCTGCTGGGCGCACTGACCCTATCCTCCGGGGACGAAGCAGCGCGTTTGGCCGCGGCCAGGACCATGTTCCGGAACCCCGACGCTTCGGCGATTCCGGCGCTCGATGCCGCCATTGCAGCGGAGCAGGTGGAGGAGGTGAAGATGGCGCTCCGGGAGGCGCGGGCAGCCGCCGTCTTGCGCTCCGACATGCCCGAAACGGACAAGCTGGCCGCGGTCGGACTTGTCGGAGCGCGTGGCGACCGCGACGCCCTTTCGCTGCTCACAGCCTTTGCAATGGGCGCATCGGGAGCGTCGAAGGAAGCCGCCACGGCGGCGATTGCCGGCGTCGACAGCAGGCTGGCTCTATGGTCCGCAGCCCAAGACGTCTGGTACGGCGTTTCATTGGGTTCCGTGCTGCTTCTCGCCGCCATCGGACTTGCCATCACCTTCGGCGTGATGGGAGTCATCAACATGGCGCACGGCGAGATGGTGATGCTCGGAGCCTACACGACGTTCGTCGTGCAAAACGTGGTGCGAACCTCCTTTCCAGGCTTGTTCGAGTGGTCTCTGGCGATTGCCTTGCCGCTCGCCTTCCTCGTGGCTGGCTGCGCCGGCCTGATCATCGAGCGCGGCATCATCCGCTTTCTCTATGGGCGCACGCTCGAAACGCTGCTGGCGACCTGGGGCGTCTCGCTGATACTCCAGCAGGCAGTGCGCACCATCTTTGGCCCCACCAATCAGGAGGTCGGCAATCCATCCTGGATGTCCGGCGGGTTCGAACTCGGCCAGATGTCGATCACCTGGAACCGTTTCTGGATCGTCGTGTTCGCCCTCGCGGTCTTCGCGATCCTGCTCTACGTCATGAAATATACGCGTTGGGGCCTTCAGATGAGGGCGGTCACCGC
Organism: Rhizobiaceae bacterium; assembly: GCA_035556195.1. GTDB lineage: Bacteria > Pseudomonadota > Alphaproteobacteria > Rhizobiales > Rhizobiaceae. Next base: position 81,119 of record DATMFK010000043.1, read on the forward strand.
CAATCGGCGCATGGCGGCCTCGATGGGCATCAGGACGCCGTGGATCGATGCGCTGACTTTTGCGCTCGGCTCCGCTATCGCTGGGGTTGCGGGCGTGGCGCTCAGTCAGATCGACAATGTCTCCCCCAATCTCGGCCAGGGCTACATCATCGACAGCTTCATAGTGGTCGTATTCGGCGGGGTCGGCAATCTCTGGGGGACCCTGGTTGGCGCCATGTCGCTCGGCATCGTCAACAAACTCCTCGAGCCCTATGCGGGCGCCGTGCTCGGCAAGATTCTGGTTCTCGCGCTGATCATCCTCTTCATCCAGAAACGCCCACGCGGCCTGTTCGCGCCGAAGGGCAGGGCTGTCGAGGTCTGACATGGTCATGGGCCGCTTCTTCAGCCAGCGCGCCGACCGGCGTATCGCTATCACTATCGCGACGCTCTCGGCCGCGGCAGCCCTCGTTCCGGCACTCAACATTCTGGCTCCCTCCGACAGCCCCCTTCATGTGCCGAGCTACGTCGTGGCGCTCACCGGCAAATATCTCTGCTACGCCCTCCTGGCGCTCTCGCTCGATCTCGCATGGGGCTATGCCGGGATCCTGTCGCTCGGCCATGGCGCGTTCTTCGCGCTCGGTGGCTACGCCATGGGCATGTATCTGATGCGCCAGATCGGCGCCCGAGGCGTTTATGGCAATCCAGACCTGCCCGATTTCATGGTGTTCCTCAATTGGAAGGAACTGCCCTGGTATTGGTACGGCTTCGACCAATTCTGGTTCGCCGCGCTGATGGTGCTCGTGGTGCCGGGCCTGCTGGCTTTCGTTTTCGGCTGGTTCGCTTTCCGCAGCCGCGTTACCGGGGTCTACCTGTCGATCATGACCCAGGCGATGACCTATGCGCTGCTTCTGGCTTTTTTTCGCAACGACATGGGTTTCGGCGGCAACAACGGCCTCACGGATTTCAAGGACCTGCTGGGCTACAATGTCCAGGCCAACACGACCCGCTCGGCGCTTTTCGCCGCGAGCGCCATGGCGCTCGCTCTCGGCGTTTTCCTGACCTGGTGGATCGTCGGGTCGAAATACGGCAAGCTGCTGATGGCCGTGCGCGACGCCGAAAGCCGCACACGCTTCCTCGGTTGGCGGGCAGAAAATGCAAAACTTCTCGCTTTCACCGTCTCGGCGATGATGGCCGGCGTCGCCGGAGCCCTTTACGTGCCGCAGGTGGGCATCATCAATCCCGGCGAGTTCGATCCCGGCAATTCGATCGAAGTGGTGATCTGGACGGCTGTCGGTGGGCGGGGCACGATCGTCGGGCCCATTGCCGGCGCCTTGCTGGTCAACACGGGCAAATCCTATTTCACCGGGGCGCTTCCTGAATTGTGGCTCTTCGTCCTGGGCGGGCTCTTCATTGCCGTCACGTTGTTCCTGCCCAAGGGAATCGTCGGCATGTGGGACGGATGGCGTGCGAAGAGGGAAGCGGGCGAGCCGGCCGTCTCACGCTTCAATGCTGCGGTGGCTCCGGACCCCGACCCCAAATTCGTCCGGCTATCGCGTGCGCACCAGTGGCCGTCCTCACCGGAGGGCGCGCCGACCAAACCTCAGCCGGCGGAGTGAGCGGTGGCCGAACGCAGTCATACGATCCTGTATCTCGACGCGGTGTCGGTCACTTTCGACGGGTTCCGTGCCATCAACAATCTGTCCCTCGTGCTCGACAGGGGCGAAATGCGGGCCATTATCGGGCCGAACGGGGCCGGCAAGACGACGATGATGGACATCGTCACCGGGAAGACCCGTCCCGATCACGGCGACGTCTTCTTCGACGGCGACATCGACCTCACGCTGCATGACGAAACCGAGATCGCGATGCTTGGCATCGGACGCAAGTTCCAGAAACCGACAGTCTTCGAGAACCATACGGTTGAGGACAATCTGCTGCTTTCCCTCAAGGGACCACGCTCGATCCGGTCGGCGCTGTTTCACCGATCCTCCGCGGGTGACAGCCGGCGGATCGACGAGATACTCGCGACCATCCGGTTGGAGGCGAGGCGCGGGGATCTGGCAGCAAGCCTCTCGCACGGGCAAAAACAGTGGCTGGAGATCGGCATGCTGCTGGCGCAAGACCCGAAGCTACTCCTGGTCGACGAGCCCGTCGCGGGCATGACCGATGCCGAGACGGAAGAAACCGCGCGGCTGCTGAAAGACATCGCAAGAAACCACTCTGTCATCGTCGTCGAGCACGACATGCATTTCGTGCGGGAGCTCGGCGTGAAGGTCACCTGTCTCCACGAAGGGGCCGTTTTGTCGGAAGGCTCGCTCGACGCCGTCTCGTCCGACGAGCGCGTCATCGAAGTCTATCTGGGGAGGTGAACGCATGCTGCAGGTCACCGACGCCACCTTGCACTATGGCGCCGCGCAGGCCTTGCGCGGGGTATCGCTGACGGCGCGCCCCGGCCGGATCACCTGCGTGCTCGGCCGCAACGGCGTGGGAAAGACGAGCTTGATGAGATCGATCGTCGGCCATCATCGGCTGACATCGGGAAGCGTAGCCTTCGAGGGGAAGGCGCTCGACCGGAGCGCGGCGTACGATCGCGCCCGGTCGGGCATCGCATTCGTGCCTCAGGGTAGGGAGATCTTTCCGCTCCTTACGGTGAAGGAGAATCTCGAGACCGGCTTTGCGCCGCTCACGCGCGGCGAACGTCACATCCCAGCTCACGTCTTCGAGCTTTTTCCCGTCTTGGGAAAGATGCTGGCGCGACGGGGCGGAGATCTCTCCGGCGGCCAGCAGCAGCAACTGGCTATCGCTCGCGCGCTCGTCATGCGACCGAAGCTGCTCGTGCTCGACGAGCCTACCGAAGGCATTCAGCCATCGATCATAAAGGATATTGGCCACGCCATACGATACTTGCGCGACAAGGCGGGGATAGCCGTGCTGCTTGTCGAGCAGTATCTCGACTTCTGCCGGGAACTCGCAGACGAGGTGAACATCATGGATCGCGGCTTAATCGTGCATACCGGCCCGGCCGCGGATCTCGACCGGCCAGAAGTGAGAAAATTCCTCACGGTCTGATTGGATGAGTCCTGCGTGATGCTGAAGACTGACCGAACAGAAGTGATGGATCGTGCCGCGTTTGCTCTGCGGGCGGAGAGTTTTCGGTGTGTTCTCGAGTGGAGGGATGGTACCATCATACCGGTGATTCGAGGACACGTTGCTCCTCGCGTTGGCGCGTTGACGGCATGACGTCGTCCTAGCCTGTGTCCCCTGAAAATAGTTCTCCGAGTCCGTTCCTGTGGCAAGGATCGACTGATGCAGATCGCAATCGATGACTGTGCGAAGCGACGCCTCACGGAGCACGTCGACATAATGACTGCCGTGAACATACTGGAGTCGCGAGGCGTGTCCCGCGAGGACCTGATCGTGGAGATGACGAAAATCTTCTACGTCGATCTCGATGAGTTCAATCGGATCGTAAGACGGTCTTGAGCGAGGTCCGAGGCGCCATGCGCAGCGGCGCGATGGTAGCCGACGCGTCCTACTCTCATCCTTCGGTCCGCCGGGACCGGCGGACCGTCAGTCTATGCCTACCCTGCCAGCTTAGCCGGACAGAGCGTGGCGCAGGCGGGCGAACCAGCCTCCGCGTCCTGCATTCATCGCCGAGCGGACGCGCTTGGCGGCACTTGCCGCGCTCATCGTCTCGCCCAGGTGGCAATAGCAAACGATCTCGTGCAATTGCCAGTCGGTCAGCTCGAAGTAGCGCTTTGCCTCGCCATACGTGTCTCCCCCAAGTCCATCGGCCCGCAAGACCGGGTCTTCGAAGGCTACGGAGAGAGGAGAGTCCGGACTACGCATTTCCGCCCGTCTCTCCGGGGGCTGATATTCCGTCCCGTGAAGCGAAGCCAGGCGCCGATCCCGCTGCCTGTCGAGCAGGTCGGCCCAACGTTGGAGCCGCTCGCTCCGCGTGAGCGGGGCGGGAGGTGCGTCAGGGTGTACTTCGGCAATGACTTTTAGTTCGTCTATGCTTTGGTGCTTCATGCTGGTCTCCATTCCCGTAGAGGATCATGGCCCAGCCCCCTTTCTTATGGGGAAAGCCTGACTCCAAGATTTGGAGAAGTCCAGAGTTTTTTGCCTGGCCGGGAATTCACAAATTAGTGGCGATCGAGCCGGGCATATATCCCTGTCGTCAGCACTCTCGCCGACGGCGCGGGCAAGTGTCGCCGACCTTCAGAGCGGTATATTGTCGTGTTTCTTCCAGGGATTTTCCAGATTCTTGTTTCGCAGCAGGCGCAATGCCCGGGCGACGCGGCGTCGTGTCGAGTGAGGCATGATCACTTCGTCGACATAGCCCCGCTCGGCGGCGACAAAGGGCGAAAGGAACCGGTCCTCGTAGGCCTTGGTGTGCTGGGCGATCTTCTCGGGATCGCCGATATCCTTCCGGTAGATGATCTCGACTGCGCCCTTGGCGCCCATCACCGCGATTTGGGCGCTCGGCCAGGCATAGTTGATGTCGCCGCGAAGGTGCTTGGAGGCCATGACGTCGTAAGCGCCGCCGAAAGCCTTGCGGGTGATGATCGTGACTTTCGGCACCGTCGCCTCGGCATAGGCGAAGAGCAATTTCGCGCCGTGCTTGATAAGACCGCCATATTCCTGCGCCGTTCCCGGCAGGAAACCCGGCACGTCGACGAAAGTCACGATGGGGATGTTGAAGCAATCGCAGAAACGCACGAAGCGTGCGGCCTTGCGGGAAGCATCGGCGTCCAGGACGCCTGCGAGCACCATCGGCTGGTTCGCCACGAAACCGACCGTGCGCCCCTCTACCCGCCCGAAGCCGGTGACGATGTTTTTCGCGAAGGACGGCTGGATCTCGAAGAAGTCGCCTTCATCGGCTGTCTTCAGGATCAATTCCTTGATGTCGTATGGCTTGTTGGCATTGTCGGGGATGAGCCGGTCGAGCGACATATCCGGGTCGGTGACCGATTGATAACACTCGATCTCAGGCAAATCTGACATGTTCGAAGCGGGCAGAAAATCGACGAGCCGGCGCATTTGCAGCAGCGCCTCGACGTCGTTGTCGTAGGCCCCGTCGGCGATCGAGGACTTCGTCGTATGGACCGAGGCGCCGCCCAGCTGTTCGGCCGTCACTGTTTCGTTGGTGACTGTCTTCACCACGTCCGGTCCCGTGACGAACATGTAGGAGGTGTCGCGCACCATGAATATGAAATCGGTCATGGCCGGCGAATAGACGTCGCCGCCGGCGCATGGGCCCATGATCACGGAAATCTGGGGGATGACGCCCGACGCGAGCACGTTGCGCTGAAAGATCTCCGCATAACCGCCAAGTGCGGCAACGCCCTCCTGTATGCGGGCGCCGCCGGCGTCATAGAGGCCGATGATCGGCGCCCGGTTTCTCAACGCCATGTCCTGAACCTTCATCACCTTCTCGGCATGGGCCTCGGAAAGCGAGCCGCCGAACACGGTGAAATCCTTGGCGAACAGAAAGACCGGTCGGCCGTTGACGGTGCCCCAGCCCGTCACGACGCCGTCACCGGCGATCTTCGTCTTCTCCATGCCGAAATCGGTGGAACGATGTTCGACATACATGTCGAACTCCTCGAAGGAGCCTTCGTCGAGGAAGATGTCTATGCGCTCCCGGGCGGTCAGCTTGCCCCGGCCATGCTGCGCTTCGATCCGGGCCTTGCCGCCGCCCGCCCGTGCGATCTCGCGGCGGCGTTCGAGTTCCTTCAACACGTCCTTCATGGATCCCTCCTCGACGGGTCCCGCATGGCACGACCGAAATCGTCGTCGACTTCGGACCCGTTACGCAGGTTCAATTCTGCGGCCGTCCGGGCCGGCCGAGCCCCGCCGACGTGTTAGCATGCCGCTCGATGAGAGCAAGCGTCCAAGCCGCTCTACCAGGTTCCGGTATTGGGCATCGAAGCCCACGGTTCCTGGACCGGAAGCGGCTCGCCTTCCTGGAGCAACTCGATGGAGATATTGTCGGGCGACTTGACGAACGCCATGTTGCCGTCCCGGGGCGGGCGATTGATCGTGACGCCCATATCCATCAGGCGCTGGCAGGTCTCGTAGATGTTGTCGACCTTGTAGGCGAGATGGCCGAAATTGCGTCCGCCCGTATAGGTTTCCGGATCCCAGTTGTAAGTGAGCTCGAGCTCCGGAGCGCGGTTGCTGGAGGACGAAGCCTTGTCCCTCGGAGCGGCGAGAAAAATCAGCGTAAAGCGCCCCTTTTCGTTCTCGATGCGACGGACCTCCTCCAGCCCGAGCTTGTTGCAATAGAAGTCGAGCGAGGCATCGACATCGGTCACGCGGACCATTGTGTGGAGATAACGCATGGGCCTCTTTCCTGTTCGATCGGGATTCGAATGCTGCGGGAAACATAGGGCGCGATTCCTGCTTCGGGCAACCTTCGTGGTGTATGCGTTGAGGCACCTGAAGATGACCTACAGTAATCTTCAGTTCGAAAAGGTGAAAAAAGGCGATGCGGCCCTTGCGTCCAGGCGAATACGGGATGTTATTCTCGCGACAAGAATCAGTGCGGCGTGAACACAGGAAAGGGGGTGCTCGGATGGGGGAAAAAGCCTCTTTCATGGGCCTCGGCGCAAGGACGGAGAACGACGCGTCGACCCGGGACGATGGCGGAGATACCACCGAGCTGTTTGAAGTGTCGGGTGCCATCAAATGGTTTGACGTCGCCAAGGGTTTCGGTTTCGTCTTGCCCGACCAGCCTGGTATCGGCGACGTTCTGCTCCATGTCACCTGCCTGCGCCGCGACGGCTTCCAGACTGCCCTCGAGGGTGCGCGCGTGGTCTGCCTCGCCAAGCGTGGAGAGAGAGGCATGCAGGCATTCCGTGTGATCACCATGGATACTTCGACCGCGGTCCATCCCGCGGAGATCCAGCAGCGCACCCATGTATCGGTCGCGCCGGAAAGCGGGCTGGAGCGCGCGCTGGTGAAGTGGTTCAACCGGACGAAGGGATTCGGCTTCCTCACGCGCGGCGAGGGCACGGAAGACATCTTCGTTCACATGGAGACGCTACGCCGCTTCGGCATCGCGGAGCTGAGGCCGGGTCAAGTCGTGCTCGTCCGCTTCGGCCGGGGCGACAAAGGCCTTATGGCCGCCGAAATCCACCCCGATATTGGGACGTTGCCGGTTTCCCACTGACAGGTCGGTCCGGCTCCGACGGGCACGCGGAGCGGGGAGTTCGCTTTCTTCGGGGCAGCGTACGGCGAGGGGGAGTCCATGTCGCGATATTCCTGGCTTATCGGTTCCCTTTTTCTTGTCGTTTCGGCCTTGTCCTTCGCGGAGCAGCCGGCTGCGGCGGACAGCCGCGCCATGATCCTGGCGGTCGATCCGGTACCGCTCGTTGCCGAGACATCAGGCGGGAAGCGGAGCTTCCACATCGAAATCGCGGATGATCCGGTCGAGCGCCAGCGCGGGCTGATGTTCCGTGACGAGATGGGTGATGACCGTGGTATGCTCTTCGTCTTCGAGGAGACCAACCAGGTCGGCTTCTGGATGAAGAACACTCCCTTGCCGCTCGATCTCGTCTTCATTGGCGAGGACGGCCGGGTGCGCGCCGTTCTTCCGGGCGAGCCCTTTTCCGAGGCGGTGATATCGCCCGGCGTGCCTGTCCGCTTCGTGCTTGAAGTCAAATCCGGCATCGCCGAAAAAGCAGGGATTGCCGAAGGCGACCGCATCCGCCACCCGGCGGTCGACAGAATCGCGGGCAAGTGAGCATCGCCTGTTCGACACGGAACCAAGAACGCAAATCAGGAACTGTCCGGCATCATGCAATTCTTCGCCCATGACGGGTTCGACATCGGTTTCATCGACGAGGGGCAGGGGGAGGCCGTCCTTCTGATTCACGGCTTCGCATCCACGCATATGGTCAACTGGGTGTCTCCCGGCTGGGTGAAGACATTGACCGATGCCGGGTATCGGGCCATCGCTCTGGACAACCGCGGCCACGGCGCGTCCACGAAGAGTTACGATCCCGACGACTACACTCCCGATCGGATGGCCGGGGACGCCGCGGCCCTGCTCGGCCATCTCGGTCTGCCCCGCGCCCATGTGATGGGATATTCCATGGGCGCCCGTGTCGCCGCCTTCCTCGCGCTTCAGGAGCCGGCGATGGTCGCCACGCTCGTTTTCGGTGGCTTGGGCATCGGCATGGTCGACGGTGTCGGCGATTGGGACCCGATCGCCACTGCGCTTCTGGCCGGCGATCCCGCCGAGATCACCACGTCGCGAGGAAGGATGTTCCGCGCCTTCGCCGATCAGACCAAGAGCGATCGCCGGGCGCTGGCGGCATGCATCGCCACCTCGCGCGAGCTTTTGACCGAGGCCGACATGGCGCGCATCACCCAGCCGACCCTGGTGGCGGTCGGCACGAAGGATGATATCGCTGGCGATGCTGACGAATTGACGGCTCTCATGCCAAATGCCGAGAGCTTTGCCATAGAAGGGCGCGACCACATGCTGGCGGTGGGGGATCGCAGTTTCAAGGAGCGCGTGCTCGAGTTCCTCCGCAAGCATCCGCTCTGAGCTCGGATACCGCTCTGCCAGTTTGGCCGAATGTCGGCCTTGCGCCGCAAAGCGATCAGACGCGTAACCGCCGGCGAAACGTCGGCGGTTACTTTTTCAGATGCCCCCCGCGCCTGTCAGGCCGCCAGGGTTCGGTTACGATCCTGCCAAAGCTCGAACAGCGCGATAAGGGCGACAAGTGCGCCCAGGACCACGTGCCAAGTACGCAATGTGCCCCCGTAGTTGAAGACGTAGGGCGAGATGATCATCCAGACCCCGGCTATAAGCACCAGGAACTCTTCCCACCGCCGCAACGCATATTGTTCGAGAGCACTGAGCACGATGATTGCGGCTCCGACGAGCGCGGTGATCCAAATCACCCGGCGGTCGCCGCCAGGATCGCCAAAGAACCTGAACATTGGCGATATCAAGATGACAAAGCCGAGGATCATCGTGAGGATGTCCTCCCAGCTTCGATGCTCCATCAGCCCGTTGCGGCCGCTTCTGTCGGTTGTTGCCATGACGAGACTCCTCTAGGCTCACTCGAGCGTAGCCCAAACGTCCACGAGGATCTGTGCGCTCTAGCCCAACCCCCGGCCGGACGCTTCTACGCACTCGCCGCATTATCTCAACAAAGCCTAGAGAAATCAACGGATCCGCCCGGGGGGCGCCGGGTCCGCAATGACGCAGGCTTCGCGGCTTGCCGGGTGCCGGGCCTGTCAAGCCAGCGAAGAAGTCGAGCTCGCGGCGCCGAGACGGGCAAGCGAGCGCGACAGATTCTCACGCGCCTTGGCCTCATAGGCCGTCTGGAAGCTCTCCGTATGGAAGACATGTTCTCGCGACAGGAACCGTCGAAGAACATCCCGGCGACCTCGTTGCCAGTCTGCTTCTCGGACCCAACCATATTCACGCCTGAGGGCCGTCTCGTAAGCGTCGAAGATCTCGGGGGATGCGCCCAGGATCGACAGATCCATGTCGAGGAAGAGGGCTGCATCCCCCAATGCGGCCGGATCGTCGAAATCCGGAAGCTCGTGCCCGGCGGTCGCTTCGATCATCCCGGCAATATGCCGGAGCCGTTTCGGTTCGACACGGTCGGCCAGGCGTTCCCGAGCCAAGTCGGCGCTGCGGAGTTCATTGTCCCCTTTGCGGCTGTCGTAAACGGCATCATGGAACCAGATGGCGGCCTCGACCGCGTCTGGATCACGAAGCTCGCGACGGTGCTCGGCGGCCAGGCGCAACAGTGCCTCGACATGAGAAAGGCCGTGATAGTGGCGGTCGGCCGCTTGATGGAGCGCCCTGAGTTCGGCCTCCAGCGCCTTGTCGATCAAGGTCATCGGTTCGCGCTCACCACTGAAGCATTTCGCCGCCGACCGGATTCGGTCGGCGGCGCGAGAATGCGGCAAGAACAAATTTCCACAGCTTGCCGGCCGAAGCCGATCGTGGGCGACATGCTTTAGCGTCCTTCGAACAGGGGACGTCTCTTTTCCGCGAATGCGCGGCGCCCTTCGGCGTAGTCGTGGCTGTCGAAGGTGGCGTCGCCCAGCATTCTTGCATGTTCGACGTCAGCGGCGGAACCGGAAAGCGCGGCCCTGATCGATGCCTTGGAAGCGCGCACGGACAAGGGCGCGTTGCCGGCGATCGATTGCGCGACCTCCGCGATGCGCTCGTCGAAGCGGTCGGGCGTGACGATCTCCAGGAGGAAGCCGGCGCCGAGGGCCGCGGCCGCGTCGATACGTGCCGCGGTGAAGGCGAGATAGCGTGCGGCCTGCGGCCCGAGAGCTTCGACGATGTCGCTCATCGCATCGTGCGGATAGGCAAGGCCGAGCCTTGCGGCCGGCACCGCGAATTGTGCATCGGGGGTGGCAAGCCTCAGGTCGCACGCGGCCGCGATGCCGAATCCACCGCCGAAGCAAATGCCTCGGATCGCCGCGACCACAGGAACGGCGGCGCGCCGGATGGCAGCGAAGGCGGCGGAATTCGCGGCCTCGTAGGCGCGGGCGTCGCCGCCACCCGAACGCAGGCTAGCGAACTCGCCAATGTCGGCGCCGGCCGAAAAGTCATTTCCCTGACCACGGATCACAACGACGCGTGTCGACGGATCGCTGGCCGCCGTCGACACGCGTGTTGCGAGTTCGAGCCACATGGCATAGGTGATCGCATTCTTCTTTTGCGGGCGGTTGAAGGTGAGCGTGACGACGCCACCGTCGGAATCGGCGATCAAGGTCTCATTTTGCATGGTGACTTGAATTCTCATGAACCAAATCCATTTGACACAGCGCTAACGAAAATAGAATTCAATCGACCCCCGCCTTCACCTATAATCGAGGACAAGGCAAACTGCGGCTACGGAGACTGCCCATGAATTCGATCAGCATTGCACGCAGCGGGCATCTGCAGCCAGTCGACCCGATCTGGCGCTCGATCCGGGACGAAGCGTTCGAGGCGGTTGAGCGCGACCCGCTGCTCGCTGCCTTCCTTTATGCCACGATTCTCAACTACGACACGCTGGAAGACGCGGTCATTCATCGCATCGCGCAGCGCCTGGACCATCAGGACATCGGCGCGGACCTGATCCAGCACACTTTCAGATCAATGCTGAAGGACGATCCGAGCTGGAGCTCCGTGGTTCGAACCGACATCCAAGCCTATTACGACCGTGACCCGGCCTGCGACCGTTTCATCATGCCGGTGCTCTACTTCAAGGGCTTCCATGCGATCCAGACGCACCGCCTGGCTCACTGGCTTTGGAACCACGGGCGGAAGGACTTCGCGCTCTACCTTCAAAGCCGTTCGTCGGCCGTGTTCCAGACGGATATCAATCCGGCCTCCAAGATGGGCAAGGGCATCTTCATCGACCATGCCACCGGCCTCGTTGTCGGCGAGACGGCCGTCATTGAGGACAACGTGTCCATTCTGCATGGCGTCACCCTGGGCGGAACCGGCAAAGCCGGTGGCGATCGCCATCCGAAGATCCGTTATGGCGTGCTGATCGGCGCGGGGGCAAAGATCCTCGGCAACATCGAGGTCGGGCATTGCGCCAAGATAGCGGCCGGTTCGGTCGTTCTGTCGCCGGTGCCGCACAACAAGACCGTGGCCGGCGTTCCGGCGCGGGTGGTCGGCGAAACCGGTTGTGACCAGCCGTCCCGCCAGATGGATCAGTTGTTGCCGTCCCAGTCGATGGATCACGTCGTCAGCTTCGACATTTGACGGGTAAACAATTCGCCCAGCCCCGCAGCATCTGGTGTGAGGGTCGAGGATCGCCTTTACACGGCTGCTCCGGGCATGCCAGAAGCGCTTTCCCAAGCGAACCCCACAGCCATATGACCGGAGAAAAGTTGTGAAGCCGGAAGAAATCAAAAAACTGGACGCCTATTTCAAGCGCACCTTTCAGAATCCGAAGTTGCAGGTGAAAGCGAGGCCTCGCAAGAACGATTCGGCGGAAGTCTATGTCGGCGAGGAGTTTCTCGGCATCGTGTTCAAGGACGAGGATGATGGCGATTACAACTTCTCGATGGCGATCCTCGACGTCGACCTGGGCTGAGATCGTCGGCTAAGCATGTCGGCGCAAATCGAGATTTGCGCGACATCCTATCCTTGTTCTTGAAACGTCGTTCACCGAGGCGTTCCGCACATTCTGAACGACATGTACCGAAGCGTGCCGCGACCGCTCAGATTCGCTTCACGCTATAGAACTTTGATTGGACGCATGTCTTTCCCCCAACCCGGCGCCCATTTCGGGGAGACATGCTTTAGCGTTGCTGGTGGGCCGTCCTGACGAAATCTCCGGCCCGTGCGAGCACTGCGGCTTCCATCGCGCGCCACCCCTGCAGCAACTCGCGGGGAAAGCGATAGGTCAGGCTCAGATTGTCGCCGACATGGATGTCCCGCTCGCATGGAGCGAGCGATTCCTCCGCGCTCGGTCCGACCAGGCATCGCGCGACGAAGGGCTGCCCGGTTGCCGATTCAGCTACGGCAAGCACCTCGTTGAGATAACCCGAATTGGCCTTGAATTGATAAAGCAGCAGCCCGCCCGGGGCCGATGTGCCTTTTCCCTCGATCAGAGATCGGTAAATCGGCTCGAGCCGCCCACTCATGTCGCGCGACATGGTACGCTGCTCGAAGGTGAGGAACAGGATGCGGCGGCTGCCGCCGACATGATTGAAGTCGTCGCGGGTCTCGGCGGAATAGCCGCGCATGTCAGGCCAACGGAGATAAAGATCGAGGCGTTCCGCGATGCCGTCGCGTCGGGCTCCTTGAAAGCGAATCGCGTTGGCAGGCGCTGCGATCACATCATTGCCAATCACGATCTCGTGGGTCGTCGTATCTTCCGTGTGTCCAGCAAGCGAGACGGATTTGCCAAACCATTTCCCACCCACACTGATGGCGATCGACAGGAGAGCCAGGACGACGAAACTGTAGAAGACGCGCATCATGAAGGACGAGTTGACAAGCTCCACCTCGTCATCGCCGAGCGTGATCGTATTCTTCATGCGTGTTTCTGCCGCGTTTTCCCGAACAGCGCAGACTGCGCCATCCTGCCAAGCCGAAACTGACATTGTCCATTCATGGTAAACGAGCCGTAAAGGATGCTCTCGTGACGACATTTCGAGCCCGACATCGCGCTTGAAACGACCGTGTCGATGGTTACTGTGCCAAGCCAGCGAGACCTGCCGAAGGAAACCACATGCCGCTTTACGAATTGGACGAGGTGAAACCTAGCCTCGATGACGAAGAGAGCAACTTCATTGCTCCGGACGCGACGGTAATTGGCAATGTCCATATCGGTCGCGACGTCGGCATCTGGTTCGGGGTGGTGATTCGCGGCGACAACGAACGCATCGACATCGGGGAAGGCTCCAATGTGCAGGAGCACACGGTGATGCACACCGATGCCGGCTTTCCCCTGACGGTCGGGAGGGGCTGCACAATTGGCCATCGGGCGATGCTGCATGGCTGCACTATCGGCGAGAACAGCCTGATCGGGATGGGTGCGATCGTGCTCAATGGAGCGAAGATCGGGCGCAATTGCCTGGTCGGCGCGGGCGCGCTGGTTACCGAGGGCAAGGAGTTTCCTGACAATTCGTTGATTGTCGGCGCGCCCGCCAAAGCGGTGCGTTCACTGGACGACAAAGCGATCGCGGGGCTGCGCGCCTCGGCGGCGAACTATGTGGCCAATGCGCAGCGTTTCAAGAAGGGGCTGAAGAAGCGCTGAACGACAGTCCTGGCGGAGCCGGCCTCCCCAAGGGGAGGCCGGCTCCTGAACCCGATCGTTAGGGGCGGGGAGTGGGGCTCGACCGGGTTTTCTCTGCTTATCGCCTACTGCGTGGGAACGCTGCCCACGGCGACGGCGCGGCCGTCATTGATGGACACCCACGCGCCCGAGTTGCGTTCCGACTGGCGCTTCAAGAAGGTGTATTCGGTCTCATGCCAGGCCAGGATGCGCGGCTCCAGATTGTCGAGGATGAAATCGCCGCGGCTGGTGCGCACGGTCAGCACGGCATGGCCCTCGCCATTCGGCTGGCGCACGACCGTGATGAGCAGATTCCCCGCCGGGATGCCGAGCCTCATGAGTTCCCGGCGTTTTTCCAGCACGTAGTCCTCGCAATCGCCGGTACCGTCGGGATACGACCAGTATTCCTCGCGACCCCAGCTTTCCAAGTCGGTGCGCGGCGTCACTGTCGTGTTCACGGCATTGTTGACGTCCACCATCGCTGCCCAGACCGAGCGGGTCAGTTCGAGGGGTCGAGGCTTGCTGGTGAGCTGGCGGCACTCTTCGGGCAGTCGCTGGCAGAACTCGTAATGCCCGACGGGCTGCGTCGCCCGCCCGCCCGTCGGCATGTACGATGCGCCGGCTTGAGCCATTCCGGTCCAAAGGACCACCGGCAGGACGAGTGAGAGAAGGCTGCTCTTGATCCCTGTCAATTTTTTGTCTCCCCGTTTGAGAGCACAATGACAGGGTCGGATTTATTCGGGGCAAAATCGCCCACGAGTTATTGAATCAACTTCGAAAGGTTCTGGCAATGGTTGTGTATTCGATAAGTAGAAATTGATTCAAAATTTAGCGGATGCGTTCAGGAGCGATTTAGGGTGCCGGAGCGTGCTCGCCGGATCGGATCTCACCCAGGCGGTTTGCGCGTGCAGCATGCAGGCGACAGTGCCTCGCGGCCCAGAATGGACAAGCTTCGATCGAGGCCGTGCGACGTGTCCCTTGAGATGATAGGCCGCCAGAGCGGCACATATACGCGGAACGGCGTTTTGTCACGCCGCGCCGGCGAACTTACGACCGATGGCTGTTGAACTCGAAATCGAGCGATTCCGGTCGTTGAATCACGGCGAACTCAATCGCAACGCCGTCCTCGAAATGACGGACCACCTGCCCACGCATGGTGCCGAGGGTGACCTGCACGCCCAGAGCCGGCCTGACGTCGATCTCGACGGCGGCCCCGGAAAGCGACAAGTCGATGATGCGGCACTGATATTGCCGCCCGTCGGAAAGCTGAAGGGTGCTCATCGGATTGCGTGGGGCGACGCGCTCGTGCCGCCTGTCCTCAGGCAGGTCAAGCTCATGCCTGTTGGCCAGCCAGGTGAGCTGTGCGGCGAGCTTGTCTTTCTTTCGGTCGGAAGCAATCACGGTCATTGCGAAGCCGTCGTCGAGTGTGCGTGTGACGACTCCCTCGACACGACCGATGTGATCGAGATAGGCGATCACCTTCTCGCCCGGCGCGCCCTGGCGATCGGCTCGGAAGGCGACGTTGCCCGGAGACATGTCGATGACCTGGCACGGATGCTCGCTGCGATCCTCCAGCATGAAGCGGCCGTAAATCTTGATACGGACACGCTGGAAATTCCGGCGCTCCGCCCTGGACGGCGCGAGATCGACCGCCGCTGGCCTCATCGTATGCCTCAATCCGTTCGTCTGCTTCCCTCATGCGGATGGCGAGGGATTCAACGAAGGATAGAATTGAGTGGGTTAAGAACCGGTAAGTTCGAGTGTTCGACGGCGACTGATTTCGTCATCAGGCGCGGCCGCCGTCGAGCACGACAAGGTGCCTGATGCGCCGGCCGGCACGCCGCGTATCGCCCAGGGCGGCATCGCTCGGGACGAGACCCGGCACAGGGATCGCCGGCCGGTTTGCGAGGAAAACCGGCTCGCGGTCGGGATCGATGACGCGCACTGCTTCGATCCGAGCGTCACGAACAGGATCGATTCCCAGCCAAAGAGGGCGCTTGCCAGCAGATAGGATGCCCATGCTACGCGGGCTTTCGGCGCCGCCATCGAGCGGCAGCAGCAGAAGCTCGAATGGAATTGCCCGCTCGTCGCGGTTCAGGCCGGTGAAGTTCACGACCGCGACCGATTTCATCGCGAACACGCCGTAGGTGAGGCGGGCGATCAAACGCTGGTCCTTTTCCTTCCAGAGGGAAGGGAACGAGAAGCCCTTGAGCTCGCGCCCATAGGTTGCACACAGCCTTGTGCCGGCCAGGCGGAAGACCGCTTCCTTACGCGAGTCCTCTTCAAGGATGAACGTGTCTGCCAGCAGCGATTTGATGTCGGACGGCTCAATCTCCGTGCGCCGGGGAGCACGGCGGCCGTTCCGCAATCTGTTCCAGTAGTGGAACAATTGAATGGTTCCGTCCTGTTTCATGCCGCGTTGCTCCCCGTTGCGCCATCCCTCTGTGCCATCGGTGAACAGATTCGCCCCTTGCCGATGGCTTACATGCGTTGCGGTGCAGGCGGCATGCCAGCGGCCGTTAACCTTTATTCACGAAGCGGGTCCGTTAGGGTTAACAAATGGTTTCGATTGATCGGGTCGAGGGTGCATGGCACATCCGCGTGACCACAGGGGAGGCGATCGCATCCAAGCGGTCGCAGCGTTTCGCAAGGGGCGCTCAGAAGCGAGAGCAGGGGGCTCGACCAGCCGTCCGGGGGAAACTCCGGGCGGCTTTTCCTTTGCCGATTTGGTGCCGCTGTTCTAGATCGAACCCTATCTGGCCATTGGAAGATCAGCGAGAGAAGCGGAATGGATAGGAACAGGAACGGCGCCGCCCCGGAAGCCATGGCCGGGAGGCGGGAGCCGGTTTTCAACCTGCCGCCGATCATCATGCTGCTGATCGGCATCTGCGTGGCAGTCTATCTCGTGCAGGCCTATGTCCTCACGCGGGAGCAAAACGAAATCCTGCTGTGGCTGGGCGCGTTCTGGCCGATACGCTACTCGGGCCAGTTGCCGCTGGACCTTTATTCTTTCACGAGCCCTTTCACCTACGCTTTCATGCATGGGTCGCTGACGCATCTGGCCATCAATATGATCTGGCTCGCCGCATTCGGCTCGCCCCTTGCAAACCGTCTCGGAAACGGCCGGTTCCTGCTGTTTTGGGCGGCGAGCGGCGTCGCCGCCGTAGGACTCCATTATTTCGTTCATCCTTTCGACGGAGCCCCTGTCGTCGGCGCCTCGGGCGCGATCTCCGGGATGATGGGAGCGGCCGCGCGGTTCGGCTTCCGGACCAGCCGGACGGCGGGGAAGCCTTCCTTCGACGGGCCGTTGCTGCCTTTCGCCGAAGTCTTCCGCTCCCGTGCCGCCATGACGTTCGTGGCCGTCTGGATGGTCATCAATGTGGTGACGGGATTGGCCGGCATGGCGCCTGGCGTCGGCCAGATCGCTTGGGAAGCCCATATTGGCGGTTTCCTAGCGGGTTTCCTTTGCATCGGCTTGTTCGTGAAGCGAGACGGGACTTGATCCGGCGCGGACTGACCGACCCTTTTGCAAAGCGCGGCCTTGAAATGCCGTAACGTCAAGAGCACCATAGGGAAGGGAGGGGCGCCGGTAATATTTGGAGGCAGCGATGACGGTGAAGGCAATCCTGGAACAAAAGGGTCACAACGTTTTGACGATCGGCCCCAATGCGAAACTCTCGGAAGCCATCCGCATGCTGGCCGAAAACAGGATCGGTGCCCTGGTCGTCACCAATGGCGAAGGGAAAGTGGTCGGCATGCTTTCCGAACGGGACATCGTCCGTTCGCTGGCCAAGGATGGGGCATCCTCCCTCGACCATCCCGTCCGGGACGGCATGACCGCCAAGGTGAAGATCTGCAACGAGCATCATACGGTCCATGAGGTCATGGAGATCATGACGGTCGGCCGTTTCCGCCACATCCCTGTCGAGAAGGACGGGCAACTCCATGGAATCGTGTCCATCGGCGACGTGGTCAAGCGGCGCATCGAGGATGTCGAGCGAGAGGCGGAAGACATTCGCACCTATATCGCAACCGCCTGAACGGGCCACGGGGGGCGAAAGGCTGACTGACGCGGCCGGTTCGCCAGCCCTTGCCTCCTCAGCCGGTTTGCACTAGCGAAGACCGATCTATTCGGCTCTGCGGATGATGCATTCCGCGGGGCCAGCGAACGACAGGGCCTTCATGACCATCATCGATACCCGCACGCCTGACCCCAAGCGTCTCATCCCCGGCGCCACCGGCGATTGGGAAGTCATCATCGGCATGGAAGTGCATGCCCAGGTCACCTCGGAGTCCAAGCTTTTCTCCGGTGCCTCGACCGCATTCGGAGCGGAGCCCAACGCCAATGTCAGCCTCGTGGACGCCGCCATGCCCGGCATGTTGCCGGTGATCAACGAGGAGTGCGTGCGCCAGGCGATCCGGACCGGCCTGGGTCTCAAGGCGAAGATCAATCATAAGTCAGTCTTCGATCGTAAGAACTATTTCTATCCGGACCTTCCGCAGGGCTACCAGATCTCGCAGTACAAGCAGCCAATTGTTGGCGAGGGCATCGTGACGGTTTCCGTCGGTCCCGACAACAAGGGCAATTTCGAGGACATCGAGGTTGGTATCGAGCGGCTGCATCTGGAGCAGGATGCGGGCAAATCCATGCACGACCAGCATCCGACACTTTCCTATGTCGATCTCAATCGCTCGGGCGTCGCGTTGATGGAGATCGTTTCCAAGCCTGACATGCGCTCTTCGGAAGAGGCCAAGGCCTATTTGACGAAGCTGCGCTCGATCGTGCGTTATCTTGGCACCTGTGACGGCAACATGGATGAGGGCTCGATGCGGGCCGACGTCAATGTTTCGGTCCGCCGGCCGGGCGAGCCTTTCGGCACGCGCTGCGAGATCAAGAACGTCAACTCGATCCGCTTTGTCGGCCAGGCCATTGAATACGAGGCGCGCCGGCAGATAGCCGTTCTGGAGGATGGCGGCAGCATCGACCAGGAAACGCGTCTCTTCGACCCCAACAAGGGTGAAACCCGCTCGATGCGATCCAAGGAAGAAGCCCACGATTACCGCTACTTCCCCGATCCGGATCTTCTGCCGCTCGAATTCGACCAAGCCTATGTCGACGCGCTCGCTTCGGGCTTGCCGGAGTTGCCTGACGAAAAGAAGAACCGTTTCGTCTCCGTGCTCGGCCTGTCCCCCTATGATGCGTCGGTGCTGGTCTCGGAAAAGGCGATCGCCGACTATTTCGAGCAGGTCGCTGAAGGGCGCGACGGCAAGGCGGCCGCCAATTGGGTGATCAACGACTTCCTGGGCGCCTTGAACAAAGCCGGCAAGGATATCGAGGACGCTCCGGTCTCGCCGTCTCAGATCGGCGCCATCATCGACCTGATCAAGGAAGGAACGATTTCGGGAAAGATCGCAAAGGATCTCTTTGAGATCGTCTGGAGCGAGGGCGGCGACCCGCGCGAACTGGTCAAGAGCCGTGGCATGCAGCAGGTCACCGACACCGGCGCCATCGAGAAGGCCGTGGACGAGGTGATCGCCGCCAATCCCGACAAGGTCGAGCAGGCGCGCGCCAAGCCCACTCTCGCCGGCTGGTTCGTCGGCCAGGTGATGAAGGCGACCGGCGGTAAGGCCAATCCGCAGGCCGTGAACGCGTTGGTCAAGGCCAAGCTTGGCATCGAGGAATAGGCCGCAGGCCATGTTCGTGCGGACGGCGAGCGAACGCGATCTTGGTGCGATCCGCTCGCTGCTCATCGAGACATGGCACGCCACCTACGATGCGATCTACGGACCGGATCGGGTCACGGAGATCACCGACCAATGGAATTCGGTCTCCGCGCTCACACCGCGCCTGACTTGCCCTAATTCCGAGTTCCTGGTTGCCGACGACGGCAAGGAGATCGGCGGCATGGCGTTCGCCGTATCCGAGGACGGCGGGGCGACGGTCGTGCTTCGCCAACTCTATGTACTGCCCAGGCAACAGGGACGCGGCATCGGCGGGCTGTTGCTGGACGAGGTGATCGAGAGCTTTCCTGAAGGCCGCCTCATCCGGCTGGAAGTCGAATCCGCCAACGGCCGGGCGGTCGCCTTCTTTGAGGGTCAGGGCTTCGTCGCCAGCGGGGGAGTCCGGCATAGCGACGCTGGCATGCTGGTGATGGAGCGGCCGCTGGGCTGAAAAGGACACGGGCCATGGATTTTCGCGGTGAGCTCGTCATTCGCCAGGCGGTGGCTGCCGATATTCCGTCGTTGATCGCGCTTTTCGCCGATGACGCCGTGGGAGGCCATGGTGACACCAGGGACCCCGCGGCGCTGCCGGACTACGAAGCCGCGTTTCGCAGGATCGTCGAAAGCCCGAATGATATGCTTTATGTCGCGGAACTCGGGGGCGACGTGGTCGGAACGTTTCAGACCACGCTGACGACGTCCATGACGGCGAGGGGAGCGACGAATCTCACCATAGAAGCGGTGCAGACGCGGGCGGATCTACGCGGCCGCGGCATTGGCGCCGCGATGATCGGCTTCGCCATCCAAAAGGCCCGGGAAGCTGATGTCAGATTGGTGCAGTTGACGTCCAACAGCAAGCGCGAGGCTGCCCATCGGTTCTATCGCCGCCTGGGCTTTTCGCAAAGTCATGCCGGTTTCAAGATGAAGCTGACGTGAGGGCCGCGTCTTCCTCTTCTGCGATGCGCGTGATGTAGACGGCGAATTCCGGATCTTCGCCAGGCAGCAGCCGCGGCAACGCCGTTCGGAAATCTTTCCTGTGGCACCACTCGCGCATGAAATCTTCCCATGAGCGCCATCGCCGCTCCTTATGCGGCGGCATCTTCTCGTCATACACGACCAGATAGGCACGCTCGAACAGCGAAATCAGGATACCGAACATGGAAAGCATGCGCTCGGTCTGTTCCTCGCTGAGGCCGGAGGTCGCTTCGGTCGACTGCAGCCTGAGATCGGGGTGCTGCAGCGCCAGCTTCAGGAAATCGACATAGCCGTCGGAAAGCATCTGAAAGATTTCCTCCTCTTCGTTCTGACGCGCCTTTCGCTGTTCGTAGACGAAGGCGAAGATGGCCAGAGGCAGGCCGACGATGGTGATGACATGGGTCATGACTTCCAGGCTGGTCATCAGCGACATGTTGCAATCCCGATACGGCGCCATCGAGCATCCTTTGCGCGCCAACCGCGCGCGGTGCTCGCAGCCGCGACGATAAGTCGGGATTCAATTGCTGCCAATCGCGCCCAGACCCTTGCCTAAGCGCGTGGCTGACGCCATAAGGCGGGGACCGGTGCGACCGGCGACGAGGAACGGTATGAAGAAATTCCTGCTTCAGTTTTTCACCTGGTGGAACGGCCAGACGCTCGGAACCCGTTTCCATACGTGGCGTCGCGGCGTTCGCGTCGGCGAGGATGAATTCGGCAACGTCTACTATGAAGGCGGCAAGGATTCGGAGGGCCGTACGCGGCGCTGGGTGATCTATTCCGGCTATTCGGAAGCCTCTGCGATTCCGCCGGGATGGCACGGCTGGATGCATCATCGCGTCGATACGCCGCCCAGCAAGGAGAATTACAAGCCGCGCGATTGGCAGAAACCGCATCGGCCGAATCTCACCGGCAGCGCTGCCGCGTATCGCCCGAAGGGTTCGGTGCTCGGCAATACGCACCGGCCGCAGGTTACCGGCGACTATGACGCCTGGACACCCGGCAATTGAGGCAGCCGCCGGCGGGATATGTCGTCGGCGGCATGACTTTTGTCGCCACAATTGCCGCGTAACCGATATCGGTATTTCAACGCGGCGATGGCTTTAGGGCTCGTTGCTGCCGGCCCAGCGGTTTCCCGGATGACCAACGACAGATTGCCGTTTCCTGCAAAAAAATTCCGCGCCGGCCTGGCGGCATTGCTTGCCGCGACAATGATCGCTGCACCAGCCGCTCGCGCCGAGCGTATTTCCAATCCGGTGGCCGAATTCACGGGCATCGACAAGATCACTGGGCGCATCATCACCTTCGACGTGTATATCGACGAGACAGTGCAGTTTGGCGCCCTGCAGGTGACGCCGCGTGTCTGCTACTCCCGACCGAATACGGAAGAGCCGAAGACAGATTCCTTCGTTGAGGTGGACGAGATCACGCTGGACCGCAAGATCCGTCGCATCTTCACCGGATGGATGTTCGCGCAGAGCCCAGGCCTCAATGCGGTGGAGCACGCCGTCTATGATGTCTGGCTGAAGGACTGCAAGCAGAAATCCGACGTCCCGCCTCCGGAGGCTTCCAACTCGAACTGAGGCGATGCTGCGGCGCGCTGGAACCTTTGCAGGGCTTCTGCCGTTGCCGAACCTCAGAGACGAGGTTCCTTCGATGAAAGCCGCCATAGACGAACTACTGGCCTTGGAACGGGAATTCTGGACCGGCGGTCGACGTTTCTTCGAGGAGAACACCGACAACGAGTGCCTGGTGGCGTTTTCATCCGAAATGGCGGGGGTGATGGAGAACAAGGACCTCGCCGCCACCGTCGATGAGGGGCGCCGGTGGAAAGTTCTCGACCTCGATCTCAAGGGAACGGTGCAGCCATCCGACAATGTCTTTCTGCTGACTTATGAAGCCAAGGCGATGAGGGCCGGCGGGGAGGAGTACCACGCATTGGTAAGCTCGGGCTACGTGCGGCGGCGCGAGGGCTGGAAGATGATGTTTCATCAGCAGACATCGTTGCCAGAGGTCTAATACCGAGCAAGGGCGTGGTCTTTGAGCGGTCGCAAGTGGCCCCTCACTGTCCTGCCGGACATCTCTCCCAGCTCAAAGGGCTATCGCGTTCACACATCTGATGCCGGGAGCCCGCGCCAGCGGGCGAGCTGATCCGAGGATCCTGTGTGTTTCAATTGTGGTAGATCGGGATCGGGAAGGAGGCCGTCGGGATCCTGGTCGCTTCGATCGAAACAGACCGCGGAATGGCCTGGCCCCCTTCCCAG
>DATMFK010000044.1:0-26268 GCA_035556195.1 Rhizobiaceae bacterium
CCACCCCATCGCCAGCCAGCAGCACTTGCATCGCCGATGGCGACGCCTCGACGAGACGGAGTTTCGCATCGACGAGAAGCACGCAATCCTGATGCGCATCGAGCATGCCGGCCAGGCGCGCGGACTTCTCGGCATGGCCGCCGATCAAGTCCCGCGCCCGGTATATGCGATGCAGATCGGTGCTGATGGCGTCCAGCCGCGCGGCTTCCAGGCGTGAAAACGGACCTGCCGACCACGCCCGGTGAAAGCTGGTGGCCATGGTCGTTCCGTCGAAGCGGTGAACCAGGCCGATGCTATGACCCGTATCGTCACCATGGAAACGGAAAAAATCGTTCCACATGGGAGACGCCCGAAAGGCCTCTTCCGATACGAGCGAGTCGACCGGGATAGCGCGATTGACGATCCCGCTCGCAAGCCCCGCTTGCGTCCAGATGTCCAGTTCCCCGCTGAAGCGCGCGGCGTAATCGTGCACCATGGTGCTGTCGAAGTAGCTGAAATGCTGGTCGGCGATGCTACCGGCCCGGGTCATGTGCTGGATATTGCCCGAGCGTGCGCCGATAAGTTCCGCCGCCATCGCCGGTAACTGGGCGTAGGCTTCATCGTCGCCGATAGCTTCGTACAAGTCCCCCGGCTTGACCATACCCGCCCCCGCAGCCGCCCTGGAGTCCCTGCCATCCGGGTTTTCGGCTGATGCGGTTTAGGAAGGGAAATGTCGCGGGCGCAAGACGCTAATCCGCGCCGCAGCTGCGAAACGATAGAATGGGGGCCGGCGCGACCGATACCGGCGCCATGGCCCCGCTCAGCCTGTTCGCTCGCGGTCCGACAACCGAAAGGGCGGCATTGCCGCCGCCCTTTCGGCCATGCCGGAGAGTCGCGTTAGAAGCGATAGCCTAGCGAGAACTGGAGGACGGGATAGAACTTGAAGCCGTCGATATCGTCCTCGATCTCGGCCCGCTCCCTCGCCAGGGATTCCTTGAATTCCGGGGTGTTGGCCAGACTGCCGCTGGCGTTCAGTTCGGTGACCTTGGGCGTTCCCTGGAACATGACGCCGATATCCGCGCCGAACTTCACCCCGCGCGTCAGGCCGCCACCCCAGCCGATCGTCAGGGTAGGGGCGAAATCCTTGGGTTCCACCCGTCCGGTCAGGGTGCCCACTTCCGCGGAGGTGTAGCTGTCATCGCCGATTTCCACGTCGCCCGTCGGCGTCGCGGTCAGCTTCACCTTGTTGTCGCTGATCCGGGCACCGGCGGAAAGGCGGAAACCGCCGCCGAACGGATAAAGATCGATCACCGCGCCGAACGATTGCAGATCGAGGTCGCCATTGTAGTTCACGTCGTCAGACTCGACATCACGGCTGATCCCGAGGAACGTGGCGCTCGCCCGCGCTCCAAAGTTGCGGGAGGCCCGATAACCGAGTTCCGGCCCGATCCCGAGCGTTCCGCCCGTGACGCCGAGCGACAGGCCGCCCTCGTCCTGCGCCATGGCCGGTGAAGCCGCGAGACCCAAGGGCAACGCGATCAAAAGTACGATCTTCCTCATTTTTCCAAGACCCCCGCTGAAATTGATGCTGGTTTTCCGAACGATCCCGTTCACCGCGCGGCGCTATCAGAGCGCAGCACTCCGAAAATCATCAGAACTGTTGATTTTCCGGCCGGAAGCGCAGGTTTTGTGCCCCGAACGTAAGGCTTGCGGAACGTGACGCCCGCGTGCCGTGAATCGCCATTGCCGCTTGCGCCTGAATAGCCGGAAACCTAAGGGCACCTGCGGATCGGGGAGTGGCGCAGCCTGGTAGCGCATCTGCTTTGGGAGCAGAGGGTCGCAGGTTCGAATCCTGTCTCCCCGACCACTTTATCGCGAAAAGCGAGGGAAATCCGCCCGTTAGCATGGGCCTGCCGCGTGCTTGGATCACATGACCCCTGCACACGATGCCGGCACATGCGGAAAGGCGAAGACCCATGTCCCGCATCCCCTATGCCGTCCGCATCGATGGCCGATACGCCTTCCGGCGCCGCGTCCATTTCCGAAATTTTATCTCCAAACCTATAACCCTAGCGTTGCGGACCTCCGATCCCAGGCAGGCCCGCAGGCTCGCCGCGATCCTTGCGGCCCGCTTTGTCAGGGTGAAGGTAGATATCGACATGATGCTGGAGGATGGGAGGGCCCTCACCGGAACCGAGATCGAGGCGATCTTCCGCCAGAAGCTGGAGGAAGAGCTCTCTTTCTACGTCCACAGCGCCTATGAAAATGCGTCCTGGTCGTCGTCGGTGCCTGAGGTCGCCGCGCAAGAAGCGCAGGCTTACCGCATCCTACGGCTCCCCGATCGTAACCTCGGAATGACCGAAGCGGACCGCGCCAGGCTGATCGAACAGGGTCTCGGACACGAGATCCCGATGATCGAGGACTATATTCGTCAGGCCGTGGAAGCACTGAACGATGAAGATGTCAGCCGGCGTTTGGCGTCCATAGGCGCCCCCGCGCACAGCCAGAATATTGCAGCTGCTCGCATACATTTGATACGCGCGAGTGCCGCAGCCTGCTCGCGAGTCGCCCGGGTTTTCGACGACGATACGCTTGATGCCCCGGATCCCGTTCGCGCGCTGATCTCCGACCTCGGCGAAATGTCGCCGGAGGCCAAGGCGCTTTTGGGCCGCGCATCGCACACTCCGCTTCCCGGCATCCCTGCAGCGCAGCAGCCCGAGAGCTACTTCTTTGAATATGAGCCCCGTCGGTTTTCCGAGATCATCGATCAGGTGATCGCCCAGTTGAAGGCCGACAAGGTCTGGAAGGGCGACACCGGCCAGCAGCGACGCATCATGCTCAGCTTCGCCTGGATCACCGGCAACCGTCCGCTAGGTGCGTACAACCATCTCGACGCAGGCCGCTTCAAGGAAGGCCTGCAGAGGATTCCCAAGGACTTCCGGTTCGGCACCTTCGAGGAAGGACCGTTGTCCCGCCCGTTTGACGAGGTGGTAGCGGAACTACCTCCGCTGACGCCCGACCAGCGACGTAGCAATAAGACGGTCAACCGCGATCTGTCCTTCATGGGTACGGTCAGTAAGGTGCTCGCCAAGTCTTACTGGAAGCCGAAGTTCCCCGGTGCCGTCGTCGTGGATTTCGCTGCCGAGCGAGTGAAGATCACCGCGTCCGAGAAGAAGGATTTGCGTCCACCTTGGAAGCGCGAGCACATGGACTGCCTTTTTCGGTCTCCATTATACCTCGGCGGCGGCGGTGCGCTTCGCCGACTTCAGAACCAACGCGGAGCGGAACATGTTTGGCACGATGCCGCCTATTTCGCGCCGCTCATCTGGTTCTATTCGAGTGCTTGCCGCGAAGAAATCTGCGGTTTGGAGCTGGCTGATTTCACTGTGGATCACCCCACCCCGCACTTCGAGATCCGGGACAACCTGACGCGTGGCCGTGACGGTGAGATGAAGGGCGAAAAGCGGCCCGCCCGCAATCGCCATCTCCCAATCCATCCCGAGCTGATCCGCCTGGGCTTGCTCGACTATATCGCGGCGATCCGGAGGGAGGGCCATGTGGCGCTCTTCCCGGAGCTTTACCAGCAGTCGGAGAAGCGCGGCGGAGCATTCTTTTACGAGCGTGCTTGGCAGCACATGGCAGATTATATCGCCGACCGCCTGCCTGTCCGTGTCAATGCGAGAGGCAAGGGTCCGGATATTCACTCGATCCGCGCGCTCGGCTCTAGCTTCTACGAGGTTGAGGGAGTCAACGAGAATATCCGCGCCGATGTGATGGGCCACGCACGCAAGGGCGTAAACGGGATTTCCTACTCCAAAAGGATTGAGACCGAGGGTCTCGACGTGGTGCTAGCCGAGCGTCAGGCCTTCATTCTGAAATATATCCCCATCCTCACCGAACACGTTCCGGCATCTTCTATTCGCTTGCTACCACTCGATCAGCGATCGCGTGTCGGCTCGTCCCGCGAACGCAAGATCCGCAGCGATGCCAGGAAGGTGGCGCGCTAACCCTCTGGGCGATGAGGGGCGTTCGCCTTCATCGCCCTCAAATTTTATATCAACTCGCTTGGCGAGAACGCGACACGAACATAAAACAGCGGGTGACACGTTCAACCGCATCTCCGGCGTCTAAAACGCCTCCGGTCGCGTCGGCATCGCTGCTGGACGACGACAAGCTCGTCGCCATCGGCACACTCCTTGCCGCCGTTGCGGACCAGTGCCCATCCGCGATGCTCAGTCGTGTCGTGCTCTTGTCGGCCATGCTGGCCGTCCTGTTTGCAATCGCCTTGGCAGCCCGAAGTGTTGGGGAACCTTCGCTTCTTACGGCGGACGTAAGCGTTGCACTGACGCGCTGCTTGTCTGCGCCGCCCTCGAAATGGGCAGCGCCTTGACCCTAGCCCTTGATCCGATCGCCCCTGTTGAGGCCGCTCCAATTTCCGTCGTGTACAACCAGTACAAGGTGCACGAGCTGCACAAGCTGCACGGCGGGCAAATCTTAGAGACTGATCATGGTGAAGAAGGACAAGTGGATTACCTACCCCGATGTCGCACGAGCTGCCGAAAGGCTGATCCTCGGCGGTGTGCCGGAAGAGAAGATCAACGGCAGCATGATCTGGGACGAACTCGGGTACGGCAGCCGCCACAGCTCTTATAAGTTCCTCGCCGAGTGGCGCGCCCAGCGCAAGGCGGCGCCCAAGCTCACCCCGTTCGCTATGTCCGACGAGATGCGGGAACGTTTTGTGACCACCGTGGCGGGTCTGATGGGAGACGCTCTGCAGGCCGAGCGCCAGGCGTTGGCGGCACGGGCCGAAATGAAGGACGTCAAGATCGCGATCCTGGAAGGTGAGATCGCATCGCTGATGGACAGCCTCAGCGTCACCGAACAGGAGCGCGATGAGGCGACCGGCCAGATTGAGGAGATGACGACTACCAACAGGGAGTTGGTGACTGCGTTGGCGGCCAAGGAAGCGGCGCTGGAAGCGCTGGCGAAGGAATATGATCGCCTGTTCGAGCGTGTCCATCCTTCGCATCAGAAAGACGCTCCGCCGCCTGCGGAAGCGTAATGATCACCCGGGGCGGCTCAATGAGCCGCCCCGTTTCGTTCTGTTGAGCCTTCTGGGATCTGCACACGGACATAGTCTTAGGCCCAAAGTGGATCCACTCGCTGGCTTGCCAGCGCGAGGCGATCGAAGCCGACGCTTTCTAGATCGCGCAGGTTTGCACAGCGCCGTCGCCAAGCGAACTCCGCGCGCTTCTGCTGCGCCCAGCTGGCGATCCAATTTGGATGCCGGCGACCGCGGCGATAATCGTGGCGCCAGTGTCGCCCAGTTACGATCAGGTGACTGTGTGGCGCGACGATCCAGTCGCCATCATGGCCTTCGACCGCGTGGACCGCCCACGCCACGGCTGCACCCCTCGCGACGAACTGCGAATGCACGAAGCCCTCCACCATCCAGCGCCAGTTCTCGGGCCGGATGTGCCGCGGGATCTCCATCATGACATGCCAGCCTGCCAGGTCAGTTGGGTCGCCGGACGCGGCCGTAGCGTGATCCGCCTCTTCCCAGATGCGATAGGGATTGGTTGCGGCCCAAAGGGGTGCGCTGGCCGGAAGTGCCAGGCCAGATCCTTTCAGCTCGAAGCGACGTTCAGCGAAGCTCGCGGGCATCGGCCCGAATCGATCGACCGGCGAACTGTCACGCCAGATGTAGGCAACGTTCGCCGTCATGGTCCGATATGCGGGCACGCGCCCCACATACCGCCATTGTTCCGATACCGGGCGGATCTTGAAATCCGGCCAATCAGCGCGCGAGATCGAACGAGGCCGGACGATGAACTCGCGCCGGGCCGCCTTCAGCTGTTCCTGGTTGATGAGCATTGTTGTCTCCTGGAAAAGCCCACGCCGCCCTGGAAGAGCGGCGCGGAAGCGTCTTTCGATGGCGGAAGAGAATGAAAGCGGCCGGAGTCGGCCGTCTTTCTTGAAGAGATCAGCCGAACCGGACGACGGTCTCCACCGGCGCTGCCGGGGCGATCCAGTCGCCGCCGGTGGGCACGAAGCGGTTCCCGGTCAGCGGCTTGTCGCTCATCTCGGCCGCGGCGGCCTTGATCCGCTTCATCGCCAGCTTCCGGCCCTTGCCGATCCCCTTCGGCTTGCCTTCCACTCGGACCAGCGAGCCGCGCTTGTCGATCATGAAACACTCGTCGGCCTTGGTGCTGACGAGGATGATCGGCGCATCGTCGTTGGCGGCGAAGGGCACCAGCCGATCGACGATGTCGACCGTCAGCATCTCGCGATAGGCGACGCAGAAGGTCGTCGGATCCTTGACCCGGGTATCGGCCCAGCCGCTGTAGACGAGATCCTTGCCCATCATCTGCGCGATGCGCGCGAGTTCCATGCCGGTTTCGAAGTCCACCTCGCGGCCGGCCGAAAACGCGATGCTGTCGTTCGCCGGCTTGAACAGCGGCCACCCCATCGCCTGCCGAAGCGCGAGCATGAGGTTCTGGTGGTGCAATACGGTCAATTCCATCTGATCATTCCTTCTGGTGACGGCCTCCTGGCCGGAGCTTTTTTCCTGTTTCCCAGGATGCTCATTTCGGTCCCCATTGAGGGGTCAGTTGACCGCGCGGCGCGCGTGTCGCGCCGAGACGGCGACGACCGTCTCGATCGCGCGGCGCAGCCGGCGAACGGAGCGGGTGTTGCGGAACAGGCGAAGCAGCAGCGTCTCTGCCGCAGCTTCCAGGCGAGGCAGGTCGGACGGGGGCAACCCGGCATCTCGAGCGACGTCGCGCCAGAGTGAGGCGAGCACCACCTCGGCATGTTCAGGACCCGGACCCTGAACCTCCACCACGTCCACCCGCGACAGCAACGGCGCGGACAGCTTCGTCAGGCTGTTCGCGGTGAGGACCCAATTGATGTGGCTGAGGTCGACTTCCGCAGCGAGGCACCCGTCGAAGAAGCGATTGGCAGTCGATCGCTCGAGCATGCCGAGCAGCGTGTCGGCCGGATCGCCCATGGCATTGGCGGGCACCTTGTCGACTTCGTCGATGATGATGACCGGGTTTGCCACCTGCAGCCGCTGCAGGACGCAGGCCGGAAAACCGGGCTGCTGATGGCGGAAGCCGCGCGGGTTGCCCGCAAGCTCGTTGCTGCTGTTGACCCCGGCGAAGCTGAGGATCGCGTCGCCGCATCCCGACAGCGCCCCGATGCGGCGCGCAAGGTGGGTCTTGCCGGCCCCCGGCGGGCCCACCAGCAGCATCGGCCGGAACGACAGCCATGGCTTGCCGGCCCATTGGCTCATCGCAGCCTGCTCGCCGAGCCGGTCGATCGCCGCAGCCAACCACGGCGCTTCAGCGCGAAGGGCTGCCGTGATGCGCGGTTCTCCGCCTGCCCGGCTGGGAAGAAGCGCTGTCGAGCCCGCGAGCGGCAGCATCTTGGTCAGCGGTTCGTAAAGCGCGGAGATCGATGCGAGCGCGTCGCCGAACTCGTTGCCGTCCGGTGGGATGGACCGGCACGGGCGGATGAAGGGCTTTCCCTCGACGATCTGGATCACAGGCGCACCTCCGCATCCGGAGTGGCAAGCCAGGCCTCGGTCTTCTCGATGAGCGGTTCGGCGTCCTCGCGGCCGGCGAGCCACAGCCGCCAGGTCGCGACCGCACGCGCGGCAAGGTGTTTGCGGATTGCCCAGTGGCAGCCGGTCCGGTGCGCTTCGGCGAGCTCGGCCTTCGACATCGACACGAACGGCAGACCGTGCCGATGCGCGATCGCGTCAAACGAGGTTGCTGCAGCACCGCCATGCGCCTCCGCAACGTCGATCACCTCGCGGGTGAAGGCGAGATCCAGTTCGCGCAGCAGCCGTGCCCCGGCCACGGCATCACGCGCAGTCTCGGCGGCGGCGAGCAGCGACGGCACGACGATGTCCTCGGCGCGCCACAGCAGAAGGCGGCCAGGCGGAACGTGGAGGGCATCTGCGAGCCAGGAGATCGTCTCGGCAGGATCATCGGTGACGGTGGTCGAATGGGCCTGAAGGTCGAAGCCCAGCGTGCCGAAGCTGTAGAAGATGCTGAGCTTCGCGGCGCCGACCAGCAGCGTGCGCGCGGGTCGTTGCCCGAGCGCCGGTTGGTGGATCCAGGCGGTGGCGAGAGTGGCGGTTTCGATGGACATGGCTTTCCTCGACATGAAAGCGGCCCGGCCATCACAGGGATGACCGGGCCGAAAAGGGCTGATGATAGCGAAGGTGATCAGGAGGCGAAGGCGCGTTCGTCCTCCTGTCGCTTGAGCTTCGCAGTCATGCGCTCGAGCGCGGCCGCGATATCCGCCTTCATCGCGCGCGGTCGGCACCAGCGGATCAGCGCGCAATCTACGAAGGCGTGCAGGTGATGCAGCGCGGGCGTCGTTTCGATGTGCCTGGCGAGCGCCGCCATGGGGCGCGTGACCAGCGTCTCGTCGCCCGCCCGCGCGGCGGTCCACGCGAAGAACAGGCAGAGCGTGGCGACCGCGTCCTCCATCACATAGTCGCGGATGCGATCGGTCTCGCCGGCTTCCCACAACGCGGCGACATCACCGCCGGAGGTGGACATCTTCACGGGAATGCCGATCTCGTCGCACAGGGACGCCAGCCCCACCTTCCGGCCGTGGCTGGAATAGAGATCCGCCAGATCGGCATGTTCAGCCCCGAAGCGGTTGGCGGCGGCATGGTCGGCAAGCGCCTTCAACGACCACAAGCGCGTGCGTTGCGCAGCGAGCCGCAGGACGAGCGCATCGAACTGGCGCGAGTTGTATCCGGTCACGACGCCGGCGTTGCCCATGCGGCGATCGGCTTCACGAACCAGGTCGGCTTCGCTTACGCCATCAGCGACGACCATGGCGGATATGTCGAATGACCAGCCCCCGGCGACCTGCCACGCCGTGGCGAAGCCGATCGCGACGGGCCGGTGCGTCGGCCAGGGCGGGAACGAGCCGTCCGGCGTCGGCGGCGATATGGTTTCAATATCGTAGCTCAGGATCGAGCCGGGTGCGCGGACGCTGCCCGGCCCGCGCATGGGATCGCGCATGGTTGCCTCATCATGATTGAAGGTGGGGATGCCCCCGGGGACGACCAGTGATTCTGAGGGGTCAGCACGCAATCGCTTTTCCCCTAATCCTCCCTGATCATCACCCCGATCGACAGCCAGCTTCCCGGCACAGGCGATGGCGATCGCGTGTCACAGAGCCTCGGGATAAGGTGGGATAGTGGGACAACGGCGCCGACCGCAGGGATGGCGCAACCCAAGGTCCGCTGAGCGGGCCGCCCAGAGCCCTGACGGGCGACGGAGCCTCTTCCGAGGCGACGCCCGGCCGCCGGCCGGTCACCCGAAGCGAAGCTGAGGGCGCAGCTGTTTTGGGGCACGAGTGCCCCAAAACAGTGGTATTGCGCGTGTTTCCGAGACTAACGCTCGCCCAGCCGGGGCGTTAGCTTTTCCACTGACCCGCTAAAAAGATTCGGTTTCGAGTTTAGTCGCCAAAAGGGCTCGTGTTGCTGAAGCGCAACAGGTGGCTATCAGCACATCGGCGCGCGCGATTGGACTTGCCAATCTAGGGAGCCGATCCTTTTAGCATTGGATGGAACGCTCTCATTTCATTTCGTCCGCCTTTAAGAGCGGCATGGAACGTGTCCGCGAGATTGAGGGGGAGGTCGACGCCGAGATCGAGCGCCTTCGTGCGAGGGCTGAAGAGCGGGATGAACAAGGGCGGCTGACCAAGGCCGCCAAGGACATCCGTCAGTCGCTACACAATCCGGATCTCGTAACCACCACGATCCCGGTAGCGTTGAAAGCGATGTCCAAAACGCGGGTGCGCCTCCTGCGCGAAGCTCACGAGGCTCACGTCGCCCTCGAACAAACGTGTGCCAAGTACGCGACGGCTTTGGCGGCGCTTCGGTGGCACGACCTGAAACGAGAGCTATTCGAACAGGATGCTCCGCGCCCGCGGAAGCACGTGCTTGCTGCATCGGAGATCAGCGAGGAGGAGCTGACATTCCTCCGTGAGATGCGCCGGCGCGGAGTTCCTTCGTCCGCGATGGACCAAGGCAATATCTACGAGCGGGATTTCATCGCCTTGTTTCTAAAAGAACTGGCGAAGCCCATCGACAAGAGAGGACCGGGCGGAGCTTGGGCTCGGACGTTCGCCGAAGGCGAGTTGACCATGCCAGTGCACTCGATGACGGACGACCAGATCGAAGCATTGCGCATTGTGTATGATCCTGCACGCGACACTGGGATCGAAGCCAAACGGGTCCTAGAAGCCGCAGCCGGACGCGAACTCGATATCAGTTTGAACTTCGCAATGATGCTCATTGCCATCAATGAGCAGATCGATCTCGACGAGTTGCCGGGCCTCAAGAAGAACATCGACACGGCCGAGCGCCTCGCCTGGAAGCGAGATGTCGCCAAGATCCTCGATCAACTCGGATTAAACGCGAGTGATATCGAGCGCGCGAGAGCTATCCTTGCGGGTCCACCAGCAGAAGCCGCCGCAAGCACGGCGCCGGGACCACACGCGCTGGCGGAGCCACTCGCATCGGCGCAACCAGGGGCCCCGCCCGCGGGACCGCCCGCGTCGGCCGAGCCACCCGCGTCGGCGGTCAGCGATTGCTCGATCTCAACAACAGAGATGAGTCAAGCGGCAGTAGATCAGTATCAAACATTAGCGCGCGAAATTGTCGATAAGCGCATGGCCGATCTTTGGATCGCCATTGGCCTACCATCAGCGCCTGATGACATATACGTGCTCGAACTAGCTGCGGTAGACGCTCTACGCGCAGGTGTTCAGGTCGACTATTTGGAAGAGATAGCGGATCGCGCGAGCTACAGTCCGAACGTCGCGTTCATCGACGAACTCATAAAGAGGGAGAGTCGATTACTTGCAGCCCGGCTTACTGAAGATCCAGACTTTAGAAAGCAGATGCAGTATGCGGGCTTTTTCGATGGCGCGCGAGGTGGCACGAGCGCGCTTCCCATGCAGACTTAGCCGATCCCTTTACCAACCAGAGAGGCACGGTTGACACCCGTTACAAAATCCTCTCTCATCTGAGGAGCGAAATTGTAACGGGGCGACTCACGTGGAATGCGCGATCTGGTTCGATCCGAATGACGTCCGGCGTCGCCTGGAGGCGCTGGGCCTTACTTTCGAAGAATGCATGCGCGTGGTGAACGCCATGGTCGCCGCGTTCAATGGCTGCACGGATAATGATCCCCCCACCGCAGCGGGCTGGGATGCGTGGCGGTTCGGCACCCGCACCTTCCGCGATGTGAAACGCTCGCACGGGTGGGAAAAGGACGACCAGGACAATCTGTCGACGATTGTGCATCCCGATCGCGCCTTCCGCATCGCGGTGGTGAACACCAATGAGGCAACAGGCCTTCGGGATGCGCAGCCGAAGAACAAGTCAGCGAAGGGCAGCGGCTCCGAACGCGCCGTCCGATTGAACCGCGAACCGCCACTGCCGATTCCCGAATTCCTGAAGGAATTTGAGGAGGCGCTGGCCGCCGCCGCCCGGTCCGAGGCACCTATTTGGTATCTGTGCGCTTACATCAGCGACGATACGGTTCGCGCCGAGCTGTCGTTCCCGATGACCGTGGAAAGCGGCTATTTGTGCAACTGGCGCGAGCGGATCATCCTGATCGATCAGGATGGCCCTGTGTGCGATGTTCGCAGGCGCGATGATGACGATTACGGTCCGAACTTCGACATCCCGGTCCGTCGCAAGAGGTAAGCCATGTTCAATCCCGCGAGGCTGAGCCTCGCGCGCCATCGCGCCGGGCTGAGCAAGAGCCAGCTGGCGGAGGCCGCGCGCGTGAGTCGGCCTGCCCTCCATCGGTATGAAACCGGCGCGACTGATCCGGCCCCGGATATCGCGGACCGGATCGCCGCTGTGCTCGGCTATCCGGCGACTTTTTTCTACGGCGATACCGTGGATCAACCGCCGCGAGATGCCGCGAGCTTTCGGTCGATGTCGCACATGCTGGCCGGCGATCGCGACGCCGCGCTCGCGGCGGGATCGCTCGCGTTTATGCTGAGCGATTGGGTGGAGGCGATGTTCGACCTTCCCGAGATTGATGTGCCCGATCTCAGCGACGAACAGACACCTGACCATGCCGCGCGCGCGCTTCGTGAGCTATGGGGTCTAGGCGAGAAGCCGATCCGCAACATGGTCCATCTGCTCGAAGCCAAGGGCGTTCGCGTCTTCTCGCTGGTGGAGGAAACCCGTTCGGTTGATGCCTTCTCGGTCTGGCGGTCGAACAAGCCCTACATCTTCCTCAACACCGTAAAGACGGCCGAGCACAGCCGGTTCGACGCGGCGCACGAACTCGGCCATCTCGTCCTGCACAAGCATGGTGGTCCGGGGGGGCGCGAGGCTGAGAATGAAGCGAACCGGTTCGCGTCCTCGTTCTTGATGCCGTCAGCGGATGTGCGGGCCCGCATTCCGGTCGTGCGTGGGTTGAACCACATCATAGCCGAAAAGGCTCGGTGGAAGGTATCGGTGGCCGCGCTCAATTACCGCCTGCGCCAACTCGGCATCACCTCCGAGTGGGAGAATCGACAGCTGTGCATCCAGATCGCGCGCAACGGCTATCGCACTGCCGAGCCGGAGGGCATCGAACGCGAGACGTCCGTGGTGTGGGAGAAGGTGTTTGGTGGTTTACGGAAAGAGTGCATGACCAAGCACGATATCTCGGCGGCGCTGCACATCCCGGTCACCGAGATTGATAAGCTCGTCTTCGGCTTGACGCGTATGATGAGCATCGAAGGTGGACGTCAGGGGGCTGCCGGCAGCGCCCGCGGCAAGTTGTCGCTGGTGTCCGACTGATGAGATTTGGGGGTTAGGTGCCGATACTGGATTGGATGACGCGCGGAGGCGACGTCCGCGCGGCGGCGGAGGTGCCGTATCGGCTGCTGGAGGCGGTGCCCGCGCTGAACGGCGGCGATGGCGACGCCGCCAATATGCTCATTCAGGGCGACAACCTCGACGCGCTAAAGGCGCTGCTGCCCTATTACAAGGGTGCAGTGAAGTGCATCTACATCGACCCGCCCTACAACACGCGGTCGGCGTTCGAGCATTACGACGACAATCTCGAGCATAGCCAGTGGCTGGCGATGATCTACCCGCGCCTCGTGCTGCTGCGCGAGCTGCTGGCGGAGGACGGCAGCATCTGGGTGTCAATTGACGACAATGAGGGGCACTATCTCAAGGTCGTGATGGACGAGGTCTTTGGGCGAAGGAACTTCGTCACAACCTTCATTTGGAAGAAGGTGGACAGTCCTAACGACAACAAAGTCGCTATCACGCCGGATCACGAATTCGTCCTCTGCTACGAGCGGGCACCCGGCGCCGCAGGGTTCAAGCAGCAATCAACCACAAGCATATTGGACGCTTACGGCTCCGTAGATGAGCAAGGCCAGCGCTATCGCGACCGCCTGTTGAAGAAAAACGGCAAGAGCAGCCTACGCGCCGACCGTCCGACAATGTTCTTTGGAGTTGAGGCGCCCGATCGGTCCTTGGCTTGGCCAATCCATGACGACGGAAGGGAGGCACGATGGGCGATGAGTCCAGCCGGCGTCGAACGAGTTCGTGAGGAGGGGCGACTTGTGTGGAAGAGGCGCCAGCGTCTCGGTGAGGAGGTCTGGGTGCCATACGTAAGGGAGTTCGCGCCCGCTGCCCCGACCCGCCCACATTTTACGATCCTGTCGGACGTGAAGACCTCACGGCAGGCGAAAGCACATCAACGGCAGTTGCTCCCGGACGCACCCGTTTTCGATACCGTGAAGCCCGAGGAACTGTTGGAGCGGATCTTAAACTTAGGAACCCGCGCTGGCGACCTCGTGCTAGACAGCTTTCTCGGCTCCGGCACGACGGCTGCGGTGGCGCACAAGATGGGGCGGCGCTGGATCGGCATCGAAATGGGCGACCATACCGAGACGCATTGCAAGCCGCGGCTGGACAAGGTGGTCGCCGGCGAACAGGGCGGCGTGTCGCAGGCGGTCGGCTGGACGGGCGGCGGTGGCTATCGCTTCTATCGGCTTGGCGCGCCGGTGTTCGAGGCCGATGGTCACATCGCCGACGGCATTCGCTTCGCGACCCTCGCCGCGCATATCTGGTTCAGCGAGACTGGCACGCCCTTCACCGGCGCCGCCGATAGGCCGGTGCTAGGAGTGCATGACGGCACCGCCTATGCGCTGCTCTACAACGGCATCCTCGGCGATCGCTCCGTCAGCGGCGGCAACGTGCTGACCGCGGCGCTGCTCGCGCAGCTGCGCGCGGAGAGCGGTTGGCACGGGCCGATGATCGTCTATGGCGAATGGTCGAAGCTGGGCCTGGCGCGGCTGGGCGAAGCCGGCGTCACCTTCAAGCAGACCCCCTATGACGTGAAGGCGCGCTGATGGAGCTCAAGGACTATCAGCGCCGCGCGCTCGATGCGCTCCGCACCTTCCTCGACCAGGCGGCGATCCGCGACCATGCCGCTGCCTACGCCGCCGCCTGCGCGGTCGGCGAGCCGGGGGCGTATGGAGCGACCTACCGCCCGCTCGCGGGGTTGCCGGGTGTGCCCTATTGCTGCCTGCGCCTGCCGACCGGCGGCGGCAAGACACTGCTCGCCACCCACGCCATCGGCATCGCGCGCGACTCCTATCTCGCGCGCCGCTATCCGGTTGTGCTGTGGCTGGTCACGTCGAGCGCGATCGCCGACCAGACGCTGGGCGCGCTCAAGAAGATCGGCCACCCCTATCGTCAATCGCTGGAGGCGCAGTTCGGCGGCGCCGTGCGCGTGCTCGGCATCGACGAGCGACGGCAACTTCGACCGCAGGACATGGCCGATGCCGCCACGGTTATCGTCGCCACCGTCCAGTCCTTCCGCGTCAACAACGTCGCCGACCGCAACGTCTATCGCGACGACGAGGAGCTGGAGCCGCACTTCGCGGCGCTGGCCCCCGGAATCGACCTCGCTCGGCACGAGGACGGCCCTCGCCGCGGCAAGCCGATCGCGAGCTTCGCGAATTTGCTGAAGCTGCACCGGCCGCTGGTGATCGTGGACGAGGCGCACAATTTCACGTCGACGCTGTCCGGCGAGACGTTCGGCCGGCTCGCGCCCGCGGCCGTGGTGGAGTTTACCGCGACGCCAGTGCGCTCGAACGTCATCGTCTCGGCCACCGCCGCCGAGCTGAAGGCGGCGGACATGATAAAGCTGCCGATCCACCTGTCGCAGCATGGCAGCTGGCAAGCGGCGATCGCCCATGCGGTCGACAACCGCGCCTGGCTGGAGGGAATCGCCGCGAAGGATGGGGGCGGCATCCGCCCGATCGCGCTGTATCAGGCACAACCGGCGCGCGAAGGCGCCGAGGCGACGGTCGATGTGGTGAAGCGCCACCTGATCGAAGATTGCCGCATTCCCGAAGACCGGATCGCGGTGGCGACCGGCAATCAGCGCGAGCTCGACGGCATCGATCTGTTCGATCCTGCCTGCATCATCGAGCACGTCATCACCGTCGACGCGCTGAAGGAAGGCTGGGACTGCTCCTTCGCCTATGTCTTCTGCTCGCTCGCCAGCATCAGGAGCGGCGGCGCGGTGGAGCAGCTGCTCGGCCGCGTGCTGCGGATGCCATTCGCGACACGGCGCTCGTCCGAAGAGCTGAACCGCGCCTATGCTCATGTTTCCGAACGCAACTTCTTCGAAGCCGCCGAAGGGCTGAAGGACCGTCTGACCCAGATGGGCTTCGACGAGCGCACGGCGTTGGAGGCGATCGTCGAGCAGCCCGAGACGTTCGAATGGAGCAAGGACCAGCCGCTGTTCACCCGGCCCGAGCTGCCGGTGCTGCGGGTTCAGGAGCGGCCGGACCAGAGCGGCTGGACGCCCGAGATGGTGGCCGCGACGCGCATTGCTGACGATGGCGCGGGCGGCGTCGCGATCACGTTCGACACGGCTTCTCCCGATGCGGTGCTGCTTGAGGTGGCGGCGGCGGTCACGACGGAAACGACGTCGCCGGTGGCGGCGATGGAGGCGTTCCTCGTCCAGCGCGCGGCGTCGCTGTCCCCTGCCGAGCAGGGCGAAGTGCTAGAACTGCCGCGTCTTGCGATCGAGCGTGATGGGCAGTTGGAGATCGTCTTCCCTGACACGCTGGTGGATGTCGGCGGCTGGGATCTGCGCCAGGTCGACACGAGCCTGCCCGGCTTTGCGCTGACGGATCGGCCGGACACGTTCGAGATGGACGTGGACGGCGACCAGGTCGTTTACTCGCGGATCGATGCGGCCGCCGAGCTGGCGTTGGACGACGCAACGGACTGGGACATTGCGGCGCTGTCCCGCTGGCTCGACCGCACGACACGCCAGCGCGACGTCGCCCAGCCGATCTTCCTCGAATATTGCCGCCGCGTGGTGGAGAGCGTCGCCGAACGCATCCCGCTCGCTCAGCTCGTTCGTGGCAAGTACGCGCTGCGCCGCGCGATCGTCGCGCGCGTGACGCAGCTCCGCCGTGAAGCCGGCGCTCGCGGTGTCCAGCTCCTGCTTGGCGACATCGCGCCGGTTCTCGCTCTCGGCCACAACGGCTTCAGCTTTAGCAAGGCGGGCTATGATCCACGCACGCCTTACGTAGGACCTTGGCGACCACGGAAGCACCTGTTCTCCCAGGTGGGCGATCTGAAGCACGGCGGCGAAGAATTTCACGCCGCCATGGCGATCGATGATCATCCTGCGGTGAAGCACTGGGTCCGCAACGTCGACCGCACCGCCTGGTCCTATGCGCTACCAACCTCAACCGACCTCTTCTACCCCGACTTCGTCGCCGAGCTGACCGACGGCCGCAAGCTGATCGTCGAATACAAGGGCGCCGATCGCACCGACAACGCCGACAGCCGCGAGAAGAAGAACATCGGCGCGCGGTTGCAGGAAGTGAGCGGCGGGAGCGTGGTGTTTCTGTGGGCGGAGCTCGACCGCGGCGGCGGGGTCGCGCGCCAGATCGACGCAGCGATCGGCTGAGAGGGACAGGCATGGACAAGTTGAACCGAAAGCAGATCCAGGCACGCGCCCGCGAGATCCTCGAAGAGCATTCCGGCGGCATACGCTGGGGCGAGATATTGAAGCTGATCCATGCCGGCGCGCCGGACACGCCGCCCAACAGCATCCATGGGGCCATACAGGTGCTGTTCCAGAGCTCGGACGATATCGTGAAGGTCGCCCGTGGCACCTATCAGCTGTCGAAGTTCGTAGAGGAGGATGCAGCAGAGGCGATCGCCGCGGAAGAAGCCACCGCGACCGCACCGATTGCTCCAGTGAAGAACGGCGCGACCCAGGAGACGCTGGCCGAGCAGGATTTCTACGCCAGCTTTGCGCAATGGCTCGAAGAGAATGACGAGGTTACAGTCGCGGGTGCGCTCGGCGGCAGTAGCCTTGGCGGAAAGTGGGGAACTCCGGACGTGATGGGCGTCCTCAAGCCCCGCGCCCAGGACATGTTCAAGTTCGAGCCGCAGATCGTGGCGGCCGAGATCAAGGCAACCCCCAGCCAGCCCGTCGTGGCCTTCGGTCAAGCGGTCGCTTACCGGCTGTTCTCGCATAAGAGCTACATCGTGATCCCGCGGACGACGAGCAGCGACGACATGAACCGGCTGAAGTCGCTTTGCAGCATCCACGGCGTCGGACTCGTCGTTTTTACGCTGGACAAGAACGAGCCAGACTATGGGGTGATCGTTCTTCCCGCCATAGCGACGCCGGACATGTTTTACGTGAACAGCATGCTCGATCGGCTGAAGGTGAGCGAGCCGAACTTGTTGAACCGGTTGTTCTAGGCGGAAATAGCCAAAGCGGGTTGCTGAGGGCCATTCACTCCAACAGTCACCTTGCTGCTTCTGGGCCGGAGGGCGACTGGCAGCTTCGGTTCGAAAAGCGCGAGAAGCGGACTGCCTACTAGCGTCATCCAGGACGCGGCCCTTCCTGGGTGACTTAAACGCGCGAGCAACTCACAACCGGTTCCGAGAGCTGCGCGCGCGTATCGGCACCGCCGCGCATTGGCCTCGGAGGAGGTTTAAACGAAGATATCAACCCGATCTCGTGCCAGAAGCTGTTTCTTAGCGCGTACTTGCTGCTAGTCTCCCTACTGGAGGGCGCTTGCGTGTATATTGCTGAGATCAGGATCGAGAACTTCCGGCTGTTTGGTTCAACCGATCGCGCCTTCCATCTTCCGCTCAATCCCGGGCTGACGGCGCTGGTCGGCGAGAATGACGCGGGCAAGACTGCGGTCATTGATGCGCTCCGCCTGGTGCTCGGTACGCGCGACCAGGATATGCTGCGCGTCGATCCGGTGGATTTCCACCAAAGCGCGCCCGGCGCGGAACGCGCCGACCAGATCACCATTCGCTTGACCTTCCGCGGCCTTACCATTGCCGACCGTGGCGCCTTCGCCGAGTTCCTCACCTATGAGAACGTCGGCGAACAGCTCGAGACCGCGCTGATCGTCACCTGGATCGCCAAGCGCAACACCAAGGAAGGTAGCTCGCGGCGGGTGCTTCCGCCCGAATGGCGCACCGGCGCCAAAGGCGATGGCCCCCTGTTGGACCTAGGCGCGCGCTCGCTTTTGACAGCGACCTATCTGCGCCCGTTGCGCGATGCGGAGCGCGCGATGAGCGCCGGGCGCGGATCGCGCCTGTCGCAGATCCTCCAGCACACCGCCGAGATTCGGAATACCGGCATTGGCTTCGACCGCAACACCAACCCGCCAATCGAGCCGAAAGACCTGAGTGTGCTCGGGCTCGGCGACTATGCCAGCCACCTGTTCAGCGAAAGCGAAGGCATCAAGCTGGCGCGTAAGCGGCTCAACGAGGAATATCTCGCGCCTCTGTCGTTTGCGGATGATCTGCTTCTTGCCCGCATCGGCGTTGCAGGAGCGCATGAGGACAATCTCAGGCTGCGCCAGCTTCTCGAAAAGCTGGAGCTGGCGTTGACGGCGTCGACCGGTGCGGACAGCGCACACAACCGCGGGCTCGGGTCAAACAACCTGCTGTTCATGGCCTGCGAGCTGCTGCTCCTCGCGGCTGAAAGCGACGGCTTCCCGCTGCTGCTGATCGAGGAGCCCGAGGCGCATCTCCACCCGCAGCGCCAGCTGCGTCTTATGTCGTTCCTACAGGCTCAGGCAAGCAAGCCCCGCGCCGATGGCCAGAAAATTCAGATCATCGTCACTACGCACAGCCCGAACCTGGCCTCAGACCTGCGACTCGACAATCTGGTGCTGATCGAAGGAGCGCGGGCTTTCCCATTGTGTCGTGGCAAGACCCAGCTCAGCGCTTCCGACTATCGCTTTCTCGAGCGCTTCCTCGACGTGACCAAGTCGAACCTGTTCTTCGCGCGCGCGGTGATGATCGTCGAAGGCGATGCCGAGACGATCCTGATGCCGGTGGTCGCCAAGCTGCTCGCCCGCGATTTCCACGAATATGGCGTGTCGTTGGTCAATGTCGGCGGCGTTGGGCTCGGCCGTTATGCGCGAATTTTCCTACGTGAGGACCCGGAAAAGGATGGCGAAATCAATATCCCCGTCGCCTGCGTGACCGACATGGACGTGATGCCCGACATGGCGCCGTGGATTGTCGGCAAGCTCGAACCAGGCCAGCCGGTGCCTGCACGACCGCCCTCGCGGCGGCAATGGCGGATCAAGGCCGACCTGCCCGGCGAGCAGCTTGCTCAGCGCCGTACCGAACGCCGCGCCAAGGCGTCAGGCCAGCGAGTCGAGACCTTCGTCTCCGACGAATGGACGCTCGAATATGACCTCGCCTTTCACGGGCTCGGCAAGCAAGTCTATCGCGCCGCTTCGCTCGCATTGGCGGACGTCTCGCTCAACGCCGGCGGTGCAGTACGGCCTGAGGTAATTGCCGGGGCCGATGCGGCCTATCAGGCCTTGGCCGACGCCGGTCATGACCGGGAGACGCTCGGCTCCCACATTTATGCGCTGTTCGAGGCCGAGGGCGCATCGAAGGCAATCGCCGCCCAGTATCTGGCCGAACTGCTCGAGCAGGAGGTGGAAGCCGGAACGCTCCCCGCCCTCAAGTTGCGGCAGCTGCTGCCGCCCTATGTCGTCGCGGCAATCGCGCACGTCACCGCGCCGTTCCCCGTGCCAGAGCCGAACGGCGCTGCGGCACCGGGACCGGCGGCGGCCTGAAGCCGATGTTCGACGATCTCATCCGGGAGCAGGATGTCGCCTGGGCGGCGACGCTGATGGGACTGGGACCAGAGGGCTTCGCGCCGGTCGGTGATGATGACAGCCGGCTCCGGGCGATGCTCAATCTCGACACAGTCGATTTTGAAGCGTGTCCTGGGAGCGGCAAGACGACGCTGCTCGTCGCTAAGCTCGCCGTGTTGGCAACGCGCTGGCCGCACCGGCACCAAGGCATCTGCGTACTCTCGCACACCAATGCGGCGCGCAACGAGATCGGAGCCAAGCTCGGCAATTCGGCTGCGGGAATCTCGCTGACCCGCTACCCGCATTTCGTCGGCACGATCCACGCCTTCGTTAACGAGTATCTGGCGCTGCCCTGGCTGCGCTCGAAGGGCGTCGACGTTCGCTGCATCGATACGCAAATCGCGCTCGCCAAACGCTGGGGGCTTCTGCCCGGGAAAACACGCTGGGCGATCCAGAAAGCCCGGCTCAGCGAAGGGTGCCTGATTTACACGCGGCCCGACTATACCGGCGGCAGTACCGGCAAGTTCGGGCAGCAGACGCCGACCTACCAAGCGCTCCTCGAGGCACGGCGCACGGGCAGCGAACAGGGCTATTTCTGCTTCGACGAGATGTTCGTCTGGGCAAACGAGTTGCTCGACATGCGCCCGGGGGCAGCAGCTGACCTCCGGCGGCGCTTCCCGTTGGTGTTCGTCGACGAGGCGCAGGACAATAGCGAGGAGCAGTCCGCGCTCCTGCACCGGATTTTTTGCGCGGGTGACGCGCCGTCGCGTCGGCAGCGCTTCGGGGACTCCAATCAAGCGATCTATGCTCGCCCCGGCGCCGAGGGTGCTGCGACCGATCCCTTTCCTGGCGCCGCGGTTCAGGCGATGCCGCGCAGTTACCGGTTCGCGCAGCCGCTCGCCAATGAAGTGAAGGGGCTCGGCGTCGCGCCCCATGATCTGGTCGGTGCGGGGCCGCCGCCCGAGCACGGCGTCGGACACCAGGCGCCCACGCTTTTCCTGTTCGACGACGCCAGCGTGCAGTCGGTGCTGCCCCGCTATGGGGCGCATCTCGTCGCGACGTTTGACGCCCATGTGCTCGAACGCGGTGTGTTCACCGCCGTGGCGGGCGTGCACGATCTTGACGAGGCGGGCCCAGTGCCGCATGCGATCGGCCATTACGCCCCCGCCTATGATCCGGCCTGCGCGCGCAAGGAAGCGGCGCCAGCCAGCTTCGCGCAATATCTGGCACGCGCGCGGTTCGAGATGGCGGGCAGCGGCAACAGCGACAGGTTGATCAACGCGGCGGCATCGGCGCTGTTCGCAGCAAGCGAACTGGCCGGCGGGACGCACGGGCGGATGGCGCGCAAGTCGCCGCATCGCCGCATAGTTGACCTCCTCACCGGCACTGAGGCGCATCCCGCCTATCTTGCTCTGATCGAGCGCGTGCTCGCCAGCCGCGGCGAGATCGCGGAGGCCGATTGGCAGGCGACGGTGCGTCCGCACGCGGAGACTGTCGCCCGGCAACTGAGCGGCGCCGAGGCGCTCGGGG
Source organism: Rhizobiaceae bacterium (assembly GCA_035556195.1). Lineage (GTDB taxonomy): Bacteria > Pseudomonadota > Alphaproteobacteria > Rhizobiales > Rhizobiaceae. The sequence continues at coordinate 21,697 of DATMFK010000044.1, forward strand.
GTGCGGCGGCATTCCTCGCCTGGCCCAAAGGCGAAGCAGCGCTCCAGGCCGGGGCGGCGCCTATCGCGCGAACCGACAACCTGTTCGCTTATCCCGAGGACGCCCCGCAGGTCCGGGTCCGGCTGGGATCCATCCATTCGGTCAAGGGTGAGACCCACACCGCGACACTGGTGCTAGACAGCTTTTACTTTGCGCATCACCTAAGTGTGCTTAAACCCTGGCTCCTCGGCGCTAAAGCGGGCGGATCGCGCCTGGATAGCCGAGGCAATGTGATCGCTGAAGGCCCGCGGATGCTTGGCCGGCTGCGTCTGCACTATGTCGCAATGACGCGCCCGACTCATCTCCTGTGCCTAGCGATGCGCAAGGATGTCTTTGCTGCGGGAGAACTCGACATTCTCGCCGGACGCGGCTGGATGATCATCGATTGCTGTGCGCCTGCACAAGCCTGAACGACCGGAGGACAGCTTTCAGGATTGCCGACCGGTAGGTCGAATGGCCGACATTGCGGCGCGTTGCTGCCAAGCAGCTTCCGGCTTGGCGATTGGCTGGTTCTGGGTCGGTTGCAGACTAACAGGTTTCGGACGTGCTGAAGCGCTGAGCGGACGTTCGACCCAGTATTCCAGATGATGTCGGTCTATTATTGTTATGGCGGTCAGACATAGAGGCTAGGCCTCGCGCCGATGAAGATGAGCCTGCGCGATGTGCGGAGTGGAGAAGGCGTGCGGATCTCCGCGTCCCTAAAGCGCCGGTTCGCTGCAGTGGCGCAATTGCACACCATGGCAGTCGCGCTACTATTCGGCCATGTCTTCCTTGTCCGACAGCGCTGTGGCAACGCTCTGGCTAAGCCAGTTTAACGACGCAGAGCGACCGGTGGCTGCTTCCCTGGTCGACGAGCTTCTGCTGGTGGGAGCGGATGAGTTTCATAGAGGAATGAAGCAACTCCTCGATCAAGTCATGGCATCGCGCGACGGGCGTCCAGCTGCGCTCTATGCCGAGCGCGAGGTTGAAACCGAGCAAGGTGCAATACGACCGATCTTCGGTGAACCAGGCGATCGTCGGGCAACAGGGCTGGGGCCGGCCCCGTTATTGTTCGACCCCAAGGCACCCGAGGTCGGCAGCGAGGGTCCAATCGCCAATCTGATCACCGGCTATCAGCGCCTGCATGGCGATGCTGTCCTGGATCATCCTGGCCCCGACCTGTTGCGCGACCGGCGTGCCGGACCGATTGTGATCGTCGCGGATTTCATCGGATCGGGGAACCGCGTATGGGAAATGCTGGAGGCCTTTCGAGCCGTTCGATCGGTTCGCAGCTGGCACTCCTATCGCCTCGTGGATTTCTATGTTCTGGCCTATTCCGGCACGGAGGAGGGCATCGCATTGGTGCGAAGGAACCGACTTCGCCCCAAGGTGCTCACCGTCGCCGGCTGTCCAACGCTTCAGCAGGCGTTTCGCGGCGAGGCGAGAGATGCCGTGTTGCGCCTTTGCTATGCCTATCCGCCTAACTATCGCTTTCCACTGGGTTTTGGCGCCTCATCGGCGTTGATCGCTTTCGCCCACGGCATCCCGGACAACGCGCCCGCAATCCTGCACAGCGATTTCGAGGGGTGGAAGCCGCTTTTTCCCAACCGTAGCGCCTTGGCGTCTTCCGCTGACTTTCCGCCGTCGAATCGGGAGGAATTGGTCGCGAGGTCCGCAAAAATGCTGCGCGTGCTCGACGCGCAGCGTTATCTTGCCGACAGTCGCGGGCGTCGCTGGATTCAGACGATGCTTGTCCTTGCGGCTTTGGACGCTGGCGCGAGGACGCGTGAGCTGGTTTCGGCCCAAACTCGGATCAGTCTCGGGACCGTCGACGAGACGCTTGAATTCACCCGAATTGCGCGATGGACAAGGGAGAACAATGCGCTGACGCCGCTTGGGCGCGCTGAATTGCAGCGCCTGCGTCGGCGCAGAGCGCGAATGCCGGTCCTTCCAACCGAGCGCAAACCCTTCTACTATCCGACGCAGCTGAGGGCTCGGTGAGCGGGTCTAGGAATGCGCCGCTTCGGCGGCGACGGGTCCTTTTGGGATCTGGGGCGCTGGATTACCGGCGTCCGCTAGGCGGAGCGAAGTATTCACGCTGCGCGATAATGCACGTCGTGCCTGGCGAAGTCTTGGTCGCGACGCGCATTACCCCCCACCCGGGTGGGTCAAAGTAGACGATGCCGCCGGGTCCTCAGCGCTATCGGGCACAAGGACGCCGCGAGGGCGTCGACGAAACCGTGCTGGCCAACGCCCTCTCGGTCATTGATCGGATCCGCGCGGCCGATCCTCGCATCACGCCGGTACTCACGCTTCGCCATCTGAGCGAGCTGGTTGGCGTTCCATATCCGCACTTGCGGGATCTTGTGGCGCGCAGGGTGCCGAGATCCTATAAATTCTTCTATCTCAAGAAGCGGATCCCGGGGCGAACTTCGACCCGCATGATCAGCGTACCGAATAAGACATTACTGTCGATCCAGCAGTGGATCGTAAGCGATATCCTCCGCTTCACGTCTGCCCATGAAGCCAGCTACGCGTTTCACCCCGGGGGCAGGCCGCTCGAGGCGGCGGAGGAGCACTGCGGATGCGCCTGGCTGCTCAAGGTCGATCTCCAGGATTTCTTCCATACGATCTCCGAAGGGCGCGTGGCTGGCATATTTGCTGAACTCGGCTTCAATCGGCTGCTCGCGTTCGAGCTTGCACGCCTGGTGACCGTCGCGTGCGAGCGGGCGAAGCCCTCAGATCCTGCGGCGCGCTGGCCCACGATTCCTTATTATCAGTGCGCACATGAAGGCATGCTCCCGCAAGGCGCGCCAACCAGTCCGATGCTCTCCAACCTCGTGATGCACAGGACCGACGGGGTGCTCGCCCGCCTCGCCCGCGCGCATGGCATGCGCTATTCCCGCTATGCGGACGATCTGGCCTTTTCTTGCGGCGCCGATCGCGACGCGGCGCATGTCCGCCGGTTCAAGCGGCTGGTTCTCAAGTCACTGAACGAAGCGGGGTTTCGCCCGAACCTGCGCAAGACGACAATCCGCGGCCCCGGTTCCAGGCGGATCGTCCTTGGCATGCTGGTCGATGGCGACCGCCCCCGTCTTCCCAAGGGATATAAGGACATGATCCGGCTGCATCTCCACTATCTGACGTCGCCGGACTACGGCCCCGCAGCGCATGCCCAAGCGCGAAAAACCTCTGTTTCCGGCATCTTCCATCATGTCCGAGGGCTAATCTCCTGGGCAGAGACCGTTGAACCCGCTTATGGCAAACAGCTTCTCGCGCGGTTCTGGTCCGCCGACTGGCCGCCGCTGGAGCCAACGTACCTTGATGATTTGAGCGAGGACGGCGACTAGCGCTAAGCCGTCACTTGGAAAGCGCACTGGACACCCGCACACGTCCGAGTCACAAGGGCGCGGCAATCCTGCGAGAACCGCGGATTTCCGTTGGTCTGAGCGACAGGTATTTCGGTCTGGAATCCTGTCTCCCCGACCACATCCGGCATCGATCGTGCCTTTGTGCCGATTTGCACCAGAACCTGCGTCGCCGCTTTCCGGCGATGCTCGGGGGGTTGATCTGCCATTTGAACGCGGCGATAGGCGGCCCTCGGCAAGAATGGCGGGGACCGCGGCACTCGTGAATTCATAACCAGGCCGTCAGCCGGTTTCGCCGGTTGTTCGCCGGCCGCGCCAAACGATACCGGCGCATGCGATCCGGCCACCCTGCCCTATCACAAGGATGGAACTTCCAGATGCGGATTACGATGATCGGCTCGGGCTATGTGGGGCTCGTTTCCGGGGCCTGCTTCTCCGATTTCGGGCACGAAGTCGTCTGCGTTGACAAGGACGAGGGGAAAATCGCGGCGCTGAAGGCGGGGCGGATGCCGATCTTCGAGCCCGGGCTCGATAGCCTGGTCGCCCGCAATGTGGAGGCCGGCCGGCTGTCCTTCACCACCGATCTCGCCGCCGGGGTTTCCAGCGCGGACGCGGTGTTCATCGCCGTGGGCACGCCCACCCGGGCTGACGACGGGCATGCCGACTTGTCTTACGTCTATGCCGCGGCCGAAGAGATCGGGCAGGCGATCGGCACCTTCACGGTGGTGGTGGACAAGTCCACCGTTCCCGTCGGCACGGGGGACGAGGTGGAGCGGATCATCCGCGAAACGAACCCCTCGGCCGATTTCGCCGTGGTTTCCAATCCCGAGTTCCTGCGCGAAGGCGCGGCGATCGGCGACTTCAAGCATCCCGACCGGATCGTGATCGGCAGCGAGGATGAGCGCGCGCTGCAGGTGATGCGGGAGCTCTATCGCCCGCTGTTCCTGGGCGGCAAATCGCCGATCATCGAGATGAGCCGGCGTTCGGCCGAGCTTACCAAATATGCCGGCAACGCCTTCCTGGCGACCAAGATCACTTTCATCAACGAAGTTGCCGACTTGTGCGAGAAGGTGGGCGGCGACGTGCGCGACGTGGCCCGGGGCATCGGCCTCGACAACCGCATCGGCTCCAAGTTCCTCAATGCCGGTCCCGGCTATGGCGGCAGCTGCTTCCCGAAGGATACGCC
>DATMFK010000045.1:0-360887 GCA_035556195.1 Rhizobiaceae bacterium
CATGCGAAAGGCCGCCGAGCGAAGTGTGCGATCCGTGCGCAAGCGCATCGGTGCCCTGCTCGATCAGTTCACCCCCAACGAATGCGCGAACTATCTCGTCAACGCTGGATACGCGGCAACCTAAAATGATCCTGCTCTAAGAGCTGGAGTGTCCAGCGGCACCAACAAAAAAAGCGGCGTCCGGGGGAGGGCCAGACGCCGCTGATGCGGACCGTTCCGCGGGAGGCGGGTACGGCAGGTCCGCCGCTAAGGGCCGGCAGGGCAACCGGCAATTGAGCGGGACGCGGCGGTTGCCGAGACCGGAGTCTCACGTGATGCCCCCATCTCGTGAAGCTCCACACCGCGTCCTACCCCAATGAATATTACGCCGGCCGCGCCGGGATTAGGTTACCGCAGGTTACATGTGACCGTTACGTGGCCAACTCCGCACAATTACTACGCAATTTCGCCGCAAAGCGGCCCAGATGTCGGTGGTTGAGGCCGCGCCATGTAACGCCCGTTACATGCTTTCCAAGCTCGGCGAACCGCTTTCAGGGGCTAGAGCCAGGCACAAATCGATGAAAGATTGGTGCAGGGACGAAGTCCGCGCCGGGCAAATCGCGCCATTGTTGCGGTAGGCTGCTGGCCGGAGGCGCCAAACAAAAAAGCCGGATCAAGAAGATCCGGCTAAGTTTGATTGGAAGTGCCTGTTAAGGCTAAACCTCCAGAGGGGAACACTCACCAGGCGCTAATGGGAGGAGGAACGCGCCCGGGAGATGACCAATATATGGGCGATACCTGCCCAATAAACAAGCATGGAGTTTGCAAAGCTCCCATGCAAAAAGGCACGCCCTGTGGCCCAAGCCTATGCGCCTCAATAGGACCAACTGCGCGCCTTCGAGATCACGAAGTCGCGGAACACGTGCAGCTTGGCCTGGTTCTTCATCGCGTCGGGATAGCAGAAATATGTGTCGAAGGACGGGACCTCCGTCTCTGGCAGAAGCTGTATGAGCCCGGAGTCCTTGCTCATCAGGTAATCCGGCAGCATGGCGATGCCTGCGCCCCTTTGGACGGCTCGCTTGATCGACAGGATGTCATTGATCTGCAGCGTCGCGATGCGCTTGCCGCTTTCGAAGTCGCCGATCGTTTCCAGCCAATTGAGCTCACTGAGATGCGTGGGCACCGGCTCGCCGAAGGTGACGATGCGATGGTTCTTGAGATCGGCGATGGAAGTCGGCTTGCCGTATTTGCTGATATACGACGGCGCAGCATAGAGGTGGAAGTGCACGGTGAACAGGCGCCGCTGGATGAGGTCCGGCTGCTGTGGCTGGCGAAGCCTGATGGCGCAGTCGGCCTGGCGCATGGTCAGATCGAGCTCTTCATTCGCGAGGATCAGTTGGAGCTGAATATCGGGATAAAGGTCGAGGAATTCGGTCAGCCGTTCCGTCAGCCATCCCGCCCCCAGCCCGACCGTCGTGGTAACCCGCAGAACTCCTGATGGCCGATCCTTTGCCTCGGTCAGGCGTGTCTTGATATTCTCCAGCTTCATCAGCACGTCATGCGCCGTACGAAACAGCATCTCGCCCTGCTCGGTGAGCACGAGACCGCGAGCATGGCGGTGGAAGAGCGGCACGCCGACGTCTTGCTCCAGGGCGCTGACCTGCCTGGAGATCGCCGACTGCGATAGTTTCAAAGTCTCGGCGGCATGGGTGAAAGAGCCAGCCTCCGCCGCTGCGTGAAACACGCGAAGCTTATCCCAGTCCAACGCCATATTTTCCCCTCGTATCGTCGGGCGTCTGGTTGTTATTCCGCGGCCTCCCGATGGACTTCCATCTCGGCCAGATATTTTTCCGCCTCCAATGCTGCCATGCAGCCGAGGCCGGCGGCCGTCACCGCCTGACGATAGACGTCGTCGGTCACGTCGCCGGCCGCGAAGACGCCCGGCACATCGGAACGCGTCGAATCCGGCGCGGTCCACAGATAGCCGTTAGGCTTCTGTTTCAGCTTCCCGGCGAACAGCTCGACCGCCGGAGCGTGGCCGATCGCCACGAATACGCCGTCGATCGGCATTTCCGTCACAGCCCCGGTTTGGGCGTTGCGCAGTTTGATCCCGGTCACCGAGGGCGGCTGAGGCAGCTTGCCAGGAATGCCCGTGATCTCCTCGACCACCGTGTCCCACAAGACGCTGATGTTCTCCTTCTTGAACAGCCGCTCTTGCAGGATGCGCTCGGCCCGGAACTCGCCGCGGCGATGGATGACGGTCACATGCCGCGCAAGGTTGGCCAGATAGAGCGCTTCCTCGACAGCCGAATTCCCTCCTCCGATGACGACCACGTCCTTGCCGCGATAGAAGAAGCCGTCACAGGTCGCGCAGGCCGAGACCCCGAAGCCCATATAGGACTGTTCGCTGGGGAGGCCCAGCCATTTCGCCTGTGCACCGGTCGCGATGATGAGTGCGTCGCAGGTGTAGATCGTGCCGGAATCGGACTTCAGCCGAAACGGGCGTATGTCGAGATCGACTTCGGTGATCGTGTCGATGACGATCTCTGTCCCGACATGTTCTGCCTGCTTGCGCATTTGGTCCATCAGCCAAGGGCCCTGGATGGGGTCGGCAAAGCCGGGGTAGTTCTCGACGTCGGTTGTGATCATCAGCTGCCCGCCCTGCTGCAGCCCTGAGACCAGCACCGGCTTCAGCATTGCGCGTGCGGCATAAATGGCGGCCGTATAGCCGGCCGGCCCGGAGCCGATGATCAGGACAGGCGCGTGTTTGGTCATGAGATTGCCTCTGCCGGCCGCCAGGCGTCCCGGCGGTATGAAAACGTTGCCGCCAATTTAGGTGTTGGCCCCCATACGTTGCAAGGCGACCAATTGTTGCTCCCCTGAAACCTCCGGTTTGGGAGCTATCGAACCACCCCTCACACGAAAAAAATGGGTATGGCGCCGGAAATAGCAGGCAGCCGCGTGCTTCCGTAGTTTAATTGCGCGCATACGAAAGATTGTTGCGCCGATTCGCGCTGGAGAACCAATGCCCCTCAAGGCCGATCTCGACGCCATCGACTGGAAGATCCTGCGTGAGCTCCAGGACGAGGGACGTATCACCAATGTCGAACTCTCGCGACGGGTCGGGATCTCCGCCCCGCCTTGCTTGCGTCGGGTCAAGCGGCTTGAGGAGGCTGGTATCATCCACGGTTACCGGGCGCTGCTCAACGCGCCCGCATTGGGATTCGATGTCGTCGCCTTCTGCCTGGTCGGCCTTCAGCACCAGTCCGAAGCAGAGCTGAAAGCCTTCTCCGACCGGACCCGCAACTGGCCCATCGTCAGGAAAGCCTGGATGGTTTCGGGCGAATCCGATTTCCTCCTCCATTGCGTGGCTACCGATCTCGGCACGTTCCAAAGCTTCGTCATCGAGGAACTGACTTCGGCGCCAAACGTCGACACGGTGCGGACGGCGCTCACGATTCGTCAGATCAAGGACGAGGGGACCGTGGCGATCGGTTGAGGCAGAGCCTTCGTCACGACCTCGAGAGCGTTGAAATCGCCTCGACCAGCAGAGCGTAGTCTGCGCCGTCGCGCAGCGGCCGGCACGAGAAGGCCTTCTCAGATAGATCGCAGGCCATGCCGTCCCCAGCGACGAGCCAACCCTCGGCGAGGCCGGCCCGCCTGCCCGCCTCCATGTCGGAAGACTTGTCGCCCACCACGATCGAGCGCTGAAGATCGATGCCGAGGATCGCGGCGGCCCGCAGCAGCATGCCTGGATTGGGCTTGCGCATCGGATGGTCGGGAATGTCGAAGGGCGGGCGCCCCGCCTCATGATAGGCACAGGCGAGCACCATGGCGATCGCGCAGCCCTCGACATGCAAGAGATCGAGGAGCCGCCGGTTCACCGCTGCGAAATCGCTCCAGTCGAGCAGGCCCCGAGCAACGCCGGACTGGTTGGAGACGATGACGGCAGGCACGCCGGCGGTATTGGCCGCCCGGATCACAGGAAGGATCTCGGGCAGGAGAACGATCTCGTCCGCCGTCCGGGGATAGCCGGTGTCCACATTGATGGTGCCGTCGCGGTCGAGGAACAACGCTGGCCGGCCCGTCGTCTCGGCGACCGGCGCAAGTATCTGAACCCAGAGCCCGACCTCCTCCAGATGGAGTGCGTCAGCCGGGCCGCGTGTGGGTTCAGCCATTGCTCAGCCGCTCTTCCACTGCCTCGCAGAGATAGTGGTAGAGGCAGAGGTGCCCTTGCTGGATGATCGGCGTGAAGGAAGAGGGAACGTTGAGCAGGATGTCCGAAAGCGCCGCCAGCTTGCCGCCGCTTTCGCCGGTCAGGGAAATGACAGCCATGCCCATTGCCCTCGCCTGCTCGGCGGCCAGCAGGATGTTCTTCGAATTTCCGCTTGTCGAAATGGCAATCAACACGGCGCCTTGTGCTCCATGCGCCTCGACCTGACGCGAATAGACGGTGTCGAAACCGTAGTCGTTGCCCCAGGCCGTCAGTACGCCCGCATTGGCGGGCAACGCGATCACGTTATACCCCCTGCGCTCCTTGAGAAAACGGCCGACCAGTTCGCCGGCAATGTGGATCGCGTCCGCGGCCGAACCGCCATTGCCGCAAATGAGCAGCGGCTTGCCCGCCCGAAGCGCGGTGACGATGGCGTCCACTGCCTGCTCCATTGCCGCGGACACATCGCGCGCCGCCATCTCCTCGATGACCTTGGCGGAGCGCGTCAGATAGTCGTTGAGCGAAGGCATCAGAGCATGAACCTCAATTCGAGCCGTTGGACGAGGAGATCTTGCCAATGAGACCGGTCGTGCTCTTGCCGTCGACCAGTCTGGCGAGCACGACACGGCCACCATAAGCCCGGACGATATCGGCGCCGACGACCGTCTCGACCGTGTAGTCCGCCCCTTTCACCAGGACGTCCGGCCTGAGCCTTTCGATCAGGGTGAGTGGTGTGTCCTCGTCGAACACGACGACCAGATCGACCGCCGCCAGTGCCGACAGGATGAAGGCGCGGTCACGCGCCGTGTTCACCGGTCGGCTTTCGCCCTTGAGGCGGCGAACGGACGCGTCGCTGTTGAGGCCGAGGATGAGCCGGTCGGCGGTCGCCCTGGCCTGCTGTATCAGCGACACATGTCCGGTATGAAGGATATCGAAGCAGCCATTGGTGAAGGCGACGCTGAGCCCCTCGCGCCGCCATGCGGTCGCGATCTGCTCGGCAGTGTCGAGATCGACCACCGAACGCTCGGAATGGGACGTCGCGTCGCTGCGGAACAATGCGGCCATCAGCTCTTCCGACGAGACACGCGCCGTCCCGCGCTTGCCGACGACCACCCCGGCAGCAGCGTTGGCAATGGCTGCCGCGGCCTGGCGGTCGAGCCCGGCTGCCAACGAAAGCGCAAAGGAGGCGACGACCGTGTCGCCGGCGCCGGAGACGTCGAACACTTCGCGGGCTTGAGTGGGGATGTGGCGAGCATCCTCCTTGCCGATCACGCTCATGCCCTTTTCACTGCGGGTGGCAAGCACGAACTCGAAGCCGTGCGCATCGATCAGCTGCCGAGCAGCGCGAACCACTTGCTCGTCGTCGGCGACTGGGCGGCCAACCGCCTCGCCGAGTTCCTTCCGGTTCGGCGAAACCACGGTCGCGCCGGCATAACGCGAGTAGTCGTGTCCCTTCGGGTCGACGATGACGCGCTTGCCCGCCTCCGTGCAGAGGCCGATCAGTTCGGCTGCGACCCCGTCGAGCAGCATCCCCTTGCCATAGTCAGAAAGCACGACGATGTCGGCGCGCGACAAGTGCTTGCGGAAACGTTCGATAATCGCTTGGCGATGATCACCGGAAAGGGGCCGTATCTCCTCCTCGTCGAAGCGCAGCACCTGTTGATTGAGCGCGCTGAATCGCGACTTGGAGGAGGTCATGCGGGACGGATCGGTCAGGATGCCGGAAACGTCCACGCCCTGGTTTTCGAGCGCGGCGAGAATGGTACGGCCAGCGGCGTCGTTGCCGATCGCCGCGATCGGCACGGCCGTGCCGCCAAGCGATACGATGTTGGATATGACATTGCCCGCTCCGCCCAGCGTGAGGGTCTCGTCGCGCCCGTGCAGGACGGGGATCGGCGCTTCCGGCGAGATACGTTCGATCACGCCGCGGACGAAACGGTCGAGGATGAAATCCCCGACGACGAGCACCGTCGCTTCGCGGAACCGGTCAATCGCCGTCAAGAGATCGGCGGGGCTCCGTGCTGCCGCCGTCAGTTCTTGTTGCGCGGTTTTGCCCGAGAGATCGCTCATGCGCTGCCGATATACTGCAAACTTCCCGGAGGCAACCGGCAGCCGGGGGCGAATAGTGACTGGCAATGAACGGACGTAGCGCGACCGAATGAAATCCATTCCTCTCTTCACAAGCGGCTTTGTCGACAGCGCCAAGCCGCTGGCCTATAGACAGCGCCGCACGAACGAATGGCGCAGGAGAGACCAATGATCGTGGTGACCGGTGGCGCGGGCATGATCGGCAGCAACATTGTTGCGGCGCTGAATGCGGCTGGCCGCTCCGATATCTTGGTCGTAGACGACCTGACCGACGGCACGAAATTCCGCAATCTCGCCGATTTGTCCATCGAGGACTATCTGGACAAGGACGAGTTCCTCGAGCTTATCGGGCGCGACGCCATTGGCCCCATGGACGTGATCTTCCATCAGGGTGCCTGTTCGGCGACCACGGAGTGGAACGGCAAGTTCATGATGGATGTGAACTTTGCCTACTCGAAGAAGCTCCTGCATTTTTGCCTGAACGGGCGGATCCCCTTCCTCTATGCGTCGTCCGCCGCGGTTTACGGCGGCGCTTCCGAATTCCGGGAGGAACCGGCGCTCGAGCGGCCCCTGAATGTCTATGGCTACTCCAAGAAGCTTTTTGACGACTATGTGCGTGCGAAGGTGCTGCCGACCGAGCATTCACCCGTTGTCGGGTTGCGCTATTTCAACGTCTACGGTCCGCGCGAGGCCCACAAGGGCTCGATGGCTTCCGTCGCCTTCCACCTTTTCAATCAGGTCGAGCGCGGGGAAAACCCGAAGCTCTTCGGCGCCTATGACGGCTACGGCCCGGGCGAGCAGAGCCGCGACTTCATCCATGTCGAGGATGTCGCCGAGGTCAATCTCTGGCTGTGGAACCGTGGTATCAGCGGGCTTTTCAATTGCGGCACCGGCCGAGCCGAGCCCTTCCGGGCCATTGCCGATACGGTCGTCGCCGAGCTCGGCAAGGGCGAGGTCGAGTTCACCGATTTTCCCGAACACCTCAAGGGACGCTACCAGAGCTTCACGCAGGCTGATATGACGCGATTGCGCGCGGCCGGCTACAACGGCGCCTTCCGCGACGTCAAGACCGGCACGAAAGACTATGTCGCATGGCTGAAGGCCCATCGATTCTCGTGATCGGCCCACGCTGGGTGGGCGACATGGTGATGGCGCAATCGCTGTTCATCGCGCTTCGGCAGATGCACCCGGGCGCGGTGATCGACGTCATGGCACCGGCCTGGGCAGCACCGCTCGTGGGCCGCATGCCGGAGGTGCGGACGCGCATCGATGCCCCGTTCTCGCGCAAGAAGCTGGAACTCGGCCTGCGGCGCCGAATCGGCCGGTCGTTGAAGGGTCGCTACGACCAGGCATTCGTCATGCAGGGAAGCTGGAAGTCGGCGCTCGTACCGTTCTTCGCCGGCGTACCGCGCCGCACGGGTCACCGACGGGAGATGCGTTACGGCTTGATCAACGACATCGTTCCCCTGCCCGATCTCCTGAAGCGCAAGACGGCCCAGGCATTCTTCGGCCTGGCGCGTGGCGGAACCTTTCAGCCTCCGCGTCTCGCGATCGACGAGGACAATCAGACGGCGCTTCTTGACCGGCACGGCCTATCGGGGGACCAGTTTGTCGCGCTCATGCCCGGCGCGGAATTCGGCCCGGCAAAACGCTGGCCGTCCGAAAAATACGCCGTATTCGCACGCAGGATGATGGAAGACGGCCTGCAGGTCGCCCTGTTCGGCTCGGCCAACGACAAGCCGGTGACCGGCGAGATCGCGGGTCTCGCCCCCGGTGCGATCGATCTCGCGGGGGCGACGCGCCTGGAAGACGCCATCGACCTTATCGCCGCCGCACGCCTGGCCGTGTCGAACGACAGCGGGTTGATGCATATCGCGGCAGCCGTCGGAACGCCCGTCGTCGCGGTCTACGGCTCGACCTCTCCTGAGAATACGCCTCCGCTGACCGACCGTCGGGAACTGGTGTGGCTCCATCTCGACTGCTCGCCATGCCATCAGCGCATTTGCCCGCTTGGCCATCTCGACTGCCTGAACAGGCTCGACGTGGATCGCGTCCTGGCGGCCGCCCGCCAGCTGATGCGAACAGCGGCATGAGGGTGCTCGTCGTCAAGACGTCCTCAATGGGCGACGTCATCCATACCTTTCCCGCGGTCACCGACGCACTGCGTGCGCGCGGGGATATCTCGCTGGACTGGTGTGTGGAGGAACCCTTCGCGGGGCTCGTCGCCCTGCACCCTGGCATAGGCCACATCCACAAGGTGGCGCTGCGGAACTGGCGCAAGACCGCACTGTCCGGCGAAACGCGATCGGCCATCGACAAGGTCAAGCGCCAGATGCGGGAGCGCCGCTACGACCTCGTGATAGACGCACAAGGCCTCCTCAAGAGCGTGTTCCTCGCGAGAATGGCCGGGGCGCCGATTGCAGGTTTCGACAGGCAAAGCGTGCGCGAAAGCCTTTCGGCCCTGTTCTATCGCCATCGCTTCACCGTAGCGCGCGACCTGCACGCGATCACGCGGACAAGGCTGCTCTTCGGCGCGGCCCTCGGCTACGAGCCGGATCTGGATCGCCTCGACAACGGCATCGTGGCTCCTGTCGCACAGACGCCCGCCTTTGGCGATCGCACGGTTTTCCTGCTCCACGGGACCAGTTGGGAAAGCAAGAAATGGCCGGTCGAATCCTGGATCGCGCTGGCACGAACATTGGTGGTGCGCGGGCTGACGCCGATCACCACATGGTCGAACCCGGCGGAGCGAGCCGTGGCGCGAGCAATCGCGGAAGCTGCGCCCCAATCCGTCGTCATCGACCGTTCACCGCTCGCCACGATCGCTGCCGAGATCGGCCGCGCGACATTGGTGATCGGAGCCGATACGGGCCTGACACATCTCGCCAGCGCCTTCGGCCTGCCGACGATCGCCATTTTCCTTGCTACCCAACCGGGGCTGACGGGGCCATTGGGACCGCATTCGATCGTGCTGGAAAGACAGGCACCCGGCCGAGCCATCGCACCCGCAGATGTCGTTGGTGTCGCCGATGAACTGCTCGGCCGGCCGAAATGACCAAACGCCAGCGTCTTGTTGCATGTGTCGCGCAAATCTGGGATCTGCGCGACATGCATCAGGAGGGAAACCTTCCCCGAGCCAATCGTGGTCTCGAGAAAGGTATGCTTGATCAGACGAAATTAACCTGAACGATCTCGAAGCCGCGGGCACCGCCCGGTGCGTTGACCTCGATGGCGTCGCCGACCTCCTTGCCGATCAACGCGCGCGCGATCGGCGACGAAATCGAGATCCTGCCCGACTTAACGTCCGCCTCCTGATCACCCACGATCTGGTAGGTCTTTTCCTCTTCGGTATCCTCGTCGACAAGCACGACGGTCGCGCCGAACTTGATCTTGTCGCCGGAAAGTTTGGAAACATCGATGACTTCGGCGCGCGCGATCAGATCCTCAAGCTCGGCGACCCGCCCCTCATTGAGGCTCTGGGCCTCTTTCGCGGCATGATATTCCGCGTTCTCCGAGAGGTCGCCATGCGAGCGTGCTTCCGAAATCGCTTCGATGATGCGCGGGCGTTCCTCCTGCTGACGCCAGCGAAGCTCTTCCTTCAGCGTCTGGAACCCGTTTGCGGTCATCGGGACCTTGTTCATTTCAACCTCTTTTTCTGGTCCGCCCTGCGGCATTCTCTTGGCCGCACGGCAAAAAGAAAACGGTCCGGCAGCCCTAGGCTGGCGGAGCCGTCTAACTTCGAACTTGCGTAATATAGCAACGCTTCCGGCATTTTCACGCTAAAAAATCCGGTTCGATGATTTCGTCGGCGCTCGGTAGCCCTATTTCCCTCTCCCCCGGCGTCGCCGGCCGAGAGAAACTTCGTCCATATGCTGCTTGATTCGCCCTCACCCCGTTGTGATCGAGGATACACCGCTTTTGATCTCTGTCACCGCCTCGGTTCCTTGCAAGGACCAGCCAAACGCCTATGTCCGCCGGATGTTCCAGAGCTTGCATCTCCTCATCGCGCTTGCGGTCGTCGGCCTGCCCACTGTCGCGACGGCCGCGGAAAGCCGCACGTTCAAGACCGACACGATCAATTTGCAGGCCACGACCATCGTCGACGGGCTGGAGCATCCGTGGGGCCTTGATTTCCTGCCGGATGGAAGCGCAGTCGTGACGGAGCGGCCGGGCCGCATGCGCATCGTCAGGAACGGCACCTTGTCCGATCCGATCCAGGGGGTGCCTAAAGTATGGGCGCAGGGTCAAGGTGGACTGCTGGACGTTGTCGCGGCACCCGACTTTTCCGCTTCGGGAACGATCTTCTTCAGCTTTTCCCAACCTGGCAAAGGCGGCGCCGGTACGGCGGTAGCACGGGCGCGCCTGGTCCGTGAGAACGGTAAACCAAGGCTCGAGGATGTGGATGTCGTCTTCTCGATGGCCAGGAAAACCGGCAAGGGACAGCATTTCGGCTCGCGCCTTGTCTTCCACCCGGACGGCACGCTCTTCATCACCACCGGTGATCGTGGCGAGGGCGACCGTGCCCAAGACAAGAAAGACAGTGCCGGCGCCGTGATCCGCATCGACCCTGACGGATCGGTTCCCAAGGACAATCCGAAGCCCGATGGTTGGTTGCCGGAACTATGGTCCAAGGGCCATCGCAACGTCCAGGGCGCGGCCTTCGATCCCGTCTGGAACGGTCTCGCCACCGTCGAACATGGCGCGAAAGGCGGAGACGAGGTGAACCAGCCGCAACCCGGCCGCAACTACGGCTGGCCCGTGATCTCCTACGGCGTCAACTATTCCGGCTCGAAGATCGGTGTCGGCACGGCGGCAAAGGGATACGAGCAGCCCGTCTACTATTGGGATCCCTCCATAGCCCCGTCGGGGCTTGCCTCCTACCAGGGAAGCATGTTCCCGGAATGGAAAGGTGACCTGCTCGTCGGATCCTTGAAATTCGAACTTCTCGTAAGGCTGGACCGGGACCAGGCCGGCAAGATAGTCGGTGAGGAGCGCATCCTCGAAGGTGAATTCGGCCGCATCCGCGACGTCAAAGTCGCCCCCGACGGCTCGGTGTGGCTGCTCACCGACGAGAGCAACGGCGCGATCGTCCGCCTTTCGCGAGCGGACTAGCGCACGCCTCCGAGCGTACCAACAGCAATAAAATTATTTGGAATAATTCTGCTGCAACTATTGTAAATCTCGGCACATTCTCAGAACATCGCCGCCAGGCTCTAAAAGAGCCAGCGATCAATTTGCGACTGGACTTCTGATCAATAGCCCGCCTCGACCAAGGCGGAAGGAGGCGGAAGATGTTGCTCGTGAAGTTTATCAGGAGCGGAGCGGCCGTAGCGCTCGCTTTCGCCATGTCGGCGGCGCTGGCATCGCCACCGGCAGCAGCCCAGGAACAGGCGGCGGTCGCAACCGACGCCGCCGCGCAGGCCCCCGAACCGTTGAGCGCCGATGAGCTCGAGGTCCTGGTCGCACGGATCGCCCTCTACCCGGACGAACTCGTCGCCTTGATCTCGGCCGCTGCGCTCTATCCGCTTCAGATCGTCGAAGCCGCGCGTTACCTCGACAAATACGCCAAGGACAAGAGCCTCAAACCGAAGGACAGCTGGGACGGGAGCGTCATTTCGCTTCTCAACTATCCCGAGATCGTCAAGATGATGAGCGACGACTTGGAATGGACGCAGTCGTTCGGGGACGCCATCGCCTACCAGCAGAAGGACGTCTTGGTCGCCATTCAGCAATTGCGCGACGAGGCCGTGGCCAAGGGGATCATCAAGAGCGACGATAAGATCAAGGTCGTTACCCAGAACGACAACGTGATCATTCAGCCGGCAAGCACCGAGAAGATCTACGTGCCCCGCTACGAGCCTCAAATGCTCTATGATCCGGGCTACGCTCCGGCGCCGATAGGATACTACACCGACCCCTATCCTTATTACTGGAACCCGGGTGCGACCTTCTTCGCGGCAGCGGCAACCGGAGCACTCTGGGCAGCCGCGGTCAATTGGGACGATTGGGGCGTGTGGGGCGGACGCTGGAACGGCAGCGATGTGGACGTCGACTGCAACCGTTGTTTCAACAACAACAATTTCAACGGGAAGCTCAATCTCAATGACGTCGACTGGAGAAATGTCGATCGCTCCAAGATCAATCTGGACAGGAACCAGCTTGCGAAAATCGACCGCACGAATATCGGCAATCGGGTAAGAGCGGACAACAACAATGCGATCCGCAACCGGGCGACCGAAATTCGGAACAACCGGGCTGCCGATCTTCCCAACCGCGCCGCCAAGGTCAACGATGTCCGAAAAAGCACGCTGGAAGGACTGAAGCAGAACCCCGGTGCGGCGGCCAAGGCTCGAGCAAATCTTCAGCAGCCGGGTGCTCGGCAGAACATCGCGAAACAGGGTCAGGCGAGGCAGAACGTGGCGAAAGCCGCCGGCAAGAGGCCTGCCAATGTCAATCGCCCGGCAGGAAAGCCCAAGGCCGCTGCACGGATCGACAACCGCCCGAGAAAGCCCTCGGCGCTGGGAAACGTGGATCGCGGCAGGGTGGCGAGGGTGCAATCGTCAAGAGGGCAACACTCGCTCGGTGGCGGCTCTCGTGGTGGCAGGCCCGCAATGCATCGCGGCGGTGGCGGGGGAAGAGCCATGCATCGCGGCGGCGGCGGCCGCAGGCGCTAAGATAGGAGCAGGACAGTGCGTTCGGACGATCATTTCAATTTTCTGCGCTCAGCCTGCGTGATCGCCATCCTGGCGGGCTTCGTCTCCGTGCCGACTGGCCAGGCCCAGGAAACGATTCGGGACCAAAGTCAGGGCGGCGGATCACAGCAGGAGCCGAGCATCTTTGATGTCGAGGCGGAGGCCGGATCGCCCGCTTTCGATACACCCGCCGCGGCGATCGATGCTTTCAAATCGGCTCTTGCCGGCGATGACTTCAGCGGCCTGGCCAAGCTCCTTGGCCTCGATGGGACCAAGCTCGCGAAAGACACCAATGCGAAGGATACGTTCGAACAGATGCGGGAGGCTGCGGCACAACAGCTCGCCGTACAGGAAATGGACGATCGCCAGCTTTTGCAGCTTGGACAGAAGCTCTGGCCAATGCCCTTTCCCTTGGTAAAGGGCGAGGACGGTAAATGGGCCTTCGACACGGAAGCCGGATTGGAGGAAATCATCAACCGACGGGTGGGCGAAAACGAACTGGAGGCGATCGCCACCCTTCGCGCCTATGTCGACGCACAAAGGGAATACGCGTCCGAGGATCATGACGGCGATGGCGTGCTCGAATACGCCCAGAAGCTCATCAGCAGCGAGGGCGCGACGGACGGACTCTACTGGCCGCCAGAACAAGGCGACGGTGAGAGCCCGGCGGGCGCATTCGCTGACAGGGCGGAGATGCAAGACGCCAGGCAGGATGAAGGCTATTTCGGATATCGCTTCCGCATCTTGAACGGCCAGGGTGATCGCATCGCCGGCGGTGCATACGACTATGTCATCAATGACAACATGATCGCCGGCTTTGGCCTGCTTGCCTGGCCGGTCAAATATGGCGAGACCGGTGTCAAGACGTTCGCCGTCAATCAGCAAGGGATCGTCTACGAAATCGACCTTGGCGAGAGCACAGACGCGATCGTCGGCTATATCGATCGTTTCAACCCGGATGACAGCTGGGAGGTCGTCCCGGCCGATTAGTGGTTCGCCGCATGCTCGCTTTACGCGGCACGAGTAAGACGTTTGGCCAGTCCGACCTGATTGGCGCTGCCGGCCGGGAAGAGAATGGGCGGCTGCGCTGCGGCCGCCCATTCTGGCCTCGCCTCTCACCCACTCCCTTGGCCCGTGAGAGCGCGAAGTCCCGCATCATCCTCGTCTCTGGAATGCTGCGATCTGTTCGGACAGCTCAGCATATTCCGCGCAGCCCCTGCCACAGCGTTTCTCGATCTCTCCGAGCTGTTCGCGCGCGGAAGTGACATCGCCGAGTTGGAGGTGGGCCTCGCCTAGATACTCGCGCGCAAGCGTGTAGTCGGGATCGACGCGCAACGCCTCCGCATAGTAGCCGAGGCCCACCTGCACGCGCCCCTGCTTGCGATGGGAATAGCCGAGATAGTTAAGGATGCGGGGATCGGACTTGTCGGCGGCAAGGCTGAGCACGACGATGGCCTCGCCATAGCGACCAGCATTGGCGAGCTCGCGCCCGGCCTCGTAGAGGCTGTCGTCGTCGATCTCGCCTCTTTTAGGCGTTACGCATTTCTGCCGCTTGGCATCCCAGACCTGCCCCCTCTGGCATTGGGTGGTCGTCTGGCCGCCGCCCCCGCCGCCGCCTGCCGAAAAGGCCGGTGTCGCCACCAGCGGGGCGGCGAAAAGCATCGAAGCCAAGGCGAGGGTTAGTCTCTGCATGGCAGCCTCCTTGCTGGTCCTCGCGTGACCAACGCTTCGGCCAGGCGTCTATTCCCGCCTTTGCGTGATTTTCATCCGCATGGCCGCGCCCGACGCCCCACGCCAGAATACATCGAAGCACCCGGATCTGGCATCATCCTTTCTGCTCGAAGGCAGCGATCCGGTCCGAAAGCTGCGTGTATTCGGAGCAGGTCTTCCCGCACCGCTTCTCGATTTCGCCGAGTTGCTCTCGCGCCGCTTTCACATTCCCGAGCTGAAGGTGGGCCTCGCCCAGATACTCGCGCGCAAGCGTATAGTCGGGATCGACCCTCAAAGCCTCCGCATAGTAGCCGAGGCCGACTTGGATGCGCCCCTGCTTGCGATGCGAATAGCCGAGATAGTTCAGGATTCGAGGATCCGACTTGTCGGCCGCGAGGCTGAGCACGGTGATCGCCTCGCCGTAACGCCCGGAATCGGCCAGTTCCCGCCCCGCCTCGTAGAGAATCTCGTCGTTGAGTTCACCCCGCTTCGGGGGCACGCATTTCCTTCCGTTCCAGATGGTGCCCTTCTTGCAGCGGGTGATCGTCGGAGCCTCGCCCCCGGCGCCGCCGCTACCACCACCGCTTCCTCCTCCACTGCCGCCACCACCACCGCCCGCCGTCATCGCCGGCGCCGCGAGCATCGGGGCTGCGAGGAGAATGGAAGCCAGACCAAGCGTCAGTCGTATGCTCATGACAAAGCCTCCCGATGGGGTCGCCGCCGCATGCGCGCGAAAATGGACGCCGATCTGGGCCAGGACGAAACCGCGTTCCAATGTCGGAACGTCCTCCCCGAACGCACACGCAGCGCTCTAGGGAGACAAACGCATCCTCGCACCACTCTATTCCGTCAAAGTTCTCTTGGGTCGCATCGATTCCGATGCGGACCACCTCAGCGATGCTTTAGGCGCGGAAGATCAGGGCCGCTCCGCCGGCAATGAGAGCAAAGCCGAGAACATGATTCCAGGTGATCGCCTCCTTCAGGTAGAACACCGAAAAGACGACAAAGACGCTGAGCGTAATGACCTCCTGAATGGTCTTGAGCTGAGCGGCAGAATAGACCTCGTGGCCGATACGATTGGCCGGCACGGCGAGCCAATACTCGATGAAAGCTATGCCCCAGCTCAAGAGGACGGCCGTATAGAGCGGCCACATCTTGAACTTCAGATGACCGTACCAGGCGAAGGTCATGAAGACATTCGAGGCAACGAGCATGAGGATCGGAAGGACTTTCGGCGAAAGGAGCGTTGTCATGGGACCGTTTCGGTGTGAGCAAGCAGCGCATTTCAGCGCGCCGGTCCTTGCTGTCAATCCGTGCCGCGCCATCCTTCTGACGTAGCGCTTCGAAATGCGTTATCATCAGACCGCTCGGAGATGGAGGTGGCAGTGCAGCGGCCCGGCGAGAAGGAATGGGAACTCACCATCGATCCAGACACCGTACGCCTGTTCATCCTCAAGGCCAAGGCGGTGGGCGCCGCGTTGAACGACGATTATGCGGACGGCAGCGAACACGAGGTCGAACTCGACGGGGACACCCACGACAGTCATAGCCACGATGGCCTTGCCGAGGAGAAGGAAGAGAATCTTACCGAAGAGGAACTCCGCGAACTGATCGACGATCTGAACGTCGATGAGGCAGCGGACTTGGTCGCCCTCGTATGGATCGGCCGCGGCGATTACGATGCCGCCGAGTGGACCGAAGCCGTCAACGAGGCCCGGCAACGCCGCGGCACGCGCACATCATCCTACCTCCTCGGCCTGCCCCTGCTCGCCGACTATCTGGAGGAAGGGCTGGAAGCGATCGGCGCGTGACGGACGCGTCACTCAAAGTGATTCAGCCGCGCCACTCGGGACAACGTCCTGATTTCGTGGTATTTAATGCTGTTTAAGGGCCACGCTTGGTCGGTAACGGGAGGCGATACGGCTTCAAATCCGTGACGCCCGTGCCATGTTGCCGCTATGACATTGTTGGCAATCCGGCTGTCGACCGGCCTCTCTTGCATGATCCTCGCATCGGCCCCCGGGAGCGCCGCTGCGCTTGACCTTCCCGGTCGGGCGCCCAGGCCGGCTCCTTCGCCGCTTGCTCCGACGGAATTACTGCCCCTCCCCTCGCCACCTCCGCAAGCCGACATTTCGAGGGTCACCGGCGATCGGCCGCCCTTGCCTTCGCCCCGGCCGCCGTCAGGCTCCGAACCGGAGGAGCAGGCCTCGCCCGCCTATCCGCCGGCGCGCCACGACGAGACGGACGAGGCACGCCGAGCCGCACCGCCGGTCCCGACAGATGAGCTTGCGTGCCGTGCGCGACTGCGCACGCTTGGCGTCGATTTCTCCGACCGTGCCCCGATCGACGAAGCGCCCGGCTGTGTCGTCGGCCACCCTCTTGCCGTCGCGTCCCTTGGCCAAGGCATCGATATCGCGCCGCAAGCCGTACTCAATTGCGCCACGGCCGAGGCAACCGCCCGCTTCCTGGCAGAGATCGTCGTCCCCGCCTCCAAGTCTGTATTCGGCGAAGACCTTGTCGCCATAAGTCACGGCTCCGCCTTTGTCTGCCGTCCTCGCAATGGCACGACGAAACTCTCTGAGCACGCCTTCGCCAACGCCATCGACATCGGCGGCTTCAAGCTGGCCAGCGGTCGGATCATCAGCGTCGCGGCGGCGACCGATCCCAAGGAAGCCGACTTTCTTTCCAGGGTGAGGATGGCGGCATGCGGCCCCTTCAAAACGGTCCTGGGGCCCGGCACGGATCCCGACCATGCGCAACATTTCCATTTCGACCTCGCCAAGCGTCGTAATGGCGGGACCTACTGCCGCTGAACGGGAGCCTGGACGGCCTGGATCCGGTCACAGGCGTAAAACCCGCGCTGAGCTTTCCTTTACCCTTCGCCCGTATCGTGACGGCGAACGCGGGTCGGCGATGACAGCATCGGCCCGGGAAACCTGGATCGATTTCTGCTGCGCTGGCCTTGCCTCGGAACGCCGAATGTACGGATTCACAAAGACAAAGCGTCGTTTCCGCACCCGAATAGTCGCGCGGCCCTCGATCGCGAACCGTGCCGCCGACGTCGCATCTCATCGCCCTGGGCTGCGGCGAAAGCCGATCATTCTGAGCTTCGCTATCGGCGTCATCGCGATGACGGCGTGCAGCACCGATAACGTGCTCTCGCTGCGACCGGAGGTCGATGTCGGGGTAACGACCGCCGGTTTGCCGAGCGGTGTCGCCGCCATCGCTCCCGCCGCGCCGGTCCCCACCTACCAGAGCCCAGCCCCTCCTCCGGCCCAGTCCGCGCCGCCGCTCGCGGAACCGGTTCCCGTGGAGCCAGCCATTATCGAGGCCGTGCCCGCTCCGGCCGAGGCGGCCCCAGCCGGCCCGCAACTGGTCGCTTATCCGCGTGTGGGTGACCCGACCCTGGCGCCTCGGATGATGCCCGCAGAGCCCAATGTGATGCCGGCGGATGAAGTATCCTGCCGGGCGGAGCTGAAGCGGCTGGGAGTGCGCTATGAGGAACTGCCGCCGATCGATGGCGGCGGCCTGTGCGTGATCGACCATCCAGTCAAGGTGTCGGCCATCGGAAGCGTCCAGATAAAACCGGCGGCCACGCTTCGCTGCGAGATGGCGGCAACGATCGCGCTCTGGACACGCCGCGAATTGATCCCCAGCGCACGCGCACGCTACTTCTCAGGCGTCAAAACCATCCACCAAGGGTCGAGCTATTCCTGCCGCCCGATTCGCGGCACCAGGACTGCGTCCGAACATTCCAAGGGCAATGCCCTCGACATCATGCGTATCGAACTCAACAACGGCCGCGACATCGACGTGCGCAAGCCTGGTTGGTTCGCATTCCGCCAGCGCGGCTTCCTCAATTCGGTGCGCGCCGACGGCTGCGACTATTTCACCACGGTGCTCGGGCCAGGCTATGACCACGATCACCGAAACCATTTCCACTTCGACATCAAGGAGCGTCGCAACGGCCATCGGGCCTGCCGGTAGGCCGTGACGAAAACCCTACCGGTTACGCGTTTTTTGCTCTTCATCAAATGGCGGGCGCGATGCTATTGGGATCTCTATGATTTACATAGAAATCGCGACGGTCGTTGTACTCGTCGTCCTGAACGGCCTTCTCGCAATGTCCGAGCTGGCCATCGTCTCTTCCCGACCGGCCCGGCTGAAAGCCATGATCGAACGCGGGGTCAAGGGGGCGGGTCCCGCCCTGGCGCTTGGCGAGAATCCTGGCCGTTTCCTCTCGACAGTGCAGATTGGCATCACGCTCGTCGGTGTCCTGTCGGGCGCGTTTTCCGGCGCGACGCTGGGTGAACGGCTGGCCCGGCTGCTGTCGGAAAACGGCATGAGCGCGGGAGCAGCGAATGCTGTGGGCGTCGGCGTCGTCGTGGCCGTCATCACCTATGTGTCGCTCATCATCGGCGAGTTGGTACCAAAGCAGCTTGCGCTGAGAAACCCGGAAGGGATCTCCGTGCGCGTGGCGCCCGCCATGACGCTGCTGGCCAAGGTGGCCGCCCCGGTGGTGTGGCTGCTCGACATTTCCGGCCGCGCCGTCCTTTGGATCATGGGCCAGAGCGAGGAAAGCGGCGAAAAGGTCACCGACGAGGAGATCAAGATGCTTGTGGCCGAGGCCGAGCATCACGGCACGATCGAGTCCGATGAGCGGCGGATGATTGCCGGCGTCATGCGCCTCGGCGACCGCGCCGTGCGTGGCGTGATGACGCCCCGTACCGAAGTGGACTGGATCAACCTGCAGGCGGACGAGGCGACAACCCGCAAGCTTCTCATGGAGACGCCGCACTCCCGCCTGCCTGCCGGCGAAGGCAGCGTCGACGCCATGGTCGGCGTCGTGCAGTCGCGCGAAGTGCTCGCCGCCCTCCTCGCTGGCCAACCTTTCGATCCGCGACGCCATCTGCGACCCGCTCCCATCGTGCACGATCAGGCCGACGCCCTCGACGTGCTGGCGACCCTGAAGGATTCGGACGTGCCGATGGCGCTGGTTCATGACGAGTATGGTCATTTCGAAGGCATCGTCTCGCCGGCCGACATATTGGAAGCCATCACGGGCGTATTTCGCTCCGATCTCGACGAGGACGATCAGCTCGTCGTGCAGCGAGAGGACGGCTCATGGCTGCTCGCCGGCTACATGCAGGCGGACGAAATGGCCGATCAGCTCGGAATCGAGCTCCCGGAGAACCGGGATTACGAGACCGTTGCCGGCTACATCCTCTCCCATTTGCACCACCTTCCCGTCACGGGCGAGTCCGTCGAGGCTCAGGGTTGGCGCTTCGAGGTCGTCGATCTCGACGGTCGCCGCATCGACAAGGTGATAGCCTCGAAACTGCCGGCCGCCCAATAGCGCGCGGCGCGTCCTTTCGAGCGGGGCGCTCCGGAGGTGCGCTCGCAAGCGGCTCGAAACGCGAAGGGCAGCGCATCGCGCTGCCCTTGCCGACAATCACTCCGCGGGTGGGAGGCCCCGCAGCGAGTTATTGAACCGTTCAGGCCGCCTTGGCGTCCGCGGCAGCGGCATCCTCGTTCCGGGCCTTCTTGAGCGCCTTGGCAAACCAGGAAAGCTGATCGAGCATCTCGGTCCCGGCAGCGTTCAGATGGTCGAACTCAGCGATGTTCTGGCCACCTTTGATCGCCGAATAGTCTGCCCAGACGATGTGCACGGCGGTCCTGACCGGCGCCATCTGGAGCTCGATAGCGTTGAGACGGAGCTGCTCGACCGCGCGGGCGCCACCCACGCCACCGTAACCGACGAAGCCTGCCGGCTTCTTGTTCCACTCGGTGTAGGCGTAGTCGAGCGCATTCTTGAGGACAGCCGTCGGGCCATGCGTATATTCCGCGGCCACGAAGATGAAACCGTCGAATTCGTCGACCTTCTTCTGCCACTTCTGAGCGACCGCGTTCTGGGACGGGGCCCACAGGGACGACGCGACCTCGTCGAAGAAGGGCAGCGGATAGTCGCGCAGGTCCACGACCTCCACATCGAGATCACCGCGCTTGGCCGCGAGATCGGCGATCCACTTGCCGGGCACATCGGCGAATCGAGCTTCGCGCGTCGAGCCGAGCACCACCGCGATCCTAGGCTTGGACATTTTCTTCTCCTTTCAGAATCTGGTATCCTTTGGAAACCGGCTCTATCTAGGTGACTATTGCCGCAGTGCACAAGGAGGCACTTTTTTGAAACCAAGGCACCCGCATCACAGTGAAGACTGCCGCGCCGTCAGCGAAATCCTTCAGCGCGTGGGCGACAAATGGACGGTCCTTGTCGTCGGCAAGCTCGGAGACGGTCCGATGCGTTTCAGCGAGTTGCGCCACGCCGTCGGCGGCATCTCGCAGAAGATGCTCACCGCGACCTTGCGCGGCCTGGAACGTGATGGATTCATTACAAGAACTGTCTTTCCGACCATTCCGCCGCGTGTCGACTACGAACTCACCGATCTCGGTCGCGAGTTGCTCGTACCGGTCAACGCGCTCGGGGAATGGGCGCGCCTGAACACGGCCCGGGTCAGGGAAGCGCGTATGCGTTTCGATCTCGCACGAGCCGCGTAGTCACTTCCGAAACGGTCTGTTCACGTCTCGGGAACGGGCGTCGGCTTGCCGCTTGCGTCGAGCCGCACCATGACGAAGTCGGCGTCGGTGACCTTCTCCATCAGGTCCGAAAGGTAACGCTGCGCCCAGGCCTCGACCTTGAGCACCATCGAGGTCCGCCCGATCCGCTCGATATGGGTGTAGATGCAGAGCGTGTCACCGATCTTCATCGGCTTGGCGAACGACATCTCCTTCACGGCAGCTGTGACCACCCTGCCCTTCGCCCGCTCGGCGGCTCGGATGCCGCATGCCAGATCCATCTGGGCCATGACCCAGCCACCGAATATGTCGCCCGCGGCATTGGCATCGGCCGGCATGGCGAGCGTCCGCAATGTCAATTCGCCAACCGGCTTTTCCGTCTCCGCAACTGCCATAATGCCCTCGCTCTGTTTGCCCGGTTCGTAAGGCGGACCTGCCGGCCCGTCAACGCGCCTTCGCCGAACCGGCCATGAGAGAGCTCGGCCGGTCGCTTTTTTCACAAGCCATGCCGTAAGGCCGACCTGTGCGTTGAAAGCGCCGGACTAGGCTTGGCCGCTTCATTGTTTCGGCCGGGCGTTGAACGACATTGTCCACGAAGATCTTCGACTTCATCGTCGTCGGTTCCGGCTCCGCCGGCTCGGTGGTCGCCGAGCGTCTTTCGGCGGGCGGCCGCTTCTCGGTGCTGATTTTGGAGGCGGGCGGCTCGGATCGCCGCTTCTTCGTGCAGATGCCGCTCGGCTACGGCAAGACCTTCTTCGATCCGGCTGTGAACTGGAACTACAAGACCGAGCCCGATCCAGGCCTTGCCGGCAATGCCGACCACTGGCCGCGCGGCAAGCTGCTCGGCGGCTCGAGCTCCATCAACGCCATGGTCTGGATCAGGGGGCAGCGCGAGGATTTCGACTGCTGGCGCGACGCAGGCAATCCCGGCTGGGGGTTCGACGATATGCTACCGGCCTTCAAGGCGATCGAGGACAACGAGGCCGGCGCCGACGTCTGGCGTGGCCGCGGCGGTCCCGTCCATGTCACCGACAACAGGCCCAACGTACATCCGCTCTGCCAGCGCTTCCTCGCGGCCGGCAAGGAGCTCGGGCTGCCCTTGAACTCCGATTTCAACGGGGCGGAGCAGGACGGCGTCGGTATCTATCAGATCACCACGAAAGCCGGCCGGCGCATGTCCGCCGCCCGCGCCTTCCTGCGCCCCGCAATGAGGCGGCCGAACGTTCGCATCGAGACCAGGGCTCTGGCCACCCGCATCCGCTTCGAAGGGAGCCGCGCGGTCGGCATCGACTATTGCAAGGATGGGCGCTTCTTTACGGCCGTCGCGGGCCGCGAGGTCGTGGTTTGCGCCGGCTCCGTCAACACGCCGCAATTGCTGCAGCTCTCCGGCATCGGGCCCGCTGCCCTGTTAAGGGAGCTTGGGATTCCGGTCGTTCACGCAAACGACCACGTCGGCGCCAATCTCCAGGATCACCTGGGCATCAACTACACTTACAAGGCCACGGTGCCGACGCTGAACCAGATCCTGCGCCCATGGTGGGGCAAGATGCTGGTGGGCGCGCAATATCTTCTGCTGCGAAAAGGCCCCCTGTCCATGAGCATGAACCAGGGTGGCGGCTTCTTTCGCACCGATCCCGGGCGACAGCGGGCCAATATGCAGCTCTATTTCCAGGCATTCTCGACAGTCATTCCGAGGGTCGGCGAGCGACCGATCCTGACACCCGACCCCTGGCCGGGCTTCTCGATCGGCCTGTCCAACTGCCGTCCGACCAGCCGTGGCTCGATCACGATCCGCTCCAGCGATCCCTTCGCCTATCCGAAGATCGTCGCCAACGCCTTCTCGACCGACGAGGATGTCGCCGAGATGCTGGATGCCGTGAAGTTCCTGCGCAGGATGGCCGCGACCAGGGCGCTGTCGGAGGTCATCGCCGAAGAGGTGCTGCCCGGCGCAGCCTGCCGCACGGACGAAGAGCTGATCCTCGATTTCCGCAGGCGTTGCGGCACCGTCTACCATCCCGTCTCGACCTGCCGCATGGGCCCGGATCCGAAGGCTGCGGTCGTGGACCCTCGACTGCGGGTGCATGGCGTGTCCGGCCTGCGCATCGTCGACGCGTCGATCTTTCCCGGCAACATCACCGGCAACACCAATGCCGCGACGATGGCGACCGGCTGGAAGGGCGCGGATCTCATCCTCGCGGACCATCGATAAGGGAGAGGCCCTCATGAAGATCGCGGACGTCAAGACCTTCGTCGTCGGCAACCCGCCGCCCGGAATCGGCGGCCGCTACTTCATCTTCGTCAAGCTCGTCACCGATGGCGGCGTGGTGGGTTACGGGGAGGCCTACAACGCCACCTTCGGACCCCATCTGACGGCGAAGATGATCGAGGACTGCGCAGAACGCTATCTGGTCGGCCTGGACCCGCACGATATCGAGACCTTCTTCCGGCGGGCCTATTCCTCGGGCTTCACGCAAAGGCCCGACGTTTCGATGATGGGCTGCGTCTCGGCGCTGGAGATGGCCTGTTGGGACATCATCGGCAAGGAGGCGGGCAAGCCGGTCTACAAGCTGCTCGGCGGCCGGGTGCACGAGGCGCTGCGGACCTATACCTATCTTTATCCCCACACGGGCAGCGCCTTCCCCAGCGAGGTCGAGGATCCCGAGCGGAACGTCTACAACGACCCGGAGCTCGCGGCCGAGTGTGCGGCACACTATGTCGCCCAGGGTTTCAACGCGGTGAAGCTCGACCCGGCCGGGCCCTACACCGCTTTCGACGGCCACCAGCCGCGGCTCGTCGACATCGATCTATCCGTTCGCATGGTGAAGGCGATCCGGGAAGCTGTGGGAAACAAGGCCGACATATTGTTCGGCACGCATGGCCAGTTCACGGCGTCGGGCGCCTTGCGGATGGCGCGAGCCGTGGAGCCGTACGATCCTCTCTGGTTCGAGGAACCTGTCCCACCGGACGTGCCAGAGGTGATGGCGCAGGTGGCGCGCGGCACCTCGATTCCCATCGCGACGGGGGAGCGGCTGACGACGAAATGGGAGTTCGCTCGTGTCATCGCAACCGGCGCAGCGTCAATCCTGCAGCCCGATCTTGGACGATCCGGAGGCATCCTCGAAACCAAGAAGATCGCGGCCATGGCGGAGGCGCACCACATCCAAGTGGCCCCCCATTGCTATTGCGGGCCGATCGTCGGATCGGCCAACATTCAGCTCGCCGTCACGCTTCCCAACTTCCTGATCCTGGAATCGCTGAAGCAATGGGACGGCTTCCACGAGAAACTCTTAAAGAAGAAGATCACCTGGGAGAATGGCAACGTCATTCCCTCGAAGGAGCCCGGACTTGGCGTCGAACTCGACGAGGCCGTCTGCGAGGCTCATCCCTGGGATGGGAAGTCGCTGCATCTGGAGATGACCCAGAATCCGCTCTTCCCCTGAGATTTCCATGCCGAAACAGCGGGTTGCGCAGACATCCGGAATCAACTTGGGAGCCGCTCGAATCGCTACTGGTCAACGCAGCTCCCGCGGAGGAAAAACCTGGTAGCGGGTCGTCTTGCGCCAAAACTGGCGCATCAAGTCGACGCACTTCACAAATTGTCCATCATTCCGCATCTACAATGCAGCATTCCCCTGCTTCGAAAGTTCCTTTCTTGCATCCCTCGGTCGAACTCATCGGGTCTCTCGCCGCCCTTATCACCACGCTCGCCTGGCTTCCTCAGATCCTGAAGATAGTGCGCGAGCGCAGAACCGAGGACATTTCACTCTTCACGAATGCCGCGCTGGCGACGGGCATTTTCCTATGGATGCTCTATGGGCTGTTCATCGGCTCCTGGCCGATCATCATGGCCAACGCCGTGACGTTCCTGTTCATCGCGACCATCATCGGCCTGAAGCTGCGTTACGGCTGACCTGAAAATATCTCTGCGCGTGCAGGAACTTAGCTCCCTTCGTTGAATCAGAAGCCAGGTCTGCCACTCACCTCATGGCTTCCCCAGCAAAGCCGCCCGTCTTTGCGGCTCCCACGCTGACATAGCGCACGGTTCCCGAGGAGGGATTGGGGCGATGGCCGCCACCTGCATCAGAAGTACGACCGTGTGTGTCGAACCGCCGGGCGGCTGGCGAATGTGTATGCCGCCTTCCCGGCATGGCCGTCCCTACGTCCTCGAGAACAGAAGGAACGTCTGCAACATGCATGCGTTGCCAGGCGAGCCCATTCAGGCTTGATTTCTGGGACGACCGTCATGGCCAAGGTTGAGAGGATAGACATTCCGCACTCGGACGCCATCGCCGCGGTTTTCTACTTACCGGAGAGACGCGGATTGGAAGTGATGTTCCAGAGCGCTTCCGTTTATCTTTACCGCGGCGTCCCGCCCGACGTGGCCTATGGGTTTTCGCATACGGATTCGGCGGGAAGGTATTTCCACGAGCACATCCTGAACTGTTATCCGTTCAGAAGGCTGAAATGATCAACCGCGTCGTCATTGCCCATCAGTGCCCCGGCCGGCCCGATTTGCGTGACCGCCGCTTGCGTTGCCGCTCATCCGCGGGATCCTCATAGGAACCCATGCCGACACGCTCGCGACGCACGGGCCGCGCGTCGTCGGAGCCGTGGATGTCGGGCTTGGCCGGGGTCGCCCCCTGAACCGGCTTCTCGGTCCGGCGGACAGTCATCTCGTCGAGCGTGTTCTTGCGAAACAGCGACCGGTCGCCACCCTCGCCCGGCATGCCGTAGTCGGCGCCATGCGCCTCCTCATGACTCTGCTTCCTGAACAGCGAACGGGGAACTGCACCTTCAGGGACCACACCGTCGGCCCCCATCCCATCGAGGTGAGGCTTACGGAACAGGCCCTTGCCGACGGGCTTGGCCATGTCGGTTCCTGGCCCCATGTCGTCAAGCGACGGCTTCTGGAACAGCGACCGGCCGCCGGCACTTTCTCCGGCGACACGATGGCGGGCCACGCCCTTGTTGTGTTTGCCTTTCTCGCGGCCGGAGACCGGGCTCTCCCGTTCGGCCTCGCGCGCCAAGGGATCATCCGAGACGGACAGCTCCATCTCGCGCAGACGCTTGATTTCGTCGCGCATCCGTGCGGCCTTCTCGAAATCGAGATTGGCCGCCGCGTCGCGCATCGCCTTCTCCAGATATTCCATGTGGGCCTTGAGATTGTTGCCCATCATCGCCCCTTCGCTCTCGGCGAAGCCGGAGATATCCGCGCGGACGTGATCCTTCTCGTATACGGAATCGAGGATGTCGGCGATCCGCGACTTCACGCTTTCCGGCGTGATGCCGTTTTCGGCGTTCCATGCCATTTGCTTCTCACGGCGGCGCTGGGTCTCGGCCATCGCCCGTTCCATCGAACCCGTGATCTGGTCGGCATAGAGGATGACGCGACCGTCGACGTTGCGCGCGGCGCGCCCGATCGTCTGGATCAACGAGGTCTCGGAGCGGAGGAACCCTTCCTTGTCCGCGTCCAGGATGGCGACGAAGCCGCATTCGGGAATGTCGAGGCCCTCGCGCAGCAGGTTGATGCCGACAAGCACGTCGAAAGCGCCGAGCCTCAGGTCCCGGATGATCTCGATGCGCTCCAGCGTCTCGATGTCGGAATGCATGTAGCGCACCCGGATGCCCTGTTCGTGCAGATATTCGGTCAGGTCCTCGGCCATCCGCTTGGTCAGCACCGTGACCAGCGACCGGTAGCCGGCCTTGGCGGTGGCGCGGATCTCGCCGAGCACATCGTCGACCTGCGTCTTGGCAGGACGGACCTCGACGGGCGGGTCGATCAGGCCGGTCGGCCGGATGACCTGCTCGGCGAAGACGCCGCCGGCCTCTTCCATCTCCCAGGCCCCTGGCGTCGCGGACACGGCGACCGTGAGCGGGCGCATCGCGTCCCATTCCTCGAACCGCAGCGGCCTGTTGTCCATGCAGGACGGGAGACGGAAGCCATATTCGGCGAGCGTCGCCTTGCGCCGGAAGTCGCCCCGATACATGCCGCCGATCTGCGGCACTGTCACATGGCTCTCATCGATGAAGATCAGCGCATTATCCGGGATATATTCGAACAGCGTCGGCGGTGGCTCACCCGGCTGGCGCCCGGTCAGATAACGCGAGTAGTTTTCGATGCCCGCGCAGGACCCTGTCGCCTCCAGCATTTCGAGGTCGAATCGCGTGCGCTGCTCGAGCCGCTGCGCCTCGAGCAAGCGGCCGGCGCGGTTGAGCTCGTCGAGCCGGAACCTCAACTCTTCCTGGATAGACTTGATCGCCTGGTTGAGCGTCGGCCGCGGTGTCACATAGTGCGAATTCGCATAGATCTTGACGCTTTTCAGCGCTCCGGTCTTCTGGCCGGTCAGTGGATCGAACTCGGTGATGGCCTCGATCTCGTCGCCGAACATGGAGATGCGCCAGGCGCGATCCTCCAAGTGGGCGGGGAATATCTCGATCGTATCGCCGCGCACCCGGAACGAGCCGCGTACGAAGTTTATGTCCTGCCGCTTGTATTGCTGGGCAACGAGGTCGGCGAGCAGCTGCCGCTGATCGAGCCGGTCGCCGACCTCCATCTGAAATGTCATCGCCGTATAGGTCTCGACCGAGCCGATACCGTAGATGCAGGACACCGAAGCGACGATGATCACGTCGTCCCGCTCGAGCAACGAACGCGTCGCCGAATGGCGCATCCGGTCGATCTGCTCGTTGATCGAGGATTCCTTCTCGATATAGGTGTCCGTGCGCGGGACATAGGCTTCCGGCTGGTAGTAGTCGTAGTAAGAAACGAAATATTCGACGGCGTTATCGGGAAAGAACTGCTTGAACTCGCCATAGAGCTGGGCGGCAAGCGTCTTGTTCGGGGCGAGGATAAGCGCCGGGCGCTGCGTCTCCTCGATCACCTTCGCCATGGTGAAGGTCTTGCCGGAACCGGTGACGCCGAGCAGCACCTGCGTGCGATCGGCACGCTGCACGCCTTCGGTCAGGTCGGCGATCGCGGTCGGCTGGTCGCCGGCGGGCGCGAAGTCGGACTTCATCTGGATACGGATACCGCCTTCCGATTTCTCGGGGCGCTCCGGCCGGTGCGGCGTCCAGATCTTGCCGTTCTTGTGCAGCGGGTTGCCGCTTTCGATCAGCTTGGAAAGCGCAGCGACTGTGGCGGTGACACCGGAGGTGGGGAGAGACTCCGCGTCTTCGAGCGAAATATCGAGGCCGGCGACGGGGTTGAGGCCCGCAGCGGCGCGCTCTTTGGCGCTGGCAGCTCCGCCCATGGAGGTTCCCCGCGCCGTCTTGGTCGGCGCGGCCGAGCGTTCGGGAATTTTCTTCTTAGGCTTGCCGGACTGCCCCTCCCGTCCGCCGCGGGGTTCCTCATCCGCCTCGCGCGCGATCTGCTGCGCCCATTCCGAGAGGGAGCCGGACAAGGGAGCGCCGGACAATTCACGCTGCGGCGCTTCCGCAAACCCTCTGGGCTCGAGCGGCTCGGACGCATCCAGGAAATCGGTCAATGGGCTGCGGCGCTTCCGGCTGCCGAAACGATCGTCCTTCGCCTGAGGCGACTTTCTGTCAGGGGTTTTGGCCATGACCCGAATATGGGAGGAGTCCGGCCAAATGGAAAGGCCGAACATCCCACACCGATCACATGTTGCTCCAATCCTGACGCCAAGCTGTCAGGATTGAGCGGGCGCGGCCTCGCCCCCGGCGCGCCGCAACTGGCGCAATCGCTCCGGTTGCCATAGAAGGACGCCGTGTCGAGCAACTTCCCCCTGTCCTATCAGCTGTCCTGGCTGCCGCGCTTTCTCGTCCCCTCGCTGGGAGGCGACGACGCGGGCTTCGCGCCCCCGGCCGGCGGCTCGCCATCGTCGGCGGAAAAGGTGGTGCGGCTGGTTTTCCTCGGAGACATTTCGGCAGTGGCAAGCCGGAAGGCTCCCACTATCGACAAGACGCTACGAGACAAGATCGCTTCGGCGCAACTCGTCCTCGCCAATTGCGAGAGCCCGGTCGTGGCCTCGCCGCGGAAACAGCCGGGGACCCTCCTCGGAACCCGCCATGCAATGACCGCGCAATTCCTGTCCGAAGTCGTGGCCGCCGCGGGTATTGAAGCGAACAGGCTGGTCCTGTCCCTCGCGAACAATCACGCTTTGGACCAGGGAAGGATGGGCTTCGACGAGACGGCGCGCGAACTTGCCGATCTCGGCATCCGAACGGTCGGGGGCGTCATCGGCGGCCCGGTCGCGGTCATAGATGCAGGTTCGATGACCATCGGCATTGCCGCCTTCACGGAATGGCGCAACGCCCCATCGGCGGAATTTGCCGGCCGCGTCATGACCCGTGACGGATTTGAACGGGACGGCTGGGATGCCTTGGAACGGGCCGAGGCCGACCTGCTCTGCGCCATGCCGCACTGGGACATGGAATTCCGCCATTTCCCGCAGCCTGCAACCAGGTCAACGGCAAAGCGACTGGCCGAAAGCGGCGTTGACCTCGTCGTCGGCGGCCACGCGCATGTGGTCCAGCCCGTGGAACGGATTGGGGAAACGCTCGTCGCCTACGGGCTCGGCGACTTTCTCGGAACGGCCTGGGCGCGCAGCCGATGGCCGCTTCGTCTTGGCGCGATGCTGCTCGTCGATATCGTTGCGCCCACCTCCTTGCCCGGAAGGCGCAGGGGAAGAATCGCGTCCTATGAGGTGGTGCCGTTCCTGAGACAGCGCGAAAGGGGGCGCGAACGCCTCATGCCTCTCGACGCGGTGCCGGGCATTTTGGGCAAGGATGTCGAAGCACGCTGGCGAGCGGTATTTCACCATAACTAAAACTTACAATCGCGGACAAATCATTGAATTACTAACGGCTTGCAAGTATCGATCATCCATGCGATACAAATCGTCCTCGGGCATTTGCTGACCCGGAGACTGGACGTTTGGACGACCCTTTCCCCGATACTGTAAATATCTGACGGCCCCACATTGGCGGGGGGTTAATTCTGCGCGAGAAACGCATGATCGCCAAGCCCACCGGGGCCTTCTCGACCGGAAACGGGAAGGACCCTACCAGCAGCAACGGGTGAAGGAGTATTCCCCCCAATGGCTCAGACCGGAACCGTAAAGTTCTTCAACGCAACCAAGGGATTCGGCTTCATTACGCCGGATGGCGGCGCCAAGGACGTGTTTGTTCACATCTCGGCGATCGAGGCTTCGGGCCTTCGTACGCTTGTCGATGGCCAGAAGGTCACTTTCGACGTCGAGCCGGATCGCATGGGCAAGGGTCCGAAGGCGGTCAATCTGCGGACAGCCTGATAAGGCGTCACGCCTCGCGTTAGTAGCGATGGCTTTGAGGCACGGCGGGATCCCGTCGTGCCTCATTTGCATCCGGGGCTTCACGAGGATCGACTCGTTCATCGCAACCTGCGCGGTCCAGATCCGGCCAGCGTCAATAAGCCATATTGAAAGTTTCGCTTGATCGCTCCCGGAAAATGAACGACAAAATTCTTGTTCGGGCATTTGCCGGCCCGGAGACTGGAATAGACTGCCGTGAAGCCCGACCCGGTCGGGCCCAGGTGATCGCGAAAAAGAGGGCCTGCCATGGCCCCGGCGCGGGGAACTGTTTCTGCTCCTCCAGTGAACGGCCGAGCCTGAGCGGGGTGCAACCCGCCCAGATATGACGATGGTGGGACAAAGGAGTTTCCCATGCCGCAGACCGGCACTGTCAAGTTCTTCAATCATGCGAAGGGTTTCGGGTTCATCACGCCGGATGACGGGGCGAAGGACGTGTTCGTCCATATTTCGGCGGTGCAAGCCTCGGGACTTCCCGGCCTTGAAGACGGGCAGAAAGTCACCTTCGAAACCGAGCCGGACAAGCGCGGCAAGGGTCCGAAGGCAGTCAATCTCAGGGTCGGCTGAAGCCGGCCTTAGCGCTGGCGGCCGGAGCTTTCGCTTCGGCGGGGGAAGGAAGATCGGGCGACTTCCCGCAGCGTATGTGTCCTGAGTGGATATCGACTGGCGCCGCGGCACTGCCTCGAGCGCCCGTTGGGTGTTGGCGCAAGGCGCCGACACCCGCTCAACGTCCCTCCTCCCCTGGCGGAGCAAAAGCCGGCCACAAAGTAGGCGGGGCATAGGCATCCGTTCAGCTCGCGTTCAGACTGGATACCGCAGAGTTCGATGGATAGTCGACTTTCGACGCCGAGTGTCCATGCGGACACCTCGATGCCAAGGTGAGAGACATGAACCGCTTTCTGAAGACTTCGATACTGTCCGCAGCCGTAGCGGCGACCACGCTGACGGCCCTGCCCGCTGCCAACGCGGGAGGCCGTCATGGATGGCACCACGGGCACTCGAACGGTGACATGGTCGCGGCGGGCATCCTCGGTCTGGCGGTCGGCGCGGTGGCTGCCGGCGCGCTGTCGCAGCCGCGCGGCCCGATCTATGACGGCCCGGCCTATGATCCCTATATCGACGACCAGTACTACCCCCCCGCGCCCGTCAGGAGCCGTGAATATCGTGGGGTCGAATACAATTACGGCGGCCTCGAGCCGTGGAGCCGCGAATGGTATCGCTACTGCAGGAGCCGCTACCGCAGCTTCGACCCGAGCTCCGGCACTTTCGTGGGTTACGACGGCCGCGAGCATTTCTGCGTAGCGGGCTAAATCAAGCGGGCAAGAACACGGGACGGCGCGGCCGAGTGGATCGGACCGCGCCTTTGCTCACTGTTTGGAAGTCTCACACGAGGAACGGGTTCGTCTGGCGTTCCTCGCCGAAACGGCCACCGGGCCCATGGCCGCATAGGAAGCCGACGTCGTCGCCCAGCGGCAGCAGTTTTTCCTTGATAGAGCGGATCAGCGCCTCGTGATCGCCGCCCGGCAGATCGGTGCGGCCGATCGAGCCGCGAAACAAGACATCGCCGACATGGGCGAAGCGCGCCGCCCGATTGTAATAGACGACGTGTCCCGGCGCGTGGCCGGGGCAATGCAGCACTTCGAAAACATGAGCGCCGAACGATACCGTCTCACCTTCGGCGAGGAACCGATCCGGAACGCAGTTGCGGACCGGGTCCGCGACGCCGAAGCGAACGGCCTGGGCTTCAAGATTGGCGAGCAACGGCCGGTCGGCCTCATGGGGCCCGATGATCTGTACGCCGAGCCTGTCCTTGAGTTCCATCGCGCCACCGGCATGATCGATATGACCATGGGTGATCCAGATTGCGGAGATCGTAAGCCCGTTATCCTCGATGGCCTTCATGATCTGGTCGATATCGCCGCCGGGGTCGACGACGACGCCCGATCTATCCTCGGTATCGAACAAGATCGTGCAATTCTGCTGGAAGGGTGTCACCGGGATGATCCCGGCATTCAGCTGGCCCATGTCGCTGCCTCGTTCGCAATGGCGATGCCGGGCAGACATAATTATCGCGATCGGGACAGTCCACCCGACGTTGCGCATTTTTCGGCCGGCCGCAACGCCGCTCGCGCATGGTCCGGGCGACGAAGCGCAGCTTTTACGATGGCTGATGAAAGGGACCCGCGAGCGAGCGGCTCATCGCCGCCCGCCGAAAGATGAAAGCGGCCGCGATCAGGCCCTGTTCATGGATCTCATGACGGCGCCGATGATCGCCGTGAGGATCGCGCCGCCGCCGACGCCACCAACAGCATCGGCAAGAAGGCCGCCCATGGCTCCCCCTGCCGCGCCACCGGCTGCCGGATCGCCGGTCGCGGCTCCGCCAAGCAAGCTGCCAAGGATCGTTCCACCGGCCACGCCGCCAACCGCGCCGCTGATGATCTTCGTCAACTGACCCATCGCCGCTCGCTGGATCGCGGCGCCCACACCCAGGCCACCAATGACACCCGTAATGATCTGCACGATGATAGGAAGAAGCGTTTCCATCGACTTTCCCTCCAAGTAAACCAGACTCAACAAGTCCGGCGCGCACAGTGAGACGCCGAATTGAACGAAAGTCAAAGGAATAACAGAAGCCCGAATCGACGAGGGCCGCAACTTGCGGCCCTCGAAAATCTTGCGGTTACTTGGCTTTCCCTATTCCGCGGCAATGGCGCGCTTGGGCTGAACCTCTGCAGAGTAGTCGTTCATCAGTGTCTTGACGATCTCGCCGACCTCGAAACGATACGGCCCGATTTCGGAGACCGGCGTGACCTCGGCGGCCGTGCCGGTGAGGAAGCACTGCTCAAAGCCTTCCAGTTCCTCGGGTTGGATGGCGCGCTCGACGACCTCGAAGCCGCGACGGCGGGCGAGATCGATTACGGTCCTGCGCGTGATGCCGTCCAGGAAACAATCCGGTGTCGGCGTGAGGATCTTGCCGTCCTTGATGAAGAAGATGTTGGCGCCGGTGGCTTCGGCCACCTGGCCGCGCCAGTCGAGCATCATGGCGTCGGAATACCCCTTGGCCTCGGCTGCGTGCTTGGACAGGGTGCAGATCATATACAGGCCCGCCGCCTTGGCCTTGGAGGGCGCGGTGCGCGGGTCCGGACGACGATACTCGGCCAGGTCGAGCCGGATGCCCTTCAGCTTCTGGGCCGGATCGAAATAGCTGGGCCATTGCCAGATGGCGATGGCGCAATGGATCGTGTTGCCCTGCGCCGAGACGCCGAGCTGCTCGCTTCCACGCCAGGCGATCGGGCGCACATAGGCATCTTCGAAGCCCTGCTTCTTCAGCAGTTCGCGGCAAGCGTCATCGATCTCGGCCACGCTGTAGGGAATGCTGAAGCCGAGAATCCGGGCAGATTCGTGCAGGCGCTCGGTGTGTTCGGTGAGCTTGAAAATCTCGCCGCCATAGGCGCGCTCGCCCTCGAATACCGCACTCGCATAGTGGAGGCCGTGGGTGAGCACGTGAATCTTGGCGTCGGCCCATCTGACGAACTGGCCGTTCATCCAGATGAAGCCGTCGAGTTGATCAAAAGGAACGGATGCCATGAATGTCTCCCATGGGCCGGATCATTGTTGATTGTCGTCCGCGGCACGAATGATGCGGGCTCAAGCGTAAGCGGAGCACAATCCGAAGGCAAATTTGAGGGAAATTCCGGAGAAGCCGTTTTTCCTTGCCTTTTCGTTCGAATTCCGCCGAAAAGCTTGACCAAAATTACCAGCGCACCCAATTTATGTCAACATGACTGACATAAATGGCAATCTCGGGATTACCATGGCCGAACGCATCGCCGAACACGCCAAGCCGATCAGGACGGCTCTGACGCTGGAAGACGGCATCGATTTTACCATTATCGAGCTTTTCTTCTTCGCCTATCGCGATTTCACCTCCGACCCCGACGTCCTTTTGGCGGACTATGGCTTCGGTCGCGCGCATCACCGTGTCCTCCATTTCGTGAACCGTAGGCCGGGCCTTACCGTGGCCGAGTTGCTCGAAGTCCTGCAAATCACCAAGCAGAGCCTGGCACGGGTACTGAAGCAGCTTATCGATACCGGCCATGTCATTCAGGTGCAGGGGCCGCGTGACCGGCGCCAGCGCGAGCTTTATCCTACGGCCAAGGGTCGCACCCTCGCGCTGGCGCTCGCGCGGCCACAGTCACGCCGCATCCATGCTGCACTTGAAGAGGCTGGTCCAAGTGAGCGGGAGGCGATCGAACGCTTCCTGAAGGCCATGGTGAACGCCGAACTCAGGGCTCAGATCGACAATCGGCCCAGAGAGTAGGATAGTCTGTAAACGGGGAGGGAAGCGTATGGAGGCAGTCCAGATGACCGACTCATCTTCCGTGCCGGATGATGACGCTCCGCATTTGCTTGTCGTCGACGATGACACACGTATCCGTAACTTGCTGAAGCAATACCTGACGGAGAACGGCTTCCGCGTGACGGTGGCTGGGACGGCGGCCGAGGCGCGACGCAGGCTTGCCGGCCTGGATTTCGATCTCATCGTTCTCGACGTGATGATGCCGGGCGAAAGCGGAGTCGATCTCACCAAATCGCTGCGTGACGAACGCGACGTCCCGATTCTGATGCTGACGGCGCTGTCGGAGACGGAGAGCCGCATCACCGGATTGGAGGCGGGTGCCGACGACTACCTGCCCAAGCCATTCGATCCGCGCGAGCTGATTCTCAGGATCAGCAACATCCTGCGTCGCGGCGGACCGCAAAGTGTGCCCAAGGTGGAGCAGATCGTCTTTGGCCCCTATACCTTCCAGATCGCCAAGCGCGAGCTGAAGCGCGGCGGCGAGGCCCTGCGCCTGACCGACAGGGAGCAGGAAATCCTGGCGATCTTCGCCGGACGGGCGGGCGAGACCATTCCCCGCCACGAGCTCGTGGCCGGCGAATCAGAAGTGGGCGAGCGCACCATCGACGTCCAGATCAACCGACTGCGGCGCAAGATCGAGCGCGATCCATCCAATCCGGTCTGGCTTCAGACTGTTCGCGGCATCGGATATCGACTCAGCGTCGAATAGACCCTGCGTCGACAAGGGCGGATGACGCCCAGGTTCCATCGGGGCCGTCGACATCCTAGATTAGTGCCTGCGGCGGCATGGGGCCGCCGACGGAAAGGCGTATGGCGGCATCGGACATCCCATCGGCGGACAAGGCGAGAACGCCGTCGCGCGCTGTGCGCGTGGGGGGCGGCACTCAGCCAGAAGAAGCGTCCAGCAGTTCCCCGAAAGCTCGCCGGGCGGGCTTCTTCCCCCACAACTGGCGGCGCTTCTGGCGACTCGTTTCGCGCTATATGCCGAAGCGCCTTTACGCGCGCTCGCTCATCATCGTAATCGCGCCGATGATCCTGTTGCAGTCGGTCATCGCCTTCATGTTCATGGAAAGGCATTGGCAGACCGTCACGCAGCGCTTGTCGCAAGCGGTCACCCGCGACATCGCGGGGATCATCGACATGATCGAAACCTATCCGCCGGGCGACAATTATGCCGACGTGATCCGTATCGCGCAGGACAGGCTCTCCCTCAAGATCGACCTGCTGCCACCTGCCCCGCTGCCCGCGCCGGGGCCGAAGCCGTTCTTCTCGATCCTCGATCATATTCTGAGCGAAGAGATCACCAAGCAGATCAACCGACCGTTCTGGCTCGACACGGTCGGCAATTCCAATATCGTGGAGATCCGTATCCAGCTTGAAGACAAGGTGCTGCGGGTTTTCGCCAGGCGCAGCCAGGCCTACGCGTCGAACACGCATATCTTCCTGCTATGGATGGTCGGCACGTCGTTGGTCCTGCTGACCATCGCAATTCCCTTCCTGCGCAACCAGATCCGCCCCATCATGCAACTCGCCGAGGCCGCCGAAAGCTTCGGCAAGGGCAGGCCGACGCCCAGCGACTTCAAGCCGCGCGGTGCCGAGGAGGTCCGGCGCGCCGGCGTCGCCTTCCTGCAGATGCGTGAACGCATCGAGCGGCAGATCGAGCAGCGCACGGCGATGCTCACCGGCGTCAGTCATGACCTGCGCACGATCCTCACGCGCTTCAAACTTCAGCTCGCACTGGCCGGCAAGAAGATCGACACGACGGCGCTCAACCAGGACATAGACGACATGCAGTCGATGCTGGAAGGCTATCTCGCCTTCGCTCGCGGCGAAGCCGCGGAGGACACCGGCCGCTTCGATCTCAAATGCTATCTCGACAAGCTGGGCGAAGAGGCAAAGCTGCGCAAGCGAGGTTTCACAGCCTCGATGGCCGGCAAGCCGGAAGTCCAGGTCAGGCCGAACGCCTTTTCGCGCCTGCTCGGCAATCTTGTCGGCAATGCCTTTCGGTACGCCAAGAACGTCAAGGTGACTGCAATCCACACACGCGGCGCCCTGATCGTGACGATCGAAGATGACGGCCCGGGAATCCCGCCCGAACGCCGCGAGGATGTTTTCAAGCCTTTCGTGCGGCTCGATTCCGCACGGCAGGACGTCGGCGGCACCGGCCTAGGCCTGGCAATCGCCCGCGACATCGCTCGCAGCCATGGCGGCGACATCACGCTGGACGACAGTGCGATGGGAGGGCTCAAGGCGACGATCAAGGTTCCGGCCTGATCGAGCGGTCGAGACCGTTCTGGAGCCGAATACGATCACTTGGCGTCGCGCGACTGCGGCTGACTTCGACGACACGGCCGCCCCGCGGCCGAAAGACCGCGCGGGCCGCCAAGCCCTTCATCCTCCCGTCATGCAATCCTGATCAAAGGCGCTCAGATGAGGCGTGCCGCCGATTCCCCTGGCCGCCGGAAGACGGGAATTGCCTTTGCGAATCCTGATGGTGACGGACGCCTGGCGGCCTCAGATCAATGGTGTCGTCCACACGTTGGAGCGTCTTTCCGCGACGCTGCTGGCTTCGGGTGTCGAAACGCGCTTCCTGACGCCCGCTGGCTTTCCTACCCTGCCCCTGCCAACCTACCCCGATATCCGGCTGGCGCTGACGACGCCTCGTCACGTGGCGCGGCTGATCGAGCAGACGGCTCCCGATCACATTCACATCGTGACCGAGGGACCACTCGGGCTGATGGCGCGCCGCCATTGCCTTGCAATGCAGCGGCCGTTCACGACCAGCTATCACACGCGCTTTCCCGAGTATCTCAGGGCGCGACTGCCCGTGCCGGAGGAATGGACCTACCGCTGGCTCCGCAACTTCCACAATGCGGGACAGGGAACGCTGGTGGCGACACAGTCGCTGGCCAGGAATCTCACTGCCCGCGGCTTCAAGAGATTGAAGCCCTGGACGCGCGGCGTCGACACCGGGCTGTTCAGGCCGGATCGGCGTCGGGACCTCGATTTCCCGAGACCCATCTTTCTCTGCGTCGGCCGGGTTGCCGTGGAGAAGAACCTGCCGGCCTTCCTCGAGCTCGATCTGCCCGGGAGCAAGCTCGTGGTCGGCGACGGGCCCGAACTCGAGCGATTGCGGGCAAAGTACCCCCAGGTCTTTTTTCTCGGCCATAAGCCGACGGAGGACCTCGCCAACCTCTATGCCTCGGCCGACGTCTTCGTCTTCCCAAGCCGCACGGACACGTTCGGCAATGTCATCATAGAGGCGCTCGCGAGCGGCACGCCGGTAGCCGCTTATCCAGTCACGGGCCCGATCGACATCATCGGGGACGGCAAAGGAGGGATCGTCTCGGACGATCTGGGAACGGCTGCCCTCTCGGCGCTCGATATCAGCCGCGATCAGGCGCTGGCCAAGGCGCTGCGCTACAGCTGGGATGCATGCGCCGAAATGTTCATGGATGCGGTGCGCTCGGCCTTGGCGGACATTCCGCGCACGTGAAGTCCGCAGGCCAGAGCGATCGACCGCTCGCGCTGCCCCCTGCCTGACATCTCCCCCTTGAAGGTTAGACGTTCACAGACCTCGCGTCTCGTCGGCGCTTCGTCCAACACCGTCCGGCAGAACGGCGGCGCGCCTGCGCGGCAGGCGCATCGCCATGACCATCTGCTGCGCCTAAAATAGACGACCGCCATTCGGAACCTTGCGCTCGATCGCGCCCAGAACGACGTCGCCGTTCTCGTCAGGAAAACCGAGGGTGAGCACTTCGGACATGAACTTGCCGATCTGGCGCGGCGGGAAATTGACGACGGCGAAGACCTGCCTGCCGACCAAGGTCTCCGGCGTGTAGTGCCTGGTGATCTGCGCGGAGGATTTCTTGATGCCGATCTCCGGCCCGAAATCTATCCTGAGCTTGATCGCCGGCTTGCGCGCCTCGGGAAGCGGCTCCGCTTCGACGATCGTTCCGGCGCGGATGTCGACACGATCGAAATCGGCAAACGTGATGTCGGGCCGGCGTGGCCCGCCTCCGGCTCCCATGATCCCTCTCAGGCGTTGCCGTAGGTTTCGAATAGCACCCCGGCCAGAGCCTCCTTGGCCGAGACACCCGACCAGACGACGAACTGGAATGCCTGAAAGTAACATTCGCAAGCGTCGAGCGCACTGGAAAGCAGCACCTCGACCTGTTGACTGGTCGGCTCGACTCCACCGGCCAGGAGCAGCGACTGCCGGAACATGATGGCGCCTTCCTGCTCCCACAGGTCGAAATGACCGAACAGCATCTGTTCGTTGATGAGCGAAAGAAGACGCAGGATCTCAAGCGTCCGGGCTTCTGGAACCTTGATGTCGAATGCGCAGGCGAGATGCAGGGCCTCGAAATCCTCCATCCAGGAAAAGGAGACGTGATAGTCGGTCCAGCTTCCAGCGACCGAGATCGAAATCTCGTCGTCACCGTTGCGCTCGAACGACCATTCATTCGCGTCCGCGACCTGCTCGATCACGTCCACGGGATGGGAATCGCGTGCAATATCGAGTTCAACGAGTTCCATCAAAAAAATTTCCTGTCGTTCTGGGAGCGCCGGCTCCGTTGGAGGGCACACGACAACAATCAAAAACGCGGACGGGAGAAGGGTGGTACGATACGAGGTTCCCCTGCCGGGCCTCCCGCCGCCCGGCGCATGATCCCGCTTCCGAATCATGCAACAAATTCAGTCTATTGATGGAGAGTCGCGGCGCCAGCCCCTTTTTGTTGACGGCGCCTGCCGGATGTGGATAGCCGGCTCGTCGCTCAATTCAGGCGCCTGCCGTAAGCGATTCAGCGCAAAGCGTTTTTCGACTCTGCGCGGATGTGGAAAAGTTACCGAATTATTTTTTTGTACGAGGCTTGGATGTGGCGGAAGGAGCCGCCTTTGCTGGGATGGGGCCGGCCTGGTCGGCGAGACGAGCCTCCAATTCCTCGATGCGCGCCGCCAATCGCTGGTTTTCCGCGCGCGCCTTTACGGCCATTTCACGTACGGCCTCGAACTCCTCCCGCTGGACGATCTCCATCGAGTTGAGCAGACGCTCGGCCTGGGCACGGAAGGCGGTCTCGACTTCGCGGCGCACGCCCTGCGCGGCGCCTGCCGCATCGGTCACCAGCCTGGCGAATTCGTCGAGAATGCGGTTCGGTCCGTTGGACATGTCAGAAAACCTCGCGTGGTGAAAAGGACGTAGTTCGCAAGATGGCGGATTGCAAGGAGGAACCGACACGACGGACCGCATCGCCTCTGCTCGCCGCCTTGACCCGGCCAAAACCCTGCCGCATGGTCCGCGCCGACCCGACCGGGAGACTTCCTTGAGCGAATATCTGAGCTTGCCGCTTGCGGCCCTGCCCTTCCCAAATATCGATCCGATCATCTTCCAGATCGGCCCCTTCGCGGTGCACTGGTATGGTCTCGCCTATATTGTCG
Organism: Rhizobiaceae bacterium; assembly: GCA_035556195.1. Lineage (GTDB taxonomy): Bacteria > Pseudomonadota > Alphaproteobacteria > Rhizobiales > Rhizobiaceae. The sequence goes on from DATMFK010000045.1 coordinate 40,360, forward strand.
GCATCCTGTTCGCCTGGTGGTACGGCAAGCGCCTCGTGACCAATCCTCGGCTGTGGCCGGGTGGCGCGCTGCCGATGAAGCCCACCGATCTCGACGATTTCGTCGTCTGGGCCGCCGTCGGGGTCGTGCTCGGGGGGCGTATCGGCTACGTGCTGTTCTACGATTTCGAGCGGTATCTCGCCAATCCGCTGGACATCATCGCGGTTTGGCAAGGTGGAATGTCCTTTCACGGCGGGTTCACCGGCTGCACCGTCGCAATGATCTTCTTCGCCCGCTCGCGCGGCATCGGCGTTTGGACGATGTTCGATGTCATCGCGGCGGGCGTGCCGGTCGGTCTGGGGCTGGTGCGCTTGACGAACTTCATCAATTCGGAGCTCTGGGGCCGGGTGACGGGCGTGCCGTGGGCGGTCGAGTTCCCGAATGGTGGCCCCTTCACCCGCCACCCCAGCCAGCTCTACGAGGCGGCCCTGGAGGGCCTCGTCCTGTTCTGCGTCCTGCGCATCCTGACCCATAGCCTTCTCAAGCTGAAAGAGCCGGGTTTCGTATCGGGCGCCTTCGTCACCGGCTATGGCCTCTCGCGTATCTTTGTCGAGTTCTTCCGCGAACCCGACGCCCAACTCGGCTATCTCCTTGGCGGCTGGCTGACCATGGGCATGCTTCTTTCCATTCCGATGGTGCTTGTTGGCGTGTGGGCCATGATTGCCGCCTCCGCTCGAAAACCGGCAGAGTTGCTTGGAAAGCATGATGGGTAGCGTCGAAACACAGGAGAGTCCTTTGCGAGTCCGAACGAATACGTGGCCTTCCATGGCGCCGCGCGCCGCGGCGGCTCGCGGGCGGGCATGAAGGACCTCAAGGCTCGCATTATCGATCTGATCGGTATGGAGGGGCCGATCCCCGTCGCGGACTATATGGCGATCTGCCTGTACGACCCCCGTCAGGGTTACTACACGACCCGCGAGCCCTTCGGCAGCGGCGGCGACTTCATCACGGCGCCGGAAGTGAGTCAGATGTTCGGGGAGCTGATCGGCGCCTGGATCGTGACCGCCTGGCGAGCGCTGGGCCAGCCGATCCGCCCCACCATCGCGGAGATCGGCCCGGGCCGCGGCACGTTGATGAAGGACATGGTCCGCACGATCCTCCGGATCGCGCCCGACCTGCACGCTGCCGCCGATTTCCGGCTGGTGGAGGTCAGCCCTCGACTTGCCGAGGCGCAGGCTGCCACCCTGCGGGACATGCCGGGCCGCTTCGTCTGGCATCGCGATATCGACGAACTCCCTAACCAGCCTCTCTTCGTCGTCGGCAACGAACTCTTCGACGCGGTGCCGATCCGTCAATATGTCCGCGCCGCGGATGGCTGGCGCGAGCGCTGCGTCGCGGTCGACAACGGCAATCTCGTCTTCGCCGTCGGGGCCGGCTCCTTGAACGAAAGCCTGTTGCCCCCGGCTGCGGCCGACGCGCCCCAAGGCTCGATCGCCGAGATTGCACCGGCACGGGCCGCGTTGATGGAGAAGATCGCACGGCGGCTCGCCCAGCACGGAGGCGCGGGCCTCTTCATCGACTATGGCTATCTCACCCCGGCCATCGGCGATTCCTTCCAGGCGCTGAGGGGGCATGCCTATGCCGATCCGCTCGCCGAGCCGGGCAAGGCCGACCTTACTGCGCATGTCGATTTCGCGGCTCTAGCCACCCCTGCCCGCGCGGTCGGGCTTCACGCCCAGCTCGCCACGCAGGGCGACTTCCTGTTGCGCATGGGCCTGCTCGAACGCGCCGGCCGCCTCGGCGCGAATGCGGATGCGTCCGGCCGCGAGCGCATTTCCCAAGCAGTGCAGAGGCTCGCTGGTCCCGACGAGATGGGAGATCTGTTCAAGGTCATCGCCATCTCGACGCGCCCATTACCGCCCTTTGCCGAGGACGATTGACACCCGGCTCGCCGCTGCCCACTGTCCGCCCGATGGAAACGACCGGCTTGACGAACGCGGTCCAGACGTGAACAAGGCAGCCCATGCAGGTTGACCCAGTCCGATCATCGTTGCTCGATCAGGCGGCCGCCAGCGGCATTCGTCACGGCTTCTTCACCCGTGCCGGTGGCGTGTCCGACGGCATCTACAGAGGCTTGAACACGGGCATCGGATCGAATGACGATCCGGAAAAGGTCCGCGAGAATCGCCGCCGCGCCGCCGAGTGGATGGGGGTCGCGCCCGACGCCCTGCTCAGCGTCTACCAGATCCATTCGCCCGACGTGCTGGTCGTTCGCGAAAAATTTACCGGCGAGCGGCCGAAGGCCGACGCCATGGTCACCGATCGGCCAGGCCTGGCGATCTGCGCGTCGGCCGCCGATTGCGGGCCTGTTCTCTTCGCGGACCAGGAGGCACGTGTCATCGGTGCCGCGCATGCAGGCTGGAAAGGGGCTTTGACCGGCGTCCTCGAGAACACGGTCTCAGCCATGGAGAGCCTTGGTGCGACCCGCGACAGGATCGTCGCCGTACTCGGCCCTTCGATCAGCCAGAAGAATTATGAGGTCGGGCCCGAGTTCGTCGCCCGCTTTCTCGAGGCCGATGCCGGGAACCATGTGTATTTCGCCCCGTCGGTTGCAGTCGGCCATTCCTTGTTCGATCTCAACCTCTACACGGTCGATCGGCTGAGGAAGGCCGGTGTCCGGGCGGAGGCGCTCGGCCGCTGCACCTATGCCGAGGAAGAGCTTTTCTATTCCTATCGTCGTACGACTCACCGCAACGAGGCCGACTACGGGCGGCAGATTTCCGCGATTGTTCTGGAGACCTGACGATGGCGCTGAATTTCGAACGAAGCGAATTCGATGCGCGGCGCGACCGGCTGCTGATCGAAATGGCGGCAAAGAAGCTCGATGCAATCCTGCTTTTCGCACAGGAAAGCATGTATTGGCTGACCGGCTACGACACGTTCGGCTTCTGCTTCTTCCAATGCCTGGTCGTCAAGCTCGACGGTTCGATGACCTTGCTGACGAGATCCGCCGACCTGCGGCAGGCGCGTCATACGTCGATCCTCGACAATATCGTCCTGTGGACCGACCGGGAGAACGCCAATCCAGCAATCGACCTGCGCAACCTTCTGAACGATCTCGGTCTGCTCGGTGCCCGCATCGGCGTCGAATACGACACACACGGCCTGACGGCCTTCAATGGGCGCAGGCTCGACGAGCAACTGCAGACCTTCGGCCAGATTGCGGACGCCTCGGGTGTCGTCAGCCGGCTTCGCCTGTTCAAGAGCCCTGCTGAAATCAAGAAGGCCGAGAGGGCCGCCGCCCTTTCGGACGACGCCCTGGATGCGGCGCTGCCGCTCATCGTCCAGGGCGGCGACGAGGGCGCGATCCTCGCTGCCATGCAAGGTGCGATCTTCACCGGCGGAGGCGACTACCCGGCCAACGAGTTCGTCATAGGCTCGGGCCCCGACGCCTTGCTGTGCCGCTACAAGTCCGGGCGACGCAAGCTCAACAAAAACGACCAGCTCACGCTCGAATGGTCGGGGGTCTTCCATCATTACCATGCCCCGATGATGCGCACCGTGTTGACCGGCAGAGCCACAAAGCGCCACCAGGAATTGTTCGAGGCGTCCCGCGATGCACTCCTCGCCGTCGAAAAGGCCATGGTGCCGGGCAAGACCTTCGGCGATGTTTTCGAAGCCCATGCCCGCGTCATGGAGGCCCACGGACTGACCAAGCATCGCCTGAACGCCTGCGGCTATTCGGTTGGCGCACGCTTCGCACCTTCCTGGATGGACATGCCTATGTTCTACCAGGGCAATCCGGAACCGATCGCGCCGGACATGACGCTCTTTGCTCATATGATCATCATGGACTCCGAGACAGAGACGGCGATGACGCTGGGGCGGACCTATCTCACCACTGAGTCCGGCCCGAAGCCGTTCTCGCGTCATGGGCTCGACTTGATCGTCCAGTGAAACCATAATGACATCGGACACCGGAGGCTCGCGAGGAATGAGCCGAACCCTCGCCATGGTAGTGGTATTGCTTGGCGGCATTCTGCTTGCCGCGTGCACGACGTCCGACGTGCTCGAACCTTCCTCCTTGACCGGAACACGGCAGACGGCTGCGTCGACGACGCCTTCTCCGGCGATCGCTGCGCCGGATGCGACGGCCGGGACCTCGTCGACGACGGCTTCGGGTCAGCCCTCGACAGGCCAGGTCGCGGCGATAAACAGCTCGACGAAGATCCAATTCGCTCCGATCGTCGGCGCAACCGTCGAAGCAGTCACACCGCTGACCGAACGCATCGCGCTGAGGGCCAACGAACGAGGCATCGGGCTCGCCCGATCGGACGACCCCACTGCAACCCATGTGCTCAAAGGCTATCTCTCCACGATTTCGGAGGGGAACGAGACCACGGTCATCTATGTCTGGGACGTGCTCGACGCTTCGGGCAATCGGCTGCACCGTATCCAGGGGCAGCAGAAAGCAACGGGCAAGGGCGAAGGCTGGGTCGCCGTGGGGCGGGACACGATGCAGTCTATCGCCGACGTGACTGTCGTCCAACTGGCCACCTGGCTGGCCGGCCGGCCCGGCTAGCGTGGTGCGAAAACACATCAGGATCTCGGTCTCCTCGAGATTCTTGGGATTTTGGGGTCGAATGCGTCCCTTCACCGCTTGCAATGACGGCGAAGGTGGCTAAAAGCCCCTCATCTAGGCGGGTAAGCCAAGGACTCTTCATGAAACTCTTTGCGGGTAATTCCAACCGGGTTCTGGCCGAGGCCGTCGCCCGCTACCTGAACATTCCCTTGGGTAAGGCCAGCGTCCGCCGTTTCGCCGACCAGGAAATCTTCGTTGAAATCCAGGAGAATGTGCGCGGCCAGGATGTCTTCATCCTTCAGTCGACCTCCTTTCCGACCAACGATCATCTGATGGAATTGCTCATCATGATCGATGCGTTCATGCGCTCGTCGGCGCGGCGAATTACGGCGGTCATCCCTTATTTCGGCTATGCCCGCCAGGACCGGCGAGCCTCGGGTCGCACACCGATCTCGGCCAAGCTGGTTTCCAATATGATCACGCGCGCCGGCGCCAACCGCGTCCTGACGCTCGATCTTCATGCCGGCCAGATCCAGGGCTTCTTCGACATTCCGACCGACAACCTCTTCTCGGTCCCGGTCATGGCCCGCGATGTGAAGGCAAAATACAAGCAATTGTCGAACGTCATGGTCGTGTCTCCCGACGTGGGCGGCGTGGTCCGCGCGCGCGCCCTCGCCAAGCGGGTCGACGCGCAGCTGGCGATCGTCGACAAGCGCCGCGAGCGGCCAGGCGAATCCGAGGTCATGAACGTCATCGGCGACGTCAAGGGCAAGGACTGCCTGCTGTTCGATGACATTGTCGATTCCGGCGGAACGCTCTGCAATGCGGCGGACGCCCTGCTCGCCAAAGGCGCCAGCAGCGTCACCGCCTACATCACGCACGGCGTGCTCTCCGGCGGCGCCATCGCGCGCATCACCGGATCCCAGCTTCAGGAACTGGTCATCACCGACTCCATCCAGCCGACCCAGGCGGTGATGGATGCCCACAACATCCGCGTCGTCTCGATCGGCGACCTGATCGGCGAAGCGATTTCACGCACCGCCCAGGAAGAATCGGTTTCGAGCCTGTTCGATTGAATGCCGCCCTGCCGCGCAATGACGCGGCGGTCTGTTCCGGCAAGGGGAACTGCAGCGGGGCAAATCTTGCGCGTCCTCGCCCCTTCGGCTATAGAGCGGCCACCCGCGTAGACACCCTTGGAGGCAACGCGGAGGAAAGCCGCCTCAACCGGCGGCTTTCAACGTTTACGGCGAGGCTCGACCTGCCGCGAACGCTCCATGAGAAGCGAAAGGAAATGCCATGAGCAACGAAGCTTACGAGCTCAAGGCCGAAACGCGCGAACGGGTCGGTAAGGGGTCCGCCCGGGAAGTTCGCCGTAACGGCAAAGTGCCTGCAGTCATCTATGGCGACAAACAGCCTCCCCTGGCGATCGCCCTGAGCTACAAGGACATCTTCTACAAGATCCACGGTGGTGGTTTTCTGACGACCGTCGCCACGATCGACGTCGACGGCCAGAAGATTCAGGTCCTGCCCAAGGACTACCAGCTCGATCCGGTCCGTGATTTCCCGCTCCACGTCGACTTCCTGCGGGTCAGCAAGGACACCGAAGTCAATGTTCAGGTGCCCGTCCACTTCATCAACGAAGAGAAATCGCCCGGCATCAAGCGCGGCGGCGTGCTCAACATCGTCCGCCACGAAGTGGAGTTCCACTGCCCGGCCAACGCGATCCCGGAATTCATCACCGTCGATCTTACCGGGGCAGAAATCGGCGACTCCATCCATATCTCGGCAGTCAAGCTGCCGGCGGGCGTGAAGCCTGTCATCACCGACCGCGACTTCACGATTGCAACTGTCGCCGGCTCCGCCGCCATGAAGCCTGCCGCAGAGGGTGAAGAAGCTGAAGCTGCGGAAGCGGAAGGCGCCAGCGAGGAATAGTCTGGGAGGCCGGACCCGTGCTGCTCTTTGCCGGCCTCGGCAATCCTGGCCCCAAATACGCCAACAACCGGCACAATGTCGGTTTCATGGCGGCGGACGCTATCGCCCGCCGCCATGATTTTTCCCCCTGGTCAAGGAAATTCCAGGGAGAAATCGCCGAGGGAAAGCTCGGCGGCGAAAAGGTCGTCCTGCTGAAGCCCCAGACCTACATGAATCTGTCGGGGCAGTCCGTCGGCGAAGCCCTTCGTTTCTTCAAGCTCGCTCCTTCCGCCGTGACGGTGCTCTATGACGAGATCGATCTTGCCGCCGGCAAGGTCCGCGTGAAGACCGGCGGCGGCGCCGGAGGGCATAACGGAATACGCTCGATCGACGCGCATGTCGGCAAGGAGTACCGTCGCGTGCGCATCGGAGTCGGACATCCCGGCGTCAAGGAACTCGTCCACGGCCATGTGCTCGGAGACTTCTCCAAGGCGGACAGGGCTTGGCTCGAGCCGTTGCTGGAGGCGATCGCAGAAAATGCCGACCTGCTTGCCGGCGGCGACGACAACGCCTTCATGAACAAGCTGAGCCTCGCCCTTCCCGGTGACAAGACGCGGCAGGAAAAGCCGGCGGCAAAAGCCCAGAGCCACATCCGGCAAGCGCGGCCTCAGCAGCCGACGGCGAAGATCCCCGACACCGGCCCCATGGCGGCCATGCTCAAGAAGCTGCTCGGCAAGGATTGAGGCCTTTTCCGAAGCCGGGCTTGACGGGCCTCGCTCCGTTCCCCATAGCCCTGGCTAAACCGAACTCCCGATAGGACCGGATCAAATGGGTTTCAAATGCGGAATCGTCGGCCTGCCGAATGTCGGCAAATCGACGCTCTTCAACGCGCTCACCAGGACAGCGGCGGCCCAGGCCGCCAACTATCCTTTCTGCACGATCGAGCCAAATACCGGGGAGGTCGCCGTTCCCGATCCGCGGCTCGCCAGGATCGCGGACGCGGCAAAGTCGAAGGAGATCATCCCGACGCGTATTTCCTTCGTGGACATCGCCGGCCTGGTGCGGGGCGCCTCCAAGGGCGAAGGCCTCGGCAACCAGTTCCTCGCCAACATCCGCGAGGTCGACGCGATCGTTCACGTGCTACGCTGCTTCGAGGATGACGACATCACCCATGTCGAAGGCCGGATCGATCCGGTGGCCGACGCGGAGACCGTCGAGACCGAACTGATGCTTTCCGATCTCGAAAGCCTCGAGCGCCGCATCGTCCAGATACGCAAGCGCGCCACCGGCAAGGACAAGGAAGCGCTGACGGTCCTGCCTGTCATGGAGAAGGCGCTTGAACTGCTGCAGGCAGGCAAGCCGGTCCGCATGATGCTCGACGGCATAGCCGCGGAAGATCTCAAGATCCTGCAGGGCCTGAATCTCCTTACCTCCAAGCCCGTGCTATACGTCTGCAACGTCGCGGAGGCTGAGGCGGCGACCGGCAATGAGCACACCAGGGCTGTCGAAGCCATGGCCGCAGCGCAGGGCGCGCGCAGCGTCGTCATCTCCGCGGCTATCGAGGCCGAAGTGGCACAGCTTCCCGACGACGAGGAGCATGAATTTCTGGCCGCGCTCGGTCTCGATGAACCCGGCCTCGACCGGCTGATCCGCGCTGGCTACGAACTGCTCAACCTGATCACCTATTTCACCGCCGGCCCGAAGGAGACGCGCGCCTGGACAATCGTCCGGGGCACCAAGGCGCCGCAGGCGGCAGGCGTCATTCATACCGATTTCGAGCGCGGCTTCATTCGCGCCCAGACGATCGCCTACACCGATTTCGTGACGCTGGGCGGAGAAGTGGCGGCCAAGGAAGCCGGCAAGGCGCGCGACGAAGGCAAGGAATACGTCGTCCAGGATGGCGACGTCATGCTGTTCAAGTTCAATACATAACCTTCGCCCCAGGCCGCTGTCTGTCGGGTTCGGAGCGACGACATCGTCAAACCCTGGTGAAGGGTGCCCGGTCGACCGGAAATCCAAAACCCTTCGGCCCAAGAAAAAAGCTGGCCTGAAGCCAGCTCTTTTCAAATTGGGCTGGGACGTTGCGTCCGCTAGCTTGCCTGTTTCTTCACAGTCGTCTTGTGCAGCAGCCTATAAAGCGGGCACACGCCGAACAGGCCAGTCAGCAGCGGCACGATGCCGATCAATCCGAACCAACGCAGTGGCGCCTCGGGCGCGAGGAAAATCATCGACAGCAAGACCACACCGGCGAGAGTGCGCGTCGCCCGCTCGCTGAAACCAACATTCTGTTCAAACATATTTAAATTCTCCGGAAGGCATCAAGAGCGCCACGCCCGGCCGGGCGCACGACCGCGCTCTACCTCTCTATCTTAGCCGCATCTGCCCGTGGCCAATGAACCACTCGCCTGCGACATGGCATAATCACTGATTTATCGACCCGCCCGAACGATCGTCAGCGCCGCCGCAAATGGGGATGTTCGCGCGAAATCGCAAGAGCGGGCATCCGTCCGCACGCAAATGTGAAAGAGCCTGTTGCCGGCGAACCACAACTCAGCCGGCAAACCGAACCGGAGCCCGCGGCGACGCGAAATGCGCGGCTTGAGGCGATCCGCTCCCGGTCCAGCTAGGGCAGGATCGGATGAATTTGGCTGCGAGGTTTCCATCGCGATCTCGTCCGGAGCGGCGTCCGTCCAACACCAAAGATTCCCCTTGGCTGCAAAATGCTCTAAGCGACGTCAGACCTCATCGTAGCCCCGGGAGAATGGTCCATGCTCAAGGCATTCGTGGTGGACAACGAGCGTCTGCACCTCGTCGACAGCCTCGCCGCCAATGCGGACAAGGTCGTCTGGGTCGATCTCGTCAGTCCGACCAGGGAAGAAGAGCAGGCGATCGAGAAATGGCTGGGTGCCGGCGTGCCCACTCGCGAGGAGATGGAGGAGATCGAGATTTCCAGCCGTCTCTATGTCGAGGGTGGCGTCTATTTCATGACCGCCACGCTGCCCGCCAATACGGACAGTGACGAGCCGGAGATCGCACCGGTAACGTTCGTGCTTGCAGGAAAGCGGCTCGTTACGATCCGTTATCACGAACCCCGCGCCTTCCAGACATTTCCGATGCGAGCGGAAAAAGCGTCGATCGGATGCACGTCCGGCGAGACGGTCCTCGTCGGATTGCTGGAGGCCATTGTCGATCGCCTGGCCGACGTCCTCGAACGTATCTCGCGCGACATCGAGGTGCTGTCGAAGGAGATTTTCTATCCCACCGAGACCAAGGCATCTAAACGCAATGTCGGATTCCTGCTGATCCTCAAGCGGATTGGCCGGAAGGAGTCGCTCACTTCGAACATGCGCAACAGCCTCACCACCTTGCAGCGGCTGAGCGGCTTTCTTGCCAATGCCACCGGCCAGGCGGCGAATGGCAAGGACGTTCGCGTCCGCGTCAAGACGCTCTCGCGCGACGTCGCCTCGCTGGCCGACCACGCTTCCTTCCTGTCGCAGAAGATCACGTTCCTGCTCGATGCGACGCTCGGCATGATCAACATCGAGCAGAACGCCATCATCAAGATCGTCTCGGTGGCTGCGGTCGTGTTTCTTCCGCCGACGGTCGTGGCGTCCATCTACGGCATGAATTTCGATCTGATGCCTGAACTCAAATGGAGTTTCGGCTATCCGCTTGCCCTCAGCCTGATGCTTGTCTCTGCCGTGTTTCCGTTCTGGTATTTCCGTCGACGCGGATGGCTGTGAGCAGGATGGGACAAGGACCATCCGCCACTATGCCACCGCCCTCCTTCGCCTTGCCTTCGCTGGACGTCCGGTCCATGGTAATCGTACAAGCTTGAACAGGATTGGCGATGACCACCAAGAAATGGGCCTTCGAGGATTTCGAGGAAGGCGCCACGATTTCCCTCGGCAGCAAGACCGTGACGGCGGCCGAAATCATTGAGTTCGCGACGGAGTTCGACGCTCAGCCGATGCATCTCGACGAGGAAGCCGGCCGGGCCAGCATTCTCGGCGGCCTGGCAGCCTCGGGATGGCATACGTGCTGCGTGTTCATGCGACTGATGTGCGACGGCTTCCTGCTCGATTCCACGTCGCAGGGCTCTCCCGGCCTGGACTATGTTCGCTGGAAGAAGCCGGTCCTGGCCGGCGACACGCTCACCGGTCGCAGTCGCATCATTGCGAAGCGGATTTCGAAATCGAGGCCAGGCCTCGGCTTCGTCACGGTTCAAAGCGAGCTCCTCAACCAGAACAGCGAAGTCGTTCTGGAACTGCAGAACACAGGCATGTTCCTGACGCGCGAGGCGGCGGCATGACGCTCGACGAATTCTTCGGCATCGGCGTGACGGCCACGCTGGGCACCCACATATTCGAACCGGAAGAGATCAAGGCGTTTGCCGCCAAGTTCGATCCCCAGCCCTTTCATCTCGACGAGAAGGCGGCGGAGCGAAGCGTTTTCGGACGCCTCTGCGCCTCCGGATGGCACACTGCCGCCACCTGGATGAAGTACAATCTGATGACCCGCGGCGACCAGCGGCCGGAACGGTGGAGCGGCCCAGGGCGGATGCCCGAATTCGGACCATCGCCAGGCTTCAGGAATCTGAAGTGGCTCAAGCCGGTCTATGCCGGCGAGGCGATCACCTTCACCCGCACCGGGATCGAGCATCGGGCGGTCGCCTCGCGACCGGGCTGGCGGCTGCTTACCATCGGTGGGGAGGCGTTCGACTCCTCGGGGGACAAGGTCATCGAGTTCACCAGTGCCGTGCTGGTGAAGGTGGAATAGCCCCGCTTTCCGCGGCAGTGACTTGCTTGGTCCTTGCGATCCGGTCCTTGTAGAGCAAAATTCGTCTTCCGATGTCCGATTTCACCGGGCCCGCCCGTCATAGGGCCGAGCGAGGACATTCGCTCGCAACCGAAAGGACAGGACGATGCACTATGCGCTTCTATTCCACCAAAGCCCCGAGGAGTTCGCCGCGCGAGAAGATCCGCAAAAGCGGGCCGCATTCTGGGGCTCCTTCGTTCCTTATATGAAGGCGCTGCAGGAGGCAGGGATCGTGGTCGCGGGCGCCGGCCTTCAGCCGCCTGCAACCGCGGTCTCGGTGCGCCCCGGCGCCAGCGGGCATCAGGTTCAGGACGGCCCCTTCGCCGACACGAAGGAGCAGCTTGGCGGCTTCTTCATCATCGACGTTCCCGACATGGACACGGCCCTGAAATGGGCCGCGCGTTATCCGGCGGGAACACACGGCGGAGTCGAAGTACGTCCAACCCTGCCTCCGACAACCCACGCGGAAATGCTGAAGTCGTTGGAAACCACGAACGGCTGACGTGAGCGAAATCGTACACGAAACGGTGGAGCGGGCGGCTCGCGAGTCCTACGGCCGGCTTCTCGCTTTCCTCTCCGCCCGCTCACGCGACATCGCCGCCGCGGAGGATGCCCTTGCGGACGCCTTTGAGGCCGCGCTGGCCAAGTGGCGGCTCGGCGGCATTCCCGAGAAGCCCGAAGCTTGGCTGCTCGTGGCGGCGCGGCGCCGTCTGATCGACGCCGCGCGTCGTCAGCACACGCATGAGCAATCCATGCCCACGCTGATCGCCGCGGCGGACGAAGCCGCGGAACTGAGTGCACGACCGGGCGGCCTGGGTGACGAACGGCTGAAGCTGCTCTTCATCTCGGCCCATCCGCGCATCGACGCTACCGTGCGCACGCCGTTGATGCTGCAGACGGTCCTGCGGCTCGACGCGGCGCGGATCGCCTCGGCTTTCTGTGTCAGCCCTGCCGCCATGGGGCGACGCCTGTCACGCGCCAAGCACATCATCAGAAGCACGGGCATTCCCTTCGAAGTGCCGGAGGCAGACGAGCTTCGACCGCGTCTCGATGCCGTGCTGCAGGCCATCTACGCGGCCTATGGCGCCGGATGGGACGATGTCGCCGGCCATGACCCGCGCAGCGGCGGCCTGTCCGCCGAAGCCGTTCATCTCGGCCGGCTGGTGACCGGCCTTCTTCCAGGCGAGCCCGAGCCGCGCGGGCTCCTCGCTCTGATGCTCCACTGCGAGGCACGCCACGCCGCCCGCCGGGGTGACAATGGCGCCTACGTGCCGCTTGGCGACCAGGACCCCGCGTCCTGGTCGCGCCCTCACATCGAGGAGGCGGAACGGGAACTCGCTCGCGCCGCGGCTGCCGGGAAGATGGGCCGCTTCCAACTGGAGGCGGCGATCCAGTCAGCCCATGCCGAAAGGTCAAGGACAGGACGAACCGACTGGCACGCCATAGCCCTGCTTTACGAGGGCCTCGTCCGCATTGCGCCGACAACGGGTGCTCTTGTCGGACGTGCCGCCGCCGTAGCCGAACTGCGTGGCCCGCTATCCGGCCTTGCCTTGCTGGACGATATTCCTGAAGCCGCCATCAACGCATATCAGCCCTATTGGGCGCTGACGGGCCATCTCCTCGGCAGGCTTGGCCACAGGAGTGAAGCACGGGAGGCCTACCACCGCGCAATCGGCCTATGCGACGATCCCGCGATGCGGGTCTTCCTGCAAGCCAAGGCGTCGGCGCTGCGGTAAATTTGGTTCTGACTTGAGCGTGCGCCGTCAATGGCCTTCGAACGCCACGAGCGTTCGCACCGGGACGTCGAGCGCCTCGAGCTTCCTTCGACCGCCAAGATCCGGCAGGTCGATGACGAAGCACGCCGAAACGATATCCGCCCCCATCTGGCGCAGCAGCTTCACCGCTGCCTCGGCCGTGCCGCCGGTGGCGATCAGGTCGTCGACGAGGATAACCCGCTCGCCCGGCGCCACTGCATCCCTATGCATCTCCATCTCGTCGAGCCCGTATTCCAGGCTGTAGGCGACCCGTACCGTATCATGCGGCAGCTTGCCTTTCTTGCGGATCGGGATAAAGCCGGCCGAAAGCTGGTGCGCGATCGCACCGCCCAGAATAAAGCCTCGTGCCTCGATGCCTGCGATCTTGTCGATCTTGAGACCCGCCCAGGGCTGGACCAGTTCGTCGACAGCGCGCCGGAAGGCACGCGCGTCGCCGAGTAGCGTCGTGATGTCCCGGAACAGGATGCCCGGTTTCGGATAGTCCGGAATCGTGCGGATAGCGGAAAGCAGCGTGTTCTCGATGGGCGATTTCATGGCAGGGATCCGGTTCGCGACATTCATGCCGCTTTCCACTTCAAATGAAAAGGGCGCCGCCAGGCGCCCTTCGGAACTATGTCGCATCCGCTCTCAATGCGGCGTGTCGGCCCAAACCTTGCGCTTGGTGAGATAGACCAGCCCACCGAACAGGATCAGGAAAACAATGACACCGAAGCCAGTCTTCTTGCGCTCTACGAGATGGGGTTCGGCTGCCCACATCAGGAAGGCCGCGACGTCCCGAGCATACTGGTCGACCGTCTCCGGCGACCCGTCTTCATAAGTCACCTGGCCGTCGGACAGCGGCTTGGCCATTGCGAGCGACTTGCCCGCGATGAAATAGGGGTTGTAGTGCGTTCCTTCCGCGATCTCCATCCCGGCCGGCGGCTCATGGTCATAACCGGTCAGCAGGGCGTGGATGTAGTCCGGCCCGTTCTCGGCATATCCGGTGAAGATGTCGAAGACGAAAGTCGGGAAGCCACGCTCCACACCGCGCGCCTTTGCGATGAGCGAGAAGTCGGGCGGAGCCGCGCCGTTGTTGGCGGCTGCCGCAGCAATCGCGTTCGGGAACGGCGACGGGAAGTAGTCCGTCGGCAGGCCCGGACGTTCGAACATCTCGCCGTCGGCGTTGGGCCCATCCTGAACGGTGTACTCGGCCGCGAAAGCCTTCACCTGCGCGTCCGAGTAGCCAAGGCCTTCCAGAGCGCGGAAGGGAACAAGGTTCATGGAATGGCAGGCGGAGCAGACTTCCTTGTAGATCTTGAGCCCACGCTGAAGCTGCGCCAGGTCGTAGGTGCCGAATGGTCCGGAGAAGGACCAGGGCATCTCCGCGGGCTTGTTGATCGGGAAGTGGGTCGGCTCGGCCGGATTGTGCCCGGCCTCCTGTGCATTCACCGCGCCTGCTGCGAGCACGAAGCCGAGCGCCGCCAGTCCGCTGAGAATCTTCTTCATGAAAACAGTCCTCTCAAAGATTCTCTACGTTTCAACCTTTGGACGCCGGCGACGCCGTTGCAGCGGCCGCAAGTTCCGTGTCGCCCTTCTTGGCCAGCACAGCCTCGGTGATCGAGTTGGGCAGGCGACGCGGCGTTTCGATAAGCCCGAGCAACGGCATGATCACGAGGAAGAAGGCGAAGTAGTAGAGCGTGCAGATCTGGGCCATCACGACATAGGCACCTTCCGCCGGGCGGGACCCCAGCCATCCCAGGAGGATGGCGTTCACGAAGAACAGCCAGAAGAACAGCTTGTACCAAGGCCGGTAGACAGCCGAACGGACCTTCGACGTATCGAGCCAGGGCACGACGAACAGCACCGCGATCGAACCGAACATGGCCAGCACGCCGCCCAGCTTGGAGTTGATCGGGCCGATATTGAAGGTGATGGCGCGCAGGATCGCGTAGAACGGCAGGAAGTACCATTCTGGCACGATGTGTGCAGGCGTCTTCAGCGGGTCCGCGACGGTGTAGTTGTCGGGGTGGCCTAGATAGTTCGGGATGTAGAAGACGAAGTAGGCGAAGACGGCGAGGAACACGACCATCGCGAAGGCGTCCTTTACCGTCGCATGTGGCGTGAACGGAACCGTGTCGGTCTTCGACTTCACCTCGATGCCCGTCGGGTTGGTCTGACCCGTTACGTGCAGCGCCCAGACATGGAGCACCACGACGCCGGCGATCATGAAGGGCAGCAGGTAGTGAAGCGAGAAGAAGCGATTGAGCGTCGGATTGTCGACGGCGAAACCGCCAAGCAGCAATTGCTGGATCCATTCACCGACCAATGGAATGGCGGTGAAGAAGCCGGTGATGACCGTCGCGCCCCAGAAGCTCATCTGCCCCCATGGCAGCACGTACCCCATGAAGCCTGTCGCCATCATCAGCAGGTAGATGATGCAGCCCAGGATCCAGAGCAACTCGCGCGGCGCCTTGTAGGACCCGTAGAAGAGGCCCCGGAAGATATGGATATAGACGGCGATGAAGAAGAACGAAGCGCCGTTGGAATGGAGGTAGCGCAGCAGCCACCCCGAATTCACGTCGCGCATGATCCTTTCGACCGACTGGAACGCGAGCCCTGTATTGGCGGCGTAGTGCATGGCGAGCACGACGCCGGTCAGGATCTGCGCCACGAGCATGATCGAAAGAATGCCGCCGAACGTGTAGGCATAGTTCAGGTTCCGCGGAACCGGATATGCCACGAATGAATCGTAGATGAGACGCGGCAACGGCATGCGCGCATCGACCCAGCGCCCGATGCCGCTCGTCGGCTTATAGGTTGAGTGTCCACCAGCCATGGAAATTCCCCTTTAGCCGATCCGGATTTTAGTATCGGAGATGAATTCGAAGACCGGCACAGCCAGGTTCTCCGGCGCCGGCCCCTTACGGATGCGACCGGCAGTGTCGTAGTGCGAGCCGTGGCAGGGGCAGAACCAGCCGCCGAAATCGCCGGACTGGCCGAGCGGCACGCAACCTAGATGGGTGCAGACGCCGACCATGACCAGCCAGTTCTCCTTGCCCTCGCCGGCGGAACGATCCGAGTCGGTGGCAGGAGCATCTGACGCGAGATTGGCGTTGCGCGCCACCGGATCCTTCAGATCGGCAAGAGGCACCGCCTTGGCGGCCTCGATCTCCTCAGGGGTGCGGTTGCGGATGAATACCGGCTTGCCGCGCCACTTGGCGGTCAGCGACATGCCGGGCTCCAGGGTGGAGACATCCACCTCGACCGAGGCCAGCGCACGCGTGGAGGCATCGGGACGCATCTGGTCGATGAACGGCCATGCCACGGCGCCAGCGCCGACAACGCCGGCCATGCCGGTCGCTATGTATAGAAAATCTCGCCGGGTGGGCTCCATCGTATCGTGTGCGCTCACGGGACTCTGATCCTTTTCCCTCATGATCGCCGGCGGCCGAGTCTTTCCCCCGCTCGCGACGCCGGCCCGACGGCGCATGGCGAACGAGCTAGCGAATACCTCCGGCATTGCCGGGCTGGTTTATGCGGGTAAAATGCGCTTGTCCAGACGCCTCTCGGCTTCAGGGCAGATTGTCGCGGGCTTTATTCCCAGCCCGGATTTGCTGGCCTTGCGCCGGCCTGGCCCTCGGTACTCTCATCTTCAAGTCCGATGCTCGGCACAATGGCGCCAACCACCGCTTTGGCGGGAGGAAGATGCCTTGTAGCCCGCATCACTTCGCGCCCAGCCGGGCGAGGACGGCCTTCGGGATGTCGTATTCCCGAATCACGGCTTCATGGCGGCGCATCCCGCACAATTCGCGCTGGATGAAGTAGGCATGCACAGCGTCGGCGGCGGCGCGCAGGAGTCGGGGCCTTGCTTCGCTTTCGAGCGCCTCGGCACGCAAGAGCGCGAGCGTCTCCTCGACCCGCCGGCCGGCCCGGCCGAGAGCGGAAGCCATCTCGTCGGCGATCTCGTAGTCGAGCACGTTGAGCCCGCTTTGGGGCGCAGCTCGGCCGGAAATGAAGCTTGGAGGGCGCAGAGCCATCTGCCTACTCCGCTGCCAGGCTTTCAGCCAGGAAACCGCCGGATTGACGTTTCCAGAGCTGGGCGTAGAGCCCTCCCCTCGCGAGCAAATCCTCGTGTGAGCCCTCTTCCACGATCCGGCCCTGATCGAGCACCACCAGACGGTCGAGCGCCGCGATGGTAGACAGTCGGTGCGCGATCGCAATCACGGTCTTGCCCTCCATGAGCCGATACAGATTGTCCTGGATCGCCGCCTCCACTTCGGAATCCAGAGCCGACGTCGCCTCGTCGAGGATGAGGATCGGCGCATCCTTGAGCATCATGCGTGCGATCGCAATGCGCTGACGCTGACCGCCCGAAAGCTTGACCCCTCGTTCCCCGACATAGGCGTCATAGCCGCGGCGCCCCTTGGGGTCCTGCACGTTCACGATGAAGTCATGGGCCTCCGCCCGCATGGCGGCTTGGATGATCTCGGCTTCGGTCGCGCTAGCCTTGCCATAGGCGATGTTGTCTCGGATCGAACGATGCATCAGCATGGCGTCTTGGCTGACCACGCCGAACTGCGCCCTGAGAGATGTCTGGGTAACGGAACGGACATCCTGGCCGTCAATGAGTATGCGGCCTTGCTCGACATCGAAGAGGCGCAGCGCCAGATTGACGATGGTCGTCTTGCCGGCCCCTGACGGACCGACGAACGCGACACGCTCGCCCGGCCGGATGTGGAGGTTCAGCTTCTCGATGATCCCGCCACCCTTCTCGTAGTGAAACGAGACGTTCTCGAAGCGTATGTCGCCCGCAGCGCGCGGCATGACGGCGGCATCCGCCGCGTCACGGATCGCCGGACGGACAGAGAGCGTGCCGGTTGCGTCCTGGATGGTGGCGTAGTTGCGGATCAGGCCATTGACGTTGAACATCATCCAGCCCGACATCTGGTTGAGCCTGAACACGAGGGCGAGCGCCGCCGCGATCGCCCCGGTCGAGATATTCCCTTGAGTCCAACTCCACACGGCGACTGCGCCGATCGCGCTGACCATCGTGCCGTTCAGGAGGGCGACGGAGGAGCGCACGGTCGTGATCGCACGGGTCAGCCGGAAGACCGCTCCGAGGAAACTCTCCATGCCATCCCGGATATAGGCGTGCTCGCGCCGACCGCTGTCGAAGAGCTTCACCGCCACGATATTGGTGAAGGCATCCACCAGGCGGCCGTTGAAGATGGAGCGCTGGTCTGCCGTCTCACGGCCTGCGCGCCGCATCTTCGGCAGAAGGAATCGCACGATCGCGACATAGCCGATGAACCAGATGCCGACCACCAGCCCCATCAGCGGATCGAGCGAGACGAGAATGGTGATGGAGAGGACGACAAAGGTCAGGAACGACCACATCGTCTGGAGCACGCTGATGATGAAATCGCCGACAGCCTCGCCGCCCTGCATGATCTTGGTGGCGATACGGCCAGCGAAATCGTTCTGGTAGAACGAATAGGGTTGCTCGATCACGCGCCGGAACGCCTGCCAGCGGACCATCGAATAAAAGGCCGGCACGATGATCTGCTGCTCGACGACGGCCGAGGCGACCAGGACTGCCGTGCGCGCCACGAGCACCAGAAGGAGCAAGCCGAGGAGCTCCGGCCAATGGTCGGCGAACAGGCGCGCGGGTGTCGAGGAGTCCATGAGGTCGATCAGCCAGCCGACCGACCAGTACATGGCCGCGTCTATGGCGCCGGCAAGACCGCCAACCACAAGCAGGAGAACGAAGGGCCACTTCGCCTGTCGGGCGAAATAGAAAATGAACTCCCAGGCCGAAGCGGGCAGAACCTCCCGATCCGTGTCGTGAAACGGGTCGATCGCGCCTTCGAAGCGCCGCCAGAGGCTGCCGGGGAATTCGTCGTCGTTCATTCGCACCACTTCGTTATCCGCCGGAGTGTGCCCCGGCGCGATATGATATAAGAGCGCCGCTGGAGATTGCCGCCATTATTCGGCGGCCTCGTTCTTGATCGCCTCGGCAATCTCCTTGCCCGTGGTGGCCACCGCTTCGACGGGCTCCTCGTCATGCAACAGGAAACCGCCGGACTGGCGCTGCCAGAGCTGAGCGTAGAGACCGCCCTTCTGGACGAGCATGTCGTGTGTGCCTTCTTCGACAATCCGGCCATTATCCATCACGACCAACCTGTCCATCGCGGCGATTGTCGACAGGCGGTGGGCGATGGCGATCACTGTCTTGCCTTCCATGAGCCTGTAGAGGTTCTCCTGGATCGCAGCTTCGACTTCGGAGTCGAGCGCCGAAGTCGCCTCGTCAAGAATGAGGATCGGCGCGTCCTTCAGCATGACGCGCGCGATAGCGATCCGTTGCCGCTGACCGCCGGAAAGTTTGACGCCGCGCTCGCCGACATGAGCGTCGAAACCTTTTCGCCCCCGGGCGTCGGCAAGGGCCGAGATGAAGGTGGTTGCTTCGGCGCGACGCGCTGCCTCGACCATCATCTCCTCCGTCGCGTCGGGCCGGCCATAAAGAATATTGTCGCGTACCGAGCGGTGAAGCAGCGACGTGTCCTGTGTGACCATGCCGATCTGCGCCCGCAGCGAATCCTGGGTGACAGACGCGATCTCCTGTCCGTCGATGAGGATGCGGCCGCCTTCGAGGTCGTGGAAGCGCAAGAGCAGGTTGACGAGCGTCGACTTGCCGGCACCGGAACGTCCGACCAGCCCGACTTTTTCGCCTGACCTTATGGAAAGCGACAGGTCTTCGATCACCCCCTTGCCCTTGCCGTAGTGAAAGCGGATGCGGTCGAATTCGATGCCGCCTTCGGTGACCTTGAGCTCCTGGGCGCCCAGCTTGTCTTCGACGAGCCGCGGCAGCGAAATCGAACTTATGCCGTCCTGGACGGTTCCGATGTTCTCGAACAGGGCGGACATCTCCCACATAGTCCACTGCGACATGCCCCAGAGCCTCAGGACGAGACCGATCACCACCGCCACCGCGCCGATCGTCACGGCTTCGTTCAACCAGAGCCAGATCGAGAGCGCCGCGACCGATGCCAGCAGCACCGAGTTCAGAAGGTAGAGCCAGGCGTAAAGGCCGGTGACCAGCCGCATCGTCCGGTAGACCGTGTCCATGAAGATGCCCATGCCCTCCCGGGCGTAGGAGGCCTCACGGCGGGCATGTGAGAACAGCTTCACCGTCTGGATGTTGGTGTAGCTGTCGACCACCCGGCCCGTCATCACGGAGCGGGCATCGGCCTGCTCTTCCGAGACCTTGCCGAGGCGCGGGATGAAAAAGCGCAGGAGCAGCATGTAACAGACCAGCCAGACGACGAGCGGCGACGCAAGGCGCCAGTCCGCCGACCCCACGATGAGCAGCATGCCGAGGAAGTAGACGACGACATAGTTCAAGACGTCGATCAGCTTGATGACGCATTCGCGCACGGCGAGCGCGGTCTGCATCAGTTTCGTCGCGATGCGGCCGGCGAACTCGTCCTGGTAGAAGGCCATGGACTGCTTCAGCAGATAGCGATGGACCTGCCACCTTATGCGCATGGGATAATTGCCCATCAGCGTCTGCTGATTGATCAGCGAATTGATGAACACTGTCGCCGGCAACAGCACCAGCACGACCAAAGCCATGCCGGCGAGCTTCCAGCCCTCCGTCTGCAGGAAGGTCTCGCGGTTCTGGACGGAGAGCCAGTCGACGATCGAGCCCAGAAAGCCGAACATCCAGACCTCGGCGATCGCGACGCAGGCCGTCAGCGTTGCCGAGATAGCAATGAAGAGCCACGCCCCCTTCGTGTAATGAAGACAGAAGGCGACCAACGTCTTGGGCGGCTCGACCGGCTCCGCCATCGGGAACGGATCCAGTTTCTTCTCGAACCAGCGGAACATTGTCTTAAACTTCCAGAAGTCAGTGCGCCCTCTGCGGGCATCGAAAAGCGAACGGGTGGGCAAGGCTGCGCCCGGCGGCGCCTGGCATCGCCCAAGGTTTCACACGCGTTTGCGACGGCGGCAAGGACGAGCTTCGAGGCTGCTGACACATCGCTGGCCGCTTCGAAAGCGGAAAACGCATTCCGGCGAAACCCGGGGATGCAGCCTTCAGAAAAATGCTACGAACCGAACCGCCGTCAGGCCAGGCGCCAGCCGCATGGGCGAGCCGATGCGCTACGCATCCGATAGATATCCATCGCCGCCTCCTTCGGTTCGAGTTGACACCGGAGGCTCTGTAGACGATTTCGCTGGAAATGGCCATGGCCCGGGGCGGGATTCTGCGACCCCCCGCCGGTCATATCGGCCGAAAGACACTCCAGGGATGGCTGGACAACATGGCGAAAGGCCTTCGCATCGCCCTCTATCAGCCGGATATTGCCGGCAATACGGGCACGATCCTCAGGATGGGCGCATGCCTGGGCTTGGCGGTGGACATCATCGAGCCTGCCGGATTCGACATGTCCGACCGGGCGCTCAAGCGAGCTGGCATGGACTATCTCGAAATCGCGGCCCTCACCCGCCACGTGGACTTTGCGCGCTTCGAGGAGTGGCGCCGCGCCGAAGGACGTCGCATGATCCTGTTTTCCACACGCGCGGTCCAGCCCTACACGCAGTTCGCGTTCGCAGAGAACGACGTGCTGCTCTTCGGCCGCGAATCCGCGGGTGTACCCGACAATGTTCACGAGGCAGCCGACGCGCGTCTCGTGATTCCGATGAAGGTCGGTGCGCGCAGCCTCAATCTCGCGCTCTCCGCGGCAATGGCGGCCGGGGAAGCAGTCCGGCAGGTCGGTTGACGACGCCTCGTCCAATCAAGACATGGAAGACCAGCCATCGACCAGGTCGAATCGTCCGGACGGCGGTGTGACCCAGGCTCAGTCGGCGGCCGGCAGCCGGCGCATCGTGAATTCGATCACGTCTCCCGGCCGCTCTGCCCAGCTTTCGATCTCGGTCCAGTAGGCCTGCTTCGGCCAGCGGTCGAACCACTCGCGCGCCTTGTCACGGGCAGCCGGCCGCGGCAGGACGAAGGTCTCACGCACAAACCCATCGCGCGGCAGCCGCGCCTTCTCGGCGCGCGAGCGGTCTAAACGCTTCTTCAGCCCGTCCAGCGGTGGTCTCGTGGGGGCGCGCAATGAAGAACTCCTTGACCCTTCTGGGGAACAGATTAGGGATCGCAGCCGGAAAAAACGAGTCTTTTGGTGCTCGCCGGCTGTTTTGGCCGCACCCCTGCTGCAAGGACACCCATGGAACGGCCAGAAATCCCGGCTGGTCTGCCGGACGATATCGAACAAAAGAAGACCCGAGCGCGGACGTGGTTCGAGGACCTGCGGGACCGTATCTGCACGGCCTTCGAGAACCTCGAGGACGAGGTGCAGGGGCCGCTTGCGTCCTGGTCTCCCGGCCGGTTCGAAAGGACTCCCTGGCTACGCGAGGAAGGCAATGGCGGCGGGGGCATCATGTCGATGATGCATGGCCGTGTCTTCGAGAAGGTCGGTGTCCACACTTCCACCGTCCATGGCGAATTCTCGCCGGAGTTCCGCAAGCAGATGCCTGGCGCCGAGGAGGATCCGCGCTTCTGGGCGAGCGGAATTTCGCTGATCGCCCATCCCTGGAATCCGAATGTACCGGCCGTCCATATGAATACGCGCATGGTCGTCACCTCGCGCTGGTGGTTCGGCGGTGGAGCGGATCTGACGCCGGTTCTCGACCGACGCCGGGTGCAGACCGACCAGGACACGATCGATTTCCATCGCTCCATGCAGTTTGCCTGCCAGAAGAACCCGGCCGTGGCCGACTATCCGCGGTTCAAAACATGGTGCGACGAGTACTTCTATCTTCCGCACCGGCACGAGCCGCGCGGCATCGGAGGGATCTTCTTCGACTGGCAACATTCGGCAGAGGACAAAGGCGGCTGGGAGGCCGACTTCCGGTTCGCGCAGGACGTAGGGCGCTCCTTCCTGGTCGTCTACCAGCACCTCGTCCGAAAGAACTTCAACCACAACTGGACTGATGCCGAGCGCGAGGAGCAGCTCGTGCGCCGCGGCCGCTATGTCGAATTCAACCTGCTCTACGACCGCGGCACGATCTTCGGTCTGAAGACGGGCGGCAACGTCAACTCGATCCTGTCCAGCATGCCGCCGGAAGTCCGCTGGCCTTGAACTTGAGCGGCGATCGGCATTTACTGGCAGGGCAACCATTCGCCGGGTCGATTGTTATACTGCTCCGGCGAAATCGCCTGTCGGAGCGCCGCTCCGTGCTTGGAATGAGGAAGGAGACACGCCATGAAGGAATTTCACTGCGGCACGCTCGTCCCTGGCTGCGATTGGCACACGCGCCACGAGGAAGAGGCAGAAATCATGCGCCGTGTCGTGGAGCACCTGCGCGAGACGCATGGTGAAACCATCATTCGCGAGACAATGATCGAGGCGATCCGTTCGCGCATCGAAAAAGTGCGCGACGCGGCATGACAGTCGGCGCGACGTCGATCTCCGTCAGGATTGCAATTGCTGCGCCGCGCGCTCGAGCAGTACGTCGCGCCCAAGGGTAAAACCCGATTCCACCCAAGCTGTTTCAAGTTCGCTCAGCAGCTTGCCGACGGCCGGTCCTTTTGGCGTGCCCAACGCCAGGAGGTCCCCGCCTTTGACGGGGAATGTCGGTTTTTGCCATTTTTCGGCAAAGCGCAGCAGGCGCGAATATCCGCCGGCTTCGATAAGAGCGGCATCGTCCTCTTCAGCACGCCGGCGAGCGGCGGCAAGGTCGAGCCGCAAACGATCCACAACGCCCTGGCAATCACCCCGATAAAGCGCTTTTGCGAGCATCGCCTCGCTGGTTGTCGGCTTGAGACGCGGGGTCGCCGCCCAACCGTCGATGCGCTCGGCTTCCGCGTTGGAGAGCTTCAGCCGTTCAGCGAGCGCTGCGACACGGGCCGAATCCGGCGGGATCAGGGCCTCGAACCTGAGCACAGCATCGGGCTTCCAGCCGAGATCACGGCCAGCCTTCACCACTCCATGAATAGCGTCGATGCCCCATTTCTCGCTTTCCGGCAGAACCTTCGTCAACACGCCTGTCTGGCGCATCCACAGAAGCGCCCGCGACGGATCGGGCGCGGCAAGCAACTTCTTCAGTTCCGTCCAAACACGCTCGGCCGACAGCCTGTCGAGCCCATCCTTGAGCCTGGCACAGGCTTTCAAGCCTTCCGCATCGGGGCGGCCGGCGCCATACCACGCGAAAAAGCGAAAGAAGCGCAGGATACGGAGGTAGTCCTCACGGATGCGCGTCTCCGCATCACCGATGAAACGCAGCGTGCGGCTCTCAATGTCGGCGATGCCGCCCACATGGTCGATCACTGTACCGTCAGCATCGGCGTAGAGCGCATTGATGGTGAAATCACGCCGCTCCGCGTCCTGCCGCCAGTCGCGCCCGAACGCCACCTTGGCCCTGCGTCCGTCGGTGTCGATGTCGGCCCTGAGCGTGGTCACCTCGAATGAGCGCCCATCGGCGACCACCGTGATCGTACCATGCTCGGCGCCCGTGGGGACGGCCTTGAATCCCGCGGCAAGGGCCCGGCGCGCGGTCTCATCCGGCAGAGTCGTCGTGGCGATGTCGATGTCCGACACCTCTGTGCCAAGGAGCGCGTTGCGGACAGCCCCACCCGCGATGCGGGCCAACTCACCATCCCTGGACAACGCCGCCAGAAGATCCTGCAGGCGCTCGTTCGACAGCCAAGGGGCCCTGCCGGCGATTGAAACCGGAGCGTTCACGCATAGAGCCTTTCATACAGCGTGCGGATGATGCCCGCCGTCACGCCCCAGATGTTCCTGTCGCCATAGGGCATGGTGTAGAAGAACCGTTCCCTGTTCTCCCAGATCCGGCTGCCCCTGCCGTGATTGGCGGGATCCATCAGGAACGACAACGGGACCTCGAAGGCGTCGTCAACCTCGTCCTGGTTTATGGTCAGGAGAAAACCGGGGCGCACGACGGATAAGACCGGTGCGATCCGATAACCGCTGCCCGAAACATAATCCGGCATGCGCCCGATCACGTCGATGAAACTGCGGTCGAGGCCGATCTCCTCTTCGGCCTCGCGCAACGCCGCCTCCTCGGGCGAGCCGTCCGTCGCGTCGATGCCCCCTCCGGGAAAGGCGACCTGTCCCGAATGGCTCCTCAGCTTTTCGGCACGTTTGGTAAGCAGCACCGTGGCCTGCTCACCATGATCGACAATCGGCACCAGCACGGCGGCGTCGCGTAACGGCCTCTGGAAGAGGACACGCGGAATGCCGGGGTTCCATCTATGGTCCCCATATTCGCCATCGCCCTCCGAGCCGCGCTCGAGCGCCGCGCGGATGCGAAAATCCTTGGCCGTGAAAGGCTTGGCTGGAGCGTCGTCCATATTCAGGCGCTCAGCTCCCTGAGCTTCTCCACCGGCATGATCGGATAGATTTGTCCCCTGGAGCGCACGGCGAACATCAGCCTTCCCCCGATTTCGATTTCCTCGCCGTATTCCACCAGCTCATACATGACCGGGCGGGCAACCAGCGCCTCCAATCGCCCGCGCACCAGCACATAGGGCTTCAGGCCTCCAGTCCCGTCTTCGTTCACGAACCGGAGCGGATGGTCGGCACCCACCTCGACCACGTCGCCGACATTGGTCCTGAAGGTGATGACGCGCTCGTCGCCGATGCCCGATGCATTCATCTCCACGATCACGAAGGGCGCGTCGACGACTCGGATGCCGACTTTCTCCACCGGCGTGACGAGGTAGGTCCGACCATCATCGTCCTTGCGCAACACGGTCGAAAAGAGCTGGACCAGCGGCATACGACCGATCGGCGTGCCCAGATAGAACCAGGTCCCGTCAGGCCGTATCTCCATGTCGATATCGCCGCAAAAGTCGGGATTCCAACGCTCTACGGGAGGAAGACCTTTGCCGGCTCTTGCCGCGCGGGAGATCAGAGCCTCCAGGCCCTGAGCATCGGGGGCCCGCGTCAAACTCCTGTTCGCGTCGTTCTGTTCGGCAGTCATGGTCACGAAATAGTCACTGTTCTCGCGCTTGTCAGCAAGGAAGGGTGATTTAAGTTCACCCTGTGACGCCGCCAAGGTGCGAGCCCGAGGATCGTGCCTGGGACCGGGCGTCCTGGACGAGCAGAGGGATCCGCCTGATGAGCGTGATGATCAAGGAAGCCGTGGTCGGCGAGCGGGAGATGATCGCGGAGGCCGAAAAGGCGCTCGACGACATCTCGAAGGTCCGCGAAGGCGTCGGCCGGGTGATTTTCGGCCAGGAAAGCGTGGTCGAGCGCGCGCTTGTCGGCTTGTTGGCCGGCGGCCATGCTCTGCTTGTCGGCGTTCCCGGACTTGCCAAGACGAAGCTGGTCGAGACGCTCGGCGTCGTGCTTGGTCTCGATTCGCGCCGCGTGCAGTTCACGCCCGACCTGATGCCCTCCGACATCATCGGCTCCGAAGTGATGGAGCAGGACGAGAACGGCCGGCGCTCATTCCGCTTCATCCCCGGTCCGATCTTCGCGCAATTGCTGATGGCCGACGAGATCAACCGCGCCAGCCCGCGCACGCAGTCGGCGTTGCTCCAGTCGATGCAGGAGTATCACGTCACCGTGGCCGGCACGCGCCACGACCTGCCCTCGCCATTCCATGTGCTGGCCACCCAGAATCCATTGGAACAGGAAGGTACCTATCCTCTTCCCGAGGCGCAGCTCGACCGCTTCCTCATGCAGATCGATATCCTCTATCCCGACATCTCGGCGGAGCGCCGTATCCTCCTCGAAACAACCGGCGTCGAGGATGCCAGACCCAATAATGTTCTCGATCCCGCCCGATTGAAGGCCATCCAGCTTCTCATTCGCCGCATGCCGGTACCGGAAAGCGTGGTCGAAGCGATTCTGGACCTGGTCCGCTCGGCACGCCCTGGCCAGGGCAATGCGGACACCGACAAGCATGTCGCCTGGGGTCCTGGCCCCCGTGCGAGCCAGGCGCTGACGCTTTGTGCCCGCGCCCGCGCACTCTACGACGGGCGGCTTGCCCCGTCTGTAGACGATGTGCTCGCGCTGGCGGAGCCCGTTCTCCAGCATCGTATGGCCTTGACATTCGCCGCCCGCGCCGAGGGCATGAGCGTGCGCGACGTGATTGCCCGGCTGGTGAAGGCGCAGGGCTGAACATGACGGCATCGAGGCCACAGGCTTGATGGCGCGGATCGGTGAAGCCACCGCCCCAATCGCCACGCGCGATGCACTTGCCCGTGGCCGCATGCGCGCATCGCTCGTTCCGGATCTCCTGGTCGAGGCCCGACGCATCGTCAACACGGTGATCGCCGGCTGGCACGGGCGCCGCAAGCGCGGCATCGGCGAGAACTTCTGGCAGTTCCGACCTTATGTCGAAGGAGACGCCATAGCCCGGATCGATTGGCGCCGCTCCGCTCGCGACGATCACACCTATGTGCGGGATCGCGAATGGGAGGCGGCTCATACGGTCTGGCTGTGGGCCGATCCGTCGGCCTCCATGCTTTACAAATCGGCTGGCGCGGCAGTCTCCAAGGAATCGCGCGCATTGGTGCTCATCCTGGCGCTCGCCGAACTGCTCTCGCGCAGCGGGGAACGCATTGCCTGGCCGGGACTCACCGACCCGTTCACCGCGCGCAATGGCGCCGAGCGGCTGGCCGCGCAACTCGCCCAGGCATCGGCTCTTCCGCCGAGACCCGATCTTTCCAGCATACGCCGCTTCTCCGACATCATCATCGCGAGCGATTTCCTCGATCCCGTAGAGGACACCATGGCTTGGCTGGACGTGCTGGCGCGACATGGCGTGCGAGCGCATCTGGTCGAGGTCGCCGACCCCGCCGAGGAGACCTTCCCCTACGCCGGCCGCACGGAATTCACCGATCCCGAATCCGGTGACAAGTTGACAGCTGGCCGTGCCGAAACCCTCAGTGAAGAATATCGCCTGCTTTATTCCGCCCGCCGGGAGGAGCTCGCAGGATGGTGCAAGCGGTTGGGCTGGAGCTATACGGTCAATCACACCGACCGGCTCGCTTCCGAGGCCTTGGTGCGCGTTCACATGGCGATGACGGCCGATAGCGGCTACGCCGCGAGGACGGGCGCATGAGCTGGCTTTCGCTTTCCTTCGGGACGCCGATGGTCCTATGGGGCCTGCTTGCCCTGCCGGTGATCTGGTGGCTGTTGCGACTGACGCCGCCAATGCCGCAGAGAGAGGTCTTCCCTCCCCTCAGGATTCTTTCGCGCGTGCTGAGGAGCGAGGAGACGCCGCACCGCAGCCCGTGGTGGCTGACCTTGCTGCGGCTGGTCATGGCCGCGCTCATCGTGCTTGCGCTCGCTGAACCCGTTTTCAATCCCCGCCAGGAGTTGCCGGCCGGCGGGCCGGCGCTGGCGCTGGTTGTCGACAATGGCTGGGCGAGCGCACCCGACTGGGACCGGCGCATCGCCACTGCGGAGCGGCTTGTCGACGATGCGGCCGCCAGCGGCATTCCGGTGCTGCTCGCCTTCACCGCCGAAAGGCCCAACGCCGATATCGGGCCGTTCGATGCGAAAGCGGCGCGCGACCGGCTGCGCGCGGCGGCGCCGCGTCCAGTGCCAGTCGATCGGCCCGCAGTGTATGCGCGCATCGCGGCGGCACTGCAGGCGATACCCGGCGCAAGTGTCGCCGTGCTTTCGGATGGTCTCGCCGCCGAAGGCGATTCTCAGGCGTTCGACACGCTGCTCGGCCAGAATCCCTCGCGTCTTGTGTGGGCAGTGCCGGACCGACTCGGACTCGCCGGCTTGACCGGCGCGGAGAACGCGGTGGATGGCTTCACCCTGACGGCGATTCGCGCGCCCGGCGATCCAGGGCCGCGCAGCGCGACCGCGGGCGCCTTCGACGACAAGGGCCGCCGCATTGCCGATGCAACCTTCGCCTTCGGCCCCGGCGAGACGACGGCCACGGGACGCATGGTGGTGCCGTTCGAGTTGCGCAACGATTTCGCGGCCGTCGCCATTGACGGCGAGCCGCAGGCCGGAGCCGTCCGTGTTCTCGACGAAAGCTCCAAGCGTCGGCGCGTCGGGCTCCTCTCGCAGGGCGAGGCCGACCAGGCTCAACCGTTGCTGTCACCACTCTACTACATTCGCCGCGCACTCGAACCTTTTGCGGACCTCGTGGTCCCGCCGAGTTCCGATCTTGCCGAAGCAATCCCGCAATTGCTGGAGCAGAAACCGGCGATGATCATAATGGCCGACATCGGGACCATTCCCGCGGGCGCGCGCGAACAACTGATCGACTGGCTGCACAATGGCGGCACCCTGGTCCGCTTCGCAGGGTCCCGCATGGCCGCGGCGGAAAACGACGAGGAGTTGCTGCCCGTGCGGCTGCGCCTAGGCGAGCGTTCCCTGGGCGGCGCCCTGTCCTGGACCACGCCCCAGCCGGTCAGTGAGTTTCCGGGGAGCGGTCCGTTTGCCGACCTGACGCCTCCGAGGGAAGTGACTGTGACGCGCCAGCTCCTCGCCGAGCCGACACCCGACATCGTGGAACGAACGTGGGCGAACCTCGCCGACGGCACACCTCTGGTTACGGGCGCCCGTCGAGAGAAGGGCACCGTTGTCCTCTTTCATGTGACGCCCGAGGCGACATGGTCGAACCTGCCGATATCCGGCAGCTTCGTCGACATGCTTCGGCGCCTCGTGCAGATGTCGCGCAACCAGGGCCAAGCTGGCGGGGGCGGCGCTCCAAGCGCTGCTGCGCTAGCTCCCTATCGGATGATCGCCGCAAACGGGGCCCTCGTGCCGCCCCCGCCCGACGCCAAGCCGCTCGTACCCGGCCCGCATGCCCAGGTGACGATCGAGAACCCGCCCGGTCTCTACGGCGCGGAGGAAGGCGTGGTCGCCCATAACCTGCTCGCAGCCAACGCCTCATTGACACCCATTGCCAGACCGCAGCTTGCGGCCCCGCTGACCGAGTTACGCTATGCCTTCGACGAATCGCGCGACATGAAAGGTCCCCTCTTGGCCGCTGCGCTGCTGCTCATGGTACTCGACACGCTTGCCGTTCTCTGGATGGGCGGGGTTCTGTCCCGCCGGTTTCGGAATGCCGCACGCGGCGGAGCCACCGCGGCGCTCGTCTTGATCGCGGCAGGTTTCTTGTTCGGCGCGGTTGACCGTGCCGCGGCGCAGGATACCCGACCGACGGATGCCGAGGCCGTCGACGCGATCTCGGTCACCCGGCTTGCCTATGTGGTGACGGGCGACTCGGCGATCGATTCGATCAGCCGAGCCGGGTTGACCGGTCTGACGCATTTTCTGGCTGAGAAGACTGCGCTCGAGCCCGGGGAGCCGGCCGGAGTGGACATCGGCAAGGACGAACTTTCGTTTTACCCCCTCCTCTATTGGCCGATCGATCCCGGCGCCGCCATGCCATCCGACGCAGCCATCGCGCGGATCGACGCCTATATGAAGCAGGGCGGAACGGTGCTTTTCGACACCCGCGACCAGTTCGCCTCGGGGCTCGACGGCTCGACCAGTCCGGCCACGGAGCGACTGCGGGACATTCTCGGCCACCTCAACGTTCCGCCGCTGGAACCGGTGCCGCAGGACCATGTGCTGACCAAGGCGTTCTTCATCCTCCCGGAATTCCCCGGTCGGTTCAACGGCAGTCCGCTCTGGGTGGAAGCGTCCCTGGACGCGACCAACACCGACAATCGACCGGTTAGAACCGGGGATGGCGTGACGCCGATCATGATCACCGCCAACGACTTCGCCGGCGCCTGGGCCGTCGACGAGAACGGCGATCCCATGCTGCCGACCGTGCCGGCCGACCCGATGCAGCGGATCTACGCCTTACGGGCCGGCGTCAACATCCTGATGTATATGCTCACCGGCAACTACAAATCCGATCAGGTGCACGTGCCGATCCTGCTCGAGAGGCTGGGGCAGTAGCATGAACTGGTCTGTCGCCCTCGAACCGCTCCTGTCATGGACATGGCTCGCCGTCGTACTGGTGCCGCTCGCGCTGCTGGCGCTCGTCGGGCTCCTGTTCAGACAGCGCGGGGCGGTCGTGCGGCTGGTTGCCTTGGCGGCGCTTGCGGCAGCGCTGATCAACCCGGTCCTGTTGGACGAGGAGCGCGAGCCGTTGAAAAGCGTCGTGGCCGTCGTCGTCGACCGCAGCCAGAGTCAGCATATCGGCCAGCGCACAGAACAGGCTGATGCCGCGCTCGCGGCGCTCCAGGAGAAGCTCGGCCGGTTCAAGCAATTCGACGTTCGGGTCGTCGAGGCCGGCAATACGGACGCCGCGGACGAACGCACCCAGACACGGCTATTCGAGGCGCTGGAAAGTGCGTTGCGGGACGTGCCGCCTTCGCGCATCGCCGGCGCGGTGATGATCACCGACGGTCAGGTACACGATGTCCCGCAAGGGACAGGCAACTTCCATGCGCCGCTGCATGCGCTGGTCACCGGTCAGGAGGGGGAGAAGGACCGCCGCATACGGTTCGAGAGGGCGCCACGCTTCGGCATCGTGGGCAAGCCGCTCGACATGACGTATCGCATCATCGACAGCACAGGAGAAACCGGCACGGCCAACGTGCGGGTCTCGGTCAATGGTGAGCAGGTGTCCGTGCAGGAAGC
Source organism: Rhizobiaceae bacterium (assembly GCA_035556195.1). Taxonomy (GTDB): domain Bacteria; phylum Pseudomonadota; class Alphaproteobacteria; order Rhizobiales; family Rhizobiaceae. Next base: position 72,003 of record DATMFK010000045.1, read on the forward strand.
GCCCATCGGCCGGGAGATTCCGCTCGAAATCACCATCCCGAACGCGGGCCGCAACATCGTGGAACTCGCGATCGAGCGTGTCCCGGGCGAATTGACAGACACCAACAACCGCGCCATCGCGCTCGTCGACGGGATCCGCGAGAACCTTCGCGTGCTTCTCGTCTCCGGCGAGCCTCACGCCGGGGAGCGCACTTGGCGCAATCTGTTGAAGTCCGACGCATCGGTCGATCTCGTCCACTTCACCATCCTGCGGCCGCCCGAGAAGCAGGACGGGACGCCGATCAACGAATTGTCGCTGATCGCGTTTCCGACCCGCGAGCTGTTCGTCGAGAAGATCAACGATTTCGACCTGATCATCTTCGACCGGTACCAGCACAGGGACGTGCTGCCGATCCTGTATTACGACTACATCGCCGAATATGTCGAAAAGGGCGGCGCACTCCTGATCGCGGCCGGGCCGGAATATGCCGGCGAGCAGTCGATCGCCAAGACCCCTCTCATTGCCGCGCTGCCCGGCCTGCCGACGGGCGAAGTCGTCGAGCAGGGCTTTTATCCGCGGCTCACCGAGCTTGGGAAGCGTCACCCCGTGACGAGGGGCCTCGAGGGATCCTCCGACGAGCCGCCGCATTGGAGCCGCTGGTTCCGGTTGATCGGCATAGACCGGCCCGAGGGCGAGACGGTGATGAAAGGCCCAGACGATCGGCCGCTGCTCATCCTCAACCGCAAAGGCGAAGGCCGCGTCGGGATGTTCCTCTCCGATCAGGGCTGGCTATGGGCACGTGGTTTCGAGGGCGGAGGCCCGCATGTCCAGCTCTACCGGCGTATCGCGCATTGGCTGATGAAGGAGCCTGAGCTGGAGGAGGAGCGGCTCACCGCTGCCGGCCGGGGAATGACGCTCGACATCAGCCGGCAGACCATGACCGATGACCCGGGCCCGGCACGGGTGATCACGCCGAGCGGCAAGACACTCAACGTACCGCTTTCGTCCTCCACGCCAGGGCTCTTCACCGGCAGCGTGGAAACCGACGAGATCGGCCTGTATCAGGTGGGCAATGGCGACCTCTCGGCGCTTGCCCATGTTGGTCCCGTCAACGCCCCCGAATTCGCCGACGTCGTCTCGACCGAGGAGGTCCTGCGGCCCTTTGCGGAAGCGACGGGCGGCAGCGTGCGCAGGCTAGAAGGAAAGACGGGGCTCCATATGCCCGATGTCGTACCGGTGCGCAGCACGAGCTCGACGGCGGGAGCCGATTGGATCGGGCTGAGGACCACCAACGACAGCGTCCTGAAGTCGGTAAGCCGCGTGCCCCTGTTCGCCGGCTTCCTGGGTCTCGGCTTGCTCCTCCTCGCATTCGGCTCCATGTGGTACCGCGAGGGTCGGTGAGCCTGAGCACGCCGCAAGGCCGGCATGATGACTGACTGCGCCACATGGCGTCTACCTTGGAGGCTGCATCGGGCGATGCAGCATCCACTCCAGCCGAGCGTCGATCCCTACGCAGGCACCTGGAGACGGTCCTCGTGATCGACCATGCCTGTGAGCGTCGCGACGGCGCCGGGCTTGATTTCGACGGCGAGCACTCTCAAGAGGTCGACCGGCCGCGGCATCGAGATTTGGCCGCGTGGAATACGCTTGAAGCCAAGGGGACCGTAATAGGGTTCGTCGCCGACCAGTATCACCATGCCGGCGCCGGCCTGCTCCGCCGCCTCCAGCGCCATCTTCACCAGCCGCCGGCCGATGCCGATATTCTTGTAAGCCGGCTTCACCGCGAGCGGCCCGAGCATAAGCGCCCTGCCCTCGCCCGCAGCGACCCGTGTCATCCGGACCGACCCCACGACCGCGCCGTCATGCATCGCAACGAACGACATCTGACGCTCGTGCGGGCCACCTTCGCGAATGTGATAGGCGGCGCGGACAAAGCGTCCGGGCCCGAAGGCTTCCGCGTTGATCTCTTCGATTTCGGGGTCGTGCGCCGGAGATTCCGGCAGATACATCACGTCGTCGGCAGTCATGGTCTTCTCGTCCGGTCGATCTTGCGAATTGGTTAACCGCAGGGCGCAACGGCTCTGCGGGTTCAGCGCTCATTCAAGCGCTGGCGCCATTTCGTCGTCGGTCGATCCGGATCATGAAGACAGGTGACATGATGAATCCCGCTAGCATCCATTTGCGGCCTCGTCCATGGGGCCGGTAAAAATTTTTACGTAGAGCCGGTATGTTGACGAACCGTTCACGCCAAGACCCTGGCGGCGTCGATCGTTCCGACTACATCGAAGGCAAAACCGAGAGGATCGAGGCTATGGGATTGCTTGTCCAAGGGAAATGGCAGGACGTCTGGTACTCCACCAAGGAGACGGGCGGACGTTTCGAACGTTCGCAGTCCCAGTTCCGCAACTGGATAACGGTCGATGGGGCGCCTGGCCCGAGCGGCAGGGGCGGCTTCAAGGCGGAACCCGGCCGCTATCATCTCTATGTTTCGCTCGCCTGCCCATGGGCCCACCGGACGCTCATCTACCGCAGGTTGAAGGGGCTGGAAGACGCGATCTCGGTTTCGATCGTCCACCACCATCTGGGCAAGGATGGCTGGACATTCCTCGCGGAGGATGGAGGAACCGGCGACCGTCTCTATGGCTTGGAGTTCCTGCACGAGATCTACACCAAGGCCGACCCTGCCTATTCCGGCCGCGTCACGGTGCCGGTCCTGTGGGACAAAGAATGGCAGACGATCGTGTCCAACGAATCGTCCGAGATCATCCGCATGCTGAACTCCGCCTTCGACGAATGGGGCGACGCCTCGCTCGACTTCTACCCCGAAGCGTTGCGCGAGGAGATCGACGCCTTGAATGCGATGATCTATCCGGCGGTGAACAATGGTGTCTATCGGGCCGGCTTCGCCACCAGCCAGGAAGCCTATGAAGAGGCGTTCGAGGAGGTGTTCGCGGTGCTCGACACGCTTGAGCAGCGCCTTGCAAAGCAGCGCTACCTGACGGGGAGCCGGATCACCGAAGCAGATTGGCGGCTGTTCACGACGCTCCTGCGCTTCGACCCGGTCTATGTCGGCCACTTCAAGTGCAACCTGCGCCGCATCGCCGACTATCCGAACCTTTCGAACTATCTGCGCGATCTCTACCAGAACCCGAAAGTTGCAGAGACCGTCGACATCGAACACATCAAGAAGCACTATTACGGCAGCCACGGCACCATCAATCCGACCCTCATTGTGCCGAAAGGTCCGGAGATCGACTATGGCGCGCCGCACGATCGAGGGCGGTTCGGCGAGCCTAGTGGCTTCTAGGGCATGTGTCCCGAAAGTGTGCAGCGGTTCTGAATTAAGGACATGCAAGAAAGCTGTAAGCTGAAGCATGTCTCGCGAATCTCGATTCGCGCGACATGCTTTATGGTCACCAATATTTGGAAACTTCGGCGCCTTCGAAGACTTCACTGATACGTCGCAAGGTCGCGGGGGTGGTCGCATCCGGCAGTCGGTCGACCGGGAAGAAACCCGCTTCGGCAATCTCGCGGTCACGCAATTTCGGGGCGCTCTGGCGAAAACCTGTGACAAGGTAGAAGCCGACGTGGTCGCGCCGGCTCGACCGAACGTTGTAGTGCATGGAGCGCAGGACCGGCGGTTCGAGCAGCTCGATATTGCCCTCCTCCGCCAATTCGCGGACCAACGCCTCCTCCATCGTCTCGCCCGTTTCCACGCCTCCACCGGGCAGTTGCCAGCCTGGCACATAGGTATGGCGGATCAGGAAGACGGAATTCGAGGTGGCGTCGTGAACGAGGCCCCGGGCGCCGAGCGTCATCGGCCGTCGCAGCACGAAATAGAGATGGAAGAGCCTGGCGCGCAAGCCGGGCCAGCCCGTCTGACGAAAACGTGCTTCCTCCTCGGCGTTCGTGCGCCAAGGAGCCAGTTCAACTCCCGTCGGTCCTGATCTAAGAAGGGTCATGTTCAGGCTTGCGCATCTTTCAGATATCCATCTCGGGCCGCTTCCCGATGTAGAATATTATCAGCTCGTCTCCAAGCGGGCGCTTGGCTATGTGAATTGGCACCGCAATCGACGGCGTTTCCTGCATGACGACGTGATCGACGCCATCATCGCCGACATGAAGGCGGCCGAGCCCGACCACATTGCCGTCACCGGAGACCTCGTCAACCTGGCGCTCGACATCGAGATCGATATGGCGCGACAATGGCTGGGGCTACTCGGCGACCCCCATGACGTATCGGTCGTGCCCGGCAATCACGATGCCTATGTGCCCGGCGCCTTCGACAAGGTCTGTCGCACCTGGGGCGCTTGGATGACAGGCGATGACAGCGACCCGCCCGCCGACCGGCGGGCTTTTCCATACATGAGAAAAAGGGGCAAGGTCGCGCTCATCGGCGTGAGCTCGGCGCGCGCCACGGCGCCATTCATGGCAACGGGCTTCTTTCGGGAGCGCCAAGCGCGGCGACTCGCCCGGTTGCTCGACGAGGCGGGCCGTCTCGGCCTGTTCCGTGTCGTGATGATCCATCACCCGCCGCTGCGCGGCGCGGTTTCGCCCCACAAGCGGCTGTTCGGCATCCAGCGTTTCCAGAGCGTCGTGCGCTGGCACGGCGCCGAACTCGTGCTGCATGGCCACTCCCACCTGCCCAGCCAGGGCGCGATCGAGGGACCAGGCGGGCAGTCGGTTCCGGTCATCGGCGTTGCAGCCGCCGGCCAATCTCTGGGCGGCCTCAAGCCGGCCGCTCAATTCAATCTCTTTGAGATCTCGGGCTCGCCGGGAAGGTGGAGCGCCAAGTTGATGCGCCGAGGGCTGACCGGTGCGGCCTTGCCGCCATCCGAACTTTCGGCGGTCGAACTCTATCCGCAAGACGTGGAGGACGCCGCCGTGCTCAGAAGCTAGTCCACAGCTGGGAGAGCCTGTCCCACAGGAGCGTGCCTGTGAGGAGAAATCCGACCAACGCCCCGGCCAAGACGATCAGCAAGGCGGACAGCACCGTCCACCAACCACGCGATGACCTCGGTCTGTCTCTGGCGGTTTGCCTGTCGGCGCCAGGAAGAATCGGCTCGGTCGCACCTTCCATCAGACGCTGGCGTTCGACCAGGCGCTCGGCGATATAACGGGTGACCTGGTCGGCGACCGGCTTCACGTCGGCAGATTCCGCAAGCACGACCCGGCCGAGTCGCGTGTCCTTGAGGAAACGATAGGTGCGTCGGTCTCGCCCCATGGTGACGTGGCTCACGGCGTCGATCCAAAGGCGCGGCTGCATGCCCGACGAGATGACGAAATCGAAATTCTCCACGTCGCCGGGCACCTCCTCGAAAACCGGCCGGAGCTCGGCAGCCAACATTTCGAGGCGCATGCGCTGGGCTTCGCGCATTTCCACCACGACGTCGTCGCGATCCGCGGCCGCGTTCTTCACCTCCCGAATTGCATCGGAAAGCTTTCGCGCCTTGTCGATCGCAGTCACCTTCTCGCTTGCGTCGCTCATCGTCCGGACCTCGGCTCATCCGCGGAGGTCCTTACACGGACGCGCGGCACTCTACTGCGCACTTAAGAAAGCATTAACATAAAGCATGGGGGAAAACACGCAATTCGCCGTCCTTCCTCGCCGACAGAAGCCCCGCCGCCCCCAGGTTTGGACGCGCTCGAATTCACGCTCTCCTGGTTTCGGACGGCCGGGAAAAATCCATCTCGCATCTTCCGGTCGGGCTGGAATCCCGTTCCTTCCCCTGCCGGCGCTTAGCCCCTACTTCTCGCCACCTCGGCTGCTGCCGGTCGCTCAAGGAAGCTTCCATGCCACCACGTCTCCTCAGATCCATGTTGTTTGCCGGCCTTGCCCTCGGACTGTCGCCGGCTCTCGCCCAGTCGTCACCCGAAACCACCGGGACGAAGCATGTCGACGCACCCGCGGGGCGGGCGGTCGTGATGAATTTCGAGAACGAGACCGCGCTCAACACGCTGGCCGCGAAAGGGAAAACCGTCGTGTTCTTCTTCGCGAGCTGGTGCCCGAACTGCCGCGCGACCGTGACCGAACTCAACGCCCGATGGGCGGAAGTCAATCCGGACATCACTCTCGTCATTGCCGACTACGACAAGGAAACGGCACTGAAGGCGAAGTTCGGGATTACGTATCAAGACACGTTTGTCTTGCTCGACGAGACAGGCAAAACAGCCAAATTCTGGAACGGCGGAGGCGTCGACGGCCTTAACGCCAACACCGCTTCATTCTGATCCTTGCATGCCTGTCACCATCGGGTTTGCTTTTCTGGCGGGCATCGTCACGGTCCTGTCGCCTTGCGTACTGCCGCTCCTGCCCGTGATCTTCGCCACTGCGGCGCAGCAGGGCAGATCCCGTCCGTTAGGCCTCATCGCAGGTTTCGTCGGCAGCTTCACGCTCGCAACGCTGACGCTGAGCTTCCTGGTGCGCTCTCTCGGCCTCTCCCCCGACGTCAACCGAACCCTCGCCGCGGCAATCCTGATCGTGCTTGGTCTCGTCCTGGCGGTTCCTGCTATCCATGACGCATTCGAGCGCTGGGCGAGCGCGCTGGTCGGACGGTTGCCGAGAGGCCGAGAGAAGTCTGACAGCGGGCTCCTCGGCGGATTGGCGGTCGGCGCGGGGCTCGGGCTTGCATGGAGCCCTTGCGTCGGCCCCATCATGGCATCCGTCATCACGCTTGCGCTCAACCAGCAAGTCAACGCCGGTGCGGTTGCCATTACCCTTGCCTTCGCGCTCGGCACCGCGCTTCCGATGGCGGCGGTGCTCGTCGGCGGGCGCGGCATCGTCACACAGCTCCGCTGGTTCCAGACCAACGCGATCCGTATCCAGCGCGTTCTGGGCACGATCCTGTTCCTGAGCGGCTTCACCATCCTCGTCGGCTGGGACAGGGCCATCCAGGTGCAATTGCTCACTTGGTTCCCCGGGTGGGAACAGTCACTGATCGGCTGGGAACCGGCGCCCTGAAGCGGGAGCCGGATCGAGAAGGGAAAAACGTGCTATCCGCCGGGCGAAAATGGCAATCCTGCACCTTCAGTTCGACCACGCCTGTTGGCAAACCAGATCGTCCTTCCCAATCGAGGTATTTGCCATGTTGACCAAGACGTTTCGCTCTCACCTGCGCGCAGGTGTGTTCGGCGCCATCGCGCTGACTGCGGTGCCCTCTGTGGGCATCCTCTCCGACGTGACGGTGGCGCATGCCGAAACCGCGCTGCCGATCATCGTTTCGCCGCCGCAGGCCAAGCAATTGATCGCCGCGGGTGCCAAGATCGTGGACGTGCGGTCGCCGCAAGCCTATGCAAAGGGACACATTCCGGGTGCGGTGAACCTGCCCTGGCAGAGGCTCAACGTGTCGGAGGCCGATGGCATCCGAAACGAGTTCGCAAGCGACGCTGTTTTCGAGAAGGAGTTCAGCGCCGCCGGCCTGAGCTATGGCGACACGGTCCTGATCTACGACACGACGGCGCTGCCCGGCCGCGCCTATGTAGCCTTCGAATATGCCGGCTTCGGAGACAAGACACACGTGCTGGACGGTGGCGTGGCGGCTTGGACGGATGGGCTGTCGACCGAGGCCGTGGTGGCCTCCGCCAAGGACTTCAAGCTCGACCGCAAGAACGACATCCGCGTCGACAAGAGCTATGTCGAGGCCAGGGTCGGAACGTCCGACGCGATCATCATCGATGGGCGCAACGAAGATGCCTACGCCGACGGGCATATTCCCGGCGCCCAGGCGCTTCCCGCCTCGAGCTTGCTCAACAAGAACGCCACGCTTCAATCCGAGCCGGTCCTTACGGCGCTTCTGGAATCCAAAGGGGTGAAGCCGGAACAGGAAGTCGTCTCCTACTGCGGCAGCGGGGTAGCGGCCGCCAACAACTATCTCGCGCTGAAGAACCTAGGCTACAAGAACGTTGTCCTTTATGACGCCAGTTGGGACGAGTGGAGCCGTGATCCGCGATCCGGACAACAGGTCTCGCTCGCCAACTATACGTTCGAGGGCACGCCAACGACCGGCACGGACGGCAACCCGCAATTCCTCGACGAGAAGGACGTCAAGGCCCTGGCCGGCGATCCGAACGTGGTCGTGGTCGATGTGCGCTCGCCTTCGGACTTCGCGGCAGGGCACATACCCGGCGCCGTCAACGTCTATTGGGACTCGACATTCGACAAGGATCGCGTGCTCCTGCCGTCCGAGCAGCTCAGGAAAATATATGCCGACGCAGGCGTGACCCCGGACAAGCGCGTCGTACTGTTCACGCGCGGCGGCCTTCAGCTCTCGCACAGCTACACGGTGCTCAATCTCCTTGGTTACAAGAAGATCGACTTTTTCACCGGCAAATTCGAGGGCTGGGAGAACGGCGCGTTTAAGCGAACCTGATCCTTAATCTAGGACTTAGGCCCGAGCTGTCGCCGGATAACCTCGGCGACCAGTTCGGGCGCCTCGTCGATCAGCATGTGCCCGGCACCATCGACGCGATGTAGCGCGAAGCGCGGCGGCAGATCGTTCGTCTGATGGGCGGGAAGAACGCCGTCCAACTGACCCCAGACGACCGCGACGGGCATGGCCAGTCCCGCGAGCCATTCACGGGGGATGACGCCTTGCTTGCCGTCGCGGCAAATAAGCCCGCCGATCTCGATCAGTTTTTCGCGCTGCCCCGGCAGTTCGCGCAGCGCGTGGCAGCCGCGTACAAGCTCCTCCGGCAGCGGGCTGTTGAAGCCGAACATTCCCTCGAGCGCTGCCCGCATCTCCATCTCGCTTCGGGCGGCTGCATAGCGGGCAAGCAGGCGGTGATTGATCTCGGGGCCGAAACCGCCCGGCGCGAGAAGGGTCAAGGAGGAAACGCGCTCCGGCTCGCTCGATGCGACAATCGTGGCGACAGCCCCGCCCATCGAATGGCCGACGAGATGAACACGCTGAACTTGCCGCCGCGACAGGTCGTCAAGAATGGCCCGGACCGCAACCTTGACGGGACCTCCTCCTGGCCAGGAGAGCGAGCCGGCATGACCGGGAAGGTCGTAGGCGATCACTGTTGCCCTGTCGGAGAGCGCATCCTGCACAGCTGTCCAGACTTGATGCGAGCCGCCGAATCCATGGAGCAACACGACGACCTGCGGACCATCACCGGTCCGGCGTGCAAAAAGTTCGTGATCCACCTTATTCCCCGTCGATGACCTCAACTCGCGCTTCCGAGGCCGGCTGTCCGCAACGCCTGCACCAGTTTCTCGGTAAGATCCGGCGGATAACCCGATTTCTGAAGCGCGGAGCGGGGATCCTTGACGAATTGCGGATACGTATCGACCAACTCCTTGAGGAGAATGTCCCGCTGGGGCTGGTTTCCCTCCCACTGGGCAATGATGATGCGCGCGGCGAGATAGTGCGGGCGCTTGCCTGAAACCAGCGCTTCCGTCGCGCTTGCCGCCCTCTTCATGTCACCCAACATGAATTTCCCGAGAAAGAGCGAATAGTCCCACCAGCTCGGATGGGAACTCGAAGCCTCGACCGCTCTTTGCATGATCGGGCTGCCCGTCGCATAGTCGCCCGAGTAGATCAGCGCATAACCGTAGGCTGCGGCCATGCTGAGATCATACGTGTTCAGCTCGTAGGCTTTCCGCATCCAGCGGATCGATTCGGCCGTATTGCCGTTGCGGCCGAGAATGAAGCCATAGGCACGATGGGCGTAAGGGCTGGTCGCGCCGGCCAGAACCCCGCGATGGGCCAGGTCCATGGCCTGCTCCAACGTCGCCCCGGACGGATAGGCGTAACCGTCCGTTATCGTCTCCAGGACGAGGGCCGCCAGTTCGGAATAAATGAGGGGCGACTTCGCGTTGGCGTCGAGGAGCCGCTGGAAGCAATCATAGGCGGCGCGGTGCTTTTCCGGGGTCTGGTCGAGATAGTAGTTGTCGTTGAGGAGCAGACATTCCGTCAGGCCCGCCTGAAGCTTCTTCTGCTCGATGAAGCTGTAGATGACGCCGGAGACCGGCATCGTCGAACTGAGCATATCCGCCACTTGGTCGTTGAGTTGTTCGCGGCTGCTCGAAGACGGCGCGAATTGCCGCGATACCAGGACAGCCCCGGTCGAGCCGTGCTGAAGCTCCACGACAACTTTGCCCGCCGCGGGCAAGGGAGTGATATCGAAGACGAAATCTGTCTGTGGGTTCGTTCCGTCCCGGTCAGCGCCATTGCGCTCGCGAGCGATGAACTCGACCGTGTCGAAGCCCGCGAGCCCAGTCCTGAAGACCATCGCGAGCTTGACTGTGTCGGGGTCGCCGGCATCCGCGGATATGTGCACTGTGGGCAGCGTTTCCAACTGATCGGATGGTCCGATGCTGGCCGTGGAGAAAGCTCGCCCCCCACCCGCCATGGCCGCTTCCTGCACGCCGTCCTGAGGGACGGTAATGCGCAAGACGAGGAAACCCAGCATAGCAATGATGGCGCCAAGCGCCATCCAGAACATGCGTACGTGGCGCGCCAGTTGCGGGCTGAGAGGCGTCCGTTCTTGCGCTACCGCCGCGGTCTCGCTCGGCAGCGAGATCTCGGTCGGCTCCTGGGTGAGAACGATATCGTCTGCCGGCTTCGTGACGGGCGGCGTCGAAACGATCTGATATGCAGGAACGTAGCTGCCGCGCGGAATGGTGACCCTGATGGGATCGTTGGTCCCCTCGGTGGCGTAATAGTGTTCGAGAAGCTCGCGCAGGCGTCCGGCCTGCACACGCACGACCGCATCCGTCGAGGGATCGAACTCAGCATCCTTCCCGAACACGTCCATGGCAATGGCGAAGCCCTTGAGGCGCTCGGCCTCGCCCGCCTGCTCGCGGTCGATCAAGTATCGCAGCAAGTTCCGCGCGCGTTCGGAACGGCCAAAAGTATCGCTGCGGAGCACTCGCTCCAGCATCTCGCGCACTGCGGGGGCTGCAGGCGTGTCATATTGCAAGCGTCGGATCCTCGATACCCACGCGGAACTACGGCGAAACCTTATCGCGACTAGCAGATGGTATACAACCAGTACCGTTCGCTAATTTAACAGGTGAAGGGCGCAATCCCAAGAAAGTTGACAAAAAAAGTCTTGCTGTCGGCGGCGCGACCCAACATGCCGTCAAGCCGGCAGGCGGTAGCGTCGAAGCCACCGCCCTTCTATTTGTTTTCCGGGGCTCTCCCCGCGAAGGCCGGCCCGTTCGCGCCTTCGCCTTATCCGACCAGACGGTTCACCGCCGAAACGACCGCCTCCAGCGAGGCCGCCACGATGTTGGTGTTGATCCCAGCCCCGAACAGGCGCCCGCCCGGATGTTCGATCTCCACATAGCTGATCGCCGCCGCATTCGAACCACGCTGGATCGAATGCTCGGAATAATCGAACACCGAAATCGGGATTCCGACATGGCGAGAGAGCGCATCGACGAAGCCGTCGATCGGCCCCGTTCCCGATCCCGTGATCGTCTTCTCGATGCCTCCGTCCAGGATCTTGGCTTCGACGATGCGCTGGCCCTTCCGTTCCGTATCCGGATAGGTGTGGTGATCGATGAATTCGAGCCGCGCACCGGGCTGGTCGACATAGACCTCGAGGAAGCGTTCGTGGATGCGCTGCGAGGGGACCTCCTTGCCTTCCTCGTCGCTGATCTGCTGGATGTCCTGGCTGAACTCTATCTGCAGATTGCGCGGCAGGTTGAGACCGTAATCCGCCTGCAGAACATAGGCGATTCCGCCCTTGCCCGATTGCGAGTTGATGCGGATGATCGCTTCGTAGCTGCGGCCGACATCCTGGGGATCTATCGGCAGGTATGGCACCTCCCAAATCGGCTTGTTCGCCGTCTTGAGCGCCTTCATGCCCTTGTTGATAGCGTCCTGGTGGGAGCCCGAAAAGGCCGTATAGACCAGCTCGCCGACATAGGGATGACGCTCCGCGATCTTCAACTGGTTCGAATACTCGTAGACGTTCTTCATCCGGTCGATGTCCGAGCAATCCAGCTCCGGATCGACGCCTTGCGTGTACATGTTGAGCGCCATCGTCACGACGTCGACATTGCCGGTGCGCTCGCCATTGCCGAAAAGCGTTCCCTCGACCCGATCGGCGCCGGCCAGCAGGCCCAGCTCGGCTGAAGCCACGCCCGTCCCGCGATCATTGTGGGGATGCAGCGAAATGATCAGCTTGTCGCGATTGTCGAGCTGCCGGCACATCCACTCAATCCGGTCGGCATAAATATTGGGCGTCGACATCTCGACGGTCGAGGGCAGATTGATGATGAGCTTGTTCTCGACCGTCGGTTTGACGATCTCGGCCACCGCGTTGCAGATCTCCAACGCCACTTCGAGCTCGGTCCCGGTAAAGCTCTCAGGCGAATACTGGAAGCGGTAGCCACCGCCGGCCTTGGCTGCCATGTCGGTGATCATCTTGGCCGCGTCCGTCGCGATCTGCTTGATGCCGGCGACATCTTTCTGGAACACCACGCGGCGCTGCAACTCGCTGGTCGAGTTGTAGAAATGCACGATCGGCGTCTTCGCGCCATCGAGCGCCTCGAAAGTGCGGGTGATCAGTTCGGGCCTGCACTGCACGAGCACCTGCAGGTCCACGCTGTCGGGCACACGGCCATGCTCGATCGCCCAACGCGCGAAGTCGAAATCGGTCTGCGAGGCAGAGGGGAAGCCCACCTCGATCTCCTTGAAGCCCATGTCGAGCAGAAGCTGGAACATGCGGGCCTTGCGGTCGTGGCCCATCGGATCGACCAGCGCCTGATTGCCGTCGCGCAGATCGACCGAGCACCAGATGGGCGCCTTCTCGATGCGCTTGTTCGGCCAGGTGCGATCGGTGAGGCCCACATCAGGATAGGGCTGATACTTGATCGCCGCCTGCGCCATATGGCCTGCCGCGCGAATAGGACTTGTCTCATTCATCTTCTGGTCTCCTGGCGGTCCACCATGCACTCGCCCGAGGGCTGAAGCACCGCCTCTATCACGAATTCGTGGATTTGTTGCGAAGGGCAAGGAGCGTCGGCCGGCATCGATCGCCGGGTGCTCCTTGTCAACGAGCCCGGCGATCGCCGATAAGGCCGAGAAGAAGAAGCGTAGAGGAAAGCGCGCGCGGCGTCTGGCCCGTCAACGCAGGCAGACAGAAAGCCGAAATGTTCGGGCGCGAAGTCATGGTCGAGCCTCTTACAGGAGCGCGGCCACCGACACAAGGTGGTTTCGCGAACTCGCCGCCCACGACCGGTCGCTCCAGCGCGAGCCACTTCCGACTTCTCGCGCCGGGCGCGGTCATCGCGGGACGGCCAGGATCTGGCGGGCGGCTTTCCTTTCGCGATCGCTGCCAATAGACCTTTGTGCTCCAGCCTTGCTACAGGACAGGCATGCGATTGAAGCCGGCACGACGAAGCAACCGCGAGCGAACGGAGACGACCCGCGCCGAACTGATTGCCGCAGCGCGCCGCCTGTTCGTCGAAAAGGGATTTGGGGAAACCGCCACGCCCGACATCGTCGCGGCTGCGGGGCTGACACGAGGAGCCCTCTACCACCATTTCGCGGACAAGCAGGCGCTGTTTCGAGCCGTCGTCGAAACCGAAGCGGAGGCGGTGGCGCAAGAGATCGACCAAGCCTCGCCACCGAGCCTGACGCCCCGCGAAGCGCTCGTACAAGGCGGTCAAGCCTTTCTGGCCGCCATGGCGAAGCCCGGGCGCACCCGGCTTCTGCTGCTCGACGGCCCGGCCGTTCTGGGACGCATCGCGATGGACGAGATCGATGGGCGTCACGCGGTGCGCACATTGAGGGAAGGACTGACCTTCGCGGCCAAGGCCGGTGCCTTGCCGAAGACCGTTGCGGTGAACGCGCTGGCGCACCTTCTCTCCTCGGCCTTCGACCGCGCGGCATTGGCCATCGAGGCCGGCGCTGACCCAGAGGACTACAAGGCCGCACTGGCGGCGATAATCGATGGCGTCCTCATTCGCGCGGCATGACGGGCTGGCGCAGCACCGTCCTCAGCTTTTCCGGCACCGTTCTTCGCGGGTCGCCGAGATAGATCTCGTGGTGAAACCCACTCTCGACCAGGCCGTTCGCCGGCAGGAATTGGTCGTGCAGATAGGCGAGGATCGGACCTTCGGAATCGTAAGAGCCGACATGCATCGTCTGCGCCGCCCTGCCCTCGCGTAGTTCCTGCACCCGAAGCTTGCCGAGCGCAGGCAGATCCTTCTTCTTCGCCGCGGCGGCGATCGCTTCCCGCGCCATCTCCGGTTCGACGAAATCCGGCACCATGATCATCATGGTCCAGGGCCATTTCTCCTTTTCCCGCGTCTTGAAGCTCTCCATATCGTCTGCCCACCACAGGCCTTCAAGCGGCGGCACGACATAGTCTCGCCCCAGCGCGTGCTTGCTTACGAACTTCAGCGTGTAGGAAACGGCATAGAGCGCCGCGACGGCCTGTGCATAGTCGGGCGAGCGGTTCGGATCGCCCTTCCCGTCGATCATGAAGAAGCTCATCGGCGGTAGGTCCACGATCTCGAAGCGACCCACGGGCGGATCGTAGAACGGCCTCATCGCCTTGCGGAAATCGATCTTTTCCATCTTCCCCCTCCAGGGTGACGCGGACCCGTTCGACCCAGGCCCGTTCGGCGTCGATCATCGGCCACGCGTGGTCAGAGATCGCCTCCGCGAAATCCAGGGCGCGGAACCTCGGCGAGCAGGCTGAGGAGCGTCATCTCCCGATACTGGGATATAGCGCCAGCATGCACCAGACAGGGTTTATGACGGCCCCGGGAATTGTCCGATAGTCGACCGCTAACGATCGAAGAGCCGCTCGCCCTGCTCGTCGATCAGCTGCTGACCCTTCCGGATGGAGACCTCGACCGCGTCGTCCAGCGCCGCAAACCGGTCGGCTCGGATGAAGCGGTGCTCCCTGACCGTCCCGGCAACTTCCTTGGTGATGGTTCCGCTGGTCTGGAACTGCCCGCCCTCTTTGAAGGGCGTGGCCTTGATCAGGAAGCCCTTGTGCTCGACTTCCTTCGTCACGGACGTACCGGCGTCGCCGGACGGTTGTTCGGAGGAACCCAGGCCAAAAAGGCGCTTCAAGAAGGACATTGACGAATCCGCGTTGCTACACAGCCAGACTAGCTTTTTCGAACCGCCGCGTCGAGTTTTACGCCGCTCCTCGGACCCGTCTTTGCATATTGATAAACATACAATCTGCATGTATGTTATGATCAGGTAAGAGCAGGAGGATGTGCGGGGCAGAACCAGGCTGCGTCGCCAAGTCCTTGCGCTTGCCGGCGCATAGTGCGTGCCGCGACGGCATGCTTTGCGTCATCCGCGCGTGCTGAAGAGACACGCACCTCGCCAGTGAACCAGGAAGAAAAACCCATGCGTGTTCGAGACCTCTACCCGCTGATCACCACTCCCGCATTGTTGGAGGCCCGTGACTTCTACGTGAAGCACTTCGGCTTCGCGGTCGTCTTCGAGGCGAGCTGGTTCGTCTATCTCTCAGGCCCCGGCGAGGGTAGGTCGCGCGGCGCCACCGTGGCCTTCATACATCCCGACCATCCGTCGAGCCCGCCCGGGCCGGAGCCCTTCGGTGGTCACGGCATGATCCTGACGATCGAGGTTTCGGATTCCGCGACCGTGTTCGAGAAACTGTCGCGAGAAGGCGCCCCGATCGTCCATCCGCTGACCGCAGAGGATTGGGGCCAACGTCGCTTCATGACGCGGGATCCAGCCGGCGTGCTGGTCGACATCGTCGAGCAGACCGCTCCAAAACCCGGTTACTGGGAACAGTACCCCGCCCAGCTCAGCCCAGGGAATTGATGATCTCGCGATAGGCTGCCTCGGGGAATGCCTTCAGGGTACGGGTCCGCACGTTTCCGCCAGCCGCGAGGCCGAGCGAAAAACGGGCCATCACGGCATCGTCCGGGGCCTCGCAGACCGCAACCATGTCGCAATCCCCCATGGTCAGGTAGAAGGCCTTGAAGGAGCCGCCCATTTCGGAAAGCATCTTCTTGCCGGCGTCGAGTCGTTTCGGCGACTCTCGCACGTTCTTCACACCCTGCTCGGTCCAGTTGATCAACACGATGTAGGTCGTCACGTCACACCTCCCTCGGCGTCGTGACGCGCTCGCTGGATGCTCTCGGCCCGACGCCGTTTGTCGCCTCCTCGCCGGGTGGAATATGTCGCTCCCGAGCCCGCCCTGCAAGCACGCGGAGATTTCATCGCGACGAAGAGATCATCTCGCCCGGAACGGCGACGCAAGGCGGCGGGCCGATCGTACCGCGCCTCACCGGCGCGGCACGTCTTCGCAATCGGGGATGCCGGCTGCTTTTTTCAGCCGCGCCAGCCGAGGAAGCGGTGTTCGATCAGACCGATCACCCAGTTCATGACCAGGCCCATGATCGAGAGGATCGCGACGCCGGCGAACAGCCGCTCCAGATCATAGAGCGCCCCCGCCTCCAGGATGTAGGAACCGACGCCGAATTCAGCGCCAAGCATCTCGGCGGCGACGAGCAGGATGATGGCGATCGAGATCGAGACGCGAAGGCCGGAAAGAATGGCCGGAAAGGCGCCGGGAAGCACGATCTTGCGAACGATCGACCACCAGGCGAGACTGAAGCTCTGGCCCATTCGGATCAGGCTGCGATCGACATTGTCGACGGCTCCGTAGGTGGCGACGACGGTCGGCGTAAAGGTACCGAAGGCGATCAGCGCATATTTCGACGCCTCGTCGATGCCGAACCAGATGACGAAGAGCGGCAGAAGCGCAATCTTCGGAATCGGGAAAAGCGCCGCCACCAGCGGCACGAGACCCGCCCGCACGAGGCTGAACAGGCCGATCATGACCCCTAACGATACACCTACCGCAATGCCCAGAAAGGCACCGACGAAGAGCCGTTGCAGCGACGGCAGCAGATGTTTCCACAACAGGCCCGTCTCATAGAGCTGCACCAGGGTTTGGAGCACGGCGGATGGCCGCGGCAGCGTCAGGCTTGAAATGAAGCCCGTACGGGTTCCGATTTCGGCGAGCGCAATCAGCACGACGAAGACGAGGAGGCCGATCCCGCGGACATGCTGAGGGGCGAAACCCCGACCGCGAAATTCGACCGGGCGAACGGTGGCGTCAGACATCGATAAGCTCCTGATCGGCGGCAGCCGCTTCCTCGCGCATCAGTTCCCAGAGCTGCTTCTGCTTGACTTCCAGCTCGGGGTTGCCCAGTTCCCGCCGATCCAGCGGCAGGTCGATCTCGACGATCTCGCGGATGCGTCCGGGACGGCGCGACAGCACCACGATGCGATGGCCGAGCCGAACGGCCTCCGCGAGATTGTGCGTGACGTAGACGGCGGTGAAGGGCTGGCGCATCCAGAGCGAGGCCAAGTCGTCCATCAAGAGCTCGCGCGTCTGGCTGTCCAGCGCCGAGAGCGGCTCGTCCATCAGCATGACTGCCGGACGGACGGCCAGCGCTCGGGCGATCGCGACGCGCTGCCTCATGCCGCCGGAGAGCTGCTTGGGCAGCGCCGCCCGGAAATCGGAAAGCCGTGTGCGCGCAAGCACGTCGGTCACGATCCGATCCATCTCGGCGCGGCCGATGCGATGGTCTTCCAGCACGAGGCGGATATTGCCTTCCACCGTCCGCCAGGGCAGCAGCGCGAAATGCTGGAAGACGTAGGTGAGCGGATTGAGCGAGTCTTTGGGCGGCTCGCCGATCTGCAGGACCGCCCCCTTGGTCGGCACCTCGAGCCCGCCGAGGAAACGCAGCAAGGTCGACTTGCCGCATCCCGATGGCCCGACGAGACAGACGATCTGGCCGCGCGGGATTTCGAGTGAGATGTCGCGCAGCACTTCCACGGCTCCGTAGCCGTGGCTCACATTGTCGATGCGCAGGTCCATGGGAAACTCCCGCGGAGGCCCGGCTGCGGGCCTCCCGTCAATTCCTGGAGCATTTCCGTTTTCTGCAAGGCGCGGAAATGCTCTATCTCTTTGTTTTACGCAATTCCGGACGGAAACAGGTTCCCGTTTGTTCTGGAATTGCTCGAGCTCACGATGGGATGGATCAGATGGTCTTCACGTAGGACGTGTCGAAGAGCATCTCGGGCGTGATGTTGCCCTTCACCATGCCTTCGGACTTGAACCATTCGAGCTGCTCGGTCACCGATTTGAGCGAGAGCGCCAGCCCCTTGTTGATGCGCATGGAGCCCTCGACCAGGTTCGTCTTGGCCTCCTCGAACGGCAAATCCGATTCCACGTATTTGTGGCAGATCTTGGCGATGGCATCGACCTCGGCCGCGTCGGCCGTCTTGTCGACGAAGGCAAGATTGTAGTCGTCGACGGCCTTCGAATAGGCGCGGATGAAGGCCTCCGTCTTCTGGCGCTCCTCGGCCGCGTTCTTGGTCGAAGTGAAGACGGTCGTGACCTGATAATCCGGAGCGTAGTCGGAGACGAGGCCGATCTGCTTGGCCGAGCCCTCTGCGATCATCTTCTTGCCGATGCTGGACTGGATTGCCCACGCATCGATCTGGCCCGACGACAGCGCGCCGACCACGGCGCCCACCTTCTGCAGCGGCCGCAACTGGATCTCGGAAAGCGGGATGTTGTTGGCCTGCGCGATCTTGTGCGCCATGAAATGGAAGGACGAACCGGCAGTGGTGATGCCGAAGGTCTTGCCGGCCAGTTCCTTCGGGCTGGTCAGCCCTGCATCATAGGCCTTGTTCGAGGCGAGGATGATCGCGCCGACGAAGCCCTTCTCCTCGGTCAGCGCGCCGCCGATCACCTTGACGGCGTTCTTTTCGGCAAGACTGATCAGGCCGCCGCTCATGGCCGTCACGCCGTAGTCGGCGTCGCCCGAGGCGATCGCCACGGCCATGGGCTGCGCAGCCTCGAAGAACTTCAGTTCGACGTCTAAGCCCTCATCCTTGTAATAGCCGCGTTCGTAGGCGATGAAGCTTGGAGCATGGCTTGCCAGCCGAATGACGCCGAGATTGACCTTGGTGGCGGCGCGCGCGGGCATGCCGAGGCCCAGCATGGCGCCGGCTGCGCCGAAGCCCAGAAGCGCCTGACGTCGGTTCAACGAGAACTCTAGCATTTACGACTTTCCCTTCCCTGTGTTGCCTCTTGCGGGGCGGTTGGAGCCGTGTTGCCACTTGCAACGCGGTCATTCAAGAACCGATTCCTCTGCAGGACAGCCTTCTTGGCATGGAAGCCGGGGCTCATGTGATTGCCCCAGCCTCGCCGAGCGTCCTGCGAAGGATGTCGATGAGCGTTTTCAGATTGCCCGATCGCGGGTGCTTGCGGTTCCAAAGAACTGATACTTCGAAGTCTGGCGATTTTTCGACCCTTTTCGCGACGACATCGTCGCCGCTCTACCCAATCGCCGTCGGCGCGTCGACCAAAGCCACACCGGCGCCTTGAACGGCAAGCGCCAAGACCATGCGAGAGCGGACCACAGCGCCCATTGCGCTCGCTCTGCAGCACGCGCCCCGGCATTCTACCTTCCGCCCAGGAATGCGATCAGCTCGGCCAACACATCGTCGGCCGCCGTCTCGGGGAGCAAGTGACCGCCTCGGAGGCCGCGGCCGGTGACGTCGCCGGCCCAGTCCCGCCAGATGTCCAGCGGCGCCCGCCCGCCCCCGTAGGTCCGTCCCTCCTCCCAGAGAACGAGCACCGGGCAAGCGATCTGCCGGCCGGCCTCGCGGTCCTCCCGATCATGGGCCTCGTCGATGCCGGCGCCCGCCCGATAATCCTCGCACATGGCATGGCGCACGTCAGGATCGAGGAAACTCCGCCGGTACTCGGCCATCGCCAGCGGATCGAGCTTGTCGAGCCCTCCCGCCATCTTGTTGAGCGTGGCTTCGAGGAAATAGCCGGGATCGGATGACAGAAGTCGTTCGGGCAGGTCGAAAGGCTGGGCGAGCATGAACCAATGGAACGCGCCCATGCCGAATTTCTTGTCCGCTCCCGACCACATGTCGATCGTCGGCACGACCGTGAGCGAGGCGAACGCGGTCACGCTTTGCGGCCGGTCGAGCGCCATGCGGTAGCCCGCTCGACCGCCGCGATCGTGGCCGACGACGGCATAGGCGGCGTGGCCCATGCGGGTCATCATCTCGTGGAGCTGCTGGCCCATCCAGCGTTTGCTGCCGGCATCGACTGCGTTGCCCGCCACCCTGCTGTCCCCGTAGCCGGGAAGGTCAGCCACCACGACCGTGTTGCGTTCCGCCAGCTGCCCGGCGAGACGATGCCACGCGGCCTTGGTCTCGGGATAGCCATGCAGCAGAAGCACAGGCTTTCCCGAACCGCCGACGAGAGTCGAAATCCGCGCCTCCGACGTGGCGACGGTTTCCTCCGTGAAATCCGGGAAGAGCTTGGCGATTGCGTTCATCGGGTCAGGAGAGCGGCGAGAAATCCGTCGGTTTGAGGATGGTCGACTTCAGCTCGACAATGGCGTCGAGTTCCTTGTTGCGGGCGCTGAACTCGACCCAACGTGGATCGGATGCCAGGGCCGCGCGGCGCGCCGCCCGGTCGTCGAGACTGTCATAGGCCCAGATATGGACGACCTGGTTTACAACACCGTGTTCGGTGGTGAAGAAGCCGACCAGCTTGCCCAACAGTTCCTGCTGCACCGCAAGGCCCTGGCTTTTGTAGAGCGCCAGCCAATCGCCCATCCGCGCGGGCCTCAGCGTGTAGGTTCTCATTTCATAGATCATCGCAGGCAGTCCTTCTCTATCGGAGCTGTTTCATCCGGTCCACAGCGTCCAGTGCGGCGATGTAGCCGAAAGTAAGCGCCGGCCCAAGGGTGATACCCGGCCCGGGATAGGTTCCGTTCATGATGGAGTTCATATCGTTGCCCACCGCATAAAGCCCGGGAATTGCCCGGCCAGTGGCATCCAGCGCGCGTGCGTGCTCGTCGATGCGGATGCCAAGCGCCGAGCCGAGATCGCCGGAAACGAGCTTGACGGCGTAGAAAGGCGCCTGCGCGACCGGTGCGAGACAAGGATTGGGTCTATGGGCGGCATCACCCATCGACCGGTTGTAGGAACTCGACCCCTTGCCGAAATCTGGATCGGCCCCGCGGGCGGCCTCGGCATTGTACCGCTGGATCGTCTCGCGGAGCGCTTGCGGATCGACGCCAATCTTGCGTGCCAGTGCATCGATGCTGTCTGCCTTCAAGAGGTATCCCCGGCGGACCAGGGCGGCATTCGAGGCCGGCGACGGTCGAGCGAGGCCAAGACCATAGGTGGCGAGAGCCCTGGAATCGCAGATCAGGTGGCAAGGCGAGTTCGCTTGGGGATCGGCCAGCATGGCCAGCACGAAACGATGGTAGGAATCCGCCTCGTTGACGAAGCGGCGCCCGAGCCGATTCACCGCGATCAGCCCGGGCTTGGCTCGGTCGGTTACGA
The DNA here is from genome assembly GCA_035556195.1 of Rhizobiaceae bacterium. Classification (GTDB taxonomy): domain Bacteria; phylum Pseudomonadota; class Alphaproteobacteria; order Rhizobiales; family Rhizobiaceae. The sequence goes on from DATMFK010000045.1 coordinate 93,330, forward strand.
GATGGGGGAACCGCTCCTCCCGCCCGTCTTCATGCGTAAGCACGGAGACCGGCGCCCAGTAGAAGTTGGAGACGAGATCCTCGCCCAGCACGGCGCCGGCCGACGCCGCGAGCATCATTCCGTCGCCGACATTGCCGGCCGGCGACATGGAGCGGTGCGACGAACCAGTTCCGGGGCGCCACCTGCCAGCCTCCGAAGAAGCGCCGAAGCCTCCGGTCGCCGAGATCACGCCGGCCCTCGCACGGATTTTCTGCTCTCCAGACGGCGTATCCACGACGATGCCGCGGATCTCGCCACGTTCCTCGATCAGAGCCTTGGTCTTCATTCCAAGCCGCAGGTCCGCGCCGAGATCGAAAGCGGACCGCGCGAGACGAGCGACCAGCGCATTGCCAACGACGAGGCGCGTGCCTCGGTCGTGGCGCAGGCGATCCCCGGCGTAGCGGACGAGCAGCTTGAGGCAATGACTGAGCGAGGCCCATGAGCGGCGCGCATTCAGGAAATGCTGGATGTCGACACGATTGACCATCATGCCACCGAACAGCAGCATGCCTTGCGGCGGCTTGCGCAGTTCGCCGAAGCGCTTGCCGAGCCGGCTGCCATCATATTCGAGCACCTCGAGGGCGCGCCCACCGTTCGACGCACCTTCGACTTCCATGTGATAGTCAGGCGAGACCAGCCGAACCTTGAATTTCAGCTCCGAGTTCTCTTCCAGGAAGGCCAGGGCTTCCTCGCCCCTGGCAAGAAATGTGTCGACCAGTTTCTGGTCGATGCCGTTGCCGATCATTTTGCCGAGATAGGTTCGGGCGGCCGTTAGCGAAGCATCCAGCTTCGCTCCGACGGCGTGACGATTGCCGGGGATCCAAATCGTGCCGCCGGAGATCGCAGACGCGCCGCCGAACCGATCTTCCTTCTCGACCACCAGGACCTTGAGCCCGTGATATGAGGCGGTGACGGCAGCGGCGAGGCCGGCGGCACCGCTGCCAAGCACAATCAGATCAGCCGATGCCGGCTTGCCGTCCTGTCCCCGCATGTCCTCCCCCTCTACGCGCTTAGATCAGCGCGCCCTGCCCTTCCAGTGTCTTGCGCAGCAGGTCGGGTCCATGCCCGCCTCCGGCCGCGACAAGCGCCGCCGAAACGCCGGCCGCATGGCCCGTGGCAAAGGCAGTGCCCATCACCCTTGTGGAGCCATAAGCCTTGGGATCCGCGCCGATCACCCGGCCGGCCAGCCGCAGATTGTCGATGCACGCCGCCTCGACCGCTCCCGACCGGATGTCAAAGAAGCCCTCGCCGCCAATATCGACGAAACGGGCGCGGCCAGGCGATTCATGCACTTCCATCGGCCAGGCGGCGCGGGCGATACCGTCGGCATATCGCTGCCCAGCCAGCACATCGGCCTCGGTCACGTCGGCGCGCGACAGAGGCCGTCGCGTCTCGCGAATGCCGATCTGCGGACCCGTGGAAACGAGATAGGCCTTCTCGAAACCCGGGTGCCTGCGCAGAAGTTCGAGATTGCGCCAGGCGAGTTCGCGCGCCTTGAACTCGGCGGCAGTCAAGCTCGTGCCCGTGATGCCGTCGGTTTCGAGATCGATCGCCATCCACCAGATGTCGTTGGCGAGCGGGGTGCGGGTCAGGACGCCGCCGTCTTCGCGCAGGATCGGGGTGTCGGTCGTCTTGTTGAATTCGCGGATCAGTTCGGCCATCAGCGCCCGATCCAAGCGCACGTCGTCCGGCACGCCGCCGATCCGGACCGGCAGGGAGGCAGGCTGAACATGCGCATCCGACCCGCCCGGCTGAGTGAGCGGCACTCCCGCCAGCGCCGCGAGCGTCGCCTCGCCGCTGGCGTCGACGAAGGCGGTCGCCTCCACGGTCGTGACACCCGCATGATCGATCAGGCTGACGGCGCGAATGCGTCCATTCTCGACCTCCGACCCGGCGAGCCGGGTATGGAGCCTCACATCGATGCCGTTGCGTCGAGCCAGGCGGTCGAAGGCGAGCTTCGTCGCTTCGGGATCGAGCATGACGACCCAATAGCCGCTCTTGGAAACGACCGGCGCAATGTCGACGCCGAGCGTCTCCAGTTCCAGCAGGAGTTCCTGGCCGACGCCGAGCACGGCCTGCCGAGCCGTCTCACCGCGGAGAAAGAAGCCGCAATAGGCGAGTACCTGCGCGTTGGTCGCAGCGCCGCCCATGAAGCCGTACCGCTCCACGAGAAGCGTCTTGGCTCCGGTCCGCGCCGCACCGACGGCCGCGGCAATCCCCCCGGCGCCGCTCCCGACGACCACGACATCATATGTGAGCGCACTCACGACACGGCCCCCATCACGCCCATGAAGGCGCCCAGCAGGCCGAGTTGGGCCTTGGCCATCTGCGAGCCTGTCTGGATTCTCAATCCTCGCGCCTGCGCGGCCTGTAGGTACGGCGTGATTTCCGGAGACGTGACAACGTCGGCCACGAGGGCGGAGCGCGGCAGCTTGCCGAGAAGCTCTTCGATGACCGGCAGGGGATCGCCGGCCCTCATGCCGAGCGGGGTCGCATTGACCACGAGGTCCAGCCCCGCGTCGACGCCCGTCCCGATGGCTACATCCGTCGCAGGAAAGCTCCGCGCGAGTTGACCGACGAGACGCTGCGCGCGTGCCGTGTCGATGTCCGAGATGACAAGGCCGGCCGCGCCCGCCTCGCAAAGGGCATGGCTGATGGCGCTTCCCGCGCCCCCGCCGCCGACAATCAGGGCGCGCTTGCCGACCGGATCGAAACCGTTCGCACGCGCGGCGGCGACAAAGCCAAGCCCGTCCACCATGTCGCCTTTCAAGGTGCCGTCCGGCTCGCGCCGAACCACATTGGCCGCGCCGAGCAACGCGGCACGCTCGCTGACGATATCGACTCCGGCGGCGACGGCCTGCTTGTGGGGAATCGTCACCACGAAGCCGTCCAGATTGTTCCATCGACGGGCAAGCGAGAGGAAATCCGCCACAGCTTCCGGCTTCACGTCCATCGCGATCATCGCGACGTCGGCGCCACTTTCGGCAAAGGCCGCATTGAAATTCTCCGGTGATTTCACCTGGGCCACCGGCGAACCGATGATCGCGACGATGCGCGTCGTGCCCCTTATCATTTTCCCCATTCCGACCCTGATCGGCCCCTTCAGTTTCTCAACGCAAAATGGCCGGGCGCTCTCCCCCTGGCCAATAGAATGTGCGAGGTAGGTCATAACACGAAGTTATGGGCAGAACGGATTCGAGGCTCGAAACTGATGGCCAAGCCAAGGCTGAAGGAAAGGCACATCGAGGTGTTCCGGGCAGTGATGGCGACGGGCTCGCTGACGTCGGCGGCGCAGCAGCTCGGCGTTTCCCAGCCCAGCCTCAGCATGACCATACGCCGTTTCGAGGATGAGATCGGCGCCAGGCTGTTCGAACGCATCAGCGGGCGGCTGGTGCCGACCGAGGAGGCGAAGCTGATTCTGGTGGAGGTCGAGCGCGTTTACGGTCAGTTCGAGCTTCTTTCGGAAGCGATCCATTCGATCGCGAGCGGCGACGCCTCTGTTTTTCGTTTCGGCACCACCCCAAGCATCGGGATGCGGCTCGTTCCGAAGGCGTTGAAACGCCTGAAGGAGCGTCACAGCGCTCGCACCTTCTATTGCGACTTCCTCTCGCAGAAGGACATCCGGGACTATCTGCTGTTCGGCCAAGGCTCCTGCGTGGCCACGATCGCCGAGGCCAATGACCCGACTCTGGAAACGCGGGTGATCGCAAGGGGGAAGCTGGTCTGCCTCATGCCTCGCATGCATCGGCTGGCGCGCCGCGCCTCCGTTTCGCCGGAGATGCTGGCGACGGAGACGCTGATCTCCTTCGCGCCGGAGACCCCGCACGGCCGTTACATCGACGCGACCTACGCCCGCGCAGGCGTTGCCAGGAGAACCGATGTCTTCGTCCATTTCGTCGAGGCGGCGATCTCCTTCGTGTGCGAGGACATCGGAGTCTCGATCATCGACCAGTTCTCGGCAATGGATTGCGAGCGCACAGGACTGGTCGCCGTCCCATTGGAAGCCAGCGTCGACATTCCCGCCTATGTGCATTGGTACCGGTTCCGCCCGCGCCCAAGAGCGACGGACGAGCTGATCGAGGCATTGGTGGAGATCGCCGGCACCGGCTGACTGGCGCGGATCGTATCATTGGCCGGGGTGGTTGGCCGTGCGCGCGCCGCCATCCCTCTGGCCTGCCGGCCATCTTCCAAACGGCCTGCGAGATTCGCGCATCTCACAAGGCGTCTTCCCGGCGCCCTGCAAATTCCCCGCTCCGTGGCTCGGCGAAGCCGAGACGGAGAGGGGGAACTGTCGTCCGCGCCATCCCCCCTTTAAGTTGAGGGACAGGCCAGATGCCGGGGTGCAGGGCAGTTGCGGTCAAGGCAAGACCGTTGGTGTCGTACCCACGGCCAGAGCTTGCCCGGACAGGTTAGCTGTCGAGGAAGCTCCGCAGCTTGCGCGACCGGCTCGGATGCTTCAGCTTGCGCAGCGCCTTGGCTTCGATCTGGCGGATACGCTCGCGCGTTACGGAGAACTGCTGCCCGACCTCTTCCAGAGTGTGGTCGGTGTTCATGCCGATGCCAAAACGCATTCTGAGCACGCGCTCCTCGCGCGGGGTGAGCGAGGCCAGCACGCGCGTCGTCGTTTCGCGCAGATTGGCCTGGATCGCCGCGTCGATCGGCAGGATCGCCATCTTGTCCTCGATGAAGTCGCCGAGATGCGAATCTTCCTCGTCGCCGACCGGCGTTTCGAGCGAGATCGGCTCCTTGGCGATCTTCAGCACCTTGCGCACCTTCTCCAGCGGCATGGCGAGCTTCTCGGCCAGTTCCTCCGGCGTCGGCTCGCGACCGATCTCGTGCAGCATCTGGCGCGACGTGCGGACGATCTTGTTGATCGTCTCGATCATGTGCACCGGGATGCGGATGGTGCGGGCCTGGTCGGCGATCGAACGGGTGATCGCCTGCCGGATCCACCATGTCGCGTAGGTGGAGAACTTGTAGCCGCGGCGGTATTCGAACTTGTCCACCGCCTTCATCAAGCCGATATTGCCTTCCTGGATCAGGTCCAGGAACTGCAGGCCACGATTGGTGTACTTCTTGGCGATGGAAATGACGAGCCGAAGATTGGCCTCGACCATCTCCTTCTTGGCGATTGCCGCCTCGCGTTCGCCCTTCTGCACCTGGTTCACGATCTTGCGGAACTCGGCGATGGAAATGGCCGTCTCCGTGGCAAGGTTCTGGATCTCGGCACGCAGCTCGCGAATGAACTCGTTCTCCTTGGCCACGAACTCCTTCCAGCCGCGGGTCGACAGGTTTGCGATGCGGGTGATCCAGTTCGGATCGAGTTCGGAACCCTGGTATTCCCGGAGGAACTCGTCGCGTCGCACGCCGTGGCTGTCGGCCAAGCGCAGCAGCTTGCCCTCGTTCTGCACGAGACGCTTGTTGATGTCGTAGAGCTGCTCGACCAGCGCTTCGATACGCGCCTGATTGAGGGAAAGCGACTTGACCGCGGTGATGAGCTCGTCCTTGAGCTCCTTCAGTTTGCGATCCTGACTGGGCGACAGCGTGCCGGCGTCGGCGAGACGATTCTCGACCTGCTGGTCCTGCAGCTTGCGCAGCTTCTTATAGGTATCGGCGATGACGTCGAGCGTCTGCATGACCTGCGGACGCAGCTCCGCCTCCATGGCTGCCAGGGACAGGCTCGCCTCGTCTTCGTCGTCTTCCTCCTCCTCGACCCTGGTCTCGCCGCCGACATTCGTGATGTCATCGTCGTCGCGGGAACGACGGCCAACGCGCTCCTCGGCCTTGGGCTTCTCGTTTTCCTCTACACGCTCGACGACCGGAGCCTGCTTGGCCTCGGGGCCCGCATAGGTCGCCTCGAGATCGATGATCTCGCGCAGCAGGATTTTGCCTTCGTTGAGCTCGTCGCGCCAGATGATGATGGCCTGGAAGGTCAGCGGGCTTTCGCACAGACCGGCGATCATCGTCTCACGCCCGGCCTCGATGCGCTTGGCGATGGCGATCTCGCCCTCGCGCGACAGAAGCTCGACCGAACCCATCTCGCGCAGATACATGCGCACGGGGTCGTCGGTACGGTCCGTCGGCTCCTTCTTGGTGACGGTCGCGACCGCGGTGCCGGTCTGTTCGGCAAGCTCGTTGGCATCCTCTTCGGAGTCCGAATCGCCGGCCTCGGCTTCCTCGCCGGCTTCGTCGTCCTCGACCACGTTGATGCCCATGTCCGACAGCATGGCCATGGTGTCTTCGATCTGCTCGGAGGTGACCTCTTCGGAGGGCAGCACCGAGTTCAGCTCGTCCATGGTCACATAGCCGCGCTTCTTGGCGGCCTTGATCATCTTCTTGACCGCGTCATCGGAAAGGTCGAGCAGGGGTCCGTCGGTTGTCCCCTCGCGTTCGGTTTCGACCTCTTCCTTTTCCTTCGTCGCCATGCTTTATCGTCTCCAAGCGGCCGGTGGTAACGAGAACGATGAGGGCATTCTCGGGCCCGGGCAAATCGAATGCGTCAGGTGGTGTGCTGCGCCGTCGATGCGCGTAGCCGACCTTGCGTTAAATACCGATTAACCCTGCTATCTGGGGCGAACTTGTGTCTCGTCCAGATCGCCAGGCACTCCGTCCAGTTGCTGTTTCGGTGCGGGGGCCTTCCCGCGTTAACTTTTCGAATCGTCCTGATTCCGTCATTCCAGCACAAGGTCAAGCGGCTGTGACATGATTCGCGCCAAAAAAGCGAATCAAATGCATCAGAAGCTTCGACCGGCACGCCCGGAAGAGACCCCAAAGCCCTCCACGAGCGCCTCGGTCGCCTGCACATCGCGAAATTGGGCCTGAATCTCGACGAGGTGACGGTAATTTTCATCCGTGGGAGCTGTCGCCAGCGCCGCCTCGGCTGCTTTCAGCTCCCTATGTAGGGTGCGTGCGCTGCGGTGCAAGTGGAGCGCCTGGGAGAAGGCCTCGCGGGCATCTTCCGCCGCCGCGTCCTCGAGCGCCGGCCACTGCCTTGCCTTGCGCACCAGGTCGACACAGCGCTGCCAGCAATCGGCAAGCCCCGCTCTGTCAAGCGCCTCGACGATCGCCTGCCGCTCGTGCTCCGCCCCGTGGGCCAGCGCGTTGATCATGGCTGCATGGACCCGATGGAGATCGGGATGGGCGAGGTCAAGGGCCTCGACCTCCTCGAAATGCGCGTCGATCAGTTCGGGATGATTGACGAGGGTAACCACGAGGACGGTCTCGCGCAGCGGCAAAACGCCGCCTGCCTTCCTCACCAGCGACGAGCGCATCAGGCTCTCGGAAATCGCAAGCCTTCCCGGCGCGGCGCCGCCACCCCGCGGCCACTGCCCTCCCCGTCCGCCTGGTCCCTTCTCCCGGTCTCCCGGACGCGACGGCCTGCCGCGCGTCGCACCGAAGAAGGAATGAACGCGATCCCGCATTTCCTGGGCGTAGTGGAAGCGAACGCTCTCATCGCGTATACGCGAGGTAAGCTCGCGCAGTGTCTTTTCGAGTTCGGCCCTTCGTTCCGGCGTATCGAACACGCCTCCCGCCGTCTCGCGCTGCCACAGCATGTCGGCTAGCGGACGGGCCTCGGCCAGCACGGCTTTGAAGGCATCGGGACCTTCGTTCTTGACGAGATCGTCGGGGTCCTGTCCTTCCGGCAACAGCGCAAAACGCGCGCTGCGTCCGGGCTCGACGGCCGGAAGCGCGAGATCGGCCGCCCGCCATGCCGCTTTCAATCCTGCCTTGTCGCCGTCGAAGCAAAGCACGGGCTCGCTTGCCATGCGCCAGAGAAGGTCGAGCTGGTTTTCGGTGAGCGCGGTGCCGAGCGGGGCAACCACATTCTCGAAGCCGGCCTGCGCCAGGGCGATCACATCCATATAGCCTTCGACCGCGATCACCGTGCCATCCTTCTGGACGGCTCTCCTCGCTCGAGCATGGTTGTAGAGCACGTTCCCCTTGTGGAAGAGCTCGGTCTCCGGCGAATTCAGGTACTTCGCCGATACATCGGGGGACATGGCCCTCCCTCCGAAAGCGATGACGCGCTCTTTCGAATCGAGGATGGGAAACATGATGCGATCGCGGAATCGATCGTAGGAGACCGGCACGTCCGGGCCGAAATAGGTCAGGCCGCATGCCTCCATCTGGCCTTTCTCGACCCCTTTGGCCGCGAGATATTCCTTCAGCGCGTTGCGGCTGTCAGGCGCGAAACCGAGGCGGAAACTCTGCTGCGTGGCCGGTGTCAGCCCGCGATCCCTGAGATAGGCCCGAGCCCTGGCGCCGGCGGCCGACTGGAGTTGGTCCTGGAAGAACCTCGTCGCCAGTTCCATGACTTCGTGAAGCGTGGCCCGCTGTTTCTCGCGTTTCTCCGCTTCCGGGTCGCGGGCCGGCATGGGAACACCGGCCATGCCGGCTACCCGTTCCACTGCCTCCGGAAAGCTCAGCCCCTCTAGTTCCGTGAGGAAGCGGAAATGGTCGCCGGACACGCCGCAGCCGAAGCAGTGATAGCGCCCCTTGCGATCCTCGCAATGGAAGCTCGGCGTCTTCTCGCCGTGGAAAGGACAGCAAGCCCAATAGTCGCCGCGCTGGGCGTTGGTCTTCCTCCGGTCCCAGCCGACGCGCTGCCCGACGACCGATGAAATCGGCACGCGGTCGCGTATCTCGTCGAGGAAGGAAGGTGGAAAGCGCATGGTCCCGGCTCTTCTCGTCTCCATATATGCGCATCCTGCGGCGCAAACGACCCTTATCGCAGAACTTGCCCACTATTCACAGTCGCTCGCATCCGATGTCGCGGCGACACCTTCCGTCGGCCCTAGACATATCGGGTGGAACGCCCCAGCTTATTATCCGGCTAATATGTATGCTGGAAATTTGGGCGAAAGTGACTGACGTCTTGGCGGCCAGGTACCCCCCTCTGTCCTGCCGGACATCTCCCCCACAAGGGGGGAGATTGGCCTTCATCGTGGCTTTCGCCAGTGGTCAACACCGCAGTGCGGGTACTGTCGCCGGCGACAGCCAATCTTACAGCTCATGGGGGAGATGTCCGGCAGGACTGAGGGGCGCGCGAAGAAGCGCGGGCGCGCGGTGTGATCCCGCTTCCTGCCTGTCCCATCCCATCTCCGGCGCCCAGGGCAGGAGCGGATGAGCGGCTCGATCGTCCTGCTTCACCTGGCAGGTGCGGTGGCCCTGCTTTTGTGGGCCACCCGCATGGTGCGCACCGGCGTCGAGCGCGCTTACGGCGAGGCTTTGCGACGCAAGCTTCGCGCCACGATGAGCAACCCAGTCGCGGCCGTGATCACGGGTACTGCGCTGGCCGTCGCGCTGCAGAGCTCCACCGCTGTCACGTTGCTCGTCGGCTCCTTCGCAGGTGCCGGCATCGTCAGCGGCATGTCCGGGCAATTGGCCGTGCGCGGCGCCGAGATAGGCTCGGCCTTGGTGGTCAAGCTGCTATCCTTCGACTTGAGCCTGCTCGTGCCCGCCTGCCTCGCCACCGGCACCGCGATGTTCATGGCGACGGAGCGACGTGCCTGGCGCCAGGCAGGACGCATCCTCGTCGGCATCGGCCTTCTCATCCTCTCGCTGGAACTGATCGGTGAGGCCTCCGAACCGTTGCGCGAAAGCAGGCTGCTGCCGGTCATCGTCGACTATCTGGCCGGCGATCCTGTCACGGCCTATCTGCTGTCCGCCTTGATGACGTGGCTTTTCCATTCGAGCATCGCGGCGGTGCTGCTCTTCGCCACATTGGCCGAGCGCGGCTTCATCCCTCCCGAACTGGGCGTGGTCCTTGTGCTCGGCGTCAATCTCGGCAGCTCCGTGATCGCGCCTTTGCTGACCCGCAGCGCGGAGGCGGCAGTACGCATCGTGCCCATCGGCAATCTTCTCATGCGCGGCGCCGGCTCGCTCGTCATGTTGATTCTGTGGCTATGGCTCCGGCCCTCGCCCGTTTGGCTCGGCTCCAGCGTCGCAGACCAGATCGTCAATGCGCATATCGGCTTCAACTGCCTGATCCTGCTCGCCGGCGTGCCGCTCGCCGGGGTGGTCTACCGAGCCTCCCAACATATCGTCGCGCTGGTTGCGCCGCCGCCGACGGCGGAAAGCCTAGCGGTCGCCGAGGTCAGCGCCCTCGACGAGACTGCGCTCGATCGGCCGGCCCAAGCCTTGGCCTGCGCCACGCGCGAGGTGGTGCGCGTCTGCGAGACGGTGGAGATCATGCTGCGACGCATCATCGAGCTCTACGAGAATGCCGACCCAGAAGACATCAAGTCACTCGCGGCGCTCGACGACAGGGTCGACCGCAAGCATGCCGAGATCAAGCTGTACCTCGCCAAGATCACGACGCGCGACCTGAACGAGGATGAAGCGCTGCGCTGCCAGGAATTGCTCGGCGCCTGCGTCAAGCTCGAGCAGGCCGGCGACATCATCGTGCGCAACATGCTGGTGCATGTGCGCAAGAAGAACGAGCGCAAGCTCGCATTCACGGAGGAAGGCTGGCGGGACCTGAAAGCGTTCCATGCGACGGTCTTGGCAAATGCGCGCCTCGCCTTCAATCTGCTGGTTTCGCGCGATGCCGAGACCGCGCGCCAGCTTGTCCAGGAGAAGGACCGTCTGCGGGCGCGCGAGAAGGAGTCGAGCCGAAACCATTTCACCAGGCTGAGCGAAGGGTCGGCCCGCAGCCTGGAAACCAGCACCATCCATCTCGATACGATCCGCGATCTCAAGGAGATCAATTCGCTCCTCGCGTCGCTTGCCTACCCCGTCCTGGAGGAACATGGCCTGCTTAGCGGCTCGCGGCTGCGGGCGACGTGAGCAGGCCCGCTCGTCAGGGACGGAAGAGTCGCCCGCGCCCACGCCAAGCGCGGCGCAACGACGCCCCGGAGAATCCTCGACCTCATTCGTATTTTTGTTCCAACGCCCGATCTCGACGCGAGCCGACCTCCGAATTGAGCGCGCCCCGGCCGCCGGCTCGGCAGCGATGGCGATCGACGAGACCGAAAGGATCGAACCCATCCGCGACGGGCAGGTCAATTCGCACCTCGGCCGGACGGGCCGCTGCAGGCGGCGACCAGCCGGATTTCCGTCTCAGTTCCTGCGCCCTGACGATGATGGCCCTCAGCTTGCCCAGTTCGATTGGAACGGGACATCGCTTTCTCTGGAGGTCGAAGATCCGATTGTTGACCTGTTTCAAGATGCGCCACAAGGAATAGCCGTCGAATAATGGGCTGCGCGCAATTTTTCTCGAGATTGTCTCTATTTCGGTCGGCATTCTGCGTGCCTCCGTTGCTCGCCGATGCCCCCAGCAAGGAGAAGTTAGCAGCCCCTATTGATCAGCGTGGTTAATGTTTTCTCTAAGATTTTAGGGAAATCGCATCATCCATTGGGGGTAACGGTGCGTATGTCGTGGCAAAGTCCCGCCTGAGGGGAGAGCGGGAGGATCGGCCAACCGATGTGGACAGAAGTTGCGCGATTCCGCAAATACCCCACAGCGGTGTGGCTGCTTGCGAGGGAACGCTCTGGGCATTTCCACCGTTCGGGATCATGATGAAAGGAATCATAGACCCGAGTGCGATCGATTGGATCCGGAAGGAGATCAGCCGGATTCGTGCCTTCATCCATTCGCAACCACAACACGAAGCCCTGATTGAGGTGGACACATTGCTGTCGGTCGCAGAATCGGAGGCGGAGCGGCACAAGACCATCGATGACAGCACCACGCGCGATGAGCGTTTCGACGAGCCCCGGTCCGGAGGCGATGGGTTCCGGACTTAGGCTTCGGACCTGCTCGACTTCATCATGTCAGGTTTACTGGCCAGCGGCGGCCTTGCTTGCCTTCACACGCGAAGGGGCACTATTTTGGTTGCCATGCCCCATCAATACCTGAACCACCTGCTCGAATGTCCCTATTGCCATACGATTCGACTCCGTATCCCTGCACATGCCGTCGGGGATACGCCCATCTCCTGTTCCGACTGCGGCAAATACCTCGGCACATGGGACGAGCTTCAATCTGACTTCGAGCAACAAGGCGGACAAGACGGGGTCTTTCGGCTGGACAAAGGACGGATCCGGAAGCTCGAGTAAATACGCCTGCGGCTTGGGATTCCGTTGCACAAGAAGCCAGTCTCGCTGATTTGCGCGGTCGCCTTGCAAAAGAATGGCTCGGCCATAGCCGAGCCAAGGAGGGAGGTTCCGAATGGCGGGCAAAGGGTAGGGGTATGGGCGAAGCCCGCCATCCGCCGAACCGGCAGCCCGCCACTTTGTTCCTGAACAGAACGGCTGGGTGGCTCGCGGGGCGAATTTACCGGCGAGCCACCCTGCCTCTATCACGGCAACAGCGGTAGCACGGCCGGTTCAGAGATACTCATGCCGCTTTCGCCTTCTGGTTCGCAGCGGTCTCTGCAAGCTTGGAGAGTGTCTCGTCGGTCCTCTTTTCTTCTTCGAGGGTCTGGTCGAGGAGCTTTACTGCATCTGTCATGCCAAGTTCTTCAGCCCAACGCTTGAGAGTGCCGTAGCGGGTAATTTCGTAATGCTCGGCGGCCTGCGCGGCCGCGATAAGGCCAGCGTCAAGAGCGGGAGAAGACTTGAACTCCTCCATGATCTCTTGACCTTCCTCGACAATGCCGTCGATGGCGGGGCAGGTTTTTCCCTGGGCGCGCTTTCCGAAGAGCTCGAAAACCTGCTGCAGGCGCTCGACATGCTCTTCGGTCTCGTCCTTGTGCTTCTTGAAGGCCTCCGCCACATCCGGCGACTCCGCCCCGCGCGCCATCTTCGGCAACGCCTTCAGCAATTTGCGCTCGGCATAATAGATATCGCGCAGTGTCTCATGAAAGAGATCGTCCAACGTCTTCTCGGCTTTCGAGGGCATTTCTTTTTCCTCCAACCAATGTTGCGGGCCGTTTACGAACTGCAGCAGGCGATTTCCGTTCCACTTCCAAACGTATGTTTTTCTCGAGATCGATCCGGGAATTCTCTTCATTCGTCAGCGCCTTCTCGCACAGCTGCCGGAACCGCTCCACCTCGCTTTCAGGCAGATGCTCGATACCGATGAACCGATTCCGGCCGTCCGAAACTCGGATCAGCTCGTCCAGTTTCGCCTGGATCGCGACGCCGTCCCGGTTCTGAGTGTTCTGAATGAGGAAGACCATCAGAAAGGTGATAATCGTGGTCGCGGTGTTGATAAGGAGCTGCCAAGTCTCGGAGAAACCCATGAATGGTCCGGAGACGATCCATACAAGGATGAGGGCGCAACAAGCAGCGAAGGTCAGGGGCTTTCCTGCCCCTCGCGCGACAGCGTTCGCGGCCGCCGTAAATACCTGTTCCATTTCTTGAAGGCACTCCCGTGGAAAGTTCATAAATGAACGAGCTTGGGGTAGGTTCCTTCGCTCATGGAGTTCCGCGCCAGATCGAAGCCGCCGCAGATGGAGCCGGCGTCCAGCGTGCTGACGAGCACCCGTGTCCCGTTCTTGGGCTCGACAATCTGACTATCGGACGATTTCAGGATGGAAGTCGTTTGTGAACTCAGTATGTTTCGCTAGCCAGTATGCGGAGGGAACATGCCACTTCGTGGGATCACCGACCCCGGTCAGCTTGCCATCCTGACAGCGGTTCTCGAGGACTATTGCCGTAAGCACCGCATCGAGCCCCAGACGGAAGAATGGTATGCCGCTGCCCGGCGCCTTCTTACGATCCACTCGCAGGGCGCCGCGAGCCCTGGAGAAATGTTGGCGATGCTCGAGCGGCGACAACATCCACATCAGTGACCTCGATCCTCACCGAGGGCGCTCGGCATCCCCTGTTCCCCGCGGCGTTCTTTCTGAGCACCCCGAAGATCGAATAGGGTGGCGTCTTATTGGGCTGTCGCGTCTTCGCGGGACGGGAGGAGCGCGGCGCCCTGTGGGATGGCGCGCACCTGCAAGGGGTCAGCCCGACCGCGGATGTCGATGCTGCAGGTGCCGAAAGCCGTAAGATCGACGCCGGAGAGTTGAGCGGCCGTCTCGGAGATCACGATCGCCGCATCCAGATCCTTCGCCGCCAACTCAAGGCGGCTCGCCACGTTCACCGTGTCCCCGACCGCGGTCACGCTCATCGCGTCCCGATAACCCATGAGGCCGATGATCGCCGGCCCGAAATGAATCCCGATCGCGACGTGCAGGGGTGCCCCGATTTCTTCGGCGAGTTCGTCATTGAGCCCCGCAATTCCCTCTATGATCGCGGCGGCCGCCGACAAGGCCTGGCGGCACGCCTCGTTCTTCGTCGTCTGCGTGCCGAACAGGGCCATCGCACCATCACCGATGAACTTGTCCACCCTCCCCCCGGCATGTTCCACCGCGTTTCCAACGACGGAAAAATAGCGATTGAGGAGAAACACGATGTCGAAGGGTAGCCGGTGATCTGTCAGTTCGGTGAAATTCCGGATGTCGCAAAAGAGAACCGCGATCTCCCTTTCGCGACCGGGCATCGACGCCAGTCCGGACGACGGCACGGTGCTGCCCCGCTCGGGATTGAGCAGCGGAGTGACGGTGAGGCTCGTGGTCGGCCGCAACTGGCAGGCCAGCCGAATGTCGGAGTCGGCGCCGATCCTCGCGAGCGTCGCCCGTTCCATCGTGTTCGGAGGCGGCAGTTGCTCGAGCCCTTCCAGAACCCTCACCCGACAGGTCGAGCAACGCCCGCGGCCACCGCAGACCGCGTAATGCGGGATGCCGCCGATCCGGCTCGCCTCCAGGACGGTATGCCCCCTGGCCACTCGCACGACGTGACCGTCGGAGTAGCGGATCTCGATCGGATTGCGGCGCCTCCGCCAGATGCGGAGGACATGCAGTGCGAGCACCACGGCGATCATCGCAATGAAGGACGCGTAAGCGAGGTCCAGGATTTGTTCCTTCCGCCGCAGACCTTCGGCCAGAATCGAGGGTTCGACCGAGGACGTGGTTGAGGGAGCGCCCCCGACCGCGAGCTCGCGTGCGGCCCCGAAGAAGCCAAGCAAGGCCAAAACCGGGACGAGCACGACGAGAATCAGCAGCCACGGCGCGAGCCGCGGATACCACGTGCGGAATCGCATCCAGAAATAGAGCCCGAGGCAGCCATGGAACCAGACAACGATGAGTGCGATCGACTGGCGCGCCGTCAGGAATGTCGTGCTCCACAGGGCCTGCAGAACGAAGGCGTAGTTGTCTTGTACACCTGTCAGCGCGTGGAAGACGCGGGTTCCAATCACATGCTCGGCGAGCAACACCGGTATGGCGAGACCGAAAAAGATCTGCCCTGCCTCGCTCAGCGGCATCACGAAAGTGCGCCTTCGATAAAGAGCCACGAGAGCCAACGCCACATGAACGGCGACAGCGCCGTAGAGAAGGATGGTCCCAACCGGGTTGCGCCAAATCAGCAAGAACAGGGCGCGCCCCGACTCGGCTGCGTGCAGCGAGATCAGGAGCAGGGCATGATTGAGCAGATGCGTCACGACGAACGCCATCAGAACGACGCCCGACGCGAACCGCAGTCTGCGCACATTCCTCGCGGAAAGCCGCCAGCGAGCCCCGGATCGCGAAGTGGATACCGTGCTCATCCGCGAGCCACGCCGAGCCCTTTGTTTGCGCAAATCATTTGTTCCACCATGCTTTGGAGCGAAGCATCTCCATCCATAGAACGGACAACCGCAATCAGGAAGTCACGGTTCTGAAACGCAGAGTCCTGGCCGACGAAACGCTGGCAAGGCGGCGGAGCTGTTTATTCCGGTGGTGGACGGCTGGATCAGTATTGCACCCCGAGGCAGGCCGCCACCCGCTTTGGAGGCCTGGGATCATCGCCCGGTGACATCGGGATTGAATTGGGGCTTGATCGTGCCGAGAGAGAATCGGCACAAGAGCGGCCAACGCGGGGCCGCGTATTTCGACGATGGTGAGGAAAGACGTATGGCCAAATTCAAATTCTTCGGCTTCACGAACCCTGTTCCGGGTCGGGAGGACGAATATAATGAATGGTATACGAAAACCCACCTCGCCGACCTGTTGAAGATACCAGGAATCGTCTCGGCTCAGCGTTTCAAACTGGCCGAGCAGCAACGCTCTCCCGGACCGCACCCTTTCAGATATCTCGCCGTCTATGAATGCGAAGCGGACGATGTCGGCACGATCATATCGGAGCTGAAGTCACGTTCGGGAACGCCCGAAATGCCAATCAGCAGCGCGATGGATGCCGAACGCTTCATGTGTTTCTTCGAACCCATCACCGACGTCGTGCGCAGCGAGGATTGACTGGGCAGCGGTGGCAATCTCGCCGCGGATTGCGATTGCAATACTGCTGGGCCGCAGGGCTTTTGTCTCGAAACGGCGTTGGGTTCCACTATCATGCTGTGGCCCGAGCCTGCCTGAAAAATCGGACTCAGTCATGGATGCCCAGAGGATCGATCGGGCCTGACCAATTCGTATCGGCGGTTCCCCGCGGGAGGATCGCGACCGATGGAGACCGGCCCGATGACACGCCACGTTCTGAAGCCCATCGATATCGGTGGGGTGACCATTCGCAATCGCGTGGTACGCACTGCCCACGGCACGCGACTGGCTTACCATTCCTTCGAGGACCTGTTCGAGTTTCACGCGCCGCGCGCTCGCGGCGGTGTCGGTCTCACCATTCTGGAACTGATGAGCGTTCATCCCTCGTCGCCGAACTCGCTCAAGGCATGGAGCGATCCTCAACAGGAGGAATACGGGCGGATGATCGACAGATTGAAGCCGCTCGGCATGAGGTTGTTCCAGCAGTTGTGGCATGGTGGACAGCACACGCGAACGGAGGACGGCTCACCATCCTGGTCGGCCTCCGACACGCCGAGCCCCTTCATCAACGCCGTGCCAATCGCCATGACCAGGGCGATGATCGACGAGATCGTCGCCAGCTTTGCCCTCGCCGCGCGCAAATGCGAACGTCGCGGCATCGACGGTGTCGAGCTGCACGGCTGCCACGGCTACCTCATTCAGCAATTCCTCTCGCCCAACACCAACCGGCGATCGGACGACTACGGCGGAAGCTTCGAGAATCGGGCGCGCTTGCTCGTCGAGATACTGAAAGCCGTGCGCGGCGAAGTCTCGCCCGGCTTTCCTGTCGGCGTCAGGCTTGGCCCCGACGAGACGGCAGGCGGCGTGAGCGTTGACGAGAGCCGGGCCTTGGTCGCGTTGCTCCAGGATCAACGGCTCGTGGATTTCGTCAACGTCTCGATCGGCAGCTATCAGAACTTCGACCGTATCCTGGCGGGAATGTATGAACCAGCAGGCTACGAACTGCCACGCTCGGTGCCGGTGACAAGGGTCGCGACCGTCGCCACCATCGTGACGGGGCGCATAAGGACACTCGAAGAAGCCGACCAGATCATCCGGCACGGCGATGCCGACATGGTCGGCATGACACGCGCCCACATTGCCGATCCGCATATTGTGCGAAAGACGATGGAGGGCAAGGCGGCGCAAGTGCGTCCGTGTATCGGTTGCAATCAGGGTTGCCTGGCGGGCCTTTTCGGTCCCGAGATCAGGGTCGGTTGCACCGTCAATCCCACGGCCGGGCGCGAAAGGACGATTTCGGAAGAGCGTGTCACGATCGCAAAGCACCCGAAGAGGGTGTTGGTCGTCGGCGGAGGACCTGCCGGCATGGAAGCCGCCCGCCTGGCCGCCATAAGGGGCCACAAGGTGGTGCTGGCGGAGGCGCGGCCGCGCCTCGGCGGCGCCGTCAACCTGGCCGCGGCCGCGACATCGCGCGCAGGAATCCGCGACATCACGGCGTGGCAGGAATCCGAATTGTACAGGCTCGGTGTCGAAGTCCGATTATCGACATATCTCGAAGCCGACGAGGTCTTGACCGAAGGAGCCGGCACCGTGATCGTCGCGACGGGCTCAACTCCGCGCTTGGACGGTATCCAGGCGATGAACCCCGGTGAGAGGATCGAAGGCGCTGAACAGCCGCATGTACTGTCATCCCTTGACCTCATGGAGGGCGGCGTTCAGGCGATCAACGGCAAGAGCGTGCTCCTGGCTGACGACATCGGCCATTACGAAGGCATTGCCGTGAGCGAGTACCTGATCGATCGAGGCTGTCGGGTGACTTACGTGTCCAGGCACATTTCGTTTGCGCCGCTGCTGGAAACTTCCGCGATCAACGAACCGATGCTGCGGCGCCTGTCCTCGGGCGGGATGGAAATTCACCTCCGCAGCCGCGTCATCTCGATCGGCAAAGACACTGCGATGATCGGCCCGACCTATCTGCCTGCGACGTCCGTCCAGGCGCGGCGGATCGAGGCAGATTTCGCCGTGCTGATCAGCCCCAACCGCGGGAACTCGGAGATCTTCCACGCGCTGGTCGGGCACCATCCCGACATACGCATCGTCGGCGACGCACTATCGCCCCGCTTCCTGCCCACTGCCATGCAGGAGGGATGGCTGGCCGGCAACGCAGTCTGAGCGCCCGGCCATCGCAGCGAACACGTCGCGCTATTTCTTGATGAGCTCCTCGAAGCCGCTGGCGATCGCAGCCTGCGAGCGCCGGCGATACTCATCGGCGCTGTCGCGGTACTGCATCACGCGGCGCTTGGTACGCCCGTCGACATTCGTGTTGACGCCAGTGAACCAGCTGTCCACGCGCGCCGAAAGATGGCGGCTCTGGACTTCACGCGCGTGATCCATGAATTCCTGCTCGACCTCTGGCTTGGGCTCGGCATAGGTCAATCCGTGCTCGTCCATGTATTTGACCAGAGAGGCAATCCATTCCGCGTGATACTCGCTGGTGCGCGGAATGTTGCCTTGGGAACTGAGCGGCCCTGCCGGCATGAAGAAATTCGGAAAGCCGGTCACCATCAGCCCGAGATAGGTGATCGGGCCGTCGCTCCACTTGTCCTTCAGCTTCAATCTGCCAACGCCTTCGATGTCGATCGCTTCGAACGCTCCGGTCACGGCATCGAAACCCGTCGCGTAGATCAGCATGTCGAGCTCGTGAAATCCGTCCGTGGTTTCCACGCCCGTTGGCGTGATGCGCTTGAACGGCGTTTGCTTCAGGTCGACCAGGGTGACGTTCGACTGGTTGTAGACCTCATAATAATTCGTCTCGTGCGGGACGCGTCGGGTGCCGAAGCCGTGATCCTTGGGTACCAGCTTCTCGGCCGTCTCGGGATCGTTCACGCGTTCACGGATTTTCCTGCGCATGAAATCGGAGATCAGGGCATTGGCAGCCTCGTCGACCACGAGATCCATGTAATTGCCCTGCCAGATGCCCATGCCACGCGCGTTGTAGCGTTCCTCGAAGAAGCGCTCGCGCTCGTCAGGCGTGACATCGAAGACGCTTTTCAGGACAGGCGTATGGAGGAACCATGCACGCGACGAGTTCACCCGTGTCTTGAGCTCCGCGTAGCTCGCCTTGATCTCCCGCTGCTCCTCGGGCGTGATCGGCCCGTTCTTCAGCGGGGCACAATAGTTCGCGGTCCGCTGGAACACCGTCAGGTGCCGCGCGGTCTTTGCGACTTCCTGAATGGTCTGCACGCCCGAAGCCCCGGTGCCGATCACGCCGACGCGCTTGCCTTCGAAGCCGACCGGCGATTTCGGCCAGCGGGCGGTGTGATATGCTTCCCCGGCGAATGTCTCCACGCCTTCGATCCTGGGGAGCTGCGGGCGGGTCAGCGGTCCGACGCCGGCGACCAACCAGCGCGCCTTGCGTTTCGCGCCGTCCTCGGTGGTCACGACCCAGACGTTCTCGCCCTCGACGAAACGCGCCGCCGTCACGCGGCTCGAGAACTGCATGTCCTTGCGCAGTTCGAAGCGGTCGACGACATAGTTGAAATACTTCTCCGTTTCGGCTTGTCCGGAAAAGTGCTCTTTCCAGTCCCATTCCGCGAACAGCTCGGGGGAAAAGAAGAAGCCGTAGGAATAGCTTTCGGAATCGAAGCGGGCACCGGGATAGCGGTTCCAGTGCCAAGCCCCTCCGGGCCCGTCTCCGGCCTCGAAGAGCCGGCAGCGCAGGCCGAGTTCCCGAAGCCGCACCAGAGCGGAAATGCCGCTGGCACCCGCGCCGATGATGATGGCGTCATAGTCGGCCGCGGCTTCGGATTCGTTCAACTTAGATAGCGATTCTGTCGGGTTCATTTCTCGGTCGACATGCGTCCCTGCGGATGGGTTCGAGGCATTGAAACCTCATGGCCGAGATAGCCGAAGCACAGGGTGCGGGCACGGAAATTGGTGCTTCTGGCGCCAGTATTTCATATGCAAAGCCGGCGACCGGAATGGATCCCGCCGCGCGAGACGCGACGCTTACGCACCCGACCGAAGCGGCCTTCAAAACGCAATTCGGCGCGCAGCAACTGCGCGCCGAACACACCGCCGGACATGCCTGCGGAAGCTTGATTAGGGCGAGGAGCTAGTTGGCAAGAATCCACTTGCCGTCTTTGACGGTCACCAGGAACGCGGCATCGTCGCCGACGCCCCAGGGCCACTTGGGATCGGCGAAGGTGTAGATGCTGTGCACGCCGGGCACCTGGTTCAGCTTGCGCAGTTCGGTCGCGATCGCGGAGCGGAATTCCGCAGTGCCGGGCTTGGCGCTCGCCAGAGCCCTCTCGATGGCTTGCGTGGCAAGGAGGCCGGAATCGTAGCCGAAGCCCGAAACCGCATCGACGACCCCTTCGCCGTACTTGGCGTTGTACTTTGCAATGAAGTCCAGCGCGACAGCCTTGCGGGGCTCGCTGTCCGGGAGGCTCTCCGCGACCGCGATAGCACCGATGTTCGCATGGACGCCTTCTATGGCCGCCCCTCCAAGGGACAGGAAGTCCTTGTTGAACACGCCGTTCGAATTGTAGATCGGGCCCTTGTAGCCACGTTCGACAATGGCGACATTGCCCAGGACGCCAGCGGAGCCGGAGACGCCGAGGAAAATCGCATCGGGGTTCTTGGAGACCAGACGCAGCACCTGACCCGTTACAGACGTGTCAGCGCGCGCATACCGTTCATCCGCGACGACTTCGAATCCGGCATCTTTTGCGAACGCCTGCAGGGTCGACAGGTTGATGTCGCCCCACGCATCCGAGAAGCCGAGGAAGCCAACCGTCTTGACGCCCTTCTTCTTCATGTCGGTGATGGTCGGAATCATCCATTTCGCGGGTGGCGGCGGAACGTTGAAGATCCATTCATCGCGACCGTCGCCGAGTTTGACCGGAGCCGTCGGCATGAGAACGACCTTCGCGGCAGACGTGATCTGCGCGATCGCGATAGCGGTTGGCGTGGTGGAGGGGCCGATGACGATGTCGACATTGTCGCCTTCGACCAGCTTGCGGGCATTGCGCGATGCGACGGACGGGTCGCTGGCGTCATCAAGAACAATGACGTTGACCTTCTCCCCACCGATCTCGGCCGGAATCGCCAGTTCGACGGCATTCTTGAGCGCGATGCCCTGCGAGGCTGCGGGACCTGACAGGGAATAGACCACGCCGACCTTGACGTCGGCGAGCGCAGGGCTGGCGAGAACAAGCGCGCCAATGGCGCATGCCGTCGTCAGCGAAACAAGTCTTGAAATCATTCCGGAAACTCCTCCATTTTCCGGGACGGGTCATTCCGCCCCACGCGTTCGCCTTCCGCTCCAGGGAGCGGAAGGCTCGACCTGCAATCAGCCCGTCACGACCGATCGGTCATTCA
Organism: Rhizobiaceae bacterium; assembly: GCA_035556195.1. GTDB lineage: Bacteria > Pseudomonadota > Alphaproteobacteria > Rhizobiales > Rhizobiaceae. The sequence continues at coordinate 114,998 of DATMFK010000045.1, forward strand.
TCATTCAACCGATGCTCCGAGATAGGTGCGCATGACCCGCGGATCGTGCAGCAGCTCGGTGGCGGGGCCCGAAAGCACGACGTCACCCGTTTCCAGCACGTATCCGTAATCGGCAGTCATCAGGGCCGCGCGCGCATTCTGCTCGACTAGCAGAATGCTGACGTCCATCTCGCGAAGCTGCGCGATGGCACGGAAAATCTCGCCCACCACAATGGGAGCCAAGCCAAGGCTGGGCTCGTCCAGCATCAGCAGTTTCGGACGCGCCATAAGGGCGCGGCCGAGCGCCAGCATCTGCCGCTCGCCTCCCGATAGGGTTCCGGAGACCTGGCGGGCCCGCTCCGCAAGCCGCGGAAACAGCTCGAACACACGGGCGAGATCATCGCGCCGCGAAGCCGAACCCGCCCTGCGGCGGCTGAAAGCGCCGAGCAACAGATTGTCATGAACCGACATCTGCCCAAATAGTTCGCGGGTCTCGGGCACGAGGATCATCCCTTGGCCGACGCGATACTGGACGTCATGGCGTCGCAGCGGCTCACCGAGGAACTCCGCCTCCCCATCGAAGGGCAGAAGACCCATGAGGGCTTTGAGAAACGTGCTCTTTCCGGCACCGTTGGGCCCGATGATGGTGACGATGCGGCCGGGCTCCACGTCGATCGACATGGACCGGATTGCCGCGATTTTGCCGTAGCTGACGCTAAAGTCGGTGGCACGTAGGAGAGCCATCAGGCCACCCCGCCGAGATAGGCTTCCTGAACCTTCGCGTCGCGACGAATATCCGCCGGCTTGCCTACCGCCAGCCGACGTCCGAAATCGAGCACTACGACATCGTCGGCCAGCCCCATCACGAACTCCATGTCGTGTTCGACGAGCAGGATCGACATGCCTTTGGTTCGCAGGCGGCGCAGCAGATCAGCGAGCGCTTTTTTCTCAAGGGCACGCAGGCCGGCGGCGGGCTCATCCAGAATGACGAGGACGGGATCTGAAATGAGCGCGCGGGCGATTTCCAGAAGCCGCTGCGGGCCGAGTGCCAGGTTGCCGGCGAGTGCGAACGGATCGTCCCCGAGGCCGACTTCCCGAAGGGCGAGAAGCGCCTCACGCCGAAATTCTTCCTCCTCGGCGCGGTCGAGCCGGAGGACTGCGGCCCCGATGCCGGCTTTCATCCGCCAGTGCGCGCCGATCAGAACATTGTCGAGAAGCGACAGTTGCGGTCTGAGCTTCACATGCTGGAACGTCCGGGCGAGTCCCCTGCCGATCAACTCGTTCGGCGGGATACCTGTGATCGGCTTCTCAATGAAGGACACCGAGCCGGTGTCGGGGAGTTTCAGGCCACTGATCAGATCGAAGGTCGTGCTCTTGCCGGCGCCGTTCGGGCCGATGAGAGCGAGTATGGAGCCTGGACGAACTTCGAAGCTGAGGTCGGCCACGGCAGCCAGGCCGCCGAACCGCTTGCCGATACCGTTCAGCTGGAGCAACGGCTGAACACTCGAGCGGGCCTGTTCGGCGCGCCGGAAGGACAGCCTTTCGCCGGGGTCGGATTCCGGAAGCTTGGGGTTGGGCCGCTTGGGGATGATGCGGGCCAACAGGGGGGAAAGTCCGCGCGGCGAATAGTGTATCAGGAGGATGAAGACGATGCCGAACACCACGATCTCGGCCGTGCCCGCATCGAAGCCGAGGCTGGGCAACGTATCCTGGATCCAGTTCCGCCCTAGCGTCACGGCTGCGGCGCCGGCAACCGCACCGAACACATGACCCACGCCCCCCAGCACCGACATCAGCAGGATCTGCATGCTCGCATTCAGGCCGAAGCTGCTGGGCGCGATGAAGCTCTGCGTATGGGCAAAGAGCCAGCCGGCAAGGCAGCCGAGTTCGGCGGCCAGGACAAACAGCAGAAGGCGCACGCGAAAGGCGCTGATGCCGAGGCTCTCAGCCAGTTGCACGCCGCCGCGGAGCGCGCTTATCGCCCGGCCCTGCCTCGACGAAAGCATGTTTGCCGCACCGAAGAGGGCAAGCACGAGTATTGTCCAGACCAGATAAAATGTTTGCATGGGACGATCGAAGACGATCCCGAACAGCCTGATGGGCGGGATATCGCCGATGCCGCTATGGGCGCCCAGGTCGCGAAGGTTTCCGAAAACCATGTATATGGCGACGGCCCAGGCGAGCGTGGTGATCGGGAGATAGTGACCTCCCAGATGCAGCGTCAGAACGCCCATAAGAGCCGCACAGATCGCGACCAGCACCAGGGCGCCGATCAGTCCCAGCCATGGGTCCAGGCCGAGCCGCAGCGTCATGTATGCCGATGAGTAGGCGCCAATGCCCATGAAGGCCGCCTGCGCAAAGGACGTCACGCCGCCGGAGCCGGTCAGCAGCACGAGGCCGAGGGTCGCGATCGCATAGATCCCCACCAGAGTCAGCAGAAGCAGGGCGAAGGAGCCGACGAAGACGGGCAGGATTGCGAGCGCCAGGACGGAGCCGGCAAGCAGGATATTGTAGCGCGACACGGGCGACATCTCAGTGGAGACCTTAGGATCGGTGATAGTCACGCATGCTCCTCCTCGTCTTCCACCTCATGGCGTGCCCACAGCCAGCGGGTGAGCACGATGGGAATGATGGCGAGGAAGACGATGATCTCTTTCATCGAACTGGCAAAGAAAGAGGCGTAGGCCTCCACGAGGCCGACAAGCACGGAGCCTAGCGTGGCCAGCGGATAGCTGACGAACCCACCGAGAACGGCGCCGACGAATCCCTTCAGGCCGATCATCAGTCCCGAGTCGTAGTAGATCGTCACCGTCGGCGCGATGAGGATGCCGATCACGGCGGCGATCAGCCCGGCCAACATGAAGGCGATACCGCTCGACTGTCGGCTCGATATGCCGACGAGCCGGGCGCCGTCGCGATTGTAGGCGGTTGCGCGCAGAGCCTTGCCCGTGAGCGTGACGTTGAAGAACAGCGCCAGCCCTGCCGACAGCAGGCCCGCCATGACCACGACCATGACGAGCTGCGCCTGGAGCTCCAAGCCAAGGATTGAAAACGAACCGCTGAGGAAGGCTGCCGTACGCACGCCTTCGGCGCCGAACATCACCATCGCCAGGCCGGCAAGCGCATAGTGCAGGACCAGGGCCACGATCAACAGCGTAAGCGTGGTCGAGGTTTCTATCGGTTGAAACACGATCCTGTACAGCAATGGAGCGATGGGAACGACCAGGGCCACCGTGAGCAGAATCTGTCCCACCGCATTCAGCGGAACCCCCTGAAGCGCGACGACGAGGCAGACTGGCAGAAGGGGGATGACCAGCCATAGCAGCAATGCCTTGGGAATTTTGCGATAGGCGCCCTCCCGGATCAGCCACCAGCATTCGGAAACGGCCGCCAATAGCGCCAGAACTCCAACGATATACATCGTGCCGGGAAGCTTGCCGTTCTGGATGGCGTGCAGCGTCAACGCCGAGAAGGCGATGAGGTCGCCGTAGGAAGCGAAGATGACCCGTGTCGTCGTGAAAACGAGCACGAATCCGAGGGCAAGCATCGTATAGATCGCACCGTTTGCGATTCCGTCCTGGAACAGTATCGCCGCAATCTCAAAATCCATCGCTCCGCTTTCCCTCCTCAGGCGAATGCCTGCACGTATGCCCGGCGACCCTGTACCGACTGTCGTTCAAATCCACAGATCTGCGTGACGGACCACCGGCCATCCGGATTGCAGAAATGCAGCCCTACACTTTGCCGCGGCCGGCGCTTCACGCCGCCCCCCCCGCTACGGCGTCATTCCGGTTCGGTCCAAATGCGCGCTGAGCTCTATCGCTCAATCGACCCGGATGAACCTGCGGATCCGATAGACCAGCCCCTCGACGTCGACGACCGTGGACACCATGGACTTACCGTCGTTGGCCATACGGCGCAGCACGGAGTTCTGGGCACCGCTGCCCAGGGGGTCGCGACTTATGCGGTATTGGGTGCGTTCGTCCAGATCGATCACCCGAACCAGAGCATACGGCTTGCCGATTTCAAAGCGGCGTTCGCGGTCGCCGCCACTCGCCTTGATGCGCTTCTTGAATTCCTCGACCTCGGCCGCTGTCTCCGCTTCCGAAGATGGGCTCAGGATTTCGCGAACCGTATAGGGCACCCATTCTGCGCCGTCATAGGCCGCGGTGTAGCCCATCTTGATCTTGGGACGATCGCCGTAGAGCACCTCGTAATCCTGAACGCGGTCTTTCACGGTGATGGTGATGACTTCCTCCCCGATCTCGTCGGGGACATGCCGCTTGAGGTTGTCGTCCCATACCAGGGAATTGGCGAGATCGATCGTCCATGTTCCTTGGAAGAGGTCGCTCATCTTTCATTCCTTCAGCTGAATCGGGCCTTCCGGCCTGTGCATCGGTCGGCCGACGGCCACCATGCCGCTGGACGATACTACAGCACCGCCTGTTTGGGAGATCGCACGGCCCCCTGAAAACAAAATTGCACTGACAATATGGGTCCGGTGCTAGGGCATTCGGGCGGTTGACGGGCATACGACCGCAGGAAGTGTCAGGCCGCGCGGCAAGGCGAACCTGCGGCCGTGGCGGGCCCGATTGTCACATGATCGGTCAGGGCGTCGGACCTCGTGCAGGGCCGCCATCGGTCACGCGCGGCCGACCTCCGACCACCGCCACGAAGCCGCGCCTCCAGCACTCTGCCTCTCGAATTATTGCATCCGCAAAATTCCCGCCCTTCGATTGACAGCCCGGCGGCTCCGCCCTTCTATCCCGGCAAAGAAAAATCGCAGGAAGCAAGGTCTGGATGGGCGTTGCAGCCGGCGCATGGAGGACGCTGATCGCATTATGGATTTGGGCATCGAAGGCAAGCTGGCGGTGGTCACGGGTGGAAGTCGTAATGTCGGCCGCGCCGCGGCGGAGGCGCTCGCGCGCGACGGATGTCGTGTCGTCATCGTTTCACGCGGCTCCAAGGACGCCCGCGAAGTGGTCGACGCGTTGGTCGCGGAAGGCCATGAGGCTTCGGCGATCCAGGGCGACGTCAGCCGGCATGACGGCATCGCTCCGCTCTTCGAACGCATCAGGACGGAGCACGGAAATCCAGATATCCTCGTCTACAACAATGGCGGGCCGCCGGATTCGAATGTCGGCGCGGCCACCATCGACGACTATCTCGTCGGATACGACATGACGGTGATCGGCTTCATACGCGCTGTCGAGGAAGTCGTCGGTCACATGAAGCATCAAGGCTGGGGCCGCATCGTCACGCTGGGCTCGATGTGCGCGAAGCATCCGCACAAGGAAGTGCCCATGATCGTGCACAACATCGTCCGACCGGCGGCGCTCGGCGCGTCACGGACGCTCGCCAACGAGCTTGCCCGGTTCGGAATCACGATCAACACGATAGGTACCGGCCGCATCGACGGCGGAGAGGATGGTTCCTTCCGTCGAACGTATCGAGCCATCGCGGCCGAGCGTGGTCAGGACGGCGACGAACTCATTGCGCAGTTGCTGAAGAGCCTGCCCGGTGGGCGCGGCGGCAAGCCCGAGGAGGTCGGCGCCCTCTGCGCATTCCTGTGCTCGCATCTCGCAGGCTTCATCTCGGGCCAACTGATCATGTGCGATGGTGGCCAGAACAACACGCTCTTCTGAACGAATGCGCGAATCGCCTATTCCACTACATCTAGTAGTAGCGTTGTCCGACAACCGCACCATCCGACCCCTGACCTTGTCTGTACGGGATCTTCATGGCATGTTCCGCCGCCAGGGAGGAGGCAGTCATGACGCGTAAACCAGTGAAGTCCGCGGTGCGGGCGTTGGAGATCCTGAAGCTCTTTTCCGAGGAGCGCCGTGAACTGAACCAGAAGGAAATCATCGGACGCCTTCGCTATCCGCAATCGAGCACGACCTTCCTCCTGAAAAGCATGGTCAGCAGCGGCTTTCTTTCGTTCGATCGCAAGACACGGACCTATCTGCCTGCACCTGAGGTCTACCGCCTCGGCGAATGGCTCGAAGGGTTCGGCTACGAGCAGATGTTCCGCAAGGGCGTGCTCACAGCGCTGCTCGACGAACTCATCGCCGAGACGGGGGAAACGGCATCCATCACCACCCAGAACGACATTTATGTTCAGTGGCACCGGATCACCGGTGATGACCCGGTCGCCTGCCGCCGCGTGGCGCAAGGCACCGCATTGCCGCTGACGTGGTCGTCCTATGGCTACATGCTCCTGAGCAGAGAGAGCGACAGCCAAATCGATCGCGTGGTGAGGCTCATCAATGCGCGCGAGACCGAGCCGGCATACAAATTGGATGTGGACGCCACGACCGCCGCATTGCGCGCTGCGCGCTCCGAAAACGCGTTCTACATGCTGAACTCGCGCCTCAGCGGCGTCGCATCGATTGCGGCGCTTCTTCCGGTCCGCATCGCAGGACGCAACGTTGCCGTCGGCATCGGTGGCGACAGCACCCGGGTCGGCCCGCGCCGCGACGAATTTATGCGCAAACTGACGGACATCATCTCCGCCTACAGTTCGGACCTCATGTCCAATTTCTGCGAAGAGCGCCATCTCGCGATCGCGGCTTGAGCCCGGTCCTGAACTTGACGGAAGGGCGCTGATCGACCGACAGCGCTCTCGACATGCTTCAGAGCTTCACGGCATCTGTGTCGAGCGTGATCGGCGCATCCAGATGGAATCCGGCAACGAGATAGCCGCGCCGAAAGTCGCGAATATGCTTGGCCATCCATTCGCGCGCGGTCTCGCAGCCTCTCGAATAGATCGCATCGATTATCGCCTTGTGCGCGGCATGGAGGCGGTGCCGCGCCGAATGAGCGTTGAGCCGAAACATCATCCCGCTATGGCAGGTTCAGGGCGAGGCCCGGGCGCGGCCACTCGAAAGTCACCAGCTTTCCGGTCGAGGAAAGCGTCACGTAGGCCGTGCGCAGATCGGGGCCGCCAAAGCAGATGTTGGTGACGAAGCGGTCCGGCAACGGAACGTGCTCTATCGAGCTTCCGTCGCGCGAGATAGTCGTGATCCCTCCATTCATCAGGGTGGCGACGCAGATATTACCGTCGGCGTCGACCGCCAGCGAATCGAACAATTGATATCCCGGCAATCCGGCCAGCAACGAGCCGCCATGAGGCGATGGGAAAGCGGCTTTGAGCACCTTGCCCGGCGCGATGATCTCGAATTCCCAAACGCGGCCAGTGACGGTTTCGGCGACATAGAGGCGATCGCCCCCGGCCGACAGACCGATGCCGTTGGCTTGCCACAGGGGGTAGATCGCTTCAACGATGTATGATCCGTCAGCCTTTGCGTAGTAGACACCGCCACGATGCACGGACCTAGGTGTGCCCTTGCCCGCATCCGTGAACCAGAACCCGCCATGGCTGTCGAATACCAGGTCATTGGGGCCACGGAAGGGAACAGCGCCGTCGCCGTCATAGAGCCGCTCGACGGCGCCTGTGGCCAGGTCGACGCGCTCTATCCAGCCGACCGGATCGCCGGGCGGCGCACCTGCCGGGCGAAGGCCTTCATCATCCTCGTGCCAGGCAAAGCCGCCATTGTTGCAGATATAGACTTTCCCGTCGGGCCCGAGCGCCGCCCCATTGGGGCCTCCCTCAAGCTGCGCTACGACGCTGCGCGTGCCGTCTTGCGCGATGCGCGTCAGGGTGCGGGCTTCGATCTCAACCAGGAGGACGGAGCCGTCGTCCAGTGCGATCGGCCCTTCCGGAAAGCGCAGCCCTTCCGCGATCACTCGATAATCCGTCACGTTCCGTTTCTCCTCGAATCCTGGGCGCCGATCCGCGCGCTCATTTCTGCGTCCCGCTTCAGGCTGCCAACGTCGATCCCGCCATGCGGCCGCCGTCCGCCAGGTAGGTCGCTCCGGTTATGAACGACGCTTCGTCGGAACAAAGCCATGCCGCGACAGCCGCGATCTCCTGAGGTTCCGCCAGCCGGCCGAGGGGCATCGCCGCGGCAACCTTGCTTTCGTCGCCGCCATAAAGGCGCTCGGTCATTGGTGTCCGGAACGAGCCGGGGCACAGCACATTCACGCGGATTCCCTGTCCGCCATATTCGATTGCGGCGGTCTTGCTGAGCCCGACAAGGGCATGTTTTGCCGCAGTGTAGGCGGACATCAGCCCGATGCCCTTCAGCGAGCCAGTTGAGCCGATATTGACGATGGAACCGCTCCCTTGAACCGCCATCTGGGCCAACTCGTGCTTCATGCACGAGAAGACGCCGGTGAGGTTCACATTGATGACCCGATCCCATTCGTCGTCGGGGTAGGCTTCGACCTTGTGAAGAGCTCCCTCGACTCCGGCATTGTTCACGGCACAGTCGAGCCTGCCGAACCTGTCGACTATCTTGCCGACGAATTGCTTCACGCAGATCCCGTCGGTGACGTCGAGGTGCTCGAATATGCATGTCCCGCCGGAATCGGTGATCGCCGCCGCTGTTCGCTTGCCGGCAGCTTCGTTGGTGTCGCCGATGACGACGATGTTGCCGCGGCTTGCCAGTTCCATGGCGGTCGCACGCCCGAGACCGGATGCCGCGCCCGTCACCAGGCAGATTTTTTCGGAGGCGAAGCGCATATTCAGGCCCAACCGAGCGCGCTTGGTGCGCCGCCGGCGGTTGCTGCCGGTATCGATGTTTTCATGGCAATGGAGGACGATTTCATGCTGTTTCCGAATGCTGCTCCCGCGCGTTGCCGCTGTCAGAGCAGGAACCGATATTAGTCGAATTCGGTCGGCGGCCAATTACGGGGCTGCATCCAGCCGCATAAATGCGTATGCAATAAGCTGCGCTTCCGCCCTTGCGGATGCCGGTTTGGCTACCGGTTTCCGCACGTGCATGTTAGCTCTCCGCAAGTTTCGAAACGCTTGGCGACGAACGCATCGACCAAATGCGAGGCGCGGAACTCGCCATGGCCCGGATCGCCATTCCCTAGTTCACTCCTCCCAAGTCTACGAACGAAATGCACGCAATGAGCACACCTGTCGAAATCTGGGACTACATCGTCGTCGGAGCGGGATCGTCCGGTGCAGTGATCGCCGCTCGCTTGTCCGAGTCCGGGCGTCATCGCGTGCTTCTGCTCGAAGCCGGAGGCGTGGACAATCTGTTCTGGATGCGAGCCCCGCTCGGGGCTGGCCGCATGCTGCCTCGCCAGGACGTGATGTGGCAGTACGAGACCGATCCCATTCCAGAGCTTCGCAATCGGCGGCTTCGCTGGCCGCGAGGCAAGGCTCTCGGCGGTTCCAGCTCGGTCAACGGGGCGCTGTTCGTACGCGGGGACTATTGGCACTACGACGATTGGGCGCGGCGCGGCGCCACGGGATGGAGCTTCGCCGAGGTCCTGCCCTACTTCAAGAAAATGGAGTCGTTTCAGGGCGGCGATCCAAGCTGGCGAGGAACGGACGGGCCGATCTCGGTCGAGTGGAATCGCGCCGGCTTGCCGGTAACCGACGCCTTTGTTCAGGCTTGCGTGGAGGCCGGCATTCCGGAAAGTCCCGACTACAACGCGCAAGACTGCCACGGCGCCAGCCGCGTCCAGTTGAACACCAAGAACGGCCGACGCCAGAGCGCGGCGGTTGGCTACCTCCGGCCCGCACGCGGTCGTACGAACCTGAAGATCGTGACGGATGCGCATGTCTCGCGGGTCGATCTCTCGGGCAACCGCGCCGAAGGCGTGACTTACGCGGTGGGCGGTGTGACGCACAGCGCGCGCGCCAACCGAGAGGTGATCATCTCGGCCGGTCCGATCGCGTCGCCGCAACTCCTTGAGCTGTCCGGTATCGGCAATCCCGAAATTCTGAAGCGATATGGCATTGCTCCCCGCGTCGTTCTGAACGGGGTCGGCGAGAACCTGATCGATCACCTGCAGACGCGGATCAGCCTCGAGGCGAAGAATACGAAGGGACTGAACGAGATCGTCTGCAGTCCGTGGTTCAAGTATTGGGTCGGCGCCCAGTTCCTGCTTTTTGGGCGCGGGCTGATGACGGTGCCATCGGTCACTGCGCATGCGTTGGCCAAGACCCAACCGGACAGGCCGCGACCTGACCTGAAGATCACCATGCATCACTTCAGCGGCAAGGATCGCATGGCCTATACGAAAGCGGGCGGCATCGACCAGCATCCGGGACTGACTTTCGGTGTCGTCCAGCTGGCGCCTGAATCGCGCGGCAGCTTGCATATATGCAGCCCGGATCCGAGCAAGCCACCAACAATCCTGCCAAACCAGCTTTCGCATCCGGAGGATGTTCGGGTACTGACCGAGGGCCTGAGGATCGCCAGGCGTATCGCGCAGCAATCCGCGCTCTCAAACTACGTCGTTAAGGAACTCCGTCCCGGGCCGGGCGTCGTTTCGGATCACGATTTGCTCGAATATATCCGCGACAGCGGCCAGTCCTCGTATCATCCGATAGGCACCTGCCGCATGGGAACGGACGCAATGGCTGTCGTTGATCCTCATCTGAAGGTCCATGGCATCGACGGTCTGCGCGTAGCCGACTCCTCCATCATGCCGACAATGCCGTCAGGCAACACCAATGCGCCCTCATTGATGATCGGAGAGAAGGCTGCGGACATGATCCTTGCCTCGGCGACATGAGAACCGTATGCATCCGCGCCAGGCGGGTGCAGGGCACGGGACCAGTCGAATAGGGAGGACATCGTGCGCTTTGAGGAGCACCTCGCGCGGAGAGCCGCGAACCATGTGCCGCTGACGCCGGTGGACTTCCTGGCCCGTTCGGTCGAAGTGTTCCCGGACCGGCCGGCCGTGGCGTGGAATGGACGCGCCTGGACCTATCAGGCGTTCGGCCGGATGGTGACGCGCTTGGCAAGGTTCCTCGCGCATGCAGGCATAACGTCCGGCGACGTCGTGTCGGTCATGGCCTCCAACCGGCCCGAAATGCTGGCTGCGCATTATGCTGTGCCGATGTTGGGCGCGGTGCTCAACACGATCAACACCCGCCTCGATGCCGAAGTCGTTGGCTATATTCTGGACCATTCCGAAAGCCGTCTGCTCATCGCGGATCCTGCCTGCGCGGAAGCGGCGGCGGCGGCGGCGCGCACTGTGCCGCTGCACATTCTGACCGATGGCTCGGATGATCCGGTCGTGGCCGAAGGCGCGACGGTGCTGGACATGCTCACCGATGATGGCAACGAGTCGGCGCTGGATCTGCGCGCGATCGTCGACGAATGGCAACCGCTGACGATCAACTACACTTCGGGGACCACGGGCAAGCCCAAGGGCGTGGTCTACCATCACCGCGGCGCCTATCTGAACGCGATCGGCAACGTCTTGTCGCTCGGCCTGACCTCGCGTTCCGTCTACCTGTGGACGCTTCCGATGTTTCATTGCAACGGCTGGTGCCACACATGGGCCGTAACAGCCGCCGGCGGACTGCATGTCTGCCTGGATCGGCCCGACCCGGCGCTGATCTTTTCGGCGATCGAAGCCAATGGGGTAACGCATCTGTCCTGCGCGCCTGTCGTTCTCTACATGATGCTGAATCACCCCGCGCGCGTCTCCGGCGATCCCAAGCGGCGGATCCTCGTGGCGACGGGCGGGGCTGCGCCGACGAGCGCGTTGATCGCACAGCTCGACACGCTGGGGTTCGACCTCATCCATCTATACGGCCTGACCGAGTCCTTCGGGCCGGCGACATTGCGCGACTTGACCGAAGAAGAACGCGCCATGCAGCCCGAGCATGTTTCCGCCGAACTCGCGAAGCAGGGCGTTCGCCACATCACGGCCAGCCGGGTGAAGATTATCGACGAGTCGGGCGCCGAAGTGCCGAGCGACGGCTCCACCATGGGCGAGATCGTACTTGCCGGCAATACGCTGATGGCCGGCTACTATCGCGACGCCGAGACAACCGAGCGGGCATTCAGCGGAGGCGTGTTTCACACCGGCGATCTCGCGGTCCGGCATCCCGACGGCAATATCGAGATCCGCGACCGGTCCAAGGACATCATCATTTCCGGCGGGGAAAATATCTCCAGCCTCGAGATCGAGAGCGTTCTGCATCGCCATCCCGCAATCCTCCTGGCAGCAGTGGTGGCGGCGCCGCACGACAAATGGGGAGAGACCCCGGTCGCCTTCGTCGAGTTGCGCGACGGTGCGGCGCCATCAGCCGAGGAATTGCGCAGCTTCTGCCGCGCGCACCTCGCCGGCTATAAGGTGCCCTCGCGTTTCGTCTTCGCGGAACTGCCCCGGACGGCGACCGGCAAGATCCAGAAATTCATGCTTCGCGAGCAAGCGCGGGACGGAGCCGGTTGAACGGTGGCACGTCCTGCCTCGAGACGTTCCGGGCTCCGCAGGCAATAAGCTTTCGCAACCCCTTGGAGGATCGGGTCTCCAGTTCCGTGTATCGCCGTCCGCCAATATGAGGCGTCACGAGTATCTTTTCGTGTTGCCAGATCGCGTTTGCGGGCGGCAGCGGCTCGGTCTCGCCACCGTCTAGTCGTCCGCGTTTCCGAGCATTTCCCGCCGCTTGCGCACTGCCGGCATCATCGCGCTCACAATCAGCACCACCGAGACGACCAGACAAGCGCCGCCGACATAGCTGCTGAAGAGGAAACTCCAGCTGCCGTCGCTGGCAGTCAGGCTGCGGCGCATGTTGGCTTCCAGCAACGGCCCGAGAACAAAGCCCAACACCAGCGGGGCGAGGTCGTAGCCGCAGCGTCTCAGCACATAGCCAATCACCCCGAAGCCGATCATCAGACCGAGATGGAAGGTGGAGCCGGTGGTTCCGTAGACCCCGATGACGCAGAACACCAGGATCAGCGGGAACATCACCCCGTAGGGTATCCGCAGGATCTGAATCCACATGCCGATCAAGGGCAGGTTGAGGATCAAGAGCATGATGTTGCCGACATACATACTGGCGACCGTGCCCCAGAACACGTCGGGATTCTGCACCATCATCAGCGGCCCGGGCGCGATTCCCTGGATCATCAGCGCGCCGAGCAATATGCCAAGCACCACGTTAGGCGGAATGCCCAAGGTCAGAAGCGGGATGAAGGCCGCCGTCGCCGCGGCGTTGTTGGCGGATTCGGGGCCCGCAAGTCCCTCGACCGCGCCCTTGCCAAATTCCTCTGGGCGCGCGGAGATGCGTTTTTCCAGGCCGTAGGACGCGAAGGCTGCAAGGACCGCGCCGCCTCCCGGGAGAAGGCCCAGAACGAAGCCGAGGATCGAGCCGCGCGCGATCGGCGCCCGGCTTCTTTTCCATTCCTCGCGGGACGGCAGGATGCGGCCAACGGTCTTCGCCACGAGGGAACGCGGCGCCGCCTGTTCGAGGTTCTGCAGCACTTCTGAGACCCCGAACAGTCCGACGACCAGCGTGATGACGTCGATGCCCTCGATGAGTTGTGGGATGTCGAAGGTGAAGCGCGGCGCGCCGCTCATGGAATCGATGCCCACCAGCCCGAGGACGACGCCGAAACAGGTGGTCAGGATCGCCTTCGAGATCGATCCTGAGCTGATCACGCCGACCATCACCAGACCGAGCACCATCAGTCCGACATAATCCGCCGGTGAGAGATACACGGCCGCGCGCGCCAGCGGGACGGCGATGAAGCTGAGCGCGACCACAGACACGGTGCCGGCGATGAACGAACCGATCGCGGCAATGGCAAGCGCGGGACCCGCCCTGCCCGTCCGCGCCATTTGGTAGCCGTCCAGCGTCGTGACGACGGATGCCGCTTCTCCGGGGACGTTTACCAGGATCGACGTGGTGGAGCCCCCATACATCGAGCCGTAGTAGAGACCGGCTAGAAGAATGATACCGCTCTCGGGCGGCGCGTTGATCGTGATCGGCAGCAACAGAGCCATGGTCGTCGCCGGCCCGATGCCTGGGAGAACACCGATCAACGTCCCCAGAAAGACGCCGAAGAAGCAGTAGACGAGATTGATGGGCTGGGCGGCTACTTCAAGGCCCAGCAATATGCCGTCGAACGAAGTCATCTAGCCGAGTATCCCAATCGGAAGCTGCGTGCCTAAGGCCAGCTTGAAAAGCGCATAATTGGCGAAGGCGATCGCCGCCCCCGCCGGTATGGCACGCAGCCAACCGCTGCTGGTGAACAGCCACAGCAGAAAAGCCGACAGCGCGAAGGTCGCCAACAGGAAGCCGAGCGGTTCAAGGAGCGCGACATAGACAGCGAGCGCCACGACGATGCCGCCGATACGCATGAGCATCTCCCGCGTCCAGGGTTCCGACGCGCCTTGCGGGGTCCTGACAAAGAGATCGAGCAACACCGAGCCGCCGGCCACGACCGCCATGGCGAGACCGAAGATCATGCTCATGAGCCCAGGGCCTGGGTCGCTGAACTCGCCGATCCCCAGCTGCGTCGCCATGTAGACGACGACAACGCCGAACAGGCACCACAGGATTTTGACTGTCAGTTCTACAGTCATGGTCTTGTACTCCTGACTAGCTGCGCACAGGTCCCCAGGGCGTGCCGAACGGCGGAAACGTGATCACTTCCGCGGAGGGACGAATGCAGGAAAGAGCCGATCTCCTCGGGCGAACACGCCGGCGACGAAGGGCGGAGCGAAATGCATCGGGAACAGCAGGGCACGATGTTCGACGCAGTATTCGAGCAGTTCCCTTCGGGTCCGCGCCGACTGTTCCTGATCCTCGCAGAAACGTGTGTTCCAGGTGGGTTCGCAGATCTGGATCGGATGATGGATGGCGTCCCCGCAGAACAGCCCGCGGTCATCCCCTGTGCCGGCCTTGAGGATCATGTGGCCGACCGTATGGCCGGGAGCCGGTTCGACCAGAAGATGCCTGTCCATTTCGAACGCGTCGTCGAGCAGCACGGCCTGGCGCGACTCGATGATCGGCAGCACGCTGTCGTTGTAGAGCACGGCGCGGCTGTTATCGGCGCTGACGGCGGGATCCCAGCGGTTCTTCTCGGCTCGCGAGAACAGGTACTTTGCGTTGGGGAAGGTCGGTACCCAGCGCCCGTTCTCCAGGCGCGTGTTCCAGCCGCAGTGATCTGAATGGAGATGCGTACAGAATACGTAATCCACCTCCTCGGGCGACACGCCGACGGCTCGGAGGCGCTCCAGATAGGGAGTGTTCAACTGATGGAAACGCTCGTTCCACGGGCGATCCTTGTGGTTGCCCGAACAGGTGTCCAGCAGGATCGTGTGGCGCGGCGTCCTGATCAGCCAGGAATGGATGCTGGAGACGAGCCTGTCCTCTTCGGGATCGTAGTGAAGAGGCACCAGCCAGTCGGCATGGGAGCGGAAAACGTCAATATCGAAATTGGTCAGGAACTTGTCAGGCGAAACGCTGCTCAGGCCAAGGCCTTCCTCGATCCGCGACACAAACATATCACCAATAGACCAAGTCACTCGACTCTCCCGCTCCACACATTCCAATCGGGCCGTATCGCCCGCCTTACTGCTTCTCGGCGAAGGACTTCACCAGCTGTTCCTGCCGATCGATCTCCTCCATGGACCATTTCTGGAACTCGGCAGGATTCTTTTCGAACAAGGTCATGTCGAACTTCTCGAGCATGGCCAGATGACGCGGGTCATGAATGGCCTTGTCGAAGGCGGCGTAGATGCAATCGACGACGGCGGGGTCCATTCCGGCAGGTCCGGCCAGGCCATACGGCATGGTCTCGACCATATCGACGCCGACTTCCTTCAAAGTCGGCACGTCGGGCCAGCGCTTGGTGCGGTTCTCGCCCCAGGTGACGAGCAGGCGGAAATCGCCGGATTCCACCAGTGGCGCCCAGGCGCTGCCGTCCGCCGAAGCCATGACATGCCCGCCGAGCACGGCCGCATTGTTCTCGGCATTGCCGCGCGACGGGATGTGCTTCAGCTTTATGCCAAGCGTCGCGGAGATCTGCTCCATCGCAAGGTGGAGCGGCGAGTTCACACCAAAAGTGGTGTAGGTGAGCTTGCCGGGATTCTCCTTGGCGTAATTGACGAAGTCTTCCCATGACTTGAGGGGGGAGTCCGCCCGCACGACCACGCCGAACAGATACTGGCCGACACCACCGATGTAGGTGAAGTCGGTACGCGGGTCATAAGTCGTCTTCAGCAGAAACGGCGTGCGGTACACGCCGGTGCCGACATAGGATATGGTGTAACCGTCAGGCTTGGCGTTCGCCGCCATGCTTGCAGGCCCCAGCGTGCCAACCCCGCCCGGCTTGTTCTCCACCACGATGGGCTGGCCGAGTTCCTGACTGGCGATATCGGCCAGCAGCCGATACTGCGTGTCCGGAATCCCGCCCGCCTGCCAGGGGATGACCAGGGTGATCGGCCGCGTGGGAAACTCTTCCGCGTTCGCCTCCACGGCCAGCGCGGCTAGGGACAGAACGGCCGCGACGGCCATTCGAATGAATTTACGCATATTCTCCTCCTTTGGACGAACGAACGATCGTCACTCGGTGATGACGGCCACCTTCTCGATCGTTGAGAAGATTTCCATTTCAAAGGGCTCGCCTTTCCGGAGCTCGACGATCGTGCCGGGAGAAAGGTCGAATTGCTGGTGCGCGAATGTGATGCGGCTCATGCCCTTGTAGACGACGTAGGTTTCCGACCACGGCATCCCGGCCTCACGCTTGTAACGGCCAGGCTCGCCGCGCCAAACGGCCAGCCGGTAGGGCTGGTCTTCCCGACCGTTGGTCAGCTTTTGGCTAAAGGCTGGCGGATTGGGCGAAACAATTGCCTTCCAGCCAGTCTCGTCCGGCGTCAGGTTGAAATTCTTGTCCAAAATCGCGTCTCCTAACTGCAGTCGCTTTTCTCCGGGGGGAAGAATCATTCCGCCGTGGCAGCCGGCCGGGCGGCCTCGCGCATCGTTCTGGCCAGATCGTCGGCCGCCGTGGCGAGCATGCCCACGTCGACGCCCGCCGCCACGAAGCGGTAGCCCCATCCCAGATAGCAGAGCGCATCCTCTCGCTTGCTCGCCAGAATGCCTGCGGGCCTGCCGGCCTGCCGGATTCGTTGCACCGCCGTACTTAGTTCCTTCTGGACGTCCGCGTGGCCCGCATTGCCGAGGTGGCCCATCGACGCGGAAAGGTCCGACGGGCCGATGAACACGCCATCGACACCGTCGACCGCTGCGATGTCCTCCAGACGGCCGAGAGCCTCAACCGTCTCGACCTGGACGAGCACGCATAGGTTCTCCGCCGCGCGCGCGGCGTAGTCCTTGATACGCCCGTAGCGCGTCGCACGCGTAAGCCCAGCCACACCCCGCACCCCGAGAGGCGGATAACGGGTGGCCGCGACGGCCGCCTTGGCTTCCTCGGCGTTCTGCACGAACGGCACCAGCAAAGTTTGCGCCCCGATGTCGAGGATGCGTTTTATGGCGACGGGATCGTTCCATGCCGGCCGCACGACGGCGTGCGCCGTCCCGCCTTCCGTCGCCCGCAGCAGGGAGGGCAAGCCTGAAATCTCGATCGGCGAATGTTCGGTATCGAACATGATCCAGTCGAAGCCGGACGACGCGACGATCTCGGCCCCGACCGGGCTGCACAGGCTGCTCCAAAGGCCGATCTGCGGACGGTCCTCGGCCAATGCGCGCTTGAATGGGTTCTCCACCGCCCTCACCTCACACGAACTGGACCGCAACCCCGCCGAGCGGGCCAAAATCGGCATGCAGCGTGTCGCCCTTTGCCGCCCAGACCGGCCGGGTGAAGGAGCCGGACAGCATCAGATGGCCGGGCTGCAGCGCCACGTCGAAAGGCGCCAGTTTGTTGGCGAGCCAGGCGATCGCCATGGCGGGATGGCCGAGCACGCCCGCGGCCAGGCCGGTTTCCTCGATTTCCGAGTTGCGATAGAAGACCGCGCCAACCCAGCGCAAATCGACATCGTCCGGCTTGACCGGCCGACCGCCGAGCACGATGCCGGCGGCCGCGCCATTGTCGGCCACGGTGTCGAAGATCTTGCGCGGGTTCTGCACCCGGGCGTCGATGATTTCGATGGAGGGGACCACATATTCGGTGGCGCGCAGGACATCGACCAATCCGACATTCGGGCCCTTCAGCGGCTCCTTCAGGATGAAGGTGAGCTCCGGCTCCACACGCGGCACGCAATAGTCCTCGAACCGGACCTTGGCTCCGTCATTGTAGAGCATGGTGTCGAGCAGCACGCCGTAATCGGGCTCGTCGATTTGCGAAGAAGCCTGCATGGCTTTCGAGGTCAGGCCGATCTTGTGGCCAATGACCTTCGCACCGGCCGCCACCTTGCTTGCCGCCAGCGCCGAGGAGATCGCGTAGGAATCCTCGATGGTGATGTGTGGCCATCGGGTTGAAAGCTGCAGGCAAGGCTTCTTGGTGCGGTCGGCCTCCAGCAGGGCCTCCATCGCCTCCTGGCGTTCCTGTTCGGTGAGCATGATCCGACCCCTCAGAGCTTCACGCAGACGTTGCGCAGTTCGGTATAGAATTCGAGCGAATGGTCGCCGCCCTCGCGGCCGATGCCGGACTGCTTCGAGCCGCCGAAGGCGGTGCGCAGGTCACGCAGGAACCAGCAGTTCACCCAGCTGATACCGGCCTCGATCTGGGCAGCCACACGGTGGGCGCGCGAGAGGTTTTGCGTCCATATCGAGGTGGCCAGCCCATAGGGGCTGTCATTGGCGAGCGCGATCGCCTCTTCCTCGGTGTCGAAAGGCGTGACGTGGGTGCAGGGACCGAAGATCTCCTCGGTAACCACAGGCGAGCGCTCGGGCAGCCCCGTCCACACGGTCGGCTGCACCCAATATCCGTCCTGGAAGCCTGCGACATCCGGCACTCCGCCGCCGGCGACAATGGTCGCTCCTTCGGCAGCCGCCTTGGCGTAGTAGCCCAGCACCTTGGCGCGGTGCGCCTCGGAGATGAGCGGACCCATGGTCGTGGCCGTATCGAACGGATCACCAAAGCGATAGGACTTGGCCTTCTCGGCAAGCCTCTCCACGAATTGGTCGAAGATCCCGCGCTGCACATAGAGTCGCTCGGTCCCGAGGCAGACCTGCCCGGTGTTGGCGAAGCAGGAACGGCCGCTGCCTTCAATGGTGGCGTCGAGATCGGCATCGTCGAAGATGACACCGGCGTTCTTGCCGCCGAGCTCGAGCGAGATCGGCCTGACGCCGCGGGCAGCTGCCCGCATGATCGCCTCGCCGGTCCGCGTCGAGCCGGTGAAGGTGATACCGTCGACGTCGGGATGCTCCACCAGATACTCGCCGGCCGAGTCCTGCCCGCCGCCGTGGACAACGTTGTAGACGCCGGCCGGCACGCCGGCCTGGTTCATCACCTCGCCCAACAGGGTCGCCGTCGACGGCGTCATGTCCGACGGCTTCACGACGACAGTGTTGCCGCAGGCCAGCGCGGGCGCCACCTTCCAGGTCATCAGGAGCAGCGGCAGGTTCCATGGGCACACCACGCCGATGACGCCCCGCGGCGTCCGCAGCGCATAGTTCAGCGCGCCCGCGCCGTCAGGCGTCGGCATCTGGAAGGTCTCCGTGCTGATCGTCGCGACCTGATCGGCGAAGACGTCGAAATTCGCGCCGCCGCGCGGGATGTCGATATGGCTGGCGAGAGTGACGGGCTTGCCGGTGTCCAGCACCTCGGCACGCAAGAATTCATCGGAGCGTTCGCGAATGCCCTGCGAGACCTTGCGCAGGATGGCCATGCGCTCGGGCACCGACATCTGTCCCCAAGGCCCCTTCAGAGCACGCTTCGCGGCGCCAACGCCCGCATCGACGTCGTCGCGCGTCGCGCCGTGCACGATGGAGAACACCTTGCCGGTCGCCGGAAAGCGGTTTTCCATGACCACGGCGCCCGCGCTGGCGCGAAACTCGCCATTGATGAAGTTCTTGATTTCCTGCAAGGTCGTTTCCTTTTCGCCAGGGATTTACCCCTGGCCTTTTCAGTCAGTGAAAGGCCAGGGCGGGAGCGCGTTGCGATCCCACTTGGCTGTGCCTGCCACTCAAGCGGCAGAGCACCGCTCGCGATGGATTTACTGGAAGCTTTCCCAGACGGTCGCGCCGATGCCGCAGCGCATCTCGGCCGAGGCCACATAGAAAACGCGCCGCCCCTTTGTGCCGCCGGCCGCCGCCATGGCCACCATCCAGGCGAGCAATTCGGTCGTGCCGCCGCCGCCGGCCTCGTTCATGCGCTCGATCGTCGCCTCGCGCACGACGCGGTCGGCATCGCTCTCATCCATGAGATCGAGGAACCAGTTGTCGAAGGTCGGATCCATGGTGAAATAGCGCGGGCCGCCAGGCTCATGGGAGAGACCGCCGGTTGCCATCAATCCGACCCGCAGATCGGCTGGCAGTTCATTCTGCACGATGTCGCGCAGCACACGACCGAATTCGACCGATTCCTCGGGGGTCGGAGTCGGCGGATTGATGCAGTTCATGTGGATCGGCAGAATTGGCACATCGTAGCCGAGATACCACAGCGGGACCGACCAATTGTCGTCGAACAGCAGGCCGTCGCCCTTGTCGATCTTGATGCCGCGCGCAGCCGCGGACTCGGCGATCCTGTTGGCAATCTCCGGCCGACCCTTCACGTGGTAGCCTGGCTGCTTCAGCCATGATTTGAAGAATTCCGCCGGGCCGTTCCATTCCGCAGCGCAATCGACTCGCCAGTGCGGCGGATTTTTGAGCGGGAGATTCAGCAAATGGTCGTTCCCGACGCCGATGATGATGTCCGGCTTGGCCGCCGCCATGATGCGGCCGAGCTCCTTGTAGCCTTCCTCGATGGCGCGCCGGTCCTCGACCGGGCAGGTGTCGATCCAACCCGTCACGCCGGGAGCGTGCGCCATTCCCATGATAGATACGAACCGGGCCATGGTTTCAGCCTTTCTGAGGATGTTCGACGATCGAGTCGCCAAACGACTTGCGGTAGGCCTCGGCCGCCGCGCTCTTGGAGTGATTGGCAGCCCCGCCGTGGAACAGCCTCGTCACCTGCGGGAGAAAATACTGATGGACGCCCAGCTCACCCAGGCGCTTGACGTCGATGCTACGGAAGGCCGCCTTCTCTTCCTCGCTCAGTCCGTACTGGCTCATCAGATCCTCGAGGCGCTCACGGAAATGCGGCCAGACGGAATTGTCTCGCCGCACCTCGAAAATCAGCCTGTTGGATGGCAGGTCAGGATTAAAGCTCATGTCCTTCTCCTTCACTTCACGCTGTCATGCCCAAAGCGTTTCCCGCCCGGAATGGTGGCCAACGCCAGTTTCGAAAGCTGGGCGTCCAGGACGCAGGGCTTGCGACCGTTGCGCTCGCCCATCTCCTTGCGCAGCACAGCGGCGCGCACGATCTTGCCGGCGACGAACCGGATCGGTTCGGGCGGGTAATAGCCGTTGTGGGCTCGATTCAGGATGTCCCCGATGTCGCTCCATTCGGTGCGCTTCCCCAATATCTTCGCTGCGATCACGTGGCCGCCGATATTGCTGGCGCCGAGACCATGACCGGTATAGCCAATCGCATAGTGGATACGCCGGTCGCTTTGGAGTTGGCCGAAGTGCGGCAGGCCGGTGGTGCTGCGGTCGATCGGACCGGCCCAACTGCGGGCGATCGGCACGTCCTTCAGCTCCGGATAGAGGAAGCGGAAATCCGCTTCCACTTCGGCCGCCTGCTTTTGCGAAAAGTCGAACTCCGGGCCGATCCGGGCACCGTATGCTATGGTCCCGCCGCCGCGGCCGAGATAGACCCGGCCTTCCGGAGTGAGGCCACCATAGTTCAGCATCTGCCGGGAATTCACCCCGCCCGGGCGCTGTCGCATGCCGAGATCTTCTAGACGCTCCGGGATCGGATCGGTGACGACCACATCGCTCGATAGCACCATGACATGCCGCCTGAACTCAGCCAGATGCGCCATCCATGCGTTTGCCGCAAGTACGACGTTGGAGCAGACGACAGTGCCGTTGGCCGCGCGAACTGTCAGCGTTCGCTCGTCCCCTGAAATGTCGAGTACCGGTGTTTCTTCGTAGATCGCGACGCCATGGGCAACCGCCACTCGGCGCAGCCCTCTGCTGAGCAGCGCTGGCTGCAGCCGGGTCGCATTGTCGTCCGAGACGCCCGAATGGTAGGGGCCGTCGCCAAAATAATCCTTCAAGTCCTGGGGCGAGAGCCGGCGATAGGGAGGCGCGATGCCGAGCTTGTCGGCCATGCGGAAAACCCCCTCCCAGGCACCGATCTGAGACCTGGAATTGGTGCTCCAGACGGACGGACCTCGCCTCGCCTGGCATTCGATCCCGTTCGCGGAGATGAAGCGATGGGTATCATCCACAGCCTCCGTGCTCGCCATCACCAGCCGGACTGCGTCCGCCTCGCCGAAATAGCGGACCAGCACCGGCAATCGGGACCAGTAGTGTCCGAGCGCGCCACTGTTGCGACCGCTTGCACCGGTGCCGCAGCGGTCAGCTTCGAGCACCACCACGGAAATCCCGGGGTCAGCTTCCTTTAGCCTTATTGCAGTCCAGAGCCCGGTCAGCCCGCCACCGACGATCGCGACGTCGGCCTGGATGTGGTCTCGAAGACGGTTGGACTCAGCAGTTCCTTCGCGCTCGAGTGCCTCGTCGACCCAGAGTGAACGATGCCGGGGAGGAGCTCCGTTGCGCCGCCATTTGCGAAATGTCAGGTGTGTATCACCCACTGCGAAAATCCGATCCGGTCAATTCAGGGCTTCGCGAACGGAGGCTTCGAACTTCGCCTTCGTTGCTAAGTAATCGGCCGGCCTCACCGGATCGATCGCCTCGACGATCTTCTCGAAAGGTGTCCAGTCCGCAGGGACTGGCGTGCCAGGAACCATAGGGTAGTTGAGGCCTAGCGAGGCCACGGCCGCTTGCGCTTCGGGCGTGAGGAACCAGGCCTGGAACAGCTGGGCAGCCTTCGCGTTTGGGGCTCCGTCGAGGATGACGGTGCCTGCGAACATCGGGATCACGAGGCCTGGAATTTCCAGGAAGCCGACATTGGCGCCCGCCTCTACCAAACGCAGGTAGCGCGAGTGCGCCGCCCAAGGCATCAATGCAACAGAACCAACTGTGAGATTGTTGAAGTAGGGCGTGGCGCTCGGCACTACGACCGCGTTGTCGCGCACTTTCTTCATCCAGGCGGCATCGATCTTTCCCGCGCTGTAGAGTTCGATCCAGCTGATGGCGGTGACAGCCGATGCCAGCGGATCATCGAACAGCATGCCCTTGTACTTTGGATCGGTCAGATCGGCCAGCGTGCCAGGCAGCTCTTCCTCTTTATACCTGCTCTTGTTGTAGGCGACGCCGACAGTATCGGCGAACGCCATAACGAACCGCCCGTTTACGTCGCGATAGCGCTCGGGAATTACATGGATGTTCGGCGGCTGATATGCCGCTCCGGCCCCGCTCTCCGCAACACTGATCAGTTCGGTCATACCCGACATGACAACATCGCCGACATGTTGGCCGCTCGCTCGCTCGCTCTCGACGCGCGCCATGAGCTCGGCGCCGCGCAGCGGGTTGGTGACGATGGTGATCTCAGGAAATCGCTTCGAGAAGATGTCCCAGAGCGGCTGAAACACTACCGAATAAGCACCGTAAATAACGACCTGCGATTGACCTGCGTCGGTCGCAGCCTTGTGAAGTTCGGCGATCTGCGCCGCGGTTTCGGCCCCGCCAGCCCATGCTGCCTCGTCGGCAGCGGCAGGTGACGCAATAAGCATGGCAGCCGACAGAGCCAACAGCGCTCGCCGGGTGAGATTTCCGCAAACCATTCGTCGTTCCCCTATTAGAATTCTCGTTTGGGCGATGCGATCGCAAGACCGCGGCGACCTCCTTCGCACCACCTTGTCCAATGGGCTGCGACTTAAGACGCGGTTAGAAGTTTTGTCAATTAAATTTCGATATTTTTTATTGCGTCGATTTTTTTGGGTTGTACTTGGCACGAAAATCCCGCTACGAGAAGCGACCAGATTTGGAATTTCGATAATTTTCGTTTTGTCGACTCGCAGCCAACCTGCATCGGCACGGCCTTTGACAACGAGGGAAGTACGTGTATGCGGCCAACGCATCGAATTGACGTCCAGCATCATATCCTTCCGCCGGACTACGTCCGTCTGGTGGGCGAGGAATCGATAGGGCGGCTGATCGTTTCTGGACGCATGCCCGAGTGGACGCCGCAAACGTCCATCGACGCCATGGACCGCAATGGAATCGAGATGGCAGTGACATCGCTGTCGGCCCCCGGCTTTCACCACCATGGTGAAGGCGTGGCAGCGCGGATCGCACGCTACTGCAATGACTACGCAGCCGATCTGGCCGGCCGTCATCGTGGCCGGTTCGCCATGTTCGCTACCCTGCCCATGCCCTTCATCGGCGCCAGCCTTGACGAAATCGCCTATGCCCTCGATACATTGGGTGCTGCGGGCATTTGCCTTCTCACCAATTATGATGGTGTCTATCTCGGCGATGCGAAGCTTCAGCCTGTCTTGGAAGAGCTCAACCGGCGCGGAACCGTGGTGTTCGTCCATCCGGCCGATGCGGCAGGCGACCGCCCGCTTCGACACATCCCGGCCGCGACGCTCGAATTTCCGTTCGACACGACTCGCGCCATCGTCAGCATGCTGTTCAGCGGCAGCTTTACGCGATGCCGCAGCGCACGCTTCATCTTCTCGCATGCGGGAGGCGCCCTGCCCTATCTGGCGGATCGGATAGCCCGTCTGGAGCGGCGACCTGATTTCAAAAGCCACGTGCCGGATGGCGCTATGGCCGAGCTGGACCGGCTTTATTTCGACACCGCGCTTTCGGCGAGCAACCGTGTCTTCGCCTCTCTTCGCCAGCTTGTGCCGATGGAACGGGTCCTTTTTGCCAGCGACTACCCTTTCGCTGCAGAGGATACAATGACGGCAACCATAGGCGGCTTGGTCAAGCTTGGCCTTGCCGCGGACGAGTTTGCCGCCATCGAGCGTCAAAACGCCCTTCGTCTGATGCCCAACCTCTTCAACCGTCAGCCGCTCCGCGGCGCAGCGGAGTGACAATATGAGTGAGCCCGAAATTCTTCTGACGCCGCAAGCCCGCCTCGACCGCGCACATAGCGCGATTGTGGTCATCGACATGCAGAATGATTTCTGCGCCGAGGGCGGATATGTCGAGAAGGTGGTCGGCCGTAGCGCCGCGGCATGCCGCGCAGTCGTCGAACCTGTAGTGGAACTTGTCCAAGCGGCGCGCGAAAAGGGGGTGCCTGTCTTCTGGGTGCGCGCAATCTACGATCCCGAAAAACTCCCGGCAGGTATTCGTGCCAAACAGAGAGCAAGAAGCGATGCCATCTGCTGCGCCACAGGGTCGTGGGGAGCCGATTTCTTCGGTGTTGCGCCCGACGGCGCGGAATGCGTCATCGACAAGCACAGCTATAGCGCCTTCATCGGCACCAGCTTCGACGCCATCCTGCGCAAGCGGGGGGTGCGGACGCTGATCTTTGCCGGAGTTCAGACCAACGTCTGCGTCGAGAGCAGCCTGCGCGACGCCGCCTGCATGGGCTACTACGCCGTGCTCCCGTCCGATTGCGTGGCTTCACACGCCGAGCCGCTGCACGAAGCGACGCTGAAGAACGTCGAATTCCTGTTCGGCGACGTCATGTCCCGGGCCGAGATCGTATCCATTTGGGATGCTGACTGAGGAACACATTCGCCACTGCCGCTGGCCCCAACGGAAAGGTCGCCGAGTTGAGTGAGATATGCATTCGCGGATTGAATAGGCACTATGGCGCGGTACGGGTGATCGATTCACTCGATCTCGACGTACGGGAGGGCGAGTTCCTGTCGCTGCTGGGTCCATCCGGCTGCGGCAAGACTACGATCCTGCGCTCGATTGCGGGTCTGGACCAGCCAAACGGAGGCACGATCAGCATCGGCGGCAAGCCCGTGGTCGATGCCGGCCGAAAGTGGTTCCTACCGCCCAACAAGCGAGGCCTTGGAATGGTTTTCCAGAGCTACGCCCTGTGGCCGCATATGAGCGTCTTTTCCAACGTCGCCTACCCGTTGCGTTTGCGGAAGCGCCCTGCAGCCGAGATCAAGGCGCGCACCGAAGAGGTTCTGAACCTCGTTGGTCTCGGCCATCTCGGCCAACGCGGAATCGGCGAACTATCGGGCGGCCAGCAGCAGCGTATAGCCCTCGCGCGGGCTCTCGCCGCGCAACCCGACGTGCTGCTGCTCGACGAGCCGCTCTCCAACCTCGACGCCGCGCTACGCGGCCAGATGCGCCGCGAACTTCGCCGGATTCATCGTGAGATCCGCCGAACCTCGATCTATGTCACGCACGACCAACTCGAGGCTGTAACGCTGTCGGATCGTATCGTCGTGATGAACAGGGGACACATCGAACAGATCGGCACGCCGCACGAGGTGTTCGGCACTCCCGCTAACCGATGGGTCGCCGAATTCGTCGGCTTCGACAACTTCCTCGAAGCCGAAATTGTCGCCCGCCAGGGAGACCACATCGTGGCCCGCCCCAAGGGTTGGCCTATGACGGTCGTCTGCACGCCCTCCGAAAAAATCCGCGGGGCGACCATCGGAACGGCGATTCTCGTGGCCATCCGTAGCGCCAACTGGCGATTGGGCGCGCTTCCTGGCGAATGGGAAATCGATGCGACGGTTGTCGAGTCTACATTCGTTGGCGACCAGACCGAGTTTTCGGTGGACGCCTATGGCAGCCGGCTGATCTGCCGGATCGCCGATGCGCTGCCGGCAAGCGATACACAGCACGCTACGAGCTTGAAGCTGAGCGTCGCTCCCGGCCTGCCCGTTGCGCTAGAGAAATCCCAATGAGCGCCCATCAGATTGCGGCGCCGTTTTCCCTTGAGACGAAGGGCCTTGCCGGCGCAGCCCGCCTTCAGCGGGCCGCCCGCTGGGGCGGACGGCTGCTGCTCATGGCGATCGTGCTGTTCCTGTTCGTCTATCCGGTGCTGATGGTGGTAGTGAGCATGTTCAGCACCACACGGCCCGGCGTAGTTGGTGACTGGACGATCGAGAACGTCCGCACCGTCCTGACGGCCTCGGCTACCTACACGGCGGTTCTGAACTCCATGATCTTCGCCACGGTCACAACCGTCGCCGGTACCATTCTCGCCATGGGTTTCGCCTTCATAGCGACCCGCACCACCGTCCCGCTCCGCCGCTTGCTAACACCCGCCATGCTGCTCCTCTTCGCCGCGCCCAACATGCTCTATGCGGTGAGCTGGGCACTCCTCGCAGATCCGGTCGGCGGGGCACTTAACCATGGCTTGCTCTATCTCGGCGCGGGCATGGGAGCTTTCAACGTCTATTCCTGGCCCGGCCTGCTCTTGGTGCATACCCTCAAGATCTCGAGCTTCTGCTATCTGCTTTTGCTGCCGGCATTCCACAATATGAATCGCAGTTTCGAGGAGGCCTCGCTCGTAGCCGGCGCGACGCGGCTGCAAACCTTCCTGCGCATCGATATCCCGCTGCTGCTCCCCGCCATCATCGGCGTCGTGATGGTCGGCACCGTGTTTGGACTTGGCGCCTTCGACGTTCCGCAGATCCTCGGCGGCTTGGCCGGCGTGCCAGTACTTTCCACCGAAATTTACAAGAAGCTCAACTATTCTTTTCCGCCGGACTATCCGGGCGCGAGCGCCCTTTGCCTTTTTCTGGTGGTCGGGCTTGCCGCCATGGTTGCGGTCCAGTGGCGCCTGTTGCGAAAGAACAATTTCGTCACCGTAACCGGCAAGTCGTTCAAGAATGATCGCTGGAACATCGGCCGCTTCTGGAATGTCGTCGGAGCGATAGTGATCCTGCTCTTCGTTCTGGTGGCCCTGGTCCTGCCGGGAGCGCAGCTCGTGTTGACCTCATTCCAGCCGTCGGTCGGCGTCTACACCCTTACGCTCAGTAACTTCCGGATGGTGTTTGCCGATCCGCAGGCACCGAACGCCTTCTTCGTAACGGCGGTGATCGCCATCCTCGGCGGTTTCGCCGCCATGGCCCTGGCCACCCTCATCGGTTTCGTGAGCCGAGGCGCTCCGATGTGGATGGCAAGACTGCTCGAAAGCGCCACACTGATCCCGATTGTGATGCCGGGCGTGGTGCTGGCCGTCGGTCTGCTCTGGGCCTATGTCTCGGTGCCCGGCCTACGTCAGCTCTACGGATCGTTCTGGTTCGCCTTCATCGGCCTGGTCATCCTCATTATGCCGATCGCCAGCCGTGCGGTTCAGGGTGCCCTGCTGCAGATTTCCGGTGATCTCGAGGATGCGGCTGCGATCAGCGGGGCATCATCGACCCGCGTGCTTCTCGACATCGTGCTGCGGCTCATGCAGGGCAGCTTCCTCGCAGGCTGGCTTGTCACTGCCATTATCGCTTCAGGTACGCTCGACATTCCGCTGATGCTGCTTCCGCCTACCAGTCCCAACGTTGCAGTACTCGCCTACGGCTACATGAACTCGGCCCTCATGAGCCAGACGAGCGCCGTGCTGGTCCTGCTCCTCGCCGGCATCGCAGGATCCGGTATTTTGGCGGCGATCGCCATCGGGACCGGCAATTATTTTCGCGCCAGGGCCGCTCGGACCTGAGCGCCAGCCCACCCAGACAGGAGCACTCGACATGACCAGAACCGCGCATGACTACTTCCAACCCGGCGAATCCATCTTTAAGGACACGATCGCCGAGATGACCTATGAAGAGGTCGACGCGGCCATCAAGCGGAAGGCAATCGCGCTTTGGGGAATGGGCGTGATCGAGCAGCATGGCCCCCATTTGCCGACCGGCACGGACGTCTACATCCCATCGGCGCGACTTCGTATCGTCAAGGCGAAGCTGGCAGAGAAGGGCATCGAGGCGCTCATCGTGCCCCCCTTCTATTGGGGGGTGAACCATGTCTCGGCGAGCTTTCCCGCCTCGTTTCGCGTCCGTCCCGAGATCATGGTCGAAGTCATGGTGGATGTCATTGAAAGCCTGGAGCGCGACGGTGTGCGTCACATCTTCTGCGCTTCCGGCCACGGCGATGCGCTACACAACAAGGCGATTTTCGACGGCGTGTGCAAGGCCAGCAGGGAAGGTGGGATCCAGGCGGCCTTCGTCGCCGCTAAGGGGATGTTCGACCGGCTGAAGATCAGTCTCGAACACCCGAATGCGCTTGCCACAATGGCAGATTTTCCGAGCAAGGAGGAAGGGATCATCGACCTGCATGCCGGCGATTGGGAAACCTCCCTTATGCTGGCGCTGAACCCAGAAGTGGTGCGCGCTGAGAAGATCGACGGCCTTGTGCCGACCAAGCTGGGTCCCGCCGATCTTACGGAATGGCGGAAGGGGCACGACGATGCCCGCCGTGTCACGCCGCTCGGCTATTTCGGCGATCCGGCGAGCGCCACGGAGGCACGGGGGGTCTCCGACATCGTGCGCGAGGCGGGGCTGATCGCCGACGTCATCGAACTGCGGCTGGCCGGAAAGATCTGACCGGCGATCTCCACCCGGAATCAGCCAGATCGAGTGGCCCCCTGATGGTGAAAATCGAATTTTCAAGCTATCATCGAATAAACTGAGGTTTGCGAAACTCGTGTCGGGATCGGTCCGTTTGCCGATCTTTATGCCGGAATCGCGGAGCATTCTTCCTGATGGAAAAGCACAGTACGGTCCAAGCATTCCCGCACGCAGACAAGTCTGACGACCATGATGGCTTCGCCACGCAGTCCGAGGCTGCCTATGCCGCCATCCGGGAGCATATCCTCGGCGGCACGCTGAAGGCCGGCAAGAAGCTGCTCCTGGGGGACATGCGCGCGCAGTACGGCTTCGGCGCAAGCCCACTACGCGAGGCGCTCTCCAGGCTCGCCGCCGACCGGCTGGTGACGGCCAGAGGCCAGCGCGGCTACTGGGTTGCCGACATTTCGGCGGAGGAGTTCGCCGACATCACCAACATGCGCTTGCTTCTCGAGCCAGAGGCCCTCGGCCGCTCGATCGCCAACGCCACGTTGGATTGGGAAAGCCGCGTTGTCGCCGCCTTTCATCGCCTGTCGCGCGTGGAAAGTACGTTGGACGTCGACCCGGAGAGGCTAAGCGGCGAATGGGAGCGAGAGAACCGCGCCTTCCACCTGGCCCTCATCGACAATTGCGGTTCGCCCTGGCTTTCGCGCTTCGTGGCGACGCTGTCGGAGCAGTCCGAGCGCTACCGCCGCCAAGCGGTGGCTAGGCAGGCGGTGCCGAAGGAGGTGCTCCTGCGTGAACACAAGGCAATCTTCGATGCGGCGCTCGACCGCAATGCGGGATTGGCCACCGAATTGCTCAAGGTTCACATCAAGAACTCCGCCCGCGGCTTGTGCATGGCGATCTTCTCCCGCGATCTGGACCGCATCTGATGGGCGATGTCACCAACTCTCGGGTGCGCTAGAGTCGACCTCACAGTCTCGAAGGGCGAAAAGATCGTGATCTGCTGGCCGTCTGGCTCAGGTAAATCGACGCTCATCCGCTGCATCAATCACGTGGAAAAGCATGACGCCGGGCGGATCTTCGTTAACGGCATTGAGCTGAAGAGTGACGCGAAGTCCGTCGACATGGTCCGACGGGAAACGGGGATGGTATTCCAAAGCTTCAATCTGTTCCCGCATATGACGGTGCTTGAAAATTGTCTTCTGGCACCCATGTCGGCACTCGGCCTGTCGCGAAGAGAGGCGACGGACGCTGCCATGCGCTTCTTGGAGAAAGTCCGCATCCCGGATCAGGCCAATAAGTACCCGATCCAGCTTTCCGGTGGCCAACAACAGCGTGTAGCCATCGCCAGGGCGCTCTGCATGAAGCCGAAGGTCATGCTGTTCGACGAGCCGACGTCCGCGCTCGATCCGGAGATGGTCAAGGAGGTTCTGGAGACGATGAAGGAACTTGCGAGTGACGGCATGACGATGCTCTGCGTCACCCACGAGATGGGCTTTGCCCGCGAGGTCGCCGACCGCATCATCTTCATGGATAAGGGCCGGATCGTCGAGCAGGGAGCGCCCGAGGCCTTCTTCTCCGCCCCGCAGACGGAGCGGGCCCGCTACTTCTTGGACCAGATCATTCACTGATCCATTTCGTTTTCCGAAAGGCTTGAGCGACAAGGGGCGAAATATCCGCCCCTTTCGCATCCGCGCCAGTGACCCGAAGATGATCGCCGGCTTTCGATTCTGGTCCGTAGCTGGAGCAGAACCTCTCTACTGCAGCAAGCCCTTCACCACGCCGCTGGCTTTGGAGAAATCCATCTGGCCGGCATATTTCTCCTTCAAGGCGTTCATGCAGCGACCCATGTCGCGCAGGCCCTCGGCGCCGACCTCGGCGATGACCTGCTGGCAGGCCTGCCGGACTTCCTCGTCGCCGAACTGCTTCGGCATGAAGCCGCGAATGATGGCGATCTCGTTCCGCTCCTGCTCGGCCAACTCCAGCCGACCGCCTTCCTCGAAGGCCTTGGCGGATTCCTCGCGTTGCTTCACCATCTTCGCCAGGATCTGCATGATCTCGTCATTGCTGACAGGATCCTTGCCTGCGCCACGATGGACGATGTCGCGATCCTGGATCGCAGCGCGGATCAGGCGCAGCGTCGAGATCCGTGTCTTGTCCTGCATCTTCAGGGCGTCTTTGAGCGCTGCATCGATCAGGTCGCGCATGGCATTCTCCTCTAGCGACAGCAACAATAACGGCACGGCACGCGGGAAGCAAACGAGACCGAACTGTAACGTCCTGTTTTACCTGCGAAAAACAAATCGCCGCAGCCCGGCGCTCGGTCATTGACCCTTTGCGCCCCTTCGCCTATTGTCCGCGCCTTGCATGGACTGATTTCAATTGCGCGCGGGGGTTTGCGAGAATCGCGGAGCCCCGTGCGTTTCGCTGCGCGATATGGCCCTGAACAGGTATCCTTTCAAGCCGCAGCCTTACCGACGGAGTGACGACATGGCCGCGATGACCGCCCCCTGGGCTCCCGAAGTGCCGACCGCGCTTCTGGTGTTGGCCGACGGAACCGTCATAGAGGGACGAGGCCTGGGCGCGGCTGGAAGCGCCGTGGCCGAGGTCTGCTTCAACACCGCCCTCACCGGCTATCAGGAGATCCTGACCGACCCGTCCTATGCCGGACAGATCGTGACTTTCACCTTTCCGCATGTCGGCAACATCGGCACCAACGCCGAGGACATAGAAGATCTCAACCCGGCGGCGCGCGCCGGCGCGGTAGGGGCAGTGTTCAAGGCGGACGTGACCAGCCCCTCGAACTACCGCGCGGCTGGCGACCTCGATCAGTGGCTGAAGCGGCGCGGCATCGTGGCCATCAGCGGCATCGACACGCGCGCCCTCACCGCCCTGATCCGTGAGAAAGGCGCGCCCAATGCCGTTATCGCCCATGCGCCCGACGGCAAGTTCGACATCGAGGACCTGAAACGGCAGGCGCGCGCATGGTCAGGCCTCGTCGGCCTCGATCTCGCCAAGGACGTGACGTCCGGCCAGTCTTCGGTGTGGAAGGAAACGCCCTGGGTCTGGAATGAAGGTTACGGCTCCCAGGAAGCGCCAAGCATGCACGTCGTCGCCGTCGACTATGGCGTGAAACGCAACATCCTGCGCCTGCTCGCGGGCCTGGGCGCCAAGATCACCATCGTTCCCGCCAAAACCGGCGCCGAGGAGATCCTGGCGATGAGGCCCGATGGCATCTTCCTCTCGAACGGCCCCGGCGATCCCGCGGCCACCGGCGAATACGCGGTGCCAGTCATCCAACGGTTGCTGAAGACCGAGATCCCGATCTTCGGTATCTGCCTCGGCCATCAGATGCTGGCGCTTGCCGTCGGGGGCAAGACCGAGAAGATGCATCAGGGGCATCATGGGGCGAACCATCCGGTGAAGGACCACACGACCGGAAAGGTCGAGATCGTCTCGATGAACCACGGCTTCGCGGTGGATTCGAAATCCCTGCCGGACGGCGTCGAAGAGACCCACGTCTCCCTGTTCGACGGATCCAACTGCGGCATCGCGCTTAGGGGAAAGCCGGTTTTCTCGGTCCAGCACCACCCCGAGGCTTCGCCCGGCCCGCAGGATTCCCACTATCTTTTCCGTCGCTTCGCGAACCTCATCCGCGAGCGCAAGGGCGAACCGGCGCTGGCGGAACGCTGAGCCGCCTGACGGCCCTTGGAGAACGGTCGGATCAGAGCAAACGGCAAATGGCCGTCGCCGCTTTGGCCTCCCTGTTCAAATCCGATTGTTGAAAGTATCGCAGTCCTGCAGCCGGCCGCTCTCCAGTCCGCGCGCGAACCACCTCTGGCGCTGCTCGGAGGTGCCGTGATTGAATGACTCCGGCACGACGTAGCCCTGCATCCTCTTCTGCAGCGTATCGTCGCCGATCTGCTGCGCGGCGTTGAGCGCCTCCTCGACGTCGCCCTGCTCCAGCAGTCCCTTTTGCTGGGTATAATGAGCCCAGACGCCGGCGAAACAGTCGGCCTGAAGCTCCACGCGCATCGACATCTGATTGGCTTCGACCTCGCTCATGCGCTGCCGCATCTGGTTGAACTTCGGCAGGATACCAGTGAGATTCTGGACGTGGTGACCGACCTCGTGGGCGATCACATAGGCCTCGGCGAAATCGCCCGACGCGCCGAACTGGCGCGAAAGCTGGTCGAAGAACGACGTGTCGAGATAGACCTTGCGGTCGTTCGGGCAATAGAACGGGCCCGAGGCGGAAGAGGCAAAACCGCATGCAGAGGTGATGGAGTCGGAGAACAGCACCAGCTTCGGGACTTCGTATGACTGCCCCAGGGACTGGAAGATGCCGCTCCAGACATCCTCGGTCTCGGCCAGCACTGTCGAGACGAATTGCTTCATCTCATCGGAAGACTGCGGTCCCGACTGCGTGATCTGCCCACCGCCGCCCGGCGCCATTTGGCCGCCGTCTTCGGTAAGGATCTGAAGCGGATCGATACCGCAGGCGCGCAACGCGAAAAAGAGGACCACAAGGATGACGATCGTCGAAAGTCCACCGCCGCTTGCGCCGCCGATCGGAATGCGAACCGGCCCGGAGCCTCGTGGCCGGCCAAAGCCACCGGGAAAGCCCATGCCGCCTTCGCCGCGTCGGTCCTCGACATTCTCACTCTGACGGCGGCCTTTCCAGAGCATGCTGGTTTCTCCCAAACTGCATCCAACCCGGCGGATAACGGCAGAGTGTCAAACAAATGATTACCGGAACAGTTGCACCAAGTCAGAAATGTTTTTTGGCGCAAGCACAAGCACGGAACGCGGACCCTCGTACACTCGGCTCAACTGCCGTTCAATTGAACGGCAGCAATTAGCCTACCACAGCCAGCCGGCAACGACGCTCAAAAAAGCGCTTGCGCCAGGCAGGCCAAGGACGCCCATCATTCCAGCCAGGGCGCCGGCGGCCAGTTCCTTGTCGGGCCCGGCCGCTCAACCTAGCGATGGCTGTGAGCGTGCTTCATGTTCGGCAGGAAGATGGTCAGCAGGCCGAGCAGGGGCAGGAAGGAGCATATCATATAGACGAAGTCGATGCCCCTCGCATCGGCGACGATGCCGAGCGCGGCTGCTCCGAGCCCCCCCATGCCGAAGGCGAAGCCGAAGAAGATGCCGGCAACCGTCCCCACACGACCTGGCACGAGCTCCTGCGCGAAAACGATAATCGCGGGGAAGGCGGACGCCATGATCAGGCCGATGGCCGCCGAGAGAATTCCGGTCCAGACCAGATCGACATAGGGCAAGGTCAGGGTGAAAGGCAGCACGCCGAGGATCGAGAACCAGATCACAGTCTTGGCACCGAAGCGATCGCCGATCGGGCCGCCCAGGATGGTGCCGACGGCGACAGCTCCAAGCAGGATGAAGAGCAGGATTTGAGATTGCTGCACGCTCACGCCGAACTTGTCGATCACGTAGAAGGTGTAATAGCTCTGCAGGCTCGCCATGTAGACGTTCTTGGAGAAGGTCAGGATGGTCAGGACTGCGAGCGCCATGACGATCTTGCCGCGCGGAAAGGGGAGCGCCTTGCTCACGGCGGGGCGCTTGGAGGCCGCGATATGGTACCTCGCGTACCAACCGCTCACGCGCCAGAGGATGACCATGCCGAGGAGCGCCACCAGCGAGAACCAGGAAATGCTCTCCTGGCCGCGCGGCACCACGATGAAGGCAGCGAGCAGCGGGCCGATGGCGGTGCCGACATTGCCGCCCACCTGGAACAGCGACTGCGCGAGACCGTAGCGGCCGCCGGACGCCATCCTGGCAACGCGCGAGGATTCAGGGTGGAAGACGGCGGAGCCGAATCCAATGAGCGCCGCGCCGAGCAAGAGCAGCCCGTAGTTGCCGGCATGAGCGAGCAGCACCAGGCCGACCAATGTCGAAGCCATTCCCACCGGCAACGAATAAGGCATCGGCCGCTTATCCGTGTAGATTCCGATGACCGGCTGAAGCAGCGAAGCCGTGCCCTGGAAGGTCAGCGTCAGAACGCCGATCTGCCAGAAGTCGAGCCGGTATCCATCCTTTATCATCGGATAAAGCGCGGCCAGGAGCGACTGCATGACGTCGTTCAGGAAATGGCAGAAGCTTACCGCCAGGATGATGGCGTAGACTGTGTTGTCCTTGTGGACGGAAACGGGAGCGGCGGTCGTATCGGTCAAAGGAATGCTCCGAAAAAACAATAGCCGCGTCGCGGCCGGCGCTCTCTATACGCCCGTTGCCTTCGACCTGCTTTCGTGGTTTGGTCCATTATTTTCGCGAGTGGGCCAATTCATGATCGAAACAGATTTCACGACTGTGCCGCTGCGGGACCTGAGTCGCGTTCATGCGGAGCGGCTGAACTGGCTCGAACAAGCCGAAGGTGCCGTGATCGCACTCCCAGGCGACTATCCCGACGGCTACCGGGTGCCGGACCACAGCCATAGCCGGGCGCAGCTCCTGCATGCCCGGACGGGTGTGGTGAAGATCAGTACCGGCCAGGGCCGATGGATCGTCCCTCCCGAGCACGCCATGTGGATTCCTCCCGGCGTCGAGCATTCAGTGGAGATGCTCGGCGCGGTTCGGATGTTGTCCGTCTATGTGAGGCCGGACGCGATCGCCGGCCTGCCGGAAGGTCTGCGGGTCGTCGGCCTCACCGACTTGGCGGCCAGCCTGATCGTCGAGGCGATGGAGCTGCCCGACGGGGCTTCGACGACGGAGCGGGCGACATTGGTCAAGGCGCTTCTTCTCCACGAGATCGCCAACTTGCCGCAACGTCCGCTCGGCCTGCCCTTCCCCGCGGATTCGCGGCTTGCCGGCCTGTGCCGGCGTTTTGTCGAGAAGCCGTCGCCGCACGCCACGATAGACGATTGGGCAAGGCGAACGGGCATGAGCCGACGCACCTTCACCCGGACATTCCTGCGCGAGACCGGCTTGAGCCTCTCCACGTGGCGCCAGCAGGCCTGCCTGTTCGCCGCGCTTCCGAGGCTGGCCGAGGGGGAGCCGATCACCAGCGTGGCCCTCGACCTCGGCTATGACAGTGTGCCTGCCTTCACCACCATGTTCCGCCGCATGCTGGGCAAGGCGCCGCGCGACTATTTCAGGGGCACGCGGGAGCAGCCCCGTTCATCAGGCCAGGCGCCCCGCGACGAGGCGTGAGATCGGCGGACCGAGGAGGAGCACGAAGAGGAAGCGCGCCATCTGCAGCGCCATGATGAACGAAAGGTTCACCTTCTGCGAAGCGGCGGCTATGATCGCGATGGAATCCATGCCACCCGGGCTCGTCGCCAGATAGGCTGTCAGCGGATCGATGCCGGCAAAGCGGGTGAGCAACCAGGCAAGCCCGCCGCAGAAAGCCATGAGGGCCAGGATCGACAACAGGATCTGCGGCAGCGCGCGGGTCGCGTGGCGCAGGATCAGACGGTTGAAGTTGAGGCCGATCGACCAGCCGACAAGGGCGTAGCTGGCCGCGAGCAGCCATTCCGGCAATTGCAGGTCAAGACCCAGGCCCAGGTGCAGGGCAACCCCGAACAGCATCGCGCCGAGGAAGAAAGGCGACGGCAGCCTGATCAAATAGCCCAGCGCCCCACCAGCGGTCGCGACGACGATGGTTGTGGCGAAGGCCGGCCACTCGATCGGCGGAAACCAGACGATGGCCGGCACTTCGCCGCCCGAGCCATGGACGAAGATGCGTGCGATCAGCGCAGCCGCCAATGAAACGAAGATCACCCGCAGATATTGCATGAAGGCGACGAGGCGCGCATCCGCGCCGAACGCATCCGCGATCAGCACCATAGCCGTCGCTGCCCCCGGCGCCGAGCCCCAGACGGCCGTGGTGCCCGGCAAGATCCGCCAGCGGCTGATGAGATAACCGAGAAGGCTCGACGCGGCGACCGTGGCGAGCACCACGGCGACAAAGAGCGGCCAGCCGTCGGCGAAGGCAGAAAGGATTTCCGGCTCCAGCGACGCGGCGATGAGACATCCGACGACAGCCTGGGCCGCACCGAAGGCCCGGCGCGGCACACGCACTCCGGCACCGTTCGTCCCGGCCACTATCGCCGCCAGCATCGGCCCGATCAGCAGGGCGGCGGGAAGATGCGCGACTTCGAAAATGGCCGCGAACGCCAGCGACAGCAGAACGATCACCCCCCACTGCAGAGCGCCGCTCTTGTCCGCCAGCCTGCCCGGCGGCGTAGAAGGCTGCGTCGTTTCCATGGAGCAGTACCTGTTCTTGTTCTGACGTGATGACCCGCGGAGAACGTGGTCGGCCGGGGCATACAGGATCGAGGAGAGAATGCAACCTTTGCGGCCGCCACGCTCGGCTGCGTGGTCAGGATGATTTCGTGCCGCTTACCGGACCTCCGTCTCGCACGGCCACTTCCTCACCCACTGCGGAGAGGACTGACCGCGAAAGAGAATGGGGCGCTACGGCATGAGCTGGCCGCCATTCACCTCGATGACCTGGCCCGTGATGTAACCGCTCATCAGGCCGGAAGAGAGGAAGAGATACGCCCCGACGCAATCCTCGGCCGTGCCGGCCCTGCCCTGCGGGATGGTCGCCACCATCGCCTTCATCTGGTCGGCGCTGGAATAGCGTTCATGGAATGGCGTGGCGATGGTGCCTGGCGCGACCGCGTTCACCCGGATGCCGTCGCCCACCAGTTCCTTGGCCAGGCCACGCGTGACGTTCGAAACGAACGCCTTGGCGGAGCCGTAGAGCCCGGCCCCGCCGCCCGCGCCGTTGCGCGCGGCGATGGACGAAGTGTTGATGATGAAGCCGCCGTTCCTCTTGAGCCACGGAATGGCGACGCGGCAGGCCGTGATGACCGAGCGCGCATTGAGATCCATCACGGCATCGTATTGCGCATCCGTCATTTCGGCGTAAGGAACGCGGCCGAGCATGCCGCCCGCATTGTTGACCAGGCCGTCGAGCCGGCCGAAATGGCGAGCACTCTCCTCGACCACCCGCTCCACATCAGGCGAAATCGAGAAATCGCCCTGGACGAGGAATACCTCGCCCCCTCCATCGCGGATAGTGCCGGCGAGTTCCTCGGCCCTGGCCCGGCTCGCATTGTAGTGAAGGCCGACCTTGCAGCCTTGCTCGGCATAGGCGCGGGCAAGAGCTGCACCGATGCCTGTCGAAGCTCCGGTTAAGAGGACCGCCCGACCAGCCAGGTCGGGGATGACGAGCTTCGCGGCTGTCACCGCGATCCTCCCCAGACCTCATGTTTCATGCGGCCTTCTCCTTTGCCTTGCGCGGCAGATGCGCGACCACATTCTCGATCATGCGCATGCCGGCGTTCTGTCCGAGCGTCATGATGGATTCTGGATGGAACTGGACAGCCGCCACCGGCTCGTTGCGGTGCTCGAAGGCCATGATGACGCCGTCCTCGGTTTCCGCTGTCACCTGGAACTCGTCGGGCAGCCTGACTGGATCGGCGAAGATCGAATGGTAGCGGCCGACCGTCACGTCCTTCGGCAAGCCCGAGAAGATCACGCCCGGTTTCGACACGCGGATACGGGAGGGCTTGCCGTGCATGGGAATATGCAATTGCCTGAGTTCGCCGCCATAGGCCTCGGCCAGGGCCTGCAATCCTAGGCAGACGCCGAAGATCGGCAGATCGCGTTTGCGCGCCTTGCGGATGGTGGACGCGCAGTCGAAATCCTTCGGCGTCCCGGGGCCGGGCGACAGCACCACGAGATCGGGCTTCAGAGTGTCGAACAGCTCGTCAGCCACCGGGCTGCGCACGGTCGAGACGGAGGCGCCGGTCTGTCGGAAGTAGTTCGCCAGCGTATGCACGAAGGAATCCTCGTGATCGACGAGCAGGATGTTGACCCCCTCTCCAACACGGGCGCTCGATCTCTCCGCAGCGGTTGAATTGCCGGCGCGCGCGTCACGGATGGCGGCAAGCATCGCGGAGGCCTTCAGTTCAGTCTCGGCCTCTTCTTCCTGGGGATCGGAATCATAAAGCAGCGTGGCGCCGGCCCGGACCTCGGCGATCCCATCCTTGATGCGGATGGTGCGCAGCGTCAGGCCGGTGTTCATGTCGCCGTTGAAATGAACCATGCCGATCGCCCCACCGTACCAGGCGCGGGAGCTCTTCTCGTTCTGCTCGATGAAACGCATGGCCCAAAGCTTCGGCGCGCCGGTGACGGTGACCGCCCAGGCATGGGACAGGAACGCGTCGAAAGCGTCCATGCCTTCGCGAAGTCTGCCCTCGATATGGTCGACAGTGTGGATCAGGCGCGAATACATCTCGATCTGGCGCCGTCCGATGACCCGCACAGATCCCGGCTCGCAGACCCTCGACTTGTCGTTGCGGTCGACATCCGAGCACATCGTGAGCTCGGATTCGTCCTTCTTTGAGTTCAGCAGCTTCAGGATCTGCTCGGAATCGGAGATCGCATCGTCGCCGCGCTTGATTGTGCCCGAGATCGGACACGTCTCGACGCGGCGCCCGTTGACGCGCACGAACATCTCCGGCGACGCACCGACCAGATACTCCCCTTCCCCGAGATTGATGAAGAAGGAATAGGGCGAAGGATTGATGGTCTTCAGGCGGCGCGAGATCTCGGATGGGGCGGTCTCGCAGCGTTCGTAGAACATCTGCCCGGGCACCACCTCGAACAGGTCGCCGCGCCGGAAACTCTCCTTCGCGCGCTCCACCAGAGCGGCATATTCGCCGGGCTCGTGGTCGCCGCGCGGCGGGATGCGATCGGACGGGCGGAACGGCTCCTCGACGCGCTCGCGAAGCAAGCCTTCGGTCGAGAAGCCGGCGCCGGCAAAGTCGTAGCGGTCGGTCCAGGCCTTTGCCGAATAGTGGTCCACGACGAGGATTTCGTCAGGCAGGAAAAGAACGAGGTCGCGCTGGCTCGCCTTGCGTTCCAGCGTCAGGTCGACCGGATCGAACTGGAAAGCGAGATCGTAGCCAAAGGCGCCGTAAAGGCCGAGATTCGAATCGTTCTCGGTATGGAAGAGCGCCGTGACGGCGCGCAATACGGTGAAGACCGAGGGCACGCGGCTACGCTCCTCCTCGGTGAACACGCGGGCCGGCTCGGCCACTTCCAGGCGCAACAAGCGGGCCGTCTCTCCCAGGATCGCCACATCCGCCAGCGGCCTGACTGCCCCCGCGATCGACGGCAGCAGAACCTCGCCGCGACGGTTGAGCGCCTCGATCTTCATGGCGCGGCCGCGCGCCGAAATCGCAAGCGGTGGATCGATGATGGCGGTGTCCCAACGGGTATAGCGGCCGGGAAACTCGTAGTTCGACGAAAAGACGGCGCCGCGCCGGCTGTTCAGCCCGTCGATCCAGGCCTCGATCGCGCCGTGATAGGGCACGTCGTGCCGGTGCCTGGTGATTTCGATGCCCCCGGCGGTCGCGAAACGCTCGGCGCCGTTCTCAAGAATTTCGACCGTCATTCCCGTCTCCTTGTTCCGCCGCTGGAGATCCGGAGGCCGCGAGAAAAACAAATGGCCGCCCGGAGTTCTCCTGCGGCCATCCATCATTTTCGCGCGCACGCGTTCGAGAGGCCGCTGTCAGCAGGCCCGCCACCACTTGTTCATGGACGAAAGCGCGTTCATGGGATTCCAATAGCTGCGATTGGAACGGGGCGCAACTGGATTCGCCGTCGCGACAGCGATCTCGACAAGCGGCGGGGCGCCGGAAAATCGCCCCGCCGCGTCTACGACGACTACTTCTGCCTAGGGAGGGAATAGGCGATGATGTAGTCGCCGCGATCCGGCGATTGCCGGGCGCCGCCGGCCGAGACCACCACGAACTGGCGGCCGCTCTCCGGCGAGACATAGGTCATCGGCGTGGCCTGAGCACCGACGGGAAGACGGCCCTTCCACAGCTCTTGCCCCGTCGTCACGTCTATGGCGCGAAGATAGTAATCCTGGGTGCCGGCATAGAAGACGAGGCCGCTCGCCGTCGTCACCGGGCCGCCAAGAGTAGGCATGCCGACGGGGATCTGCAGGCCCGTTTTCAACCCGAGCGGACCGGTGTCCTTGAGGGTCCCCATCGGCACCTGCCAGACGATCGCGCGCTTGGCGAGGTCGATGGCCGTGAGCGCGCCGTAAGGTGGCTGATGGCAAGGCACGCCGAGCGGCGACATGAATCCGTTCTTCAGCGCA
Organism: Rhizobiaceae bacterium; assembly: GCA_035556195.1. Classification (GTDB taxonomy): domain Bacteria; phylum Pseudomonadota; class Alphaproteobacteria; order Rhizobiales; family Rhizobiaceae. The sequence goes on from DATMFK010000045.1 coordinate 156,459, forward strand.
CCGTAGGGCGTCCCCTTCTGTTGGGCGAGCCCGTCATGCGCCGCCGAGGGCCCGGCCACGTCTGCTATTTCGCGGGGTATCAGTTCCACGAATTGCGGCATGCGGATGTCGTTGACGATCAATAATCCGCGCGCTTCGTCGATAGAGGCGCTGCCCCAGTTCATGCCGCCATAATAGCCCGGGAATTGGATCGAGCGCGTCGGTCCGGGAGGCGTGAACTCGCCTTCATAGCGCATCTGGCGGAAGCCGATCCGGCAATAGAGTTGATCGAGCGGGGTGGCGCCCCACATGCGCGCCTCGGTGAACGGCTCCACGCCGATCTGCGGCATGCCGACCGAATAGGGCTGGGTCGGCGACAGGAAATCCTCGGGCGCTCCACCGGTTTGCGGGACCGGCAACTCCCTGACTTCCGTGATGGGCGTGCCATCGCGGCGGTCGAGCACGAAGATCTGGCCGCGCTTGGTTACCTGGACGAGCGCAGGGGTCTTGCCGCCCTTGCCGTCCGGAATGTCGTAGAGCGCCGGCTGGGAGGGCACGTCATAGTCCCACACGTCATGATGCACGGTCTGGAACTTCCAAAGCTCGCGGCCGGTCGCCATGTCGAGCGCCACGATCGAAGCGCTGTATTCCTCGGCGGCCTTGGACCGGTGCGCCCCAAAGAAATCGGGCGTCGCGTTGCCCGTCGGCAAGTAGACCAGGCCGAGTTCCTCGTCATAGGCCGGCGTCGACCACACATTGGGCGTGCCGCGCGTGTAGGTCTCGCCCTCCGGCGGCAGCTTGGTGATGGCCGGATTCCCGAGATCCCATGCCCAAACGAGTTCCCCGGTGCGGGCATCGAACGCGCGGACGGCACCGGACGGCTCCCCAACCTCGACATTGTCATACACCCAACCACCGACCATGATGAGATCGCGCATCACCGTGGGAGCCGAGGTTTGGAAATAGAAGCCCGGCTTCACCTCGCCCATGCCCATCTTCAAGTCGACCGTGCCGCCATTGCCGAACCCCTGGCAGAGCTCGCCAGTCTTGGAATCGAGCTGGATCAGACGGGCGTCGATCGTCGTCATGACGATGCGACCGGTGCACGCCTGCGCCGGCTGGGTTCCGCTCTGGGCCGTCTCGGAAGCGGCCGGCATCGAGCCGGATTCGTAGTAGCTGACACCCCGGCAGCGCTGCCAAAGAGGCGAACTCGCCTTGGGATCGAATTTCCAGCGCAACTCGCCGGTCTCGGCGTTCAGCGCGTGAACGATATTGTGCGCGGAACAGGTGTAGAGAGTGTCGCCCACCTGCAACGGCGTGTTCTGGTCCTCCGCCCCTTTGCTCGGGATGTCTCCGGTGCGGAAGGTCCAGGCGACCTCGAGGGTTCCGACATTGTCCTTGTTGATCTCGCCGATCGGCGCGTAACGCGTTCCGGAAGGCGTGCGGCCGTAGTGACGCCAATCAGTGCTGCCGGTTTCCGCAGACGGGATGTCGGTCTCCGCGAACGCGTTGCGGATGACGCCATGCGGCACGAAAGCATAATAGCCCGTCGCCGCCAACCCGACGACGAGCAAGCCGGCAATCGTGAAGGGGCCTGCTTTCCGCCCCTTGTACCTCGGGAACAGCGGCAAGAGCAGGAAGGCGAAAACGGCGATCACCGCCGGCGCCACCAGACGGGGAATCAATGGCCAGAATTCGAGACCGACTTCCCAGAGCGCCCAGACCACCGTGCCGACAAAGACGAGCGTGAACAGCCAAAGGCCCGTCTGGCGGCGCAGCGCATAGAGAACGCCGGAAAGGACGAGTCCGGCTCCGGCCAGCGCGTAATACCAGGAACCGCCAAGACCAATGAGCCGGACCCCGCCATAGACCATCGGCAGCCCGATGATAGTCAGGATCACGCCGAACAAGATCAGAAGCCAGCGGCCGCCTGGCTTGGAAGGGCTTGCATTTCGTGCCATATCACTCCTCGCATTACGGATCGGCATCAACCCGCGAAATATGCTCGTTTCCTAATAGATAACATGTTACATTTTTGAAATGACAACGCCAAGCACCGACCGTCATAATTTCGGGCAGCTTGTCCTCTCCGTTGCGCGCCTCTGGCGACGCGCGGCCGACAAGGTGCTCGACGATTACGGTCTCTCACATGCCACGGCCATGCCGCTGGTGACGCTGTCCCGGCTTGGCGATAACGTCCGGCAAGGTGTGATCGCGGATCATCTCGGGCTGGAGGGCCCCTCGCTCGTGAGGGTCATCGATCTCCTCCTCGCCGAAGGGCTGGTCAGCCGCATCGAAGATCCGAGCGACCGGCGTGCGAAGATATTGTCGCTGACGGAGTCCGGCCGCCAGCGGGCGGCGGAGATCGAGCACATCCTCGGCGCCTTGCGGACCGATCTCCTTGCGGAATTCGACAACGCCCAGTTCCAGGCCGCCGAGGCGCTGCTCACACGGCTCGAAACAAGGCTCCTCGATCGGAGCTGACAAGCCACCGAAATCGGAATCGGTCGTACCGATCCAAGTTACGAGGCGTCCTTCGGGTGCAGCCCGAGGCGGACGCAGTGGTCTAAGCCAACGGTTTCAACTCTCCGGCGATCGTCGGCAGAAGCTCCGCCACGTTCGGGTGGATGTGCACTGCCCTTTGCAGCGTCGACACCGGAGCTTTCGCATACATCAGATCCAGCACGCTGTGGATCGCCTCGTCGCCGCCGGGGCCCAGCACCGAACAACCAAGGATTTGCCTGGTCTGCGCATCGACGAGGATTTTCATGAAGCCCTGCGTTTCGCCCTTCTCGATCGCTCGCCCCACGCGCGTCATCGGGCGCTGGGCGACCAAGACCTGCCGCCCCGACCTGCGCAGCTCGGCTTCCGTTATCCCCGCCCTGCCGAGCGGTGGGTCGATATAGAGCGCATAGGCCTGAATTCGATCGCTTACCCTGCGCGGGTCGTTGTCGAGCAGGTTGGCCGCGACGATCTCGAAATCGTTGTAGGACGTGTGGGTGAAGGCGCCCTTCCCGTTGCAATCACCCATCGCCCAGATATGCGGCGCGCTGCTTCGCAATTCGTCGTCGACCTCGATATAGCCTCGTTTGTCCGTCCGGACGCCCGCCTTTTCCAGGCCAAGATCGTCGGTATTCGGCTGCCGGCCGACGGCCAGCAGGACGTGCGAGCCGACGACGGGCGCTTCCCCGACCCTGAAGGCCACGGCGACGTCGCCCCCTCTGCGCTCGAATCGAATGTCGGTGGCGTCCAGTTCCACTCTGATCCGCTCGTTTTCGAGGATGTCCTTTATCGCTGCCGAGACGTCCTCATCTTCGCGCGCGATCAGCCGAGCTCCCTTCTCGATGACGGTGACCTCGCTGCCGAACCGGCGGAACATCTGCGCGAACTCAAGAGAGATATAGCTGCCTCCGACGATCACGAGATGGCGCGGCAGGACGTCGAGATCCATCATGGAGGAGTTGGTGAGATAGTCGATCTGCTCGATGCCGGGCAGGTCGGGGATCGATGCCCGTCCCCCGACATTCAGGAAGATCTTGTCGGCTGAAAGCAGCTCTTCGCCCACACGCATGTCGTGCGGGCTCTCGAAGCGGGCGTGGCCGCGATAGAATGTGACGTTCGCCATGCCGCCGATCCAGTCCTCGAGATTGCCGCGCGCATCGTTCGACACCTTGTCCTTACGAGCCTTGACGGCCTGCATGTCGATGCCGACACGGCCGGCCAGCGTCACGCCGTAATCCGCGGCCCGGCGCGCCAGATGGGCAGCATAGGCGCTCGCCACCATGGCCTTCGTCGGCATGCAGCCGGTGTTGACGCAGGTGCCGCCGACAAGCTTTCGCTCGACGAGAGCGACCCTCATGCCCGCCTCGTCGAAACGGGCTGCGAGCGGAGGACCGGCCTGGCCGGCCCCGACGATGATGGCGTCGAACTTCATGACACAGCTCCCACGATCAATACTGCACCCAGGATCGCCACGGCGTCCTCGATCAACGCGGCCGGGCGATCCTGGCCAAAGGCGGCGGCCATGCGCGCCCTGGCCCAGGCACCGCCATATGTGCCGAGCACCGCCCCAACCACTCCGGCGACGAGACCGCCCGCCGTAAGCCCGGCCCCGGCGCCGATCACCGCACCTGAAAGGCCGCCGGTGACGATCCGGGCTCCAAAGGCCTGCGGCACCTTACGGCTCGGCGTCGAAGGCAATTGATCCGCGATCAGCTCGGCGATCGCCGCGATCGAAAGCACGGCAACGGCAATCCAGTGGCCCATGAAAGCGGCCCAGCTTCCCCCCACCGGCACCCAGCCGAGATAGGCGCCCCAACTTACGACGGCTGGCGCCGTCATGGCGCGCAGGCCCGCTATGATACCGATCAACAATGCGAGCAGATAAAGCGACATTTCCGATCCCCTCGATTTGTCCTGGCAGCGTGGCCCGGAGGCCGGGATCGTCCACGATCCCAGGAACTTCCGCAAGGTCACCTGTCACGCGGCGTTCACGACACTTCGCTAGCCAGCGTGCCCAACCGCAATGGGTGTTTCATGGCCTTCGAGACCAACGATGCTTCTGCCGAAACCTTGACGGAGATCGGCAAGGCGGCACCACCGCGCTACCTCGGCATTCGCTTCGACATGTCCGGCACCTTCCTGCCGACCCCGGGCAATAGCGCGGTCAGCCATGTCGTGGCCGGCTCGCGCACGCAAGCCGCCCTCGCGCGCCTCAGGCAAACCTTGATGGACCTTCCCACGGAAGACGTCGACCCGATCGAGCTGCGCGCTCCCCCTTCTGCGTGTTCCCCGACATGAGGGAGTTCACACCGCTCAGATTCCTCTAGATGTCACCAAAAGCCGTAGCGCCAAAACACCAGCCTATAGGCCGGTCGTGATTACCATGCGGAACCGGGCTGCGCCGCTCATCATCCGCTCATACGCTTCAGCCGCCCGCTCGAGTGGCATCGTTTCGATCATCGGCCGAATGTCGGCAAGGGCGCTGAAGGCCAAGGTATCTTCGGAATCACTCGAGGTTCCGGAAGGCCAGCCCTGGATCCCGCGACGGCCCCCGATCAGCAGCAGAGGCGAGACTTCGATCGGATCGGGTGAAGCGCCAACCACGATCATCTTGCCATCGACAGCCAATCCACCAAGCACAGCGCTCATCGCCTGCGAATTGGTGACGGTGGACAGGATCACACGGGCTCCACCCAGCTTGTTCAGTTCTCCGGCAACGTCCTGCGTCGTGCTATCAAAATAGTGATGCGCGCCAAGTTCGCGCGCCAACGGCTCCTTGTCGGCGCCTCGCGCGATAGCGACGGTCAAACAGCCCATCTTGGCCGCGAACTGCACGCCAAGATGGCCCAGGCCACCGATGCCAAGCACCGCGACGGTATCGCCCGCGCGGATCCCGCTGTTGCGCAACGCATTGTAGGTCGTGATCCCGGCGCAGAGCAGAGGCGCGGCCTCCGCTGCTTCCAGCTCGTCCGGGATCGCAGCCAAAGCTTCGAATGGCGCGACCATGTATTCGGCGTAACCGCCGTCGTAGCTGATGCCGGGGATTTGCCCATTCACGCAGGTTATGAAATCACCACGACGGCAGGAGGGGCAATGGCCGCAATGACCGCCGTGCCAGCCCACCCCGACCCGCCGCCCCGGCTTCCAATCCGGCACACGCTCACCGACCTTGTCGATCACCCCCACGACCTCGTGGCCGGGTACACGCGGATAGGCAATTCCCGGGAAGGCCCCCATCTTCGTGAAGGCATCGCTATGGCAGACCCCGCAAGCTTGGACCTTGATCAGCACCTGTCCGGCAGCGGGAGTAGGGATGTCACGTTCCACCAACTCGAACGGTCCGTTGGCGTTCTTCACCTGAACAGCACGCATGCCTGGCATGACGGCCTCCTTATGGCTGGGTTGGATCGACCACCAGTATTCTTGCACAATCAGGCCGGCGCGTAACCTATAGGAGCCCCCCAGAACGCGTCCTCGGCTCGCTGCTCAGAGTTCGCACAGGTGATGCGCGTTGCGATGTTTCAGATTTGCTCGCCCGCCTTGGAACTTTGATTGACGCAAGTCCTTCTCTTCAAACCGGTGCCCACTTCGGGGAGACGTGCCTTGGCCACTAGCAGAGGCTGAAACCGGCGAAGATTTGAATTCTACCATCCGGGCAGAGCCGCCCGGAGGCCTCGGAATTTTTTACTCCATATCGAACCATATGGAGCATTCAGTTTCTTCTGCCCGGAGCGCGGCAGAGCAGGCCGCCTTGTTCCGTTCAGCGGGCGGCCTAGATTAACGGCAATTCGTGCCGATCGGCACGAAGCCTGAGAAAGAACGGAAAACAAGATTATGAGCTGGCTCAAATCGATCCTCGCGGCCGCCGCCCTACAGGCGCTCGCCATCCTGCCCGGCCACGCCGGCGCCAATCTGGACGCCATCAAATCATCGGGAACCTTCCGAATCGGAACCGAGGGCACCTACGCGCCCTTCACCTATCACGACTCGACTGGTGCCCTGGTCGGGTTCGACGTCGAGATTGGTCGGGAGATTGCCAAGCGCCTCGGCGTGAAAGCCGAGTTCCTGGAAGGCAAATGGGATGGCCTCATCGCCGGTCTCGACGCGAACCGCTATGACGCCGTCATCAACCAGGTCGGGATAACGGAGGCGCGCAAGCAGAAATACGATTTCTCCGATCCGTACATAGTCTCCAAGGCGGTGTTGATCGTGCGCGAGGACAATGACGAGATCAAAAGCTTTGAGGACCTCGACGGCAAGAAGTCGGCGCAGTCCCTTACGAGCAATTTCGGCAAGCTCGCCGAAGCGTCGGGCGCCACACTGGTGGGCACGGACGGTTTCGACCAGTCGATCCAACTCGTGCTGAACGGCCGCGCCGACGCCACAATCAACGACAGCCTGTCGTTCTACGATTTCCGCAAACAGAAGCCTGACGCCAAGGTGAAGATCGCGGCCCAGAAGGAGGAGGCGGACGCCTCCGGCGTGATCGTGCGCAAGGGAGACCCGGAGCTGGTGGCTGCCATCAACGAGGCGCTGAAAGCTATCAAGGCCGACGGCACCTACAAGCAGATCGCCGACAAGTATTTCGGCCAGGACGTTTCGAAGTAATCGCAAGCTCCCTCACAACTCCGGCCTTTCTGTCGGGAAGGGCCGGAGTTTTTTTGTTCGCTTCCGGCCCTGGCACAGGATTATTGGCGAATCCGGTTTCCAGTGCCCCGTCCGATGCTCTAAATCGAAAACTTCTGGATTAAGGGACTCCCAGTGCCGCATTGGCTGCAATTGATGCTCGATTCGCTCGGTCCCCTGCTATGGGCCGGACTGATCTTCACGGTCCCCCTGACTCTGCTTTCCTTCGCGCTCGGTCTGATCGTCGGGCTCGGCGTCGCGCTGATCAGACTGTTCGGTCCCAGGCCGCTCGCCGCGATCGTTCAATTCTATGTCTGGATCATCCGTGGTACGCCGCTGCTCGTGCAGCTCTTCTTGATCTTCTACGGTTTGCCTAGCGTCGGGATCGTGCTGGACGCCTTCCCGGCTGCACTGATCGGCTTCACCCTCAATGTCGGCGCCTATACGTCCGAGATCATCCGCGCGGCGATCTCTTCCGTCGCCAAGGGCCAGTGGGAAGCATCCTTCTCGATCGGTATGTCCTGGGGTCAGACCATGCGCCGCACGGTACTGCCGCAAGCGGCGCGTGTTGCCGTGCCACCTCTTTCCAACACCTTCATATCGCTGGTGAAGGATACCTCCTTGGCTGCAGCCATCACCGTGCCGGAACTGTTCCAGACGGCCCAGCGTATCGTCGCCGTCAGCTACGAGCCGCTCATCCTCTATATCGAGGCGGCGTTGATATACCTCGTCATGAGTTCGGTGCTTTCCGCCCTCCAGGCGCGCCTCGAGAAGCGCCTCGGCCAATATGGCGGCTTCATGGAGGCACGGGCTTGATCGAGATCACGCATCTGGAGAAGCGTTTCGACGACCACGTCGTGCTGAAGGACATCACGCTTTCCATGCCCGAAGGCAGCGTGACGGCCCTGATCGGTCCGTCCGGCGGCGGAAAGAGCACCCTGTTGCGCTGCATCAACCTGCTCGAGATCCCCACCGCCGGGCGCGTTCGCATCGGCGAGGAAGCGATCGAGTTCCATCCGGGGCAGCGCGTCGGTTGGGCCTTGATCCAGCGGTTGCGCCGGCAGACCGGCATGGTCTTCCAGAATTTCCAGCTCTTTCCGCATCGCACCGCCCTCGGCAATGTCATGGAGGGGCTGGTAACGGTGCTCAAATGGCCAAGGGAACGCGCGCGGCAACGGGCGATGGAACTCCTGGACAAGGTCGGCCTGGCTCACAAGGCCGATGCTTGGCCGGCCACGCTTTCCGGTGGCCAGCAGCAGCGTGTGGCGATTGCCCGCGCCCTCGCGCCTTCCCCGCGGGTGCTCCTTTGCGATGAGCCGACATCGGCACTCGACCCTGAACTCTCCGGCGAAGTGGTCGAGGTGCTCGCACGACTGGCACGCGAGGGCACGACCATGGTGATGGCCACCCACGATCTCCGGCTTGCCTCGCGCATCGCCGCCGAGGTGGTCTTCCTCGACGCCGGCGTGGTGGTCGAGAAGGCGCCCGCGGCACGCATCTTTTCCTCCCCGGAACGCGAGCGGACCCGCCGCTTCATCGCGTCGCTGACGCAAGGCGAAGTCGAAAGCGGCAACGGCGCCGCGTGACCGGCAATCACCGGCGCGCTTGACATCCGGCCGCCGGTGAACCACCTTGAAGGCATGGCACGCACCTCTTTCAAGAACCACGCTCTTTTCCGGGTTTGCCCCATCGCGGGACACTAACCCCCGGTTCGGTGCTGCGCGCCCGAGCCGCGGGCGGAACTCAACCATCTGGTCCAGACCGACACGTAGGGACCTTTCGCAGCGCGCCAGCCAATCCCCCTCTTCCAATGCCGATCCATGGCGCTGTTGCGCTTCTGCGGTGAGGCACAACACGGGACTATCGAGATGACCACAAGAGCCCGGCGTAAGCCGGTAATCACCATTTCCCAGACCGAACGCGAGCGGCTGCTCGGGTTGGCCGAAGCTTTGGCCGACCGCAACGCTGAACTGGCCGACACATTGTTCGGCGAGATCGAGCGCGCACGCGTCGTTGCCGACGGAACGCTCGCCGAGAACGTCGTTCGCATCGGCTCGCAGGTAAGCTACCAGCCGGACGGCGGAGAGCCGAAAACGGTCACGCTGGTCTATCCCGGCGACGCCGACATCGATCAAGGGCGGATTGCCGTCACCACTCCGGTCGGCATCGCACTGATCGGCCTTTCCACCGGCCAGTCCATCACCTGGACCGCGCGCGACGGGCGCACCCACGAGCTGACGGTGCTCGACGTTCGTCAGACGGCAGAGGTGTAGCCGACTTGATACGACTGATTCTCCACGCAGGAAGCCTGATCACGGGATAGCTGCCCCTGCGGCGACGCATGCGTTCCGCAGGGGGTACCAGCCACCTCGGATACTCTTGCGACCGGCGGCCACTTACCGGTCTGCCGTTGGAGAACGACATGTTGGATCGCGAACGCTGCCTTCTCACCACGAAGGATTTCACTATTCTCGAAGTCATGCTCGATCGGCGACTCTCGACCGATGCCGGCATGACCACGCTGATCCGCCGCAAGCTCGACACAGCCGTCGTCGTGTTCCGCGAAGACGTTCCGGTCAACGTGGTCACGCTCAACAGCCGCGTATCGTACCGTGTGGGTGAGGGAGAAGCGGAAACCAGGATCATCAGCCATGATGAACTGCGAGGGCTTGTCGGGTTCACATTGCCCATCACCCATCCGCGCGGGCTCGCTCTTCTAGGGCTGCAGGAGGGCCAGTCCATCACCATACCGCTGACTGGCGGAGGCGACGAGACGCTGACTGTGGAGAAGATCCTGTTCCAGCCAGAAGCAGCGGGCAGGAAGATGACGGAATCCCGCCGGGCAGGACGCCGCCTGAGGCTCGTCTATGACGCCGATGCGCTCCCGGTCGCGGTCGCCAACAACGAATTCACGGACGGGCCGGACGATCCCGGCCCGGCCGCCGCCTGATACTCGGCCCGAGATGGAGAGCTGTTCCGCCCCGGGCCGGCCGGTCACTTGATGCGCGGGGTCAACGTCACGCCGTAACGATGTAGACGATTTCCATGCTGTTCGGATCGACGATGACGATCCGACCGTCGGCAAGCACAAAGTACTTGTAGCCCTCATAGGCCGGCACCAATTTCACGATACGCGGCGGAAGCGTGTGAACCTCGACGGTTTTGGGCACGGCCGTGCCGACCGTGACCTCGAATTCGACGCTGCGAACGGGTTCGACCTTCTCCTCGGTTATAATCTGCCGAATCTCGGTCCGCTGCTCCGTGGTCACATTGATGCTTCCCGTGGTTTCACCGGAAACACCACTTTCGGTCGATCGACCTTGCTGAGCCTGGGTCGACTCTTGGTTCATGTCCTCACCGGAACGTTGCCGGCTCTCGGCTGCGGAACCGGTTCCTTGCTCCTGACCGGAATTCGCCGCGCCTGACTGGGTCTGTGTTCCGCTCGCGCCGGAGCTTTCGCGTTCCGCCCGAGAGCCAGACCCGGCTCCTTCTTGCTGACCGGAATCGGCCGCGCCCGGCTGTGACAGTGTTCCGCCTCCGCCGGAGCTCGCGCCTCCGGTCTGCGTGTCTGATCCGGTGAGATTTCCACTGCCCGCTCCTGCCGTCATGCCTCCCTGCGCATCCTTCGGCATGGTACCGGACTGCGGTTGCTGGGCATCACTCTGCCCGGAGACCGATCCTGTCCCCGATTGAGCACCGGGCTGGGTGGAACCGCTCTGGGCGAGCACCGCACCGGGAGCGATGCCCAATCCCAAAATGACCGCGGATTTGATGATAATGCTTTTCATGGTCCATCTCCTAGGGTTGTGTCCCTTCCGGTGGCCGAACGTTCTAGGAGAGTCGGTTGTTCCGAATTTTCCCGTCAGTCTTCGCAGGTCATCGAGCACCGACCAATTGCTGGACCAACTTGCCGGGCCGTGCCTCCCGTTCGATCTGATCGAACGTGCATTGGCGTGGCGCCTTGTCAGGGCGCCAGCGCAGCAGTTTCGTACCATGACGGAAGCGATCGCCTGTCACCTGGTCGTAGCGAACCTCGACGACCAGTTCATGGCGCAGCGGCTCCCACTCAGCCGATCGTTCCGTCGACCAGCGGCTAGGACCGCCGGGTGCGTTGCCGGTGAATCCGGGGGCGCCCCTGAGTGCCTCCAGGCGTGTGGTCAGTCGCACCCTTTCCGCGTCGAAGATGGTCGATGTGAACCCGACATGATGCAGCAGGCCCGCGGAATCGAAGAGGCCCAGCAGCAGCGAGCCGACAAGCCTGCTGCCGCTGGCATAGCGAAAACCGCCGACGACGCAATCTGCGCTGCGTAGCCGCTTGACCTTGAGCATCGACCGTTCGCCGCTTTCATAGGCCCCATCGATCCGCTTCGCGACGACGCCGTCCAGCGCCCCGCCGGAATGGTCCAGCCAAGCGATCGCCTCGTCCCGCTCGCGTGTATAGGGCGAAAGCCGGAACGGGCCGCCGGAGCGTATTTCGGAGAAGAACGCTTCCAGAATGGCGCGGCGTTCCGCGAGCGACGCGTCGATCATATCGCCTGTCTCGCCCCGCAGAATATCGAAAAGGATGAAGATGGCAGGCGTTTCCTCCGACAGCTTGCGGATTCGGCTTTCGGCCGGATGCAACCGCATCTGAAGCGCCGAGAAATCGAGCGTTTCGCCGGTAGGGATCGCAAGTTCGCCGTCGGCGATGAAGTCGTCCGACGGGATCGAAAGCACCGCTCGGGCCACCTCGGGGAAATAACGTCCCAGCGGCTTCCCGGACTTGGCGCGCAAGTCGACCTTGCTGCCCTTCCGATAGGCAAGGCAGCGAAAGCCGTCCCATTTCGGTTCGAACTGCCAGCCAGGCTCACTCGGCAGACTGTCGACGAGCCGCGCCTCCATCGGCTCGATCACGCTCTGGCCAGTAGCGGTCAGGCCCGGCGAATTGCCATTGACTGGCTTGGCTGCTCGATCCATCGGCGCATCCTCCGCACCGTAACCCGACCGAAACAGCCTGGTTCCCGATGTTCTCGCCGCTCCTCAGAACAGGCCTTCTATCTGGCCCTGCTCATTCAGGAAAATTCTCTCCGACGAAGGCGTCTTGGGCAGGCCCGGCATGGTCATGATCTCGCCGCAGATAGCAACGACGAATCCCGCTCCCGCCGACAGGCGCACTTCGCGGACCGGGACCACGTGCCCGCTTGGCGCGCCGCGAAGATTGGGATCCGTCGAAAACGAATATTGGGTCTTGGCCATGCAGACAGGAAGATGGCCATAACCCTGATGCTCCCATGCATGCAGTTGGTCGCGGACCGCCTTGTCGGCAATCGCCTCGGAGCCGCGATAGATGCGCTTCACGATGGTATCGATCTTTTCGAACAGCGTCATCTCGTCGGGATAGAGCGGCGCGAATTGGGCGAGGCCGCTCTCCGCAAGGGAAACGACCTTGTGCGCGAGTTCCTCGATGCCTGCCGATCCCTGCGCCCAATGCCGGCACACGACCGCCTCCTCTCCCGAGGCCGCGACGAAATCGCGGATCGCCTGCAATTCGGCGTCGCTGTCCGAGGAGAAGTGGTTGAGCGCCACGATTGCCGGAACGCCGAACTGCTTCACATTCTCGATGTGGCGGCCCAGATTGACGCACCCCTTCTTCACAGCCTCGACATTCTCCTTGCCCAGATCCTCCTTCTTCACCCCGCCATGCATCTTCATCGCCCGAACCGTGGCGACGATGACGGCGACCGCCGGCTTGAGACCGGCTTTGCGGCACTTGATGTCGAAGAACTTCTCGGCCCCGAGATCGGCGCCGAAGCCCGCTTCCGTGACGACATAGTCGGCAAGCTTGAGTGCCGTCCTGGTGGCTACGACCGAGTTGCAACCATGGGCGATATTGGCGAACGGGCCGCCATGCACGAAGGCCGGGTTGTTCTCCAGCGTCTGGACCAGATTGGGCTGCATGGCGTCTTTCAGGAGCACGGCCATCGGTCCGTCGGCCTTGAGGTCGCGCGCGTAGACGGGGCTCTTGTCCCGGCGATAGGCGACAATGATGTCGCCCAGCCTTTTCTCCAGGTCCCGGAGGTCGTTGGCCAGACACAGGATCGCCATCACCTCCGAGGCCACTGTGATGTCGAAGCCCGCTTCGCGCGGATAGCCATTGGCGGCTCCGCCAAGCGAGCAGACGATCATGCGCAGCGCCCGATCGTTCATGTCCATCACCCGGCGCCACGAGACCCGTCGCGTGTCGATCTCCAGCTCGTTGCCCCAGTAGATGTGGTTGTCGATAAGCGCGGCCAGCAGGTTGTGCGCGGTTGTGATGGCATGGAAGTCACCGGTGAAATGAAGGTTCATGTCCTCCATCGGAACGATCTGGGCATAGCCGCCGCCGGCCGCCCCGCCCTTCACGCCGAAATTGGGGCCGAGCGAGGCTTCCCGGATGCAGACGGCCGCGCGCTTGCCGATCCGATTCAGCCCGTCGCCCAGACCGACCGTCGTGGTCGTCTTGCCCTCCCCAGCCGGCGTCGGGCTGATGGCCGTGACCAGGATCAGCTTGCCTGGCTTGTTGTCCTGGATCGACCTGATGAACTCGGCCGAGATCTTCGCCTTGTCGTGACCGTAGGGCAGAAGGTGGCCGGCCGGGATGCCGAGCTTGGCGCCGACCTCAAGGATCGGCTTCTTCTTCGCCGCTCGCGCTATCTCGATGTCGGACTTCACTTCGGCCATGAGGCTCCCCCGGGGATGTTGCCGCTCAAATTCTCGGTTCGCCGCATTCCTGCGACGCCATGTCGTGTCACTTGGCTGCAAGCGCTCTGACGCTCGCGCCTCCTGCGGCGGCATAGAAGCGCGCCGGACCGCTCTTGCGCCGTCTCAAAACAGCCACCCGATACGCGAAAAGCGACAGCAGCCGCGGCTTCCATAGCCCCGTTCGGAGCCTGCCTATCTGTCGAGGACGCCACGGATCTCGACGATCTGGGATCGCGCCCGTAGCAGATTGAACCCCATCGTGGCCAGATGCGAAGGGAAGATGAAGCTGGATTCGTTGCCGTTGGAAATGATCCAGGGCTGGATGTTGAGCGCCTCGCGCATCTGCCTGTCCATGATGTCCCAGAGCGCGGTCAGATTGCGCTCCCGAATGACCGCCGAAAAATCGGATCGCGTGGCTTCGAGTATGCCGTAATAGGCGTAGATCTGGCCATAGGCAAACCAGAACCGGTCATCGGCGCGCGGGTCGAACCAGCCGGCATCGGAGGCATCGATCTGGCCGTGCAGGATATCGGTGGTCGAGCCCATGTCGCCGGCGATGCGGTCGAGGAAGAGAAGCAGATTGTCCGCGCGGGCGTCGAACGTAGCCTGGCATTTCTGGAGGCTGTCGTTGAAAGCATTCAGTTTTCGGATCGCTTCACGATAGACGCTGGGCGTCGGGCGGGTGGGACCGCGCAGCCCGATATACCAGGCGGTCTCGTCCCAGGCGAGCGCAGTGCGCGCGTCCTGCAGGTTCTGGTCGATCCGCGAGGTGCCCCGGGTGCGGCCGAGCGTGTCTACAAGCTCGGTTGTCGTGCGGCGCATAGCCTGGTTGATCCCGAGCTGGAAAGCCGCCTTGTTGTCGAAAAAGGGGGTGTTGCGCCAGGGGATTCCGAAGAAGCCGAGCTTCGATACCAGCATGGAGGATATCCAGGCGTTCTGGTTGACATTGAAGTCGACGAGAAAGGCTGAAACGGCGGCAATTTCGGACCGCTTGCAGCTCTGAGGGACCGACTGGGCCCCGGTGCCGCCAGGTGCGGGCTCTCCGGCACTCGGCTGTGTTGAGATGGGATCACCGGCCACCACATTGGCGGCTTGAGGCGGAACAGCCCCAATTTGAATTCGGGCCGGATAATCCGGATCGAAGGCGTTCCAGAACTGTGTCACGTAGAAGAAATAACCGTAGAATCCGATAATAGAGGCAACGATCAGCCCGACTATGACCTTTAGCATCCAACCGCGTTGCGTGTACCAGCGGCCTAGCCACATGAACGGCCACAGAATGGCGCCGATCACCAGGCCGATACCCCGACCGATCCAGTGGAAGATCTTGGTGAAGAAATTCACGATCGGGTCCAGCATAGCGGTTCCATCCCAAGCATGCGACGTCTCGGTTGCGCCAGAAGGCCATGCATCGTCCCGAAACGAAAGCGAGAACGCATTTCAATCTTTATCGGCCAGGGCGTAGAGGCGCTTGCGGAACGCCTCCTTGTCCTTGAAATATGTGGTTTTCAGAATCTCCACAACGTCCTTGCGCCATACGGCATTGGCACTCTCGTAATCCTTGTAGAAACCCTGCTTGTTGAAGATGTAGCGAGAGACGAAATCCGAGGGTACGAAATCCGAGATGAGCCGATTGGTGAGCCAGGCGTCGGGATGATCCGGTTTCGCCCGCACCACCAGGAAGCGGTGGAGAGGAAGGACGTCCTCGAGCCGGAGATGACCGAGTTGGGCGACCTCCCGCTTGGCCATGTTGAGGAAAGGGAAGTTGCCGTCCCGGTTGATGAGCGTCGCATTGCTGTGGATCCAGGCCTGCAGCCACACCTTGTCGGCCGAGGCCAGATCGCGCTGCGGCTCGCTTTCATGGATCAGGCGGCGGATGACCATTTCGGCGCGGTGCTCCAGATAGCCGGAGCTTTCCAGCCAGGAGGCGCGCGGCAGCTCGATCCGCCCCGTCGAGGCGAGGAAGCGGAACACCCGGTCGGCGTCCCGGATCGACAGGTAGCTCACCTGCCAGGGGCGCGACCGGCGGAAGCCCGGCGCCGTGGGATCGCCGATCACCGTGATCATGTCGGGATCGATGAAGACGTAAAGCCCGCCGAAATGGCTGGTCCAGAATGTGTTGTGGCGGAAGATCACCTGGTCGGGAACAAGCGCATTCTCGCGTATATCGCCGCAGATTTTCGCGAGTTCGACCATGCGATCCAGCATGGCGTTATCGCGCCAGGCGTCGGGCTCCTGCTTCAGCCGGTCGACCAGCTTGCCGAGCTCCGCCGCCTTGCCGAGCACATCCTCGGCCGACAGTACCTTGAACTCGACCTGGTTGATCGACAGCAGATCCTCGACCTCCTCCACCTTCTGGACGGAATCTTCTATTTCTCCGTAGATGACGTCCTTGATAGTCAACGCGTCGATCGCACGGCTGTTCTTGGAAAAGAACTCGTAGACGAGCTGCGAGGTGTTGGAGAAGGCGGTATGCACCACCGGGAGATCGATCTGCGCCGGGGTGAGGATGATGAAACGCCGGTTGACCTCGTTCGGGTCCAGATAATTGTAGTCGCCCAACTCCTCGGCGACTTGCGGCGAAAAGCCCGTCCGATCGATATCGAACGCCTCCAGCTTCACGGGCCTGAGCCCGAACGCCGTCAGCGCCTTGTTGTAGCGTTCGATCAGATGCGGCTCCTCGATCCGCAGCAGCCGGCCATAGATCAGTTCATTGTCGCGCAGCAGGTCCATGCTAGGTGGCGTCCCATTCGGCGGATGGCAAGCCCCCCTCAACCATTCCACTGCCCCTTGGCTTTCAATTCCTCGATCTCGCGCACCGCGCGTTCGCGCAGGCGTGCGTCGCGGATCATCCTGGAAACGGCCGCGTCGTCGGACCGGTCGGAATAACGGAATTCGGAATCGGCGTAGCGATTGATCTCCTGCAGGACCATTTCCATCGAGAAAGGACCGCGCAGCTCTTCGATCATCGCCTTCTTCTCGTCATACGATTTGTGCATGAAATTCTCCGGCTTCTCGAACCAGTCGTCGGGAAGCTCGATGTCCATCGAGCGCATCTTGATCGCGTCGGTCACGTTCTTGATCGCACGCCCCGTGAAACGCGGCTCCGCCTCCTTGATCATGTGGAGATAGGTGCCGATATCGGCAAGCGTCTTCGGCGGCCCCTGCTCTTTCATGAAGCGCTCATAGACTTTCGTGAGCCCTTCCTCGTGGGGCTTCGAATAGCTGTCATAGGCTTCGGCGACGGCCCGCTGGATTTCCTGGGCAGCGTAGAGGTCGTGGTCTCCCAAAGGTATCTTGTGGTTCTTGCCGGCCAGCAGGACGAAGATGTCGATATAGTCGTCGCGCGTCTGCGGCCCGTCGACCAGCCAGCGCGCCCCCGCGCGCTGGCGAAGCGCGTCGTCGACATTCTCGGGATAATTCGAGAACATGCCGAAAGAGCAATTGCCGCGTACCACCGTCGTCGCGCCGGAGAACGCCGCCATCAGAACGCCGGTGATCTCATGCTGGCCGGCCGATGCCCTGTCGTCGGAGCGCTTCGCCGCCACCTGGTCGATGTCGTCTATCGTGCCGAATCCGATGGCGCGCGGATTGAGCACATTCTCGATGAACTGACGGCAGTTCTGGCCGGATTTCCCCTGGTAGGACGAGATCTGGTCCACCCCGAAATTCTCGTAGACGAACGGGTATGAAGCGATCTGGCAGTAGTCATTGACCAGCCCCGCGATCATCTGGATGAGCGTGGTCTTGCCGGTGCCGGGCGCGCCGTCGCCGATGAAAGTGAAAAGGAACCCGCCGAGTTCGACAAAGGGGTTCAGTTGACGGTCGAAATCGTAGGCCATCAACATCTTGGCCAGCCTGACCGACTGATACTTGGCGATGTGGTTGCCGACGACTTCCTCCGGCTTCTTGAAGGTCATCACCAGCGGCTTTGCCTTCCGCCCGGGCGCGACGTCGAAACCGTCCAGCGTGAAGTCATCGGCGTCGATACGGATATGCGCATCCTCGAACGCGCCGAGGCCGTCGAAACGGCCCTTTCGGGTCAGCAGCCCGTCGATTGCAAGGCGGGCGAAAGCACGTGCCCGGACGAGCAATTCTGTCTCGTCCTTGGACCCGAAGAGCGCGCGATCGAGGCCGGCAAGAACCGACTTCACCGCATCTTGCGGCGTGTCGAACAGGAAGTCGGGTTCGGCAATGTCGTTGGGCGGCTCGCCCTCCCCATCGATGAGCTGCAGCAGGTAGGAGGCGAGGGTGAAAGCCGCGACGTAGCCAGACGCCGACAGGAGCTTCTTGAACTGAGAGGCCTCGTCCCCCTCCAGCGGCGCTCGAGCGTTCTTCGCCTGCAAGCTTTCGAGATCGGTCGAGCGGGCAAAGACCTCCGAGACCGCAAGGGCGATCTCGATGCCGCGCCGGGCCCGATAGAGGAGCGTATGCTGGCCGATCGACATCAGCTGGTCGCCGGGCCGGACGGCGGCGACCGTCTTCGCCAGCTCGACCTCACGGGTCTTTCGAACCGCCCCGGTCGACACCGGGGAGACGAAACGCCGGCCCGTTCCCGCAAGCTGCGTGCCCGACGCCCCCCCGGCATCCTCCAGCACCACGATGCGCGTGATGAAGCTCTGGGCCGTGGCGCGGTGCTTCTCGATGTCGGCTTCGCCGATTGTGGTCAGGCCCGTATCCATTGCGTTCCCCTGGACATCGGCACCGCGTGCCGGTCACACATCCGAGATGACCTGTCCTTTCGACAGGATGTGCACCTTGTAGCCCGCGAAGATCTTCTCGCTCTCGCCGGCGGCATAGAGCGCCTGGTAGGCTTCGTGAGGCACGAGGGCATGCTTCTCGTAGCTCGACACGCCCTGCCGCGCCGCTTCGAGGTCGTCCGTGTTGAGGAAGAACTCCTGTGTCGACTTCTCACTGGAGAACAGCCCCCTGCGCCCGGGGCGCTCGGCCTTGGAATAGATCTCCTGGACCGTCCAGGTCAGCAGCCAGGCGTTCTCGGCCTTCCGCACCTTCGAAAGCACTTCCGCCACCGCGGAATTATGTTCGGTGATCCCCGCCGAGTAGAAGGGGCCAAGCACGACGCGGCGCAGCTGCTTGGGGTGAAGCGTCTCGAAATCCCTATCGAGATTGACGGCGATCGTCGCGGGCGAGAGCGAATAGGCAGAGTTCTTCTCGGTGAAATCGTCGAAGCGATGGGCAAGCTCGGGATTGAGCAGCCCTTCCACGGGAAGCGGAATTTCCACGTCCTCGTTGAGCTTTCCGTCGCGGCCGACGAGTTGCTTGACCATCGGCGTCGAGGAATCCTCCACCGTTACCATGTAGATCAACGGCAGGTTCGCCGCGCCGTCGAAGCTCGCCCAGTGGACGAGATAGAAGGGCCTCCCCGTCTTCGGGTTCACCGAAACCTTGGCCGTCTGGGCCAGCGTGAAGGGTCCGAAGGCTGAGCCGTCGTCGACATCCTCGAGGTAGAGGCGCTCCGCCATCGATCTCTGCAACGCAGCCGGGAACGTTTTGTGACGCAGGATGAAATCCGCCATTTCGGCGCGGATCTCATCCGCTCCAGGGATCGCGGCGAGGCGTTGCGCGGCATTGCGACGGTCGTTCTCCAGCTCGAGCACGTTCTGGAACACCGGGAAGCCGCTCTCGGCGCGGGAGATCCTGAAGCTCTCCATGAAGCCGAGACGGTTGCGCCAGCAGGAGAAGGAGTTTTCCAGCCGCGCGATATACCCGGCCACGATCTTCGCGACGATCCCGTGGCGATAGAGCGGCGAGCGATCGTCGCGCATGAAGATTTCCAGACCGCTGAGCGCCGCGGCGATCGCATCGAAATAGCGGGTTGCGGCATCGGTCTCGGCGGTCATGGACTAGCCCTCGAAGCCTAGGACTGCACGTAGTCCGAAGCGTTGTGCTTGCGCAGCACCTCGTCGAAACGCCTGGCAAAGGCTTCGTCCGCGAGCTTCTTGCGCCGCTGGATGTCGGCGGTCGCGACCATGTTCTTCTCGTGCAGCTCGAGCAGATCGCCGATATGCTTCTGGGCGGCCGCGCCGATCCCCGCCATGGTCTCTTCGGCTGTCGTGTCGACCTGACTGCCGAGCGTGTTGATCTTGTGGGCGACGTCCTGCTGCGCGGCCGTCTTCAGGCTGTCCTCGAGAGCCTTGTAGAGGACGATGCGTTGTTCTGTGTCGATGGTCAGCTTGTTGATCAGCGTATTTTGCGCCGCGATCTGGTTGTTGAGCGAATCGACGAAGGTCTGGAACATCGAGGTATAGCGTTCGAGCGTCTGGCTTTCGGCCAGGAGCTCCTGTTCCTTTGCTTGCCTCTCATTGTATTCGGTGGCGAGCTTCGAGCGCTCCGCCTCGAGCTCGGTCCGCTCCGTCTGGCTGGTCGAGGCGGCGATCTTGTTCTCGATGTCGAGCAGCAGGGGATTGAGCTCCTCGATGCGCTTCTGCGTGGCGGTGAGGTTCTCGATGGTCGATTTGCGGCGCTCGATGACCTGGGCGAGACTCGCTTCGGACATCTTGTAGCGCTGGTCGAGGATCTGCTTCTGGGCCTTCAGGATGCCGACGATCCTGTCCGATTTCGCCAGGAGCTCCTGCAGATTGCCGGCGAGCGACATGTTGCGGACACGCTCCGTGCGCATGCGCTGCTTGCTCTGCTTCGAAAAGATGCCGACGAAGGTTTCCCAGCCGGTGAAGTTCTTCATGCTCTCGAACTCGGCGCCGAACACGTTGGTGGCATCCTCGAGGCCGATGATCAGGTCGGCGATATTCGCTTCCATGACCTTCTGTTGCTTCAGCACGTCCTCGATCCGGGCGTTCTCTATGTCGAACTCCGCCGAGCCGATCTTCGCGTCGGCCTTGGCGAGCTTGTCGAGAAGCGTGCCGGATTGCTCGATCTTGGACCGCATCTGGTCGACCGTCTGCTGGGTCTTCTCGATCTCCGCATCGAAGTTCTGCAGGGTCGCCATGTTTTCCTCCGGATAGCGATCAGATCGGGCCGTGCAAATATAAGTGCCCGATATAGCGAATGAAAGGCGAAAGGAAGAGCATCACGCGGTCCACAACCGTCGCGCTAAAAATTTGGCTATCCTCTTACCTTTTTCTTCGCCGCGTGAGATAGCACGCTCGGACCACGTGCAGTGTCCCCACTCCCCCAGGACGCCATGAAGCTCGATTTTCAGACCCTCTATGTGGTCATCCTCCTCAATTCGCTCACCCTCACCGTCATTTGGGGCGCGATCGCCTATGCTTATCGCGGCTTCCCTGCCGCCAGGCATTGGCTTGCCGCCAACGTCCTCACCACCCTTGGCGGCGGACTGCTCGCCCTGCAGGGCGAGACCTTCGATTTCCTGCTCGCGGCCGCCGGCAACGGCCTGGTCATCTTCGGCTTCGGCCTGGTTCTGACCGGGGCAAGGAGATTCTACGGCAGAAGCGGAGGGTGGGCCGTCAGTGTCCTGGTAACCGCTTGCGCCATCGCCGCGCTCGCTGTCCTCGGGACAAGGCCGGAAAGCCGCAATGTCATCTATGCCGCGGCTCAGATGGTGCTCGTCACATTGACCGCCTTCCACCTGCTGTTTCGCGAGGAGCGAAAGCTGGGCAGCTCGGTCGCGGCAATCGCGATGATCGTCGGCATTCTCGGTCAGGGCAGCGAGGCCGCGACGAACCTGATGCGGATCGGCGGCGCGCTTTCGACCGACGGCTATTACCGTTTCGCTGCTTTCTACCTCCTCGCCATCATCTTTGCCGCGGTGGTCTGGAATTTCGGCTTCGTCCTGATGGCGATCGACAGGTTGCGAAGCGAGCTTGCCGCGCTCGCCATCGTCGATGAATTGACAGGCGTACCCAATCGTCGCGGTTTCACGGAACGTGCTGCCCTCGAGGAAGGACACGCCCGACGCACCGGCCGGCCGCTCTCGCTCCTTTTGCTCGACCTCGACAATTTCAAGATGATCAACGACAAATTCGGCCACGCGGCTGGAGATGCGAGCCTCGAATTCGCTGTCAGGACCGCGGCAGGGATTCTCCCGGAGCAGGCAATGCTGTGCCGGTTGGGCGGCGACGAATTCGGCGTGCTGTTGCCCGAAACGGACCTGCAGGGAGCCGAAGCAATCGCCGACAGCCTCGTGCGCCTGTTCAGGGCGACCGTCTTCCGTTGGAAGGGCCAGACGGTCCCGCTCACCGTCAGCATTGGCGGCGCCGAATGGTCGGCCTCCGACCCGGCGGGCATGGCCGGCACCATGGAGCATGCCGACGCCGCGCTCTACGAAACCAAGAGCCGCGGCAGGGACGGCTGCTCGATCTTCCGCCAGACGTCGGCCGGCGCGAAATCGCCGATGCTTCTTCGTGGACGATCGGTCGATCCTAAGACCGCACGAACCCAATGAGATCCTCAGGTTCGACGCGTCCCATCTCTTCCTCCCAGTGGCGGCGACAGAGCGAGACATAGACATCCTTGCCGATCGCCACCTGCTCGCCGTCTCTTGCAACCTTGCCGTCGGGCCCCAGGCGAACGACCATGGTCGCCTTGCGGCCGCAGCGGCAGATGGTCCGCACCTCGCGCAACTCGTCCGCGACCGCCAGAAGCGCCTGAGAGCCGGAGAAGAGCTTCCCCTGAAAATCGGTACGAAGCCCGTAGCACATCACGGGTATATTGAGTCGGTCGCTGACACGGGCCAGCTGCCAGACCTGTTCTTCCCCGAGGAACTGTGCCTCGTCGACGAAGACGCAGTGCACGGTGGTGCGCCCGTGATGTTCCGCGATACGCCCGAAAAGGTCGTCGCCGTCGCGAAAGAGTTCCGCATCGGCCTCAAGCCCGATGCGCGAAGAGATCACGCCGGTGCTCTCGTCCTTGCGATAGTGCCCGGCGACGAAAAGCATGGTGTGCATGCCGCGCTCCCGGTAATTGTACGATGCCTGGAGCAGCATCGTCGTCTTGCCCGCATTCATCGTCGCGTAGTGGAAATAGAGCTTGGCCATGTCCCGCTTTAAGCCGATCGCCCGCCCGACGGGGAGTGGCTGGGTGAGCCGTCCACACCAAATCCCGCACATGAAACGCGGTTTTCGCAGCCGGCAAAGCGGGTAACGTGCCACACCGCTTGAAACGATGGCAAAATGGTGTTGTGCTCCTGGCACGATCGAGTACCGCGTCGCGCCGACGAACAATGGGAGACTGTCCATGTCGCGTATGAAATCCCTAGCCGCTGGTCTCGGCCTCGCGGTTTTCCTCGCCGCGGGTAACGCCCTGGCCGCCGACCCGGAAGGCTGCAAGGTGGTAAGGCTTTCCGACGTCGGTTGGACCGACATCCAGGCCACGACCGGCGTCGCGTCCGTGTTGCTCACCGCCCTCGGCTACGAGCCGCAGGTCATCCAGCTCTCCGTACCCGTCACCTATGCGTCGCTGAAGAACAAGGATCTCGACGTCTTCCTGGGCAATTGGATGCCTTCGATGACGACGGACATCAAGGAATACGCCGCCGAAGGGTCAGTCGAGACGGTCAATAAGAACCTGGACGGCGCCGGCTACGGCCTCGTGGTGCCGAACTATGTGGCCGACGGGGGCGTGAAGACACTGACCGACCTCGGCAAGTTCAAGGACAAGTTCGACGGCAAGATCTACGGGATCGAGGCCGGCAATGACGGCAACCGCATCATCCTCGAGATGATTTCCAAGCCGGAAAACAACCTGCAAGGGTTCGAACTGGTCGAGTCCTCGGAAGCCGGCATGCTGACGCAGGCCGAGCAGGCCATGAAGGATAATCAGTGGATCGTGTTTCTCGGTTGGACCCCGCATCCGGTCATGGGCGAGATGAAGATCACCTATCTGGATGGCATGGGCGATTCCGGATTCGGAGCCGCCACCGTGCACACCAATGTGCGCAAGGGCTATCTGACGGAGTGTCCGAACGTCGGAAAGTTCGTGGCCAATCTGAAATTCGACCTGTCGATGGAAAACACGATGATGGACGCCATCCTCAAGGGTGGCGATGCCAACACGGTCGCGAAGGAGTGGCTCAAGGCCAATCCCGATGCGATCACGCCCTGGCTGAACGGCGTCACGACCTTCGATGGTGGCGATGCCGCGGCGGCCGTGAAAGCGGCGCTGGAAGGCTGATCAACAGTCGGTCCGTCCCGCGCCTGAACGCAAGGCAGCTCCGGAGCGGCTGACGCATCGATGGCATCGATGTCGCCGCTGCATCTCGATGTCCGTTTGCATTCTTCCGGGGACTGCCGGCTCGGCATCTGACCGGGATTGGAGGACCGGTTCGCTCCGGCACAGGCCAGGCTGACAGTCGCATGCAGCCTGCGGTCGGTCGGGCGAATGACACCAGAGGGGAAGATGGATCCGATTTCGAAGCTTCTTGTCGCCTACAAGATTCCGATCGGCGCCTGGGGAAAGGCGTTTTTCACGTTCCTCACCGACAATTTCAACGCTCTCTTCCGCGGCCTCTCCAGCGGCCTCAACGGCCTCCTCGACGGGCTCGTCGATGCGCTGCTCGCTCTGCCGCCGGTGCTCGTCGTCGCGCTGATCGCGCTGTTGGCCTGGTATCTCCAGCGTTCCCGGTCTCTGGCCCTCGGCGTCGTGATCGGCCTCCTCTTCATCATCAACCAGGGGCTTTGGAAGCAGACGGTCCAGACGCTGGTTCTGGTGGTCGCCGCCTCCGCCGCCTCGATGCTGATCGGCGTTCCGCTCGGCATCTGGGCGGCTCATAAGCCGAGGGTCTACCGGGTCATGCTGCCCGTGCTCGACCTCATGCAGACGCTGCCGACCTTCGTCTACCTGATACCGGTTCTGACCCTCTTCGGCCTCGGCAATGCGCCGGGGCTCATCGTGACCATCATATTCGTCATCCCGACCGCGGTGCGGCTCACCCATCTCGGCATCACTTCGATCCCCAAATCGATCATCGAGGCCGGCGAAGCTTTCGGTGCGACGCGGCGCCAGATGCTCTGGAAGGTCGAGTTGCCCGCCGCCCTGCCCACGATCATGGCAGGGCTCACCCAATGCATCATGCTGTCGCTGTCGATGGTGGTGTTCGCGGCCCTGATCGGCGCCGGCGGGCTGGGCACCGAGATCAACCGGGCGCTGGGTTCGCGTCGCATCGATCTGGGGCTCGAGGCAGGGCTCGCCATCGTGGTGCTGGCCATTGTACTCGACCGCATGACCCGCATCGGCGTGGGAGGCAAGAAATGACCGTCGCCGTCGATTTCAAGGACGTCGATATCATCTTCGGCCCCGATCCAGCCGACGCGCTGGCCATGGTGGACAAGGGCGCGAGCCGGGCCGAAATCCTTGAGAAGACCGGCAGCGTTCTGGGTTGCGCCGGCGCCAACCTTACCGTCCGGGAGGGCGAGATCTCCGTCCTGATGGGACTGTCCGGCTCCGGCAAGTCGACGCTGCTGCGCGCCGTCAACAGGCTGAACGTCGTCAGCCGGGGGCAGGTTATGGTCAAGGACGGAGACGGCATGGTCGATGTCGTGTCCTGCAACGAGGCGACCCTCAGGCGGCTGCGTCAGCATCAGGTCGCGATGGTGTTCCAGCAATTCGGACTCCTGCCCTGGCGGACCGTGGAAGAGAATGTCGGCTTGGGGCTCGAGCTCGCCGGCATGCCGGAGGCCGAGCGCCGGGAGCGCGTTCAGGGGCAGTTGAAGCTGGTCGGCCTCGAGCAGTGGGCGCGCAAATATGCGCATGAACTTTCCGGCGGGATGCAGCAACGTGTCGGCCTCGCGCGCGCCTTCGCCACCCAGGCGCCGATCCTGCTCATGGACGAGCCCTTCTCCGCACTCGATCCCCTGATCCGCACCAAGCTGCAGGACGAGTTGCTGCAACTCCAGGCGACGCTCAGGAAGACGATCATCTTCGTCTCCCATGATCTCGAGGAAGCGCTCAAGATCGGCAGCCACATCACCATCATGGAAGGCGGCCGGATCGTTCAGACGGGCGCTCCCGAAGACATCGTGCTGCGCCCGGCCAACGACTATGTCCGCGACTTCATCGCCAATGTGAACCCGCTTTCCGTGCTCACCGCCTGGAACGTGATGCGGGACCGGCGCGATCTCGAGACGACGGACGATGGCTGGATCTGGCTCGACCGGCGCAAGACCACGCGGTTCAAACTCGACACGGACGGGCTGGTGACGGCCGCCGAGCGCAACGGCCAGCCGGCGGTCTGGGTGTCCTGCGACGACGTCGAAACCCTTCCCGAGGATGCTCCGCAAGTTTTCTGGGCCAAGCCCGGCACATCGCTCAAGGTCGTGATGCTGGCCATGCACCGGTCGCAGACCGCGCCGGTGGCCCTTTTCGACGACAGCTCGCGTTTCGTCGGCGCGATCGGCGTCAGGGACGTGCTGAGCGCCGTGCTCAGGCGCTGAATGCGAGCGGCGGTGGACCCTAAAGTCTCGATATGCGACACTAGCCGGGCAATCGTGCCTGTTGCTCATCGCCATGCCCGAGACAATCCTGAAGCCACGCACCAGGACCCGCCCGAAGGTCGAGCGACCGAAGCTTCATAAGGTCATCCTGGTCAATGACGATTTCACGCCACGTGAATTCGTGGTGCGGATCCTGAAGGCCGAATTCCGGATGAATGAGGATCAAGCTTACAAGGTGATGATCACGGCTCATCGCCGCGGCGTCTGCGTGGTGGCCGTCTACACGAAGGATGTTGCCGAGACCAAGGCGACGCGTGCTACGGACGCCGGCCGCGCCGCCGGTTACCCGCTGCTGTTCACAACCGAGCCCGAGGAGTGAAGCTCCGGCATTTTCCGCTGGCACCGGCCGCCTCCACCGCCTACGATAGTGGCAAATTGTTCTAGATCATAACATTTTGGAGAGCTCCCATGAATCCATCAGGCGTTGTCGCGATCGTGACCGGCGGCGGCTCCGGGCTGGGCGAAGCCACGGCGCGCGCGCTGGCGGCGAAAGGTGCGAAGCTTGCGCTCTTCGACGTCGATCTCGGAAGGGCCGAGAAGGTCGCAAACGAGATCGGTGGTATCGCCGTCAAATGCGACGTCTCCAGCGCCGAAAACGGCGAAGCCGCGCATGCGGAGATAGCCGAACGGCTCGGACCGGCGCGCATCCTGGTCAATTGCGCGGGCATCGCGGTCGCAGTGAAGACCGTGGGTAAGGATGGAGCCCATCCGCTCGATCTCTACCGCAAGGTGATCGAGGTGAATCTCATCGGCACGTTCAACATGATCCGGCTGTTCGCCGCGCGCGCCCAGGAACTCGACCCGCTCGAAGGCGGCGAGCGCGGCGTCATTATCAATACTGCTTCGGTAGCCGCCTTCGACGGCCAGATCGGCCAAGCCGCCTATTCCTCCTCGAAAGGCGGCGTGGTGGGCATGACGCTCCCCGTGGCCCGCGATCTTTCCCGCTCCGGCATCCGCGTCTGCACCATCGCGCCCGGCATCTTCCGCACACCGATGATGGCCGGCCTTCCGCAGGAGGCGCAGGATTCGCTCGGGCTGCAGGTCCCCTTCCCCCCTCGCCTGGGCAAGCCCGAGGAATATGGCGCCCTGGCGTGCCACATCATCGAGAACCAGATGCTGAACGGCGAGACGATCCGCCTCGACGGCGCTATCCGCATGGCGCCAAAGTAAGCTGTCCCGGGGTAATTTTCCAACCGGACACTTGCAGGGATCACGATCGTCGAAGATAGGCGGAGCGCAACGGTCAGGAATACGGAGCCCCGCATGGAAGAGAAAAAGCACGTCATTCGGGAAACCGACGCGGAAGCGGTCCGTCTCGCCCGCACGCTGATCCGCACCGCCCGATATGGAGCGATCGCCGTGCTGGATCCCCGAGATGGCGCTCCGATGGCCAGTCGGGTCGCCGTCGCGACGGACCTTGACGGTGCCCCGATCATCCTGGTCTCGGCCTTGTCGGCCCATACCGGGGCGCTCGCCGCCGACCCGCGTTGTTCCTTGCTGGTCGGCGAACCAGGCAAGGGCGACCCTCTGGCTCACCCGCGCATTTCCGTTTCATGCCGGGCCATTCGCCTGGAGCGGGGAACTGAGGATCATGCGCGGGCGGAGCGGCGCTATCTCAACCGCCATCCGAAGGGAAAGCTCTATGCCGGCTTTCCCGATTTTTCCTTCTTTCGCCTCGAACCACACGGGGCAAGCCTCAATGGCGGCTTCGGCAAGGCCTATGTCCTCGACCGCTCGGATCTCCTTGCGAACGGCCCGGCGACGCAGGAACTCGCCGCCCGGGAGCAAGGGGCGATCGATCATATGAACGCGGACCACGCCGACGCGGTCGCGATATATGCGAGGCAGTTCGCCAAGGCCCATGGCGACGGTTGGATCATTACCGGCCTCGATGCCGAGGGCATCGACATTGCCAATAGCGATGACGTGCGGCGGGTCTTCTTTCCCCGATCTCTGGCCGGCGCCGACGAATTGCGCCAAGCCTTGGTCGAGCTCGCGAAGGCCGGACGCGCGCTCGAAGCGAACCCTAATCCGACCGACCCGCAATAGGATCTGGCGTTGGAATGCTGGACCGCGCGCCGCGTCAGCAGGCTCCCCGCATTCATCGCCACTGCCATTAGGCCAGTTTCCAACACTCGACCGACCTGCAGCGAAAGCGCCGCGGCACGCGCTGGTTGAAACGCTTGAGGTTCGAAGAGGATGTATTAAGTTACCATTCATGTTGCGATTCACGATGCGGATCCGGATCCGGATTGAGATCGGCCGCGAGGCGTTGCTGCCCCCGAAGCGCCTTGGCGGATCAGGACGAATGTGGGAAAGATGCCCTCAAAGAAGTTCATCGAAAATTCAGGGGCTGCCGCAGCTCTTCTCGCCTTGCTCGGCAACGATAAACGCCTCGCCATCATCAGCCACATCATCGACAATGAAATGTCGGTGGGAGAGATCGCGGAGAAGGTCTCCCTCAGTCAATCAGCGCTTTCGCAGCACCTTGCGAAGTTGCGGAGCCAGGACCTCGTCGAGACGCGCAGGGAGCGGCAGATGATCTTCTATTCCTGCCGCTCGGACGCCGTTCGAACTCTGCTTGGGACGCTTGACGAGATTTTCGGCGAAGGTCCCCAAATCGAACGGCCGCTGCTGCGCCGAAGCGGAACGTGATCGAAAGTCTTGCGTTCGGGCCGCTTGCGCGGCAATCAGCGGGGCATGAAACGGGAAGAACATCGCGAGACCTGGGCAGGCCAGCATCCGGCTGTCGAGCGGATAACCGATCCCGGCGATTCGCGCGTGTCAGCTTTCCGTGACATCCGCGAACGCGATCTCGTCGGACGCCAGGGGCGTTTCATCGCCGAGGGCAAGGTGGTTCTGGACGTGCTGCTTTCGGCCAGACGCTTTCCCGTGGAATCCATCCTTGTCCTGGAAAACCGCCTCCCAGGCCTTGCCAGGATACTGAGCCAAGTCCCGACGGAAGTACCAATCTATGCCGCCTCCTCGGAGGTCATGGACGCCATCGCGGGGTTCCACATCCACAGGGGGATCCTGGCGCTCGGTCGCCGCCGCCCACCGGAAAGCGCCGAGGCGGTTCTCGCCGCCTCTCCGTCGGAGAACGCGCTCGTGGTCGTCCTCATCGGTATCGCCAATCATGACAATGTCGGTGCGATCTTCAGGAACGCCGCGGCGTTCGGCGCCGACGCGGTCCTTCTGGATTCCACCAGTTGCGATCCGCTCTACCGGAAGGCAACGCGCGTCTCCGTGGGCGCAACGCTCAAGGTGCCGTTTGCCGGCGGGCTAACTACCGAGGACCTTCTCGACGCCCTGGACCATCATGGCTTCACGCCGATCGCCCTGTCGCCGGGCGGCACGCAGGACATTCGCACCATAGAACGGCCGCGACGAGTGGCCCTCTTCCTGGGAACGGAGGGCGACGGGCTGCCGGGCGCCCTCATGGCCAAGATGCGAACGGCGCGCATCGCCATGGCGCCGGGCTTCGACAGCCTTAACGTTGCGACGGCGGCGGCAATCGCGCTGCATGAATTGCGGGAGAAGAGCTAGCCGGCCCGGTCCCGCCGGCCAGCGAGGTCCACTACAGCGTGTCGTCTACCAAAACCGCTGCACACTTTGGGCAACCATGCCTTCGCCTATGATGTCGTCTTCTGGAGCGCCTTCACGCGGTCGGCGAGACTGGTGATCTTGCCGTTGCCGTCGGCTGCGGCAGGTGCCGGCGCCGCCAGCGCCTTCCCGGTCGCCGAATCCGGACCTTCGATCGCCACAGTCATGGCCACCATCTGAGCCGCCAGATCCCCGATCCCTTCACGGAGCTGCGCATTCTCCTTCGCGGTGAGATCACCCCGGAGCTTTCGGTTCTCGCGCGTCAGGCTCGTCAGTCGCGCTGCGAGCCGGTCTCGATCTTCCTTGAGCCTGGCGACTGTCTCCTCGATTTCAGCGTGTGGGTTGTCCATGGATGCCTCCTTTGCGGCAACCGTCGGTGCCTGTATCGCCGGACCGGCCTGCCCGGATGCCTGGGACGCCTTGGCCGCCTTCATCCGCTGCTTGAGCCGGGCGAGCTCCCGTTCCAAGTGCCCGAGTTTTTCCTCGCGGTCAGCAAGCGTCGAGATCAGCTCCTGATGCTTGCTTCCCTGCTGCTCGATCTTCTTCTCGGCGGGCCCGTCCCGCATTTCCGCCATGTCGGCGGTCAGCTTGTCGAGCTCTGCCTCGCGAACGACCAACTCGACTTGGCCGTTGCTCGAGCCGAGTGGCGCTTCGGCATATATGCGGCCGAGCTTCTCGATCTCCGCCGCCCGCTCCGCAAGACGTTCTTCTGCCGCGGCCAGCCGCTCCGTGAGCCGCTTGATCTCCTGGTCGCGCCGGAGCAGCTCTGTGGTCAGTCCGCCGCTCACATCAGAGATCTCTGCCAGGGCCTTGTCTCGCTCCGCGATTGCGGCTTCGAGGCGCTTCATCTCCAGCCGGTCGCGCTCGATCTCGATGGTCTGCGCGAAAGCCTTGTCTCGGGATGCCTTCAAGCTCATTTCGAGGCGCCGAGTCGCCATGGCGAACTGCGCCCGCATACTGTCCTTGTCGGCCTGGATTTCCGCCTTCGACAGCGGCGTCGAGGCCTCCATGCGCCGGCGCGTAAGGACCAGTGCCCGTCGCCAGATGGCTGGCGCGACCATCACCGCCAGGAATGCGGCGCACAGGAATCCCAAGGCGAAGAAGAGTATGGACTGGATCACGCGTCGCCACCTTTTGGGCTCTCTCTGCCACAGGCCAGTCTATCGAATCCAGTGCCGAGCGGCACGGTTATTCCATTCAGAACGGATTCCAGGTCGGGCTCTCGGTCAACTTGAGGTAGCCGACCTTGACGCCCAGGCGGGCGCCCACACCCGTCCGCACCGGCACCAGCAGGACGTTGCCGTTCTTCAACACCTCGAAACCGAGACCAGCGACGGCATACGCCGAACCGGCGACGCCGCCGAAGCGCTGATAGACACTGGAGATATCGTCCAGATTGTAGACGAGGATCATGGTGCGCGAGCCGGCGCCGCCGAAATCCCAGCCAAGCGAAGGTCCCTGCCAGAACACCTTATGGTCCCCGGCATTCTTGGTGTAGAGCGTGCCCTCACCATAGGTGAGCCCGCCGAAGAAAGCTCCCGACCCCTCCTCACCCAGCACATAGCCGTTGGGCAGGCCGTAGGATGCGAAGATCTTCTCGATCAGCGTTCCAAGGCCGCCGGAGGTCGCACCGAAGAAGCGGTGGCCCGAATCGACGATTTCCTGCGCGGTGTATTCTTCCGCGCGCGAGGTGCCCGTGGCCAGAATGAGGACCGCGAAGGAAAAGAACGACGCCGCGATCAGCCGAACGAATTGTCGGCCTTCAAGTCTGCAAAACATGCTTCCTGTCTCCGTTCGGGAGCACATCTGCCGACGCCCGGCCCCTACCGCTCTTGGCGACGGTTCGGCGACCATTACCTGGCAAGCTATGCCGTAATCCTTTTTCAACCATTAAGCTCCCGCATGAAGATGGCGGATCGATGATTGTCAGCCCGTCCGGCGCCTGCATTTCCGCGCCTTTCCCGGCGCCCGCGACGACAATCGATGCCCCCGTTTCTTGCTGATGGAAGAGCCGCTGTGTAAACGATTCCCGATGAAGCGGGCGTGATTCGCACATGCCGCGGGTCATCGTCAACGGCAGGCAAGAACGATCCGGGACCTTTCATGGCTGACCTCCATACACTCTCAGCACCAGACCTCGCCGCCCTTTTGTGCAGCAGAGTCTGTCACGACATCATTTCTCCGGTCGGCGCCATCAACAACGGGCTCGAGCTCCTGGACGAAGGCGGTGCCGACGAGGACGCGATGAATCTCATCCGTACCAGCGCGCGCAACGCATCGGCCAGACTGCAGTTCGCCCGCATCGCCTTCGGCGCGGCAGGTTCGGCCGGCATGCTGATCGACACGGGCGACGCCGAGGCGGTTACGGCCGCCTACATCCGCAATGAGAAGCCGGAGCTGGTGTGGAACGGGAGACGCGCGCTTCTGCCCAAGAACAAGGTGAAGCTTCTGCTCAACCTCGTCCTCATCGCCATCGGCGCTATACCCCGCGGGGGCAAGATCACGGTGTCCCTTGACGATGTCGAAACCGAGCCGAAATTCACGCTTGCTTCTTCCGGTCCAATGGTACGCGTGCCGCCGAAGTTCCTGGAGCTGCATTCCGGCCAGAAGCCGGAAGAGCCGATCGACGCGCATGCGGTCCAGCCCTACTACACGCTGCTGTTGGCACGCGAGGCCGGGATGGCGATCTCCATTCGCGCCACCCCGGAGGAAATCGTGCTTTCGGCGAGCTGACCACGCTTTGAGCACTGGCCGAACCCGATGCCGATGTGAGTCAGAGTGAGCGGAGAGACGATCGCCACGGGCGGGCGCTGGGGCGGGCTTTGCATTTCCGATGTTTCGGTTTCGATTGCGCTATCTGACTTCAACGGTGAGGTGCACAATTTCGTGTACCGGTGCGAGTCGACGACGCACAGCGTCCTGATCGGCGCCTGTGACGCTGACGATCGCGGCATGTGCACCCGGGCCGACACGCCAGACGTGGAGATCGGTAATCCGGGCATCGCCCGGTCCTTCCACCTCATGCCGAATCTCGTCTTCGAGATCCGGATCCGATGCATCGAGCAACACAGTCGCCGTGTCGCGCATGAGCGTCCACGACCAGCTCGCGATGACGACCGCGCCAACGATGCCCATGACGGGATCGAGCCAGATCCAGCCGAGATAACGACCGCCGAGAAGCGCCGCGATCGCAAGCACCGAGGTGAGCGCGTCGGCCAGGACATGGACATAAGCCGACCGTAGATTGTTGTCCTGCTGATGGTGATGGGCGCCATGGCCCTCATGATGGTCATGGCCGTGTCCGTGACGATGACCTCCAAGCAGAACGGCGCTCGCGACGTTCACGAGAAGGCCGACGACGGCAATGACCGTCGCCTCGGAGAAGGCGACCGGGCTTGGCTCGAAGATGCGGCTGACGGACTCGACCGCGATGCCCAAAGCCACCAGCCCGAGCACGAGCGCCGAGGCGAAGCCGGCGAGATCACCGACCTTGCCTGTGCCGAAGCTGTAGCGGCGGCTGTGCGCATGCTTCTTGGCGTAGGCGTAAGCTGCGGCCGCCACGCCCAGTGCGCCGGCATGCGTCGCCATGTGAAAGCCGTCGGCGAGCAGCGCCATCGAGTTGAACAGCACACCAGCGATGATCTCGCCGATCATCATGCCGGCCGTCAGGATCACGACCCATAGCGTGCGCCGGGCGTTCTCATCATGACCATGGCCAAGGAACACATGATCGTGCGTCAGGGCATCGTACCCGGAGTCGAATGACATGAGAAAGGTCCTTACTTCGCGTAGCGGCGCACTGCGGCGATGAGCTCGTCGGCAGCTTCGGCGCGGGCGTCATCGCTAAGACCAGGGCGCGCGACGTGCTCGCGTATGTGATCCTCGATCAATTCGTCCATCAAGCCGAGCACTGCACCGCGCACCCCCGCGACTTGGTGGAGGACAACCGAGCAACCCGCTTCCTCGGCAATCGCCTTTTCGATCGCGCCGACCTGACCAGCGATGCGCCGGACGCGGGCAAGGAGTTGATCCTTGTTGGACTTGGTGTGTGAGATAGGGTGGTACGCTATCCCATATAAGCTTCCGAGGAAAGCCAGCCCGGGCGGGTTCACCGTCCTGTCTGCCGCGAGACGAGCACGGCGATCGTTAGATATTTAACCGTCTCCTTTCCCCGTCCTTTACGTCGCCCCGGTAAGGGTCACTGCGAAAGCAGTTTCGGTCGCGGACACCCAACGCCAGCGGGTCTCGTAATTCTCCGGAGCTGTGGCTCGAGCAGGTGCGCCCACGAAAGTTCACCTGGCGCGCAAATGGGGCCGACAACGGGTGAGCGTCGGGCGTCAAGGGAGGCGCACGCCGCGTAAGGGGCAGGAAATGAAGCGCTGTATGTTCGTCGATGATTCGAGCGTCGTCCGGAAGGTCGCAAAGCGCATCCTCAACAGCCCCGACATGATGGTGATCGAGGCCGACAGCGGCCAGGGTGCGCTTGATATGTGCGGCGCCGACATGCCCGATATCATCGTCGTCGACGGCATCCTTCCCGATATGAGCGCGGAGGAGTTCATACGGCGCGTGCGCCGGATACCCGCTGCCGTCAAGCCGCAGATCGCGGTCAGCCTGGTGGAGGTCGACATCGGCGCGATCATGCGCGCCAAGCGCGCCGGCGCGCAAGGTTACCTCCTGAAGCCGTTCAACCGCCCGCAACTGCTCGAACGCTTCAGGCAGCTCGAAGCGGCCGCATGAAGAGAGCATCGCTTCGACGCGCAAGCTCCGGCAACAAAAAACCCGGCGCGAGGCCGGGTTCGGTCCCTGAGCGCGAGCCCCGCTCAGGCGCTGGCGCGGATTTCCTCCGGCTCGCGCAGAACGTAGCCGCGGCCCCAAACGGTCTCGATGTAGTTCTGCCCTCCGGACGAAGCGTCGAGCTTCTTCCTGAGCTTGCAGATGAAGACATCGATGATCTTCAGCTCCGGCTCGTCCATGCCGCCATAGAGATGATTGAGGAACATTTCCTTGGTGAGCGTCGTGCCCTTGCGAAGCGAGAGCAGCTCGAGCATCTGGTATTCCTTGCCGGTCAGGTGCACGCGCTGTCCCGCGACCTCGACCGTCTTGGCATCCAGATTGACGACCAGATCGCCGGTGACGATGACCGACTGCGCGTGCCCTTTCGAACGGCGCACGATGGCGTGGATCCGCGCCACCAGCTCGTCCTTGTGGAAGGGCTTCGTCATGTAGTCGTCGGCGCCGAAGCCGAGACCGCGCACCTTGTCCTCGATGCCCGCCATGCCGGACAGGATCAGGATCGGCGTCTTCACCTTCGACAGGCGCAGCGTACGCAGCACCTCGTAGCCCGACATATCGGGCAGGTTCAGGTCCAGGAGAATGATGTCGTAGTCGTAGAGCTTGCCGAGGTCGACACCCTCTTCGCCGAGATCCGTCGTATAGACGTTGAAGCTCTCCGATTTCAGCATCAGCTCGATGCTTTGTGCGGTCGCACTGTCGTCTTCAATCAGCAGAACACGCATTCCATTCCCCTTTCTGCCGCCGCACCGGTCCTGGGCTTCCGGCACCGAAGCAGTGATTGCCTGAATCGGAGGCTGCCATCAAATGGTTAACAAAATCTGATTCCGCTTGGCAAGCGTTATCTGATTTTTCAGCTTCTCGACACACCTACTTGAATCTAAACGCTAATCGCGGTGACCAATTCCTCACCCGCAACTTTAACAAACCACCGCAAGCGACTCCCGCGACTCGGCTTGTCCGTGTTGACCGCGAAGCCGGAATTTTTACCGCGCCTTAAGTCCTGACGCGTATGATTAACAATGCCCGTAAACGAATGGTTACCGCCGGCCAAAATCTTAGGGATTTGTTTCCTTTCCCCAAATGGCCTGGCGGGCGGGGCAACGGAGGCGCCTTTTCCGGGCGGCGGCGGTTCCGGTTTGATCCGGTTGGTATTGTGGAGTAGCTAGTCATGAAATCACGCGAGAATCTCGTCCGGCTCAAACAGTTTCAAGTGAACGAGAAGCGCAGGCAGCTCACGCAGCTCGATACCATGATCGCCGAATTCGACCGGATGGCGAACGAGCTCGACGTCCAGATTGTCGCCGAGGAGAAAAAGGCGGGGATCACCGATACCAGCCATTTCGCCTACCCTACCTTCGCGAAGGCGGCACGCCTGCGGCGCGACAACCTCAAGAACTCGCAATTCGACCTGATGCAGCAGAAGAAGGCGGCGGAAGCCCGCCTGGCCGAGGCCGAAGCGGAGCTCAGCAAGGCCGAAATGCTGGAATCCCGCGATTCCCGGGCACGGGAAGCGGAAGGCGGCCGTAGCGCCATGATCGGCTGAGGGTTGCGCCGCACTTCCTGCGGCGCAGCTTTCCAACAGTCTCCCGTTTACGACCGTCGCCGCGCTCGCGCCGAACCCGCCTCGATTCGTCCACCGCTGCGCGGCGCCACTGGAAATGTGCTCAGCCTTGTCCAGATGATAAGGGAGCGCACCCGAGGGTGGCGCTCAACCGCGGAGGCTTGCAAATGCGCACGGTGACACAGCGGGCTTTCGGAGGCCCCGAGGTTCTCACACCGTCGGAAGGGCCCGATCCTGTGCTGGGCCCGGGCGAAATCCTCATCGCGGTCAAGGCCGCGGGCGTAAATCCGGTCGATGCGGCCGTCCGCGCCGGGCTATATCCGCTCCTGGGGGATCCGCCCTTCGTGCTGGGCTGGGACGTGTCCGGCACGATCGAGGCGGTCGGAACGGGCGTCACGGACGTGTCTGTCGGCGAGGCCGTCTACGGCATGCCGCGTTTTCCCAATCAGGCGGCGGCCTATGCGGAGAAGGTGGCGGCGCCGGCCGGCGAGATCGCGCCCAAACCGAGGGGGCTCAACCACATCCATGCCGCCGCTTTGCCTCTTGCCGGTCTAACGGCTTGGCAGGGCTTGGTCGACGCTGGTGGGCTAAGGACGGGCCAGAGGGTGCTCGTCCATGGCGCGGGCGGCGGCGTTGGCCATCTTGCCGTGCAGATCGCCAAGGCGCGCGGCGCCTCGGTGATCGCAACCGCGAGCGAGGACAAGAGGGACTTCGTCCGAAATCTCGGAGCAGACGAAGTGATCGACTATCGCAAGGAGGACTTCACCCGGCGCGCGCAAGAGATCGACATTGCGCTCGAGACTGTCGGCGGCGATCATGCGAACGAGACCGTCAAGACGCTGCGCTGGGGTGGCGTGCTGGTGTCTCTTCTGGCCGTGAACGAGGCGGCTTCGGCCGCTGCGCGGGAGCGTCGCATCACGGTCGCGCGCGTCTCCGTCCGTCCTGACCGTGCCGCGCTCCTGGAACTCGGTCGGCTTGTCGAGGCGGGCAAGCTCAAGATCCACGTGGAGCGGACCTTCGATCTCGCCGAAGCCGCGGCCGCGCACGTCTTTCTCGGCACCAAGCCCAAGGGCAAGATCGTTCTGACGACCTGAATGCGAATACAGAATGAGGGCGTATGGTACCACGCCCTCATTTCGTCGGAGGCTGGACTGCCCCTATTTCAGTGACGGTATTGCTGGATCCTGGTGGTACGCAGGCCGGCCAGGCCGTATTCGTCGATCGACGCCTGCCAGGACAGGAATTCCTCGGTGGTGAGCTTATAGCGCTGGCAGGCCTCGTCGAGGCTCAACAGCCCGCCGCGTACGGCAGCGACAACTTCCGCCTTGCGGCGGATAACCCAGCGCCTCGTGTTGGAAGGCGGCAGGTCGGCAATCGTGAGCGGACTGCCGTCGGGCCCGATCACATACTTGACTCGCGGTCTAACCAGATCGGTCATCGTACTCTCTACTACTCAAAGACCTAATCCTCCCCAGACTAGCCGCACAGCTTTAAAAAAGGCCTAAGCAACAAGGACGGGCTCTAGGGGCCGCCTTAACCAAGGATTCACCATGATCGGCCGGTATGCGAGCGACTTCGCGAACGACCGGGAGCCGGTCCGCCCGAGGTGGCGGCGGCGCTTTCCTTGACCTATATTGCGTGGATTGGCATGAAGCGCCGCTATCAAGCATCGGAACCTGAGCCCATGAACAGCCTGGATCTCCCGGCCCGTCCTGAAGACACCCGCGTCGTCGTGGCGATGTCGGGTGGCGTCGATTCATCGGTGGTCGCCGGCATCCTGAAGCGCGAGGGTTACTCCGTGGTCGGCGTGACGTTGCAGCTCTACGACCACGGAGCGGCCACCCATCGCGCCGGCTCCTGCTGCGCGGGCCAGGACATCGCCGACGCGCGCCGTGTCGCCGAGACGCTCGGCATTCCCCACTACGTGCTCGACTATGAGGAGCGCTTCCGCAAGGCGGTGATCGATCCCTTCGCGCAAAGCTATGTCTCCGGCGAGACACCCATTCCATGCGTCTCCTGCAACCAGACCGTCAAATTCGCGGATCTGCTCGAGACCGCGCGTGATCTCGGTGCCGACGCTCTGGCCACGGGCCATTACATCCGGTCTCGTCCCAACGGGCCCCACCGGGCGCTCTATCGGCCGGTCGATGCCGACCGCGACCAGAGCTATTTCCTGTTCGCCACCACCCAGGAGCAGATCGACTATCTTCGCTTTCCCCTGGGTGGCATGTCGAAGCCCGAGGTCCGCAAGATCGCGGAAGAGATGGGCCTGACCGTTGCGGCCAAGGCCGACAGCCAGGACATCTGCTTCGTTCCGCAGGGCAAATATTCGGATATCATCGCCAAACTGAAGCCCGAGGCCGCCTCCCCCGGCGACATCGTGCATATCGACGGGCGCGTGCTCGGGCGCCATGACGGCATCCTGCGCTATACGATCGGCCAGCGCCGCGGCATCGGCATCGCCTCCGGCGAGCCGCTTTACGTCGTTCATCTCGACGCCGATCGGGCTCGGGTCATCGTCGGACCACGGGAAGCGCTGGAGACGCACAAGATCTTCCTGCGCGCCATCAACTGGCTCGGCGACACTCCGCTCCCGGAGGTCCCGGAAGAGGGCATGGAACTCTACGCCAAGGTACGCTCCACGCGACCGCCGCGCCCCGCGATGCTGCATCATCGCGACGGCAAGGTGTGGGTCGAGCTTGCCCAGGGCGAATCCGGCATCGCGCCGGGCCAGGCATGCGTGCTCTATTCGGACGATGGCAACGAAGCCCGCGTTTTCGGCGGCGGCTTCATCGAGCGTTCCGAGCGCGGCGCGGAGGCCGAGGCCATGCTGTCCAGGCTTGCCAACATGCCCGCCCATATCCCGGCTGAGTGATTCCCGCGACAATAGGGATTGCCCCGATCGCCCTCCGTTATCTCGCGGATCGTCGGGGCTCCAGACAGCGCCGACGATCTGAGGATCTCTAGGTTTGTGAACGCGGTGACATGTCCGGCAACCCGCGACCGGTCAACGATCAACGCCGCCTATCATACGAGGGTTGGCAGCGAGGCCTTCAGCGTCACGCCTGGGCGGAAGCATTGATTGCTCCCGGGCTTCTACCGTGCTCAATCGTGCCGGCCGTCAGGATCTGGAGCACGCGGATGGCCTCCTCTCCATCGGTCCGCGGCTCGGCT
The DNA here is from genome assembly GCA_035556195.1 of Rhizobiaceae bacterium. GTDB lineage: Bacteria > Pseudomonadota > Alphaproteobacteria > Rhizobiales > Rhizobiaceae. The sequence continues at coordinate 195,849 of DATMFK010000045.1, forward strand.
CGCGTGGCGATGCAGTCCATGAAGTGCTGCAGCTCGCGCGTCAGCGGCATCCCCTGCTCCACCGGCACATAGGAAGGCTCGTTCTGAGTAAAGGCCCACTGTCCGCTGTCTTGCCAGACGGCGTGGCGGTAGACGGCGAGCTTGCGTTCCCAGGGCTCCACATCGTCGAACACCGCCATTGCCTTCGCGCCGACGACGGTCAGCCTGCGTTCGCGATAAGGATTGAGGCGCGACGCGAAGAGATGGCTGCGCAGGCCGCTGGGAAAATGCATATGGAGATGGGCGAAGTCGCTCAAATGATCGAGCAGTGCCGCCCCCTCCCCGCGCACCTCGTCCGGCGCTTCCCCGGTGATGGCGAGGATCATGGAAAGGTCATGGGGCGCAAGGTCCCATAGCGCATCGTTCTCGGTGTGGAACTTGCCGAGGCCGAGCCTGTGGGAATGGATATAGCGAACCTCGCCGAGTTCGCCTTGGTCGATCAATTCCTTGAGCTTTTCGAAGGCCGGGTGGAAACGCAGGACGTGGCCCACCATGAAAACGCGGCCGTACGCCTTGGCGGCAGCCACCGCGCGCTTGGCATCGGCGACGGTGAGGGCGATTGGCTTCTCGACCAGCACGTCCTTGCCGTTCTTGACCGCGGCGATCGCCAGTTCGGCATGGAACTGCGGCGGCAGCGCCATGACGACGGCGTCGACGTCCTCGCGCAAGAAGAGCTCGTCGGGCGCGATGGCAAGGCATTCCTGTTCGGTGGCGAAACCTTCCGCGCGCGCGAGATTCGCGTCGGAGACGGCGTACAGGGCGCCGAGCGCCTTGAGGGTGCGAATATGGTTACTGCCCCAATACCCGCAACCAAGGACAGCGATGCGCGGTTTCATGTAATCCGTGTCTCTAGAAATCGTGGCGGAGACATAACGGCGGGGCGGCCTGAACTCAACCCCTGGAGGCCCGGCGACAAGGAGCGGATCGTCGCGGGCGCTTCGCATAAACCAGCATCGGAAAAGCCAAGCTGCGTGCTTGACAGCCTCCGCATGGCAACCTTATATCCGCGCGTCCTCGGCGCCCTGCCCCATCCGCTTGCCACAAGCGCGATGCGACCGGCGCCATCGGGGCGGAGTAGCTCAGTCGGTTAGAGCAGAGGAATCATAATCCTTGTGTCGGGGGTTCGAATCCCTCCTCCGCTACCAGCACTTTCAAAGACTTAACCAAAAAATCCTGCGTTTCATGTTGCATCCACATTGCAACTGACAATCGTGGCTTTCAAGGGCTTTCACTCGACCAGAGTGGTGCTGCGGGCAAAAAACATCCGGCTCGCGTTCCGCTGGGGGCTCAACGGCCGCGTCAAGCGTGTTCACGACCGCCGACGGGGCGTGTCCGGCTGGGTGCCATCGCGCACTGGCTTCCCGAAAGATGCTGCCCTCAAGTTAGCTTGAGTTGACGATGTGCCGGAATGACCAGAAGATCATGTCAACTCCGTTTCCGAATGCAAGGGAGGGAGCCTTATGCCAGTTCATCAACGCGGCGTGGATCTTCTGGTTACCGTGATGGACGCCGCCGATCATACCGATCAGATGTCTCCCGAAGATATCCGGCGCTTGCTCAAGGAAGTAGCCGAGGTCATGAGCCTGATGTTGGAACGGGATGCGAGCATAGCGCTGCGACGGGAACATGCCAGCGAAGCCCGTGATGACGATTGACGAGGACACGTCCGAAGCCGTCAACAAGAGTGGAGCCGGTCATCTCGCGACCATCCGCGGCTAAACTCTCGGCGGGTTCGTGATAATCCTCCGAACCTCCTGCGTGGTGATTTTGGGGGAACAAAAGATCGAGCCTCCGGCTTAGTGGTGCTCACCTGAACAGGTGGAGAATTATGGTGGTATCGACGGCAACTGCCGAGGAGACGATAAAAGCTATCGTCCGCGCCATCCCGAGCATCGACGAGTCGGTCCAACCGATCATCGACGTTGTGGCGGCGCCCGTGTACCTCACCGATTCGGAAGGTGTCGTAACGCACTTCAACAAGGCCTGTGTCGAGTACGCGGGGAGACACCCTGAAGCTGGACGGGACCGATGGTGCGTCACATGGAAGCTCTACACCCTGTCGGGCGCATATCTCCCGCATGAAAGTTGCCCAATGGCTACAGCTGTTTTGCGCGGACAACCTGTCCGCGGAATATCAGCCGTTGCTGAGCGGCCGGACGGAAGTCGCGTCGCCTTCACTCCCTTCCCGACGCTAATCTTCAGGGGCGGACAGCTCGCAGGCGCGGTGAATATCCTGATTGACATTACTGCCGCCTGGCAGACCGATCTCCTTCGGAAGCAAGCCGATCGGTGCCGCCGCTTAGCCCTCACGGTTACCGACGCCGCAATATTCAAGAACCTGAAAGAAATGGCGGACGGCTATGAAGCTGAGGCGCGGCAAGTCGAGCTCGGAAATTGAGCTCTCCGCTGCCATGAGTACTGAAGCGGCGAGCGACCACGTTGATTGGAGGCCCGCCGCTACCGGACTGGACATTGGGGCCATCCAATCAGGCTGCGCTTCATCGGATGCAGGCGTCTGTGAATCAACTTAGGATTTAGTCTAGTGGGAGCCGCCGACGAAAGACGAGGCTCGATGGGGCCGACCCAGCAGATGCCCCGCGGGTCGGCCGTGAGAGCGGGTCCACTGGCCCCAATAACCCTGCGTCTCACGATAGTGGAGAGAAATAGGCACCCGTTAACAAACAATTGCTCGGCGGGAGGCGCCGAGGACTGACGAGCGCCATTCCTCTATCGCCTCGAGAGAATGTTCTCTATGCTGGCTGGTGGCCTACTCCCAAGCCGACCTTGAAATGGCGGAGCGACATGTCGCTCAAGGCGAAAGGCATATTCGCGAACAGGTGGAGCGAATCGAGTGGCTGCGATCGGCAGGACTTCCGATCGAGGAGGCAGAGGAGCTCCTTCAGCTACTCCATGCCACGTTGGCGCAACATGCGCGGCACCGGGATCTGATTTTCGAAGAGCTCAGAAAGTATTGACGGGACGCGTTTGCGAATGGTTCGCGACAACCACGACTAGGGCGGAGACCGGCTATTCTGGTACGCCTGCTTCAAGCGTTGCAGGATCCCCGTGTCACCCGCATGTCGGCCCCGAGCAGTTCACAAGGAGAGGAACTGGGCGGCTCAGCTTGACCGAATCGGCGCCATCGGTACAGTTCTAGCTGGCTGTGCAGCCTGCCGCTCGCTCCATTCGGAATGGTGAATGCACAACACGCTTGGTTTGACCCTTCGGGCGGCCGTCAGCAACGCGAGCACTGACATCGTATCGCCCGGCAAAGGGATCGACCTATGGACACTCTCAGTCGCTCAAAATCGATGGCCAAGGCGTTGCGCATGGCGCTGGCCGACCGCCATGTGGATCTACCGCATAGTGCCTGCCTGGAGATCGTCGCACGTCAGTTTGGCTTCTGCGACTGGAACGTGATGAAGGCCACCTGTGACAATGAAATGGCCGTAACCGCCACGATATTTGTCCAGCATGGCCGAGAGCAAGAGGCGGTAGATTTCTATCGAGCCGCCTTCAATGCAAATCTGGCGAAGGCTTACTCAATTGACGATGAGTTGGCGGGGGTCGAGTTGGTCGTTGGCCGCACGACGTTTTCAGTATGCGGGGCCAACCCTCGCCGCGAGGCGGAACCCTTCCGGGGCGGGCCATTCTTCCCCAAGGCTAATGGGGCCGTATCGACAGCCTTTAGCCTCGAAGTGAGCGATGCAGATGCCGTTTTGAGGAAAGCAATGGCCGCCGGGGCCGTTGTCCGGTACGGGCTGGACGTTACCGACGATGGTCGGCGGGGAGCATCCTTCTTCGATCCGTTCGGCCACATCTGGGGCATCGTTGAGAGAGCGTCTGCACGGAAGCGCTCAGCGTAGGGCATTCCGTCAAGGCGGCGACCTCCCAGTAAGGCATAGTAGGCGCAGCCACACCTGCGGCAGCTGAGATCAGGACCTTCCCGATCGTCCAAAGCGTCGGCCCCGAGCGTGCCGGCGACGACGACGCGATCGCGCACATGCTGGAGCTCCACGGTGGTAAGGCCCGATCGCCTAGACGGAGCGCTCCGCGGCCGCCAGCCGGTGCGTTATTCCGATCATCTCCCCCTCGGTTCGCTCCTGGGCTTCATAGCCCCGCCGACGCCCTTCCGACGCTTCCTGATGGGAAGCGCCCCCCAGGGCTCAGTGCATGGGTTGCGCGCGGGGCAACGTTAGAGATCAAAGGCACGTGATCCGCCCCGGCCTCGGAAAGTAGTTCGGGAGTAGCGCCGGGGTTGGGATCGCCGCCCGTTGAATGCCGGGCATCACTTTTTCAGGCGCGGTACGCTGAGCCCATTCTTAGGGATGAGCCGGGCTCGCCCATCCCGTGGGAGCGGAGGGCTGGGGGCCGGAACCAGGTGGGCTGTCCTCTCCAACACGTCATAGGCATGCTGAAGTGTGCGTTCGGTCGACGTGACGACCTTGGTATCCGTGACGCTGGGGGAATGGATTGGTTTTCGCAAAACCGCGCTCCCTATCTTTAAGCGGGAGCTCGGACTGTCTCTCAGGCGCCGACTGTGCTTGTGGCTGGTTGCCGACGATGTTTGGAAAATAGCGTCCTCGGCGCCAAAGGCAAGGCGCAAAGTCCCTGAGGCGTCGCGCGCCCTCGCTCTAGCCGTCAGACGGGCCCCCGGGCCGATGATGATCAAGGGGAGACCGTTCGATAGGGTGACGGGCACCAGTTCAGGACGGCGGCATGAAATGCGTGTGGTGGTACGTGATCAGGGCGGCTTCGGTTCCAGATAGGCACCATCAGCTAAGGTAGTCCGCCCGATCGCCAGACGACGCGCCGATGGATGACCGCACCCGATCGGCAAAAGGATCCTGGGGCATCAGCTTCGGCCATAAGCTGTTCATCGGCATTCTTCGCCCGGAGAATAGCAGGGGAGACCGCGAACGACCTAAGCAACCAGGACGGCGGACTATCGCCCTTTTAGACTAGATGCTCGGTAACGGCTGGAGATCCACTCCAGCCAACCAATCCCGACTCGCACCACTCAAGAAGGTGATCGTATCTTCCTCCTGCCGGCTGACCTCGACGTTACACAGTTCAGCTTTTCTGATTGCGGCGGCGATTGCGCCACCAGATAAAGCCACCGGCCACAGCCGCGACCGGAAGCCCGACGCCGGCGACTGGACCCGGGGCCGCCCGCGAGATCTTCTTTTCCTGCCCCGTTGGCATGTCTGGCTTGGCCGCGAAGCTAGGGCCAGACAGCAGCAGCGCCACGGCCGCCGCGGGCAGTAGATGCTTCAAGTGTACCATTTCAGGTCCCCATAGCAGACGCTGTGGACACCCTCCCCTTCTTTCTCAACCTTACGCCCTGCAGTCGCCACCGACGATTGAGCAAGGCAGCTACTTACCTGGTCATTTCGTTGTAGCTAATCTTCTTGCAGCCGCTAATCGGCATGGATTGTACGATCAAGTTTCGCGCTTCGCGTCAATGCGCCCTGCCCAGCGCAGGCGCTCAGTTCACCGTGTGGCAGCGGTCGAGGAGTTACCCCTCATTGAGCCGCTGGCGCAGGCCTCTCCAGCGCTTCGCCAGGAGGCCTATTGGCCCAAGCCGCGTTGCCATCCGAGGTATGGGTCGGCGCGATGGATAGTATATGGTGCGTATGAGTCTCTGTGGCTGTAGTAGGGGGTCCTGTAGTAAGGGGTCCTGTAGTAAGGGGTCCTGTAGTAAGGGGGTCTGTAGTAGGAACGCCTGTACCTGGGTGGGTACGTGTCTCCGTAATAGTAGCGATCACCATAGTAGGTGTTGTTGGCAATAGCGCTTCCGATCAGCGCTCCAAGCAACAGCGCCCCTCCGGCGACCCAGAAATCATCGCTGCAACAGCCGCCATAGCCATTGTACCAACCGCGGTAGTAGCCACCCGGGTACCAACCACCACCGTGCCAGCCGCCTCCATGCCAGCCGCCCCCATGCCAGCCGCCACCACCGTGCCAGCCGCCACCACCGTGCCAGCCACCACCGTGCCAGTCCACGGTGGTGACTTCTGACGGGTGGGCGATCTGCATCATTGGCAAATTGATCGGCGCGCCGATTGCCGGAGCGATGCTGGTAACGGCGAAGGCGGCAACCACGGTTGTGGCGCCCAAGCAGGACGTGATCTTTTTCATGATCGGATCCTCGCTGATGAAGAGCCCACTGCTTATCCAGCAGAAAGAGGCGTTCACTGCGGTATTTCCCAACTTACCAGAAATCGGTCGTCTCGTCGCCATCGTTCTCAGCCAAGCCGCTCACTTGGGACTTGCCCGGCACCGACGGGGCGCGATCTGGTGGGAGCGCACAATGCCGTGGGTGTATTGCGCCCGGGCACCCATGCCTATTCCGATCCCCTGGTATCCCGCCATGACAGTCTACCGGCCGGCATTTGCTGGGCTTGGAGCATGTCGCGCAAAATAGAATTTTCGCCAAATGCCTTAAGCGGCTGTTTTCATGTCCCTTTACTAGAGATCTCTGCACATTTCTTGGCGATGTGCGTCAGGTGTAGTCAAAATGCATCAGTCGGCGCGTAAGAATTGCACGCCCAGATGCAGACGGTTGTATTGGTGCGAAACAATGTTAGCTTGAGCATGGGCGGGCTGAAGGAAGTCAGAATTGGCACCTTCGTTCAGAACCTATGTGCTCGCTCCGCCCATGCTTGCGGCCCTTTTGGCAAGTACGGCGTTGGCCCCGACCCCGGCGTCGGCAGATTGTGCACCGGCACCCACAGCCGGCATGACCACTTTCTGCGGCGAAACCAATCTGGGTACCACTCCACTCGGAAACGGTCCGCTTGGGCCTGACAACAGCACGATCATCGTCCAGTCAGGCGCCACGGTCAGGGCTGGCAATTCCAACGCCATCAGCCTGCGCGACAGGGCGATCATCACCCTCGGAAACAACGCCACCGTCACCAGCGTCGGCGCGACCGGAGGGACGAACGGGCTGTGGGCAGCGGGCAAGAACACTATAGAATTCAATTCCGGCGGAATGCTCACGATCGGGCAAGGCGCGACTGTGAGCGCTACCGGCTCATCCACAAACGCCGAGGCCGTGAACCTCATCGGCGAAGGTAACTCCGTGATCAACCATGGAACCATCTCCGCCATCAACACCGCGGCGATCTGGTTCGAGGACAGGGAGGTCAAGCGTCCCAACACGATCGACAATTTCGGCGTCATCCGGAGGGGCAGCGGCACGGGAACGGTGACCGACAACACGATCGGCAATCAGCTGGACGGCCCCGTTCACTTCATCAACGAAGAGGGCGCTTTCGTTTACGGCGGCCTGTTCTTTGCCAACGGCAACGACACCCTGGAGCTGTTTCCAACCTCAGTGGTCACCGGCGGCTTCAACGGGGGCGGCGGGACCAACACGCTTACCCTCAACGGCGAATCAGGATCAAGCGACGCTCTCCCAGGAAGCATCAGCAACTTCCAGACGTTGACCAAGACCGGTGGCGGCATGTGGACACTCACCGGCACGGTATCGGCGAGCGGAGGCGCGCCCCTCACCGTGCTGGTGCAGCAGGGCACGCTGGTGCTGACCGGCAACAACGGCAATTTCAACGGCTCGGTGACGGTGAGCCCGGCAGGCATACTGGAAGCACGTGCGCAGAGCCTGCCGCCCCGCATCACCGACAATGGCCTCGTGAGATTCGCGCAGCCGGACAACGGAACCTATGCAGGCGTGATAAGCGGTTCCGGCGCGGTGGCCAAGACGGGCGCCGGCGTTCTGACCCTCTCCGGGGTCAACTCCTACAGCGGCGGCACCACGATCGAGGGCGGCACGATCGCCATCAACGCCGATCCGGCGCTGGGGACCGCTTCCGGCAGCCTGACCCTCAACGGCGGCGGACTGCTGATCGGCAGCAGCTTCAATCTCTCGCCGAGCCGCGCGATCACCATAACCGCGAATGACGGCACCATCGGCACCGCCGCTGGCGTGACGAGCGTGGTCAGCCAGGGCATTACGGGAGCAGGCAGCCTCACGAAGGACGGTGGCGGCACGCTGGTTCTGGCGGGAGCGAACGGCTACCAGGGTGGCACGACGATCGCCGCCGGCACGCTGCAGCTGGGCCTTGGGGGCACCACCGGCAGCATCCTCGGCGACGTCGTGGACAACGGAACGCTCGCCTTCAACCGCAGCGACACGGTTACGTTCGACGGCACGATCTCCGGGTCCGGCTCGGTGGTCCAGGCCGGCCCCGGCATAACGGTGCTGACCGGCGACAACAGCTATGGCGGCTCCACCACCATCGCCAATGGCTGGCTCTATGTGAACGGCGACCAGAGCGCCGCGGAGGGGCCGACTACAGCCCTTGGCGGCACCCGCCTCGGAGGAGCCGGGATCGTCGGCGGCGATGTCACCATCGGAGATAACGCCACCCTGGCCCCCGGCGCAGTGCCGCAAACTCCCGCTACGCTGACGATCAATGGCAATCTGAACCTGAACGAAAATTCGATCCTGTTCTACAACATGGTCGAGGCCAATGTCGACGGCGGGGCGCTCAACGACCTCACCGTGGTGAACGGCGACCTCACGCTCGACGGTGTGATCAACGTGGTGGACACCGGCCAGGATCTCGGGCCTGGCGTCTACCGCGTCATCGACTACACCGGCAACCTGACCAACAACGGGCTGACGATCGGTTCCTACGCGATCGCGCCGGCCACGCCGCAGGACCCGGCGACTCCTGTCAGGCCTTTGACCGGCTTCAGCGTCCAGACCTCGATCCCCAACCAGGTCAACCTGGTCAACACTGGCGGGCTCGCGCTCAATTACTGGGACGGCCAAGCGGGTCCGAAAAACAGCGGCACCATCGACGGCGGTAACGGCTTCTGGCAGGCTCAGGCCCCCAACGACAACTGGACCACGCCGACCGGCGATCTCAACGCACCTTGGATTGACGGCGGCTTTGCCATCTTTCTGGCGACACCGGGCACGGTAACAGTGGACAACAGCCTGGGCGCGGTCAGGACTGTCGGCATGCAGTTCGCCACCGACGGCTATGTCGTGACCGGCCAGCCGATCACGCTGCTGCCCAATTTGGGAAGGGGTAGTGTCAGCTCCATTCGCGTCGGCGACGGCAGTGTGGCGGGCGTGGCGATGACGGCGACCATCGATGCGGTGCTTACCGGCGCTCCTGCGCTGCTCAAGGATGACATCGGCACCCTGATCCTGAACGGCGCCAATAGCTATGCCGGCGGAACCCAGATCCTGGGTGGCAGGCTGCAGATCTCCAGCGATGTCAATCTCGGAGCGGCATCGACGGAGGTCTTTATCGCCAACGGATCGGGCCTGAGCACGACTGCCACGTTCTCGACCGACCGCCTGATCAGTCTCGGAAGTACCGGCATCGGAGGCAACGGCGGCGCCTTTATCACCGCAGCCGGGACCTCGCTCACGCTCACCGGCCAGATCGTGGAGGACCAGGCCGGGGCTCTCCTCGCCAAGTCCGGCGAGGGCACGTTGATCATCCAAAACCAGGCCAACTATTCCGGCGGAACGCTGATCGGAGCCGGCACGGTGCAGATCGGCAACGGGGGAACGACGGGCAGCATTCTCGGCAACGTGATCGTGGCCAGCGCCGGTTCGCTGGCCTTCAACCACTCCAATGACATCACCTTCGGTGGAATCATTGCCGGCAGCGGATCGGTGAGCCAGATCGGCGTGGGCGCGGTCGTCCTGACCGGGACCAGCACCTATACGGGTGGAACGACGATCGCCTCCGGAACCCTGCAGCTCGGCGCCGGATCGACCACGGGCAGCATCGTCGGCAACGTGGCTAACAACGGCACGCTGACCTTCAACCGCTCGAACGATGTGACCTTCGCCGGCGCGATCTCCGGAACCGGCGCGGTGAACCAGATCGGGGCGGGCACGACAGTTCTCGCGGCAGCCAACAGCTACGCGGGAGCCACCACGGTCGGCAACGGTGCGCTTTTCGTGAACGGCGACCAGACTGCGGCAACAGGTGCGACGACTGTCAACATCGGCGCCACGCTCGGCGGCGTCGGTACCATCGGCGGCGATGCGACGATCGGCGCCGGCACGCTGTCGCCGGGCGACAACTTGCCTGCGCCGGGCACGCTCACTGTAAGAGGAAATCTGAACATGGGGGCAAACTCGGTGTTGGAATACAGCTTCGGCCAAGCCAACGTCGCCGGCGGGCCGCTCAACGACCTCACTAATGTGGGCGGCGCCCCCGGCGGCGGCAATCTCGTTCTGGACGGCACGTTGAACGTCACGCTCGCCCCCGGCGGCACCATGGATACAGGCATCTACCGCGTCATCAACTACACCGGCACGCTCGCCGACAACACGCTGGAACTCGGCACCATGCCCTCGGGCGCCGGGCCCTTCTTCGTACAGACATCGGTCGCCAACCAGGTCAATCTGGTCAATACCAGCGGCCTGACCCTGAATTTCTGGGACGTAAGCCCGAAAAACGACGGCGGCGTCAACGGCGGCACCGGCACCTGGGAGAACGGCGGCATCCTCGACAACTGGACAGACGAGAACGGCGGCCTGAACGCGCCATGGTCGAACGGGGCTTACGCCATCTTCATGGGAGCGCCCGGCACTGTAACCGTCAGCACCAGCACCGGGCCGATCAACGTGACGGGCATGCAGTTTGCCGTCGACGGTTATACAGTGACGGCGGGCGAGATCACTCTTCTGAACGGCGCGGCCGACATCCGCGTGGGCGACGGCACGACAGCCGGAGCGGGCATGACCACGACGATTGCGTCGGTCCTTGCCGGCGGCGCGGCAGTGGTCAAGAAGGACCTCGGCACACTGGTCTTGCAGGGCGCCAATACCTACACCGGCGGCACGGTGATCGAGGACGGCGTCTTGCAGATTTCAGCCGACCATAATCTCGGAGCCGCCAGCGGCTCGATTGCGTTCGACGGCGGAGCGCTCCACACCACCGCCGACATCACGACAGCGCGCGCCATTGCGCTCAACTCGACCGGCACCTTCGTGACGGATGACGCCACGACGCTCACCGTGACGTCGGCAGTCACAGGCGCTGGCGCGCTGACCAAGATGGGTGATGGGACGCTCGTCCTGGCGAACGACAACACATACGCCGGCGGCACCACGATCGGCGCCGGCATCTTGCAGATCGGCAGCGGCGCGACAGCCGGCTCGATCGCCGGGAATGTGGCCAACGACGGTACGCTCATCTTCAACCGCTCCGATAGCCTGACCTTCGCCGGCACCGTCTCGGGCACCGGATCGCTGGTCCAGGCGGGCAGCGGCACGACCGTGCTCACCGCCGACAGCACCTATACCGGCGGCACCACGATCAGCGCCGGCACGCTGCAGCTCGGCGATGGTGGCACGACGGGCAGCATCGTCGGCAACGTAACCAACGACGGCACGCTCGTCTTCAGTCGCAGCGACACCCTTACCTTCGGCGGAACCATTGCCGGCGGCGGGTCGGTGGGTCAGATCGGCACCGGCACGACGGTGCTCACCGCCAACAACACCTATACCGGCGGCACCACGATCAGCTCCGGCATCTTGCAGCTCGGAAATGGCGGCACGACCGGAAGCATCATCGGCAACGTGACCAATGAGGGCACGCTCGTCTTCGATCGCAGCGACACCCTCACCTTCGGCGGAATCATTGCCGGCGGCGGATCGGTGAGCCAGATCGGCACCGGCACGACGGTGCTCGCTGCCGACAACACCTATACCGGCGGCACCACGATCACTTCCGGCACCTTGCAGCTCGGCAATGGCGGCACGACCGGCGGCATCGTCGGAGACGTGGTCAACAGCTCCACGCTGATCGTTGATCGTTCCAACGAAATGACGCTCGCCGGACAGATCAGCGGCAGCGGCCAGCTGATCCAGCAAGGCACCGGCACCACGATCCTGACAGGCAACAACAGCTATGGCGGTGGCACCCAGATCATCGGCGGCACGTTGCAGCTCGGAAATGGCGGCGCGACAGGAAGCATCCTCGGCGATATCCTGAACAGCGGCACGCTGGCCGTCGATCGCTCGGACCTGCTGCCGATCGGCGGCGTCATTTCGGGTACCGGCAGCGTCGTACAGCAGGGCACCGGCACCACCGCGCTGCAGGGGGACAACAGCTACACCGGCCCGACGCAGGTCAACGCCGGTACTCTCTTTGTGAACGGCAACCAGAGCGCGGCCACCGGTGCGACCAGCGTGGCGAGCGGCGCTACCCTCGGCGGCATCGGCACGATCGGCGGCGGTGTCGCGATCTCGGATGACGCCACGCTGTCACCGGGCGACGTCGGCACGGCGCCGGGCACGCTGACCATCAACGGAGATTTGGCGCTAACTGGCGGTTCGCTCCTGAGCTACAGCTTTGGCCAGGCCAATGTCGTCGGCGGGCCGCTCAATGATCTGACGAGGGTTCAGGGCGACCTTGTCCTCGACGGGACGTTGAACGTCGAGACTTCCGCCGGCGGCTCCTTCGATCCCGGCATCTATCGCGTCATCAGCTACGCGGGGGAACTGACCAATAACGGCCTCGCCATCGGCACTATCCCCTCGCCCGACTTCTTCGTACAGACCACGATCCCAAGCCAGGTCAACCTGATCAACTTTGCCGGCCTCGAGCTGAACTTCTGGGATGGCGAGGCGGGGCCGAAGGACGACAGCGTCGTCAATGGCGGCGACGGCACGTGGCAGAACTTCAGTGGCAACGACAACTGGACCAACGTGCTCGGCGTCCCGAATGCGCCTTTCGCCGATGCATCCTTTGCCATCTTCTCCGCGACGCGGGGCGTCGTCACCGTCGACGACAGCCTCGGCAGCGTCAACGTCTCTGGCATGCAGTTCGCCAGCGACGGCTATGTCATCCGGGGCGAGGCAGTGACCCTGGTTGCTTCGCCCGCCTTCCCGAATGGTGCGACCATCCGCGTCGGCGACGGCACGAGCGAGGGCGCGGGCTACACGACGACCATCGATTCGGTGCTCACCGGCACTCCGGCGTTGGTCAAGACCGATCTCGGCACGCTCGTATTGGCTGCCGACAACAGCTACGCTGGCGGAACCGCCATCAACGGCGGTGTCGTGCAGATCGCGAGCGACACCAATCTCGGCGCGGCGGGGACGCCGCTTGGCCTCGACAGCGGAACCCTGCGTGTGACAGCCAATGTCACCACGAACCGGGCCACCACGCTCGGCACCAACGGCGGAACGTTCGAGGTGACGGCAGGCGCGGTTTTCACCCAGGCGGCAACGATCGGCGGAGGAGGCAGCCTGACCAAGACGGGCGCCGGTACTGCTGTGCTGACGGCCGCCAATAGTTACAGTGGTTTCACTATGATCTCGGCCGGCACGCTGCAACTCGGCGACGGTGGAACCTCCGGCAGCATCGTCGGCAACGTGATCGACGACAGCAGACTTGTCCTCAACCGTTCGGATGTGGCGACCTTCGCCGGTGCGATCTCCGGATTCGGCTCGGTGACGCAGGCCGGCACAGGCACTACCATCCTGACCGGCCCGAACACCTACGAGGGCGGCACTACAATCTCCGCCGGCACATTGCAGCTCGGCAACGGCGGTACGACGGGTAGTATCATCGGCGACGTCCTCGACAACGGCACACTGGCCTTCAACCGCGCAGACGTCGTGAGGTTCGAGGGCGCTATCTCCGGCGTCGGCGCGGTCGCCCAGATTGGCAGCGGCACGACCATACTGACCAGCACCGGCAATAGCTGGAGCGGTCCCACCATGGTGGCGGCCGGCACCCTGCAGGCCGGGGCAGCCAACACATTCAGCCGCAGCTCGCAATTCGCCGTCGCCCCCGGCGCCACGCTCGACCTCGCCGGCTTCGACCAGACTATCGCCGGTCTGACCAACTCCGGGCTGGTGCGGATCGGCGGGGCGCCCGGCACGACGCTCACCGTGGTCGGCGATTACATCGGCGTGAACGGCACGCTGGCGATCAACACGCATCTCGGCGACGATTCCTCTATTTCCGACAGGCTGGTGATCGACGGCGGAAGGGGCGACGACACCTCCGTCATCGTCACCAATGTCGGCGGAGCGGGCGCGCAAACAACCGGCGACGGGATCCTGGTCGTCGATGCCATCAACGGCGCGACGACCACGCCGACCGCCTTCTCGCTGGGCGCGCCGGCTGTGGCCGGCCCCTACGAATATTCGCTGTTCCGCGGAGGGCTCGCCGGCGGCTCGCCCGACGACTGGTTCCTGCGCTCGACCCTCGACTGCGCTCTCGCGCCGACCCTGCCGGTATGCGATGGAGGTGACCCCCCGTCGCCGCCGCCCAATTTCCGGAGGGAGACCTCTCTTTATGCAGCAATCCCCTCACTGGCGCTGCGATACGGCAACGCAGTGCTTTCGACATTGGACGAACGCATGGGCGGGCGCAGGTCGCTCGACGAGACAGCCCAGTCCGCCGGGGGAACCGGACCCGACTTTCTCGCCTGGGGGCGCATTCTCGGGCAGAGCGGCGACACGGATGGAGGCGATCTCGGCGTGCTCGGCGGCGACGGACCGAGCTACGACTACGATCTTTTCGCGCTGCAGACCGGCATGGACGTCTACCGCGCCGAGAATGCAAACGGCAGCTTCGACAATGCCGGCGCCTACTTCGCTTATGGCCGCACCACGGCCGACGTCACGCATTTCGACGGGCTGGACGCCGGCAGCGATGCCCTCAACGGGTGGACGATCGGCGGCTATTGGACCCATTACGGATCGACCGGATGGTATCTCGACGGCGTCGTCCAAGGCACGTGGTACGACATAACGGCATCGGGCCGCCTGCCGGATGTCGACACGGACGGCTTCGGCTTCGGGACATCGCTCGAGGGCGGCTATCCGTTCCAGCTCGGCGGCGGGCTCGTCTTGGAACCTCAGGCCCAACTGACCTATCAGACGATCGATCTCGACGACACCAGCGACATCGCGGCACAGATCCGCTTCGACGACGTCGAGAGCCTGGTAGGCCGGCTGGGCGTGCGCCTGTCCGGCCGTTGGGACCTCGATACGGCAGGGCCGACGGGCGGCGATGGGCGAGAGGTGCTGGCATGGATAAGGGCGAGCGTGCTCAACGAGTTCCTCGGCGAGCCCGAGACGCAGTTCTCTTCGGCCGACGGCTTCGTTCCATTCGCATCGGACATCAACGGCGCCTCGATCAAGATCGATGCTGGCTTCGATGCCGAGGTCACCGAGAATATCTCCGTTTACGGAAATGCCCTCTTCCAGCAGCAGTTCGACGGCGGCGATCACGTTTTCGGCGGCGAGCTCGGCCTGAAGGCGCGGTTCTAACGGCGTGAATCCGTCAGCCATGTGGGCTTACGTGGCCGGCAGCCGCTGCGATCAGAGCGTCTTGCCTCTGAAGGAAACGAGCGGGGCCGCCTCTTCGGTGCTCGAGAAGTCCACGAGCCGGCCGATGACGATCGCCGCATTCTCTTTCTCTATGACGTCCTCCAGCCTGCAGTCGAGGACGCCGACCGCGCCGACGAGAGCGGGCGCGCCCGTCGCGACCGTTGTCCACTGGGCGGTGGTGAAGCGGTCGGCGCCCTGCAATTCGCCCCGTCCACCGAAGATAGCCGACAGCTCGCTCTGCTGCGTGCTCAGATAATTGATCGCAAAATGCTTCGCTTCGACGATCGTCTGCAGCGCGGAGGTCTTTTTGTCCACCGACACCATCAGGAGCGGCGGATCCGCCGAGAGATGCGTGGCGGAAAGCGCGAGAAATCCGCGTGGCCCCTGACTGGCGCTTGCCGTCACCACGGCTGTGCCAACGGCACGCAACCCGACGGCTTGCCAGAAGGTGCGGACATCGATGATCCGCTTGGGCGCCTCCGCTTCCGTGATCGGTTCCACCGCTCTTTCCACGCTGACCTCCCTCGAACGTCAGATCCGCCGCGCAATTCACTGATCAGGCTTGCCGCCGATGCTGCAGCTGGCTCAAAACCCGACGACCAGTCTCACAACTTCGCCGCGATGAAGCCTGTCGAAACCCTCATTGATCTCGTCCAGGGTGATAACCCCGCTCATCAGCTTGTCAACCGGCAGCCGCCCCGCCTTGTACAGGGCAACGAAGCGCGGGATGTCCCGGACGGGAACGCAAGTGCCGATATAGCTGCCCTTGACCGTCCTCTCCTCCGCCACCAGGCTGACGATATTCACGGGGAGATCGACATTGGGGGCAGGCAAGCCGGCGGTCACCGTGGTTCCGCCCCGCCTGGTCATGCGGTAGGCGCTTTCGAGCGCCTTGCCGGAGCCTGCGAATTCGAGCGCGAAATCAGCTCCGCCGCTGGTGAGTTGCCGAACGGTCTCAACGGCTTCGGGGCTGCTGGCATTGACCGTGGCTGTCGCACCCAACTCGCGGGCGAGCTTGAGCTTCTCTTCGGAAAGATCGACGGCGATGACCTGCGAGGCGCCGGCGGCGAGTGCTCCGAGAAGCGCGGCAAGGCCGACTCCGCCAAGTCCCACCACCACCACCGACTGGCCCGCCTGGACCTTTGCCGTGTTGACCACGGCGCCCACGCCGGTGAGCACGGCGCAGCCGAACAAGGCTGCTTCGGTGAAGGGAAGATCCTTGTCGATCTTCACCAGGGAGCGGCGCGAGACCACGACATGGTCGGAGAAAGCGGAACAGCCGAGATGATGATGGATGATCTCGCCATGGTCGTGCAGGCGGATTTCGCCCGAGAGAAGCGTGCCCTTGCCATTGGCCGCCGCACCCGGTTCGCACAAAGCGGGCCGCCCTTCCGCGCAGGGAAGGCAATGCCCACAGCTCGGAACGAAGGCGAGCACGACATGATCGCCGATTTCGAGGTCGTCGACGCCGTCGCCGATCTCGACCACTTCACCCGCCGCCTCATGGCCGATGGCCATCGGCATGGGGCGCGGCCTGCTCCCGTTGATGACCGACAGGTCGGAGTGGCAGAGCCCTGCGGCGCGAATGCGCAAGAGCACCTCGCCTTGCCCTGGCGGGTCGAGCTCCAGCTGCGCAATCGAAAGCGGACGGCTCTCGGCGTAGGGCATCGACGCACCCATTTCGCGCAGGACGGCTGACCTGATCTTCATGTCTGACCCTTTCTCATGGATTTGGCGTGGGCTCTCCAGCCTCTCAGTCACTGCCGGAGCTCGGCCCGCATTCGACGCATGAAATGTCGAACGCCTTGGAGGTGGACGTCAACCGGCCCGCATGAGGCGCGAGGAAATGACCCGTCATAATCGTGTCGGTGTCGGCAATCCTGTGGAAAAGTTTGATGCGCGTCACCGCAGCCTGCACCTGATCCCCGCACCCGATGCAACTCCAGTCGGGGTAGCGCAGCTGAATCGGATGATGGACGATATCGCCGGAGAAGACGCATGTCCTGCCCTTCGAGGAAAGCCATATCGAAACCTGGCCGGGCGCCGGCTCGAAGCGCAGCCAGCCGTCCGGTTCGAAGCCATCGTCCGCGAGCAGCATCTGCCCTGCCTCGACGACCGGCGGCATGCTGCCGGTATAGGCGGCAAGGTGACGGCCATTCGGATCGGTGGTGCGGTAGATCTGGTCCCAATAGGCGTATTCGCTTCTGCCGAAAATGTACTTGGCGTTCGGGAAGGCCGGCACCCACTGCCCGTCGATGAGGCGGGTGTTCCAGCCCACATGGTCCGCATGCAGATGGGTGCAGCAGACATAGTCGATCTCTTCCGGCTGAAAACCGGTTTGCGCAAGCCGGTCGAGGAACGGCGTCTGCAGCCCGGTCCATTGCGTTCGGGCGTGACGCTCCTTGTCCGTGCCTACACAGGCGTCGATCAATATCCGGCTGCGGCCCAAGCGTGGCTCCCTCCCCATCCCGGCCTGCGCAAGCGCATGGGCGTCTCTGATCGGCTCGGATCCAGCTATCGCGCCAGTTCGGAGATCAACCTCTCAATGAAGCGCTCCCCCGCCTTCAATTGCTCGAGCTCGATATATTCATCGACCTGATGCGCCTGAGCGATGTCGCCGGGACCGATCACAACCGTGGACCAACCGGCATCCTGGAAGATTCCGCCTTCCGTACCATAGGCCACAACCGCCGTTTGGTTGGCGCCGATCAATGCAAGCGCCAGCAGCTCCGCTTCACCGACGGGCTCCGGCGCAAGGCCGGGAACGAATGAGAGGTCCACGATATCGATACCGGAATTCGGCGCGATGGCCTTCATCGCAGGCTCTATCTCGGTGCGCGCATAGTGCTCGAACCTGTCCCGGAAGTCCTGGGGCCTTTCCTGCGGAATGGCACGAATATCGGTGATGAAGCTGCACGACTCGGCGACGATGTTCGCCGCCGCGCCGCCATTGATCACGCCGCAATGCAACGTCGTGTAGGGAGGCTCGAATCCGCCCGTCGCCGGGCGGCTACGATTTTCCATCATGGTGTCGTCGAGCCAGCTTACGAGCCTTGCCGCGACCATCACGGCGCTTACGCCAGTGTCGATCCGGCTGGAGTGGACGGCATGTCCGCGCACGCGCGTCTCGAATGCCACCAGCCCCTTGTGCCCATTGACCACCCGCATGCGCGTCGGTTCTCCAACGAAAACCGCTCGGGGCTTGGCGATCGTTTTGGCCATGTTTTCGACCAACGCATGAGCGCCCTTGCACCCGACTTCCTCGTCGTAAGAGAGGGCGATGTGGATCGGCTTCTTCAGGCCGGCTGCAAGCATGTCCGGCACGGCCGCCAGTACAAGCGCGTCGAAGCCCTTCATGTCGCATGCGCCTCGGCCGTAAAGCCGGCCGTTACGCTCGGTCAACGCCCATGGGCTATTCGTCCAACCGTGCTCGAGCGCCGGCACGACGTCCGTGTGGCCGGACAGCACGACACCTCCCGGTATCATCGGGCCGATCGTCGCGAAGAGATTGGCCTTCGATCCATCCTCGTTCAAAACCAGCGTCGTCGCCACGCCCAGCTCGTCGAGATAGGTTTTGACGAAATCGATCAGCGCGAGGTTGCTTTCCGACGAAACGGTCGGAAAGGAGACCAGGCGTTCCAACATCTCCTTCGGCGACATTCTATGGGGTGAAGGCATTGGAATCCTTTCATGACCTCGGCGATCGATGACGACGCCGCTTGCGGGATCGACCGGCGGAGCACCCCCCGCGCCAAAGCCGGCCGTCGCACGCCGGAACGTCGACGCTCCGCTGACGACGCGCTCCACCAGGGCGGGCGTTCCCCAATTCCGGCAGGAATACTGAAGGTCGGTATGCTTCGCCAGTGCAAAACCAGCGATACGATGGTTCGGAGCGTCCAGACTAGCGGGTCCCCGATGGTCGGCAGCCCTCACGACGGCAAGCGAGCGCCGGGAGGCGGCGGCAGCGCAGATTCTGCCCCGCTAGTCAGGAATCTTGGGAAACGGCAGCAGCGCTCCCTGCCCGGTCAACGCGAGGAGCTCCTATCAGGGCGCCGGACGGCCCGCACCTTCCCGCTTCTCCCGCCTCCGCAGAAGAAGCGGTCTCCGCCATCGGATTCCAGTCCCGAGATCCCCACCCCCGCCGGCATCTCGATCCTCTCCAGGACCTTCCCGGTTTGAGGATCGATTCGCCTCAATTCGCTCTCGTCCCCTTCCCAGGTCCCATGCCAGAGCTCGCCGTCGACCCAGGTGACCCCCGTCACGAACCGATTGGACTCGATCGTTCGCAGAACCTCCCCTGTCTGGGGATCGACCTGATGGATCTTCCGGTCCCGATACTGCCCCACCCAGAGCGTTCCTTCGGCCCAGGCGAGCCCGGAATCGCCACCGCCTCCGGGGGCCGGGATCGTGGCGAGGACACGTCCGGTTTCCGGATCGATCTTCTTGATGCGGTCCTCGGCGAGCTGGAAGAGATGTTGGCCGTCGAAGGCTGTCCCCGCATGCGCGACGACATCGATGGAGCGCAACGGTTTTCCGCTCTCCGGATCGAAGGCGTTCAGCCTGTCGCCGGAAGCGAACCAGACATGCCGGCCATCGAACGTGACACCATGCACGTTCTCCGCACCCGCGAATGGTCCATATTCGTGAAGGATCTCGGCCGCTGATCGGATCATGTTCCTATCCTTTGTCGTTCAGCTCCATCCTAGTCGGTCAACAAGGGAGCGGGGAGTAACAAGGTCGTCGTGAATCCCGGCACCGATGGGGTCATCCAGCGGCGCGCTCGCCCGTGGCCGAACGACTGCACTTTGCCTGCCCCGACAAGCTCCTCGAGGGCACGCTGGACGGTGCGCTGGCTGGCGCCGAGTGCGAGCGCCAGCGCCGAGCTCGACCACGATTCCCCGTCTGCGAGCAGCGCGAGCACCGTCGCGTGCCGCTCGTCCACGGGCCTCGCCAGCACCGCGATCTCGCGGGCGCGGCGCGGCGCCAGGATGAAACCATGCCTGGTCGCAGTGACGCCGGCCACCGGCCGCAGCACCGCGCGAAGCCGGCCGATTTCCACGCGCAACCGCGCACGATGCGATTCGTCCGCGGCCTTCGCTCCGAATGCCCGGGCGAGGAGCACCTCCCTCGGCACGTCGGAGGGCCACGCCTCGCCCAATGCGCGTGCCAGGGCGAAGAGGATCGGGCGCCTGGCGAGCGAAACGACGGCGCCGGGACCGCGCACGAGGTGACGGCAGGCATCGACGACGAGCGCTTCCGAGGCTTGCAAAGCCTCGACCTCCTCAAGCAGAAGTGGCCGTTCGCCACCGGCCGCGACCAGGCGCGCCACCGGTGTCCTGAGCATGAGGGATGCACTTTCGACCTCCGCGACCAGCGCTGGAATGCCGGCACGATGCGCGGCACGTTCGGCCCGCGCCAGCGCGACCCGCGCCGTCTTGCTCCGCAGGCGTCGCATCGCGATCCCCGCCACGACCAGTTCATATGCCGCCCTCGAGGAGGGCGGGAAGAAGGCGGGGTCGAGCTCGCCGAGCTTGCGCTCGGCTTCATCGAGACGGCCGATCAGGAGGAGACGCCGGATCTCGAGATAGCGCGCATGCGCGGCGTTCAATCGCTCGCCATGCGCCTCGAGTGTCGCCCTCGCCGCGTCGAGCGCCTTGGCGGGCCAGCCCAGCTCGCGCGAGACCAGCGCGATCTCGGCCTCCGCGACGATGCATCGCGCGCGGGCGACGGCCTCTTTGGGACCGAAAGCGCGCGCCGCGCTTCGCAGAAGGGCTTTCGCTCGAACGAGATCGCCGAGTTGCGCCATCGCGATGCCGCGAAGCGCGAGCGCGGCAGCGTCGTCGCGCAATGCGATCCTGTTCAGGGCGCCCAAGGCATCGCCCGCGGCCAGCGCGCGCGCTGCAGCCGTGATCAGCGAGTCCATCTAGAGCACGATCCGATCGGTTTGCACGTGTCGCTCCCTCCCTTCGCCGCGCCGGCAATACCCTATCCCACGCCGCCCTATATGGCAGCCCGGAGGATACGGCCAAAATACGTCGGGATCGGCGACCAGCCGCGTTAGAGCCAGCGCCGGACGCGGGCCTTATAGGCTCGATAGGCTTCGCCGAACCGGCTTTCCAGATAAGCCTCCTCGCGCGCGACCACGCCGTAGCGGACCGTGATGGCGAGGGGGATCGTAAGAAGCAGGATCCATACGCCCTGCACCCCCACGCCGATGCCGACATAGATGAGAAAGAAGCCGACATAGATCGGATTGCGGGTCCAGCCATGAATGCCGGCCGTGACCAGCGCCCGGGTCGGCTCGTTGGTGGGAACCGGTGTCCCTGCCCCTAAGAAGTTGCGAATACCCGCCACGACGAGCGCCAAGCCTATGGCGATCAGGGCGCCGGCCATCGTCCAGCGGATCAGGTCGCCCCCTGGAACGGCAATCGGCAAGGGCAGCAGGCGGTCCAGCACGCCACCGATCAGAAGAGCGCCGAGAAAGAGAAGCGGCGGCCGCGCGACGACGCCCGCGGTTCCGGCGTCGACCGTCTGTTGTCCGCCTGCGTCCTTAGTCATGGCTACGAGCGTCGATCCCTGGAGGTCATGCTCCACGGATCATCCTCCGATAGTGACAACCAGGATGTCATAATGGCAATTGACAACCATGGTGTCAACTCGAGAAACTGCTGGAGAGCGCCATGCACCCGTTTTGCACGCGTGGCGGCGCTCTATGTCTTTTCTTGCCCCGCATTTAGCCACTTGGCTGCGGGGTGCACCAGGGAATGGAGGCGATGACGTCGGCACGACAGAGGACCGGGACGGGACGGGACGTAGACAGCAAGAGCGAGGCAATCGCCGAGTTGATGCTCGAGGTGGCTCAGTTCTTCTTCAGGATACGAGCCGTCGGTCAGAAGACCGGGCATATTACGACCTGGGGCGGCGGGGCGTTCGGCTTCATGCGAAGCCTCGCGCTTCTTGGTCCACTGACCGTGCCGCAGATCGCCCAGATGCGGCCGACCAGCCGACAGCGCATGCAGCGGCTGGCGGACGAGCTTGCGACCGAGGGGCTCGTCGAATTCATCGACAATCCGAGGCATCGACGCTCGAAGCTCGTGCAGCTTACGCCCGAAGGCGAAGCCCGCTACCGCGAGCTGGACGCCCGACTACTGGCGATCGCATCAACCGTCGGCGCGGCTCTCGGCGAAACGGATATCCGCGGGAGCACCGAAATCGTGCGGGTGCTGAGCGGCGACGTGAAGGCGCGCCTGGAGCGGTTGCCTTAGTGCGCGTTGGAGATGCAGCGCGTTACGGTACCAACGGTCTTGGCCGATGACGGATGCCTCCCCGTCATTGGCTCCGCTGTTCCTACCCCCTCTGTCCTACCGGACATCTCCCCCTCAAGAGGGAGATCGGCTGTCAGGCACGTTCTCGCCAATCGTCGACGTTGCAGAAGAGGCGCCGGCGTCGAAGCTGCCAATCTCCCCCCTTGAAGGGGAGATGTTCGGCAGGACAGGGGGGCGGCACTCACAGCATCGGCGATCGCCCGCATTCTCACGCTGGATGCGGACGAGAACATAATCTGGCCATCACTCTGCATCTGGCCACAAACAAAAAAAGGAGCCGCCGACGGCAGCTCCTTTTTTTGCTCACTGTACTGCGAACTGCAGCCCAGGAATTTGTTATGGAGTGGTCGTCGGCTTCGCATCCTTCAGGGCGGTGCCGATGTCAGTGAACCTGTCCGAGATATTGCCACCAATCGCCGAAGCACCGGCGATGATGCCCACCGAGATCAGGGCGGCAATCAGGCCGTATTCGATTGCGGTCGCGCCGCTTTCGTCATTCTTGAACTTCTTAAGCAAATCAAACATTGGAGAACCTCGCCCGTTGTGATTACGAGCGCAACGTAGCTCCGATCCGTTACCAGACCGGTTAATATAGATAGTGAACAAATCGTTATATTTGAGATGCTTAATACTGAATTACGAATACTGAGACAATTCGTTGTAACTCATTGAACCGACCTGCGCATCGCCCCTCGGAACGGACGTTCGGCCCCATCCGGCAAAGTCGCCAGGCAGAAGAAACAACGTCGCATTGATCTGTCGTATGATTGAGGCGCCCGGATGCTCGATTGATGTCGCTCTCCGAACCGATTGGCGACGACATTGGTGCGATTACAAGCTTTTCGGCCCTGCCCGGCGCGGCAAGCCTGACCGGCATTTCTCCTTTTCACTGCGATCGTTGAGGTAGCGACTCTGCCGGATCCGGATCGGCTTCAGCCGGCGTTGGGAGCGCTCCTGCAAGCGGTATGTAGTCGGTCGGACCAAGTTTTTATCCGGAAATCGCTCAAGGACGTCGAGAGTCCCAATGGATGCGACGAAAGTCCATCCGAGGCTTCCTCCGCGCCGGCATCGGGTTGACACGTTAGTTGGTTGCAACGATTATATTCGTTACGGATGCTATATATTCTATTCGAATACATAGATTGGACTTGATCTTGCTGAACACTGTTTTTGAAGACGATGACGCTGCTGACGTTCAGCCTGATAGCCCACGTAGCCCGAAGCCGACCTGATCGACGTGATGTCGATGTCCAGCCCAGTCGTGGTCTTCGAGAGGGACCGCATCCAGCAGGTCGCCAACCCGCTTGATCACTCCCGTCGGTGCGAGATCGCCTCCCTCGCCGGTTTCATGGGCGAGAGCAGTCTCATCGATGCCGCCGTGGCGCGCTGACCAGTCCCGCCATGAAGATCGAGGTGATCACGGTCTGCTCCACCCGAAATGTGCGCCTGTGATCGCCCATGTGGCTTCTGGCGGAATACGCCCAATAACAAAATGCATCGCTCAATCGAACAAACGGATCCAAAATGACATCGGCTTTTTTCGACAAGAATATCTCAAGGCGGCTGTTTCTAGGCACGGGAGCAGTAGGGCTGGCCTCCATTGCCTCTCCCTATGTCATGCGGAGCTACGCCAACGATCAGTTTCTCTACGTCAACACCTGGGGTGGCGTCTGGGAACAGGCGGTCGTCAAGAATGTCATCGAGCCCTTTACGGCGGAAACTGGCATTGAAATCCGCACCGTCTCGCCCGTCTCCTTTGCAAAGCTCGCCGCTCAAGTCCGCAGCGGAGTCTACGAATTCGACGTGACTACCCTGGGCGCGGCCGAACTGGCTCGAGCCAACGCTGCCGACCTTGTCGAGTCGTTCGATACCGCGACTCTCGACAAGTCGGTGCTCTGGGACGGCGCGGTCTCGATGAACGGCGTCGGGTTCGACTGCTTCTCGACCGTCGTCGCCCACAACAAGAACAAGTTCCCGAATGGCGGGCCGCAGAGCTGGGCCGACTTCTGGAATGTCGAGAAATTCCCCGGCGCACGCAGCCTGCAGCGTTACGCTGCCCGGATCCTTCCGATCGCACTGCTGGCCGACGGCGTCGCCGTTGAAGACCTATACCCGCTCGACATCGACCGTGCCTTCGCCTCGCTCGACCGCATCAAACCGCATATTCGTGTGTGGTGGACGGCCGGCGCGCAGTCGCAACAGATCCTGCGCGATGGTGAGGTCGACATCATCGGCATCTGGCAAGGCCGTTGCTTTGAGCTGATCCAGCAGAACGTGCCGATCGGCATGACGTGGAATCAGGCTGAGATCGATAAGGGTTTCTGGGTCGTCGCAAAGGGCACCCCGCGTTCTGAGAACGCCTGGAAGTTCATCGAGGCAGCCAGCCGGCCGAAGGCCCAGGCGGGGTTTGCGAAGGATGCACTCTCCAGCCCCCTGAATCCCAAGGCGTTCGAGTTCATTGATGCCGAGGCGGCCAAGGTCATGCCCACCGCCCCGGAGAACTACCCCAGCACCTTCGAGCAGGACATCGCCAACTTCGGCGCCGACATCGAAGAGACGACGCAGCGCTTCGAGGAATGGCTTACCAGCTGATCGGTCTTCGGCATTTCGAGGCCAATGGCGGATTGCAACGGAGTTCACGCGTCATGGAATTCGACTTCATCATCATCGGAGCCGGGTCGGCAGGTTGCGTCCTTGCCAACCGCCTGACTTCGGATGGCGTGACTCGTGTCCTCCTCCTGGAAGCCGGGGGGTGTGCATTCGACCCCTGGCTTCACATTCCGGCGGGCTATTACCGCAACGCCTACAATCCGCGATACAATTGGAGCTACGAAACCGAGCCGGTCGATTCGCTGGCTGGTCGTCGCCTGCCCTGGCCCCGAGGCAGGGTGATCGGCGGATCAAGCGCGATCAATGGTCTTATCTATATCCGGGGCAATCGGCGAGACTTCGACGAGTGGGCCAATCTCGGCAATACGGGCTGGGGCTACGACGATGTCCTGCCCTATTTCCGCAAGGCGGAGAACCAGGAGCGCGGCGAAAACTCCTATCACGGCGTCGGCGGCCCTCTTGATGTCGCCGACATCCGAATGAGGCATCCGCTCTACGACGCGTTCATCCAGAGCGCTGTGGCCGCCGGCCACAAGCGCAACGATGACTTCAACGGCGCAGAGCAGGAAGGAGCAGGCGCCTACCAGATGACAGTCGGCCGGTGGCGCAGGTCCAGCACGTCGATCGGATATCTGGAACCTGCGCGCAAGCGTCCAAATCTCAAGATCGAGACGAGTGCCTTCGTCAACCGGATCCTCTTCCACGGCACGGAGGCGACGGGTGTCGAGTATGTCCGCGGCTCGGAGGTGCTCACCGTGAAAGCGCGCCGGGAGGTGATCCTCGCGGCCGGCGCGATCAACTCACCGCAAATCCTGCAGCTGTCGGGTGTTGGGCCCACCGAATTGCTGAAGCAGTTCGACATCCCTGTCGTCGCCAATCTCCCGGGAGTGGGTCGCAACCTGCAGGACCATCTGACCTCACGCATCGTGTACCGTTGCGTCCCCGGTATGATCACGGTCAACGAGGTATTCCACAGCTGGCCACGGAAACTCCTGGAGGGCGCGAAATACCTTCTCACGCGCAAAGGTCTGCTGATGATGGCGGGCGGGCCGGTCGGCCTCTTTGCGCGCACAAAGCCCGAGCTCGAAGCGCCGAATGTCCAGTTCCACTTCCTTGCGTGGAGCCTGGACCGCGCGGGCGGGCCGATGCATCGCTTCCCCGGCTGCACTATCAGCGTCGTCCAGTGTCGGCCGGAAAGCCGGGGCTGGCTCGGCATCGCGTCCCCGGACCCTCGCGCCGCACCGCAGATCCATCCCAACTATCTTGCATCCGAGGCGGACCAGGATTGCCTCATCGAAGGCCTGAAAATGGCCGAAGGCATCTTCCGGCAGTCTCCCCTGTCGCAGAAACTTAAGGAGCGTATCTATCCCGGGGAGTTGCCACAAACACGCGAGGCATGGCTGGACTACATTTCGCGCAATTCGGGGACCGGCGCGCACCCGGTGTCGACGTGCATGATGGGAACCGGCGCCAATGCCGTTGTCGATCCGCAACTTCGTGTCCACGGCATCGGCAGGCTGCGCGTCATCGATGCCTCGATCATGCCGGCCGTGGTTTCAGGCAATACCAATGCCGCAGCGATCATGATCGGCGAAAAGGGCGCGGACCTCGTGCTCGCCGGAGCAAACGCGTGACCCAGATCTCCCCGTCCATCTTCGCAAATGCGCGCAAATTCTATATCGGCGGCACCTGGGTATGCGCGTCGAACCGCGAGACGATCGAGGTGCTCAATCCGGCGACGGAAGAGCCGATCGCATGGCTTGCATTGGGCAATGTCGCCGACGTCGACGCCGCAGTCGAGGCCGCGCGCGGGTCTTTCGAAAGCTACGCGCGCACTTCCGTGGCGGAACGCCAGGCGCTTCTGCGCCGCATCGCCGACGGGCTGGCCGCAAGGCGCGAGGAACTCGCACAGCTGCTGACGATGGAGATGGGCGCTCCCATTACGCGCGCGCTCAGCTATCAGGCTGCCACCGCGGTGGCGCATATCGAGGAAGCGATCCGGGTCCTCGAGCACTATGGCTTCGACTCGACGAGGGGCGGCACGCGCATCCTGCGCGAACCCATCGGCGTGTGCGCCATGATCACACCCTGGAACGCGCCGATCATGCAGATCGTGTCGAAGGTCGCTCCCGCGCTCGCCACCGGCTGCACTAGCGTGTTGAAGGCCAGCGAAGAGTCGCCGTTCAGCGCCATCCTCTTCGCCGAGATCCTCCACGAGGCTGGCACGCCGCCCGGCGTGTTCAATCTCCTGCATGGCACAGGCCCCGTCGTGGGCGCGGCGCTGTCCCGTCACCGGCTGGTCGACATGGTCTCCTTTACCGGATCGACCCGCGCCGGCATCGAAGTGGCCAAGGCGGCTGCCGAAACCGTGAAGCGTGTTCACCAGGAACTGGGCGGAAAGTCGGCAAACATCCTGCTTGACGACGTCCTCGATTTGGAAACGAGCGTCAGCCGCGGTGTCGTTGCGTGCTACGGCAACAGTGGTCAGTCCTGCATCGCGCCAGACCGCATGCTGGTCCCAGCCCATCTATACGAGCAGGCGATCGAGATTGCGAAAAGGACAGCGGCATCGATCGTCGTTGGCGACCCCATGTCCCCTGCCACTCAGATGGGCCCCCTGGTCAATAGAACCCAATTCGACAAGGTCCAAAAATTGATCGAAGCCGGTATCGCCGAAGGGGCTCAACTCGTCGCCGGCGGGCTCGGACGGCCCGATGGCCTGGATCGTGGGTACTTTACCCGGCCGACCGTCTTTGCGGGCGTCAAACCCGGCATGACTGTCGAGAGGGAGGAGATTTTCGGGCCGGTCCTGTCGCTCATCAGCTATGACAGCGAAGACGAGGCCATCCGCATCGCCAACGGCACCGATTATGGCCTGGCGGCCTATGTGCAGTCGTCGGACCCCGCGCGGGCCACCGCGGTTGGTCGCCGCCTGCGCGCCGGCTACGTCTATGCCAACTACGCGCCACCGGACTACTCTGCGCCGTTTGGCGGCTACAAGCAGTCCGGCAACGGCCGTGAGTATGGCGAGTGGGGGTTCGAAGCCTTCGTGGAGATGAAAAGCATCGTCGGGGGCGAGGTTGGCTAGTTGCCGTAGCTCCGGCGCGGATCGACTGCGTTAGCGTACTCGCTAAAGGTTGTTGGACGAATTGGGTTCGCGCAACGAGGTTTAGCTGTTGTTTCCGTGCAAGTCGTTTACCCAAAACCGCTGCACATTCTTGGGCGACATGCATTAATATTCTATCGTCAGGAGAGGGCGACGACGGAAAGGAACTCTACGAATGTGGGTCCGTTCTCTCAGCCATGTCGAATGCACTCGCCTCCTCGACCGAAATCGGCTCGCTCATCTCGCCTGCACGAACGAAGGTCGCCCCTACGTCGTGCCCATCTATTACGCCTCTGCCGACAATCATCTCTACGCCTTCTCGCTGCCGGGCAAGAAGATCGAATGGATGCGGGCCAACCCTTTCGTTTCGCTCATCGTCGAGGAGCGAAGCGACGGGCGCGAGTGGCGAAGCGTCGTGGTCGACGGGCGCTATGAAGAAATTCCAGACCGGCTGGGCATGACGACCGTTCGGGACCGCGCCTGGTCCCTGCTCAGCAAACATCCCCACTGGTGGGAGCCGGGAGCGCTGAAACCGGAAACACCGTCTGTGGCAGACCGCTCGCCACACCTTTTCTTCCGTATCCATATAGACGAGGTTTCCGGCCGCGAAGCCAGGGACCAGCCCGTGTTTCGGTAGCGCCGCCTATAGCCGCGGGCCGACGATGCAACGACGCCCGCCACTTTCAGGGGACCAGGACAGCCGCGCCGCTGAGGCGCCCTTCTCGCAGGTCTGCCAGCGCCTCGTTCGCACGACCCAGCGGATAGGTCGTGGTATGCGTCCTGACGCGGGCCTTTGCAGCCACCGGGAAGAACTCCTTGGCGTCGCGCCGAGTCAGGTTCGCGACGGAGACGAGTTGCCGCTCTTCCCAAAGAAGCGCGTAAGGCATTGCCGGGATGTCGCTCATGTGGATGCCGCCGCAGACCACGCGCCCACCCTTGCGCACGGCGCGCAGCGCCTGCGGGACCAGCGCTCCCACCGGCGCGAAGATGATGGCGGCATCGAGCGGCTCCGGCGGTGGCTCGTCCGACCCGCCGGCCCAGACTGCCCCGAGGCTTCTTGCGAAACGCTGCGCCTCGAAGTCTCCCGCGCGGGTGAAGGCATGAACCTCGCGCCCTTGCCAAACGCAAACCTGGGCGATGATGTGGGCGGCGGCCCCGAAACCGTAAAGAGCGATACGGCGCCCCTCCCCTGCCTTCACCAGGGAGCGCCACCCGATCAGCCCTGCGCACAGAAGGGGTGCAAGCGCTACGGGATCGGCTTGCGGATCAAGCTCGAAGGCATAGGAGGCGTCAGCCACGACATGGGTCGCGAAACCGCCGTCGCGCGAATAGCCGGTGAAGAGCGGCCGATCGCAGAGGTTCTCGGCGCCCGAGCGACAATAGGAGCAAACGCCGCAACTATGGCCGAGCCACGGCACGCCGGCGCGCCGGCCAAGCCTCGACCGATCGACGCCCTCGCCAACGCGGTCGACGATGCCGACGATCTCGTGGCCCGGAACAAGCGGCAGTTTCGGGTCTGGAAGGTCACCGTCCACGACGTGAAGGTCGGTGCGGCAGACAGCGCAGGCTTCGACTGCAAGACGGATTTCGCCTGGACCCGGGAGCGGATCGCCCCGCTCCACGAAGACCAGCGGCGTTCCCACCTTCTCGAGCACCATGGCTTTCATGGCATGCTCCGCCGTGACTGCCGGCGGGAGGCCGCCGGCTCCCAATTCATATGGCCTCCGCTGGACATGCGGCAATAGCTTTCGCGCGGGCTTGAGATCGATGGCGAAGTGATGGAGCATGCCGGGTGACTGGGAGGACAAGAGCGAAATGCTTCACGTCGAACGGGACCGCCTGGGGGAACGTTTCGAGGCGCAGCGGCGTGCCTTCGCGGCAGAACCATTTCCGCCCTTGGAGGTGCGCAAGGCGCGCCTCCAACGGCTTCTGGCGCTCACGGAAGGGCATGAAACCGAGGTCTGCGCCGCGATCGATGCAGATTTCGGCGGGCGTTCCACGCATGAAACGCGCGTGGCGGAGTTGCTCGTGGTCCGCGCCGGGATCAGGCACGCTCTGTCCCATCTCAAGGAGTGGATGCGCGAACGCAGAACTCCGACCAGCCTTCACTTCCGGCCGGGCAAGAACCGGCTGCTTCCGCAGCCGCTTGGCGTGGTCGGCATCGTCTCACCCTGGAATTATCCGTTCCAGCTTGCGATCGCGCCGCTCACCGCAGCTCTCGCCGCCGGCAACCGCGCGCTTCTCAAGCCCTCGGAGCTCACGCCCGGCTATTCGGACCTTCTCGCGCGGCTCGTCGGCGAGCATTTCCCGCCGGATGAAGTCCACGTCGTCACCGGCGACGCGGGCGTCGGGAAAGCTTTCGTCGCCCTGCCCTTCGACCATCTCCTTTTCACCGGCTCGACGGCCGTCGGGCGGGAGGTCGCGAAGGCGGCGGCAGCAAACCTGACTCCGGTCACCCTCGAACTCGGCGGCAAGTCGCCGGCTATCCTCGACCCTTCATGCGACCTCGACGCTGCCGTCGCCAGCATCGCTTACGGCAAGCTGCTCAATGCGGGCCAGACCTGCATAGCACCGGACTACCTGCTGGTACCCTCCGGGCAGAGCAGGCCGATTGCGGACAGGCTGGCCAAGGCCATGGAAGGGCTCTATCCGACCCTGCGCGGAAATCCCGATTACACGGCAATCGTGAGCGACCGTCACTATCAACGCCTACAAGCGATGGTGACGGAAGCGCGCCGTGCCGGCGCTGAGATCGTCGAGATCAATCCGGCAGGCGAGGCGCTGGGAAACGGAGATCGCAAGTTTCCGCCGACCCTGGTGCTCGGAGCTCCAATGGACTGCCGCCTGCTCAACGAAGAGATCTTCGGGCCGATCCTGCCGATCCTCGAATATGGCGGGATCACCGAAGCGATCGACCACGTGAACCGCGGCGAACGCCCGCTGGCGCTCTATTGGTTCGGCCGAGATCGCGCCAGCCGTAGCAGGATCCTGCACGAGACTTTCGCTGGAGGCGTGACCATCAACGATTGTCTCCTGCACATCGCCCAGGAAGAGCAGCCCTTCGGTGGGGTCGGCGCCAGCGGCATGGGCGCTTATCACGGCGAATGGGGCTTCCGCACCTTCAGCAAGGAAAAGCCGGTCTTCATCCAATCGCGGTTGAATGGAGGCGCCCTTCTGCGCCCACCCTACGGAAAGACCTTCGAACGGCTGCTTCAAATCCTCAAGCGAGTGACCTGACGGCGCCGCTTGGCATCAAAGATTGGCGTTCGCGCGCCGGGTAACCCTGAGGATCGGGGAGTAGATCCCGTCCTCGCCATCGTCGAACTGGTCCTCCTGCCAGACGAGGTGCGAGCGCACGGACGTGGCGCGCTGGTCGCCATTGACGACGTGGGCCGATCTTGTCTCGTCCGCTATCTTGCCCAGCTGCGCTGCATCCGGAGCCGGGGTCGCCGCGCGGTCGCCGGAAAGGGTGCTTGCGTTCGGCAGATAGCCGTGGCTGCCTTCCGCCTCGGCACGCCACTCCTCCCGGTCGGTCTCGCCCTGCAAGACGACATCCTGCGGAGGATCGAGACGCGGTCGCGCAATGACCGTCTGCGTCCCGACCTCGGCTATTTTCCGCCGCATGTCCTCAAGTGGGTCGGCGCCCGGCATTTCGGCGCGGATGAGGCCCTGATTGAGCAATGCGCGTAACGTCGCCGCTCCGGCACCGGAAGAAATGTCAGCCATGCTCTGCCTCCTGGGAAGTTCGGCGTCAGGCGAGTAGCCAGAATATCAGCAACCGCCTAGCAGCCGAAGCTTATGCGAGCATGGAGAGGGGCACGGCCCGCAGGCAGCGCCCCTCTCCGCCTCGGCGGAGCCGAGACGGAGAGGCGGAGACCTGTCGTAGGTGCAATGTTCAGCAAAGCATGGCCACCTGGCAAACCATGCGGGAAAGTGCGAATTCGAACGCTTTCGCGGGGCCCATGCGTGAAGTGAAACCGTTCCGGCAGGTCTTGCTCGCCAGGCCCTGCAGGCCGATAACGAATTCCGGACTGGAGAACTTCTCATGACCCACGTCGCCGACACGCTCTTCACAAATGCCAGGCTCGCCGACGGGAACACCGCGGCATTCGCCGTGCTCGACGGCAGGATCACGGCCATTGGCCCGGACGCAGCGAGCGTGGCGGCTCGAGCCCGGGTCGATCTCGGTGGCACGCTGGTCGTTCCAGGCTTTGTGGAAGGTCACATCCATCTCGACACGAGCTTCTACGGCGATGCGTGGAGGCCGCACAAGCCCTGCACCGGCGGCTTCGACGTGCGCCAGCGCGTGGAGTTCCAGCGCCAGAACATGGCCGAGGCCGCACCCATGGACGTGCGCGCCCGCAACCAGCTCGAGCTCTGCCTCTCCAAGGGTTCCACCCGCATGCGCAGCCACGTCATGGTCGACGGGAGCGTCGGGCTGAAGTCGCTGGAAACGATCTTGGCCGTACGGGAGGAATATCTCGACGTCATCGACATCCAGCTCGTCGCCTTTCCGCAAAGCGGCATCCTCACCTGCCCCGGCACACCCGCCCTGCTTGACGCAGCCTTCGATCTCGGCTGCGACCTCATTGGCGGGCTCGATCCCGCCTCCTTCGATCGCGATGTGAACGGGCATCTCGATGTCGTGTTCGGCATCGCCGAAAAGCGGGGCGTGCCGGTCGATATACACCTGCATGACGGGGGCATGCTCGGCGTCTTCCAGCTCGAGGAGATCGCTCAGCGCACGCGAGCCCTAGGCATGCAAGGCAAGGTCGCGGTCAGCCACGCCTATGCGTTGGGCGACGTTTCTGCCGAGCTGCTGGTGAAAACCGCCGAGAAACTCGCGGCTGCCGGCGTGTCCATCATGACCAACGCCCCCGGCAACCATCCCTTCCCGCCCGTGCTGGAATTGCGCCGGGCAGGCGTCACCGTGTTCAGTGGCAGCGACAACATCCGCGATTCCTGGTGGCCCTATGGCGATGGCGACATGCTGGGGCGCGCCATGATGATCGGCTATCGCTCCGGCTTCTATACGGACGACGAGCTTCGCGTTGCCTTCGACTTGGTGACGGAGGCCGGCGCGAAAGCCCTTGGCCTCGAAGACTACGGCCTGCGCGTCGGAGCGAAGGCCGATTTCGTGACGTTGGACGCCGAGCACGCTCCGGAGGCGGTGGTCGCTGTTCCGGGGAAACGTGACGTCTACAAATCCGGCAAATGCGTGGTCAGGAACGGCGCCATCGTCGGCAAGAGCCAATAGGCTTCTCAGGCTGCCGTCGTGCCCGATGCCTCCGAATGAAGGTAGACATGCAGCGTGTAGCCGGCATGTTCCATCATCAGCCCCCTGGCGCGCTCGATGTCACGGTCGAGGGCGGCCTGCATGAGGAGCGTGTGGTGCTCGATGCCCATCGCCTCGCGCAGCGCCGCGACTGCTTCCTCATAGCCGTCCTTGAGCCCGGCAGCTGCTCGCAGGGTCGGGGCGAGACCGAGGACACGATTGTGACGGCCAAGCTGGTCGTAGACCGTCGTCAGGAAATGATGCAGCCAGTTCGACGTCGAGGCCGACAGCAAAGCCGCGTGGAATGCCCGATGCTTCTCGTCCCATTCGTCCACGGCTGCTTCCGACGAATCGTCGGCCGCGGTCCTGCAGCGTGACAGCCGGTAGTGGGCCGTGACGATCGCCTCTTCCCACGCGCTGCCGCCTTTCGCGATCGATTCCTCGAGCAAGGGAAGTTCGAGGACGATCCTGGCGCGCTTCAGATCCTCCAGTTCGGCGCGCGACACCGGCGCCACGGCGAAGCCGCGATTGCTGACCGCCGTTACCAGCTTTTCCGCCTCGAGACGCGACAGTGCTTCGCGCAGCGGGGTCCAGCCCACATCGTAGGCTTCGCTCAGCGCCCCGATCTTGAGTGCCGAGCCCGGGCGCAGCCGGGTCGCGAGGATGTCGCGCCGCAACAGCCGATAGGCTGCTTCCGTCTTGGTCGAATGAACCTCGTCTTGCATGGGCGTCCGTTGGCGGCCTTACCGCCGCCCGATGTGGCGGCGTGCCCACAATATATATGATCTGCCTCAAGGGAAGGGATTATATATAATGTTTGACAGGGTTGGGGCCACCGCTATGATCGGGCTTTCACGGCTCGGATCCAGCCGGGCCCTGCTGGGAGGCAAAGATGAACAAGTGGAAGTCGGGTTTGCTGTCGGGCATCATGCTGGCAGGCGCCCTCATGAGCGGCCTCGGCGCGGCGGTCGCCGATCCGATCCGGATCGGCATCGCCAATTTCGGCGAACATCCGCAGCTCAACGCATCGATCGCCGGTTTCAAGAAGGCGCTCACGGATGCCGGCTACGTCGAGGGCAAGGACGTCGTCTATACGGAAAGCCACACCAATTTCGACGCTTCGCTCGTGCCGCAGATGATCTCGAAACTGCAGTCCGAGCAGCCGAAGCTGATCTACACGGTCACCACGCCCGTCTCGCAGATCGCCAAGAAGGCGCTCGCCGGCTCGGGCATTCCAATCGTCTTTTCCGCCGTTACCGATCCGGTTGCCGCCAAGCTTGTTCCTTCCTGGGACGCCGGTGACGAAGGCATGACCGGTGCGACCGACCTGCAGGACGTCGCCGCCGTCATGACCTTCACCAAGAAGCTCCTGCCCGAGGCGAAGCGTTACGGCCTGCCCTACAACCCCGGCGAGGCGAACGACGTGGCGCTGCTCGAGAAGTTTAGGGAAGCTGCACCCGCGGCCGGCTTCGAAGTGGTCGCCGTGGGGGTCGACAATGTCAACGAGATCCAGCAGCGCATCGCTTCGTTCGCGGGCAAGGCCGATGTCATCTACACTCCGGCTTCCAATCTGCTCCAGCCGGCCGTTGCGGCAGTCTCGGCCGCCGCACGTCAGGCCGGCATCCCGATCGTCAACTCCGATGACGGCGCGGTGCGCAAGGGCGTGGTGCCGGCGAGCTTTGCCGTGAATTACGACAAGGTCGGCGAGAATGCCGGCAAGATCGCCGCGC
This sequence comes from Rhizobiaceae bacterium, assembly GCA_035556195.1. Taxonomy (GTDB): domain Bacteria; phylum Pseudomonadota; class Alphaproteobacteria; order Rhizobiales; family Rhizobiaceae. The sequence continues at coordinate 231,289 of DATMFK010000045.1, forward strand.
AGATCCTCAAGGGGGCCGATCCGAAGACCATCCCGCCGACGCGGCCGGCCTATGAGGACCATGCGCCGCTGATCTCGAAAAGCGCTATGAAGGCGTTCGGGGTCGAAATTCCGGACTCACTCGCCGATTGCAACTGCTTCGTCGACTGAACCGGAGGCAATTCGTCGGAGACGAAAACGAAGAAGAAGAAATATGACGGCGCGGTCCGCGTCGTCATCTCGTGCATCGGACGCGAAAGTGGAGCCCGGTTTCGGGATAGGTCCGATGCGAAAACGAAAGGCCGAGAGGCGGAAATGCTGGAAATCCGATCGGCACGGAAAATCTTTTACCGAGGCCAACCTGACGAAAAGGTCGCGCTCGACGGGCTCGACCTGTCCCTGGCCACCGGCGAGTTCGGTGTCGTCATCGGCTCGAACGGCGCGGGCAAGAGCAGCATGCTCAACGCCATATCGGGAGCGCTGCCTCTCGATTCCGGCAAGATCCTGATCAATGGCGACGACGTCACCAACGTGCCGGTCTATAAGCGTGCGGCGAGGCTTGCGCGGGTTTTCCAGGACCCGATGCGCGGCACCGCCGCCAGCATGACCGTCGCCGAGAACATGCTGCTCGCCGACTTGCGCGCCAGCAAGCGAAAGCTTCGCAAGGGCCTGACCGCTGCAAGGCTCTCCGCCTACAAGGAGCGGCTTTCCGTGCTCGGGCTCGGTCTGGAGAACCGGCTGGACACGCGAGTGGACCTGCTTTCCGGCGGACAGCGTCAATCGTTGTCACTGATCATGGCCGTCGGCGGCTCGCCCGAATTGCTGCTCCTCGACGAGCACACGGCCGCACTCGACCCGCGCACCGCCGATGTCGTCATGCAAGCGACGGTCCGCGCCGTCGAAGCCCTGAAACTCACCACGCTGATGGTCACGCACAACATGCAGCACGCGGTCGACTTCGGCAGTCGGATCTTCATGCTGAGTGCCGGGCGTGTTCGCCTCGATATTTCCGGCGAGGAAAAGGCGAGCATCACGGTGCCCGATCTCATCGAACATTTTTCGGTCAAGACAGACCGCATGCTCCTGGCGAGCTAGGGCCCGGATGATCATGGATTTCGTTCAGACAGTCGCGTCGAGCTTCGTCTCGCTCATCCCCGTCACCCTGGCCCAGAGCCTCATCCTCAGCTTCGTGGTGCTGGGCATCATGATCCCGTTCCGCATGCTGAGCTTTCCCGATCTGACCAGTGAAGGAGCCTTCCCGCTTGGCGGCTGCGTCTGCGGCGTTCTCCTGGCTGGTGGCGCCTCGCCGGTCACGGCGATCGCCGTCGCGCTGATCGCCGGTTTCGCGGCGGGCTGCTGCACGGCTTTCATCAATCTGCGTTTTCGGATCCATACGCTGCTCGCCGGCATACTGATGATGACGATGCTCTACAGCATCAATCTGCGCATCATGGGCCGCTCGAACCTGTCGGTGTTCGGCTCGCCCACGGTCTTCGACTGGGCTCCCTTCACCCAGCCCGGCTTCCCCGCAAGCAAGATCGTCATTGCGGGCGTCATCGCCGTCGTCGTCCTCGTCCTTTTGGACCTTTTCTTCAAGACGGAGAAAGGCACGGCAATCCGCGCCGTCGGCTCCAATCCCGACATGGCCGAGGCGCAAGGCATCAATGTCTGGGCCGCGACCATCGGCGGCGTCGGCCTCGCCAGCGCCTTCTCGGCAACCGGCGGCGCGCTCATGGTGCAATCGCAGGGCTTCGCCGACGTGAATATGGGTATCGGCATTCTCATCAACGGCCTGGCCGCCTTGATGATCGGGGAAGCCATCGTCGGCAAGCAGACGGTGTTCCGGCAGTTGCTGGCACCCTTTGTCGGCGCAATCGTCTACTACCAGCTCGTCTCTCTCTGCCTGGCCGCCGGCATGCCGCCGCCGGACCTGAAGCTCGCCACGGGGCTGTTCGTTCTGGCCATGCTCGCTCTGCCAAGTCTCAAGCGGAGCCGCGGCGCGGCGCCGGCCCGCGAAACCATCCGCGAGTAGGATAACCCATGACCACCCTTCCCGATCTCGCAGCCATCGAGGCGATGGACGCGGCCGATCCGCTACGTCCCATGCGGGACCGGTTCGTCCTGCCCGAGGGCGTCATCTATCTCGACGGCAATTCACTCGGCGCGGCCGCGCCCGCCGCCTTCGCCGAACTGCAGAAGGCCGCGCAGCAGGAATGGGCGCAGGACCTCATCAGGAGCTGGAACAAGGCAGGCTGGTTCGACCTGCCGACCCGGCTCGGCGATCGCGTCGGCAGGCTGATCGGCGCCGCCGCCGGCCAGACGGTGGTTTGCGATACGACATCGATCAACATTTACAAGGCGCTCCACGCGGCTGTCGCCTTGCGGCCCGGACGTTCGACGATGGTCGCGGAAGGAGGCTCCTTCCCGACCGACCTCTATGTCGCGGAGGGCGTGGCCTCCACCCTGCCCGGCGCGGCACTCCGCCTCGAAGGTGTCGATGCGGCGCGCATCGAGGACCTGATCGACGATCAGACTGCCGTGGTGCTCGTCAATCACGTCAACTACAAGACCGGCGAACTTAGGGACATGGCCGCGCTGACACGCCGCATCCATGAGGCAGGCGCGCTTGTCGTCTGGGATCTCTGCCACAGCGCCGGCGCGCTGCCGGTCGATCTCGATGGCGCTGGCGCGGATTTCGCGGTGGGCTGCACCTACAAATATCTCAATGGCGGCCCTGGCTCGCCGGCCTTCGTCTACGCAGCGGCCCGCCACCACGACGCAATCAGACAGCCGCTGAGCGGGTGGTGGGGCCACGCCCGGCCCTTCGCTTTCGAGCAGCATTACGATGCCGGCTCGGGCATCAGGCGGTTCCTGTGCGGCACGCAGCCGGTGCTTTCCCTGCGCGCGCTCGAAGGCGCCCTCTCCCTCTGGGAAGACGTCGACATGGCGGCGCTGCGTAGGAAAAGCGTCGCGCTCACGGACCTGTTCATCATGCTGGTCGAGGCAAGGTGTGGTCGCTACGGCGTGACGCTGGAGAGCCCGCGCGATAGCGTAAAGCGCGGCAGCCAGGTGTCCTTCGCCCATGAACATGGCTACGCGATCATGCAGGCCCTGATCGAACGTGGCGTCATCGGCGACTTCCGCGCCCCCTCCACGATGCGTTTCGGCTTCACTCCGCTCTACACGAGCTACCGCGATGCTTGGCAGGCGGCAGCTGTCCTGGAGGATATCCTGCGTACGGAGATGTGGAAGGAAGAGCGCTTTTCGGTGCGAGCGGCGGTGACGTGATCGAAAGGGTTGCAGGGAGCATTTGTTACTGACGGCTTGGCCGCTGCTTTCCGCCCCTCATCGGCCTGCCGGCCACTTCTCCCCGTTCCACAGGGAGAAGACCGCTGTCTTCTCCACTTTCGCCAATCACCAACGGCTCCGATTGGCGAAAGCCAAGCGGCCGGCGCCTCTCGCCCCGCTTGCGGGGAGAGATGTCCGGCAGGACAGTGAGGGGCGAGCGCCAACGATCAACGGGCATTTAGGCTCCGCTGAGGCTGTTCCCAGCGAGCGCCCGAAACGCGGGGCAGTCACACGCCGAGATAGCGATCCTGCAGCTCGGGCGTCAGGACCTGCGGCGCCCCGTCGAACACAGTAACACCCTTCTCCAGCACGAAGCAGCGGTCGGCGACGGGAAGAAGCTCGGCGAGCGTCTTGTCGACCACGAGGATCGACTGGCCCGCGGCCTTGAGCGTGCGGATCGCGGACCAGATGTCTCGGCGGATCACCGGCGCGAGGCCCTCGGTGGCTTCGTCGAGGACGAGAAGGCGCGGATTGGTCATGAGCGCACGCCCGATCGCCAGCATCTGCTGCTCTCCGCCGGAGAGCGAATTGGCGAACTGGTCGCGGCGCTCGGCGAGCCGGGGGAACAGCTCGTTGACGCGTGCTTCCGTCCATTGTCCCTGGCGCGCGGCGGCGACCAGGTTCTCGCGAACGGTGAGATTGGGAAAGCAGCGTCGGCCTTCCGGGACGAGGCCGATTCCCAGGCGCGCAATGCGATGCGGCCGCATGCCCGCGATTCGCACGCCGGCAAAGTCGATCCGCCCACCGCGCGGCCGGTTGAGGCCGAGGATCGAGCGGATGGTGGTCGTCTTGCCCATGCCGTTGCGGCCCATCAGGGCGACCACCTGGCCTTCGGCGACGGCAAGGTTGACGCCGAACAACGCCTGCGAGGCGCCGTAAAAGGTTTCCAGCCTCTCCACCTCGAGCAGGCTCAAGCTTCTTCTCCCAGATAGGCGCGTCGCACATCCGCATCCCTGCGGATCTCCTCGACCGTCCCGGAGGCTATCACCCTGCCATAGACCAGGACCGAGATGCGATCGGCCAACGCGAAAACAGCATCCATGTCGTGTTCGACAAGCAGGATCGGCGCCTCGTTCCGCAATCGGTCGAGGAAGCCGGTTAGACGTTTCGATCCTTCCGGTCCCATGCCAGCCATGGGCTCGTCGAGCAGGAAGGCCTTGGGACCCAGCGCCAGCGCGACGGCGATCTCGAGCTGGCGCTTCTCGCCATGCGACAGTTCCGCCGCGGGAATGCGGGCTCGTTCGGCAAGGCCGACGCGTTCGAGCATGGCCATGGCGGGCTCGGTCAGCGAACGATCGCGCATGACCGGGCGGAAGAAACGAAAGCTCGAACCCTGACGCGACTGAACCGCCAGCATGACGTTGCGCAGCGCCGAGAACTCCAAGGCGAGCGAGGAGATCTGAAAGCTGCGCGCCAATCCCAGGCGGGCCCGGTCGGCGACGCCGAGCGCGCCAATGTCGTGGCCGAGGAACGAGATCGTTCCGCTATCCGGCCTCAGTGTGCCGGCGATCTGGTGGATGAGCGTCGTCTTGCCGGCACCATTCGGTCCGATCAGCGCATGGATCTCGCCGGGACGGAGATCCAGGGTTACGCCATCGGTCGCCCTCAATGCCCCGAAGCTCTTCCTCACGTCGCGAAGCGACAGGACGGGCTCAGCCATGGCGCGCCTTTCCCGCCAGGAGCCCGATGATGCCGCCGCGCGCGAAGAGCACGACGCCGAGCAGGATGAGGCCAAGGAAGAACTGCCAGCGTTCGGTGAGCCCGCCCAGCACGAATTCGAACAGCACGAAGAGCATCGCTCCCGCGACGGGGCCGAACAGCCGGGCCGTGCCGCCCAAGACGATCAGCACGATGAGTTCGCCGGACATCTGCCAAGACAGCATGGACGGGCTGACGAACCGGTTGAGATTGGCGAACAGCACGCCGGCGACACCGGTAATCGCCGCGGAAACGACATAGGCGGCGAGCCGGATCCTGAACGGCGCCACCCCGACGGCGGCGAGCCGCGTATCGTTCTGCCGCGCTGCCTGGAGCGCGGACCCAAAGCGCGAGTCGCGGATGAGGACGAAAAGCACGAGCCCCACCGCGAGCATGCCGAACGCAATGAGGAAGAAGCTCATGGGATCGGCGGTGTTCAGTCCGGGAAAGCTGTTGCGCAGGGCAAGCGACAAGCCGTCTTCTCCGCCATAGGCCGGCCACGAGATGGCGAAATAATAGACCATCTGGGCGAAGGCGAGCGTGATCATGATGAAATAGACGCCCGAAGTGCGCAGGCTGATCGCGCCCGTGACCAGAGCGACCAGCGCGCAGGCGAGGATAGCGACGAGCCACACGACGGGCATCTGATCGCTCGCCGGGACGCCGAAGAACAGCGGCTCCATGTTGAGGGCATGGGTACCCATGATGCCCGCCGTGTAGCCGCCGATGCCGAAGAAGGCGGCATGTCCGAACGACACCAGCCCGCCGAGGCCAAGCGCCAGATTGAGACCGACGGCGGCAAGCGCCAGGATCGCCATGCGGGTCGCGAGGCTGATATAGAACGGCTCCTCCAGCGCTTGCGCCGCAAAGGGCAGCGCCAAGAGCAGGATGGCCAATGCGAGATCAACCGCAGACTCGCGCGCTTTCATGCGGCCACCGTGAACAGGCCCCGCGGCCGCACAGCCAGTATGATCGCCATGACGATATAGATCAGCATCGAGGCAAGGGCCGCCCCGACGGTCGCGCCGTCGGAGGCGCCGAGGAACAGGGCGAAGAGCTTGGGCAGCAGGAAACGCCCGAGCGTGTCGACCAGCCCCACAAGCAGCGCGCCGACGAGCGCCCCTTTGACCGACCCGATCCCGCCGATGACGATGACGACGAAGGCAAGGATCAGTACGGGCTCGCCCATGCCGACCTGAACGGATTGCAGGGCTCCGACCAGCGCGCCGGCAAGTCCGGCGAGCGCCGCGCCCAAGGCGAAGACCACGGTATAGAGCGTGCGGATGTCGATGCCGAGGGCAGCGATCATCTCGCGATCGGACTCGCCGGCCCGGATGCGCATCCCGAGCCTCGTCCGCGCGATCAGCCAATAAAGGCCCGCAGCCACCACGATGCCCACGCCGATGATCGCGAGCCGGTAAAGAGGATAAGGCAGGCCACCCGGCAGTTCCACTGCGCCGGCAAGCAGAGGCGGGATATCGAGATAGAGCGGAAACGAGCCGAACAGCCAGCGCGCGCCTTCCGAGAAGATCAGGATCAGAGCGAAGGTTGCGAGCACCTGGTCGAGATGGTCGCGATCGTAAAGGCGCCGTATGACGAGAAGCTCGATTAGGGCGCCCGCGGCGGCCGCCGCCGCGAGGCTTGCCGCAAGCCCCAGCCAGAACGACCCTGTCGCCGCCGCCGCGGTGGCGCAGGCGAAGGCACCGATCATGTAGAGGGAACCATGGGCAAGATTGATCAGTCCCATAACGCCGAAGATCAGCGTCAGCCCCGCCGCCATCAGGAACAGCATGACGCCGAACTGAAGGCCATTGAGAATCTGCTCTATGAGAAGCGCGGGCGACAAGAATGAGTTCCGTGAAAGCGCTGCGGGTTGAAAACCCTCATCCGACCTTGCTCACCCCTCATCCTACCTCGCTTCGCGAGGCCACATTCTCCCACAAGGGGAGAAGGGGAGCTTGCGAAAGTGCTTGCGCCAATTACGGACGTTTGGAGTTTGCAGAATCCTTCATGCCGAACCCGTCCCTTCTCCCCTTGCGGGAGAAGGTGGCCCGAAGGGCCGGATGACGGGTATCGCGCGGTCGGATGAGGGGTCATCGAGGGCCGGATGAAGGGTGCGCTCACCTCACATCTTGCAATCCTTCGCGTAAGCGTCCTGATGGTCCTGGAAGCCCTCGGCGATGATCTTGTTGGTGATGACGTCGCCGTCTTTCACCACTTCGCGAACGTAGATGTCCTGAATGGGGTGGTTGTTGTTGCCGAACTTGAAGTCGCCTCGCGTCGACTTGAAGTTCGCCTCCTTGAGCGCAGCGCGGAACGCGTCCGCATCCTTGACGCTCGCTTTGCCAGCGGCGGCAAGGATGAGGTTTGCCGTGTCGAAGCCCTGGCTGGCGTAAAGCGACGGGATACGCCCGTATTTCGCCTTGAAGCTCTCGACGAACTTCTTGTTCGTCTCGTTGTCGAGATCGGGCGACCACTGGGCGGTGTTCTTCACGCCGACGGCCGCGTCGCCGATCGCGCCGAGCACATCCTGGTCGAAGGAGAAGCCGGGGCCAGTGACCGGGATCTTCACGCCCGACTGGGCATATTGCTTCATGAAGGCAATGCCCATGCCGCCCGGCAGGAAGATGTAGACAGAATCCGCGCCGGAATCGCGAATTTGGGCGATCTCGGCGGCATAGTCGGTCTGGCCGACCTTGGTGTAGAGTTCGCCGGCGAGCTCGCCCTTGTAGTAGCGCTTGTAGCCGGTGAGCGCATCGGTGCCGGCGGGATAGTTGGGGGCCAGGATGAACGACTTCTTGTATCCCGCCTTGTTGGCGTAGTCGCCCATCGCCTCGTGCAGATTGTCGTTCTGCCAGGCGACGTTGAAATAGTTCTCGTTGCATTTGGCGCCGGCGAGCGCCGATGGCCCGGCATTCGGCGACAGGTAGAACTTGCCCTGAGCCACGGCGTTCGGCACCACGGCCATGGCAAGGTTGGACCAGACGATGCCCGTGAGGATGTCGACCTTATCGCTCTGGATCATCTTGTCGGCGATCTGGACTGCCATCTCGGGCTTCTGGGCGTCGTCCTCGGTGACGACTTCGATGTCCTTGCTGCCGGCCTGTTCGAGAGCCAGCATGAAGCCGTCTCGCACATCGATGCCGAGACCGGCACCACCGCCCGAAAGGGTGGTGATCATGCCGACCTTGATGGGCTCGGCGAACGCCGCCCCTGACACGCCCAGGGACAGGGCCAGAAGGCCCGCAGCGAGAATTCCTCTCATAGTTTCATTCCTCCCAGAGTTCGCAGCCTGTTATACGCGCCGGCTCCCAAGCCTCTTCGGCCCCGGCTAAAGTTCGGTACGAACCTTCCAGAGTTCGGGGAAAAGCACAACCTCCAGCATCCTGCGCAGGTAGGATACGCCCGCGGTGCCGCCTGTCCCCTTCTTGAGCCCGATGATCCGCTCCACCGTTGTAACGTGGTTGAATCGCCAGCGGCGAAAATAATCTTCGAAATCGACAAGCTTTTCGGCGAGCTCGTAGAGCATCCAATGCCGCTCGGGCTCGGCATAGACCACCTTCCAGGCGGCGAGCACCGCCTCGTTTTGCTCGCGGGCCTGCCGCCAGTCCGTGCGATGGGCGTCTGCCCCGATATCGAAGCCCTGGCGTGCAAGCAGAAGCAACGCTTCTTCGTAAAGACTCGGCCGAGCCAGAATCGCCTCCAGCTTCGCCGAGGCCTCGGGCCGGTCGGCATGAGGCTTCAGCATCGCCAGATTGCGATTTCCCGCGAGGAATTCGATTGCCCGATACTGCCAGGACTGGAAGCCCGAGGACTGTCCGAGCGCGCTACGGAAACGTGTATATTCGCTGGGAGTCATGGTGCGCAGCACGTCCCAGGCGTTGTTCAACTGTTCGAAGATGCGGGCCACACGCGTGAGCATCTTGAAAGCCGGCTCGAGCCGGTCCTCGCGAATCGCGGCGCAGGCCGAACTCGCCTCGTGAATCGCGAGCTTCATCCACAGTTCCGACGTCTGGTGCTGAATGATGAAGAGCAGCTCGTCTGGCGAATCCGACAACATCTTCTGGGCGCCCAGAACCTGGTCGAGATGCAGGTAATCGCTGTAGGACATGGGCGCCGCGACAGCGGTGCGGATGCCCTCTTCCCGCTCGTCCTGAACGGCCGTCACGCCGGGTGCTCCCGGCGCAGCCGGAAACGCTGGATCTTGCCGGTCGCCGTCTTCGGCAGGGCGTCGGTGAAGACGATCGAGCGCGGGTATTTGTAGGGGGCGATCGACGCCTTCACATGGTCCTGCAACCGCTTGACGGTCATGGCGTCCGCCGTCACGCCCTCAGTCAGAACGACGTGGGCCTCGACGATCTGGCCGCGCTCCTCGTCGGGTCGGCCGATGACGGCGCATTCGCGCACCTCGATATGGGAGAGCAAGGCCGCTTCCACCTCCGGACCGGCAATGTTGTAGCCGGCGGAGATGATCATGTCGTCCGAGCGGGCCGCGAAATGGAAATACCCCTTTTCGTCCTGAACGAACGAGTCTCCAGTCAGATTCCAGCCGTCGCGCACGTAATTGCGCTGTCTCTTGTCGGCGAGATAGCGGCACCCCGTCGGCCCGCGCACCGCCAGCCGGCCAACCTCGCCGCGCGGCAACTCGCGCATCTCGTCGTCGACGATCTTCGCCTCGTAGCCGCCGACCGGCCTGCCTGTCGTGGCCGGGGCGGAATCGTCCTGACGATTCGAGATGAAGATATGGAGCATTTCCGTCGCGCCGATGCCGTCGAGGATCGGCTTGCCGGTTTTGCGCTGCCAATCCTCATAGACCGGCGCCGGCAACGTCTCGCCGGCCGAGACCGCCAGCCGCAGCGAAGACAGGTCGGCGCCGTTGTCCATGGCCGCGAGCATCGCTCGATAGGCGGTCGGCGCCGTGAAGCAGATGGTCGCCTTGTACCTCTCGATGATCTCGATCATGTTGGGCGGGGTCGCGGTTTCCAGCAGCGTCGCCGCCGCGCCGAAACGCAAGGGGAAGATTGCCAGCCCACCAAGCCCGAAGGTGAAGGCGAGCGGCGGCGAGCCGACGAAGACATCGTCGGGGGTCACGCCGAGCACCTCCTTTGCATAGCCATCGGCAATGATCAGAAGATCGCGGTGAAAATGCATCGTGGCCTTCGGCTCGCCGGTCGTGCCGGAAGTGAAACCGAGCAGCGCGACGTCGTCGCGGCCCGTGCGCACCGCCTCGAACTTCACGGATTTGTTGAGCGCGATGCGGTCGAGCTCCGCATCGTGGTTGGCGGTGCCGTCGAAACCTACCACCGCCTTGAGGAAACGGCTCTCCTTCGCGCAGGCCACGAGATCGTCCTTGATGCGCGTATCGCAGAGCGCCAGAGATATCTCGGCTTTGTCGATGATCTGAGCGAGCTCGCCGGACCGCAGCATGGGCATGGTGTTGACCACCACCGCGCCTGCCTTGGTGGCGGCGAGCCAACAGGCGACCATGGCGGGATTGTTGGCCGAGCGGATGAGCACGCGGTTGCCGGGCTTGACGCCATAATCCTCGACGAGCGCGTGGGCCAGTCGGTTCGTCCAGTCGGAAAGTTCCTTGTAGGTACGACGGCGACCATTGCCGATCAGGGCCGTATGGTCGCCAAACCCCTTCTCCACCATGCCGTCGGTAAGCTCGACCGCAGCGTTGATGTGGTCGGGGTAATCGAATCCGTCGAGCAGGAAATCGGGCCACTCCTCCCGAGGCGGCAGATTGTCCCGCGCGAAGCTGTCGACATGCGAGGTGGGTCCAAGCATCGTGTGAGATCCTAGGCTCGTCGTTCCGTCCGGGGAGTTCCCGGAACCGGAAACGCCTGCATTTTCCTGCGGGCCTGGGATGCTGCAGCGTGCTCCGATCTTCCCGAAAAACCGGTGTCGGCGATCGTCACGGCGAGACCTCCCATTCTCGACTGAACATCCGATTGCATCGCATTTGCGAGCGGCGATTTCAAGGAAATTATTTCAAGCATAAAGTTTTTCGGGGCGCGATTGACTTTCGCCCGGCGGACCGGCACGCAAGGAAGCCTTGGAGGAGAACGATGATGATCCATCACCAGATCGTGGACTGGGACGGCGCCTACACGAATGGCGCCAACATCCCAGGCGGCGACCGCTGGCCCGCCGCCTGGGTCGGGCCCGCCAAGACGTTGCGCGAAGATCTCTCCGCGACAGGGCGGGCGAAGCTCGACCTGTCCTACGGCCCGACCGAACGCAACCGCTTCGACCTTTTCCTGCCCGAGCGCGAGGTCAGCGGACTGGTGGTCTTCGTCCACGGCGGCTACTGGATGGCGCTCGACAAGAGCTACTGGTCGCATCTCGCCGCCGGCCCGTTGGCGAAGGGGTACGCCGTCGCCATGCCCTCCTACACGCTCTGCCCGCAGATACGGATTGCGGGCATCGCGGAAGAAATCGCGGCCGCGATCGGCGAGGCAGCCAAGCTGGTCGACGGCCCCTTGATGCTCACCGGCCACTCCGCCGGGGGTCATCTGGTCAGCCGCATGGCATGCGCTGATTCCCCTCTGTCGACCGAGGCGAAGCAGCGCCTGCGCCACGTCGTTTCAATCTCCGGGCTTCACGACCTGAGACCGCTGATGCGCACCGCCATGAACGAGCGGCTACGCATCGACGAAGCCGAAGCTCTCGCGGAAAGCCCAGCGCTGCTGCGCCCCATGGAAGGCTTGCGCCTGACCTGCTGGGTCGGCGGCAGCGAACGCGCCGAATTCATTCGGCAGAGCGATCTGCTCGCCAATATCTGGACAGGGCTCGGCGCAAGAACCGCTAGCGTGATGGAGCCCGACCGTCATCATTTCACTGTGATAGACGGGCTCAGCGACGCGGAACATCCACTGACGAAGGCGTTGGTTTCCGGCTAGTCCGCTCCCCCCCTCATCCGACCGCGCTTCGCGCGGCCACCTTCTCCACAACAAGGGGAGAAGGTGGGCTTTGCACGTCCGGTTTCGCAAATCACCGACGTGGCGATTGCGAACGGTCCGCCTCCCTCCTCCCCTCGTTGTCGTGGGAGAAGGTGGCCGTGCGAAGCGCGGTCGGATGGGGCAACCTACGAAACGATCGCATCCGGTCCTGCCCCGCAGACGATGGCGCACACGCGGTCGCCCGGGCGGAGGGCGACACGGCCTTCCCTGAGCGCGGCAATGGCCGCCGCGCCGCTAAGGTCGGCGGCAAGCCCCATCTCGAACCACAGCCAGCGCGCGGCCTTGCGCATCTCCTCGTCATCCACCAGGACAATATCGTCGACGCGCTCGCGCACGATCTCGAAAATGGCATCGTCGGTCTTGGCGCAGGCCATGGTCGCGACCGACGTCGTAATCTTGTCGAGGCCGACATTCTCGCCCGCTTCGAGGGCGCGCAGCAGCACGGGGCAGCCCTCCGCTTCTATGCCTATCACCCTCGTCTTGGGTGACAGCGCCTTCATCGCGGTCGCGACGCCGCTCACCAGCCCGCCACCGCCCATGGCGACCAGCACGGCATCGACGTTCGCCACCTGATCGAGGATCTCGAGCGCGACCGTCCCCTGTCCCGCCACGACGTGCCTATCGGCGAAAGGATGGAAATAGGCAGCGCCCGTCCTGGCGACGAAATCGAGCGCGGCGACATTGGATTGGTCCCAGGCAGAGCCGACGATCCGCGTTTCCGCGCCCCAGGCCTTGAGTTTCTCGATCTTGGCCTGCGAGGCGTTCGACGGCAGGAAGATCGTCGCGGGCACGCCGGCCATCCGGGCTGCCCGTGCCGTGGCGATGCCGTGGTTCCCGCCTGAGGCGGTCACGACTCCCCTGGCAAGATCGGCCTTGTCCATCGCCAGCAGCCGGTTGGTCGCGCCGCGCGCCTTGAACGAGCCGGTGACTTGCAGCAATTCGAGCTTCAGCGACACCTCGGCGTCTCCCAGCGGCGACTTGAGTTGTGTGGCGTCGATCACCGGCGTTCGCCTGACATGGCTGCCGATCCGATGGGCAGCCGTTTGGATATCCTCGATACCGATCATGCAAGATCTCCTGGGTAAGGTCCGGCAACGGTCGCGCAACAATTGCCTGCCACCACCCGTCCCGGCTGGCGGCGACCGTAAACGATCCCGTCGGCTGCGTAGCGCACCACTTCCGGCACACGGAATGGGTCGGTCAGATTATGGATGCGGCCCGCCTCCTGGCCGGCCTTCACCTCCGTGCCGAGGTCATGGAACGGCTCGAAGACACCCTCGCAGCTCGCCAGCACATAACCCTCTGGACCTGGAATCCTGAGGATCTTTCGCACCGACTGAGGGGAGGCGGCCTCGCCCGGCGGCAGCACGCCGAAATGGGCGAGCAGGTTGCGCACACCGCGCCGGCATATGGCCAGCGCTTCGAGCGACACGGTTCCGGCGCCGGCCATCTCGGTGCCGACAGTGGTAAGGCCTGCCCGCACGGCCGACGCCGTCGAGGTCCGGGGATCGCCGAGGTTGTCGATGACGACCGAGAGCGGGGCACCGAATGCCAGCACTGCCGCTGTGTTTCGCCTGTGATGTTCCTCATTCGGCGCCGGTTCGACGATGGCGCTCGGCAGGATGTTGAGAGAAGAGCCGCCAGAATGGAGATCGACGAAAGCATCGCCCAGCGGGAAGATCACATCGCTGACATAGGCCGAGATCTGCTGGGTTATGCTTCCGTGGGGATCGCCGGGAAAGGTGCGGTTGAAATTGAGTCCATCGACCGGAGACGTGCGGCGACCGGCGGCGACGGCGGGAAGATTGACGGCAGGCAGGAAGATGATGCGCCCTTCGATCGACGCAGGGTCGAGCGTGCGGATCAGCTCGCCCAGCGTGATCGGTCCCTCATATTCGTCCCCGTGATTGCCGGCCTGCAGGATGACCGTCGGGCCAGTGCCGTTGGCGATGACCGCCAACGGGACGCGAACCGCGCCCCACGCATCCTCATGGGGAGAATGCGGGATATCGACGAACCCGATCTGCTTGCCGGGTTTGTCGAAGTCGATCGTCGTGCGTGCTGTCGAGATGCGAGCCATGAGCTTGTCGCCGGAAGAACGGACGTTTCCATGCTGACATTCCTGGTCCGGCCGGTCAAAGGCCAGCCGAAGCTCAATCCGGGACCACGGCGGTTGCCTGGATTTCGACCAGGGCCTCGTCCTCGACCAGACCGGAGACCTCCACGACCGCCATGGCGGGGAAATGCCGGCCCATCGTGGCTTTATACGCGGCGCCGATCTCCTTCAGCGAAGCCGAATACAGTTTGCGGTCGAGCACATACCAGGTCATCGTCGTCACATGCTCGGGACCGGCGCCGGCCTCCCGTAGGATTGCGACGATGTTCTCCAGCGTCTGGCGCACTTGTCCGGCAAGATCGTGCACCTCGAACCGACATTCGGCGTTCCAGCCGATCTGGCCACCGACAAAGATCGTCCGGCCGCGCGCCTCCATGCCATTGGCATAGCCCAACGGCTTGGTCCAGCCGGCCGGTTGAAGGGTCCGATGCGGCGTTGCCGGCTGGACGTCGAGTGATTGCTTGATCGCGGTCATGGTGTTCCCTGGGCAGACTTTTCCTGGCGGGCCCCCTTCAGGAGTTCGCGCCCGATGATGAGCTTCTGGACCTCGGTTGCGCCTTCATAGATGCGCAACGCGCGGATCTCCCGATAGAGACGCTCCGCGATCTCGCCGACGCGCACGCCGCGTCCGCCAAAGAGTTGGACGGCCTGATCGATCACCCATTGGGCGTTTTCCGTGGCGGTCATCTTCGCCATCGCCGCCTCTTTCGTCGTCGGAAGGTTCTGCACGTCGCGCCGCCAGGCGGTGCGGCAGGTGAGCAGGGCAGCCGCATCGATGGCCGTCGCCATGTCGCCCAAAGTGCTCTGGGCTGTCGGCAGATCTGCAAGCGTCGCGCCGAACATGGCCCGGGAGCGCGCATGCTCCAGCGCCTCGTCGAGCGCGCGGCGCGCGAAGCCGATCGCGGCTGCCGCAACGGACGGGCGGAAGATATCGAGAGTGCGCATGGCGATCTTGAACCCCTCCCCGGCTTGCCCCAGCAGATGCGAAGCCGGGATGCGGCAGTTCTCGAAACGGAGCCGCGCGAGCGGGTGCGGGGCGATCGTCTCGATGCGCTCCGCGATCGAGAAGCCCGGCGTTCCGGCAAAGACGACGAAGGCCGAGATCCCTCGCGTCCCCGGCGCCTCGCCGGTGCGGGCGAAAACCGTATAGACGTCGGCTATGCCGCCATTGGAGATCCAGGTCTTCTCGCCATCGAGAACATAGCTGTCGCCCTCACGCCTCGCCGCGCAGCGCATCGCCGCGACGTCCGAACCGGCTTCAGGCTCGGAAAGAGCGAAAGCGGAAATCAGCTCGCCCCGGGCCACTGCAGGAAGGATGCGCTTCTTCAGGGTATCCGAGCCGGAGAGGCTGATCGCCCCGGTCCCGAGGCCCTGCATGGCGAAGGCGAAATCCGCGAGCCCATCCGCATAGGCGAGCGTCTCTCGCGCCAGGCAGAGCGAACGGCTGTCGATCTCTTCGAAGGCCCCGCCGAAGGCCTTGGGCACGCAGTTCTTCAGGATACCGGCCGCTCCGAGCGCCTTGACCAGCACGCGGCAGGCAGAGTCCACATCCGTGTGATCGATCGTGCCGAGCCCGCCCTGGGCGACGAAACGATCGAGCTCGCCTACGAGGTCGCGATGCGCAGCCTCGAAGAACGGCCATGCCAGATGGTCCCGCGACGGAGCCGCTGCGTGAAGCATCGACATCTCAGTTCCCCTGAAAGACGGGCTTCGACTTGGCAGCGAAACCTTCGAAGGCTCGCCGAAAATCGCCGGTCGCCATGCAGATGGCCTGGGCCTGCGCCTCGTGCTCCAGCATTTCCTCGATGCCCATCGACCATTCCTGGTCGAGCATCTTCTTCGTCATCGAGTGGGCGAACCAAGGCCCGTCGGCCAGCATGCGGGCGAAACGGCGGGCCTCATCGTGCAGGGACGCGGCGTCATGCAGTGAATTGTAGAACCCCCAGGCATGGCCTTCCGCCGCCGTCATGGCGCGCCCCGTGAAGAGAAGCTCGGCCGCCCGCCCCTGGCCGATGATGCGCGGAAGAATGCCGCAAGCCCCCATGTCGGCTCCGGCGAGGCCGACCCGGGTGAACAGGAATGCGGTCTTGGTATCCGGGGTCGCCAAACGATGATCCGACGCCATGGCGAGGATCGCGCCGGCGCCGGCGCAGATGCCGTCCACAGCCGCGATGACCGGCTGCGGGCAGGCGCGGATCTGCCGGACAAGATCGCCGGTCATGCGGGTGAAGGCCAGGAGATCGGGCATCGCCATGCGCGTCAGCGGCTCGATGATCTCGAAGACGTCTCCGCCGGAGCAGAAATTCCCGCCGGCGCCCGCGAGCACGACAGCGCGCACGTCGCTCGCACGGGCGAGAGAGCGGAAGAGATCGCCCAATTCTTCATAGCTTTCAAAAGTGAGTGGGTTCTTCTTCTCAGGGCGGTTGAGCGTGATTGTCGCGACCCGGCCGTCTTCGTCCGTCTCGAACAGGAAGTGCCTGGCCTTGTGGCCCTTGAAGGGACGCTTCTTGTCCTGCATGGCGTTGGTCATCGTTGTGTCATCCCTTGTGTCATGCTGCCGCGCTTGCCGCCCGGCAGCCTTCTTCCTGTCAGCCTTCGCCGACGCCTACGTGTCAGTCGTTCGCGGCCGGCGGCAGGAACTGCACCTCATGCTCGCCCGAAATCCTCACCACCTCCTCGGGATCGCCCAGCTTGTCGAGCTTCTCGAAGAGCTGCTCGAGCATGCCGGCCGGCGAGACCCAGAACAGCGCCCGGGTCGGCTTGTCGGATTTGTTGAAATAGCCGTGCGGGATGCCGCGGGGCATGCGCACCAGATCTCCCGCCCGAGCCTTCACCCATTGGCCGTCGAGCTTGAGGTCCAACTCGCCTTCCTGAACCAGGATGAACTCGTCCTGGGTCGGGTGGATGTGGACCGGCACGAACTGTCCGGGCTCGCTGTTGGTTTCGAACGCGAACGTCGCTTCACAGACGGCTTTCGGAAAATAGACCTGGCCCAGTATGTTCCATCGCTTTCCGTTCAAGCCGCTGCCATTGGGGGTGATACCCTTCTCCAGTTCCTTTGCCATTTCCGTCTCCTCCTTCCTCTTCCCTTGCGGCATCGTCCGCCCGTTCGATGTCGCGGCGTCCGGCCCCCACTTGCGGGCCGGTGCCCTAGCCTCCCATGACCTCGCCTCCGGCGACGGGTATCGCTTGTCCGGTGATCGACCTGGACGCGGGCGATACGAGCCAGCGGACGGTGTCGGCCACTTCTTCCGGCGTCACCAGCCGGCCCTGCGGATTGGCGCTGGCAAGCACGGCGCGGGCCTCCTCGGGGCTGCGGCCGGTCTTGTCGGCGATCGCTCCGACAGCCTCGTCGATGAGCGGCGTATCCGCAAAGCCGGGACAGACGGCATTCACCGTGACATCCGCGCGCGCGAGCTCCAGCGCAAGCGATCGCGTCAGACCGACGAGGCCATGCTTTGCCGCGCAGTAGGCCGACACGTAGGGGTAGCCGGTCAGGCCGGCCGTGCTCGCAACGTTGACGATGCGACCGTTTCCGGCGCGCCTGATCGATGGCAGCAGGGCCCGGGTAACCAGGAACGCGCCGGTGAGATTCACGCCCACCACACGATCCCAAAGATCATGCCCCGTCTTCTCGAATGGCGCGGAAGGCGCCTCGCCGGCGTTGTTTACAAGGACGGCGACATCGCCACCTCTCGCCAGAGCCTCGGTCACGCCGCGTTCGACCGCCTGCGCCTCGGCTACATCGAAGCCGCCGAGCAGGATGCTCTCTCCACCCAATGCCGCGATCTCTTGCGCCACTGCCTCGAGCGGCGCGGGCCGACGTCCGGCAAGCGATACGAGCATCCCCTCTCGGGCGAGCGCCAGCGCGATCGACCGGCCGATGCCCGTTCCCGCGCCGGTGACGAAGGCGTGGCGCTTCATCGCGTCTTGCCCGGCTCGGCCGCCGCGCGGGCGAGATTGTTCTCATATTGGGTCCGCGCCGTAAGGTACTGCTTGGGCCACGCCTGCCCGGCGAAGCCGATCTTGGCGGCTTCATGCAAAACGAAGGATGGATCCGCCAAATGCGGCCGCGCGATCGCGCAGAGATCGGCGCGGCCGGCCGCGATGATCGAATTGGCGTGGTCGGCTTCGGAAATGGCCCCGACCGCGATCGTCGGCACGCGGATCTCGTTGCGGATCTTGTCCGAGAAAGGCGTCTGGTAAAGGCGCCCGTAGACAGGCTTGTCGTCCTTCACCACCTGGCCCGAGGAGCAGTCGATCAAATCCGCGCCGGCTTCCTTGAACATTGCGGCGAAGACCGCCGCGTCGTCCGGCGTGTTCCCGCCTTCGCGCCAGTCGGTGGTCGAAAGGCGCACGGACATCGGCCTTTCCTCGGGCCATGCGGCGCGGATTGCCCGGAACACTTCGAGCGGGAAGCGCGCGCGAGCCTCGTGGCCGCCGCCATATTCGTCGTCACGCAGATTGGTCAGCGGCGACAGGAAGCTCGACAGGAGATAGCCGTGGGCGGCGTGGAGCTCGAGAATATCGAAGCCCAGGGCGGCGGCCCGCTTCGTCGCAGCGACGAAATCGGCGATCACGCGGTCCATGTCTTCCCGGGTCATCGAGCGCGGGCAATCGGAGTTTTCGAGATACGGAATCGCCGAAGCCGAAATCAGCGGCCAGGCCCCCTGGTCGAGCGGCTGGTCGATGCCTTCCCAGGCCACCCGCGTCGCCCCCTTGCGCCCGGCATGGCCGACCTGCATGCCGATCCGGGCCGGCGTTTCCTGGTGAACGAAATCGACGATACGCTTCCAGGCTTGTGCCTGCTCGTCGTTCCACAGGCCGAGGCAACCCGGCGTGATGCGCGCATCGGGCGAAACGCATGTCATTTCCGGAAAGACCAGGGCCGCTCCACCCATGGCCCGCGCGCCGAGATGCACGAGGTGGAAATCGTTCGGAACGCCGTCGACAGCCGAATACATGGCCATGGGCGAGACGATGATGCGATTGTGCAGCGTCAGGTTCCGCACCTTGAACGGCGTGAACATGGGCGGAGGAACCGCGCCATTTGGTGCTGGGACCACGCCGGAGCGCTCGGCGAACCAGCGCTCGTAGCCTTCCAGCCAAATCTTGTCTCGCAGCCTGAGATTCTCGTGGCTGATGCGCTGCGAGCGGGTCAGCATGGAATACATAAACTGCTCGGGTTCCAGCGTGTCGGCGTAGCGCGTGCCCACCACCTCGAACCATTCCATCGCGTTGCGCGCGGCATTCTGGATGCGCGCGACGTCGACGCGCCGCACCTCTTCATAGGCGGCAAGCACCCTCGGAATGTTGCCGGCCTCGTGGCCGGCAATGTCGAACTGCCGCGTCAATTCGATCGCATCGTCTATCGCCAGCTTGGTGCCGGAGCCGATCGCGAAATGCGCGGTATGGGCGCTGTCCCCCATCAGCACGACATGGCTGCGACCGTTGAAATGGCTCCATTTCTCGCAGATCAACCGGCCGAAATTCAGCCATGCCGAACCGCGCAGGTGACGGGCGTTGCTCATCAGACGATGTCCGTCGAGCGTTTCGGCGAAGAGCTCCTCGCAAAAGGCGATGGACTGGTCCTGATCCATGGCATCGAGACCATGGGCCTTGAACACATCCTCCGTGGTCTCGACGATGAAGGTCGAGGTGTTGGCGTCGAAGCGGTAGATATGCGCCTGAAACCAGCCGTGCTCGGTCTTGCGGAAATCGAAGGTGAAGGCGTCGAAGCTCTTGTCGGTGCCCAGCCAGACATAGCGGTTGGGGCGGACCATCATGTCGGGCTTGTAGGATCCGGCGTATTTGGCGCGTATCCTCGAGTTCACGCCGTCGGCGGCAATGATCAGGTCGGCGTCCGCGAACTCCTCGTCGCTCTGCACGTCGTGTTCGAACTCCAGCTCGACGCCGAGCTCGACGCAGCGGTCCTGCAGGATGTTCAGCATCTTCTTGCGGCCGATACCGACGAAGCCGTGGCCCGTCGTGCGGATCTTGCGGCCCTTGAACACCAGTTCGATATCGTCCCAGTGATTGAAGGCGTCCTCGATGGACGCGGCGGTCTGCGGATCCCACTGCCGCATGGATTCCATGGTGGCGTCGGAGAAGACGACGCCCCATCCGAACGTGTCGTAAGGCCGGTTGCGTTCGACGACAGTGATGCGGTGCTGCGGATGACGGCTCTTCATCAGCAGGGCGAAATAGAGCCCTGCCGGTCCGCCGCCGATACAGACAATCCGCATGGCCGTTCTCCCAATCCGGTCGCGCTTGATGTGCCGGCCTTGGGAAAGTGGACCAAAGCCGCGCACCGGCAAGATGGACCGCGCATCAATAAACTTCAAGCTTAAAGTTTTTTGATGCAACGGCGCGCTCACCTCCGGGCCTCGCGACCGGGCCTGCGGCTTGTTCGCCTCGTTCAGGACCGGCTTCCGGCCGGGCACCTCCGGGGCCAGCAAGAAGCAACAGTGATGCTGGCGCATGTACCGGCGCGACGCCATACACTTGTATGACTAATTCGATCGGCTCAAACAACTTGGTCAACACGAAGTTGGGTGCTAGCCTGCTGTTGATTCTTTGACCCTTTTTATGGCGGATGAAGATGAGATATACGGCAATTCTGTTCGTGACTTGCATCGCGTTTGCAGCAACAGGCTGTCAAGATCTGCCGCCTCAGCCAGGCTACGTGACGATGGGCTACGATCGTATGGCCTCCGTTGCGCCCTCGTCGACGGCGGCCGGCCGCACGGCGAAGCTGGCTTCTCGCTACGCTGAACGCCCGTATTTCATCGAATTCCGTGCCCGCTACGCGCTCAGCTACGGCCATACCTACGTCGTTTTCGGTCGCATGAACTCTGCCGGACAGGCTATCAGTCGCGAAGTTGCAGGCTTGCACCCGAAGTCGGACAGCCCGGTCCCATATGTACTCGGCCATTTCATGCCGGTACCGGCTGAAACGGGATGGAGCGACGGCGACTTGGAGGAACAATACAGGGCGGCGAGCTGGCGCGTGATGCTGACAAAGTCCGAATATGATGAAGTGGTCGCGAAGATACGCAAGCTTCAAGCCAGAGCAGGGCTCTGGCAGGCTTCGGTCTACAACTGCAACGCCTTCACCGGGGATATCGCGCGCTCGATGGGGTATAAGGTTCCATCCAGATACCTTCGGCCCCAGCAATTCGTAACCCAGCTTCGGGAACTGAATACCGGGTCCAAAACCGTCGCGCAAAACGACTGAAGCATGCCTCCCCAAAGCGGGCACCGGTTTGGGGAGAAGACATCCACCGAATCAAAGCTTAAGGGCGGGAGCGGATCGGGAAGACACAACGCGCTTCAGACGCCCGTAAGCTGACCGGGCCTTGCTCCCTGATCCTCCGTCTCCAGACCCATCCTTATCGAGCGCTTGAGCTTGGCCAGTTCCTTCATGAGCGCAGCCCCGTCGCGCCCCGTAAGACCGGCGAAGAGTCCGCCGATCCAGTCGGCATGCCGCGCCGCCATCTTCTGGAACTCGGAATGGCCGAACGGCGTCAGCGCGATGATCTGGACGCGCCGGTCGGCTGGAGACGTCGTGCGCGAGATATGGCCACTCTGCACGAGACGGTCGACCAGCGACGTGATGTTGCCGGCCGACACCATCATGCGCTTCGATACCTCGCCCAGCACCATCCCGTCGGGAGCCCGCTCGAGCTGCGCCAGGAGATCGAAGCGCGGCAGCGTGAAGTCGAACTCCTCGCGCAGGCGCCGCCTGACCTCTGTTTCGACGAGCGTCGTGCAGGTCAGGAGCCGCAGCCACAAGCGCAGTTCGTCGCCGTGGTCTCCCGGTGCTTCGAGCACCTTGGTCTCGCCGTCCAGCCAAGGGTCCGCCAGTTCGTCTTCAGCACTCAAGCGTCTCTCCCGGCCCATACAGATGCGGACAGGCCCAAATTCCTTCAAGCTTGAAGTAGCTGGTTATGCCGGAACATCAAGAAGAATTGCAAGCCCGGTTCAATCGGCTGGATCGCCCAGCGTGTCGGCCATCACCGCACCGCGCTGCCCCATCGGTTGGGGCGGCCCGGTCGTCGAATCGACCGCCGTCTGGTGTTCCAGTTCGGAGTTCAACTCGCCTCCGATGAGCAGCACCAGGACGGAAAGCCAGGTCCAGATCATGAAGCCGACCACGGCACCCAACGACCCGTAGGTGACGTTGTATTGGGCGAAGTTCTCCAGATAGAACGAGAAGCCGATCGATACGACGAGCCAGGCGACCGTCGCGAGCGCTCCCCCCCAGGTGACCCAGCGCCACTTGGCTCTTTCGCGGCTGGGCCCGTACCGATAGATGAGGGAAATGCCGACAGCGATCAGCACCACGATCAGCGGCCATCTGGCGAGCCTTATGACAAGATCCGCCTCGCCGCCGAGATTCACCAGGGCGAGGACCGCGGGAACGATACCGATTGCCGTGATGAGCACCAGGCCGACGGCCATCGCCCCTAAAGTGTACAGGACCGCCACCAGATTGAGGGTAATGAAGCCGCGTTTCTCGCGCTCGTCATAGACGATATTCATCGCCTCGAAGAGCGCTTTGATCCCGCTGTTAGCGCTCCAGAACGCGATGGCGAAGGCAACGAGAAAACTGAGGCTCAACGTCCTTTCGCTTTTGGCGGTGAGCGCATTCAATTGATCGCGGATGATCTTGATGCCGTCTTCCGGCAGCAGGCCGGCCAGATACGACAGGTGGCCCGAGATCGTCGCCGGATCCGCGAAGAAACCGTAGAGGGAAACGAAGGCGGCCAGGGCCGGAAACAAGGCCAGCAGCAGATAGTAGGTGGTTCCGGCGGCGATCAGCATGAGCCGGTCTGCGTCCGCCTCCCTCCACACGCGCCACAACACGTCGCGCCAGCCGCGCCACGTCATTTGCGAGGGCGAATGGGCATTCCGGCCGCGAGCCGCGTCGTCATCGTTCATGCTTCAAGATTCCTGCTGGCAACCAAACGATCGGAACAAACTTTTGTTCGCCCGGTTCAGCTCAAGCACGAACCTAGTGAGACGTGCCGGCGGCGTAGGCCTTCATGAAGAGATCGACGCCGGAGGTTACGATTTCCCTGATCTCCTCGTCGCTCGGCGTCGTGGTGCGGTAGCCGAACAGGCATTGGCGGAAGATCCGCGACGTGCAGAGATCGCCGAACTGGTATGCAGCCAGGTCGAGGTCGGGAATGGCAAGCTTTCCCCCCTCGACTGCACGCGCGAGAAAGGCCATGAGCTTATCATGGCCCCGCTTGGGGCCGCGCTCGTAGAAGCGCAGACCGAGCTCCGGCATCCGCTCGCAGATGCCGATGACCGTGCGCTGAGCGCGCAACACGGCTGGCGCCGTGACCTTCTTGGCCAATGCCACGCCGTAGTCGATCAGGATCTCGCGCAAATCCCCATCATGCTCGAGGGCCTCATAGAGATGAGCGAAAATCGACTGGCGCTCCTCGTCGATCAAAGCCTCGAAGAGGTCTTCCTTGTTCTGGAAATAGACGTAGATCGTGCCTTTGGAGACGCCGGCCTCTCGCGTGATATCGTTCATCGAGGCCGCGTCGAAGCCCATATTGATGAAGACCCGACGCGCGCCGTCAAGGATCTGCCGGCGCTTGATCGGGTCCTGGCCCGCCGCCGGACGCCGACGGCGAAGACAGTCCAGCGCATCGTCCGCCGCATTGTCGGTGGAAGCTGCCTCCCTGGCTTCGTTACCCATCGTTTCCTCGGACTTTTTTTGAACCAAGCGGTTCGATTGCTCTTGATATGCCCACTCTCCTACGCTACGTCAAGTCGAACCGAACGGTTCGGTTTAATTTCAGGAAGTTTCAGTTATGTCCACGCGTGCCGCATCCAAGCATGAAGCCGCTACCGTCAGCCCTCTGCACAGCGTGCCGTCGATGAAGACGGAACAGGAGATCGACAGGACAGCCCCGGTCGCGGAACCGCCGGCGCCGCCTCCGGCCGATGCCCCTGCCTCGAGAAAGAGGTCGGCCAAATCCTTCCTGCTGCCGCTGGCGGTCGTGGCTCTGCTTGCCGGCGGGGGATGGTACGGCTACGGCTACTGGACGGAAGGCCGTTTCCTGATCTCGACGGACGATGCCTATGTCCAGGCCGACATGGCTTACGTCACGCCAAAGATCACCGGCTATGTCGCGCGCCTCGACGCCGAAGAGAACCAGCACGTCAAGGCCGGCGATCCCATCGTCACGATCGACGATGGCGATTACCGGATCGCCTTCGACCAGGCCCAGGCCCAGATCGACGTCCAGAACAAGACGCTGGAGCGCATCAAGGCACAGACCGAAGCCGCGCGCGCCGCGCTCGGCCAGGCCGAGGCCCAAAGGACGTCGGCCGTGGCCGCCGCGAACAATGCCCGGCGCACCGCCGACCGCACGGCGCAATTGTTGAAGACCCATGTGGCAACGCAAGCGCAGCTCGACGACGCGCAAACCGCGGTCGAACAGGCCGATGCGGCGCTGACGGGTGCGGACGCCCAGATCGCCAGCGCCAAGGCCAATATCGGCGTGCTTGAGGCGCAATATCAGGAAGCCCAATCCACCCTGCAGAACCTCACGCTTGCGCGGGACAAGGCCGCACGCGACCTGTCCTTCACCGTCTTGCGCGCGCCCTATGACGGCGTGGTCGGCAATCGTGCGGTCGAACAGGGCGACCTCGTCTCTCCGGGCCAGAAGCTCGCGGTGGTCGTCCCGCTGAACAAGCTTTACGTCGTCGCCAACTTCAAGGAGACGCAGCTCGCCCGTCTCGTGCCCGGCGAAAAGGTGAAGCTTTGGGTCGACGCCGTCGACGGAGCGGCTTTCGAGGGCACCGTCTCGTCGCTGGCACCGGCCTCCGGCGCCGTCTTCTCGCTGCTGCCGCCTGAAAATGCCACCGGCAACTTCACCAAGATCGTCCAGCGTGTACCGGTTCGCATCGATCTTTCCCCGGACGCGCTGGCGTCGGGTAAGCTTCGCGCCGGCCTCTCCGTCATCGTGGACGTCGATAGCCGGACCGCGCCCGCAACCAAGACCGCGAGCCTCGACTGAACGCTGGAGCCTCGCAATGGCCACTGCCACCACAGCAGCCATCCCCGCGCGCCGCGCGCCGTCGCAGGAGGCGATGCCGAGCACGCGCCGTACCGTCGCCTTCCTGGCGATGGTGTTCGGCATGTTCATGGCCATCCTCGACATCCAGATCGTGTCGGCCTCTCTCGCCGAGATCCAGGCGGGCTTGAGCGCCAGCTCCGATGAGATCGCCTGGGTCCAGACCTCCTACCTGATCGCGGAGGTGGTCATGATCCCGTTGTCGGGCTTTCTGGCGCGCCTGCTTTCGACGCGGGTCCTCTTCACGATTTCCGCGGCCGGTTTCACCCTCGCCAGCGCGCTCTGCGCCACGGCCACCAGCATCGATCAGATGATCGTCTACCGGGCGATCCAGGGCTTCATCGGCGGCGGCATGATCCCCAGCGTCTTTGCCGCCGCTTTCACCATTTTTCCGCCATCGCGCCGCGCGGTGGTGTCCCCCATGATCGGGCTCGTCGCCACGCTCGCGCCGACCATCGGGCCGACGGTCGGCGGCTACATCAGCCACGCCATGTCCTGGCACTGGCTGTTCCTCATCAACGTGGTGCCCGGCATCTTCGTCTCACTGGCGGCCTGGACGCTGATCGACTTCGACAGGCCGGAGCGGGGCCTGCTCTCGAAGTTCGACTGGTGGGGTCTGATCGGCATGGCAGCTTTTCTCGGCTCGCTCGAATATGTGCTCGAGGAAGGTCCTCGCAACGACTGGCTGCAGGACCAGACCGTCTTCGTCTTCTCGGTCGTGCTGGCGATCGGCGCTGTCGTGTTCTTCTATCGCGTCTTCACGCAGGAAGAGCCGATCGTCGACCTGCGGGCATTCACCGATGTGAACTTCGCGTTCGGGTCGGTCTTCTCCTTCACCATGGGCATAGGCCTCTATGGCCTGACCTATCTGTACCCGCTCTTCCTCGGGCGCATCCGCGGTTACGATTCCCTGATGATCGGCGAGGCGCTGTTCGTTTCCGGCCTCGCCATGTTCATGACCGCGCCGCTTGCCGGATTCCTGTCGACCCGCATGGACCTGCGCGCCATGATGATGATCGGCTTCCTGGGCTTTGCCGCCGGCACGTGGCGAATGACCTATCTGACGGCCGACTGGGATTTCTACGAACTGCTCGTCCCGCAGATCCTGCGCGGCATGTCACTCATGCTGTGCATGGTGCCGATCAACAATCTGGCGCTTGGAACCCTGCCGCATGACCGGCTGAAGAACGCGTCGGGCCTTTTCAACCTGACGCGCAATCTCGGCGGCGCGGTCGGCCTGGCCGTCATCAACACGGTCCTCATCCGGCGCAACGACTTCCACTATGGCAGGCTCGCCGAGCATGTGACCTGGGCCAATCCGGAAGCGGTCAAGAGGCTCGACGACATGACGCGCAACTTCGAGTCGCACGGCCTCGACGGCCCGACCGCGGCGCTGTCGAAGCTGAGCGGCATGGTCGCCCAGCAGGCGACGCTCATGTCCTTCGCGGACGTATTCTATCTGCTGACGGTGCTCTTCGCCTCGCTAGCGGTCTTCGCCATGCTGATGCGAAAGCCACCCGCCTCGGCCGGAGGTGGCGGCGGACACTGAGCGGCAAGGAAAATCCTCGACAGCGATCGAAGCGACGCCGTGGCCGAGGGACGGGGTCGTACCGAGACCTTTGCGCCCGCTCTATTCGTATCGGCCCAGCACCTGTTCCACTTCCGCAAGGCTCGGCATGGATGGCGCGGTGCCGTGCCGCGTGACCGAAATGCCGGCCACTGCGCAGGCGAAGCGGACGGCCTCGACCCCGGTCAGCCCGCGCGCCAACGCGACGGCGAAGCCGCCGTTGAAGGCGTCGCCAGCCCCGGTCGTCTCCACGACCGGCCCCACGTTGAAGGCCGGCACGTGCTCGGATTGCGCGCCGGTGTGGAGCAGCGCACCTTGTTCGCCGAGCGTGACGATGACCGCCCCGGCACCTTTCCGCAACAGGATGTCGGCAGCCTGGCGGGCGCTGTCGACGGAATCCACGGCGATGCCGGTCAGGGCCTCGGCCTCCATCTCGTTCGGGGTGAGATAATGACAGAGCGGGAAGATATCGTCGGGTAGCGGCGCGCCCGGCGCGGGGTTGAGGATCGTCGTCACATCCGCGCCGCGCGCTATGGCCAACCCGTGGCGGGCCGCTTCGATCGGCTGCTCGAGCTGGGTCACGAAGACATTTGCCGAGCGGATAAGCGCCTCATTGGCTTCTATGTCGGCGGGCGAGATGAGCGTCGCGGCACCCGGAGAAACGATGATGGCATTGTCGCCGCTCTTTTCCTCCACGAAGATATAGGCTGCCCCCGTATAGCTTTCCGGCGTCTCGATGACGACGGGCTTAACCCCTGCCTCCGTCCAGGTCGCGACCGCCATCTCGGCGAAAGCGTCACGGCCGAGCCGGGTGATGAAGCTGACATTGCCCCCCAGCCTGCCTGCCGCGACGGCCTGGTTCGAGCCCTTGCCGCCGGGGCCTAGCTTGAATGCCGTTCCGAGGATGGTCTCGCCCATGCGGGGCTGCCGCGCCGCCCGATAGGCGGTGTCGGCGACGAATACGCCGAGGACGACGATCGGCAGGCCGCTCATGCGGCATCCGGGCCGATCACGCCCTTTCGGAAGGCAAAACATCCATAGAAGCGGCGTTCGCCTGTCTGGACCACGCAATAGGCCTGCCGGGCGCGTTCATAGAAGGCATAGCGCTCGACGCCGATCATCGGCCAGGAGCGGCCCTCCGCGGCGTCGATCGCCGTTTGCACCTCCTGCTGCACCGGCGGGATCTCGGAGGAATTGCCAACGATTTCCATGCGCGCGGCCGCATCGTCGACGAAACTGTCGAGCGGATAGAGCGACAGGATGGCCGCCGCCGCCTCTCCCGCGGTGACGTTGTCGATCCTGAGCAGCCGGCCGAGCCGGGTTTGCCTCGCGATCGAGTCCGCCGGGAAGTTGGTGTCGCAGATGATGAGGTCGTCGCCATGGCCCATCGCCCTCAAGGCGTAGAGCACATCGGCGTTGAGAAGCGGGCTTATTCCCTTGAGCATGGATTTCCTCTCCAACGCCGCACCGGTGGCGCGGCGAACAATCAGATACGCTGCGCGCTGGCCGCGTCGAACAGATGCACATGGCTCGGGCGCGGCCGCAGGCGGATCGTATCGCCGGGCTTGAAGTCGTGTCGTTCGCGGAACAGCGCGACCATGTCGCTTTCGCCGAAACGGAGGAACACCATGGTTTCGGAGCCGGTCGGCTCGACCACCGAGATGCGCGCCGGAAAACCCTCGTCCGATAGTTCCAGATGCTCGGGCCTGATGCCGAAGATCACCGGCTGGCCCTCCCCGGCCTGGTGACGTCCGGTGACGGCCAGACGGGTCCCGTTCACGTCGACCGCCTGGGTGGTTCCGCCGGCGACGGTGCCCTGGAGCATGTTCATCGCCGGCGAACCCAGGAAGCCTGCGACGAATGTGTTGACCGGCCTGTCGAACAGTTCGAGCGGGGCGCCCATCTGCTCCACCCGCCCGTCCTGCATGACGACGATCTTGTCGGCCATGGTCATCGCCTCGACCTGGTCGTGCGTGACATAGACGGTTGTCGTCCTCAGGCGCTGATGCAGTTCCTTGATCTCGGTGCGCATCTGCACCCTGAGCTTTGCGTCGAGGTTGGAAAGCGGCTCGTCGAACAGAAAGACCTCGGGGTCCCGCACGATCGCCCGGCCCATGGCGACGCGCTGGCGCTGGCCACCGGATAGTTGACGCGGATAGCGATCGAGGAACGGCACCAGGCCGAGGATTTCCGCCGCCTGCTTGATGCGCTTGTCGACCTCGGCCGCATTCGTCTTTCGCAGCCTCAGCGCGAAGGCCATGTTGTCCTTGACCTTCATGTGCGGATAGAGCGCGTAGTTCTGGAACACCATGGCGATGTCCCGCTCGGAGGGTGGCAGGTTGTTGACCACGCGGTCGCCGATCGAGATCGCCCCGCCGGTGATGCTTTCCAGGCCGGCGATCATCCGCAGCAATGTGGACTTGCCGCAACCGGATGGCCCGACCAGCACCACGAACTCGCCATCGGCTATGTCGATGTCGACGCCATGAATGACCTCCACTTCGCCGAAGGCCTTGCGTACCTGACGTACAGAGACTTTTGCCATGCTTCCTCCCGCCGCAGTTCTCCTCCGGGCGACGCCACCGAAGAACAGACGAGGCGAGCCATCATGTCAACCGCGCTTATGACGAGCCTCGCTTTTTCGTGCCGTCGAGCCTGCCCGCCCGACAGCATCGGAATGCCCCGATGCTGTATATCTCGTTGTTTTCGCGCCTTCGTTGCGCAGTATCGGCACCGCTGTTCGATACAATGCACTGCATTCGTATGCGCCGCAGGTCAGTTTCGTCTCCCTATCGCTTTTGTTGACTTGAAAAAGACTTGCGCCCCATACTGGCTCCGCGTCGTCGAGCCGGAGGAGGTGCGACGCTCGGATATGCGCCGATCAGCGTGTCGGCCAGCCGGCATGCATGGCTCGACACGTGGTGCCGCGGATCCATGCCACCGCGACATCGGCGGGATGGCATCCGGTTCCGAGGGAGGAATTCCATGAAAGTGCATGTGTACGAGCGGCTCATGGCCATGCAGGCCAGCCGAAGGAATGTTCTCAAGGCTGCCGCCGGCGTTTCGGCCCTGGCGCTCGGCGCCACGAGCGGATTGGGCGCGTTCGCTCCGAAGACGCGGGCGCAGGACAATTTGCGTGCCGAGATCCTCAAGATCCCTGGGGTCGGTAAGGGCTCGCCGACGGACGCGGACTGGCAGAAGGTCGGCGAAATGTGTCTTGGCGGCACCAAATCGACCGTGAAGGAAGGCGAATTCGCCGGCGTCGAGCTCACCTTCATGGGGCTGAACAACCAGAACCTTCACAACTTCCTGTTCCGCGGCTTCCTGAAGCCCTGGGAGGCCTATACGGGCGCCAAGATCAACTGGATCGACCTCGCGCAGGCCGACTACAATGCCCGCCTGCAGCAATCGATCGCGACCGGTACGGTCGACTTCGACATCATCGAGATGGGCGCGCCCTTCGAGGGCGACGTCTGCGGCAAGGGCCTCGCCTCGGAGATGCCCGACTGGGTGAAGGACCTCATCGAGATGGACGACTATGTCGGCTACCTCAAGGCGCCGGTCGGCACCTGGGAAGGCAAGACCTACCGCATCTCGATCGACGGCGATTGCCACACGCTGAGCTACCGCAAGGACGTTTTCGAGAACCCCGATTTCGCGGCTGCCTGGAAGTCCGAAGGCAACCAGGGCGAATGGAAGGTCCCGACGACCTGGCAGGAGATGCAGGCCGCTACCAAATTCCTGAAGGGCAAGAAGGATCCGCTGACCGGCCTCGAGGCCTACGGCTATCTCGACCCGCTCAAGGGCTGGGGCGGTTTCGGCTTCTACTTCCTGGAAAGCCGTGCCACCGCCTATGCCAAGCACCCGGACGACAAGGCCTGGCTGTTCGACCCCGACACGATGAAGCCGCGCGTGAACAATCCGGCCTTCGTGCGCGCCATTCAGGACGTTCTCGACGTGATGTCTGCCCAGCCGCCGGACCAGATCAACGCCGACCCCGGCACCACTGCCTTCCAGCAGTTCCTGGCCGGCACCGGCTCGGCCTTGAGCTGGTGGGGGGATGTCGGGTCGATGGCCCGCACCTCCGACACCTCCGTCATCGGCGAAGTCGCCAACTTCTCGATCCTGCCGGGCTCGGACGATGTCTGGAACCATGGCAAGGGGGAATGGGAGAAGCTCGCTTCCGGGCCCAACTTCGCGCCCAACATGGCCTATATCGGCTGGGGCGTTTACGTGATGGCCCGCGTCGACGGCGACGAAAAGAAGAAGAAGGCTGCCTGGTCGGCCGCCGCCCATCTCGGCGGCAAGGACCTCTCGCTGTGGTGCTCGGCCTACCCCTCCGGCTTCCAGCCCTACCGCAACTCCCATTTCAACTACGACGAATGGGAGGCTGCCGGCTACGACCGGGCCTATATCGAGGACTATCTCGGCTCCAATCGGGACTCCTACAACCACCCGAACGCCGCGATCGAACCGCGCATCCCCGGCATCTTCCAGTATTATTCCGTGGCCGAGGACGAACTCGCCAAGACCTTCGCCGGCCAGTACAAATCGGCGCAGGAAGGCGCGGACGCGATCGCCGCGGCCTGGGAGAAGATCACCGATCAGATCGGGCGGGAGAACCAGATCAAGCTCTACAAAACTTCTCTGGGCGTGTGACCAACGGAGCATCGCGTGCCTTAGCGGCCGGCGGGAACTTCTCCGCCGGCCCCAATTCTGACCGCGTATCGGTGACATGATGCAAGACGCATCGGCTCTCGAAGCCGTTCCAAGGGATATCGTGGCGCCCGAGCCGGTGTCGGCGGCTCGGCAACGGCTGGGTCAATTCGTGCTGGTCGCCGGCTGGGCCGTTCTACTCGCTACCCTCGCCCTCCAGATCCTCTCCAGCGCGGGGCTCATCTACCGGGGCTTCGACAATTGGCGGCCCCTCGTCTACGCCTATCTCGCCTGGGCTCTTGCTTTCGGGTGGGCCCAGGCGCTGCGGCGCGGCAGCGACGGCTCGAAGGCGCTGTTCGTCCTGCCGGCCGTGCTGTTCATCGCCGCGATGGTGGTCTTCCCGCTGGTGTTCGGCCTCTACATCGCCTTCACCAACTGGAACCTCTCCGCCTTCGAGGGCCGCAGGTTCAATGGGCTCGACAATGTCCGGCAAATGATGGCCGACCCGTTCTACTGGAACGCGCTCGCCAACATGATCTGGTACACGCTTTCGGTCCTGGTCGAATATGCCATCGCCTTCGGCCTGGCGCTGCTGCTCAATTCGCAGATCCGCGGCCGCAAGTTCTTCCGTGTCGTCTTCCTCCTGCCGCTGATGCTTTCGCCGGTGGCGGTGAGCTGGATGGTCGGCAAGTCGATGATGGAGATCCGCTTCGGGCCGGTTGCGAACCTCGCCCGCTGGCTGGGCTGGGAAAGCCCCTCCTTCTTCACCGACCCGTGGCTCGCCAAGCTGTCGATCATGGCGATGGACGCCTGGACCTTCATCCCGCTGATGATGATCATGCTGCTCGCCGGCCTCCAGGCGCTGCCGCGCGACGTGCTGGAGGCGGCCAGGGTCGACGGCGCCAATGCCTGGCAGAGCTTCTGGAAGGTGGTCTTCCCGCTGACCCTTCCCGTCTCCATCACGGCGATCATGATCCGCATCATCTTCAAGCTGAAGATCGCCGACATCATCATCAACGTCACCTCGGGCGGACCGGGCGGGGCCACGGATTCGGTGACGAGCTTCATCTACCGCGAATATCGCGACCGCTCGAATGTCGGCTACGGCACGCTGCTGGCCATGGTCTATCTCGTGCTGATCGTGATCGCGCTCACCTTGATGCTCAACATCGCCGGCCGCTGGCTGCGCGGCTACGGGCAGGAGGAGGCTTGATCGTGTTGCCTCTTGCCTGGCAGGTCCCCCTCTCCACGTTCGTCCGCGAAGGAGGCGGCGTGATCCCATGACAGCCATCGACCTGCCGCACCCGACCGTTGCCCCCGCCGAAAGCGCCTCCGGCCGCATTCGCCACATCGCGGCCCGCGTCGCCATCTACGGCATCCTGATCCTGTGGGCCTTCATCTGCCTGTTCCCGATCTTCTGGACGGTGACCACCTCCTTCAAGATCGCGCCGGACGTGATGAAGGGAAATCTCATCCCCTTCGTCGATTTCTGGCCGCAATGGAAAGGCTGGCAGTCGCTCGGGCTCTCGCCCGACACGATCTTCCAGACCTCGACCGTGCGGGACGAATTCCTGAAGCGTTTCTGGAACAGCGTCGTGGCCTCGGTCGTGGCGTCCTTCCTGGCGCTGGTGATCGGCTCGCTCGCCGCCTACGGGCTCAGCCGTTTCTCCTACCGGTTCCTCTGGATGCGAAACAAGGACATCTCCTTCTTCTTCCTGTCCCAGCTCATCCTGCCGCCCGTCGTTCTCGCCCTGCCCTTCCTGGTGCTCTACAAGGAGATCGCACTGCTCGACACGCGCGTCGGCCTCATCCTCGTCTACACGCTGATGGTGCTGCCGATCGTCATCTGGATCATGCGCGACCAGTTCAAGGCCATTCCGGTCGAGCTCGAGGAAGCGGCCCTCGTCGACGGGCTCACCGTCTGGGGCGCCTTCCTGCGCATCGTCTTGCCCATTGCCCTGCCTGGCATGGTGGCGGCCTTCATCCTGGCGCTCATCCTGTGCTGGAACGAGTATTTCTTCGCCTCGCTGCTCACCAGCACCGAGGCCAAGACGCTGCCGGTGATGGTGGCGAGCCAGACCGGCAGCCAGGGCATCAACTGGTGGGCTATGGCCGCGCTTTCGACCGCCGCGATCGCCCCGCTGATCATCGTTGGCATCGTTCTGGAACGCTATATCATCGCGGGCATGGCGACAGGCGCGGTGAAATAATAGGGAACAGACTGAAAATGAAGACACGGCATTTCGACCGGCTCGGCAATGGCGGCATCGATTTCACCGAGCTGGGATTCGGCACCGCACCGCTCGGCAATCTCTACCGGGCGATCTCCGACGAAGACGCGCGCCGCATCCTCGACACGGCCTGGGAGGCGGGCTGCCGCTATTTCGATACCGCGCCGCTCTACGGCCTCGGCCTTTCCGAGACCCGCCTCAACCCCTTCCTGCGTGGAAAGAAGCGCGACGGCTACGTCCTATCCAGCAAGGTCGGGCGGCTCCTGAAAGTCTGCCCGCCGGAGGAGAGGACGGGCATCGGCAAGTTCTTCGACACGCCGACCCGCCGCGAGGTCTACGATTATACCTATGACGGGGTGATGCGCTCCTTCGAGGCCTCGCTCGAACGCCTCGGCGTCGACCGCATCGATATCCTCTACGCCCACGATCTCGACGTTTTCAACCACGGCACGCAGGAGGCGCTCCAGGCGCGCCTAGACCAGTTGATGTCCTCGGGCTACTACGCGCTGCTCTCGCTGCGCGACCAGGGCGTGATCAAGGCCTTCGGCGCCGGCGTCAACGAATGGCAGCCCTCCCAGTGGTTGGCCGAGCGCGGCGACTTCGATCTCTTCCTGCTCGCCGGCCGCTACACGCTGCTCGAGCAGGAGGCGCTGCAATCCTTCCTGCCGCTCTGCGAAAAGCGCGGCATCGGCATCGTTCTCGGCGGGCCCTACAATTCCGGCATATTGGCGACGGGCGCCCGGCCCGGCGCCTACTACAACTATTCGGAAGCGCCGCAGGAGATCCTCGACAAGGTCGCGCGCATCGAAGCCGTCTGCCGCCGCCACGGCGTGCGCCTCATCGAAGCCGCACTTCGTTTCCCGCTGCTCCATCCCCGCGTCATGTCGGTCATCCCCGGCGGTCAGGCCGTCGAGGAGGCAAGAAGCAACCGCGCCGTCTACGACGCGGCGATCCCCGGCGCGTTGTGGAATGAGCTCAAGGCGGAGGGGTTGATGAGGGCGGATGCGCCTGTGGGTTAGGGCTTGTCGCTGGCAACGTCTCGCGGAGTATTTGACCGTCGGAATGCCCCTCATCGGCCTGCCGGCCACTTCTCCCCGTCAAGACGGGGAGAAGATCGCTGTCTTCTGCGCTTTCCCCAATCACCAGCGTAACGGAATGGATCCAGTCCACGGGCAAGCCCGTGGACGGGGTCACGTCGCCATCGCTCGCTCGGCGCCGGCCCGAGGATGACGAAGTTTCTATGTCGATGCCAATCGCCAACGTTGGTGATTTGTGCAGGCCCTCAACGCCGTCGTCATCCTCGGACGGGAGCCCGCGCCAGCGGGCGAGCTGATCCGAGGATCCATTCCGTTACCTTTGGGCAACCCACCAAACGGTGCAGAACAAAATGGCCGAAGCGGTACCAGCAACAACCCCGCTCTTCGAGCTTTCCGTGCATCGCACGACGTAGGGCTGGGGCCGGCAGGACAGCGACGGGCGGCTCACGAGCCGCGTGAGATTCACGCCGTCTTCGCCACCACCAGGTCGAGCTCCTCCACCATCGCGTCCCGCATGATGAATTTCTGCGGCTTGCCGGTCACCGTCATCGGCAGTTCGGCCTTGAAGCGGAAGTAGCGCGGCACCTTGTAGTGGGCGATCTGGTCGCGGCAGTAGTCGCGCATCTCCTCTTCCGTGACGGTCTGGCCGGCGAGCGGCACGATCCAGGCGCAGAGTTCCTCGCCATATTTGGGATCCGGCACGCCGAACACCTGGACCTCGCGCACCTTGGGATGGCGGTAGAGGAATTCCTCGACCTCGCGCGGATAGATGTTCTCGCCGCCGCGGATGACCATGTCCTTCACCCGGCCGACAATGTTGCAATAGCCTTCGTCGTCGATGGTCGCGAGGTCGCCCGTATGCATCCAGCCGTCCTCGTCGATGGCCTCGGCGGTACGCTCGGCGTCGTCCCAATAGCCGGACATCACCGAATAGCCCCGGGTGCAGAGCTCGCCGGGCGCGCCGGCCGGCAGCGTCGCCCCGTCGTCGCCGACGATCTTGACCTCGACATGCGGATGGACCCGCCCGACCGTCGAGACGCGGCGCTCGAGCGGATCGTCGACCGCGCTCTGGAACGAGACCGGGCTGGTTTCTGTCATGCCATAGGCGATCGTCACCTCGTTCATATGCATGCTACCGATCACGCGCTTCATCACCTCGATCGGGCATGGGGCGCCGGCCATGATGCCGGTGCGCAGCGACGAGAGATCGAAGCTCTTGAATTCCGGATGGTCGAGCATGGCCACGAACATGGTCGGCACGCCATAGAGTGCGGTGCATTTCTCGGCCTCGACGGCCCGAAGCGTCGCGGTGGGATCGAAGCCTTCGCCGGGGAACACCATGGTCGCGCCCTTGGAGACGCAGCCGAGCGAACCCATCACCATGCCGAAGCAATGATAGAAGGGAACGGGAATGCACAGCCGGTCTTCCGTGGACAGGTTCATCGCCGCGGTGACGAAATGCCCGTTGTTGACGATGTTGGTGTGGGTCAGCGTCGCGCCCTTGGGTGCGCCCGTGGTGCCGCTGGTGAACTGGATGTTGATCGCATCGCTGGGCCGCAGCGCTGCCGTCGCGGCGTCGAGCCGGCCGCGCGGCACAGCCTTGCCGTTCTCCATGATCTCGGCGAAGCCGAACATGCCGGGGCTTTTCTCCTCGCCCATCAGGATGACCGACCGGAGCGAGGGCAGTTTCTGAGCGCGCAGTTCTCCGGGGGCGCAGTGGTCGAGCTCGGGCGCGAGCGAGCGCAGCATGCCGACATAATCCGACGACTTGAACTTCGACGCCGTGACCAGGGCCGCGCAGCCTACC
Source organism: Rhizobiaceae bacterium (assembly GCA_035556195.1). Taxonomy (GTDB): domain Bacteria; phylum Pseudomonadota; class Alphaproteobacteria; order Rhizobiales; family Rhizobiaceae. Next base: position 267,791 of record DATMFK010000045.1, read on the forward strand.
TTGTTCAGCGCATAGTCCAGCTCGAAGATGCGATAGGCCGGGTTGATGTTGACGAGGATCGCGCCGATGCGCGCCGTCGCATATTGGGTGACCAGCCACTCCCAGCGGTTGGGCGACCAGATGCCGACGCGGTCGCCCTTGCCGAGCCCCAGCTTGATGAGACCGCCGGCGAAGGCGTCGACCTCCTGCTCGAGCTGATCCCAGCTAAGCCGCCTGCCCTGCTCCGGAAACACCGCCGCGTCGCGCGGGCCATTGCCGGCTACGGCGAGCTGCAGGAGCTGGGGGATCGTCAGAGTGAGAAGCGGTTCGGACGTGTCGCCCGCCACGTGAGCCAGCCCATCCCGGGGGATGCGGCCGGGTTTCGCGCTGTCTGTGCTCGTCATGGGAACCTCCTGCTCATTCGAAACGGCAGCCTATCGATCTCTCGGCGGCAAGGCCAGCCGATTGATAAGGTTGAATGTTTTCCCTCAACTACCGGGAATTGCCGTCCCGGGATAGCGCCAAGGTGGGAGGATGCGCGGAATCCAGAAAAACATTTCTTGCGAAGAGATCATCAAATAAGCCAAATTGCCCGCATTGCAGGGCGACTCCGCTAAACTGCGGTAAAATTGAGGGTGAGGGGCCCTCCACACCACATGGCATACCTAACTGGCGGCAGCTTTCTGGTGAGCCGAACTCTGGCGGCGTTTTGCGTTTTGCTGTTTCTCGGTTGTGCCGCGAATGCTGAAGTGACCATCACCAGCACCAGCCCTTCCACCTATTCGACAGCCGGTCAAACCATCACCGTCAACTTCAGTGTCGGGGAGGCGGCCGCATGGTCACGGCGATCAATTCCATCGACATTGGGAGATCGCTCGGGCCCCTGACCTGCGATCGGCCATTTCCCTTCGATGTGGGCGTCTATGCGAACTGCTCCGGCACCATTCAGATCGACAGCGCGGACACCTCGGCTCCCATGATCGTTTTGGCCGGAAGCTATAGCCTGTCGACCAACGGCCCGACCGTCGCTGGCGGCATACCGGCATACTATGTCAGCAACACCAATGGACCGCCCCTGGTTCTTTCAATCGCCCCAACCCATGGAACGATCATCGGCGGGACAAGCGTAACGATCACCGGTTCCAACTTCGCCATCGCCACGGACGCCAGCATCGACGGGCAGCCCATCGCGGATTTCCAGGTGTTGTCGGATACGCAGATCCGGGGCACCGTGCCCCGCGGCAGTTCAGTGGGCGCCAAGGACATCGTGGTCAGGAACCCGTTTGGCTCTACCGTGTTGAACTTCGCGTATACTTATGATCCACCGACGCTGGTCAGTTCCCCCGCCGAGGGCGCGCTTCCCTCGGCAACCGGAGGAACAGCGTATTCGCAAGCCTTCACGACCTCCGGCGGAACCGATCCATACACCTATTCCGTTCAGAGCGGGAACTTGCCGGCCGGGATGGCTCTCTCTTCGGGTGGAACATTGTCTGGTACGCCTACGAGCGGCGGAATGTTCAATTTCACCATCCGCTCAACGGATGGCATGGGCTTTACCAAGGATTCCGCCTATTCTCTCACTGTAGCTGCTCCACCGATTGTGGTCTCGCCCGCAAGCTTGCCGAGCGCCACGGCCGGCGTGGCCTATAGCCAGACGCTGACCGCGTCGGGAAGCAACGCGCCATACACCTTTTCCATAGAGGCCGGCACCTTGCCGGCGGGCATGGCGTTCAGCTCCGGCGGCGTGCTTTCAGGCACGCCGAGCGCGGCCGGCAGCTACACTTTCACGGCGAGAGCGACCGACCAGTACGGCTTTTCCGGCAGCCGGAGCTACACGCTCGCCGTCTATACCCCTTCCCTAGTCATCACGCCCGTAACCCTGCCGAACGCGACGGCCGGCGTGACCTACAGCCAGACGCTGACCGCGTCGGGAGGAACCTCGCCCTACACCTTCTCGCTTCGGGCCGGCTCGCTGCCGCCGGGCACCGCTTTCAGCTCAGGCGGCGTCCTTTCAGGCACGCCGACCACTGCCGGCAGCTATAGTTTCACCGTGAGAGCGACCGACGATCTCGGCTTCTTCATCGACCAGAATTACACGGTCGCCGTCAGCGCCCCCTCCCTCGTCATCGCGCCCGCAAGCTTGCCGAGCGCCACCGGTGGCGTGGCCTATAGCCAGACCCTGACCGTGTCGGGAGGAACCTCGCCCTACACCTTCTCGCTTCGGGCCGGTTCCCTGCCGCCGGGCATGGCCCTCAGCTCCGCCGGCGCTGTCTCGGGCACGCCGACGACAGCCGGCAGCTATACTTTCACCGTGCGAGCGACCGACGATTTCGGCTTCTTCGTCGACCAGGACTACACGATCGCCATCGGTGTCCCCTCCCTGACCATCGCGCCCGCGAGCTTGCCGAACGCCATAGGCGGCGTGGCCTACAGCCAGACGCTGACCCCGTCGGGTGGAACCTCGCCCTACACCTTCTCGCTTCGCGCCGGGTCCCTGCCGCCGGGCGTGGCCTTCAGCTCCGCTGGCGCCTTTTCGGGCACGCCGACCACCGCCGGCAGCTACGCCTTCACCGTGAGAGCGACCGACAATCTCGGCTTCTTCATCGACCAGAATTACATGGTCGCCGTCGGCACCCCCTCCCTCGCCATCGCGCCGGCAAGCTTGCCGAACGCCACCGGCGGCGTGGCCTACAGCCAGACGCTGACCGCGTCGGGAGGAACCTCGCCCTATGCCTTCTCGCTTCCGGCCGGGTCCCTGCCGCCGGGCATGACCCTCAGCTCCGGCGGCGTTCTCTCAGGCACGCCCACCGCGGCCGGCAGCTACAGCTTCACCGTGAGGGCGACCGACCAGCTCGGCTTCTTCGTCGACCAGGGCTACAGCGTCGTGATCGACCCGATCGTACCGGTGGCGCGGAATCGAACCCTGCAGGTGATGTCCGGCGCGACGGCGACCGTAAACCTGACCGAGGAGGCCAGCGGCGGTCCGTTCACGGCGGCCGCCCTCATCACCCCACCGCCGGCCTCGCAGGGGAGCGCCACGATCTCCGGCGGACCGGACTACAAGTTGATCTTCACCGCGACCGGGACCGCCTCCGGCGTGGTGGCATTGAGCTACACGCTCTCCAACGCCTGGACCACGTCGGCGCCTGCCACGATAACCGTCGAGATCGTTGCCCGGCCCGACCCATCCAGGGATAGCGAGGTCATCGGCCTTGTGAACGCGCAGATCGATTCGGCGCGCCGCTTCGCAACGGCACAGACCCAAAATTTTCAGAGGCGGCTCGAACAGCTTCACGATGAGCGAAGCCGTCATGCCAATTCCGTCAATATCCAGCTCGGCGAAACGGGCAATGACGAACTTGGCTATAGGCAGGAAATGCCGGAGTCACCGGCGCTTTCGGCACTCGGCTACGCTGTCGGAGGCGACCGCACGGCCGGCGCTGCAGCCACAAAGACGCATCCCCACGAGGGCGCATGGAGCGATCTTGCCGTCTGGAGCGGAGGTTTCGTGGATTTCGGCTCCCGCGAAAAGGGCGCCGTCGATCTGAGCGAGACGCTGGTTGGCGTGAGCGGCGGCGTGGACTACCGCTTCTCCAAGAATTTCGTGGGCGGCGTCGGCATCGGCTACGGCCATGACGCCGTCGACGTCGGCACGAACGGCACCTCGAGCGAGGGCAAGGCGTTGAGCGCCGCGCTCTATGGAAGCTACAGCCCGCAGCCGCGCATCTTCCTGGATGGGCTCCTGGGTTACAGCCGCCTCGATTTCGACAGCCGCCGCTTCGTGACCGATACGGGTGACTTCGCGGAAGGCCAACGAAATGGCCAGCAGGTCTTCGGCTCGCTCTCGCTGGCATATGAGCACCGGGCCGGCAGCCTCCTGCTCTCCCCCTATGCCAGCATGGAGACATCCTGGTCACAGCTCGACGGCTTCGACGAGAGCGGCGCCGGCCTCTACAATCTCACCTATGGCGACCAGTCGACCTCGGCGATCGCCGGCGTGCTCGGCCTCAAGCTATCCTATTCGATGCCCGCCGATTGGGGCGTGTTCACACCGCGAGGGCGGCTTGAATACACGCACGACTTCTCCGGCTCGAGCCGCGCCACCCTCGGCTATGCCGACGTTCCCGGTCCCCTGCCCTATGGCTTCGACACCGACATCTTCAGCCGCGATTATCTCGGCCTCGAGATCGGCTTCGACGCGGAGTTCAACAACAGCTGGCTGATTGGGATGGATTACCGCACGGCATTCGGGTTCGACGGCAACTCGCAGGACCATACGATCGGTATCAAGATCAGCACGCAGTTTCATTGAGCGGGCCTTGGTTGATCGAGGCCCCCAAGACGAGCCCCAGGTTGACAGTCTACGCTGCCTATCGAGACAAGCTTTTGGTGGCAGCCGGTATAATTGCGCAGGGCTGATGTACAGGCCGCAGGTTGCGGCTGTTCTCACGTGACATCGGACCAATAACTTGCGGCTCAAAGTCGGCTATTACAAAGACATCTGCGGACTGGCCGGAAGCCACCCATGCAGGACATGCGGAGCCGATGCCGCATGTCCATCGACGGCCATCTGGACCTCGCCGCATCCCGAAAATCGGCATCCGCACTTAGATCTCCGGCAACCCTCGGGCAAATTCCAAACTGGAGAAGGCGCTCAAGCGTTGCGCCAAACGGCCTGCATCTTCCTGGTATTCTTCTCCTCGGGCTCGTTCGCGATCAGCGCGTGCGCCGCCGACTTCACCGTGATGTCTCCGGTCTCGTCGAACAGGTGACGCAGGCAGCACAGAATATCGTAGCGGATCAGCGCGGCATTTTTCTCCTCGGACGCTGACCGGCACCGCTCTCCAAGCTTCTCCAGCAGACGAAGCCGGACCTCGCCATCCACCAACCCGACTTGCCACAGGGAGGTGAGCACGTGCCGGGCGGTTACGAAGCGCTCGTCGTGGGTGACCGCGACCAGCGCGTCGAAGCCGCTGAGCACCGTAGCGCGCGATGCGCCTGCCGCCGCCAACCGGGTGAGGAACTGGCCCGCGATCGAGCGGACGCGGTTGTCGCGGTGGCGCAACAGCGGCACGACCAGCTGCCATGCAGCGTCGGCCCAGGCGACGGGCTGCGCCGTCAATTGCTGGAGCTGGGTGAAGTCGTCGCCCTGACTGTCTCGTTCTCCCGAAGCGAGACGATCCAGCGCGCTCCGTACCTCAAGGGGCACGTCGGTCGTCGCACTGTCGCTCACGGCCGCATCCCCATCAATGCTGCTGGGCGATCTGGATCAAGTTGCCGCAAGTGTCGTCGAACACCGCGGTGGTGACAGGCCCCATGGCGAGGGGTGGCTGCGTGAAGACGACGCCGAGCGCGGATAGACGCGCGTGCTCGGCCTGAACATCGTCCACCCCGAACGAGGTGATCGGGATGCCGTCGGCGACGAGCGCGGCCTTGAACGGCTTCGCCGCAGGGTGCGCGTCAGGCTCCAGCACGAGCTGCACGCCGTCGGGATCGGCGGGGGCGACCAGAGTCAGCCAGCGGTGCTCACCCATGGGAATGTCGAGCTTGGGCTGAAAGCCCAGAACGTCGCGGTAGAAGCGCAGCGCCTTCTCCTGGTCATCGACCAGCACGCTCGTCAGCACGATCTTCATCAGCGGTATTCTCCTCCGTTTCCAACGGCTCGGTGAGGGGCCGCAACCACACATCCCACATCTGCCGCAGCGGCATGCGTTCCAAGAAATGGTGCTTGCTGCGCCAGCGCCATTCGGTGCGGACCAAGCCCGCCTCTTCCAGAGAGAGGAGGTGCTTCGACAGGGCCTGCCGCGAGAGGCTGGCCCCATACCAGTTGATAAGCCGAACGTGCAGCTCAAACAGCGTCTGGCCGTCACGCTCCGCCAGCTCATCCACGATGCGCCGCCGCGTCGGATCGGCCAGCGCGCGGAAAAGGCGGTCGAGGTCCATGACCTACTGATAGCCCGCAGGGAGAAGTCATGCAACCCAATGGTTGCATGACTGGGCGGACGCGGCTCGCTGCTCGGTGGTTCAGGGCAGCGACGTAGGCGTGATGACGCCATGTCAGCGAGCAGCGAGGAACATCCCTCGCCGCCCGCATCGGACGCTAACCAAGCCTACTGGCACCAACGCTGCTCTACAATCGGTACGCCACCCACTCACCGCGTCGGCTTCGGTCCGGGGAAGGGCGATGGATCCGGCTGCGGGTCCGGCATTGGCGGGATGGGGTCCGGAGGCGGTACCGGCCTCGGACCGGGGCCTGGCACCTTCATTGCGGCTCCCCGCTGACGGCGTTGTATTTGATTTCGACCTTCGCCTTGTCGGTCGTGTAGTAGGTGACGTCGTAATAACCCTCTTCGCTCCACTCGACGTCGCCGACATAGTGGAAGTCCTGGCGCTGCTCGACCTTGGCAATGATCTCGGACAGTTTCTTTGCATTGTCGGGTGGTATGCGGGGTCGTTCCTGCGCAAGGGCAATGGCCGGGGCCGCCAGGAGGAGGATCGTCAGCCCGGCACATGTTTTGCGAAGCATGGCAATATCCCTGTCTGAAATAACTCCTACAACGAGGGATAGGCCAATCCGGTTCCGACAGAACGACCATAGCAGCGGAGCGGATGGCGAGGTCATGCCAATTCCCGCTCCGGACGTTTTCCGCCGGACCGGCATCCACTTTTTGGCAGGATGCTTTATACAGCAATGCGTTAGTGCCCCTCTTTCGGTGACAATGACCCCACATCGCCATTTCTACGAACGACGTGCCCTGGAGGTCGCGTCGGACCTCATCGGCGCAGAACTCATCGTCGGCTCCGCGGGCGGCATCATCGTGGAGACCGAAGCCTACGAGCCCGACGATCCGGCCTCGCACAGCTTTCCCGGACAGACCCAGCGCAATCGCGCCATGTTCGGGCCCGCCGGACATGCCTATGTCTATCGCTCCTACGGCATCCATTGGTGCCTCAACATGGTGTGCCTGCCCGGCAGCGCCGTCCTCATCCGGGCACTGGAGCCGACGGTCGGGATCGATGCGATGCGCAAGCGGCGCGGGCTGGAGAATATGCGCCTGCTCTGTTCCGGGCCGGGGCGGCTCTGCCAGGCGCTCGGCGTCGACGGTTCTTTCGACGGGCTGCCGCTCGGCGCACCGCCGTTCAGCATGCGGCTGCCGGCGGTCAGGCCCGAGGTCGCGACGGGAACCAGAATCGGGATCAGCCGCGCCGCCGAGCATCCCTGGCGGTTCGGCCTGCGCGGCTCGCCCTTTCTAAGCCGGAAGCTTTGACGAAGACTCTGGGTCCAAAATGGAGAGCCCGGCGAGCGATGGCTTCACCGGGCTCCATGTGACGGGATGTTCGACCCTCGGGTCGTTTCCCTTCACCGCATCCAAACGACCGAGAGGCCGAGAGGTTCCGCGGCGGGAGTGTTTTTGCCGCCTCCGCGGCGAGGATCTCAAAACCCTCCGATGTGTCCCGCAGTGTTGGATTCACGCGCCTCGATCGCGCCGTCGAAAGCGACGTTGCGGCCGCGACGGATGGCGGATGCGGCGACCATCTCCGCCAGCTGGCGGTCGGAGAGAGCGCAATTGGGCAATACGGTTCGAATCGCACGCAGCGCGTAGCCGGTGGAAATCGGCCATTCCGGATCCCTGCGCGACTCCACGTACTGATCGACAACGTAGGCGATGGATCTTTCCTGGAAATGGATATGCGACATGACTGTTCCCTTTTGTCAGCCTCGCCCTGGCACCTCCGTGACTCTAGCAACGGTCCATGCAGCTTTGATGACTGCCGGAACGCCTTGGATTGCCAGAGGGGGTACGCAGAACAACGACAACGAATGATGCCGATCGTTGTTGCCGGCTCCTCATTCGTCGAAGCGCATCATAATGCGAAACAAGGCTGCACCGTGGCGCCGGGAAGGCAGGACGGCGATATCCGGTAACCTCCTTTGGATGTTATAAAAATCGGCCCGTACGCCTTTCGGAGGAGGTGCTTGCCGCAGCGGTAACCATATCGCGCGGCTACGCCTGTATTTTCATGAGCCCAAGGGGTAATTTGCTACGGGGCGGGTGGCCGATGGAGGATCGGCATGAGCACGAACAGCACTGTCACTCCCGAAAGGAATCCCGGCGACGAGGCCATGAGCAGGCTGCTCGCCGAAAACTGGTGGGCGCTCGCCATTCGAGGCGTGGCCGCCATCCTTCTTGGACTGATCGCCATATTCGTACCCGGCGCGGCGATGCTGTCGCTGGCGCTATTCTTCGCCGCCTACCTGCTGGTGGACGGCGTGTTCGGCATCATCTCGGCCGTCCGCGCCGCCCGCGCCGACCAGCGCTGGGGGCTCCTGCTCGCCGAGGGCGTCCTCGATATCGTCGTCGGCATCATCGCCTTCCTCTTCCCGGTCAGCGCCGTCTTCGCCTTCGTGCTCCTCACCGCGGCCTGGGCCTTGATCACCGGGGTCCTGAGGCTGATCTCGGCATACAAGCTGACGCGCGAGCACGGCCGCTGGTGGATGGTGCTCTCCGGCCTCGTGTCCGTCCTGTTCGGCATCGCGCTCCTGATCGCCCCGCTGATCGGCGCGGTGGTGCTCACCTGGTGGCTCGGAGGCTACGCCGTGGCCTTCGGCGTGTTCATGCTGATCCTCGCCTTCCGCCTGCGCAGCCGCCACGAGCACACGCGGGAGACCCATGGCGGCGCGCAGCCGCACGGGGCCTGACCGCTCGCGGGATTTCGGGGCGGCGATGCCGCGCCGCCCTCGCCTGCCCTCGCCGCTTCAGGCCCGTTCCTCGGGCCAGCCCTTGACTTTCCGCCGAAAGCGCGGTGAGCAAGGCGCTACCGGCAAGTGGCAAGAGGTGAACCATGTCCGTCTTAAGGGAAACGCACGCGATCCTGTCGAAACTCGGCGTCGCGGAAAAAGCCTATGCGAATGGCGGCATGGCTTCGTTCAGCCCCATCACGGGCGAGCAGATCGGCGCGCTGGCCGTGACCAGCCCGGCCGAAGCTTCGGCCGCGATCGACAAGGCCGACGCAGCGTTCCGCGCGTGGCGGCTGGTGCCGGCTCCGAAGCGTGGCGAGCTGGTGCGGCTGCTCAGCGAGGAGCTGCGCGCCGCCAAGGAGGATCTCGGCCGGCTGGTGTCGATCGAGGCCGGCAAGATCCCGTCCGAGGGCTTGGGCGAAGTCCAGGAAATGATCGACATCTGCGATTTCGCGGTCGGCCTGTCCCGCCAGCTCTACGGCCTCACCATCGCCACCGAGCGTCCCGGCCATCGCATGATGGAGACCTGGCATCCCATCGGCGTGGTCGGCGTCATCTCGGCCTTCAACTTCCCGGTCGCGGTCTGGTCGTGGAACGCGGCGCTGGCCCTGGTCTGCGGCGACGCCGTCGTCTGGAAGCCTTCGGAGAAGACCCCGCTCACCGCGCTGGCCTGCCAGGCGATCTTCGACAAGGCCGCGGCCCGTCACGGCGGCGTGCCGGAGGGCTTGAGCCAGGTTCTGATCGGCGACCGCGCCGTCGGCGAAGTGCTCGTCGACCATCCGAAAGTGCCCGTGGTCTCGGCCACCGGCTCGACCCGCATGGGCCGCGACGTCGGCCCGCGACTTGCCAAGCGCTTCGCCCGCGCCATCCTCGAGCTCGGCGGCAACAATGCCGGCATCGTCTGCCCCTCGGCGGATCTGGACATGGCGCTGCGCGCCATCGCCTTCGGCGCCATGGGCACGGCCGGCCAGCGCTGCACGACGCTGCGCCGCCTGTTCGTGCATGAGAGCGTCTACGATACGCTCGTGCCGCGCCTGAAGAAGGCCTATGAGAGCGTTTCGGTCGGCAATCCGCTGGAGACCTCGGCCCTGGTCGGCCCGCTGATCGACAAGGCTGCCTTCGACAACATGCAGAAGGCGCTGCGGGAAGCCGAGGCCAATGGCGGGAGGATCACCGGCGGCGCCCGCGTCGAGAATGGGCACGCGAACGCCTATTACGTGAAGCCGGCCCTGGTCGAGATGCCCAGCCAGGTGGCTCCGGTGACGGAGGAGACCTTCGCGCCGATTCTCTACGTCATGAAATACGGCGACTTCGACCAGGCCCTTGCCGATCACAATGCCGTGGGTGCCGGCCTCTCCTCGTCGATCTTCACGCTGAACCTGCAGGAAGCGGAGCGCTTCCTCGGCGCCGACGGCTCGGACTGCGGCATCGCCAACGTCAATATCGGCACCTCCGGCGCGGAGATCGGCGGCGCGTTCGGCGGCGAGAAGGAGACCGGCGGCGGCCGCGAGAGCGGCTCCGACGCGTGGAAGGCCTACATGCGCCGGGCCACCAATACGGTGAACTATTCCAAGGCGCTGCCGCTGGCTCAGGGTGTGTCGTTCGATATCGATTGAGGGGGCGGCGGTTCACGGGCCCGCGCTTCGATTGAAGCGCGGAACCCTGTCATTAGGGTTGACGGAGCACCTCAACGCAACTCGTCATACTCGGACCCGAGCCGAGCGAAGCGACACGAGGTTGATCCGAGTATCCATTCCGCGCCCTGGCTGCCCGACGCCCTGCGGTGCAGAACCTGCGGCTGCCCTCGTGCTCGATCCTTGATCCGGAGCCTGCCGGATTGAAGCGATGCAGCAGTGGAACCATAACGGAATGGATACTCGGATCACCTCGCTTCGCTCGGGTCCGAGTATGACGAACTGCGTTGAGAGCATGCCCCAACCGTCGACGTTGATGCTGGCATTGCAGTGATGGTTCCATGGTCATGCCAATGGCAGACGTCGGTGGTGAGCGCAGCACCTCAACGCAACTCGTCATACTCGGACCCGAGCCGAGCGAAGCGACGGCGAGGTTGATCCGAGTATCCATTCCGTGCCCTGGCGGCCGGACGCCCTGCGGTGCAGAACCTGCGGCTGCCCTCGTGCTCGATCCTTGGTCCCGAGCCTGCCGGATTGAAGCGGTGCAGCAGTGGAACCGTAACGGAATGGATACTCGGATCACCTCGCTTCGCTCGGGTCCGAGTCTGACGAATTGCGTTGAGAGGATGCCCCAATCGTCGACGTTGATGCTGGCATTGCAGTAATGCTTCCATGGTCATGCCAATGGCAGACGTCCGTGGTTAGCGCAGCACCTCAACGCATCTCGTCATACTCGGACCCGAGCCGAGCGAAGCGACGGCGAGGTTGATCCGAGTATCCATTCCGTGCCCTGGCGGCCGGACGCCCTGCGGTGCAGAACCTGCGGCTGCCCTCGTGCTCGATCCTTGATCCCGAGCCGGTGCCGGATTGAAGCGGTGCGGCAGTGGAACCATAACCGCGCTGCGACCGTCGCACACTGGCGCTTGATAGAAACCGCCGACCGCCTCACCCCCGCAGCAGCCACTCGTGCTCCCTGGCATTATGAAACTTCCAGGTACGTTTCGGGCCCGCCATGACGTTGAGATAATAGAGATCATAGCCGTGGCAGGCAGCGCATGGGTGGTAACCCCGGGGCACCAGCACGACGTCGCCATCCTCCACCGCCATGGCCTCGTCCAGCGAACGGTCGTCGGTATAGACGCGCTGGAAAGCGAAGCCCTGCGGCGGGTTGAGGCGGTGATAGTAGGTCTCCTCGAGCAGCGATTCCGCGGGCAGATTGTCCTCGTCGTGCTTGTGCGGGGGATAGCTGGAGGTGTGACCGCCCGGGGTGATGACCTCCACCACCAGCAGCGCGTCGGCCGGCTCGCCTTCTGGCAATATGTTGGTGACGTAACGCGTGTTGGTGCCCTTGCCGCGGGTTTCCTGGCCGAGGCTGTCAGGCGCGATCACCCGCGCCGGGAGGCCGCCGCCGAGGCCGGGCGCCGAGCAGACGGCGAGTTCGAGCCCGGTCTCGGCCGTCACCGACCAGTCCGAGCCCTGCGGCACATAGACCGACCAGGGCTTTCCCTCGAAGGGCGACATGCGGGCGCCGAGCAGGCCGAATTCCTGCCCCGCCGCCGAGGCCTTGCCCTTGCCGCTGACGAAAACCAGGCACGCCTCGCGGCCGCCTGTCTCGGCCGACACGCTCTCGCCCGGCTTCAGCCGGTGGAGGTCGAAGCCGACATAGGTCCAGCCGGCGCTTTCCGGCGTCACGCGGGTGACAAGACCGTTGCCCTTCCCAGGCTTCACCAGCAGTCGAGACATCGTCCTACTCCTTGGTCTCCGTGGGCGGATTATAGGTCAGGAGGAACGCCCACACGGCATAGGCGGTGAAGCCTAGCGCGATCATGCCCCACATCGGCGCGTTGGTCGCGAATTCGAGCGCCGCCCATCCCACGCAGACGAGGACGACAGCGATGCGCCGCCACAGCGGCCGGAAGAATGGATGCTCGTTGTCCCTGGTCACCAAGTCTCACCTCGATCAGATCAATCCCGCTTCGGCGAGGAAGCCGGAGAGGTTCTTGTGGCCGAGCTTTGCGTATTTCGACGGCTTGGCCTTTTTCGGGTCCTGCTCGGCCTCGACGATGACCCAGCCGGAATAGCCTTTCAGCTCCTTCAGCACACGCACATAGTCGATCATGCCGTCGCCGGGGACGGTGTAGACACCGGCAAGGACCGAGTCCAGGAACGACCAGTCCTCGCGGTTCGACTGCCACATGACGGCTTCGCGGATGTCCTTGCAATGGACATGCGAGATGCGGGCCTTGTAGTGGCGTGCGAGGCGCGCCGGATCGGCGCCGCCCCAGGTGGCGTGGCCGGTGTCGAGCAGGAGATGCACCGCGTTGCCGGTCATCGCCATGAAACGGTCGATATCGGCCTCGGACTGCACGGCCGTGCCCATGTGATGGTGATAGACGAGCTGGAGGCCGTAGGTTTCTCCTATCGCTTCGGCGAATTTCGTGTAGCGCTCGCCGAATTGCTTCCAGGCCTTCTTTGGCAGGATCGGCCGGGCGGAGAGCGGCAGCTTGCGGTTGGAGTGGACCGCATTGGAGGTCTCAGCAGCGATGAAGACCTTCGAGCCCATTTCCCTGAGCAGCTTTGCGTGCGCCTTGGCGGCCTTGAGCTCGGCGGCCACATTGCGGGTGAGAAGCTCGGTGGAGTACCAGCCGCCGACGAGGTCGTGGCCGAATTTCTCCAGGATCGGCCGCAGCTCCGCGGCGTTGCGCGGGAATTTGTTGCCCAGTTCCATCCCGGCGAAACCCGCCGCCTTAGCCTCCCTCAAACAGGTTTCCAGCGGAATATCGCCGCCGATCTCCGGCATGTCGTCGTTCGACCAGCCGATTGGGTTCGCCCCGATGCGGATCATTTCGTTCCCCTCTATTGCCGGCGCGGAGGATTTCGCGCGCCGTGAATCCCGCCCAAAACCTGCGACTACTCCCCCACCCTCTGCAGCCTCACCTTCTCCTCGTACTCCCGCCGCGCCGCCTCGACCTCGCGGCGCGGGCTGACCTCCGGCACGGCGACGTCCCACCAGTGCCCGCCGGCTTCGGTGGCGGCGAGCGGATCGGTCTCGATCACCAGCACGGTCGTGCGCGTGTTCGTCTTTGCCCGTTCGAGTGCGGCCTCCAGATCGGCGATCCCCGCCGCTTTCTCCGCGATCGCTCCGAGGCTCGCGGCATGGGCGGCGAAGTCGATGTCGGGCAGCATCTCGTGTCGCGCGTCCTTGAATAGATTGTTGAAGCTGGCGCCGCCGGCGCTCATCTGCAGCCTGTTGATGCAGCCGAAGCCCCTGTTGTCGAGAAGCACGATAGTGAGCTTGAGGCCCAGCATCACGGAGGTCGCGATCTCCGAATTGAGCATCAGGTAGGAGCCGTCGCCGACCATGACGACGACCTCCTCTTCGGGCTTGGCCATCTTGACGCCCAGCCCGCCGGCGATCTCGTAGCCCATGCAGGAATAGCCGTATTCGGCGTGATAGGAGCCCGGCTTGCCGGCCTGCCACAGCTTGTGCAACTCGCCCGGCAGCCCGCCGGCGGCATTAAGCAGCGTGACGCCCGACCCCATCACCCGCTGCACCGCGCCGATCACCTGGGCATCAGAAGGCAGGGCCGCGTTGGTGGCGGCCGTCGCCTTGGCGGCAGCCTGCCGCCATTCTCCCTTGCCCTCTCCGGCGTTCTCCGTCCAGCTGGCGGGGGCCGACCAGCCCTCCAACGCCTTCTCCAGTTCCTGCAAGCCCTCCCGCGCGTCGGCCACCACGGTCAGCGCCCTGTGCTTGCCGGCATCGAAAGGCTGCATGTTGAGGCCGATGATCGTCTTGCCGCTGTTCTTGAACAGCGCCCAGGAGCCTGTGGTGAAGTCCTGGAGCCGGGTGCCGACGGCGAGCACCACATCGGCCTCCTCGGCGAGCCGGTTTGCGGCCGAGGTGCCGGTGACGCCGACCGCTCCCATGTTGAGCGGATGGTCGTCGGGCAGGGAAGACTTGCCGCCCTGCGTCTCGCAGACGGGAATGCCGGTCGACTCCGCCAAACGTGCCAAGGCGCCGGAAGCCTCCGCATAGAGCACCCCGCCGCCGGCGATGATGAACGGCTTGCGGGCACGGCGCAGGGCTTCGGAGGCAGCCTTCAACTCGCCGAGATCGGGCCGTGGGCGGCGCTGCGTCCATAGCCTCTCCTCGAAAAAGCTCTCGGGATAGTCGTAGGCTTCCGCCTGCACATCCTGGCAGAGGGCCAGGGTCACCGGTCCGCATTCGGCCGGGTCGGTCAGCACCTGCATGGCGCGTCCGAGCGCCGGCACGATCTGCTCGGGTCGGGTGATGCGATCGAAATAGCGCGAGACCGGGCGGAAACAATCATTGGCCGACACGGTCCCGTCGCCGAAATCTTCCACCTGCTGCAGCACCGGATCCGGGATGCGGTTGGCGAAGACGTCGCCGGGCAGCAGCAGCAGCGGCAGGCGGTTGACATGGGCGACCGCGGCGGCCGTCACCAGATTGGTCGCGCCCGGGCCTATCGACGTGGTCGCCGCCATCGCGCGACGGCGGAAATGGGCCTTCCCGTAGGCGATCGCCGCATGCGCCATCGCCTGCTCGGCATGAGCCCGGAAGGTCGGCAACTCGTCGCGGACCTGATAGAGCGCCTCGCCGAGCGCGGCCACGTTGCCGTGGCCGAAGATCGCCCAGACCCCGCCGAAAAAGGGCAGCTTCCCTCCGTCGATCTCGGTCATCTGCCGCGCGAGGTAACGGGTCAGCGCCTGCGCCATGGTCAGGCGGATGGTCTTGGCCATGATGTCTTCCTCCCGCGAAAATTATGCCGCGTTGCGGCTGCGCGCGGCAAGCCAGGCTTCGGTCAATTTCTCGAAGCGAGCGGCCATGTCCGCGATCGCGGCCTCGTCCGAGATCGCCCCGGACAGCCATCGCTCGGCTGCGTCCATGAAGATCGTTCGCCCGATCGCGAAGCCCTTCACGACGGGTGCGTCGGCCGTCGCGGAAAAGGCCGCTTCCAGTTCGTCATGCGGCGCCTCGAGCCCGAGCAGAACGACGCCCCGGCAATAGGGATCGTTGGCTGCGATCACGGCCTCGATCTTCGCCCAGGCGTCCGCCGAAGCCTGCGGCTCGAGCTTCCACCAATCGGGCTTGATGCCGAGCGCATAGAGCTCTTCCAGTGCGCGCGGCACGGTGTCGTCCGCGAGCTTTCCGTGCTTTCCCGCAATGATCTCGACGAGCAGTTCACGGCCGACCTTGCGCGCGGCATCATAGAGGCTGCGCAGCTTCTCCTGCTGCTCGCTCTTCAGAGCGGGCGGGTCGTCCGGATGATAGAAGCACAGGCATTTGATGCAGTGCTCGACCGGCCATTCCACAAGCTGCGAGCCGACGTCCTGCGAGAACTCGAAGCGCAGCGGGCGCGAGCCCGGCAATTCGACGGGCCGGCCAAGCCAGGAGAAGGGATGCTTGGCGAACTCGAACATCGCCTTGCGGCCAAATCGCTCGTCGATCAGCATGCCATAACCGTCGCGACCGGCGGCGACGCGAGCGGCCGCCTTGACGGCCAGAACCTTGAAATCGCCGATGCGTGAGGGAGCCGCGCCGGCCCTGCGGGCGGCGTCCTCGAGCTGGGCACGGTGATCGACCGCAAGCGCCATCAATGTCGGGATGGCCCGCCGGCGCGTCGTCGCCCAATGAATCCGGTTGATCGTCTCGTCCTTGCGCAAGGCGCGGTGCGGGCTGCCGTTGCGGAGGAAGAACTGCAACTCCTCCCAGGTCGGATATTCCGGCGAGCAGAGCAGGCGCGACACGGCGAAGGCGCCGCAGGCATTGGCCCAGGTGGCCGCCGTCTCCAGGCTCTCGCCGCCCAGCCAGCCGCGCAGCAGGCCGGACATGAAGGCATCGCCCGCGCCGAGCACGTTGAAGACCTCGATCGGGAACCCCTTGCCGACAACGCCGTCCTCCAGATCGTCGCTGATCGGCCCGTCATAGACGATACAGCCCATCGCCCCGCGCTTGAGCACGATGGTCGCCGTCGACAGCGAGCGGATCGTCTTGAGCGCGCCCAACACCTCGTCGGTGCCGGAGGCAATCATGATCTCTTCCTCAGTGCCGACGATGAGATCGCAATAGGGCAGCACGGTCTGGAGTTTTCCGGAGACCTTGTCCGACTTCACATAGCGCTCGAAGCCCTCCGCATGGCTGGCAAGCCCCCACAGATTGGGCCGGTAGTCGATGTCGAAGACGACCTTGCCGCCGTTCTCCCTGGCGATGCGGATCGCCTTGCGCTGCGCCGCCTCGCTGTTGTCCCGCGAAAAATGTGTGCCGGTGACGACGACGGCGCGCGCCGAAGCAACGAAGGCCTCGTCCACATCGTCGGGCGAGAGCGCCATGTCGGCGCAGTCCGAGCGATAGAAGATCATCGGGGAGACGCCCTCGTCCTCGACCGAGAGCAGCACCAGCGCCGTGAGCCGCGCCGGGTCCGTGACGAGGCCGCGGACGGATACCCCTTCGCGCTGAAGCTGCTCGCGTATGAAACGGCCCATCTGCTCGTCGCCGACGCGGGTGAGAAGCGCCGAGCGGAGCCCGAGCCGGGCCGTGCCGATGGCGATGTTGGCAGGGCATCCACCGACCGACTTTGCGAAGGAGCTTATGTCTTCCAGGCGCGAGCCGATCTGCTGACCGTAGAGATCGACCGAAGCACGGCCGATGGTGATGACGTCAAGCTGCGCCTCTCCGTCGCCTCGAGCTGCCGCCATGGTCTCCTCCCACGACCGAAGGCGCTCGCGCGCCTTTACCACGACCTCCTGCCGCTTTGGCGCATGCATGCAATATTAGTTCCATTGCATGGTCAATATGGAACATGTGTTCTCGGAAAATCTGCAGAGTTCAGATTTCCTGACGACGCTCGGCAACGGCGACGGTCAGCGCCATGGCGAGCGCCATGGTGGCCGACAGCGAGCGGAAACCGGCGCAATCGGCCTCGGCGACCTCGAACCATTCCGTGGCCGACTGGGCCAGCGGGGAGAAGGAACTGTCCGTGATGGCGATGACCGGCACGCCCTGGTCCGAAAGCTGCCGCGCATTGTCGATGGTCGCGGCCGCATAGGGCGAGAAACTCACCGCGATCACCGCATCCCGCGGCGTCGCGAAGGAAATCATTTCGGGCTCCAGGCCGGAGGCGGATTCGACGAGCTGGTGGGAGATCTTCAGCTTGCCCAGCGCGTAGGCCATGTAGCTGGCGATCGGGTAGGCGCGCCGACGGGCGAGGAGAAAAATGGTCTCGGCGCCGGCCAATTTGGCCACGGCACGCTCGAAGCTTTCGTCGTCCAGGCTTCGCGAGATCGATTCGAGCGACCGGCTCGCCGCGTCGATGAAACCCCGCATGATGGCGCCGCCCTTGGTCTGCCCGGCACCGCCGCGCAACGCCTTCAGGCGCTCCTCGTAGGAATTGTTGCGCTCGCGAAGTCTTTCGCGGAACACCGCCTGGAGGCTGGTGAAGCCGTCGAAGCCGAGATGCTGCGCGAAACGGATCAGGGTCGAGGGCTGCACGCCGGCCGAGGCGGCAATGCTGGCGGCGGTGCCAAAGGCGATCTCGTCCGGATTGTCGAGCGAGAACGCCGCGATCTGGGCGATACGTTTCGGCAGCTCGTCCCGTTTCTCAAGGATCCGCGCCCGAAGCGTTTCGAAGTCGCGAGGCAATTGCGGTTCAGCGTTCATGCTCGGCCTGCTTTCCCCGGGCAGCGAGTCCAATTCGCTTGGCCGCCGGGCTTTCGATACAGCGCGGTTTCGGATGTGAGGCCTGATATCATCAACGCCAGGGGAACTTCAAACCCGTTGGCGAGCCTACAGGCGCCGCCCCTTGATGTCCACGAAATGAATTGATCATTCCGCCTTGGCCGGAAATGGACTATTTCTGCCGAGACAGTGGAGGAGCGAAAGCATGATCGGAGTGGGACTCATCGGCTCCGGCTTCATGGGCAAGTGCCATGCCATGGCCTGGAACGCCGTCCACCTGGCCTTTGGCGATACGCCGGGAATCCGACTTGCGCATCTTGGCGAGGTCGATGCCGCGCTGGCGGAAAGGCGCGCCGGCGAATTCGGTTTCGCCAAGGCTTCGGGGGACTGGCGCGCCGTCATCGCCGACCGTGAGGTGGATGTCGTCTCCCTGACGACGCCCAACCAGTTTCATCCCGAAATGGCCATCGCGGCGCTCGAGGCGGGCAAGCACCTCTGGTGCGAGAAGCCGATGGCGCCGTCCTTCGCGGAGGCACAGGCCATGGCCGACGCCGCTCGAAAATCCGGCAAGGTCGCGGTGCTCGGCTACAATTACATCCAGGGTCCAGCCATCCGCCACGTCAAGACGCTGCTGGCCGAGGGCGCTGTCGGCAAGGTCAATCATCTGCGCATCGAAATGGACGAGGATTTCATGGCCGACCCCGACGCGCCGTTCTTCTGGAAGCACGAGGCGGCTTCCGGCTATGGAGCGCTCGACGATTTCGCCGTGCATCCCCTGTCGCTGATCCAGAACCTGTTCGGCCGCGTCGCCGAAGTGATGTGCGACATGGCCAGGCCCTATGCCGACCGCCCCACGGACGGGGGCGCTCGGCGGGCCGTCGAGACCTACGACATCGCGTCGAGCCTGATCCACCTGGAGAACGGGGTATCCGGTACCTTGCTGGTCAACCGCTCGGCCTGGGGCCGCAAGGGCCGCATCGCGCTGCAGATCTTCGGCTCGAAAGGATCGATCCTCTTCGACCAGGAACGCTTCAACGAGGTCCAGCTTTACGTGACATCGGATCGCCCGACCGAACAGGGCTACCGCACGATCCTTTCCGGACCTCGGCACGAGCCCTACGGCCGCTTCATCCCCGCGCCCGGCCATGGGCTGGGCTTCAACGACCTGAAGACCATCGAATGCCACGAGCTGATCGCGGCGATCGAGGGCCGGCCGGCCAATGTGATCGGCTTCGATGAAGGCCTGGAGATCGAGCGCACCGTGCACGCCATGGCGCGGTCGTTCGAGGAGCGGCGGTGGGTGGAGGTGAGATGATTGGGCGGCACTGAGATGCCATCCCGTCTGTCCTGCTGGACATTCCCGTTGACGGCTACAGTCTTCATGCATCCTGAGGGAACGCAGGTGCCGGTGCGGTGCTTCGTTCTGCACCGCCGGGCGGCCGGCCGCAATGGAACGGAACGGATCCTCGGGTCAACTCGCCCGCTAGCGCGGGCTCGCGCCCGAGGATGACGATCTGCGTTGAGCCCTTCACCAATCGCAAACGTTTGCGATTGGCGTCGACATAGAAGCATCCTTGGGCCGGCACCGAGCAAAGCGAACGGGCCGCGACCGCAAATGCTTCGCCTAGAACACAGTTGCCATTCCGTTCCGTATCCGCACCCACCAACCGTGCAGAACAATGCCGCCGAGCGGCAGTAATGGCTGTTTGGGGTGCAAACAAAGCGGAGATCCTACTCCCCGATCACCCCCGCAACATTCTGGTCGTAATCCACCAAGGACCCGGTCATGACGCCAGATTGCGGGCTCAGCATGTAGGCGACCAGCACGGCGAGTTGGTGGGGCTTGACCAGTTGCCCCATCGGCTGCGCGGCTTCGGCCTTTTCCAGCCAATCCGGCCCGGCGCCGTGGAACTTCGCCTGCACGGCCGCTTCGCCCGGCGTGTCCATCCAGCCCGGCAGCACGGCGTTGCAGCGGATGCGGTTTGCCCGATAGGCGTTGGCGACATTCTTGGTGAGCACGGCAAGGGCGCCCTTGCTCGCCGAATAGGCCGTCAGGAAGGACTGGCCGGCATGGGCAGACATCGACAGCACGTTGACGATCGCGCCGGGCTTCTTCTCCGCGAGCAGGTGGCGCACGACGCCCTGCATCATGAAGAAAGGGCCGCGCACATTGGTGGCGAACAGACTGTCGAAAAGCTCCGGGGTGGTGTCGACCAACGTGCCGCGCGCCGAGGAAGCAGCGGCGTTGACCAGCCCGTTGATGCTGCCGAACCGCTTCAGCCCTGCTTCGACAGCGCCTTCGCATTCGTCGGGCTTCGACATGTCGGCGGTGACAAAGATCGCCTCGGCGCCGAGCTTCTCGAGCGCCGTCACGGCCAGCGATCCCTTGTCCGGCGATCGGCCGACAAGGACCAGCGCCTTGCAGCCTTCCGTGACGAGCTGCCGTGCGACGGCGAAGCCTATGCCCTGTGCGCCGCCCGTGACGATCGCCCTTGTCCCGGCATTGCGCTGGTCGCTCATGCGCCATCTCCCAGGCTGATCGTCTTGCCTTCCCTCACCGAGCGCAGCGCCGCCTCGGCGAGGGCCAGCGCCTTGAGCCCGTCCTGCCCGCTCGGCGAGGCTTTCCGGCCCTTGCTCATCGCGGCGACGAAGGCGGCGATCTCGCTGGCATAGGCTTGGGTGTAGCGCGTCATGAAGAAATCGTGGAGCGGCGGCCGCGTGAAGCCGCCCGAATTGGCGATCTCGATCGACACCGGCCGCTGGTTTTCCGCCGCCACCATGCCCTGCGATCCGTGCACCTCGATCCGCTGATCGTAGCCATAGGTGGCGCGACGCGAATTGGAGATCATGCCTTGCTTGCCGGACGCGGTGCGCAGGAGAACGCTGACGCTGTCGTAATCGCCGAGCGCGCCGATCTTCTTGTCGACCAACACAGACGCCTGCGCACTGACGGCGACAGGCTCTTCGCCGAGCAGGAAGCGCGCCATGTCGAAATCATGGATCGTCATGTCGCGGAATATGCCGCCCGACCGGGTGATGTAGTCATAAGGCGGCGGGCCAGGGTCGCGCGACGTGATGACCACCATCTCGACCTCGCCGATCGCGCCATCGTCGATCGCCTTTCGTACGGCTGCGAAATGCGGATCGAAGCGCCGGTTGAAGCCGACCATCAAGGTCGCGCCGGTCTCGTCGACCACTCCCAGGCATCGTTCGACGCGATCGACATCGAGGTCGATCGGTTTCTCGCAGAAGATCGCCTTTCCTGCCCGCGCGAAGCGCTCGATGAGCTCGGCATGCGTGTCCGTCGGGGTGCAGATCACCACGGCGTCGATATCCCCTGCCTTCTCGATCTCCTCGATGGAGCGCACCTCGGCGGCGTAGGCGGAGGCAAGTTCCTTCGCCGCCGTCTCCAAGGCGTCGGCCACGGCCACCAGCTTCGCATCGGGATCGCCGGCCACTGCCCTGGCATGCACCTTGCCGATGCGGCCTGCGCCGAGCAGGCCAAAGCGAACGGTCATGATCTCCTCCCGAGAACTAAGGGCTCGCACGCATCGCTTTCCGCAAAAACGAAATGCCTGAGCCAAACTCAAAGTTCAATGAAATGGATATTCCACATCACTTTCGGGATCAAGCGTCAGTCTTCCTCAGCGACGACGAGGTCATTGTCCTCGCACCATTCGCGCAAAGCCTCCTTCGTCGCTTCCGCCTCGAAGGCGTACCACGCATTCAGCTTATCCTTCTCATGTAGCCATTGCTTGAACCGGCCGTAGGCGCCCTTCCGGCGAAACATGTCGTAGACGTTGTCCCACTCGTCGGGAGCCTCCTCGCCGACGAAGGACAAAACCAGGTCACGGCCGAGCCGCAGATCGCTCTTGGTGGGAAGGGCGAGGAACTCATCCGACTCTTCCATGTCCTCCGGTCCCTCATAGATTCCCGCGCTGTCGGAAATGATGAAGACCTCGCCCGTTACGCGATGGACGTACGCACGATCGTCATACTCGTTTCCCATGCTGCCGACTTCGAATGCGTCAATCAAACTGCTCATTTTCACAGGCATCTATCCGCCTCCTAGTTAGCGTCCCATCCAAGTTAAGGCGACCGAATGGTCCTTGAAAGCGTCGCTACGGGCCATCGGCAACTCAGAAAACGATTCCCCCACCGCATCTACTTCAGGAATGACTTTTCTCCTGACCTGCCTATTTTTCGATGTATGCGGTCCATCATTCCAGCTCGCATTGCGATATCAGTAGCATCCGGCAAGCAGCCGGGCCGTTGCAGCCCGACAGGCTTCGCTGGAACGGGAGAAACGCCATGAGCCGCCTGCGCGGACCTTATTCGTCTGTCCTCGAGCTGATCGGCGAGACGCCGGTCGTGGAACTCACCCGCTTCGACACCGGCCGATGCCGCCTCTTCGTCAAGCTTGAAAGCCAGAACCCCGGCGGCTCCATCAAGGACCGCATCGCTCTGTCGATGATCGCCGACGCCGAGCGCTACGGCCGGCTTGCGCCGGGCGGCACGATCGTCGAGGCGACGGCGGGCAATACCGGTCTCGGCCTGGCCCAAGTCGGCATTCCCAAGGGTTATCGCATCATCCTCGTGGTTCCCGACAAGATGTCGCGCGAGAAGATCCAGCACCTCCGCGCGCTCGGCGCCGAGGTCCGCCTCACCCGCTCGGATGTCGGAAAGGGCCATCCAGAATACTACCAGGACCTGGCCGAAAGGATCACCTCGGAGATTCCCGGAGCCTTCTACGTCAACCAATTCGCCAATCCCGCCAACCCGCTGGCGCATGAGACGACCACGGGCCCGGAGATCTGGAAGCAGTTGGGTGAAGATGTCGACGCCGTGGTGGTCGGCGTCGGGTCGGGAGGCACGCTGACGGGAGTCGGTCGCTTCTTCAAATCCGTCTCGCCGAAGACCGAGATGGTGCTCGCCGATCCCGTCGGTTCTGTCCTTGCGACCTACATCAGGACAGGCAAGATGGAAGAGGCGGGAAGCTGGACGGTCGAGGGTATAGGCGAGGATTTCATCCCTCCCAACGCCGATCTGTCGCTGGTTTCCAGAGCCTATTCCATCCCGGACAAGCAGAGCATGCTGGCGGCGCGCGACCTGTTGGCCAGGGAGGGCATTCTCGCCGGCTCTTCCTCGGGAACGCTGCTTGCCGCCGCGCTGCGCTATTGCCGCGAGCAAAGCTCGCCGAAACGGGTGGTGACGCTGGTCTGCGACAGCGGCAACAAGTATCTCTCAAAAGTCTTCGACGATTTCTGGCTGGCCGAGCAGGGCCTTGCCGAGCGCGAGCAGCATGGCGATCTCTCCGATCTCGTCGCCCGCTCGCACCGCGAAGGCGGCACGGTCTATGTCGGGCCGGACGACAGCCTGCTCACCGCCTATGGCCGGATGCGTCGTGCCGACGTCTCCCAGCTCCCGGTGCTGGAGAACGGCAAGCTGGTCGGCATCGTCGACGAGAGCGACATTCTTTCGGTGGTGGAAGGACCGTATGACGGCCGCTGGGATCGCTTCAACGCACCTGTCCGCAATGCCATGACCGCCGAGCTCCACACGCTCCAGGCCAGCCAGACGCTCGACGCCCTGCTGCCCGTGTTCGAGCGCAACGAGGTCGCCATCGTCTTCGACGGCGACGAATTCGTCGGCCTCATCACCCGTATAGACCTGATCAACCATTTGAGACGCCAGAGATGACCAATCGCAATCGCCTCGCCTTCTCCACCCGGACCATTCATGGCGGCCAGAGCCACGACCCCACCACCGGCGCGGTGATGGTTCCGATCTACGCGACTTCGACCTACGGCCAGCAGAGCCCGGGCGTGCACAAGGGCTTCGAATACGCGCGCAGCCAGAACCCCACCCGTTTCGCCTTCGAGCGTGCGGTGGCGGATCTGGAGAGCGGCAGCGCCGCCTTTGCCTTCGCATCGGGCCTCGCGGCCATCGCCACGATCTTCGAGCTGCTCGATTCCGGGGCCCATGTCGTCGCGACGGACGACATCTATGGCGGCACCTTCCGCCTGCTGGAACGGGTGCGCAAGCGCTCCGCCGGCCTCCAGGTGAGCTTCGCCGATTTCACCGATCTGGCCGCCGTCGAAGCTGCGATCAGGCCGGAAACGAAGCTGCTCTGGATCGAGACGCCCACGAACCCGCTGCTGCGCATCGTCGACCTGGAAGGCATCGCGGCCCTCGCCCGGCGCAGGGGCCTGCTCACCGTCGCAGACAACACCTTTTGCAGCCCCTATCTCCAACGCCCGCTGGAACTCGGCATCGACATCGTCGTCCACTCAACCACGAAATATCTCAACGGTCATTCCGACATGGTGGGCGGCGTCGCGGTCGTCGGCGACAACAAGGACCTGTCCGACCGGCTGAAGTTCCTGCAGAACGCGGTCGGTGCGATCTCCGGACCGTTCGACAGCTTCCTCGCCCTGCGCGGCCTGAAGACGCTCGCGCTCAGGATGGAGCGGCATTCCTCGAACGGCCAACGCATCGCCGAGTGGCTGGAACGCCGTCCCGACATCCGGCGCGTCATCTATCCCGGGCTCGCCAGCCACCCGCAGCACGCCATCGCCCGGCGCCAGATGCACGCCTTCGGCGGCATGATTTCGGTCGAACTCGACCGCGACCTGGCGGGCACCAAGCGTTTCCTGGAACGGACGCGGCTCTTCACGCTGGCCGAAAGCCTGGGGGGGGTCGAAAGCCTGATCGAACATCCGGCCTTGATGACGCATGGCAGCATTCCGGCCGAGAAACGTGCCGCGATCGGCATCAGCGATTCCTTCGTCCGCCTCTCCGCCGGCATCGAGGACGCCGACGACCTGATTGCCGACCTCGACCAGGCGCTGGTCAGCTAATCATCCACAGCCGGGCTTGCCGCCCATGCCTATGGATATGGTAAAGGGTTTCCGCCTCACTGTCGGGGCGGAAACCTGGACCATGACGCACGGATGAAGCCGCCTTTCAAAGCCTACGACATTCGCGGCCGCATTCCGGCCGAGATCAACGTGCCCTTCGCCTATCACTTCGCCCTTGCCGCTGCGAGAAGTCTTTCGGCAAGGAAAGTCGTCGTCGGCCACGACATGCGCCAGGACAGCCCCGCCCTTGCCGAAGCGCTGATCCAGGGCTTTCTCGACAGCGGGGCCAGCGTGCTTCCCGCCGGCCTTTGCGGCACGGAGGAAGTCTATTTCCACACCGCGGATGCCGGGGCCGATATCGGGTTGATGGTGACGGCCAGTCATAATCCGGAAGACTACAACGGCATCAAGATGGTGCTGAAAGGCGCCACCGCCGCCACGCGCGACAACGCGCTGGCGGCGATCGAGGCGTTGGTGTTCTCGGGCACGGAGCTGCCTGCCGTCGGAGCCTATGCCGAACGCGGAAGGTTGGAGTCCACGCTCGACCGTTCCCGCTATATCGAGAGGCTGCTGCAGCAGGTCGCCTCCAAGGCGCTGAAGCCGATGAAGATCGTCTGCCATGCCGGCAATGGATGCGCGGGCCCGATCATCGATCTCCTCGAGAAGCACCTGCCCTTCGAATTCATCAAGATCGACCACCAGCCGGACCGCCGGCTGCCGAACGGCATTCCCAATCCGCTGCTGCCGGAAAAACGGGCGAAAGCCTCGCAGGCGGTCGTCGACCACGGCGCCGATCTCGGCATAGCCTGGGACGGCGATTTCGACCGCTGCTTCCTCTATGATCATCTCGGTCGGTTCGTGGAAGGCTACTATCTGGTCGGGATGATCGCCGAGACGATGCTGCGCGACGAGAAGGGCGCAACCGTCCTCTACGACCCCCGGCTCACCTGGAACACGATCGACATGGTCCTGGCCGCGGGCGGCGTCGCCAAGGTCTGCCCCACCGGCCACGCCTTCTTCAAGGCCAGGATGCGCGCCGAGAACGCCATCTATGGCGGGGAAATGAGCGCCCACCATTATTTCCGCGATTTTGCCTATTGCGATTCCGGCATGCTGGCCTGGCTGGAGGTCGTGGCCGAGCTTTCCGCCTCGGGCATGCGCCTTGCCGAGGCCGTCGGCGAACGCATCGCCGCCTTCCCCTGCTCCGGCGAGATCAACTTCACCGTGGCCGATTCCAAGGCGAGCCAGGCAAAGGTCGCCGACGCCTACCAGCGTTTCAACCCGACCGTGGAAGGCATCGACGGGCTCAGCATGGAGTTCGACGACTGGCGCTTCAATCTGCGCGCCTCGAACACCGAGCCTCTGCTGCGGCTGAATGTCGAGACGCGGGCCGATGCGGCGCTGCTCGAAGCCAAGGTCGCCGAGTTGCGCGGCCTGATCGTCGGCGAATAGCGCTCTCACGCCAACCGGCCACCCGACGACAGCGAGATGAAGAAAGTCTGGCCGAAACTCGAAAAGAAAGTGAGGCGAAACGCGCCTCCGAGCCAGCGGCGGTTTTCAGACGGGAATTGGAGAAACGGCATCGGCGGTCCAGGGCGCGGAATCAGCCCCTATTATGCACTTCACCTCATGGATGCAAATCGCGTTGGACAGACAGCTCCAAGCTGCGCGCGGCGGGCCGATCAGACGAACAGAGCGACGGCCTGCCGGCCAGCGGCAATTCGTCTTCCCTGCGCGTCCCAGACTGCCATGGACTGAAGCGAATAGCCGTCCGCAGCCTGTTCGCTGGTCGAGCGCAGGAGGTGCCAGCCACGCGAGGTGATCGGTTGGAAAAAATCGATGCCCCACGACATCGTGCTGATCGGCGCCATCGCGGGGAACTGGACCATGGCAGCCGGCGGCAGGCTGTCGGCCAAGGCGAGGAGCGCGATCGTCGGATCGACGCCCTGCTCCTCGACATGCCTGACCCATACGGCGAACTCCGGTCGTGCCGCCCCGGAGAGCGGCCGCTCACCCTCGGCAAGGCGCATTTCGAAATTCTGGAAGAAGCCGGGCGGAGTTTGCCCTTCGGGAAAGAATGGGTTGCAGTCCTGCGGGGCCGGAACGGGTGGGCGCGCGGTCCGATCATGCCGGACCCGGCTTTCACGAGCAGCACCGTAAGTGAGCACAACTCGAGCCGCGAACTTGTCGTCACCGGTACAGTCGACGCTGACCACGGTGGCAGTCCTGCCGCGCCTGAGGATATCGGCCCGGAAGGCGAGGCGCCCGTGCGCCGGTCCGGCAAAGGTCACCTGCGCTGAACGAAGCGGCGGCAGGTCTGCGACAGACAGCCGGGCCGTGTTCGCGCACAAGGCCGCGACGATCCCGCCGAACAGGGCGCGGCCCTGCGCCCAGTCCTGCGGCGCGTCGGTCAGATACGCGCCATTGTGTTCGGACAGCGATCTGAGAACCGAGAGGAGATTGGGCATCGACCTGTCCCTTCAGCCCGCAGCCACCGAAGTCACGCGCTTTTCCGAAGCCAGCCCTCGTAGTCCGACACCAGGAGGTGGACAGGCTCTTCGTCCTCCTCGATCGATGAGAAACGGCCGATCTTTTCTCGGAAGATGTTGTCGGTCAGATCGTCGTTGACGGTGGAGACCTCGCCGATCAGCACGTCGCTCACTTCGGCCCAGAAGGCATGCCAGACGCCGGGCATGAGCGTGACGCTCTCGCCGGGATCGAGCTTGAGCAGCGCCCCTGGAGCCAGGGTCCGCATGACGCCGTCGGTAGGGACGCGGACCTCGGCGCGATCGTCGATCGAACCGTCCGGATGGGACATGAACAGCTCCAACACGAGCTTGCCGCCACCGCGGTTGATGATGTCCTCCGCCTTCACGTTGTGACGGTGCATCGGCGAGAGCTGATCCTTGCGCGAGATCATGATCTTCTCGGCATAGAGCATACCGCTGCCGCGCTTGAGGTCCTCGGCCCGGCCGTTGCGTACGGTGAACAGGAAGAGGCCGAGTTCGTCGAACTTCTCCACGCCATAGTCGGTGATGTCCCAGCCAAGTCGGGCGTCGATGATGCCGGACGGACGCCTCTTGCTGAGTTCGGCCGGTGACCAGTAGGCGAAGGGCGGCATGATGTAGCCAAAGGAGCGGATGAAGGAGTCGCCTTCGCGGATGATCTCATTGACGTGCGAGCGTTTCATGGTCTTCTCCCGGGCAGCCACCTACCGCCTTGCGTCGCATATTTTCCCGCCGGGCGGAAGCCGCATGAAGCCGGCGTCGATCGGCGGTTATCCCCAGGCGCGCCGACCCCGTTAATCAGGCCGAAACAATTGGTCTTGATATTGGGCGCACCGGGGATTGGCCTTTTTGGCCATAGGCATGATGCCGCCCTCCGGGCCGGCCAATCCGGAATGAAAAGTGCCATCCCCCCAATTTTTGGATTACCTATGGCTACCCAGGACGGCCCCCGCACGTCTTTGAACAATCATCTCGATTTTATCGGATTCAACACGGAAGGCCGGGCACGACTGAGATCTCTGAAGCCTGTTGTCGCCAAGGCGATCGGCCCGGCGTTGACTGTGTTCTACGAGAAGATCAAGGCCAATCCGGAAACCCGCAAGTACTTCGCCAACGATGCCCAGATTGCTCCGGTGAAGAGCAAGCAGGAGCAGCACTGGAACATCATCGCCGACGCAGAGTTCGGCCCGACCTACGAAGCCGCGGTGCGCGCCATCGGCCGTGCGCACGCAAAGGTCGGCCTCGAGCCACGCATCTATGCAGCGAGCTATTCCGTTGTCGCCGAGCAACTGATCAAGGCCGTCGTGGCCGAATACTGGCCGCGACGGTTCGGGCTTTCCATCAAAGGCGAGGACGAATTCGCCGCGAACCTGTCCTGCCTGATAAAGGCGGTCATGCTCGATACGAGCCTTGCAATGTCGACATATCTCGAGGAGCTCGAGGAACGGCGACGCAAGGCCGAGGCCGCCCGCTTCGCCGCCGAGGAAGCTCAGCGCATCGCGCTCGATGCGGTCAACGCCGCGCTGCGCGGTCTTGCCCAGGGCGACCTGAAAGTTCGCATCGCCGCCGATGTCGCACCGGAATTCGAGCAGCTCAAGGCGGATTTCAACGAAGCGACAGCCGAGCTGGAAAGAGCGATCGCTTCCGTCGCGGCGTCGGCAAGCGCGATCGGAGGTGGCTCGTCCGAGATCGGCCAGGCCTCCGACGACCTGTCGCGCCGCACCGAACAGCAAGCGGCCAGCCTCGAGCAGACCGCGGCAGCGCTCGGCCAGCTCACCGCGAGCGTCAAGCGTGCCACAGCCGATGCCAGCGAGGCGGCGAAGAAAGTGGTCGCGGCGCGCGCCGAGGCCGAGCATTCCGGCAAGATCGTGCAGAACGCGGTGGCCGCGATGAACGGCATCGAGAAGTCCTCGCGTGAAATCTCGCAGATCATCGGCGTGATCGACGAAATCGCTTTCCAGACCAATCTCCTGGCGCTCAATGCAGGCGTGGAGGCTGCCCGCGCCGGCGAGGCCGGCCGCGGCTTCGCCGTGGTCGCCTCGGAAGTGCGTTCGCTCGCCCAGCGCTCGGCCGATGCGGCCAAAGAGATCAAGGCGCTGATCTCGACCAGTTCCGCGCAGGTCGACGCCGGCGTGAAGCTGATGGCGGAAACCGGCAAGGTCTCCGAGAACATCATCGTCCAGGTGGCCGAGATCAACAATCTCGTCTCGGAAATGGCGGCGTCCTCGCAGGAGCAGTCGACCGGCCTCAGCGAGGTGAACATCGCAATCAACCAGATGGACCAGGCGACCCAGCAGAACGCAGCCATGGTCGAGGAGACCACCGCTGCCGTGCATTCGTTGCGCAGCCAGGTGGCGGAACTCGTCCGCGCCGTGTCGCGCTTCCAGGCCGAAGGCCAGCCCGCGCCTGCTTCGGCCCCCCTGCCCGCGACGTCGAAACGACCCGTGCCGTCGCAGGCCAGTTACCCAGTGCAAGGCAACACCGCATTCGCCGCAGGAGACGTCGATGGATGGGAAGAGTTCTGAATTATCTGCCCTGAAGGAGCACGTGAACATCGGACTGCCCCCGGTGATGGACATCACCGCGGCTGGCCGGCTCGCCAGCGAGATCCTGCTTCATCGCGGCAAGGACGTGACGCTCGACGCATCCGGCGTCGAGCGGCTGGGCGGACAGTGCCTTCAGGTGCTGCTTTCCACCGCCGCCACATGGTCGCATGACGGGATGCATCTCGAAGTTGCCAACCCGTCTCGGCAATTCAGCGAAGCGCTCGAGGCGGCCGGTCTCGTCATGGACAATCTCTCGGCAAGGAACAGCTAATGAAGAAGGTCATTCTCACTGTCGATGATTCCCGGACAATCCGGGAAATGCTGCGCACCGCGCTGAGCGAGGCCGGCATGGACGTCGTGCAAGCCGAGGATGGGGTGCAAGGCCTCGAAGTGCTGCAATCGACGATCCCCAACGTCATCGTCACCGACATCAACATGCCGCGGCTCGACGGGTTCGGCTTCATCGAGGCCGTACGCAGCAACGATCAGTACCGTGGCATTCCGATCCTCGTCCTGACCACCGAAAGCATGGACGAGAAGAAGGATCGGGCGCGCCGTGCGGGCGCGACGGGCTGGATCGTCAAGCCCTTCGATCCCGCCAAGCTCGTCAGCGCGATCAATCGCGTCGCCGCCTAAGCACGCAGGGGGGCATTTCCGACATGGACACGATGGCGGCCATCAAGCAGACCTTCTTCCAGGAATGCGAGGAACAGCTCGCCGAGCTGGAGAGCGGCCTGCTCGCAATCGAACGGCAGGAAAGCGACTCCGAGACGATCAATGCCGTTTTCCGCGCCGTGCATTCGATCAAGGGCGGTGCCGGCGCTTTCGGCCTCGACGAGCTCGTCCGCTTCGCTCACACCTTCGAGACCACCCTCGACCTGATGCGATCGAACGCGCTGGATATCACCCACAATCTGGTCAAGCTCATGCTGCGGGCCGCCGACGGCCTTGCCGACCTCGTCCGCTTCTCGCGCGACGGCACCGAGCTCGACCGGGCCAGGATCGCCCAGCTCCATGCCGAGCTGACCCGCGCCGCATCGGGCGATGCCGCCCCCGCTATCGAAGCCACGCCTGCTCCGGCCGCCGCGGACCAGGGCGACGGACCGGACGAGAACGGCTTCACGCCCATCCGCTTCTCCCTGGAAGATCTGGTCGCGGCCGATTTCGGCAGCCTTCCGGATGAAGCCCCGAAAGGTCCTCTCGTCGTGTCCTTCCGCCCGAAGCCGGAGCTTTATGCCAAGGCCAATGACGCACTCGTGCTGCTGCGCGAAGTGAAGCGCCTCGGCGACGTGATGATCTCGTGCGACATCTCCGAGGTTCCGCTGCTCACCGAACTCGACCCGGAAGGCGCCTATCTCTCCTGGACGATCGAACTCGACCCGTCGATCGAGGAGAGCGCCGTCCGCGAGGTGTTCGAATTCGTCACCTTCGACTGCGAGCTCGATGTCTCCACCAAGGCGATCGAGCCTTCGCAAGCTACGGATACAGCGGATTTCCAGGTCATTCCGGTTACCGACATCGCCGCAATGCTGGCCGAGGCGCAAACGCCTGTCGAGTCTGTCCCGGTGACGCCCCAGCCTGAGCACAAGCTGACCCCGACGGAGACGCTGATCAAGGCCGGCATGGCGCAAGCCGCGGCCCAATCGAGCCAGCAAACCACGATCCGCGTCGACCTCGACCGGGTCGACAGGTTGATCGACCTCGTCGGCGAACTGGTCATCAACCAGTCGATGCTGGCCCAGCGCGTTACGGAAGCTGGCATCGCCCGGTTGTCGGAAGTCGCCGTCGGCCTCGACGATCTCGAACATCTCACGCGCGAGATCCAGGACAGCGTCATGGCCATCCGCGCCCAGCCGGTGCGTCCGATCTTCCAACGCATGTCGCGTGTCGTGCGGGAGGTCGCCGACATGACGGGCAAGTCCGTGCGCCTGGTGACGGAGGGCGAGAACTGCGAAGTCGACAAGACCGTCATCGAGCGTCTCGCCGATCCGCTCACCCACATGATCCGCAATGCCATCGATCACGGCCTTGAGAAGCCGGAATACCGTGTGGCGGCCGGCAAGAGCGAACAAGGCGTGGTGCGCATGACGGCCGCGCACCGCTCAGGACGCGTCATCATCGAGGTCTCCGACGACGGCGCCGGCATCAACCGCGCCCGCGTTAGGGAGATCGCCGTCGGCAAGGGCATTATCGATCCCGATGCCCAGCTTTCCGACGGCGAGATAGACGACCTCATCTTCGCCCCCGGGTTTTCGACGGCAAGCACGATCTCCGACGTGTCCGGCCGCGGGGTGGGCATGGATGTGGTGAAGCGCTCGATCCAGGCACTTGGCGGCCGCATCAGTATCTCTTCACGGCCGGGCCAGGGCACCACCTTCACGCTCAGCCTGCCGCTCACCCTGGCCGTGCTCGACGGCATGGTGGTGACGGTGGCCGGCCAGACGCTCGTCGTTCCGCTGACAGCCATCGTCGAGACGCTGCAACCCAAGCAGCAGGACGTGCACGGGATGGGCGAGACGAGCCGCGTCATCGCCATACGCGGCTCCTTCCTACCGCTCATCGATATCGGCCTGCAGCTCGGCTACCGCGAGGAGGAAGCCGATCCGTTCAACAGCGTGGCCATCATGGTCGAGTCGGAGAACCGGACGCAGAGCGCGCTCCTGGTGGACGGGATCATCGGCCAACAGCAGGTCGTCATCAAGAGCCTCGAGACCAACTACGGCCACGTCTTCGGCGTCGCGGCGGCCACCATCCTCGGCGACGGTCGCGTCGCCGTCATTCTCGACGTCGACGCCATTGTCGCCGGCACCCGTTCGGAGATGAACCGGCCGGACCATCGCAAAAGGAGCGCAGCATGATGCAGGCTAGCGAAAAGGACCTTTCCGCCAACAGCGAACTGATCGCCTTCCGGATCGGCGGCCAGGAGTTCTGCGTCGATATCATGTCGGTCAGGGATATCAGGGGCTGGACGCAGACCACCCCTCTTCCGCATTCGCCCGACTATGTGAAGGGCGTGATCAATCTGCGCGGCTCGGTCCTGCCGGTCATCGACCTGGCCGCGCGGCTGGGCTTCAAGCCAACGGAACCGACGGCCCGCCACGTGATCATCGTGACCCAGGTCAACAACCAGAGCGTCGGCCTCCTCGTCGAAGCCGTGTCGGACATCCTCACCATCAACGCGGCCACGATCCAGCCGACGCCCGACGTCGCCTCGGAGCTCGCGCGCGTCTTCATGAAGGGGGTCCTCGCGATCGAGGGGCGCATGATCAGCCTGATCTCGCTCGATTGCGTGCTGCCGCAAACCCAGGAAACCGCGGGAACCGTGCATTGAGCAGCTCGACCACCATGGACGCGCAGGCCCTCGTACCGGGCGAGTATCTGCTGACGATCGCCGACTTCCGGCAGATCGCGGCGATCCTCCATGACGATGCCGGCATCAGCCTGTCGGAAGCGAAGGCGGCGCTCGTCTATGCCCGGCTCGCCAAACGCCTGCGCGCCCTTGGCCTGTCGAGTTTCCGCGACTATTGCGCGATCGTTTCCAACGGCAACGCCGTCGACGAACGCCAGAAGCTTGTCGCGGCGCTGACCACCAATGTGACGAAGTTCTTTCGTGAGAAGCACCATTTCGACCATCTGCGCCAAAAGGTGCTGCCCGGACTGATCGAGCGCGCCCGCAAAGGCGGCCGGGTGCGCATCTGGTCGGCCGGTTGCTCCAACGGTCAGGAAGCCTACTCGGCCGCACTCGTCATCCTTCAGATGATGCCTGACGTGCTGGACTACGACTTCAAGCTCCTGGCCAGCGACATCGATCCCAACATGATCGCCGAGGGTCGCATCGGCGCCTATGCAGAGAACGCGATCGAGGACGTTCCAGCCGAACTGCGGAACCGCTGGCTGCGCCGAAGCCGCGACGGTGGCGATACACGGTGGCAGGTGGCGGAGGAGGCGCGCCAGCTCGTCGCCTTCCGAGAGCTCAATCTTTTCGCCCCCTGGCCAATGAAGAGGCCCTTCGACGTCATCTTCTGCCGCAATGTCGCGATCTATTTCGACAAGGACAAGCAGGCAGACCTGTGGGCCCGCTTCGCCGGCGTGCTGGTGCCCGAGGGCTATCTCTATATCGGTCATTCCGAGCGGATCTCGGGTCCAGCGGCCGACATCTTTGCCAATGACGGCATCACCACATGGCGTCGCGCGTCGGGAGGTGTGCGATGAACCCCGTCCGTGTTCTGATCATCGACGACAGCGCGACGATGCGAAAAATCATCGCTTTCGCACTGAACGGCGCGCCCGGCATCGAGGTGGTCGGCGAGGCGCCGGACCCAACGGAAGCCTTCCGGCTTGTCGACACGCTCGACCCGGACGTCATCACCCTCGACGTCGAGATGCCGAAGATGAACGGTCTCGATTTTCTGCGTCGGGTGATGAAGCACCGGCCCCGCCCTGTGATCATGGTCTCAACCCTGACCGTCAGCGGTGCCGCCATTACCATCGAAGCGCTGGTGAGCGGCGCGTTCGACTGCGTCGCGAAGCCTTCGCTGCAGGACGACAGGACGTTCCGCGAACTTGCCGACAAGGTTCGTGCCGCAGGCGAGTCGCGCCGCAGGCGCCAGGATCGTCATGCCGCGCCGACACAGGCGCAAGTCGCGCCGCACAGCTATCGCGCCACCGAGCGCATCATCGCCATCGGCGCTTCGACCGGAGGCGTCGAAGCTCTCATCACGGTGCTGAGCGGCTTTCCCGCCGACTGCCCGCCAACCGTCATCACCCAGCACATGCCGGCCAATTTCACGCGCAGCTTCTCGGAGCGCCTCGACCGCCTCTGCAAGCCGACCGTCACCGAGGCCAGGGATCGCGAGATGCTGGCGGCCGGCCACGTCTATATCGCGCCGGGAGGCCAATACCACCTCGAAGTGGCCAGGCGCGGGAACGGCTTCGAAAGCCGACTCCGAGAGAGCGACCCCGTCTCCGGCCATCGTCCGTCGGTCGACGTCCTGATGTCGTCGGTCGCGAAGACGGCGGGCGCCGAAGCCGTCGGAGTCATCCTGACGGGCATGGGACGAGACGGGGCTCAGGGCCTTTTGCAAATGCGTCAGGCGGGTGCCCGTACGATTGGTCAGAATGAGGCAAGCTCGCTGATCTACGGCATGCCGCGCGTCGCCTTCGAGATCGGGGCGGTGGGCCGGCAGGCCCCCCTCACACGAATAAGCCAGGAAATACTCGACCCCGGTCGAGATCGGAATGAAGGGAGCATGGGATGTCACTCCTCGCCCAATTGAAGATCCTTGTCGTGGACGACACGACGACCAGCCGGCTGCTGCTGCGCGACGCGCTCGAGAATCTCGGCTTCCGTCAGATCCACGTCGCGGCCGACGGCGAGCAAGCGCTGAAAATGATGATGACCGCTCCCTGCCATCTCATCATCTCGGATTACAACATGCCGAAGATGGACGGGCTTCAGCTTCTGAAGGCTATCCGCGAGTGCAAGCCGCTCAGCCGCACGCCTTTCATCATCCTGACCGGCAATGCCGATCGCAAGGTACTCGAAGACGGCGCCAAGCTCGGCCTCAACAACTATCTGACGAAGCCCTTCACGCCCGAGAACCTGCGGCGCTCGCTGGAAGCGATCGTCGGGAGGCTTCATTGACGGTAACCCGCCGACCCAAACGGGTCCATGTCATACAAGGCGAGTGCCACGTCACGGACGATCGCGACACCGTGCTGACGACCGTGCTCGGCTCCTGCATCGCCGCTTGCATGCGTGACCCCGTGCTCGGGATCGGCGGCATGAACCATTTCCTGTTGCCGGGCGACGGAGAACGTGGCAGCCAAAAGGAAGCCGAACGTTTCGGTGTCTATTTGATGGAGCTTCTGGTCAACGGGCTCCTGAAACGCGGCGCCAGTCGCCACACGCTTGAGGCCAAGCTGTTCGGCGGGGCACGGACGGTCCAGGGCTTCGCTGACATCGGCGCCAAGAATTTCGAATTCGCCCGCAGCTTTCTCGAAAACGAATCCATCCGTTATGCCGGCGGCAGCGTCGGCGGCGAACAGGGCCGGAAGCTGGAGTATCACCCCGCGACGGGCCGGGCGCGTCAGTTCCTGCTGCCGCGCAGCACCAGCGAGCCGGTCCTGCCGGCCATCCGCCGGCCCTCCCCCGCCGAAATCGGCAATGTCGAACTCTTTTGAGGAACCCATGAACGCCGAAGGGAATATCGCCCTCGCCGAGGAATTCCACGAGCCCCTTGCCGACGTTCTTTCAAGGGTGGAAGGGGTGCTGGCCGAGATCGCCAGGCTGGTCGATCACAACCAGTCGCTGATCGCTCGCCTCACCTGGACGGCGGGTGCCGCCGATCCGTCCTACGTCGCGGCCATGCAGGAGGCCGACCTGGTTTCCCAGAAGCTCGACGGCATCGCCGGCTTTCTGCGCGCCATTGCCAAGACGCTGCCCGCCGATTTCCGCGTGGAGACCCATCGCGCGACGGGAGACCTGCTTCTGGCCGAGCTGACGCGCAAGATCGGCGCCAGGGGCCGCGAGGAACCTGACGCCGCCGGTGAAGGGCCCGGCGAGTTCGAGCTGTTCTGACAGGATATCTGACGGCTGGTGCCGACCAGGCCTGCGGCAATAAGAGGGCCAGGCCGAGCCGATATGGTGGAACCGTCCTCACAGGGGCTGCCACAGCTCCTTCGACGGTTGGGGCGTCGCATCGGTGATCGCCAGAGCCGTTGCCCCTTGGAGCATCGGCAGTGGCCGCTGCCGGGTGTCGTCCTGCAAAAGCCTGTCGTACCCCGGCGCGGTACGAAAGTCGTCGGCCATGGCGGCAAGCAGCCGGGTCTCGCGCCCGACATTGCGACTCGCCGAAACGAAATGATTGGCCATGTCGGAATTGGCCCGTGCCACCGACCCGATGACCTTCATCGCCGTGTCGATGCCGCGCAGGCCCGTCGCCTGGCTGTCGGCGCTACGAGCGATCGCGGTGACCATGCCGCCGAGTTCGCCGATCTTGCCGCCGATCCGGCTGATCGCCTCCCCCGTCTCGGTGACCAGCTTGGCGCCACTCTTGACCTGGCTGGAGGATGCGGTGATCAGCACCTTGATCTCCTTCGCCGCTTCAGCCGAGCGCTGGGCCAACGAACGCACCTCCGACGCAACCACCGCGAAGCCGCGACCTGCAGGCCCGGCACGGGCGGCCTCGACTCCCGCATTGAGGGCAAGGAGATTGGTCTGGAACGCGATCTCGTCGATCACCCCGATGATCTTGTTGATCTCATGGGAGGATTTCTCTATCCCGCCCATGGCCGTGATGGCCTGGCCGACCACCTGGTCGCCGCGTACGGCTTCCGCCGACACCGCCTCGATCGCCGAGCGCGCCTGTCCGATGCCCCTGGCCATCTCCGAAATCGACTGGATAGCCTGCCGAGCGGCAGCGGAAGCCTGCTCGACGCCGGCCGCCTGCTGCTCGCTGCGCTGCCCAAGCTCGCCGGCGGCCTTGTGGATTGCGGCAGCTTCCGAACGGACCTGGCGGCTGGTCGTTCCGACATAGCCGACGGCGTCTTGCAGACGGTCCATCGCCAGGTTGAAATCCTCCTTGAGCTGGCGGAACTCCTCCGGGAAATCGACGCGAATACGCGTCGTCAGGTCACCTTCGGCAATCCTGGAAAGCACCAGGCTCATGAGCCGGAGCATGGCCGACTGCAACTTGGCGACGGATGCGCGAGCGTTGTCGGCCTCACGGCGACGCTCCTCCTGGGCGATGCGCTCGACCGCTATGGCGGCATCGGCGGCATCCTTCTCCAGGGTCGCCTTGCGCAACCTGTCGAGCGTGTGCGCGATGGCGCCGATTTCGTCACGGCGCGAGCCATGGGGAACCGATCCATCCAGTTCCCCATCCGCGAGCGCGACGGCGCGTCGGACGACGGCACCCAGCGGCCGCGCGATGCGCAGCCGCACGTAGAGATAAATCAGGATCGTCACTGCCAACGACGCGACCACCGGCACGGCCAGATCTCCCGCGACGGTCGGCGCGGGATCCGTCAGATAGAGCGAGGCTGCTTGGCCGGCGGCGACGAGCGGCGCCGCGGTCACAGCCAGCCTGGCCGCGATCGAACGCCGCCCGAACAATCCCGCTCGTCCATTCGAACCCATCACCGCTCCCCGGAATCTGCTACTGCTGGCGGGGCATCGCCGCCCGCCCGATTGCGCCGACGCTTCACTCCCGATCCGGAAACCCTAGGAAATGTGGCTTACTTCAGTCTTGCGGATCGGAATCCGTGAAAACATGTGCACGGAAGGCCTGCGACGGTTTCATCCGAGGCATCGGACGTTACCATTGCCCCGATTCTAACGACCGCAAGTGGAACCCCGTGGAAGCAGGCGAAGCATTCCGCAGCCTCGCCGCCGCGATTGCGACGATCGCATCGCCGGCGGATGGCGTGCGGATCATGCGCAGCATGACGGAACTGGTCGGCGCCGAGCAATATCTTCTGCTTGATCTCCCGCCCGAACACGCGACCGAATCCACCCGCATCCTGATGTCGAACTGGCCGCACGACACGCTCGAAGTGATCGGGTTGGAAACGATTTCGCAACTCGCCGATTTGGCCGGGGTCGCGAATCTGGGGGCTTCGCCCGCGCAATTTACACGTCTCGATGAACCCGCGCTCAGTCTCATGCTCGATACGAGGCAGGCGCTGCTGCTCTCGGAATTCGGGCATCACGAGCTTGTCGCGGCGCGCATCCATGCCGGTCGCAGCCGAGGCCTCGCCGTCTTCTCCGCCGCGACCCTCCAGGCGATCGATCTCGAGCTTCTGCCTCAGGCGCAGCTTCTTTGCTGCCATGTCTGGTCGAAGCTCAATGCCGGGTTGCAGCGCGGGCTCGCCGAAGATCCGCTCTCGGACCGCGAACGCGAATGCCTGCGCTGGGTGTCGGAGGGCAAGACAACGGATGAGGTGGCTGTCATCCTCGACGTTTCGGCCAACACTGTGAACCGCTACATACTGCATGCCACGCAGAAATTGTCGGCCGCCAACCGCACCATGGCGATTGCCGTGGCCATCCGCAGCGGCATCATCTGACAGGGATGTGACTTCGAATGTCGAAGACAGCAAAAGGCAAGAAAGGCGCCTCGTCTCCCGCGCTGGCGCGCGAGCTCAAGGCATTCGCCGCCCTCGCATCCGCCTTCGCGGATCTGGCGAATGAGGCCGAGGCCGACGAATACAGCGTCTTCACTTTCGGTCCGGGCCTCGGCCTCGTACCCGCGATCGATTCCCATTTTCCCAAGACCTCGCGCATCAGCAAGCGCCTTGCCGAAAAAGCCCGTGCCGGGCTGGGCGAGCGCTTGCGCAGCTCGTCTCGCCCTTTCCGCTGGCGACGCGGCCGCAGGTCGGGGTCACACGAGCTTTGTCTCGCCGATGAAGCCGATCCGCTGGGGCACGAAGGGTCCGGCTTCGCCTTGCCGCTGCACGCCGCGGGGCGACACGGCCTCGCCGTGTTCTTCGGCGAGACCCCCGGCCTATCGGACGACATGCTGGTCGAATTCCATCTGCACTGCGTCCGGCTTTTTTCGGCGCTCATCGAGGTGACCAACGCTTCGGCACGCAGGATGCCGGCCATGTCGAACCGGGAACTGGATTGCCTGCGCCTTACCGCCGATGGCAAGACCAGCGAGGAGATCGCCGAACTGCTGCATCTCTCCGCCCACACCGCCAACCAGTATCTGACCGCGGCCGCCGTGAAGCTCGATGCAGTGAACCGCACGCACGCGGTTTCGAAGGCGTTGAGGATGGGCCTGATCAGCTAGTCCAATGCTGTACCGCCCCCCCGAGGTAGGTTGGAGGATGCTCTCCGCCGGACGCGGAGAGCAATGCCTGGCTAGAACTTTCCGACGACGTTGAGGAACATGCCCTCGTCGTCGAGGGTGAGATCGCGCAAGTCGTCGGAGAATCGGCCAAAATTGTAGCCGACGCCGACCTTGAAGTTGTTGCCGAGATGGCGATAGACGGCGGCGAGCGCGCCATAGTCGGTGGTTTGCGCCTCCGGCATGTGCATGACGCGGCCTTCCAGCAGGAGATCCCAGCTCTTGATGAGGTGGAGATCGGTGCGGATGATGCCGAGATGGGCCGACGACTGCTGCCAGTCCTCCTCGAAGTTCGAGCCTGAGCCGTTGTTGGTGCGGTAGCGGACCTCGCCGTAGCGGAAGCCGTATTTGCCGCCCACCGACAGCCAGGGGAAGAGGTCGTAGAGGACGTCGGCCGAGGCGATGTGGCTGCGCTGGGCCGGGGCGAACTGGTCGCCGGTGGCGCCGCTGATCAGCTGGTCGTTGCCCGGCAGGTCGTAGAGCCATGTGTATTTGAACAGCGCATTGAGCCGCTCATTGTCGACCGGCCGGTAGGCATAGCCGACCGAGGCCTCGACATAGTCGGTGTTGGCAAAGGAGGTCTGGCTGCTTTCGCTGTCGGACAGCACCGCGTCGACATGGGTGAGGAGACGCCAGTCCGGGTTGGTTTTCCAGGCCAGGCCGGCGGTGAAGAGATAGCTGTTCTGGTCGCGGGTGTTGTCGGCGGAGCGCTCGATGCGCACCTCGCCGCGAACCCGGGCGTTGATGCCCCTCTCCTCGTCCTTGTAGCCCAGCGCGAGCGACGGGGCGTAGCGATCGAAGTCCGAATACTGGGTGTTCGTCTGGGGGTTCACGGTGTCGTCACGCACGCGGCCGACCTCGAGTCCGCCATCGACGGTCCACAGCGCGTCGGGCGTATAGACGACGCCATAGGTCTGGGTCAGCGAGTTGCGGGCGCCGAACATGTCGTAATTGCTCTCGCTATAGGCCGAGACCAGCTCGCCCATCTTGCGGCGCGCGCCCAGCACGATGGTGCCCTTGTCGGTGCCGAACAGGTCGCGCGTGTCGTAGAGGTCGAAGGCGCGGTCGGGATCGATCTTGTAGCCGAGATAGTAATGGCTGTCGGCGTTCGGATCGTAGGTGAGGCCGGCGAGCGCGCCGATGCCGTTGGTGCCGTAGGAGACCTCGCCCTCCACGCCGATCGTGTCGGTGAGCTGGACCTTGGCGCCGACGCCGGCGCGATCGTTGCGGTCGATGTCGCCGGAGCGTTCGAGCGTGCCCTGGGCAAAGCCGTAGACCAGCCGGTCGTCGTCGATCCGGTAGTCGACGCGCAGGCCGGCATCGAGCCGCGAGCCGTCATAGCCCGACTTGCCCGAGCTGACGGCCAGCGGCGACATCAGCTCGGTATAGGTGATGCCGAAGGAGACCTTCCAGTGCTCGTCGAACTGATGGCTGACGCTGCCCGACCCGTCGCGGCGGATCTGGCCGGCATCGTCGGTGAAGTCGTCATAGGTGAGCTTGAGGCCGGTCTTGTCGGTCAGGTCGAGATCGGCATGGGCGCCCCAGATACGCTGGTCGACGGTGACGAAGTCGAACGGCGTCGAGAAGCCGGCCTCCTTCTGTTCGTAATAGCCGCCGATCCGGCCCTTGAGGCGGGCGTCGAGATCCTGGAGATCGACCTGGCCCTCGACGCGATAGGCCGAGCCCTCGTCGTCATTGGGATCGCCATAGTAGCTCGGTTCGTTGCTGCCCCAGGTGAGGCCGCCGTCGGAGGATTGCGTGAGATCGAAGCCGCGCCCCTTGGAATGGGCGACCTCGGCCTTGACGAAGGTGTTGTCGGAGTGCCTGACCGTGACGTCGGCGCCATAGGCCTTCTGGTCAGCCAGCTCGGTCGAATCGTCCATGCCGGTGACGCCGACGCGCACCTTGTCGTTGATCCAGTGCTGGGCCCGGCCGCCATAGACATAGCCGTCGACGTCGCCGGCCACCGGCTCGAACTCGTACTGCACGGTCAGATAGGTCCTGCCGCCGCCGAGCGCGCCGCCGCGCACGGGATCGCTGGTTCCGGTCATCGACGACAGCGGCCGGCGCAGGATGATGACGCCCTGCATGTAGTCGAACGAATAGTCCTCGCCATAGACCAGCACGCGCCGCTCGACGACCCGGCCGGTGACGGGGTCGCGCGTTTCGACGCGGACCGTCTCGGAGCCTTCGACGATGTCCTGGCGCCTCAGGAAATAGGCCGAGCCGCCGGTGCCGAGGAACTCTTCGCGCTGCGGCAGCGTGTCGGGCTGGGCCGCATAGGCCGTCACCTCGGTGCGCCGCTCGCCGAACGAGGTCGTCTCCTGTGAGCGGTAGACGCCGGATGCCCCGTAGAGGGCCCGGTCGGAGGGCAGGAACTCGGTGCCGGTGATCTGGGTCTTGTAATTGCCCCACATCACCTGGCTGTCGCCGCGCTCCAGGCGGACATAGAACTTGCCCTTGGTCGGCGCATCCTCGAGGAAGGTCGAATCGTCGCCATAGACCGGATAGTAGTCGTCCGGGTCGAGCCGGCGCAGGATCCGGCGCGGATCCTGGCCGTCGAGGTTCCGGAACAGCTGGTCGAGGTCGTCCTCGGCGGTGTCGGCGGCCGCCGTCAGCAGGTATTGGCCCTTGATCTTGCCCTTCAGGTAGAAGGCCAGCCGGCCCTTCGAATAGACGTCGTCATATTCGCCGGGGCGCACCGCCTCGATGCCGGCATCGCCGGTGCGCTTGCCGACGGTGAGATCGGCGAGCGCCACATAGAACCAGTCATTGTCGGGGATGTTGACGTCGCGGCTGAAGGAAAGGCCGCCGGTCTTGGAGGCGCCCTTGACCTTGACGTCGACGGCGTGATCGCCCGGCGGCAGGATGCGCTGCACGACGAAGGCCTGCTTGGGATCGATGGGGATCGCCTCGCCGAATACCTGGACGGCATAGCCCGGCGGCACGTTGTGGCCGGCGACGGTGACCGCGCCGCCGCTGACCGGGATGTTCTTGATCGCCGTGCGATCCTCGCCCATGCCGGGCGCCACCGCCTTCTCCTGTTGCGGATCGAGCTTCAGGTCGCGCTCAGTGCGGGCCAGCGTCAGGGGCGCCGTCTCGTCGTAGCGGTCCTTGCCGTCATAGACGCGCAGCACATAGGCGAAGTCGGCGGCCTCGGCGTCGGGCATGACCCAGCCGGCCTCGCCATTGACGGCGACCGGCACGATCGCGATCGGCTTCTCCCTGTCCCGGCCGTTGCGGTCGTAGATGCGGATCTCGGCCCGTTCGATGAAGGCCGGATAGTTGGAGGTCGCCAGGAAGCGGACCTCCTCGCCGGCCTTGTAGGTGCGCTTCATCGGAACGGTCGAGACATTGAGCAGCGTGCCGGCCTCCAGGCCGTCATACTTGACCTGGATGTCGACGGCCGACAGGTCGAGATCGGTCTGGCGCTGCCGGTCGACCGGCCGCGCGGCAGGCTTTGCCTCGCCCGGCGCGAGCCGCTCGGCCTTGGCGGCCCCCGAAGCGGCCTTCGGCTCGGCGCTCTTGTCGACGGTCTCGCCGTCGACGCTGATCATGAACGGGAGGGCCGGCTTGTCGGCCGCCGTCTCCTTCTCGGTGTTGGCGCCGACAGGCAGCGCGCGCACCGCGCTGTCGGGCACGATCTTGCCGCCGGCGCCCGCCTCTTCAGCCGAGACTGGCAGCGCGATGGTCAGCAGCGCCGCAAGCGCCGTCCCCGTGAGGAACAGCAGGCGCAGTTCGGACGCAGTTCGGCCAGCGGCCTTCCTCGCAACGACGATGTTCATTGCCCCGCCTCCACACGCGTCTCAATCTCCAGGGGGTAGGACCGCTTGCGTTGTCGCCATCTCTCGGCGATCAGCTCCTTGATGTGCTTGACGCGCGCCTCGGCCATCTCCGGATCGCTGCCCGGGTCGACATAGGTCAGCCTCAGGACCGACTGTTCCTCGGCCAGCACGGCGATGAGTTGGTCGATGCCCTCGGCCCAGCGCGCGGCGAGTGCGACGTCGCCCGGCCGGAAGGCCTGGTCGGCCAGGTCGAGCCGGACGACCCGGCCGATCGAAGCGCCGAAGTTCAGCTCGGTCAGCTTGCCGGCCGTCAGCCGCACCACGCGCGGGTTCTCGGTGGTCAGGCGGTAGCCGGTCGGGAGCGTCCGCTCGTCGAGCTTCATGATGAAGTTCGAGCCGATGCGGGCTTCCGGCAGGTCGGCGCAGGCGACATGGAAGCGGCCGTATTCGTCGGTGGTGATCAGCCAGCCCTTGACGGTGGCGACCCTGACGCCCGGCAGCCCCGGCTCGCCCTTGTCCTGGTAGCCGTTGCGGTTGCGGTCGTCGAACACCTTGCCGACGATGTCGCCGCAGTCGAAGACCGGCTCGACGATGATCTCGACGACGGCGCGCGCCTCGGCCGAAATCCGGTTGCCGGTCGGATCCTCGGCATGGGCGAGATTGACGTGCTCGCCCGGCCCGGCCGTGCTCAGCGCCAGCAGGCGCAGCTGGATCTCGACCTCGGCGTTGCCGTCGACCGACACGTCGGGGAAGCGGATCTGCCGCCCGGCGATCTCCGGCGTCACCTTGACGCCGCCGACCGTGGCCGTGCCTTCCACGAAGCGGAAGCCCGACGGCGCCGTGTCGACGATCGTCAGGCCGACCGCGCGGGCCGCCGAATTGTTGGTCACCCGGATGGTGAAGGGCGCCTGCTCGCCACGGCGGATGAACCGCAGATTGGCGATCTTCGTCACCGTGATGTCGGTCGGCACCGCCGCCGGCATGGTGACGAGGGAGGCCGATTCCTCCGAGGTGACCGCGCCGCCGCTG
Source organism: Rhizobiaceae bacterium (assembly GCA_035556195.1). Lineage (GTDB taxonomy): Bacteria > Pseudomonadota > Alphaproteobacteria > Rhizobiales > Rhizobiaceae. The sequence goes on from DATMFK010000045.1 coordinate 312,418, forward strand.
CCCGTCCGGCCGGTCGCCGTCGCCTTGTTGGCGACGCCGTCCGAGACGCCGGCGGCGTTCTCGATGTCGCGTTCCGTCAGCGTGTAGGTCGCCGTGAACGCCTGGCGCTCGCCGGGGGCCAGGGTGACCGGCTCCGGGCTGAAGCGCGACAGGGATCCCCCTGCCGGCTGGCCGTTGAAGGTCGGCCCGGCATCGGCCGGCCACACATTGGTGACCGTCTGGCCGCCGTCATTGGTCACCGTGAAGGTGTAGGTCAGCGTGTCGCCGAGGCTGGCATGGCCGTTGCCGTCGACGTCGGTGAAGCGGCCGGTCTTCTCGAGCACGAGGCTGGCCGGCTGCGGCAGTGTCACCACCGTATCGGGCGGACTGCCGATCGGATCGCCGCCGGGATTGGTGCCGGTGGCGGTCGCCGTGTTCTCCACCCGGCCGGCATCGATGTCGGCCTGATCAGGCGTATAGGTGGCCGTGAAGGTGAAGCTCGCCCCCGGCGCCAGGGTCTGCGGCGCCTGGTCGAGCGCGATCCCCGCCCTGGCCAGCATCGGGTCGTCCACCGTCACGCCGCTCAGCGTGACGGCGCCGGTGTTCTTGACGAGGAACGCATAGGTGATCGTCTCCCCCAGATCGAGCAGGTCGTCGCCATCCCGGTCGTTGAGCGTGGCGGTCTTCTCGAGGGTCATGCCGGTGGCCTGGTCCGGCGGCACCACGACGGTGTCCGGCGGGCTTTCGACGGGCGGGCCCGACGGCGGCGTGCCGGTGCCGGTCGCCGTGTTCTCCACCCGGCCGGCGTCGATCTCGGCCTGGGTCGGCGCGTAGGTCGCCGTGAAGGTGGCGGTTCCGCCCGGGGCCAGCGTCTGCGGTCCCGGCGTCACGCTGATGCCGGCATTGGCAAGCAGCGGGTCGTTGACGGTGACATTGGTCATCGTCACGGCGCCGACATTGCGCACCACGAACGTGTAGCTGATGGTCTCGCCCGCATCGAGCAGGCCGTCGCCGTCGGCATCGTTGAGCGTGCCGGTCTTCTCGATGGTCAGGCCGGTTGCCTGGTCCGGCGGCACGGTGACGGTGTCGGGCGGGCTCTCGACCGGCGGGCCGGAAGGCGGCGTGCCGGTGCCGGTCGCCGTGTTCTCCACACGGCCGGCGTCGATGTCGGCCTGCGTCGGGGTATAGGTCGCCGTGAAGGTCGCGACCCCGCCGGGCGCCAGCGTCTGCGGGCCGGGCGTGACCGAGATGCCGGCATTGGCCAGCAGCGGGTCGTTGACGGTGACATTGGTCAGCGTCACCGCGCCGGTGTTCTGGACGCGGAACGAATAGCTGATGGTCTCGCCGAGATCGATGAGGCCATCGCCATCGGCATCGTTGAGCGTGCCGGTCTTCTCGATGGTCATGCTGGAGGTCAGGTCCGGCGGCACGATCACCGTGTCGGGCGGGCTCTCGACCGGCGGGCCGGAGGGCGGCGTGCCGGTGCCGGTCGCCGTGTTCTCGACCCGGCCGGCGTCGATGTCGGCCTGATCAGGCGTATAGGTCGCGGTGAAGGTGACGCTGCCGCGCGGCGCCAGCGTCTGCGGTCCCGGGGTGACCGTAAGGCCGGCATCGGCAAGCAGCGGATCGTCGACGGTGACACCGGTCAGCGTCACCGTGCCGGTGTTCCGCACCAGGAAGGAATAGGTGATGGTCTCGCCGAGATCGATGAGGCCGTCGCCATCGGCGTCGTTGAGCCTGCCGGTCTTCTCGATGGTCAGGCCCGGCGTCTGGTCCGGCGGCACGATCACCGTATCGGGCGGGCTCTCGACCGGCGGGCCGGAGGGCGGCGTGCCGGTGCCGGTCGCCGTGTTCTCCACCCGGCCGGCGTCGATGTCGGCCTGGGTCGGTGTGTAGATCGCCGTGAAGGTGACGCTGCCGCGCGGCGCCAGCGTCTGCGGGCCGGGGGTGACCGTGAGGCCGGCAGCGGTGAGCAGCGGATCGTTCACGGTGACGTTGGTCAGCGTGACATTGCCGGTGTTGCGGACCACGAAGGCGTAGCTGATGGTCTCGCCGAGATCGATGAGGCCGTCGCCGTCGGCATCGTTCAGCGTGCCGGTCTTCTCGATGGTCAGCCCCGGCGTCTGGTCAGGCGGCACGATCACCGTATCGGGCGGGCTCTCGACCGGAGGGCCGGAGGGCGGCGTGCCGGTGCCGGTTGCCGTGTTCTCCACATTGCCGGCGTCGATGTCGGCCTGGGTCGGGGTATAGGTCGCCGTGAAGGTGGCCGTTCCGCCCGGCGCCAGCGTCTGCGGGCCAGGAGTGACCGCGATGCCGGCATTGGCAAGCAGCGGATCGTTGACGGTGACATTGGTCATCGTCACCGTGCCGGTGTTCCGGACCAGGAAGGAATAGCTGATCGTTTCGCCGGGATCGATGAGGCCGTCGCCGTCGCCGTCGTTCAGCGTGCCGGTCTTCTCGATGGTCAGCCCAGGTGTCTGGTCCGGTGGCACGATGACGGTATCGGGCGGGCTCTCGACCGGCGGGCCGGAGGGCGGCGTGCCGGTGCCGGTCGCCGTGTTCTCCACCTTGCCGGCATCTATGTCGGCCTGGATCGGGGTGTAGGTCGCCGTGAAGGTGGCGGTTCCGCCCGGCGCCAGCGTCTGCGGTCCGGGTGTGACGGTCAGGCCGGCAGCGGTCAGCAGCGGGTCGTCGACGGTGACATCGGTCAGCGTCACCGTGCCGGTATTCCGGACCCGGAAGGAGTAGCTGATGGTCTCGCCGAGATCGATCAGCCCGTCGCCGTCACTGTCGTTGAGCGTGCCGGTCTTCTCGATGGTCAGCCCCGGCGTCTGGTCGGGCGGCACGACAACCGTGTCGGGCGGGCTCTCGACGGGCGGGCCGGAGGGCGGCGTGCCGGTGCCGGTCGCCGTGTTCTCCACCCGCCCGGCATCGATGTCGGCTTGGGTCGGCGTGTAGGTCGCCGTGAAGGTGAAGGTCGCGCCGGGCGCCAGCGTCTGCGGGCCCTGGTCCAGGGCGATCCCGGCATTCTGCAGCAGGGGGTCGTTGACCGTCACATTGGTGAGCGTCACCGCCCCGGTGTTGCGGGCCAGGAACGAATAGGTGATCGTCTCGCCGAGATCGATGAGCCCGTCGCCGTCGCTGTCGTTGAGCGTGCCGGTCTTCTCGATGATCAGGCCGGCTGTCTGGTCCGGCGGCACGACAACCGTGTCGGGCGGGCTCTCGACCGGAGGGCCGGAGGGCGGCGTGCCGGTGCCGGTCGCCGTGTTCTCCACCCGCCCGGCATCGATGTCGGCCTGGGTCGGCGTGTAGGTCGCCGTGAAGGTGGCGGTTCCGCCCGGCGCCAACGTCTGCGGGCCGGGGGTGACCGAGATGCCGGCGTTGGTCAGCAGCGGATCGTTGACGGTGACGTTGGTCATCGTCACCGTGCCGGTGTTCCTGACCAGGAACGAATAGCTGATGGTCTCGCCGAGATCGATCAGCCCGTCGCCGTCGCCGTCATTCAGCGTGCCGGTCTTCTCGATGGTCAGCCCCGGGGTCTGGTCCGGCGGCACAATGATGGTGTCGGGAGGGCTCTCGATGGGCGGGCCGGAAGGCGGCGTGCCGGTGCCGGTCGCCGTGTTCTCCACCCGGCCGGCGTCGATGTCGGCCTGGGTCGGCGTGTAGGTCGCCGTGAAGGTCGCGATCCCGCCGGGCGCCAGCGTCTGCGGTCCAGGGGTGACCGAGATACCCGCATTGGCCAGCAGCGGATCGTTGACGGTGACATTGGTCAGCGTCACCGTGCCGGTGTTCTGGACCCGGAACGAATAGCTGATGGTCTCGCCGAGATCGATCAGCCCGTCGCCGTCGCTGTCGTTGAGCGTGCCGGTCTTCTCGATCAAGAGGCGCGGCGTCTGATCCGGCGGCACGATGACCGTGTCGGGCGGGCTCTCGACGGGCGGGCCGGAGGGCGGCGTGCCGGTGCCGGTAGCGGTGTTCTCCACCTTACCGGCATCGATCTCGGCCTGGGTCGGCGTGTAGGTTGCCGTGAAGGTGGCGATCCCGCCCGGCGCCAGCGTCTGCGGCCCCGGCGTGACCGAAATGCCGGCGGCCTGGAGCAGCGGGTCGTTGGGGGCGACGTCGCTCATCGTCACCGTGCCGGTGTTCGTCACCCGGAAGGTGAAGGTGACGGTCTCGCCGGGATCGAGCAGACCGTCGCCGTCGAGGTCATTCAGCGTGCCGGTCTTCTCGATCGACAGACCCGGCGTCTGGTCCGGCGGCACGACGACCGTGTCCGGCGGGCTTTCCGTCGGCGGGCCGGAGGGCGGCGTGCCGGTGCCGGTCGCGGTGTTTTCCACCTTGCCGGCATCGATCTCGGCCTGCGTGGGCGTATAGGTGGCGGTGAAGGTCACGCTGCCGCCGGGCGTCAGCGTCTGCGGCCCCGGCGTGACGGAGATGCCGGCCGCGGTGAGCAGCGGGTCGTTCACCGTCACGTCGGTCAGCGTGACGTTGCCGGTGTTCTTCACCTCGAAGCTGTAGGTGATCGTCTCGCCGGCATCGAGCAGCCCGTCGCCGTCGAGGTCGTTGAGCGTGCCGGTCTTGTCGACGGTGAGCTGCGGATCCTGGTCGTCATTGGTGACCGTGCAGATCGCGTTCTGGCCGTTCGCGAGCGTCAGTTCGTTATTGGCCAGCGGCTGCGCCGCGCCCCCGTCGATCGCGCAGCTGTAGGGGCTCGCCGCATAATCGGGCAGGCCGTCCTCGCCGAGCGTATAGGTGCCGGCGGGGATGGAGGCGTTGGTGACCGCCGCATCCCCCATCGCGCCTTCGATCATGGTGGTGAGCGGCGCCGCGCCCGTGGCGCGCAGCGTGAAGTCCGCCGCCGTGGCGGTGCCTTCATTGTCGTTCACCACCACCTTGCGCAGCGTGATCTTCGGCTGGCAGATCGCCTCCGAATTGATCTGCGCCATGAAGGCCTGGGCGCCGGGCCCGGACTTGATGTGGACGATGACCTCGTTCAACCCGCTGCGCCAGCTGCCGGCCATCGTGCCGGTTGCGCCGCCCGCCGCAGTAAAGCCGGCGTAGAAATAGGGATCGGCTGCCCCGTAATTCGAGCGGATGCCCTGTGGCTGGCCATTCACCCAGACCTCGTAGACCGAGTTGTCCGAGTAGAAGGTCATGTCGAGGCTGAGGCTCGACGGATCCACCGCCGAATCGAGGTTGAACTGGTAGCGATAGAAGATGTCGTAGCTGATGGCGGGGTTGGGATGCGCTGCCGTGGCGCTGTTCGAAATCCAGCCAGCATTGCCGAATGGCGACGTCATATAGACGCCCGGCGGATTGGTGACGATCGTCGCGCCGCCCCAGGTCAGGCCCGCGGGGGGCGCACCGTTGACAGGCGTCGGCGTCAAGGCAACCTGCCAGTAATTGTCGAAGCCGCTCGTCTTCCGCCCGCCAGTGCCGTTATAGGCGGTGTTGAAGAAGGCTCCCGGGGTCGAGCAGGACATCGTCTCCGGGAATTGCGGCGTATAGGGCGGCGTCGGGGTGTCGACCGAACAGGTCGTGCAATCCTCCGGCACGTCGCCGCCGCTGATCTGGTTCCTGATCTGGGTGATGCCCAGCGGAATCGGTGCGGCCACGGTCAGGTCGATCTCGACCACGACCTCGCCGCCCACCGGAACCTCCGGCACGGTGAGCAGCACCGTCGAGGCGCCAGCCACCGGGTCGGTGAAACCGTCCGCGCCGACGACGCGCGTCATCGTCGCCCCGTTCGGGACGTTCTCGATGAACTCGAAATCCTCGAAGGCCGGGCCGCTTTCATGCGTGACGGTCACACGGTAGGTCAGCACCTCGCCGGGCTCGGCGACGTTGTTCGCCGTGATGCTCTCGCCCACCAGCTCTTTCCTGATGCTGGCTTGCGGGTCGCCGGGCACGTTGGTGAACAGGCACTGGATGTCGGATTGCGGGCGCACATTGGCGCCGGGGATGGTGAGCGTCGGCGAAGTGAAGCTGCCGATAACCGTCGAATTGCCGGTGTTGCCCGCGTTCTGGTCGGTACAGACCGCTGAGGCCGCGTTCCAGCCGGCCGGCACGACCTCGCTCAGGGCGATGTCCGAACCCGCCCTGGACGAAAAATACTGCGCCGAGGAAACCGCGGTTCCAGCTTGCGTGGTTGTCAGCGTAGCACTGGGCACGAGAGCGGCGTTCGCCTGCGCGACATTGGTCATGTCGATCTGGAAGCTGCCGGTGCCGTCCTCGCTTACCTTCGAGACCGTCAAGCAGGCCGGACGCACATAGATCCGGTTCATGATGCTGTCGCCAGCAACGATGCCGCTCGCCGTGATGGTGATAGAGGTAATTGTGTTGGTAGTGTTTCTCGCCTGCAAAGCGGCGGCCTGCTTGCCGGCCACCAAGGGGCTGCGCGTGAGTGTACCCGTGGACCGGTTGTAGTTAAGCTCCCCGAGTACGACCTCGAAATCGGCCACGCTCGCTGTGCTTCCGGCGCCGAGCGAGATGCTGAGGGTGGCCGTCGGGCTCTCCGGATTCACGTCGATGACGGCGAACTGCAGCCAATTCGCCGGTACCGGCTGCGAGAAATTCCAGGTGATCGAGTAGTTCCCGCCCGTGGTGGTCCAAGGATCGGGAGCCGTGTTCCAGGCGCCGCTCTTCTGGACGGTGCCGTTTACCGGGAACGGCGCCAGCGAGAACGTGCTGCCCAGCGGCACGACCTGCGGCGAGCACGCACCCGAGACGGGCGGCAATTCCATCGTGTCGGTGTCGCTGGCCGTGTTGTTGCTGGTGTCCGGGTCACTTGTTCCATCGGGCGGGGTTACTGTCGCCGTGTTCGTGAAGCTTCCGGTCTGGCTGGCCGGCACGCCCATGCTGAGCGTGTATGTGACCGAGCTGCCCGCTGGCAGGTTGGCCGTGGTGTCGAGCGCCCCTGTGCCGCTCGCCGCGCTGCACTGCGCACCGCCCGTCGCGCTGCCGCAGGTCCAACTCGCCGCGGTGACGCCGGCCGGCAGCGGATCGCTGACCCGCGCACCCTGCACGCCGAACGGGCCGTTGTTGGTGACGACGATGGTGTATGTCGCGTCCAGGCCGGGCGTGTAGGTGGTCACGCCGTCGTCCTTGGTGATGGATAGGTCGGCAGGGAAATCAAGCGGCGTCGTCACGCATTTGGCGCCGTCATTGCTGCCCGACCCCTGAAGATCGGAAATCAGCGTCGCTACGCCGGTCGTCAGGTCGAACTTGTAGAAGCCGCCATTGTTGTTGCTGCCAAAAACACCGTTGGTGGCGCCGAACATCCCTCCGAAGGATCCGGCGACACCGGTGGAAGTGCCGATTTCGGTCACATTCCCGTTCGTGGGATTGATGGCGAGCAGCGGCCCGCCGAACTCCGCGGCGTAGAGCCGCCCGTCGTGCCACGCCAGGTCCTGGACGTTGATGCTCCGCGGCAGCGCCACGGAAGACGCCACCCTGGTCGTAAGATTGATCCGGTAGAGCCTTGTCCCGTTGACCACATAGTATGTGCCGTCCGGGCCGATTTCACCGGCGATGGAGGTCCCCGGCAAGTTCGTGACGGTCCCTAAGGTCAGCACTCCACCGCCAGCGCCGATGCGGATCAGGTTGGCGCTGGTGTCCAACGCATAGATGTAGTTGTCGACCGGGTTGTACGCGGCGGCGTTGTAGTTGACGGGTGAAGCCGAACCCACCGGCGAGACGACGAACGGATTCGAGGACGTGTCGAACCGGAACAGCTGCGTCGGCGTGTTCTGCGCCAGATACATGTTCGACGAGCAGGTGAAGGGGGTCTGGCTCCCCAGAGTCACGGTGAGGGTTGTGCTGCCGCCCGCAATGAGGTTGCCCACACCCGTCGACATGTTGCTGGTGTCGTTGGTGTAGTTGCCCGAATTGCTCGCCGTTACGCTTACGGTGATCGTGCAGGTAGCGCCCGGTGCGACGCTGATATTCGTTGCCCGTATCGATGTGGCGCCAACTGCCAGCGCCCCGCCAGCACCGTTCGTGACGGTGGGACTGCCGCAACTTCCGTTGTTCGTGGCGGCGGCGGCAGCGAGCGTCAAGCCCGCGGGTAGATTGTCGGTGAAGTCCAGCGGGGTGAGCGGCACCGACCCGGACTCGTTCGGATTGGCGATCGAGAAGGTGAGCTGGCTCGTCTCCCCGGCTCTGATCGTGGCGGGGCTGAACTGCTTGGTCAGCGGTGCGGTTGGGAAGGAAACTGCCCAGTTGAAGGACTCATTGCCCGTGTTCGGGGGAAGCGCATTGTTATTCAGGGTCAGCGACTGAATGAGACCTGACGCGGCGGTCACCCGGAACGAGCCGCAGGCGCCGGCGATACCGTCCGTCGTGTTGTTGTCGTTGCAGCCGCCTACGGTCGGAAACTGAAGGATGTCGTTCAGCGTGTTGCCGCTGACATCCATCAGATCGTTCTTGACGATGGTTTGCAGGCTAACGGAAGCACCCGTCGTGCTCGTGCCCGTGATCGCGAAACGTGAGGAGTCCAGATTGTGAAAGTGGAAAATCGGCGCGATCAGCGGTTTGCTGAGTGCAAAGCTGGAAACAAAACCGTTGCCCAGCGCGACGCAGTTTCCCGCCATGAAGGCGCTGGCCGGAACATCCGGCTCGGAAAAAGTAAGATAGTTCGGCTGGGACCTCACACCTGAGCCAGCATTTGGAGCGACGGCCATGAAATCGCAGGCAGACTGCGCGGCCGTGATTGAGGTGATGGTCTGGGTCGCCGTGATCCCCGGGTCGCCATAAGGGCTCACCCCCCAGGTGAAGGTCCGCGTGGCCCCCACGGTCCGTCCCCCTCCCGAGATCGCCGAAGGCCATGCCTGCGCGGGCGCCTCAGCAGCCCGGGCCTCGGCGATCAACAGCGTCGAAGCAAGCAATGTTATGGATGCGAGCCCTAGCCGGTATATCGGCGTCCCTGCCCTTTCGCCGGCCGGAGACAAGCGACGCGCGACCGAAGCGCGTTTTGCCGTGAACCGACGCGCGAAGTCGCGCAGCGAAATTGGCTTTCGCATGAAAAATGCCCCCTCGATCCATCATCCGATGGCCGGGAGCCACTTCCGCCGCATTGCCTGATGCAACCCCAAGTCCATCGAATGCGTCCAAAACCGGACTGCACCGTGGCGGCAAAAAGGCATGATTCTGCGCGCTCGTCTTTCAGGATTCGTCTGTTTTTTTCAAGAAAGTCAGATGCGCATGCATTTTTCTTTGCGACCGCCGCGGCACCATTTCGCCTTCGGCGGGTGATAGATCAGACCCGAGGACTCGTTCCGAGCTCGCCCGCTGAGCCCGACACGCTACCGGCGCGGATGAGCTGCGCCCAACGGACTGCTAAGAACAGACCTGTGGGCAAGTCCCTGATCGGCCTGCCGGCACATCTGCCCGTCAGAACGGGACAAGGACGATATCGTCTCAGCTTTGGCCAATCGCCCGCCGCCGGTGACTGCCAAGCAGGCGCCCGATCCGGGAACATCCAAGGGCGCTGTCGCCCACAACCGGATTCGGGCGACACACTTAGGTATTGTTTTTTTGCCACGTCCCCGCGACGCCGACCGAATCCGTCCGGTCGGCTGCGAAATGCTTTAGACCGATGCGGAATCGTGCTGCGGAGCGCGCGGGATCCCCTTGCGCAGCCTCGCGGTCTCCAACGCCGTTTCGAGAAACCGGGTGTTCTCTTCGGGATCGTCCGAAGAATTCTCGAAGGCGACGTAGTTCACCGTGACCGCGGCCGAGAGATCGGTGAGCGACAGCGCAAAATAAACGGTCGCGCCACTCGGCTTCAGCTCCATGTCCAGCGTGATTTCGGGTTCTCCGGACCAGCCGATGCGCGCCTCGCCGCCATGCCCGAACGAAAGGGTGCCCGGCATGAAGTAAAGCTCCGCCGCGCTCTCCACGATATCTGCAATGGTCGAGAAATGCTCCAGCCGGATATAGGCGACGTAGTCGACGACGTCGATCATGCGTAGTTCAGTCGCCACCTCCTCGATGGCTTTCGCCACGATCATTTCGCGAGCGACTGTATGCGGCTGACGGATCATGATAATTCTCTTTTATTCATATGATGCATTTGCGCCGGCTTGGAGTAGACCACACGAATGAGTTCGGCGACCGCCTGGTAAAACTGCGGCGGTATCATGCTATCGATCGAAACTTGTTTGTACATGGAGCGAGCGAGCGCAACATTCTCAAAAACCGGGATGTTGTTCTCTTCAGCGATCTCGCGGATCTTGAGCGCGATCAGATCCTGCCCCTTGGCGACCACGACGGGTGCCGCGTCCTTGTCGCGCACGTAGCGCAGGGCGATCGCGAAATGCGTCGGATTGGCGATGACCAGCGTGGCCTTGGGCACTTGCCCCAGCATGCGCCGCCGCGCCCGGTCGCGCGCAACCGAGCGTATCTTCGCCTTGATCTGCGGGTCGCCATCCGACTGCTTCAGCTCGTCCTTCACCTCCTGACGCGTCATCCTGAGATCGCTTCGCCAATGGAAGCGCTGCCAGACGAGATCGGCGCCGGCGATCACTGCCATGACGAGAGCGACGGTGACGAGGATATGGATCAGCGTGCTCCTGATCACGAGACCGAAAGCACCCGGATCGCTCAGCATGCCCTCGAGCAGGGTCGAATGGATGCCCTTCATGACGAGGGCCAGCGCGCCAACGGTCAATATGAGCTTGCCGAGCGATTTCAGGAACTCGGCGAGACCCTGGGCTCCGAACATGCGCGACCAGCCTTGTGCCGGCGAGACCCGGGAAAGTTTGGGCCGGACGCGCTCCAGGACCATGCTCGGCGCATTCTGGAGCAGCGACGCCGCGAGGCCCGCAGCCACCATCAGCGCGATGAACACCACCAGCGACTTGCCGATCTCGATGAACACGGTTTCATAGAGCGACGTTGCGTCGACGTCGGTGGCGAGCGACCATTCCTCGGGTTTTTCCAGGAAAATCGAGAGGAAGCCGCCGAGGCTTTTCATCTGGTCATAGGCGAAGAACAAGCTGAAGATCAGGAAGGCCAGGATCGAGGCGAACAGCGGTGCCTCTTTCGAAAAGGGAACCTGCCCCTTGTCGAGGGCATCACGGATCTTCCTTTCCGTGGCCTCTTCTGTCTTGCTGTCCTTGTCCGGCTTCTCGGACATCGATCAGGCCCTGTCTGCCGGCTTCACGCAGCTTCCTCGGCGGTCGGCAGTTGGATGACGCCGTCCCTGGCCATCGTGATGATGCGCGACACGATTGTCCGGCGCGCCTTGTTGATCTCGACCGGGTTGACGAAGTCGGACGGTTGGGCGAGCTCGGATTCGATCATGCGCCGCGTACGCGCGCCGACGGCGGAAAGCGCCGCCTCGACAAGCACGGGGTTGGCTTCGCGCAGCGCCATCGTGACCAGGTCGACCTCTATGCCGTCGAACACCGTGACCCGGGCCTTCTGATCGAGATTGATGAGATCCTCGAAAGAGAAGAGCTGTGCCTTGAGAGATGCCAGATCTTCCGCGCCGGCTTCCTGCAACTCGCCCATGACCTCGTCAAGTTCCGACTTGTCCAGCTCGTTCAGGACGCCGACGACCTTTGCCTGCCCTAGCTTCGACAGCTTGCCGGATGTCGTTTCCAGGAATTCGGCGCGCAATCGCCGCTCGATCAGGCGTCGCGCCGGCGCGGAGACGCTGCCCAATGACAGCATCCGCTTCACGATTTCGCCGCGGGCCTGCTTCGTCAAGGCGAGGAGCACCTTCGCGGCCGCCGACGAAGCGAGATTGGAAAGGACATAGGCCGCCGTCTGCGGGTGTTCCTTGGTCAGGAAAGCCGCAAGCGGCTCGGGGTCGATCGCTTCGAGCGCCCCCCAGGGCGGAGTCTCCTCCTGGGCCGCGAGATCCGTCCCGTTTCCGAGAATGGCGTTCATCTCGTCCTGCGACAGGTTCTCGGTGAGAAGCGTGTCCATGGCGTCAGCGGAATCGAGCAAGCCCGCGCCCTCGGCGAACTCCTCCTCGAATTCCGCGACGATACGCTCGAGCTCGCTCTGCGGGATGGTTTTCAGTCTTCTTGCGCCTTCGATCAGTTCCTTGAGTTCTTCCTGTTTGAAGAACTTGAGCAGGCGGCCCGCGGCCGGCTTGCCCACCGCGACCAGGATGGCCGCAGCCTTCTGCGCGCTGGTGAGTTCGAGGCGATCCATCATCTGGCCCGCTTCCCCGATTTCAGGCAATGTCATGAAACTGCCGCTAGTTCGAAAGCTTGGCGTTGACGATCTCCGTCACGCGCACGCCAAAGCGGGAGGGGTCGTTCTCGAGTACCGTGATTTCCCCGCGCGCGATCTTGCGGCCATTGACGACCACATCGACCGGCTCGCCGATCCGGCGGTTGAGCGCCATGGTCGCTCCTTTTTGCAGCGTCAGCAGATCCGACACGGGCACTTCCGTGCTGCCGAGAACGATCTGCACATCGACCAGAATGTTCATCACCACGCCGGCATTGGGCATGGCGTCGCCGAGCGCCGTCGAGAAGGTGGGCTCGGCCGGGGGTGGGGGCGCGTCGTGCAAGGCGCCGCGCAAGTCGTCGATCGCCTTGTCGAGATCCTCCTGGTGCTCATCGAGAAGCGGATTGGGAACGTTCATTTTCTGGCTCCACGCCCGGCGCTGGTTCCGGGGCCTGACTATTGCGACAAGAGGCGGTCGACGAAATCCTGGCCTTCGTCGAAGGGATGCTTGATCCGCACGGAGTAGTTCTGCCCGATCTTGCCGAACTCGCAGACGAACAGGGTCTTGTTGCGGGACGACAGCCGGGTCGACGTTTGCGCTGCAATGGGCAGTTCCAGGATTTGTCCGACCTTCAGCATGGAAAGCTGGCCGAGCGACATCTGCGCCAGGGGCACGATCGCATCGAGCGTCACGGACGATTTGCGGATCTCCTCGCCAAGCCGCTCCGACCAGGCATTCGCGTCATCGGACCCGTGGACGAGATCGCTGTCCCTGTTTTCATCACGGGCATTGAGCAACACACGTTGCGGCATCGTGACCGCGAGCCGGCCAGACGCCTTGGGCGTCTTCAGCGTGAACAGAAGGCGCACCGATGGCCCGTCGCGCAAGACATGCTTGCGGATCTCCGGACCCGAAAATGCGCGAGGAACCGGCATTCGCAGCTGGAGCGACCGCGGCCCCTCCCCGTTGAAGGCGGCTGCTACCTCTTGGAAGACGGCCGTCGCGACGTCCAGCTCGATCTGCGACAGCGGGCGATCGATGCCGACCGGCGCGAATTCCGGATCCGCGCCGAGACAAGCCGCAACCAGGATCGAAACCGCCTCCGTTTCGAGGTCGAGCAGAAGAGCGTCCGGTGACAAGGCCGATTGGACGACGGCCACCGCGTTGTTTTCGCCCGTCGAGGACAGCGCCCGACCATAGCGGCCGAGCTCGATCGCCTGGAGTTCCATCTCGATCGGGCTGGACAGGAGCTGGTTCACCCCCTCCGTGATCGCGCCGATCCCCCTTTGCGCGAACTTTCGCGCCGCGGCCGTGATCCTGTCCGGCTCAGCCGTGTCGCCGACAAGCCGTTCAAGGATGTAGGCTCGTGTCTCCGCGGCCTGCATTTCAGGCCGCCTTGCTTTCGGCGTTGCCCATGTTGAGCGTGCTCTGCTCCACGGCGTCGATGGACGGGCGGTCATGCGCGGAGATCGTCTTGCGGCCGAATTCGAGCGCGACCTGCGGCAGCGAGCCGTTCATGTAGGCGAGCAGTGTCTGCTTGACGATGACGTAGAGCCGGTTGCGCTTCTCACGCACGAGCTTGATCTGCGTGGCGATCGGCACGACGACCGCATAGGAGAGGAAGATGCCGAGAAAAGTACCGACCAGAGCCGCGCCAATCAGCCCCCCGAGGATCTCCGGCGACTGGTCGAGCGCGCCCATCGCCTTCACCACGCCGAGCACGGCGGCGACGATGCCGAGCGCCGGCAGGCCGTCGCCCATGGTGACGAGCGCGTGGTAAGGCTTCAGCTTGTCGGCGCGGATCGTCTGGATCTCCTCGTCCATCAGCGCTTCGATCTCATGCGGGCGGGCATTGCCGATGATGATGATGCGGCAATAATCACAGATGAAATGCGTGAGATCCTGGTTCTGCAGCACGGTGGGGAACGCCTTGAAGATCGACGATTCCTCCGGATTGTCGATATGCGCCTCCACCTCGTTGCGCGATTTCGTGCGCAACTCGCGCATGATGGAATGCAGGACCCCGAGCGTCTCGAGATATTCCTGTTCCTTCGGCACGGAGAAACGCAGGGCCTCGAGGATCGCCTTGCCCGTGTCCTTCACCGTTTTCATCGGATTGGCGACAACGAAGGTGCCCACCGCGGCGCCGCCGATGATGACCACTTCCCAGGGCTGCATCAGAACTTCGACATGGCCGCCCATGGCCATAAATCCCCCGAGCACGCAGCCCATTGTGATGACAAGACCAACAAGGATTCCCAAGACTCACCTTCCGCATTTCGCTGGGGACGAAGCGAAGTAGCAATCGTGCCTTGTGTGAGGCTTGAATGACATCGAGCATGGCGCTTCACGGCTCGATCCCTTCGGAACGACCGAAGCGACAGCGCTGTGCTCAGCGGCCGAAGCCGACAGCTTCGCGCAAGGGCCGCCGGATATTTCGTCGGATGAAGGTGCGGCGTCCTGCGCGATGCCGGGAAACTTCGAAGCGGCGGCCGTCTGCGGATTTCCGCCATGCAGGACAGAGCGGAGCGACCGCGTGATCAATACCTATACGAGCTACATGCTGATAAGCCGGGATCTGGCGAAATCGATCGACCGGATCGAGGCTCAGCCGATGGTCAAGCGCGAGACCGAATATTATCTCGCCAATATTGGCAAGGTGAAATCGATCGACGAATTCCTGGCGGACGACAGGCTCTTCCGCTACGCGATGAAAGCTCACGGCCTCGAGGACATGGCCTACGCCAAGGCCTTCATGAAGAAGGCGCTGGAGGGCGGCATCTCGGACAAGGACAGCTTCGCCAACAAGCTGACGGACAAGCGCTACGTCGAGTTCGTGCGGACCTACAACTTCGCCGACCTCGGCCAGGATGCGACGTCCTACAATCGGGCGAACCAGAGCACCGTCGCGCGCTATACGCTGTGGGCCACCGAGGCCGGCGTCGAGCCCGACAATCCGGTTCTTCAGGAGCATAACGCCTACTACGCGGCCAATATCGGCAAGGTGAAATCCATCAAGGAGTTTGTCGAGAACGACCAGCTCTTCGAATATGCGATGAAGGCCTACGGCCTGGCCGACAAGATCAAAGACAAGGATCTGATGATCGAGATGCTGGAAGGCGGCATCGACGATCCAAAAAGCCCGGCCAACCTCAATCCCGACGACCGCTTCAAGGAATTCGTGAGCGTCTTCAATTTCGTGCGCAACGGCGAGAAGACCACCAGCGAGGTGGCCGCCCAGCAGCCCGCCGTCGATAAATACATGCGCCAGACACTCGAGGAGGATGCCGGCCAGCAGAATGAGGGCGTGCGCCTCGCGCTCTATTTCGCGCGCAACGCCTCCAAGATCCAGGGCCCCTTCGACGTCCTCGCCGACAAGGCGCTTGCCACGGTCGTGCGCACGGCACTTGGCCTGCCTGACTCCCTCGCTTCCGCCGACATAGACCGTCAGGCCAAGATGTTCGAGGACCGCATCGACTTCGCCGACTTCCAGGATCCGGAGAAGCTCGAGAAATTCATGGCGCGCTTCACCGCGCTCTGGGAGATCAACAACCCGACATCGACAGCTTCGTCGAGCGCGGCCAGTCTCATCAACCAGTCGGCCCCTCTGGGCATCTCCATCGACACGCTGATGACCTTGCAGCGCATCAGGTTTGGAGGCTGACGACATGCAAAACGGTCTTTATGTCGCGCTTTCATCCCAGGTCGCGCTCGAGAACCGCCTCAACACCATTGCCGACAACGTCGCCAATGCCAACACGGTCGGCTTCCGCGCCACCGGCGTGAAGTTCGAGGATTTCGTGCACGGGACGGGCGAGAAGGCGATGGATTTCGTCACCCAGGGCAAGACTTTTCTCTCGACCGAAACCGGCCCGCTACGCCAGACGGAAAACCCTTACGACTTCGCGATCCGTGGCGACGCCTGGTTCGGCATTTCGACGCCGGCCGGCACCGTCATGACCCGGGACGGCCGCTTCACCGTGCTCGATACCGGAGCGCTGGTCACGCTGGAAGGCTATCCTGTGCTCGATGCGGGCGGAGCCGCGATCATGATTGATCCGCGCGAGGGCGCCCCGACCGCGGGCGCCGACGGAACGCTTCGTCAGAACGGTCAGCTCGTCGGCGCCATCGGCCTGTTCGAGTTCGACCCAGGCCCGAATTTCACCCGCTATGGAAATTCAGGCGTGGTGCCCAACGCGCCGCCGCAACCAGTCGTCGATCGCTCCGACGTTGGGGTCGTGCAGGGGTTCGTCGAGGATTCCAACGTCAATCCCGTCAAGGAGATGACGCGCCTGATCATGGTGCAGCGCGCGTTCGACAATGCCGCCGCCCTCATCCGCGAAAGCGAATCCAGCTTCTCCGACGCCATCAAGACGCTCGGGTCGAGATAACGACCGATCATGGACCAGGTCGAGCTTCCGACGGATGCCGACGGCGCGCGCGGCGCGCCGCTGCCCGAGACCGATCCCCTGCTGGCACTCGAGCGCGCGTATCATGCCTTCAACGGCGAGCGCGGCCTGCTGAAGCGCGGCGGCCGCGTCGCGGAAGTGTCGCCCACCCACTATCGGGTGCGCGGTCTCTCCGACGACGTTCGGCTCGGCGACATCGTGGAGCGTGTCGGGCGCCCGTCGGACGGGGCCGGCGAGATCGTCCAGATCACTGTCGACGAGGTCGTCGTGGCCCCATTCGGCCAGTCGAGCGACCTCAGCGTGGGAGATCACGTCTTCGCGCGCGGCTCCTTCGCACTCGCCCCAGCTCCGTCCTGGCGCGGACGCGTCATCGATGCCCTCGGCCGGCCGATCGATGGCGGCCCGGCCTTGATTCCGGGCGACGCCTCGGCGCCGGGAACAGCACCCGGAGCATTGGCCCGGCAACGGGTCGACACTCCTTTCCTGACCGGAGTGCGGGTCATCGACATCTTCACGCCGCTCTGCTTCGGACAGCGCCTTGGCATTTTCGCGGGCTCCGGCGTCGGCAAATCCACTTTGCTCGCCATGCTCGCCGCGGCATCGGCCTTCGATACAGTGGTGGTGGCGCTGGTCGGCGAACGGGGGCGTGAAGTACGCGAGTTCCTCGAAGACACGATCGGCGCGGAGAGCATGGCCAAGACCGTAGCCGTCGTGGCAACCAGCGACGAAAGCGCCATGATGCGCCGCCGCGCGCCCGGGACCGCGATGCGGGTGGCGGAGTATTTCCGGGACCGCGGCGATCGGGTGCTGCTGCTCCTGGACTCCATCACCCGCTTCGCCCACGCCCTTCGCGAGGTGGCAATCGGCACCGGGGAACCGCCGGTCGCCCGAGGCTATCCGGCCTCGGTGTTCACCGACATGCCGAAGCTTCTCGAGCGTGCCGGCCCGGGCGCGGAGGGCACCGGCTCGATCACCGCCATCCTCTCGGTGCTCGTCGACGGCGACGACCACAACGATCCGGTGGCGGATTCCGTCCGCGGCATTCTCGACGGCCATATCGTGCTCGACCGATCGATCGCCGAGCAGGGACGCTATCCGCCAGTCAACCCCCTGTCCTCGATCTCGCGTCTCGCATCGAAGGCGTGGCGCGACGATCAGAAGGCGGTGGTCGCCCGGCTGCGCAGCATGATCTCGCGCTTCGAGGACACCCGCGACATTCGGCTGATCGGCGCCTACCAGAGCGGTATCGATGCGGAGCTGGATCTGGCGGTGATGCAGGTGCCCCTCATCTACGAAGCGCTGACTCAATCTCCCAGGGACGGACCCTCGCCCGATCCATTCGCGGACCTTGCGCGTCATCTCAAGAAACAGGAACGACCAAATGTGGCTTAGGCGCGCTCGACGGGGGACCACAGAGAACGCGGCGGAACCGGCTGCGCCGCGCTCCGCCGCCACCAAGCCCGCCCGCCTGCGCGAGGACGTGCTGCTCGGCCTGTTCGGCATTGCGCTCGGGCTCGGCAGCGCGATGTTCCCCTGGTACGTCTTCTTCAATCAGGAGAAGTTCGGCGTGCGGGCAGTCACGTTCGACGGCGCCGGCGGAACGGGCGGCACCGGGGCGGCCAACACGCCGCAGATCGTGCGCATACCGGACGATTCCGACCTGCCGCTTCTCGATCTGGACCAGTTCTCGACCGGCACCACCCCCAAGGACGAGGCAGCCTCACTGCTCGACCAGCCCTTCCCGACCCAGGACGTTCCCTTCCGGCTCGTCCATGTCGCGAACGGGCGTGCAATGATCCAGGACGACACTGGCCTTTGGGTCGTACAGCGTGGCTCCGTCCTGCCCGACATGAGCCGGGTGGCGGCGATCGAAGAGCGCGGTGGCGCCTGGGTGATCGTCACCAGCACCGATCGGGTGGTGACGATCGCGCAATAGAGCACTGCGCGTGCTTTGCACGCCAGGGAGGCTCCACCGCTTCGGAGCTTCGGCAAGGCCCACGCAAGACTGGGCTTCTACTGTCGCTGCAACGCGCTGAGAAAGTACCATGAAGCCTGTCCAACTTTTCGATCTTGCGGCCGCCCAGGCTCGCTGGCTCTCCGTCCGCCAGGCGACTGTCGCCGGCAACGTGGCCAACGCCAACACACCTGGATTCGTCGCCGTGGATGTCGAGCCTTTCGACAAGGTCCTTTCCAGGACCACGCCTGCCATGGTCGCCACCGATCCCAGGCATATCGGGGCGGGCGCCCCCTCGCCCATCCGCAAGAACGAGCAGGTTTCCGACGTCCCAGTGAAGCCCTCCGGCAATACGGTCGTGCTGGAAGAAGAGCTGATGAAGGCAGGCGAAGTGCGCAGGGCCTTCGAACTCAACACGGCCATCGTCAAGGCGTTCCACCGCATGGTGATGTCGACCGCGAAGGGATAAGAGCCATGGATCCGATCTCAACAGCGCTCAAGGTGGCCGCATCGGGGCTGCACGCCCAGTCCGAGCGATTGCGCATCGTTTCGGAAAACCTTGCCAATGCCCAGTCCACGGGAAGCACGCCGGGCGCCGATCCCTATCAGCGCAAGACGATTGCCTTCGCGGCCGAGATGGACCGGCAGAGCGGCGGTGACTTCGTGCGGATCACGGGCATCGCACGCGACCAGGCGGAGTTTCCCGTCGCCTTCGATCCCGGGCACGAGGCTGCCGATGCCAATGGCTACGTCAAGATGCCCAACGTCAACACGCTGATCGAGATGGCCGACATGAGCGAGGCCAATCGCGGCTACGAGGCGAACCTGCAGGTCATCAAGCAGGCGCGCGATCTTATCACCATGACGATCGACCTGATGAGGAATCAAAGCTGATGAACCCCTTGAGCGCAATCGGTGCGATCAATCAGTCCGGTGGGCTGTCCGGCGTCGTCGACACGATGGCGGGACTCGCCTCCGCAGCAGCCGCTCCGACCGGCAGCGCGGCCTTTGTCGAGGCGCTGGGCAACGCCGCCCGCAATGTGGTCAACAAGCTCGAAGGCGCCGAGTCGCTGTCACTGGAGGCCTTGCAGGGCGGCGAGATCCAGACGCGAGACGTGGTCGACTCCGTGATGAGCGCCGAACAATCGCTCCAGGCCGCGATCGCGATCCGCGACAAGGTCGTCAGCGCCTATCTCGAAGTCAGCCGCATGGCGATCTGAGGAAGAAGCCAATGAAAGCGCTCGCCATCGCAGCGACGGGCATGAATGCCCAGCAGCTCAACCTGGAAGTCATCGCCAACAACATCGCCAACATCAACACGACCGGCTTCAAGCGGGCCAGGGCCGAATTCACCGATCTGCTCTATCAGGCAGAGCGGCTGGAAGGGGTGCCGAACCAGGGCAATCAGGCCATCATCCCGGAAGGCGCCCATGTCGGCCTCGGCGTGAAGACGGCCGCGATCCGCTCCGTTCATACGCAGGGCGCACTCGCCAATACCGGAAGCAAGTACGACATGGCCATCTCCGGCAATGGCTGGTTCCAGATCGAGGGCGTCGACGGCCAGATCCGCTACAGCCGCGCCGGCTCGTTCAACACCAACGCGGAAGGCCAGATCGTCACCGTGGAAGGGTTCACGGTATCGCCGGTCATCACGGTGCCGCAGGACATGGTCGAGCTGATCGTGAACAAAAGCGGCCAGGTCTTCGCCAGGATCGACGGCCAGGAAGAACTGCAGGAACTCGGCCAGCTGCAGCTCGCCACATTCGCCAACGAGGCCGGCCTGAAGCCGGTTGGCGACAATCTCTTCGAGCAGACGCCCGCATCGGGCGATCCGGTGACGGGCGTGCCCGGCGACCCCGGCTTCGGCACGATCATGCAGGGCTATCTGGAAAACTCCAACGTCGATCCGGTGAAGGAGATCACGGAGATGATCTCGGCCCAGCGCGCCTACGAGATGAACTCCAAGGTGATTCAGGCCGCCGACGAGATGGCCTCGGTCGTTTCGCGCAATCTCAGGTAGGACGACGATGGTCCTCATCCGTTTCAGGAAACGCCTGGCAGGCGCCGCGCTGGCCCTTCTGGCCGGCGCTTCTCCGGCGCTGGCGGACGAGGTCGCGGTGGTGACCAACCGCGTCGTCTATCCCGGCCAGGTCATCGAACCGGCCATGCTGGAAGTCGTGCCGCTGGTTCGCGGCAACCGCAAGCTTGGGCCCATCTTCCAGAAGCCGGAGCCGCTGCATGGCAAGGTCGCACGGCGCACGATACTTCCCGGCCGCCTGATCGCGCCGGGCTCGGTGCGCGACGCCTATCTCGTACAGAACGGCGCTCCGGTGGAAGTGGTCCTGGTCGACAAGAGCCTGACCATCACCACGACCGCCGTCTCGCTGGAGTCGGGCGCGGCCGGGGATACCGTGAAGCTGCGCAACGTCGAGAGCGGCCGTACCTTCACGGGCATCGTGATGGCCGACGGCACGGTCCGGGTCGGCGCATCATGATGCGCCCGATCGCATTCATCGTCGCCGCGACCCTTAGCCTTCAACCGGCCGCCGCCGACGGCCTGACCAAGAAGGCCAAGCAGGAGCTTGCCACCAAGGACGGAGGGGCATTCCGGGAAACGGAATACGATCCGGCGACGGCCGAGCGGCTTTTCAAGGTCGCCACCAGAGCCAGCGCCCTGCCGCCCGGCCAGAGCATCTCGCGCATCAAGGACATTTCTGCGCTCCAGGCCGCTCGCGACAACCAACTCGTGGGATACGGCCTTGTGATCGGCTTGCAAGGAACCGGAGACGGTCTCCGCAATGCGCCTTTCACCGAGCAGTCGATCCGCGCCATGCTTCAAAATCTCGGTGTAGCCACGGAGGACGGGCGCTCCCGGGCCAAGAACGTGGCGGCGGTGATCGTCACCGCCAACCTCCCAGCCTTCGTGCAGTCGGGCGCACGTATCGACGTGACCGTCTCCTCGATGGGCGACGCGACCTCGCTTACCGGCGGCACGCTCATCATGACGCCGCTCAGGGCAGCCGACGGCGAGATCTACGCCGTCGCGCAAGGACCGATGGTCGTCAACGGCTTCTCGGCGCAGGGCGAGGCCGAAAGCCTGACGCAGGGCGTGCCCACCTCGGGACGGGTTCCGAACGGCGCCATCGTCGAACGCCAGCTTCCGGCCAAGCTCGGCGATAGCAACATGCTCACGCTGCAGCTCTTCAACCCGGATTTCTCCACGGCGGTCCGCGTCGCCGACGCCATCAACGGCTATGCCGCCGAGCGGTTCGGCAAGGGCGTGGCGGCCGAGCAAGACGCGCGCACTGTCTTGATCAAGAAGCCCGCCAACATCTCCGTGGCGCGATTCATCGCCGAGCTGGAGAACATTCCGGTCGAGACCGATACACCGGCACGCGTGGTGATCGACGAACGCTCCGGGACGATCGTGATCGGACAGGAGGTCAGGATCTCGCGCGTCGCGGTAAGCCACGGCAAGCTGACAGTACGCATCACGGAGATGCCCCAGGTCTCCCAGCCCGCGCCGTTCTCGCGTGGCGTGACGGCCGAGGAGCCGTTCACGGTGATCGAGGCCGATCGGCAGGGCACGAAGGTGGCCGTGGTCGACGGCCCCGACCTTCAGACCCTCGTCAACGGCCTGAACCGCATCGGCGTGGAACCGGACGGCATCATCGCCATCCTGCAAGGCATCAAATCGGCCGGCGCCCTGCAGGCCGAACTCGTGCTGCAATAGGAGATTGCACATGATCCGCCCCCTCCCGCATGCGGGAAAGCTGGCGCTGATGGCCGCCCTCGTGCTCACCGGGGCGACAATGGGCGGCAGCACCGCTTTCTCGCAAGCCGTCGCCAAGAACGGCCAGGTCACCGACGAGATCGGCGAGTTCTGCGCCAACATCACGGACGCGGCCAGGGACCGGCGCCATGCGCTCCAGCTCAAGGAGCTGGAGGGCCTGCGCAAGGACATCGACAACCGCATCGCCCAGCTCGAGGCCAAGCGCGCCGAGTACGAAGAATGGTTGAAGCGGCGCGAGGAATTCATGAAGAGCGCCCAGGCCGGCGTCGTCGATATCTATTCCCGCATGAAGGCCGACGCGGCAGCCGAGAGGTTGGCCGATGTCGAGCCCATGCTCGCCGCGGCCATCCTGATGAAGCTGAACACGCGGCAGGCCGGCATCATCCTCAATGAAATGAACCGCAAGGCCGCAGCCGAACTCACCGGCATCATGGCGGCCGCGGCCCGACCCCAGGACCCGTCATGAGACACCTGCCTCTCCTGATCGCCGCCACGGCATTGTTGGCCGGCTGCAGCCAGTCCTTTGACGAGATCGGCAAGGAGCCGCGAATGTCGCCGGTCGGGAGCGGGCTGGCGCCGACACTTGCGTCGACCACCAACTATCCGGACATGCCGCCGCCTCCGGTCAAGCGCTTCTCGCTTTGGGACGACCGACAGGCGCATTTCTTCACCGACGCGCGCGCCTTGTCCGTTGGCGACATCCTCACCGTTCTCATCCAGCTGGACGACAAGGCCCAGTTCAACAACCAGTCGGACAGCAAGCGCAAGCAGGGTCGCAAGATCGGTTTCGACGTCTCGGCCGGCGCCGGAGGTTCCAAGAGCGAGGCCACCGCCGACTTCGATCTGAACTCGACCGCGACCTATGAGGGCGACGGCGCGACCATCCGTTCGGAGAAGGTCCGGTTGTCCGTGGCCGCGGTCGTGACCGATATCCTGCCCAACGGCAACCTGATCATCCGCGGCTCGCAGGAGGTTCGCGTCAATTTCGAGATGCGCGTCCTCACCATCGCCGGCATCGTGCGTCCCGCCGACATCAACGGCAACAACACCATCCCCTACGAACGCATCGCCGAGGCACGGATCTCCTATGGCGGCCGCGGGCGCGTCACGGACGTGCAGCAGCCGACCTGGGGCAAGCAGCTCGTCGACAAGTTCTCGCCGATCTGAGGAGCGGTGACGTGACGATCGTACCCGAGACGAATGTGAAGCGCGGTCCATCCCTGCCCGTGCAGCTCGGCGTCCTCTTGGCCCTCACGCTCGGCATGGCCGGTGTGGGGTGGCTGACCGGCGCGTATCTGAACCGCGAGATCGAGACACCCCCCGCCGCCGCGGTAGAGGAGTCCGAAGCCGAACAGCCCGCACCGGCCAACATCGTCGATCTCGCGCCGATCACCACCAATCTCGCGGTTCCGGAAACAGTCTGGGTCCGACTGGAACTCTCGCTGGTGTTCGATCAACCGTTCGAAGATCAGACGCTGCCCGACACCATCCAGCAGGATATCCTCGCCTATATCCGCACGGTCAAACTCATGCAGGTCCAGGGCGCCAGCGGCTACCAGCATTTGAAGTCGGACCTTCTGGAACGGGCTGCCATTCGCAGCAATGGCCTGGTCAAGGACATCCTCATCAGGACGATGTTGTTCGAATGAAACGTTTGGTTGCTTTCGCACTCCTGCTCCTGCTCGCCGGCATCGAGCCAGCCGCCGCGCAACAGATCGATCTCGGCGCAATCGCCGGCCAGGCGAACGGCGCCACGGTCGGCTACATCATCCAGCTTTTCGGGCTGCTCACCATCCTGTCGCTCGCACCCGGGCTGCTGATCATGGTGACGAGCTTCACCCGTTTCGTCATCGCCTTCTCGATCCTACGCTCGGGCATGGGCCTGCAGACGACGCCGGCCAATTTCATCCTGATCAGCCTCGCCCTGTTCATGACCTTCTATGTCATGGCGCCAGCCTTCGATCAGGCGTGGAGCACCGGCGTGCGTCCTCTGATGGACAACCAGATCAACGAGGAGCAGGCGGTGCAGCGAATCGCCGAGCCGTTCCGGGCCTTCATGCTGGACAATGTCCGCGAGAAGGATTTCGACCTGTTCGCCGATCTGGCGCGGGAGCGCGGACAGACGGTGGTGACTGGCGAAGCCGTGGATCTGCGCGTTCTGATCCCAGCCTTCATGATCTCCGAGATTCGCCGCGGCTTCGAGATCGGTTTCCTGATCGTCTTGCCTTTTCTGGTGATCGACCTGATCGTCGCGACCGTTACCATGTCCATGGGCATGATGATGCTGCCCCCGACAGTCGTTTCCTTGCCATTCAAGATCCTGTTCTTCGTCCTCATCGATGGCTGGAACCTACTCGTCGGCAGTCTGGTGCGCTCGTTCACCTAGCCTACTCTCGCGTCTCGAGGACGTTCCCTGGCCCCCCATCAGACGGGCAACGGCGAAAGAGACGCCGTGCACAGAAGATGGATTCCAGGCCCATCCCTCCCGCAGCCTGTCGCATTAATCTATCGGCGCGGTTTGCCTCGCATCCGCGTACCGACATGCCGACAGGAGACGCTTCATGTCAGACCTTATCGTCATCGTATATCCCTCGGAAGAAAAAGCGGAAGAGGTTCGCAATCGACTTTTCGAGTTGCAGAAGGAGTATCTGATCCAGATGAACGACGCGGTCATCGCGACCCGCAACGAGTCCGGCCGCGTCAAGCTGAACCAGATCGTCAACACGACTGCGACAGGCGCGGTATCGGGTAGCTTCTGGGGCTTGCTGATCGGGGTGCTGTTCCTGAACCCGCTGGTGGGAGCGGCTGCCGGAGCCGCGGCAGGCGCCCTCGGCGGCGCGCTGACGGATGTCGGGATCGAAGACAAGTTCATGAAAAATCTGACGGAGAGCATCCGGCCCGGCGACGCGGCCTTGTTCGTGCTCATTCGTCAGATGACGGCCGACAAGGTGCTCGCCTCGATCAAGGAGTTCGGCGGCGTCGTCCTGAAGACCTCGCTCGACGAAACCAAGGAACAGGTGCTTCGAGACGCTCTCGCCGGGGCGAAGCCAGCCTAGTCCCATTCAACAAGTCGGCGGCCGGTGCTACCGTGATCTGTGGCAACCCAGGGGTTGGGCAGGGTTGCGCCGACGACGACACGTGAATGCGGACGGACAAGGGCTCATGCCGCTCCAGGTAACATCATGCTGACGGTGAACGCGCTTGTTCCCCTCCTCGTCGAGATCGTGTGCGGCGCGGCCGGAGCAGTGTTCCTGTGCTGGCTTGTCCGCCGCCTCAGCTCCGGCTTGACCGTGAACGCTATTGTCGGGGCGCTCGGCGGCCTCGCCTTCACCTGGCTGGCGGCGAGGATCCCGGGCCTGGGGCGGTTCCTCGGGCAGATCGAGCAGGCTGCCGACGCCACCGCCCAAAGCATGGGCGGTCTCAGTCCGGCCATTCTCGTCGGGGTCGGAATATCGGGTCTCGTCGGCGGGATGCTTCTGGCTACGCTCGTCGGGCTCATCCGGTCAGGACTGGTGGCCGAATGACCGGATCATCCGAGGCGCCTCGCGACCGGGAACGGAAGAAAGGCACGACGACGACGCCGGCGGGCCTTGACGCAAGCCCGTCGGCGACGGGAAGAACCTTGCCGGTCGGCTTCATTCCGGCTGCCATCTTGATCGTCGCACTCCTCTACGTCGCCCACTCCGTCCTGGTGCCGTTCACCTTTTCACTTTTTTGCATCGCGCTGGTGTGGCCGCTCCAAGCCGCCCTGCAGCGATGGATGCCACGGCTCCTGGCGCTCCTTATAACCCTCAGCTTGACGGTGGTGGTGGTCGTGGCCGTGGGCTCTTCGGTCGCCTGGGGGTTCGGCAAGCTTGCCCAGTGGCTGTTCGCCAACGCCTCCCGCTTTCAGGCCATCTATTCGGACTGGATCGGATGGCTAGAGGGACACGGCATCTTCATCGTCGGGCCGCTTACCGATCGTTTCGACGTGGCGTGGCTGTTGGGTATGACCCAGACGATCGCCGGCAGGCTCAACAGCATCGCGGGATTCCTGGTGCTGGTCTTCATCTTCGTCATCATCGGTCTCGTCGAGGTCGAAGACTTTCATCGCCGCCTGCTCTCGCCTGCCGTACAGCCGATGGGCGAGCGCATCCTCAGAGCCAACCGCGAAATCGGCGCAAAGCTGCGGCGCTTCATGATCGTCCGTACTTTCGCAAGCGTCCTCACGGGCCTCGTCGTATGGATCTTCGCCTTTACCGCCGGTCTGGAGCTTGCCGCGGCCTGGGGCGCGATCGCTTTCGCGCTCAACTACATCCCATTCCTCGGGCCGTTGATCGCGACCGTCTTCCCCACGCTGTTCGCCATCGCCCAATTCGAATCCTGGCAGATGGCGGTCGTCGTCTTCGTCGGCCTGAACCTGATCCAGTTTGCGATCGGCAGCTACATCGAACCGCTATTGACGGGAGCGTCTCTTTCCATTTCCCCCTTTGCCGTCGTGTTCGCGGTGTTCTTCTGGAGTTTCGTCTGGGGACTGTCCGGCGCATTCATCGGCGTGCCGATCCTGATCGTTTTCATCGTATATTGTGCGCAACAACCATCGACCCGCTGGATCGCGCTTCTGCTTTCCGGCGGACCATCCAAGAATGCCGGCCAAGAGCATTTTTGAATGAGCCGCCCAGCCATGACGCGACTCGTCGTGCGTGAACACGGAAAGGAACCGGTGTGATTCGTGTCTCTTGCCTGCGCCGCGCTCTGCCCTTGGTTCTCGCCTTCCCTGGGTTGGGGCTGTCATGCCCTGCGGGAGCGGACGAGCCGGACACCTCCATGTTCCCACCGGCCAGAGCGAGGATCATCGAAGCGATCTATCGTTGCGACAGCGGAGCGACCGTGACGGTCCGCTACGACAATACGGATGCGGACGCGCCGCGGGCGCGCCTCGACTACATCGGCCGGATGTTCAATATGTACAGGGTCCCCTCGGCGTCGGGAGCGAGATACGCGACCGAGCAAGGGCTGAAGCCGGACAGGGGCCTCCAATGGTGGAGCAAGGGCAACGAAGCCACTTTGAGCGAGATGATCATGGATCATACGGCCCGGAGCCGACCGTGATCGAGACCTGCAAAACAGAGCCTGACAAGTGACGGGGCCACACGGAGAATAATGTCGCTCGGCTATCTCCTAGCCGATCGGCCCGACCGACGGCTCCGTGGTGCCTGTGAGCCCGAGTGGCAGGCTTGTGGATGACCTCCGCATATTATCAATTTGGTAGCGATTAGGTGCCAAGGTGGCCATGCAGGATGGGTTGGACCAACAAGGGTTCGACAGGCATGATGCCGCGCCATCTTACCGGTGAAGCCCGGTATGTCCCTTGTGTGTAATGTGTAGGGACGACATCATGTCCAGTATTTTGACCAACGTGTCGGCGATGACGGCGCTGAAGAGCCTTCAGTCGACCAACAAGAACCTTGAAACCACCCAGAACCGTATTTCGACCGGCCTTCGCGTCGCCGAAGCCAAGGACAATGCCGCCTATTGGTCGATTGCGACGTCGATGCGTTCCGACAACTCCTCGCTGTCGACGGTGAAGGATGCGCTCGGCTTCGGCGCCGCCCAGGTCGACACGGCCTATACCGGCACCAACGCCGCCCATCAGGTCGTCAACCAGATCAAGGACAAGATCATCTCGGCCATGACGCCGGGCTTGGACAAGGCCAAGATCCAGAGCGAGATCAAGGAACTGCAGGGCCAGCTCAAGAGCATCGCCGATTCCGCTTCCTTCGCCGGCGAGAACTGGCTGTCGGTCGATTCCAGCGCGACCGACTACGTCGCCAACAAGGAGATCGTCGCCTCCTTCACGCGCGGCGCCGGCGGTGCGATCTCCGTCGGCACGCTGACGGTCGACACGAGCCAGACCAAGCTGTTCGACGCCTCGGCCACTTCGGGAGCCACCAAGGGCCTGCTCGACTCCGACATCGACGTCGACGCCTCTACCGCTACCGGGGCGGCTTACAGCGCCTTCACCTTCTCGATCGCCACGCTGGACGTCACGACGATCGACGCGGCCGCTCTTGAAACGGTTGTCAACGAAGTCGTCAAGGTCGCCGGCAAGCTCGAGACCTCCGCCGCCACCCTGGGCGCGGCCAAGACCCGCATCGACCTGCAGAACGAGTTCATCGGGTCCTTGCGCGACGCCATCGACCGCGGCGTGGGCACGCTGGTCGACGCCGACATGAACGAGGAATCGACACGCCTCCAGGCGCTGCAGGTCCAGCAGCAGCTCGGCATTCAGGCGCTGTCGATCGCCAACGGCAACTCGCAGCAGATCCTCTCGCTGTTCCGCTAAGCGAGATCTCCGTCTCATTTCGGGCCGCGGTGACCATCACCGCGGCCCGATTTCATTTTCGCACAAGCTTCGCGGCCTAGTTTCCCGACACCAGAATTCCGGGAGCGGTGGCGTTGCCTGAGCAGTTGAACCAGATCATAGCGAACCTTCGTGGGCTCGGCCCGAAACGACTGGCCATGGCGGGGGGCGTCCTCGCTCTCGTGCTCGCCGTGCTGGGCATAGGCTCCTATTATCTTAACCGGCCGGCATACGAGACCCTCTATGTCGGACTTGAGCGCTCCGACGTGAACCAAATCGGCATGGTGCTCGGCGAGGCCGGCGTCGCCTTCGATGTCGGGTCGGACGGAACCTCGGTTCTGGTACCCGCGGGCAAGACCGCCCAGGCGCGCATGCTGCTCGCCGAGAAAGGCCTGCCTTCCAGCGCCAATGCCGGCTACGAGCTGTTCGACAATGTCGGCTCGCTGGGCCTTACCTCCTTCATGCAGGAAGTGACGCGCGTGCGCGCTCTCGAAGGCGAGATCGCCCGCACCATACAGTCCATTGCCGGCATCAAAGCCGCGCGTGTGCACATCGTTGTCAGCGAGCGGGCGAACTTCCGCCGCGACCAGCAGGAGCCTTCCGCCTCGGTCGTGATCCGGGCGAGCGGGATCGACGCCACCAAGACTGCGATGTCGATCCGCCATCTGGTCGCGGCGGCCGTGCCGGGCCTGGCCGCCGACAAGGTCACGGTGCTCGATTCCAGCGGTTCGCTGCTAGCGGCCGGCGACGACCCTGCCAACACCACCCTCACCCGGACACTCGGCGTCGAACGCACCATCGAGAGCCAGATAGAGGACAACATCCACCGCGCGCTCGCGCCCTATCTCGGGAGCGAGAACCTCAGAACGAGTGTCCGGGCAGACGTCAACACGGATACGCGCCAGATCGAGGAGACGATCTTCGATCCCGAATCGCGCGTCGAGCGCTCCGTGCAGGTCGTACGAGCCAATGATTCGTCGAACCGCAGCGCCCAGAGCACGCCCACCTCCGTGCAGCAGGACCTGCCCAACGCCGAGATCCCTCCCGCCGCCGGCCCCCAATCTTCCGAGCAGAGCGAGCGCAAGGAAGAGACCACCAACTATGAGATGAACACCAAGCGGATCGCCACAGTCAGCAACGGCTACACGGTTTCGAAGCTGTCGATCGCGGTCGTGGTCAATCAGGAACGCCTTCTTTCCATTCTCGGCAAGGACGCGACGCCCGAGCAGATCGCCGCCCGCGTGGACGAAATCCAGAAGGTTGCCGCCACCGCGGCTGGCTACAACGAAGGGCGAGGCGACAGCATCACCGTCACCTCCGTCGAATTCATGGATGGGCTGAACGGGGAAGCGGTCGCCGAGCCCGGCATGCTCGAAACGATCGGCAGTCATGCCGGCACGATGATCAACGCCGCCGCCTTCGTGCTTGTTGCCTTCCTCGTTGCGTGGTTCGGACTGCGGCCGCTCACCGCCGCCATTGGCAGGTCGGAAACCGCCGAAACCGAGGCGTTGCCGTTCCCTGCCCCCAATGCCCTTCCGAACTTCGCCGAGAATTTCGAGTTCCCGACGGTTTCGACGCTCGGTACCTTCAGCCCGCCCGCGGATGAGGACTCCATCGCCGACCTGCGCCAGAAGATGCGGCGCGGCCCGCAGGAGCGACTGGCGCAGATGGTAGACCTCAATGAAGAGCGCACTGCCATGATCCTGCGCAAATGGTCGGCGCCGGAGGCGGCATGATGGCGGTCCCCGCACTCGCAGACGTCCTGGTGGATTTCGGCTGCCGGCGTTCGTCCATGCCGGATCTCCCGCACTTCGCTTTCGGCGACGTGCCGGACGTGCAGGACGTCGCCCCGGAACCGCGCCCGGCGGAGCCAGATCTCGATGAACTCATCCGCGTCGAAGTGGAAAAGGCCGAGCTGGCATTGACCGAACGCCTGACAGCCGAACGTGAAGCCGCCCTGGCCGACGAACGAGAGCGCCACGCCGCCGAGATCGAGGCGATCGAGCAGCGCTTCGGCGAACTGCTGGGCTCGACCCTCTCTCGCGAAATCGAGGCGATGCGATCCGCCGTCACGACGCTTGTCACGGGCGCGACGGCCCGCATCCTGGGCCCTGTGCTTACCGCGGAAATGCATGCCCGCTCGATCGCCCAGCTTGCCGAGACCGTGAAGGCCGCCTTGGAGGATGCTGAAGGGGCGCGGGTAAGGGTCAGCGGTTCGACCGCCCTGTTGGAAGCCCTCCAACGCGCCGTCGGCGACCAGGCCACGCATTTCGATTTCGTCGAGAGCTCCTCCCCCGACCTCACCGTTCGCATCGATGACCGGCTTATCGAGACACGCTTTGCGGAGTGGTCGGCGACGATGGAAGAGATCCTGTCATGAGCCAGCTTGGCGACGAGCGTCGCGAGATCATCATCGTCAAGCGACGCGACGATCTCGAGGAGGACCATCACGGCGGCGTCTGGAAGATCGCCTATGCCGACTTCATGACGGCCATGATGTGTTTCTTTCTCGTGATGTGGCTGATCAACGCGTCCGACGACGAGACAAAACTCGCGGTCGCCTCCTATTTCAATCCGATCAAGCTTGTCGACTACAATGCCGCCGCTCGCGGCCTCGACAACCCCGGCAAGGACAAACGTCCGGCCGAAAATCCCGACCAGTCGTCCGACATCGATGCGCAGAACTCGTCGAAGGATGGACAAGCCAGTGCTGGTCCGTCGCCGGTCGACAACCGAGCCATCTCAGCCGCCGAAAAGAACTTTTCCGACGAGAACCTTTTCCGCGATCCCTACGCCGTTCTCGCCGAAATCGCGGGCGACACCGGCGACCAGCAGAATATCAGCGCAAAGGGGGACGGCGGCGCGGCGGATGCGGGTCCGGCGACCGGCGCCTCGGGCGGGGACGCCTATCGCGACCCGTTTGCGCCGGATTTCTGGTCTCAGGAGATGATGAGCTTGCCAAACGCGGCGAGCACCGAAACGGACGACGACACTGCGGAAGCGACCGCAGGCAAGCAGCCGAAGTCCGGCGTCGCCGGCGAGACGCCGGCCGGCATGGACGAGCTCAAACAGGCTTTCGCCGCGCCGCCCGAGGAGACGCCCGCGGAGCCCGCGGGGACCCGGCCGACGACCAAGGCGAACGAGCCATCCGAAAGCAAGCCTGTCCAGACGCCGTCGGGCGGCGAGGCGGATCCCGCCCCGCAGGTGGAGCAGACGGCGGAACGCATCGGCCGGGAATTGCGCGCCGCCTTCAAGTCCGACGACAAGATGTTCGGCGGCATTTCCGTGGTTCCAACCGACAAAGGCGTCATGATCTCGGTCACGGAACAGCTCAATGTCGGCATGTTCGAGATCGGCTCGGCCGTGCCGCGCAGGGAGCTCGTGCTTGCCATGGACAAGATCTCGAAGGTACTGGCGGCCGAGAAGGGCAATGTCGTCATCAACGGCCACACCGACGCCCGACCTTTCGCCAGCAAGACATACGACAATTGGCGGCTTTCCACGGCACGCGCGCATTCAGCCTATTACATGCTCGTCCGCGCCGGCCTGGACGAGCGGCGTGTCGTCGAGGTCGCGGGCTATGCCGACCGCAAGCTCAAGATCAAGGACGATCCCAACGCGGAGGCCAACCGTCGCATCGAGATCCTGCTGGAGAGCGGCAATTGAGCGACGTTGGTCGGTGCCGACGGAACCTTGCCGTGCTGCGCGCCAAGCTGCTTCTCGGCGCGCTGATGGCGGCGGCATGCCTGACGTCGACCGTCGCCGCACCCGGCCCCGCACTGCCGGTACTGGCTCCCTACCAGATGGTCCGCTCGCTGCAGGTCCTGCAGGAGCGCATCGCCGGCGGTGACCAAGCTTCCCTGCCCATGCAGAAGAAGATGATCGAATTGATCGATGCGCGGCTGGCGGAGGCGACCGAGTCCGAGTTTGCCGACCGGCGCAATGTCGAGGCATTGATGATCTATGCCATGAGCGGCGGCAATCCGCGCACGGTCGAGGCGGTGACCGGGCGCCTCACACTCGAAGGCCGGGACAAGATCCTCACGGACGGTCTCATCGCCTATCTACACAGCGAGCACGGCAAGGCGGATACGACGCTGGCATCTCTCGACCCGATGAAGGAAAGCGCCGAACTCGGTGGGTTCCTTGCGCTCATCAAGGGGACGGTCCGGGCGCTCGAAAACCCGGCCGAGGGGCTTGCCATCCTCGACGAGGCCCGGCTCCTCTCGCCCGGCAGCCTGGTCGAGGAAACGGCATTGCGGCGCTCGATCACACTTGCAGCGACGGCTGGCGACAGCGGTCGTTTCTTGACGGCTTCCGAGCAATATGTGAGGCGCTTCCTCAAATCTCCCTACGCCAGTCACTTCGCCGACGGCTTCATCAATGGCGTCGTGGCCTTGCAGGATCGCCTGGACTTGGACGAGATCGACGAGATCGTCGCGGCAATGAATGGCGAGCAGCAGAACGCCATCTATCTCCGGATCGCCAGGAAGGCCGCGATCCAGGGGAACGGTCAGCTGGCCGACTTTGCTTCGGCCAAGGCGGAAGCGGTCGGCCTCGCCAAGCCGGGCGAAGCCGACCCACGCGCCGAACTCTATAACGCGCTTGGCGCCGTCACTTCCGAATCGATCGACGATGTCGCGCGTCGGCTGGGAATGATCGATCGCGCCACACTTTCCCCACGCGACGTTCGGCTGCTGGACGCAGCGACCGCGGTGGTGGATCGGGTCCTTTCCCCGCCTCTGAAGCTGTCCGACGTGCCGGGCGAAGGGTCGCCCGAGGAGGTTCCTCCGCCGAATGAAACGCCGGAAGAGCCGACCGTTATCTCCGCAGATGGCGACCTTGCTGCCTCGGGCCAAGAACTACCCGACCCCGGCGCCGCCGGACCGGCCTCCGTCCAGTCCGAGGACGAAACCCAGCCTGCCGAGTCCTCGGAAGCCGCCCTCGTCAATGAAACGCGCCGGAAGCTGCAGGAAATCGACAGACTGCTCGAAGGAGCCCGTCAATGAACGCCGCATTGCCAGCAATCCTCCAGCAATCCTCGGCGAGCCATGCGGCGCGTGACCGAAACAGCACGGCTCCCAAGGGCGATGCTGAAGATTTCGGCAAAATGCTGAAAGCAGAGGGGGACGCAAGAGACGGAGCGTCTGCAAAGACGCGTGATGGAAGCGGCACGGCCCCGGCGGAGCCGGCGAGCGCTCTCGAACTACTGCCGGACGACCGCCTCGCGACGGACGGGGAAGTTGCCCCGGCCAAGGCCGGCGCGCCGAAGGAAGGCCCCGAGGAAGCCGACAGAGAAGAGCAGGACAAGCCGGAAACGGCCGAGGCGCTCCTTTCCCTTATCGTTGCGGGACCTCACGATCGCGCTTCGGTGCAGCGGGGCGACGCGGAACCCGCTCAGGGGACGATAACCAATGCCGCGGCCACGGCCACGGTCAAGCCTGCGGCGAGGCCGGCCGAAGATGCGACGGGCGGCCGCAAACCACTCGAGGTCGCCGTGGTGGAGAGGCCCGACCCCGTGGCGTCCAATCGCCCGCCGGAGGCCACCTTCGGCAAAGCGCTGATCGCCAATCTCAACGATCTCGCCACACAGGCCCCCGACGGGCCGGGCATGAGAGCCGAGGCCAAACATGCCGACGGACAGGGGAGCGAGGCAGCGGCAGACGCTCGTGGTGCAAGACGCGATCGCGGGACCTTGATCGCAGATGCGGTCTCGCGAGCGCGCAATCCGCGGGAAGTCGGCGACCGCAGATCGGAACTGCGTCCCGCGGCCGAGCAGAAGGCACAGGCGGCCCCGGTCGCCCAAGGACCACTCGCCACGGGTGCGCCGGTCGTCGAGGCGCTGGCCGCCAAGCCGGCTCCGAGCGTCCCACTTCATCGCGTCGCGACAGCCGACGCCCATCTCGGCCAAAGCGCGCCCGCCATCCAGAGCCTCAAGATCCAGCTTCAGCCCGTGGAGCTCGGTGTGGTCACGGCCAATCTACGCATGACGGGAGAGCAACTTTCGGTTGAGATCAAAGTGGAAAGCGTCGAGGCCTACAACAGGCTTTCCGGCGAAACCGAAGCGATTGCCAGGGCGCTCCGCTCTCATGGGATCGCCGTCGACGATGTCGTCATTCAGGCGCCCCAGCTTCACGCCGTCGCGCCGGCGCGGGACGGGGGTGGCGGCTTGGCGGACAACTCGGCCAACGCCGGGCGAAATTTCTCCACAGGTGCGGAGTCCGGTCAGTCGGGCGGCAGCGGCCATCCGAACAGGGATACGGGGCGGGACAATGGTTACGAGATCGACAAGCTATCGCCTGTGGAGCAGCGCACTGCTGGCGGCGGCCCTCGTGCCGGCGTCTATATCTAGCATCTCGACGGCTGCGATCGCGGCACCCGGCAACGCCTGCGAAACGGAGATCCTGCGCGCCTCCGAACGATATGGCGTGCCGGTGGGCATCCTCTACGCGGTAGGATTGACCGAAACAGGCCGCAAGGGAAGCCTGCAACCCTATGCGCTGAACATCGAGGGCAAGGCGGTCTTCGCTTCGTCGCGCGGCGAAGCCATGGCCATGTTCGAGACGGCAAGGCGGCAAGGCGCGAAGCTCATCGATCTCGGCTGCATGCAGATCAATCACCACTACCATTCCGCGCATTTTTCCGGTCTTGGCGATATGCTCGATCCTCGTCGCAACGTCGACTACGCGGCGCGCTTTCTGGTTGAGCTGAAGGGCCGGCACGACACCTGGTCCATGGCAGTCGCCCGCTACCACGCCGGGCCCGACAACGATCCCGCCCAGAAGCGATATGTCTGTCGTGTCATAGCCAACATGGTGGCTACGGCCTTCGGCCGCTGGACGCAGGCCGCCCGCGACTTCTGCCGGCCGTGAGACGCACGCCCGGATCATCTGAAGCGGCCGATCACTGCTCGCAGGCTGGACCGTTTTTGCCGTCAAGAGCGTTCACTTGGCGCCGGATCGTTAACGAATTCATCGAGGTCCGGATCACGAACTTGCCGCATTGCTGCCTCAATTAGGGCATGCGTTAGTCACTTAAAATATTGATCTTGAACGCTTTTTTCAGACTCCGACCAGCACCGCCCGACTCCCAAGAACTGACTCACAAGAAATGACAATTGTTAACAAATGCCGCGAGCGGCTACCCGTTACCGCACTGGGGCAATGCATTGATTCGGAGGCGGGCCGATGATCGTAATCGTTGATGAACGTGAAACTGTGAAGGAAGGCTATTCCTCCCTGTTCGGACGGGAAGGCGTTCCGATCACGGGCTTCGGCGGCAGCGAATTCGGCGAATGGGTGGCGACGGCCGCCGAGGCTGACATCAAGTCGGTGGGCGCCGTACTGATCGGAGAATGCGACAGCGAGCACGTATCGCCGCGCGCGATTCGCGAACGGACCGGGGCGCCGGTCATCGCGCTCAGCGAACAGCACTCCCTGGAAAACACGCTGCGCCTGTTCGAGGCCGGCGTCGACGACGTGGTCCGAAAGCCCGTGCACATCCGCGAGCTCTTGGCCCGCATCTCGGCGATCCGTCGCCGCCAGAGCCAGGATCCGGGCTACACCCAGATCGGCCCCCTGCGCATCTTTGCCGACGGCCGCGACCCCGAAGTCGATGGCGCGCCGCTGCCGCTGCCGCGCCGCGAGCGCCGGATCCTCGAATTCCTCGCCAGCAACTATGGCCGTCGGGTCACCAAGTCGCAGGTCTTCAACGCCATCTACGGCATCTTCGACGACGAGGTCGAAGAGAACGTGGTCGAAAGCCATATCAGCAAGCTGCGCAAGAAGCTGCGCGAGAAGCTCGGTTTCGATCCGATCGATTCAAAACGTTTCCTGGGCTATCGCCTCAACGTCTGATCCGTCGCGGGCGCCATCGGCACCCCTTCTCTTCCGGAACGAGCCCAGCCCGCGCCTCCCAGGAGCGCAACCGACAGCCTCGCGCAAGTCACGGCGATTAACCTCGATTAACAAATGCGACGGATCTGAGGAGTAGCTCCATGAGCCTTTACGGAATGATGCGGACCGGCGTATCCGGCATGAACGCTCAGTCGAATCGGCTGGGCACGGTTGCCGACAACATCGCCAATTCCAGCACGGCCGGCTACAAGCGCGCGTTCACGGAGTTCTCCAGCCTCGTCGTGCCGAGCGGTTCCGGCAGCTACAATTCAGGCGGCGTCACCACGAGCGTCCGCTACGACATCTCCACGAACGGCGTGATGAACTACACGACCTCCGTTTCGGACCTGGCGATCGACGGGGACGGCTTCTTCGTGGTGCAAAACGGCAGCGGCGGCAACTTCCTCACGCGCGCCGGCTCCTTCGTTCCCGATGGCGAAGGCCGCCTCGTCAATGCCGCCGGTTTCTATCTGACCGGCTACAGCTATGCCAACGGCAAGCCGAGCGCCACGGCCAACGGCTTCGCCGGCCTGGAAATCGTCACGATCAAAGACAGCGGGCTGACAGCGGTCCCGTCGACATCGGGCGAGTTCAGCGCCAACCTGCCCGAGTCGGCAGAAGTCTTGACTCCTGCCGCGGGCAGCAACGACCCGGCCGCAAAATACACGGCGAAATCCTCCCTGGTCGTCTATGGCAATCTCGGCAAGGAGATGATGCTCGACGTCTATTTCACAAAGACGGGAGACAACACCTGGGAGGTCGCCGTCTACAACAAGGCAAATGCCGCCACCGGCGCCTCGCCTTTCCCTTATGCCGATCCCGCCGCCACGGATCCCGAATACGAATCCAACGGCCCCTCGCCCTTGCTGACCCATACGTTGACCTTCGATCCGGTAAGCGGTCAGCTTACCGCCGGCGGCACGATGAACATCACCATGCCGGGCGACAATCCGCCGATCGCCATCGATTTCAGCCAGATGAGTCAGCTCGATTCTCCCTACGCGGTGAGCGAAGCCTTCGTGAACGGCAACGCGGCGAGCGCTATAGACAGGATCGAGATCGCCAATGACGGCACGCTCTCGGCGGTCTTCGAGGACGGCACGAAACGGGCTCTCTACCAAATCCCCGTCGCCACGGTGGCGAGCCCGGACCAGCTTTCGGTGCTCAGCGGCAACGTCTTCTCGCCGAGTAACGAGTCCGGCGACGTACGCATCGGTTTCCCCAACGAGGCCGGATTCGGCAAGATGGTATCGGGCGCGGTCGAGACATCCAATGTCGACATCGCCACCGAGCTGACCTCCATGATCGAGGCCCAGCGCAACTACACGGCCAATTCCAAGGTCTTCCAGACCGGCTCCGAACTCCTCGACGTGCTCGTCAACCTGAAGCGCTGACGAGGAAAGACTAGGGCCAGGGCGGTCTCGCCCTGGCCTCCCCCGCATTCGAAGGAACCACAATGTCGCTCACGACTGCCCTGGGCATCGCACAAAGATCGCTTCTGAGCACCGGACGCCAGACCGGCGTCGTCTCGCAGAACATCTCCAACGCCCAGAACCCGGACTATTCCAGGCGTTCGGCGGTCCTTATCAGCAGCGCGCCCGGCGCTCGCACGGTGGAGATCCTGCGAGCAACGAATGCATCGCTTTTCCGGAACGGCCTTTCGGCGCTGTCCGCCTTTTCCGGACAGGCTGCTTTGCTCGACGGCGTGCAGAGCCTCACCCGGTCGGTCAACGGCGTCGAGAACCAGGGCTCGGCATCGATTCTGATCGGCAAGCTGCAGCAAGCCCTCCAATCCTACCAGACCACGCCGTCCAACGAGAACCTCGGCGGCAATGTCGTGGAATCCGCCCGCCAGATCGTCAAGTCTCTCAACGAAGGCAGCGCCGCGATCCAGCAGTTTCGCGGCCAGATGGACCAGGAGATCAAGACGTCGGTCAGCGAACTCAACGATCTCCTCGCCCGTTTCGAGCAGGCCAACAGGGCCGTCGTGAATGCGACGCAGAGCAAGGGTGACGCCTCGGACTGGCTCGACGAGCGGGACGCGCTGCTGAAGAAGATTTCGGCCATCGTGCCGGTCTCGACCATCACGCGCGGCAACAACGACATGGTGCTGACCACGCAGAACGGCGTGACCCTGTTCGAGACGGTTCCCCGAACCGTAAGCTTCGAAGCAATTCCGGCGTATTCCGCCGATGCAGTGGGTAATGGCGTCTTCATCGACGGCGTGCCGCTTGCTGCCGGCTTCGGTTCCAACACCGATGCTGCCGGCAGCCTGGCCGCCAAGCTGCAGTTGCGCGACGACGTCGCGAAAACCATGCAGGGCCAACTCGACGAAATCGCGCGCGGCCTCATCTCGTCGTTCGCCGAAACCGGACCTGACGGCACCCTCACTCCGCTTGCCGGGCTCTTCACCTGGCCGGGCGGGCCGGACCTGCCGCCGGCAGGCACGATCACCCCGGGGCTTGCCGGCTCGATCCAGATCAATGCGGCTGTCGATCCGACGGCCGGCGGCGACGTCAACAAGCTTCGCGACGGCGGCATCAACGGCGCCGCTTACGTGGTGAACACGAGCGGCGCCTCCTATTCCGCCCTGATCCAGAAATACAGCGAGAACCTCGACAAGCCGATGACCTTCGCCCCCGGCGCCGGGCTCGGCGAGAATACCAGCGTCACCGATTTTGCCAACGGAGCCATCAGCTGGCTGGAGCAGACGCGCCAGCAGGCGACCAACGCGGCGGAGGCCAAGAACGCCCTGTTGATGCAGACGTCTCAGGCGCTCTCCAATGAGACTGGAGTGAATATCGACGAGGAACTGTCGCTGCTGCTCCAGTACGAGCAGGCGTATCAAGCGTCGGCACGATTGATCAAGGCGGTCGACGAGATGCTCGCCACTCTCCTGAACGCGGTGGAATAGCCATGAAGATCTCCTTCGTCTCCAACTACGCTGTGTCCAAGGCGCTCAGCTATCAATTGACGAGCCTGCAGAACGACTTGATGAAGGCTCAGCAGGAGGTGTCGAGCGGGAAATACGCCGATGTGGGCCTCGCACTCGGCGCCCGCACCGGTCAGGTCGTGGCGCTCGATCGCGATATAGAGCGGCTGGAGGGACTGCAGGTTTCCAACGGCCTGGTTTCGGCGCGCATCGACGTGACCAGCACGGCACTCACACGTCTCACCACCCAGGCCGACTCGCTGATGTCGGCGCTCAATGTCGGCGGCAACGGCAACACCACGGAGGTATTGCGCGCCGCCGGCAAGACCGCGCTCGAGACGTTGACCGGTGTGCTGAACTCCAGTCACAACGGCGAGTACATATTCTCGGGCGTCAACACCGACGTTCAGCCCATCACCGACTATTTCGCCCCTGGCGCCGCCAACAAGGCCGCCTTCGACCAGGCTTTCGAAGACCATTTCGGATTCCCGCGGACCGACCCGCAGACCAAGGACATTACCGCCGACGAAATGACGACCTTCCTGGACGGCCCTGTCCAGGACATATTCTTCGGGCCGGGCTGGCAAGAGGATTGGTCGAAGGCGACGGACGAGGGCGTCACCAACCGTATCGGGCTCAACGAGACGGCCGAGACGACGCTCAGCGCCAATATGGACGGCGTGCGCAAGCTCGCCATGGCCTCGACCATCGTCGCCGACCTCCTGGATGGATCACTGAGCAGCGGCGCGCAGGATGCCGTGATCTCGCACGCCCGCAGCCTGGTCGGCGAATCCGTCGCCGACATCAACCAATCCACGGCTCGGCTCGGACTGGTCGACAAGCGCATAGACGACGCCAACGAACGCATGAAGATGCAGGTCGATATCTTCAAGACCAGCCTAGGCAATCTGCAGAACGTCGACAGCTACGAAGCGTCGACGCGTGTCAACAATCTGCTTGCACAGATAGAGACGTCCTACGCCCTCACCACGCGCATCCAGAGGCTCAGCCTCCTCAATTATCTCTAGGCCGGACAGGTCCGTATCCATGTACCAATTCTCCTACGCGGACATCCAGACCGACTCGATCGCCGACGCCAAGGAGCGCGAACGGCAGCTCCTCGATCGCTCGATCGACCTGCTCCTGGCAGCCAAGGAGGCTGGCGTCCAGTCGCAGGAGACTGTCGCGGCCATCCATTTCCTGAACCGTATCTGGACAGCCTTCATCGAAGACCTCGGCCAGCCCGACAACGAGCTGCCGCGGGAACTGCGCGCCAACCTCATCTCCATCGGGCTCTGGCTGCTGCGTGAGGCCGAGGCGGTTCGCCGGGGCGAATCCGACAATTTCACCGGCCTCATCGACATTTCCCAG
This sequence comes from Rhizobiaceae bacterium, assembly GCA_035556195.1. Classification (GTDB taxonomy): domain Bacteria; phylum Pseudomonadota; class Alphaproteobacteria; order Rhizobiales; family Rhizobiaceae. The sequence continues at coordinate 353,281 of DATMFK010000045.1, forward strand.
ATCATCCGCGACGGCATACGATGAAGAACACATTGAAGATCTCACTACGCGCGAACGAGAAGATCTATCTCAACGGCGCCGTGATCCGGGCTGACCGGAAGGTCACGATCGAGCTGATGAACGATGTGCAGTTTCTGCTGGAGAGCCATGTGTTGCAGCCCCAGGATGCCGTGACGCCCCTGCGCCAGCTCTATTTCATGACGCAGATGATGCTGATGAACCCGGAAGGCGCCGACGAGGCGCGCACCATGTTCCGCAAATCGCTACCGCTGCTGCTGGCCAATTTCAGCAACGAGCGGATCAAGGCGTCCCTCAAGCATGTCGACCAGCTCGTCAACGAAGACCACGTCTACGATGCGCTCAAGGTCATTCGCAGCCTCTATCCGATAGAGGCGCAGATCCTCGGCGGAGAGGCACCGGCGACCTCCAAACCTACCCTTGTACTCGTAGCGGGAGAATGACCATGACCGTATCGGGAGTGAACGGCGTCGGCACGACAGGGTATGCGTCGTCGACACAGCAGCCCAAGGCGAATGTCGATTACCAGTCGTTCCTGAAGCTGCTGGTCGCACAGATGCGCAATCAGGATCCCACCAACCCCATGGATCCGACTCAATATGTCTCGCAGCTCGCCACCTTCTCCCAGGTCGAGCAATCCGTGCAGATGAACACGAAGCTGGCGGATATCTTGGCGAGCTCGCAGCTCTCCCAGGCGAGCTCGGTCATCGGCAAGCAACTGACCTCGGCCGACGGCACGATCACGGGCGTCGTCAAGGAGGTGAAGCTCTACATAGACGGGATCGTTGCAACGCTCACCAATGGCAAGGAAGTCCTCGTGCAACCGGGTGTGAAGGTAACGGATCCCGCTCCGGCTGCCTAGTTGATCCCGTCCCCTCCTGCAGGGCTATGACAGTCAGACCTCTGGGAATGCCTTTCCTCATTGCTCCGCAGGTCCCCCTCTACGGCGCAGGAAATTAGCCTCCGCTGGGAAACTCAGTTCGCGGCAACCACGCACATGAACGAAGCCGACGCTCTTGAAATTGTCCAATATGCCATTTGGACCGTCCTGACGGCATCGGCGCCGGCTGTCATTGTCGCGATGATCGTCGGCATCGCCATCGCCTTCCTGCAGGCACTGACCCAGATCCAGGAAATCACGCTGACTTTCGTGCCGAAGATCGTCGCCATCCTGTTGGTGGTGGCGCTTTCGGCGCCTTTCATCGGCGCTCAGATCTCCACCTTCACCACAGTCATCTTCCAGCGCATCCAAGACGGTTTCTGACACAGCTGGCAGCCGCTTCTTGCCGGCTGACAATTCGCCTCGATCTCATCCTCGCACAAGGTTGGCTGGTTAGTTTGCGGTCCGGGCGCTTTGCGCCCGAGACTTTCAGACGAACTGGCGAAGCGAGCGAATGGCGCTGACAGATTTCTCCCCGGCAACCCCGCAGATCCGCAGGCACGGCCGTGACATCGGGTTCGCCGTCGGCATCCTGATCATCCTGGCTGTCCTGTTCCTGCCCATTCCAGCCTTCATGATCGACATGGGGTTGGCAATCTCGATCGCGCTCTCCGTGCTGATCCTGATGGTCGCGCTGTGGATTCCGCGCCCGCTCGACTTCTCCTCCTTCCCGACCATCCTGCTGATCGCGACGATGCTCCGGCTTTCGCTCAACATCGCCACGACGCGCGTGATCCTTTCCCACGGCAGCGAGGGCACGAACGCCGCCGGCTACGTGATAGGCGGCTTCTCCAAGCTGGTGATGAGCGGCGATTTCGTGATCGGCCTGATCGTCTTCCTCATCCTGATCGTGGTCAATTTCATCGTCATCACGAAGGGTTCGACCCGTATCGCGGAGGTCGGCGCCCGCTTCACCCTCGACGCCATCCCTGGCAAGCAGATGTCGATCGACGCCGATCTTTCGGCGGGGTTGATCGATGAGAAGGAAGCCCAGCTTCGCCGGCGCGAGCTCGAGGAGGAAAGCTCGTTCTTCGGCTCGATGGACGGCGCCTCCAAATTCGTGCGCGGCGACGCGATCGCCGGCCTGATCATCACCGCCATCAACATCGTCGGCGGCATCACGATCGGCTACATGCGCCACGACATGAGCCTCGGCGAAGCCGCCGACGTGTTCGTGAAGCTGTCGGTCGGCGACGGCCTGGTAACGCAGATTCCGGCCCTCATCGTCTCGCTCGCCGCTGGCCTGCTCGTCTCGAAGGGCGGCACCAGGGGCTCGGCCGACCAGGCCGTTTTCGGCCAGCTCTCCGCCTATCCTCGCGCGCTCTACGTCGCCGCCCTGCTTCTCGGCGTTCTGGCCGTCATGCCGGGACTGCCCGCCCTTCCCTTCCTCATGCTCGCCGGTCTAATGGCTTTCGTCGGCTATATCATCCCAGTACGCCGTAACCAGGAAGCGGCCGCGCTGGCCAAGTCCGAGCAGGAAAAACAGATCGTCAAGGAGGAGGAGGAGAAGCAGTCCATCAAGTCATCGCTGAAGACGGCCGAGATCGAGCTCCTGATCGGCAAGCAGCTTTCGAGCCGGCTGATCGCCTCGCATCAGGAACTCGCCTTCCGGATGGGCAAGATGCGCAAGAAGTTCGCCACGCAATACGGCTTCGTCGTTCCGGAGGTGCGCCTGACAGACGACTTCAGCATCCCGGCGAAGAGCTACCAGATCAAGGTCCACGGCACCGTCGTCGCAGAGCACCAGATGCGGATAGGAGAGGTCCTGGTGCTGCTCGGCTCGGGCCAGGCGCCCGACCTGCCCGGCGAGGAGCTGCGCGAGCCGGCCTTCGGCATGCGCGCCTATTCCGTTCCGGAGACCTTCGCCGACGACCTGAAGCGCGACCACTACACCTTCGCGGACAACATGTCGGTGCTGCTCACCCATCTGAGCGAAGTGATCCGCAACAACCTGCCCCAGCTCCTTTCCTACAAGGACATGAAGGCGCTGCTCGAGAGACAGGACCAGGAATATCGCAAGCTGGCCGAGGAGATCTGTACCCAGCACATCACCTATCCCGGGCTCCAGGGAGTGCTGAAGCTGCTCCTGGCCGAGCGCGTCTCGATCCGCAACCTTCACCTGATCATCGAGGCCATCGCGGAGATCGCGCCGCATGTGCGCCGCACCGAGCAGATCGTGGAGCACGTGCGTATCCGCATGGCGCAGCAGATCTGCGGCGATCTGACGGAAGGCGGCGTACTCAAGGTGCTGCGCCTCGGCAACCGCTGGGATCTCGCCTTCCATCAGAGCCTGAAGCGCGATGCCAAGGGCGAGATCCGCGAATTCGACATCGATCCGCGCCTGCTCGAAGAGTTCGGTCAGGAAGCCTCCAAGGTCATCCGGACCCATATGGAGGCGGGCGAGCGCTTTGCCCTGGTGACGGCGCCCGACGCCCGGCCCTATGTGCGGATGATCATCGAGCGCCTGTTCGCCACGCTGCCGGTGCTGAGCCATGTCGAGATCGCCAAGGGCGTCGAGATCAAGGTGCTCGGAGCGATCTCTTGATCATCGATCCCGGCCAGCTGGTGCTGGCCGCCTTCCTTGCCTTCTGCCGGATCGGCGCCTGCTTCATGGTGATGCCGGGCTTGTCGAGCATCCGTGTGCCCATGCAGGTGCGGCTCTTCATGGCCATTGCTGTGGCCATGGCGATCCTGGCCAATGTCTGGGACATGATAGCGCCTTACGCGCAGCGCAATCCCAACGTCATCACCATTTTCATGCTGTCCGAGCTGCTGATCGGCGTGCTCATCGGATTGCTGGCCCGCCTCTATTTGCTTGCCCTGCAGTTCATCGGCTCGGCCGTCGCCATGCTGGTCGGTTACAGCGGCCCAGGTGGAATAGCGATCGAGGAGACCGAGCCGCAGGCGGCGCTGACAACCTTGATCTCCTTCAGTGCGCTCCTGCTGCTCTTTGCCCTCGACTTCCACCATGAGATCATCAAGGCGCTGCTCGCCTCTTACAGGATCCTGCCTCCAGGCACGCTCTTCAATGCCCAATCGGCATTGGTCGACGTCACCGATACGATCTCGGAAAGCTTCCTTGCAATGCTGCGCCTCGGCAGCCCTTTCATCGCCTATGCGATCCTGGTCAATCTGACGATAGGATTCGTCAACAAGCTGACGCCTCAAATACCCGTATATTTCGTGTCCCTGCCCTTCGTTGTCGCGGGCGGATTGATCCTCATCTATCTCGGCATCGGGCCTTTCCTGCGGCTCTACGCCGATGGTTTCGTGCCGATGACAATCGGGAGGTAGCCATGTCCGCACGCACGAAACGACTTCGGCAATTGATCGAGCTCCAGCAGCAGATGAAGGCGATCCGTGAGATGCGCCACGCAGACCTGCGCCGAGAGGCCGCCGCGGCCGAGCAGGAAGCCGCAGCGCTGATGGCAGGCGTCGAGAACCAGTCGCCCATCGCCAGCCTGTTCGGCGACCTCTACACGAAGCGCATCGGAGCCGCGCTGACGCGCAAGGACGAGAAGAATCGTCTTGCCCGCGAGGAGGCAACGCGGATCGCCTCGGAGACGGCGCGCGCCAACATCGTGAGACGTTATTACCAGGAGGCGCTGCGGCAGGAAGAACGCATGGAGGCTGAAAAGGAAACACTGGAATCGGTCACCCGTCAAACCTTGGAAAGATAGGTCCTTTTACAGCAAGCCTGCGGCAAGCTTGACTGCCGATACTGGCTAACGAATCGAACGGACGAAGGATTTCGCAACTTGGCCATCTCGCCCCCAAGCGACATCGTTCTTGACGTGGCCCAGGCCGTCGGCAAGCCTGACTTCGAGGCCGCGCGCGCCAGGCTTGCCGATGCCTCGGCCGCTCGGCGCTCGAGCGGGGCGGCCTTCAGTCTCGCGGAAGCTTCCTCGAGGGAAGCTCAAAAGCCCGCAGGACCGCGAACGAAAGCCTACGTCCAGTTCGAGGCCATGGTGTTGCGAAACTTCATGGAGACGATGCTGCCCAAGGAGAACGAAGCCGTCTACGGCAAGGGCCTGGCCGGCGACATGTGGAAGTCGCTGATGGCGGAACAGCTGGCCAATGTCGTGGCCGAGCGCGGCGGTATCGGCATCGCCGATCGCGTGCTCGGCGACTATTATGTGAACGGCGAATCCCGGGTACCGGTCGCCGGCGTATCGCAAGGGGCGGAACACGAGGCGCTGAACACGCAAACCATGCTGTCGCAAGCGGTTGTGCAGGAAATCCAGCGCAATGTGATCATGGGCAACCAGCAGGACCAGACGCCAGGCCGCGCGGCCGAGGAAGGCTAGTCCAACATCGCCCGATCGCGGGCCGATCCGGAATTCATACGGAATGCGGCCTTCGGGCCGAGAGATTTCATCTGGATGTCCTCGCAAGAGGACCGCAACAAAGAACGGACGCAATGTCGAAAATCTCCGACACCAGGAAGCCGATGGCCTCGCGGCCTGACCTCGCCATGTTCGCCGGTGGGCTGGCCGCCATACTCGGCCGCATCGAGGAAACCATCGACACCGAAACGCAAGGGATCCGCACCGACGTCAATTTCGACCTCAAATCGTCGAACGCGCGAAAGAGCCGGCACCTCTACGAGCTGAACCGTGCGATCAAGGGGCTCAACCCGGAGGATCTGCTCGCCGAGGACCGCGAGAACATCATCCGTCTTCGCCATAAGCTGGCCGACAACGAGGCCGCCATCCGCGCTCATCTCGGCGCCGTGGCAGAGATCGCCGCGCTCGTCCAGGATGCCATACAGCGCCATGAAGCCGACGGCACCTATTCCTCGGCGGAGTTCGGATCAGCGACCAAGCCATGATCAAGTTCATCGTCGCGGCGCTGTGGTTGTGTGGGGTCACCGTCGGCGCGATCTTCTTTTCCTTCTCGCAAGAGGGCCAGAAGACGGCGGCGGCTGAAGCCCCGGCGCCCTTCTTCGGCGGGCTCGATTACGTCAAGGCGGACCTGATCTCGGTCCCCCTGATCCGCAACGCCCGTGTCGATGGCTACGTTCTGGCCCAGCTCGTCTACACCGCCGAGCCCCAGGAACTGCGCAAGCTCAGCGTTCCCATCCAGAACCTGCTGGCCGATCAAGCCTATTCGTTCATTTATGCCGATCCCGCCTTCGACATGGCGAAGTTCGACCTCGCAGGATTCAAGACCGGCTTGCGCGACAGCATCAACAAGCGGGTCGGTAGCCAGCTCATTCATGAAGTGCTGATCGAGCAGATAGACTACCTGCCGAAGACGGACATCCGGAACAAGAACCCGCAGCGCTTCCCTATTCCGGAACGGGATCCCGAACCACCGGCAACCGACGCTTCCGGCCATTGATCATGTCCGCCCGAGCGATGCAGCGGTTTTGGGTGAACCACATACAAACCGATAAGTACGGAGTCAGCCGATGCCGTGCTTTTCAAGGATCTCGCGCTCGTCACCGGAAATCCAGCCGAAGATCAGCGGCGCCTCCCCGAGCATCTGAACGAGATAGTGGACGTCGAAATCGATGGCGACATCGGATCGCTCCTTGCGTCCATAAACCGCCGTCCAGGCGACACGGGCCACGCAGTGATGCTCGTCGATCGGCGTTATCCCGACATCTCTTATGCGCATCGTCCTGGTACCGATCGCTCTGTAATGGGCGTAACCCTGCTCGATCGCCAGCTTGAGCTCGCCGCCATTCGTGCCCGACATCACCCCGACAGGCGTCGCCGCGACGAAAGCCTCGGCGTAGAACGAGGTTGCTTCATCCAGATCCAAGTCACCGCGCAATCCCCTTGCGAAGGAGCGCTCGTACCGTTCGAATAGGTCCCTGACCTGCTTCTCCATCATGGTTTCCGCTTCGATCCAACCCGGCAACCTGTGAACTAGTCTGCAGGCGTATCGGATCAAGCCGCCGTTCGCATCATGGGCTCACGCAACCGGCCCAGCCTGTGCTAGAATCATATTCGTGACGAAGCATCATCAAGGCGCGATGACAACACGGACAGCCAGCCGGCGACCGGGCGGGACTTCCACGGGAGCCAACGACACGGGCCGGGCGTCCATGGAACAGCCAGCAAGCCTGCCTCCTTTGGAAAAGATGATAGGCTACAAGCTGCGCCGCGCGCAGCTCGCCGTCTTCCAGGACTTTCTGTCTGCCTTTTCCAAGATGCGGCTCCGTCCTGCCGAGTTCTCCGTGCTGGCGCTGATTGCCGAGACGCCGGGACGCAAGCAGAGCGAGATCGCGGAAAGGCTCGGCATAAAGCGTGCCAATTTCGTGGCCGTCATGGACGGGCTCGAAAGACGAGGCCTCGCGGTAAGGCGCAAGGCTGAGAGCGACCGCCGGTCGCACTCGCTGCATCTGACACCCGAAGGCCGACGCTTTGTCAACAAGATGGGCGCGGTCTGGGCAAAGCACGAAAGCCGCATGACCGAGAGACTCGGTGGCCTCGAGGAGAAGGACAGGCTGCTTGAGCTCCTGGACAGGATGTTCGACTAGAAGAAAGCATGTGGGCTTCCTTCCGGAATCGGTTAGAGCGGGATCATGCTTGAGTGAATCGGATGAGGATTCCCGAATAACTTGAAATGTGATTCATCATGTAGGCCGGAAGGAGGCTGGCATGAATGAGCAAACCATACTCGGTGGATCTGCGTGAAC
>DATMFK010000046.1:0-13060 GCA_035556195.1 Rhizobiaceae bacterium
CAAGCGCAACAATTGCGGCAAGGCGCTGGAGATCGCGCGCCAGGCGCGCGACATGCATGGCGGCAACGGCATCCAGATCGGCTACCACGTGATGCGCCACGCCCAGAACCTGGAGACGGTGAACACCTATGAGGGCACGCACGACGTCCATGCATTGATCCTCGGCCGTGCCCAGACCGGACTGCAGGCATTCAGCTGATCTCGATGCCCGGCAAGACCAACCTCGTCATCCGATGGATGTGTGGATTGCCGACCCAAAGCATTTCGCGGCCGACCGGATTCGGTCGGCCTCACGAGAATGCGACCAAGACAAATGTCTGAAGGTGTCGCCCGAATCCGATCGCGGGCGACACCTTTTTAGTGGGAATCCCGACTCTCTGGGGGCGCTGACATGGATGAAGGCTGGCCTCAGCCGATCCCCGGGCGAGTGGGCACGTACTGGCTCCGCGTACACGGGCGAGCTTTGGCAGGCATGCTCTCCATCCTTTGGAGGTGCCGAAGGTGCCACGACACTTTCATTGCTTTTCCTTGTCCGACGGGGCCCAGCGTCGTTAACCGTCATGGCCAGTCCGCTCGAGATCCATGTGGAACGAAAAGGGGCGGTCGCTTGGATTGCTTCTTCCGTCCAACAAAAAAAAACCCGCCGGATCGCTCCGGCGGGTTTCGAGACGTCCTCTGACGTGACTTGTCAGTTTCCGCGGTTCTTGAGCGCGGCCCCCAGAATGTCGCCGAGCGAAGCGCCGGAGTCGGTCGAGCCGTACTGAGCCACCGCTTCCTTCTCTTCGGCGATTTCCAGCGCCTTGATCGACACCTGAACCTTGCGGGTCTTCTTGTCGTAGGCGATGACGCGCGCATCGACCTTCTGGCCGACGGTGAAGCGCTCGGGGCGCTGCTCGTCACGGTCGCGCGACAGGTCGGACCGCTTGATGAAGGAATCCAGGCCGCTCTCGACGAGCCGTACCTCGATGCCACCATCCTTGACGCCCGTCACTTCGCAGGTCACGACGGCGTTCTTGCGCAGCTCGCCCGAAGCCGCGGTGTCGCCGCCGCCGCGCTGGAGCTGCTTGATGCCGAGCGAGATCCGCTCCTTGTCGATGTCGACGTCGAGGACCTGCGCCTGGACGACCTGGCCGCGCTGATACTCCTCGATGACCTGCTCGCCCGGACGGGTCCAGTCGAGGTCGGAGAGGTGCACCATGCCGTCCACATCGCCGTCGAGGCCGATGAACAGGCCGAATTCGGTCTTGTTCTTGACCTCGCCCTCGACGATCGAGCCCGACGGATGGTTGCGGGCGAAGGCTTCCCACGGATTCTCGAGGGTCTGCTTGAGGCCGAGCGAGATGCGGCGCTTGGCCGGATCGACCTCGAGCACCACCACGTCGACTTCCTGGGAGGTCGACAGGATCTTGCCCGGATGCACGTTCTTCTTCGTCCACGACATTTCCGACACGTGGATGAGGCCTTCGATGCCCGGCTCCAGCTCCACGAAGGCGCCGTAGTCGGTGATGTTGGTGACGGTGCCGCGGATCTTCTTGCCGATCGGGAACTTGGTGCCGATGTCGTTCCAGGGATCGCTCTCGAGCTGCTTCATGCCGAGCGAGATGCGGTGCGTTTCCTGGTTGATGCGGATGATCTGCACCTTGACCGTCTGACCGATGTTGAGGATTTCGGTCGGATGGTTGACGCGACGCCATGCCATGTCGGTGACATGCAGCAGGCCGTCGATGCCGCCGAGGTCGACGAACGCACCGTAGTCGGTGATGTTCTTGACCACGCCCTCGACCACCTGGCCTTCCTCGAGGTTCTGCACGATCTCCGAGCGCTGCTCGGCGCGGCTCTCTTCGAGAACGGTGCGGCGCGACACGACGATGTTGCCGCGACGGCGATCCATCTTGAGGATCTCGAAGGGCTGCGGGTTATGCATGAGCGGGGTGACGTCGCGGATCGGACGGATGTCGACCTGGCTGCGCGGCAGGAAGGCCACGGCGCCGTCGAGATCGACGGTGAAGCCGCCCTTGACCTGGTTGAAGATGACGCCTTCGACGCGCTCGCCCTTGTTGAACTTCTCCTCGAGGCGGACCCAGCTCTCTTCACGGCGGGCCTTCTCGCGGGACAGCATGGCCTCGCCAAGCGCGTTCTCGATGCGCTCGACATAGACCTCGACGACGTCGCCGACCTTCAGCTGGCCGTCCTTGGCCTTGGCGCCGAATTCCTTCAGCGGCACGCGGCCTTCGACCTTCAGGCCGACGTCGATGATGGCCATGTCCTTCTCGATCGCGGTGATCGTGCCGCGCGCGACCTGACCTTCGCCCGAGTGGCCATCGGAAAAGGATTCTTCCAGAAGCGCAGCGAAATCGTCGCGCGTGGGATTAGCTTGTGACATTGATGCTCCTGATAGCGCCCCTGCTCTTCAGGGGGCTGGCGCCGTGGGTTCGTGTTGCGTTGGCCTGCCGGCGTTCCGGACTCCCCGGAGTCCTGATGCCGCTTTGCGAGCGGCGGTTCGGCGCATGAGAATGCTGGCAGGCTTGCTCGTGCCTAATATGGACATTCTGTCTTTCCAGGACAATCGGAAAGAGCGGCAGGCCCGGCTCAGGCTTCGTTTCGCTTGGCGAGAACCTCGTCTATGACCGCTTTCGCCGCGAGAAACGCGGCCTCTATATCCATTTCCGACGTGTCGAGCAAGTGCGCGTCGGGCGCCGGCCTGAGCGGCGAGTCGGCGCGACCCATGTCGCGGGCGTCGCGACGTTCGATGTCGGCGAGGATCTGCCGGAAGTCGGCGGTGCCGTGGCGGGCCTCGATCTCGGCGAGCCGCCGCCGGGCGCGGACCTCGGCGCTTGCCGTGACGTAGAGCTTCACATCCGCGTCCGGGCAAACGACGGTCCCGATATCGCGGCCGTCGAGCACGGCCCCCGGTGGCGTCCGGGCGAATTCGCGCTGCTTCTCGACCAGTATCCGGCGCACCGCGGGAATGACGGCCACCTGCGAGGCGGCTTCGCCAACGGAATGGGCCGACAGCACCTCGCGGTCGAGGTGCGAGAGGTCCACGGCCGTGGCCGCCGCGACGGCTTGTTCCTCGTCGTCCAGCGCCAAGCCCCGTTTCAGCATGTCGTGCGCGACGGCACGGTAGGTGAGGCCGGTGTCGAGCAGATGCAGCCGGTAGTGATCCGCCACGCGGCGGCCGAGCGTGCCCTTGCCGGCTCCGGCGGGACCATCGATGGCGATGACGAAAGGGCCGCTCACGCCACCGCCTCGCCCGTCTCGATCTCCGCGCCGAGATCGCGCATCAGGCCCGTGAATTCCGGAAAGCTGGTGGCGATCATGGTCTGGTCGTCGACCGTGACCGGTCTTTCCGAGGCCAGCCCGAGCACGAGGAAGGCCATGGCGATACGATGGTCGAGATGGGTCTCGACCATCCCGCCCCCGAGCGCCTTGCCGCCCGGGCGACCGCGCAGGGCGAGGGAGGATTCGCCTTCGGTGCAGTCCACGCCATTGGCCTTGAGGCCTGCCGCCACGGCCGCGAGCCGGTCGGATTCCTTGACCCGCAATTCCTCGACGCCCTCCATGATCGTTTCCCCTTCGGCGAAGGCGGCGGCGACCGCAAGCACCGGGTATTCGTCGATCATCGAGGGCGCGCGTTCGGGCGGCACGCGCACGCCCTTGAGTTCGGACGCGCGCACGCGCAGGTCCGCGACGTCCTCGCCGCCGGTGTTGCGCGGGTTCAGCAGCTCGATCGACGCTCCCATCTCCTGCAGTGTCAGGATGAGGCCCGTCCGCGTCGGGTTCATGAGCACGTTCTCGATGACGATGTCCGAGCCGGGCACGAGGATTGCGGCTACGAGCGGGAAGCTGGCGGAGGACGGATCGCCCGGGACAGCGATCGTCTGTCCGCTCAGCCGCCCCTGGCCTTCGAGCCGGATATGGCGCACGCCGGCCCTGTCCGTCTCGACCTCGATATTCGCGCCGAAGCCCTTCAGCATCTTCTCCGTGTGGTCGCGCGTCATCGCCGGCTCGATGACTGTGGTGATGCCCGGCGTATTGAGGCCGGCGAGCAGGACGGCCGACTTCACCTGCGCCGAAGGCATCGGCACGCGATAGGTGATGGGGGCCGCCACCCCGGGGCCGCGCAGGGTCAGCGGCATGCGATCACCGGGAGCCGCCTTCAGCACCTGGGCGCCCATCAGCCGCAGAGGATCGAGCACGCGCCCCATCGGTCGCTTCGACAACGAGGCATCGCCGATGAAGGTGGTCTCCATGTCATAGGTGCCGACCAGCCCCATGGTCAGGCGCGAGCCTGTACCGGCATTGCCGAAATCGAGAGGCGCGTCGGGCTGAAGCAGGGCGCCATTGCCGGTACCCTGGATGATCCATGTGTCGCCGGCCTTTTCGATATGCGCGCCCATTGCCTTCATGGCTTCGCCGGTGCGCAATACGTCCTCGCCCTCGAGCAGGCCGGTGATGCGGGTCTCTCCAGCAGCCAGGCCGCCGAACATGAAGGAGCGGTGCGATATCGACTTGTCGCCGGGGACGCGGGCGCGGCCCTTGAGCGCTGGCGATCTGCGGGCGGTCGCCGGCTGCTGCCTGGCGTGATCGGACATGGTGCGTTTCCCTGGTCACGTGGTCTGACAGGTTGGATCGGCTGCCGATGTCCACCCCGTCGTGGCGGTCTCCTATCATGGCTTTCCCGGGCGGTCATCATGCTCCAGGCAGCTTCGTGTTGCTTCGCCGGAAACCTTTCTTGCCTCTTTATTGCCGCAGGTTTCGGCGGAAAACCTCCGGACACTTTTCCGAAACCTGCTTGGTTGAAGCCCGCGCGCCGGGCGGTTCCGCGCCTGTTTTAGGGCGGGTCCATAAAGCTTTGACAGGGCCGCAAACTGCCGCTAAGGGGACCGAAACCGTTCGACGAGGCTTCCAGTGGCGAAACCAGAGCTTGGCACAAAGCGCATCGACCCGGAAACGGGCCGCAAATTCTACGATCTGAACAAGGATCCGATCGTGTCGCCCTATACGGGCAAGAGCTATCCCCGCTCCTATTTCGAGTCCAACAACGACACCTCCATCGACGATGAGGAAGATACCGAACAGAAGGAGCTCGGCGACGAGGACGCCGCGGACGTCGTGTCGCTGGAGGATGCCGACGAGGAGGCGAAGGGCGGCGACGATCTTCCCGATCTCGGCGACGACGATGTCGATCTCGGCGACGATGACGATACCTTCCTCGAGGACGAGGAAGAGGGCGACGACGACGTTTCCGGCATCATCGGCATCGGCGAGGACGAGGACGAGATCTAGACGCGACGGGCGCCTTCCGCGCCGTCAGCACCTGCCCGAAAAATTCGGCTGAAAAGCCGCATGACTGGGCTTGATATTAGCGCGAGGCGGGGTTAGAAGCCGCCTCGACATTGACCGGAATGAACACCCGGTCGACCTCTTCGCCGGGAGACCGGCGCCGGCCAAGGCCGGGTGTGGGGCCATAGCTCAGTTGGGAGAGCGCTTGAATGGCATTCAAGAGGTCAGGGGTTCGACTCCCCTTGGCTCCACCAAATCCTCTTACCAAGTAGCGAAAACGTCTAACAAGCCGGCCTGCAGTTCGCTTTCTGGCTCAGGGCGGTCCGATGGATCGTCTCCACGGCCGTGCGGGAACCAATCCCTGTCCCGTCGCGGGATCGCGTCGCGTAGCACTGAATGTGACCATGCCGATATTGCCCATCATGGTTGCAGATCGGCCATGGCAATTATGATATGCTTCTTCCTTCTCGGCTTTATCAAACGGCAAGTTGCCGGTTGGCCGGGATCTCGCGGCCGAGGGCCGCACGCCTTCCTCAAGGCGCAGTTCAGCACACTCAACAGCGAACAGAGGAACTCACATGTCAGATTTGGTTGTAGTGGCATTCAATTCCCGCGACGAGGCGGACCACGTCCTCACCGAGCTCAACCGCATGCAGAAGGAATACCTCGTCGAACTTGGCGACGCCGTGGTCGCCATTCGTCAGCCGGACGGGAAGGTCTATCTCAAGCAAAGCGTTAATCTGGTCACAACGAGCGCCACATATGGGGCATTGTCGGGCGTCATGTGGGGCACGCTGGTCGGACTTCTCTTCCTCAACCCGCTAGCCGGTTTCGCGGTGGGAGGTCTTGTCGGAGCGGGAACCGGAGCCTTGGCGGGATCGCTGGTCGATTACGGCATCGACGACAACTTCATTCGGTCGCTGGCCGAGAAGCTGAAGCCGGACAGTTCCGCGCTGTTTGTGCTCCTGCGTAAGATCCAGCCGGAAAAGGTCCTCGCGGAACTGTCGCGCTTCAAGGGGGAGGTCCTGCAAACCTCGTTTTCCCCCGAGCAAGAGGAGCGCCTTCGCCAGGCGATATCCGGTGCAATCGACAGCGATGCGTCCGATGCGGGCAAGGCCGGCTAAGGGGCGATCCGGACGACGCGCTCGGACTGGCCTGTCTTGACTGCGGCGGCGGTGATCCTTCGAGGGATGGACAGGCATTCGGCCGGGTGGCCATGATTGCTCATCCTCGCGCAGCAGGCTGACCTGTTGCCCATGAAATTCGAGCCCGCAAGCATGAATTGCCTCCTCGCGGTGCTTGCGGGCTCGCTCCTTCAATAGTTCCTGTCCATACCAAAGCTGCACTCGACAAAGGTTGTGTCCTCTGATTTCATCTATCCTGGGTAGGGAGGAGCAGATGATCAGGGCTATGATTATTGCTGCCGCGCTGGCGTTCGGCGTCGGTGCGACCAACGCCAACGAGGAAGACGGCGGGGATCTTTCGGTCGTCTTCTGGAAGACGGTGGGCGACTGGACGGTTTTCGTCGATCGGACTCTGGGGAATGCCTGTTTCATTGCCACCGCCTTTGAAGATCTCACGGTACTGCGTCTTGGCTTCCTGGGGATCGAGCGCAACGCCTCCGCCTATATCGCGGTCGGCAACGAGCAATGGAAATCTCTGGAAGAGGGCAAGGATTATGAGCTTGTCATCCAGATGGACAGGCGTGCCCCCTGGAAGGTCGAAGCAGGCGTCATGAGAAAAGAGGGGAAGGTTCCGTTTCTGATCGCCCAGGCCAACGACGCCGAGTTCTTTATGGAATTCATGCGCAAGCACTCGCTGACCATCGGCTACCAGGGAACTGTCGTTGTCACTCTCGATCTGAAGGGCTCGGCCGCCGCCATGCGGGAGCTGCTGGCATGCCAGGACATCGTCGAAGCGGAAGCCAAAACCGCTCCGCCCGCACCCCGGAAGGACCCGTTCGAGGATGTGTCCTCACCGAAAGATCCATTCGCTCTGTGAGGCGAATCGCGTGGGCGCCGCCGTCCGGTTAACGACTTAAAGGCCAACCAGGCGATAGGTTATATCGAAGGCCACCGTCTCCAGTATCCGCTCGACGGCCCTATCGAAACGGATGAGCCGGGGATCGACAGCCCGATCTTTCACTGGGCCGGAAGGCTCGTTCAGAAGATCCGTCGGACTCCCAAGGACAAGATTCGGCGAAGGGTCGTTGAGGAGTGGAAAATCAGTGGGTCGGTGCGATTGCACCCTGCTCCGCAAGAGCCGATCTGGCTTCTGCGACGGTCTCATGGATACCTTCGAGGTACGGCTCGTCTTCGCCATCGCCCAGGCATAGGAACAGGGCATAGCCAGCCACTTGCTCGTTGAGCCGGACCGGGACGATCCAAGCCGGCACCGCCCATTCGGAGTCATCCGCCAGCTGTCGGCATTTTGCTCTTCGCCACTCGGCAAGTTCAGCTTCGGTAGGATCATCGCCCTCCTCGATCCGCTCGTCGCTCCATGGGA
Source organism: Rhizobiaceae bacterium (assembly GCA_035556195.1). Lineage (GTDB taxonomy): Bacteria > Pseudomonadota > Alphaproteobacteria > Rhizobiales > Rhizobiaceae. Next base: position 7,792 of record DATMFK010000046.1, read on the forward strand.
GCTCGAGGTCATCCAAATCGCCATCAAACTCCCAGTCGTCAAGCACCGACCACGGGCAGTAGACCAGCCCGAGCGAGCCCTCTGTGCGAAACAGAAAAGACCATTGCTCTTCGTGCAGGCGGGTGGCTTGGAGGCGCTGCATCGCCAAAGCTTCAAGTCTGCGGCCTTCTGCGGGATCCATATGCTTGCGCTCCCTTTCTCTCCAGCCCGTGGCTATCGCACCACGCCTTCAGCGCAGCAACTTTTGATTGCATATCAAGAAGAAAATCAACCGGACAGGAACGCAGAAGCGTCAACTCGTTGGTCTGGATGGTCTCAGGAAATGTTTTTGACCGACGAGATTCTGCGCGCCTACACGCTCTGCGACTTGATCGCGTTGCGGCCTCTGCTCTCCGCAGAGGTCCATCAGGCCTGCGCGAATGGTTGTGCCGCGCGGACGGCAAGAGGGGAAACCTTGGAGTTGACCTTGATCGGAACCGAAGCCGCGGAGATCACGGAGATCGAAGCCACGCCCGAGGCGATGGAGATTACCGTACGTTTTCGGACTCGAATCGTCCGCTCCGAACGATCGGCTGCGGGCAAGGTCGTCGGTGGTGACGCCACGGCCGTCAAGGGGATCGCCGATCTCTGGACGTTTTCCCGGCCACTGCCATTGGGTGGCGAGGGATAGGTCGTCGTCGAAACCGGTGAAGCTTGGGGGCCAGCCGGCGCGATCATTCTCACCCTTCGATGAATTCCCTCAGCACCACCGCCTGGTTGTGCATTTCATCCTTGGCCCCGTATAGAAGCGTCATACGTTCCTTGCCTGCACGCTTCCGCAGCGTCTCGACCTCTTCCTTCTTCTCGTCCAGCTCGGCACGGTAGCGGCGGCGGAATTCCAGCCACTTACCCGGATCGTGGCCGAACCATCGGCGCAATTCCGGGCTCGGCGCGATGTCCTTGAGCCAGAGATCTATGGCGGCCTCCTCCTTCGTCAGGCCGCGGGGCCACAGCCGGTCGACGAGTACGCGCAGGCCGTCATCTTCCGCGGGCGGTTCATAGACGCGCTTCAGGTGGAGCTTCATCATGGCCTCGACGGCGGATGTCGGGAGGAATGATCGCAGGTGTCGGGCTGGCTGCCGCGATGTCCTCGGCTCGCCGAGCAGCTTCCACGACCTGCGCGAGGATCGACAAGGCCAGATCGCTGGCGCTGCGGGCATGTGGGAGCAGGCCGGCCGGGCCGTGGATGCGTTCAAGTTGAGAGCTGGCAAATCCGGTTCGTCCGAGATGCTCGAGGCGCCTGGCCTGAGTGGCATGGCTTCCCATCGCCCCGATATAGAAGGCGTCGCTTGCAAGCGCCGCCGGAAGCAGCCTTTCCTCCCGCTCGTGGTCGTGGAAGGCGAACACGATGGCGCTGCGACTGTCGGTGTTGCCGAGGTTTTCTGGCTCGGCCGGCCCTCCGATGCCGACTTCCAGATCGCGTACGGCGTCGGCCGTCAAGTCGTCTGGGGTATGAAGGACGACCTCGAAGCCCGCTGAAACCGCAATCCTCGCCAGGTGAACCGGGACCGGACCAAGCCCCAGCACGACCAGACGCCTGCGGGGAAGGTAATGTCGAAGGAGGAAGGTTTTCTCCTCGCGAGCGCCGTCGACCCGTGGCCCGCTTAGCGGGATCTCCAGCGTCGCCGCTCGCCGCTGTCTGAGCTTGCTATCGATCGCCAGCAGCCGAGCCAGTGGCACGCTCACGTCAAAGACCAGCTCGATCGCGGCTCCACAGGGCAGGCTGATGTCGATATAGCGTGAGCCTCTGCCGTAGCGGACGCGCCGGCTACGGCCGCTGGCGATCGCGTCCACGGCCTCCGCCGCGATGGCACGCTCGATGCATCCGCCCGAGACGTAACCGACCCATGTACCGGATTCAGACACCGCCATCTGGGCACCGATGGGGCGTGGCGAAGAGCCTTCGATCTCGACGAGTGTGACGAGCGCCATCCCTTCCCCGGCGCGCATCCGCTCAATGGCGAAGTCGAGCACATGGTCGTCAAAGGGGTCCCAGGTGCCATCAGGCCGTTTCATGCCGAACGCCTCCCTTGCTCGGTCCAGAAGCCCTCGGCTTGCTCGATCGAGCGACGGTGCGTCTCGCCAGAAGCATCGCGATCGAATGGCGCGTGATAGCCTGGGAGAAAGAGGAGATCAGGAACTGCGCTCATGACGGATTCCCCATCCGGCTTGGTCTAACTTCCCAAGTGGGGCGCTGCCGGGATTAATGTGCGTTAGTATCGAAGCCGCAACGCTGTGGTGCAAACGAAATAAAATGCAGTTTGAGTGCAAAAATTCGCATCGGCACTTTGGGTCATGTCACAAATTGGGAAGTTGGCAGGTCGCTTATACGCCGCTGTTGCGGGTCGGGGCTTCGCGCTCCATGCGGCCGTATGCTCACATCTTGCTGCTGGAAACGGCCATCAGGCCGAAGGTCAGGAACACGACGGGGAGCGAGATCCAGTCGAGCAGCATATGCAGCCTGATCCAGGATTGCGGATTGTCGAGCCAGGCGTGAAACGCTTCGGCACTCCTGCCTATCGGGTCGGACCATAGCATTTGAAGGGCGTCGACGACGGAGAACGACATCCATATGCCCGCCTTGACCGACCAGAAGCACTGCAATCCGAGCAAACTTGCGCCGATCAGCATGAAGGTCAGGCCGGAAAGTATTCCCTTCTCCGCGCTGGCTGACATATCTCCCTTCCCCTCTCCTCACATACTCAGACTGCTTCCGTGATCCGTCAACAAAAAAGTATAATTCTAGAACATGTAATTGAGACAACCTCTGCAAGGTCCGCTCAACCAAGAATAGATCTTCGTGTCGACTTGCGTCCGGGCCGGCTGGTGATTGGCCTGCGCACTGCAGGGTCTGAGTGCCCAGCGAGCCCCCTCAATTCCTTGCAGTTTGCCAGGCCGTCAGCTCCCAAGGCGCAAAGGCGCTGGCCTGAGCGCCAGCCCGGTGGCCAAAAAATCAGCCGCACTAGCCCGTGTTGTGTCCTCGTCCTTGGCCCAATAGTATGTCCTGGCGAACACATAATGGCAGGAGAGGCTGGGTGGCAGACGATCGAGACGCCGAATTCGACGTTGGCGCGAGGCTACGGGCGATACGGGTGGCCGCTGGCCTTTCGCAGCGCCAGGTCGCCCAGCGCGCGGGAGTGCCCCATGCGCAGATTTCCGTGGTCGAACAGAACAAGTCGAGCCCCTCGGTAGCGACCTTGCGGAAGATCCTCGGCGGCCTCGCCATCAGCATGGCCGATTTCTTCGAAGAAGATCGCGCGACGCCGGAGGGAGCCTTCTTCGGTTTCGACGAGCTGACCGACCTGACCTCGAAGCTTTCGGCGTCGACCAGCGCCGAGCCGCGGGGGAAGCTGGTGTTCCGCCAGGTGGGCGACGCCCGGCGCCATAATCTCCAGATACTGCACGAAGTCTACGAACCGCAGGCCGACACCGGCGAGACGTTGCTGCAGCACTTTTCGTCCGAGGGCGGCATCGTGATCGAGGGCGAACTCGAAGTCACCGTCGGGGAAGAGGTGCGCGTGCTGAAGCCGGGGGAGTCTTATCTTTTCGACAGCCGCGTCCCGCATCGCTTCCGCAATCTCTCCGACAAGCGGACAATCGTGATCTCGGCCTGTACCCCGCCCTATCTCTGACCAGATCTGGATGAAATTCCGAGCGGCCCTTTGCTCAAAATTATGAGCATGATATAGGCTTCCCCGCCGAAAAGGAGAGCTCCATGACCACGAATGCCGAATTGCGCGAACGCCAGGGCAAGGCCATTGCCGGAGGTGTCGCAACACGCGCCCTATATGCCGAGCGCGCCGAGAATGCCGAACTGTGGGACGTGGAGGGTCGCCGGTTCATCGATTTTGCCGCCGGCATCGCAGTCCTCAACACGGGCCACCGCCATCCCAAGGTCATGAAAGCCGTGGCGGATCAAGCGGCGCGCTTCACCCATACATGCTTCCATGTCGCGCCTTATGAAAGCTATGTGGCGCTGGCCGAACGGCTGAACCGCATGGTGCCGACGGGCACGGAAAACCGCACCATGCTGGTCACCACCGGCGCCGAAGCGGTGGAAAACGCCGTCAAGATCGCGCGTGCCCACACCAAACGCTCGGGCATCATCGCTTTCAGCGGCGCCTTCCATGGGCGCACGCTGTTGGGCATGGCGCTGACCGGCAAGGTCGCCCCTTACAAGAAGAACTTTGGTCCGTTCCCGGGGGAGGTCTTCCATGCCTCCTTCCCGAATCCGTTTCTCGGCATCACCGTCGAGAATGCCATTGCCGACCTAGAACGGCTCTTCGCCGGCGATGTCGATCCCGAGCGCATCGCAGCCTTTATCGTCGAGCCGGTCCAGGGCGAAGGCGGCTTCAACGTCGCGCCCGCCGAATTCCTGGTGAAACTGCGCGAGATCGCCGACAGGCACGGCATCCTGCTCATTGCCGACGAGGTCCAGGCAGGCATGGGTCGGACGGGCAAGATGTTCGGCGTCGAGCACGCCGGCGTGAAGCCCGATCTCGTGACGCTGGCCAAGGGACTCGCCGGTGGGTTTCCGCTCTCGGCCGTCGTCGGCAAGGCGGAAATCATGAATGCCGCCCATCCGGGCGGCCTCGGCGGCACCTATGCCGGCAATCCGCTTGCTGTCGCGGCCGCCAACGCCGTGCTCGACGTGATCGAGGAGGAGGGGCTGTGCGCCCGCGCCGCCGTCATCGGCGAGCGCATCACCGCCCGCCTCAATGACCTCGCATCGCGGCAGGGCATGGAGCGCATCGGCGATGTGCGCGGTCTCGGCGCCATGGTCGCGTTCGAACTGGTCGAGGACCGGCAGACGAAAGCCGCCGCTCCGGCGCTGACAAATGCCATCGTGGCCGAAGCGGAAAAGCGGGGCCTGATCCTGTTGTCTTGCGGGACCCGCGCCAACGTGATCCGCATTCTCGTGCCGCTGACGATTTCCGATGCGACGCTGGACGAGGGGCTCGACACGCTGGAAGCGACGATCGAGAGCGTCTTCTCGTCAGTCGCCGTGGCGGCCTGAGGGAGTTTGGCGATGAACCAGATGTCTCATTCCCGCGCGACCTTCATGTGGAAGGATCCCTTCCTGCTGGACGACCAGCTGGAGGAGGACGAGCGGCTGATCCGCGACGCGGCGGCGGCGTTTGCCGCCGACAAGCTGCTGCCGCGCGTGGAGCAGGCCTATCTCGAGGAAAAGACCGACCCGGAGATCTTCCGCGAAATGGGCGCTGCCGGC
>DATMFK010000047.1:0-4466 GCA_035556195.1 Rhizobiaceae bacterium
CGGCGGTCTTCGCGCCAGCCTCGGCCTCCTTCAGCACCCCGATGATCTGCTCATCCGAAAACCTCTTACGCTTCATCTCGTCCGTCCTTCCAATGGGCCGGACTCTAATCGAGACTGGAGGAAAATCAGGGGGTCACGTCATCAGCACCGTGACGGGCGTGCTGGTATCGAACGTCGACCGCGCGAGACGCGAACCGGTGACGACGATTTCCTACCTCTCGCCCTCCCGAACGGTTTCTGCGCTCGATTCCCCGTCAAGCTGCCCGCTCGCGGAACTGGCCGCCGTGGTTTGCGCCTGTGCAGAATGCGCGATGCACGCTGCCATCACGATCAAACTCGGCTTCAACAGTCTCCGTGCAATCCGCCTCTGATTCATGTCTCTCTCCCCATTATTCACGATGTCGACTTGTTTTTTTTTGAGATGGGCGCGCCGCGTGGGTGCTCCGTGTCAGCCAATCGAATTGGCCGGCAACCGCCACGCTTTTCGTCATCGGAAGTTTTGAGCGCCCTGGAAGATCGGCCAGCCCAACACTGGCGCGCACCCGCATGGCCACACCGCCGTCACGCCAGATAAGGAAGCTTCCTGTGGTCGGGCGCCTTCGATCCTCTCCCCAATATTTTTATATTCCCACTTCTAGGAATTATATCAAAGAATCCGGGGAAGCAAGAGGAGTTGCGTCAGATCAAGACGCATGTCCCCCCGGATCGTCGGCGCTGGTGGAGGCGTCCACCTCGGCCACCTCGGCCATCGCGGCGAGCGATGCGAGCAGCCGCCCGCTCACTCCATATTTGATTGAGCGCCAGACCGGAAAAACGGATCGAAGGGCCGCCGGCAACGATGCCATCGAAATACAAGGGTAGCCGCAAACCACTTATGCCGGTAAGCAATCGATTGCAAATCGAACAAGGGGTGGATGCGATGATGGATAAAGTGCTGGCGGCTCTCGGACGATGGGGGAGGTTCTGGGGGCTGGTCACTCAGGCCCGAAACGGTCGGGGCGACAGGCAACCTGCCGCGCATCGCGGTGGGCAAGCTTCCCATTTGGCCGCTCGATGTCGTCGCCTGGTGACGCTCGCTCTGGCGATGGCGCTGACGCCCAGTGCCCTCCATGCCCAGAGCGATAATCTCAGGGTCGGAGCGGCCAAGGTCGATGTAACGCCCGCTCCTAAAGAGCTGACGCAAGGGTATCTCGGCATTCTCGATCCCCTCTACGTGCGGGCGATCGCCATCGAAAGCGGCCAAAATCGCGCTGCGCTCGTCACGATCGACGCGGGAGTCATTCCGACGGATATCTGGCAGCGGGTCAGCCGCCGGGCAGAGCGTGAACTGAAGATTCCCACCACTCAGCTGCTGCTGACTGCCACCCACACCCACAGCGTGCCCTGGACGCCCATCGCGGGATACGAGCAGCGCATCTTCGATGCGCTGCGCACGGCCGTCGCCGCGTTGCAGCCCGCCCGAATGGCTTACGGCACCGGCGTCTCCTATCTCAACGTCAACCGCAATATCATCGACCGGACGACGCACCGCTGGTGGGAAGGCCCCAATTACGACGGCCCGTCCGACAAGACCGTGGCGGTGGTCAGGTTCGAGACGCCGGCCGGCAAGCCGATAGCGGTCTATTACAATTACGGCATGCATGCGGTTCTCACCGGCAACCTTGATCTGGTGAGCGCGGATTTCCCCGGCGCGGCCTCGACCTACATCGAGGATTCGCTGGGTGACGGCGCGGTCGCGGTCTATTCGAACGGAGCGGCGGGCGACCAGAACCCGATCTACTTCAACCAGACCTACGAACTGCGTGACATCCGCATCAAGGACTACGCAAAGCGCGGAGAAGACATCAGCAACGCGATGCCACCGGGCGGGCAGGGGCTCGACCGTAACGATCCGCAGGTCGCGCGCCTGATGAACCAGCAAAAGCAGATGGCGCTCTCGATGGGCCAGCTTCTCGGCGAGGAGGTGTTGCACGTGATGCGGGCGAACCTCGAGCGTCCGGTAACCCGCGGCCAGATCATCGGCGCCCAGAAGACGGTGACATGTCCTGGCCGCAAGCGTCTCGACCAAGGGCGCGCAGGCTATCCGGGGACCTATGAGGATGCCGATCCCGTCGGCCTCAGGCTCAGCTTGCTGAAGGTCGGTGACACGGTCATCGGCGGCGTGGACGGGGAGGTGTTCACGATGATTGCGCAGCGCTTCAAGCGCGAGGCGCCTTACAAGCACACCCTGTTTACGACGCTTACCAATGGCGCTGCGAGCAGCGGATATATCCCGAACGACGCAGCCTTCGGGCAAAATACTTTCGAGGTCGTCTCATCACGCCTGAAGCCCGGATGTGCGGAAACGGCGATCGTCGAAGGTCTGCTTGATCTTCTCCAGGAGGTCGACGGGGGAGGTGGAACGACCGGCAAATAAGCCTCGGGCGGCTGCCGCTGTTCGCTGCGTTGATCCTGGCGGCGGGCTTGCGGCGGTCGCCTATGCTTATCACCCGTTACCTCGTTCCTAGACCTCGCCAGGTAAACAGGCCTGGGAACCTTCATAGAGGACGCACTCGGCGGGGCATGGCGGTCCACGGCGCGGGCGAAGAATCCCCGCGATTGTCGGGCCTCCAACGATGCCGGTGCGCGGCGGGATTTTTCATCTCGAACGCAGGCGCCCTTCCTCGCCCGCCGGGCATGGCTGTTGCCAAGATAATACACTTTCGGCAGCCGATCACAGGCTGCCGACCAATTATTGCAATCGATTGAAATTTACCTTACCGTTCACGAAACCTCGGGGAAGACCGCGGTAAAACGGTGACATGGGAGGTGGTTATGAGGGGCTCTTACCTGATCCATCATTGTTCGTTGGCGGCGCTGGTGCTTTGCAGCATTGAAGCGCCGGCATTCGGCCAAGCCGCGTCTGACACGAGCGCGCAGGGCGAGGCGGAAACGCTCGGCGACATCATCGTCACGGCGCAGCGTCGTGAGGAAAACCTTCAGGACGTGCCGATCGCGGCGACGGCGCTCTCGGGCGACCAGCTCGAGGGCAAGGCCATCCAGAGCCTTGAGGACCTGCAATATGCGGCCCCCGCGGTCTCAATCACCGACCAGGGGCTGACGCAGTCGGTCAATCTGCGCGGCATCGGCATCGCCAGCGGCTCGCCCGCGGTCGCCAATGGCGTCGCGACTTATATCGACGGCATCTTCCAGCCTCCGATCGTCACTTCGTCGAGCTTTTACGACATCGGCTCGATCGAGGTGCTGCGCGGGCCGCAGGGCACGCTGGTCGGGTCGAACTCGACAGGCGGCGCGATCTTCATCAACACCGCCAACCCGAACACGAGGGGCATCGAAGGCTACGCCAAGGCGCATTACGGCAGCTACGATGCCTATGGCGTCGAAGGGGCCCTCAACATGCCTCTGGGCGACACGTTCGCGGTGCGCGCGGCCGGCTTCACTCGCTGGCGCGACAGCTACTACACCGACATCGGGCCCTACCATAACAAGCCGGACAGCCTGGACGAGCAGGCCGGCCGTATCGGGATCCTGTTCCAGCCGGCCAATTTCCGCGCGCTCGCGAAAGTCGAGTGGGTCGACAAGAACACCGGCGGCTATGCCTATCGGCCGATCGAGGGCACGGCGTACGACAACAACCGCCAAAGCGACTTTCGCATGCTGACCTACAACGCGCCGACGCTCAATCACGAACGCGCGTTCAACTCGAGCCTTGAACTGCGTTACGAGCTGCATGGCGGCGTCGTGCTGCGTTCGCTCACCGGCTACACCAACAAGCGCATCAACAACCTTTACGACACCGATGCGGCGATGATCGCGGGAACCGGCGGCGAGAGCCCGGACCAGACGATGGACCAGTTCGTGCGTGAGCGCGAATGGACCCAGGAGATCAACGTCATCTCGCCGACCGACGGCGCGTTCAACTGGATTCTCGGCGGTTACTATCAGAAGAACAAGGTCGACGTGATCATCGAGGCGCGCGCGGCCGACCCGTTGTCCGATGCGACGGCGATCTTGAATTACCAGGACAAGCTCACGCTCGGCGTGTTCGCGCAGCTCGGCTACAAGATCATGCCCAACCTCGAGTTCCAGCTCGGCGGCCGCTATTCGCACTACAAGGTGGACAGCAGCGGCAGCGTGACGATCGGCACCGAGAGCCCGATTTTCCCGCCTGGCGGCCTGGTCGTCGCCGATCTCGCCGGCAGCCATGAGGATGGACGACTGACCGGCAAGGCCGCGCTCAACTGGAATCTGGACGACGACAATCTGATCTACGTGTTCGCCGCGCGTGGCTACAAGCCGGGCGGTGCGAACAACGCGACCTCGGAATTCGGCCCGGAAACGGTGTGGGATTACGAGTTCGGTTGGAAATCGGCGTTCCTCGACAACCATGTGCGCACCCAATTCGGGGCGTTCTACATGGATTACAGCGACTTCCAGTTCGACGCGCTCGATACCGCCACCGGGCA
>DATMFK010000048.1:0-28515 GCA_035556195.1 Rhizobiaceae bacterium
AACACGCCAGCCAATGCGCTCTATCACGTGCTTGCCGCGGCGATCTTTGCCGAGGAAGGAGGTTCCAAGGCCGACGTCGAGCGTGAACGCGCTTGGCTCCTGGAACAGCAGCCGGCTCTGGTGGCCAACATTCGGCAAGAGGCCTTGTGGCGGTTCGGTAGTGCGGCAGATGCCGAACTGGTCCTCGCCTCGCTCAGGAAGGCGGGGTTGGAAGTCCCGGATTGACCTTGAACAAGGAGAGACCGATCCCGCTTCGCTCATATCGAACGGTTATTTTCTTTGCCGAAGCAGGGCACGAGGCGGACACCGCGCGAGCGTGCATCGCTTGTGGAACGTGAACCCGCTTTGGCGGCAAACCTTTCGACAGGTGGTCTTGTTGCGGCCGGTCGTTCGCAAGATGCCGAAGCGTATCTCGGCTTGCTCAGGATGGCCGGCTTGGCCTTTCCCAGATTGATGCCTCTGACGCGGCACCTGGGCGCTAGCTCGTATACTCGCTGCCGAAGTCTCGCGCGAGCCGCGGCTCCTCGTAGAACAGCACGAACAGGTGGGTAGCCAGTTACAATGAGCGACCCCAGTATCGCTTCCGGTTTTCCCATCGGAGCGGCTCTGGTCTAAATGTATATGTCTAGCACTTGTTCTTGCTTGTCTTCGTCCGTGATTGGAGGAACAACCAGGAATATGGTAAATAGATCTCATCGTCACGATAGGAAAACGGGCTCTGGCGATTGAGAGACCATCGTGCTCCCGCCCCAATGAATCGGGAGGTCAATATGGCTTTGTCAGGCATTTCGAGGACCGGGGTCTTCCGTCCTCAGGAATTGGCGTTCCTCCAGGAAATCTTCGATGGGTGCGGCCTGAAGCCAATCGATCGCGAAGCTGCCGATGTCGTGGCAAAGAGGCTGATCACCGCTTACGAGAGCGGCATGCGAGACAGGGATCTTCTTCGGTTGACAGCGATCGGCGCGCACTCGACTGCAACCGGGGTCGGTAGGATTTAGCCTCCGGTCAGCTTGGTGGCCGGGATTTCGCCAAAAGTGTGCTCAGAAATACAAAGCCCGCCGACTTTCGCTGGCGGGCTTCGTTATAGGCGCCTCAAACTCAGAGACCTTGGCGGGCGACGCGCACGATATCGGCGCGATTGATGCCGAGATCGGCGAGTTCGCGGTTCGACAAGCGATTGAGTTCGTTCACGGTTTCACGGACGCGACGCCAGTTGCGGTAGTTACGAACAAGGTTCATCTGACCCTCCATTGCTTTGTTCTTCGTCGCTGCTGAGATAGTGGCGCCGGCCCTTGGCTTGAAGCGACGAGATTGCATGGCCGCAATGCGCAGGCTGCAAAGCGCTGGTCATCTCTTGTTGGGGTTGCCGCGCAAGAGCCTTGGGCACTCTTGCGACGCCCGCTCAGAACAGCGAGCCTTGCTCGCCGCCGGATCGGGGCTTTGCCGGCGACTTGGGGCGTGGCTTCGCAGGTTCGGCGGAGCCCGTCGCGATGGCGCTCGCCACTCCATCGGCGAACTGGAGAGAGAGTGCCGCGCCGGGGCGCACTGACGCTGCAAGCTTGACGGTCTGTCCCCCGGCGTCCCGCACCACGGCGAAGCCGCGCTGCAGGATCGATTGATAGGAGACAGTCGCAAGCATGCGCTCGGCTTGCGCCTGGCGGCCTCGCTTCGCGACGACCAAACTGGCGATGGCCCGGCGGAGCCTCGTCGCGATCCGCCCTTCCTCGCGGCGAAGTTCGGCGGCGTGCCTGGCGATGGGCTCGATGCTCATGCGCGCGTGGAGGGTCGCGAGATGACGCCGCCTTTCACGCAGATTGGCCGCGGCGCATTTCGGAAGTTGGCTGCCGGCATGGTCCAGATGGCGCCGCGCTTCGTTGAGACGGCGCGAGAGCAGCGATGGCGCGAGCCGTACGGCCTCCAGCGCGGCGCGTTTGCGTTCGGTGTTGACGATAAGGCAGCGGGCGAGCCGTGTCGTCGCGTCATCGAAGCGGCGTCGCGGCAGGGCCAGCAACTGGTCGGGGGAGGGGAGAGCGCGTGCTGTCGCGCGCAACGCGTGGCGCTTGCGCTCGGCGCCGCGCGAGACCGCTCCTGAAAGCCGCGCGCCGAGGCTTGAGAGCGTCGCCTGCAGGTCCGCCTTCACCGGAACGGCGATTTCGGCGGCCCCGGTCGGCGTCGGCGCGCGCATGTCGGCGACAAAGTCTATGAGCGTCCAGTCGGTCTCATGGCCGACCGCCGAGATCACGGGAATGTTGGATGCGGCGACGGCCCGCGCGAGATCTTCGTCATTGAAACCCCACAGGTCCTCCAGGCTGCCGCCGCCGCGTGCCACGATCAGCAGATCCGGCCGGGGGATGGCGCCCTCCCGCGGAAGGTCGTTGAACCCTTTCACCGCCGCCGCTGCCTCAAGTCCTGCTGTTTCCCCCTGGACCCGTACCGGCCACACCAGGACGTGCAGCGGAAAGCGATCGCGGATGCGGTGCAGGATATCGCGGATGACCGCGCCGGTGGGCGAGGTGATGACACCGATGACGTTGGGCAGATAGGGAAGAGGCCGCTTGCGGTCCTTGTCGAAGAGACCCTCCGCTGCGAGACGGCGCTTGCGTTCCTCGAGCAGCGCCATCAGGGCGCCCGCGCCGGCGGGCTCGAGATTGTCGATGACGATCTGGTATTTCGAAGATCCCGGATAGGTCGTCAGGCGCCCGGTGGCAATCACCTCCATCCCTTCCTCGGGCCGGAACTTCAGCTTCTGCATTGTGGTTTTCCAGACCACAGCCTCGATCCGCGCGCGGTCGTCCTTCAGTGCGAAATAGGCATGGCCGGAGGAGTGCGGACCACGATAACCGGAGATTTCGCCGCGCACCCGCACGTTGCCGAAAGCATCTTCGACCACACGCTTGAGGGCGCCGGAAATCTCGCTCACCGTATATTCGGCGGCGTTGGTCTTCGAATCGGGGGCAAAGAAGTCGCTCATGGCGGGATTGGGAGCCCTTGCCTCGCCGAGGTCAAGGCCCGTGACGCATTGCTTGATTGAATGAGACGATCAAAAGAACTGGCTGGACGAGCATGCGTGCGGATCTTTAGCACAGGCCCGTACAGGAGCATCCATGAACACCCGCCCTTCCGTCTCCAATTTCGGGCCTGCTTCCTCCACGCCGCCCGTAAAGCCGTTCGAACCGCTCGACTATGGCCTCTATGCGCTGACCGTGGTCGCGTGGAGCGCCTCCTGGTTCGCGATCGCGCAGCAGGTGGGCACGGTTTCCAACGAGGTCAATCTCGTCTGGCGCTTCGCGATTGCCACGATCATCATGTTTGGCTGGGTGTTTGCCTCCAGGCGTCCCTGGCGTTTCCCACTGGGCGACCACTTGCGCTTCGCTGCGCTCGGGATTCTGATCTTCTCGTCCAATTTCCTGCTGTTCTACTATGGCGCCCTCTATCTGGTGAGCGGACTGTTGTCCGTGGTCTTCTCGCTTGCCTCCGTGATCAACATGCTGCTTGCCGCCTTGGTCATGCGAGAAAGGCCATCGCTGCGAATCGTGGCGGGCGGCATTACCGGTTTTGCGGGCATCGCCCTGATGTTCTGGCCCGAGATGGCCGCGCATGGACTTTCCGGCGGAACTTTGGTCGGGCTGCTTTTCTGCGTCGCCGGCACATTGTCGTTCTGCCTCGGCAATCTCGTTTCAGGAGCCGCCCAGCGCCGGGGACTGCCGCTCGTCTCCATGAATGCCTGGGGCATGCTCTACGGCACCTTGTGGTCCTGCGTTCTGGCGCTGGCGCTCGGAAGGCCCTTCATCATCGTGCCGACTGTCGCCTATCTGGGATCCCTGCTGTTTCTGTCCATCATTTCCACCGTTTTGGCCTTTTTCGCCTACCTCACCCTGCTCGGCAGGATCGGCGGCGCGCGAGCCGGCTATTCAACGGTGATGTTCCCCGTCTTCGCGCTGCTCATCTCGACGGTCTTTGAGGGCTATCGCTGGACACCCTGGGCGATCGCCGGCCTGCTCCTCGTGGCGGTCGGGAACGTGCTGGTGATCAAGGCTGGAAAACGGTAGAGCTAACGCCGAAATTGCCGGCAGTACGAGCAGCCCGGTCGAACTCGCTATAGGAGGGCACCCCCGATGAAAGCCGTTCTGTTCGAGCAGTTCCGGTCGCCGCCGGAAATCCGCAACGTGCCCGATCCCGTGCCGTCGGCAGATGGGGTTGTCGTCAAGGTCGAGGCGACCGGCCTGTGCCGAAGCGACTGGCATGGCTGGATGGGTCATGATGCGGATATCGTGTTGCCGCACGTGCCCGGCCACGAACTCGCGGGAACCGTCTTGGCCGTGGGCAAACAGGTGAAGCGCTGGCGGGTGGGCGATCGTGTGACAGTGCCCTTTGTTGCCGGCTGCGGCCGGTGCCATGAATGCCGGTCGGGCAATCATCAGGTTTGCGAGGCGCAGTTCCAGCCGGGCTTTACCGCCTGGGGGTCGTTCGCCGACTATGTCGCGCTCGATTTTGCCGACACGAATCTGGTGCGGCTGCCCGAGACGCTGGAATTCGTGACGGCCGCAAGTCTTGGCTGCCGTTTCGCCACGTCGTTCAGGGCGCTCGTCGATCAGGCCAGGGTCCAGCCGGGGGAATGGGTGGCCGTCCATGGCTGCGGCGGCGTCGGCCTCTCCGCCATCATGATCGCGGCGGCCATGGGGGCGAATGTGGTCGCGATCGATATCACCAGGGATAAGCTGGCGTTCGCGCGCGAAATGGGGGCCGTGGCGACGATCGACGGAGCAGGGGTCCCGGACGTCGTGGAGGCGGTGAGGGAAGTCACCAAGGGAGGAGCGCATGTCTCGGTGGATGCGCTCGGCCACCCGACGACTTGCTTCAACTCGATTGCCAATCTGCGGCGGCGAGGCCGTCACGTGCAGGTCGGGCTGATGCTCGACGAGCATGCGCGGCCCGCAATACCAATGGACAAGGTGATCGCGCACGAGCTGCAATTGATCGGCAGCCATGGCATGCAGGCCTTCCGCTACGAGGCGATGATGGCCATGGTCGAGACCGGGAAGCTTGCTCCCCAAAGGCTGGTGGGAAAGCGGATCTCCCTGGACGAGGCTCCCGGCGCCTTGATGTCCATGGACCGCTTCGAGGGGCAAGGCATTACAGTCGTCGACAGGTTCTGAGCGCTATCGGTCAAGGGCAGTCGGAGTCGCGAACGTAACGTGCTTTGACCCAGCCCTTGGTGACCTTGTCGCCATTATAGTGGCTGACCTTGCACCAGCGACTTCCCCACGGCCTGCTGATCGGTTCGCACCGGCCGTCGAGATGGATGATTCCGTGGCTTCCAGGCGCGAGTTCATCGACGACGGCCGAGGCTGCGCTGGGTTGCCGGCGCATGTTCAACGTGTCGCCCGGTTCGACATTGACGACAACGAGACAACCGGGTCCGCTCGTCGCCAGCGCCTGGGTAACCGGCAGGAAAGAAATCGCCGCCAGGCAGAGGCTGATCGTCGCCTTCATGGTTCCCCCTCGCTGGACTACCAGCCGGCCATGACATGGTTCGGCCGCAGGCGCTTGCCGCGTATCCCGCCGAGGGCGGCGAAGTCGAACGTGCCGGTCTCCTCGGCGATGGGCGCCGAGATATTATCCAGACTTTCTGCGATATGGCGGGCCAGCGCGTCGACGATGTCGGCTTTGCTCGTATGGCCGCGCAGGATGCCGATATTGATGTCGGGGAGCGGGCCGAAACCGTCGGCCTCGCCAAGGACGCGCATGCCCGGCCGCAGCGCGCATTCGGGGAGCACGGACACTGCCAGGCCCGACAGCACAGCCGCGATGATGACCGTAGCCGACCAGCTCGTGAACAGAACGCGGTGTTCGCGGCCCATCCGGTGCAGGGTGTCGGTGGCGGAGCGCCGCCACTGGCAAGTCGGACGCCCGAAAGCCAGGGGCAGGATCTCTTCCTGATGCACCGAATGGCTGGCAGAGGTCACCCAGAGCAGCGGCTCCTTGCGCACGATCTCGGATGGACGAACGTCGTCGCATTGGGTCACGAGCGCGATATCAAGGTGCCCCCGGCGGATCAGTTCGGCGAGATTGATCGTCGGCTCGCACACCACCGACAGCTCGACGCGAGGGTTGGAACGCGCAAAGCGGCCCATGATCTCTGGCAGGAAGCGGTCGGCATAGTCGTCCGGCGTGCCGATGCGCACCTGGCCTTCCAGGCTTGACTCGTCGAACGCCGCAAGCGTTTCCCGGTTCAGGCGCAGCATGCGCCGCGCATAGGACAGCAGACGATCGCCCTCCTCGGTCAGGCGGTTCATGCGGCCGTCCTTTTCAAAGAGCGGCTTGCCGATGCGCTCCTCAAGGCGCCGCATCTGCATGGACACCGCGGACTGGGTGCGGTGCACCTCTTCTGCGGCCCGGGTGAAGCTGCCGGTGTCGGCGATCGTGATGAATGTCTGCAACTGGTCGAGATCGAGCGGCGCTGCCATAGTGAAAATCCATCATGAAACTTGATGATAAACATTTAAAACATTCGTTGGACTAATCAATACTATTTCGCCAAAGTGCAAGCGTCCACTTGAAGCGACAGAATCCGAGTTAGCGGCAGCGGCGCGTCCTCCCACGCGGCGCTGGCGGCGAATGGATTTTGTCCGAGCTTTCGAAGGAGTCCTCGCGATGACCACGCTCGATCACCATTCCTCGCTGCACGCCGCTCCGCGTCAAGCCTGGGCGGCTCGCGCGGTCAATTCCGTTGCCGGTTTCTATCGCTCGTGGAAGAATCGGCGCGAGTTCATGCGCCTCGGCGAGATGACGGATGCCGAACTCGCCGACATCGGACTGCGCCGTACCGATCTGTATGCCGCCGTGGGTCTGCCCTTTGGCGCCGACCCCACCACGCGCCTGAATGATATCGTCCACAGGCGCCATGAGAATGTCGCGTCGCGCCAGGCGCAATAGAATTCCGTTTCGCACGGACGCGGAGAGCTAACGCAGGCGCTATCCCCACTCCCGCCGGGCTCCCCCGGTAGCCTGCACATTGCCCGGCCTTACTCGAGGCCGGGCTTTTTCAGTCCCAGGTTGCGCGGTTTCCGGTAGTCTCGGTGGTCTACAAGCTCACTGGCCTTGGGGATGAAGAATCGTTCGACGAGGTCGGGCCGCAATTCACGATAATCCCGCTTTCCACAGGCTCGCACGGCTTGGCTGCGGCAAAATGCCGTCGTAACGTAAGGGCAACTCAGGTCCATGGACGGTCCGAGTTGGTCAGCGGATCAAGCCTGGAAGAAAACCTGAGGCCGTTCTGAAGAGGGCATTTCGCGGTCCCGCGACTGCACGTTCAGAAGACCGACGGCGGCCATCGTCAGCGGTTGCAAACGTGAACGGTGGGCCGATGCTGCCATGAAGGCCGGGAAAGTCCTTCGATGGTGCGCGAAGCGGAACGGAAGTTGCGCAGGCGCGGTCGGGCAACGCATTTCGATAGGAACGCATTTGCTGCGACCGTCACAAGCAAGGGCATCTTCGGAGGCCTCGCTTTGACAGGGAGGCGCTGGGAGCAATCCCGGCGCTTTCTGTCTTTTGGCAGTCTTGCCCGGCGCGTGGCGTGGGAATGGCCCAATGCCGTGGTCGGGTGCGGTATCGCCGCGATTGCTCTATTTGTAGCGGTCCATGCCCTGCCGGAACTGGTCGAAGATCGATTCCACGCCTTTCTGATACTCGTCGCGCTGCTTGGCGCCTGTCTCGAACATCTGGCCGAAGAGGTCGTCATAGGGATTCCGCTGGCGCCCGCTCGGATTGCTCTGCGGCGGCGGCGCAGCTTCCTCTCGAGGTGCCCGTGCCTGACTGCCGCGAAGCAACTCGTCGAAGATCTTGCCAAGCGGATTGTCACCATAGCCGCCGGATGTCCCGCCTGACGGTGCCTGGGCCGCGCCGCCGCCGAACATGTCCTGGAGGATCTTGCCGAACGGATTATCGAGGGGATCGGGCGATTGCGGCGGTCGGCCAGGCTGCGGCGCCTGCTGAGGCATGCCGCCCTGCCTCATCATCTGCTCGATAATCTCCTGCAGCGGATTGCCGGTCCCACCGGCTGCCGCCTGCATCTGGTTGGTCGATTGCTTGAAAAGCCCGCCCATGATCATGGCGGCGATGGCCGGAAGCATCTGCTGCAGCATCTGCTGCCCGAGACCCGTCGCCTGGGCGGCTTGTGCCGCAACGGCTCGGCTCAAATCCTTGGAGCCGAACAATTGGCCGAGAACGTCATTGCCGGCGGCCACGCCCTGAGGAGAGGACGCGTCGGCGGGATCATCGAAATAGCGGGCGTACTGTCCGGTCGATAGGGACGAAAGGAACGCGCCGACGCCATAAGGATCCGAAGTGTTGCGCTTGAGCCCCTGGCTGAAAGCAGGCAGCAGCGCCTGCACAGCCGCCTGCGCCTGCTGCTGTGAGAGGCCGAACTGGCGTGCCAGCGTTTCCACGCCATTGCCGTTCTGTGCGTTGGCGAGCATGTCGAACAGGTTGAGCATGATGGCCTCCCAGCTGGTTGCTGGGAGGAGCCTATCGCATCGGCCCATGAAGCGGAATGGACTTTCGTTTCTCGGCCCACGGTCGTCCGGAACGAGCATTGCAGCGCGCGATCGCGCGCCAAGCCGGCAACTGGGACGCCCCGGATGTGTCGACATCCAGGGGCGCAGATTCAGTAGGCGTATTCGAGGAACACCGGTTCGATCGAGTCGCCCCAACGCGTGTGATAAGCGTTGAGCATCTCGACAGCGCTCGTCGTGCCGCGCGCCACAACCTCGTCGAGGGGAGCCAGGAAATGCGTCTCGTCATATCCGTCGCGGTTTTTGCGGCCGCGATTGGCGAGCCCGAGGCGCGAAATGGCCAGCACCTCGCGTCCCAGTTCGCGCAACGTGCCCGCGCGGAAAGGCACCGAAAGGCCACCTTCCGGGACGGCGTCACGCATGGCGAGAACGTCCTCGTAGGTCCAGTCGCGCGTGAGCGTTTCGGCCGCGTCAAGCGCCTCTTCGTCGTAGAGCAGTCCCACCCAGAAGGCGGGCAGGGCGCAGATGCGGCGCCATGGCCCACCATCGGCGCCGCGCATTTCGAGGAAGCGCTTCAGCCGTACGTCGGGAAAAAGCGTGGAGAGGTGGTTGGCCCAATCGCCCATGGTCGGACGACCTTGCGGGATCGTGTTGTCCAGCGCGCCGTCCATGAACTGGCGGAACGTGACATGGGTGAGGTCGTGGTAATGGGCGTCGCGTATGACGAAATACATCGGCACGTCGAGCGCCCATTCGACATAGTCGGCGAAGCCGAAATCCGGCGCGAAGCAGAAGGGCAGAAGACCCGAGCGCTGGTTGTCGGTGTCGCGCCAGATATCCCCGCGCCACGACTGGAAACCGTTCGGCCGCCCTTCCGTGAAAGGTGAATTGGCGAATAGCGCCGTCGCCAGAGGTTGCAGCTTGAGCGAGACCTGCATCTTGCGGCGCATGTCGGCTTCATCGGAGAAGTCGAGATTCACTTGAATTGTGCAGGTGCGATACATCATGTCCAGACCCTTGGTGCCGACCTTGGGCATGTATCGGGTCATGATCTCGTAGCGCGATTTCGGCATCTTGGGAGTCTCGGCCAGCGTCCATTTCGGACTGCCGCCCAGGCCGAGGAAGCGAATGCCGAGCGGTTCGGCAATCTCGCGCAATTGCGCGAGGTGGGCGTTGCCCTCGCGACAAGTCTGGTGGATCGTTTCCAGCGGCGCCCCGGAAAGCTCGAACTGGCCGCCGGGCTCGAGCGAGATAGCGCCCTGGCCGGTGGGCTCGACGAGCCCGATGATGCGCCCCGCATCCATGATCGGGTCCCAGCCGAGCGTCTTCTGCATGCCTTCCAGCAACGCGCGGATGCCACGCTCCCCGCCATAGGGAACGGGAGCGTTGCCATCGACATAGAAGGGAAATTTCTCGTGTTCGGTGCCGACACGCCAGTCTTCCTTCGGCTTGGCGCCGTCCGAAAGATAGCCGACGAGTTCGTCCAACCCTTCGATGGGCCGGAAATCCGTCGTATCACGTGCCATGGTGAATGTTCTCCCGCCCGACTGCCGGCGCTTGATGGATGAACGAAGGCTGAGCGATCAAACGAAAAATCCTGACACTGACATCAACTGTCATTGAACGTTCCAGTCGCCGATCGTCGCCTGGATCACGGCGAGGGCAGCGACCCCGGCCGTATCGGCGCGCAGTATGCGCGGACCGAGAGGGATGGCGGTGACGAAGGGCAGCGCACGAAGCTGCTGGCGTTCCTCTTCGGAGAAGCCGCCTTCCGGTCCGATCAGCAATCCCAGCTTGCGTTCGGCAACCGTCGACAGAATCGGCAAGGGATTGTTGGTCGAAGAGCCCTCGTCGCAAAAGATAAGTCGCCGGCCAGGTTCCCATAGCCAAAGCGCGCGATCGAGCTTCACCGGTTCCTCGACATGCGGGATCGCCAGAATCCCGCATTGTTCGGCCGCCTCGATCACGTTCGCCCGGAGGCGGTCTATGCCGACCGTCGACATCTGGGTGTGCTGCGTGATGACGGGCTGCAGCAGGCCGGCTCCCATCTCGACCGCCTTCTGGACGATGTAGTCGAGGCGGCCCTGCTTGAGGGGAGCAAAACAATAGACGAGGTCTGGATGCGGCGGCTGCGGTCGTACCTGAGCGAGCGCTCCGAGCGCCATCCTCTTGCGCGTGACGCTGGTGATCTCGACAAGCCATTCACCGTCGCGACCGTTGAAGACCAGAAGTTGGCCACCCTGGTTGAGACGAAGCACATTGCCGAGATAGTGCGCCTGCTGCGGATCAGGCTCGATCTCGGCGCCCTGAAAAAGATCCTGCGGAACGTAAAGCCGCTGCATTCTGTAATTCGCACGCATGCCCGGACACATGTGCCGGGACGGGTGCCGTGGTCAAGTCCCGCGTTCGACTGCTCCGCCGATCGATTGATGCCATGCCGGGAGGTATCCGGCCGTCAGCGCGACGAGCGTGGTCCTGGGCGTGATCAGCCTGGTGTTTTCCAGTTGTGCGAAGGTGCTGGGAGGACCGTAGCCACCGAAGCTCCACCTTCGCAGCGCGCCGCCATGCTTGACGAAGCATCGCCGGTCGCTGGCAAGCATGGCGCCGTCGGGAAGCGCGCCGAAGTCACTGCCGTCCACCGCGAACGCTTCTCCGCCCGAGGCGAGACGTTCGTCATGAAGTCGGGCGTCGAGCCGTGACGCCTTGGGAGGCGTTCCATCGAACGCTGCCGCGCAGGCCTCAATGAAGGCTTCGGCCCGTTGTCGGCGACAATAAAAACAAGGGCGATGCCCCGCCGCCAGGGCCGTCACCTCGTCGAGAAAGAAGAGCTCCGTCCAGCCCGCCGCGCCGGAGGGGGCGTTGCGTCCCATCACCTGCCGTTTCCTGCCGCGGAATTCGCAGGTGCAGATGATCCATGCCTTGGTCGTCCAGCGACGCTTGAGCAACGTTTTGGTTTCGGGATCGTGGATGACACCACGGTTCCCTGTGAAAGTCCCACGTTCCTCGACGGCGTGGACGTCTCCCAACGGATCGACACGATTCTGGAGCGGCATTCCATTCCCTTTGGCCATTGAGCGACCATGCTATCGCTCGCCTTTCGATTGTCACTCCGTTTCATGACCGGAGCAGCAACCAGGCGTCTCGGGATCGGCGGCGCGGCCTACGACACGATCCCTCCGTGATTGAGCCCAAGGGCTTCCCTGCGTCATCCGTGACATATCGGCAACGCTTCCGCTTTTCCGTTGTGAAGAAGCGAAATGGCTATGGCTAGACCCCAGGCGCGGAGCTAGAAGCACGCGCACCACGGTCCAGACAAGCCGTGGCACCGGACAATCCGATCAGTCAGAAGGAAGAGAGCACTTGTCGATTCCCGTCGGAATCGAAAGTGCTCGATGCAACTTTAACTCGTGACTGTCGTTGTGACCGGGAACGGTTTCGTAACCTTGTCATGTCAAGTTTTCGGGAAACTTCAGCCGAGATGAACCCCGTGAGAGCCGCCCTTCTTTCGTTCCTGATGATTTCCGCGATAGCGATCTGCGGCTTCGGCATTTATGCCGCGGATGCTTCGAGCGGCCACGCCGTGGTCGACGGCTACGGCATTTCGGCTATTCGCTGATCCGTAAGGCGTCTGATCAGAAAAGCCGCGGATCCGCGAGCGCCAGGCGGCTGATCAAGCCGTGAGCCGCCACAGCCGCACCCGGCCTGCACCTCGCAATTCCGTTTCCGAAAGCGGTTGGCAAGCAAAGCTTGGTCCAAGCAGATCGTGCGTGGCGTCCGAAATACGGATTTCCGCAGGTTCGGCAGACCTTTGGATACGTGCTGCGAGGTTAACCGTGTCGCCCCAAAGGTCGTAAGCAAAGCGCTTTTTGCCTATGACGCCCGCCACTATTGGCCCGGAGTGAAGGCCAATCCTGAGGCCTAACGGTTCTCCCGCGAAGTTTTCGCACTCAGCCGCTTTCCGCAGTTCAAGCGCGTAGCGGGCAAGCGCCTCCGCATGATCGGCCCGCGCGACAGGCAGGCCTGCGACCACCATGACGCAATCGCCGATCGTCTTGATCTTTTCGCAGCCATGTCGTTCGGAAAGCAGATCCGCAGCCTTGAAGAAGCGATTGAGGATAGCGACGGTCGTCTCCGCTCCTACGCTTCGCGCCTTTTCCGTAAAGCTGACGATGTCGGCAAAAAGGACGCTCACCTCTGCATGGTCGTCGGCAATCTGTTCATGCGCCTTCAACCGCTCGGCGATCGAGGCCGGAAGGACGTTGAGGAGCAGAGCTTCGGAGCGTTGGTATTCACGCGCCAAATCCTCTTGGCTCTGCCTGAGCGCTTCATTCATCGCTTGTAGCTTGTCGTTGAGACTGCGAAGTCTTTCTTGAAGAAGCGTCATTTCATAGGCTTTTTGTTGTATTCTCTGCTTGTTGCCGCGCTCGACTGTGGCATCGAGGAATATCAGCCAGACGCAGCTGTCTTCGGAAAGAAGATGGAGGTCTGCGACCCGCCCGGAAGGCAATTCAATCATGGGCAGATCATAGGGGAGATCGAGGCCGGGCAGCAGACCTTCCATGAATTCAAGCTGTTCGGCGACCGGTTCGCCAATGCGAAGTGATGAAAGTCCGTGGCGCTCGACGCTCCCACCCTTGGCAACCACCAAATGCTGGGCATCAATTTTCACATATGCGACAGAGCGCTCGTGGTAGATTAGGTTGTAAAGCCAGTTTCGGATGGCTCTCGGCAAAACGTCCATAGTCTAGTGGGCGACCATCTCAGCCAAACGATGGAACGCATCATCAACGGAGTTCCCGGTCAGAGCGCTTGTCAAGTAGACCGGCCATCCATTCGTCTTCAACTCATTCATCTCTAGGTCCGATATTGCCCACTGATCCGCCAGGTCGGACTTGTTGAACAGGAGCACACCCGGCATCGCGCCGAATTCAGCCTCGGCCCGTTCACGAAGGGTTAGCGCGACAGCGAGGGTTGCCGGGCGCGTTCCATCGACGACAAGGACGAGCCCGGTCGCGCCCCGCACATAGCTGACGCGGAACGAGCCGATATCGTCTTCGCCGGCCAAATCCCACAGAATGAGGTTCACGGTCCTGTCCGGGAGCTCGACATTCTTCTTGTCGATCTTAACCCCCACCGTCGTCATGTAGGTTTCAGAAAAGATGCTCTGTACGAACCTTCGGACCAGGCTTGTCTTTCCGACGCTAAAACCCCCCAGCATGCAGATCTTCTTTTGCAACATACTCGCCTCCGCCCGGATCATTCCAAGCTTACCGTGACCTTGACCCTGCGGTTGGCCGGCTTGCCAACCAGACTGTCATCGCTTTCCGCTGGTTCGAACGTGCCCGCACCACGAACGGAAAGCAGTTCCGGATCAACGCCGCGCTTCTTGAGGAGCGCGCGGACGGTCTCCGCGCGCGCCAGGCTGAGCGAGAGGTTGGCCGTGTCACGGCCGGTTGCATCCGAATGACCGGTCAACATGAACCGCGCGGTGACGCCCGCCTCGCGGGTCATCTCTGTGAGCTCTTTGAGATCGCTCGCCAACTTGTCGAGAACCGGCATCTGGGTCGTTCCGGGGACGGCTTTGCCGGAATCAAAGAAGATGTCGATCGCCTCGATGCCGCGTTTGAAGCGGTTTAGGTTGCCGAGGCTCATGTCGCGTAGGTTGGCGACCTCCAGAGTCAGCCCGTCCGCGGAAAGCCGCTGGGCGGCGGCGCGCGCCCTGGCGATCCAAGTGGCAGGAGCATCACCCTCCGCTACAATGCGATCGTCGACGATCGAAAGTCGTACCGACTTCGGCGGCGCCAGCGAGGCAGTCAGGCGCTTCAGCACGAATTCGGGCTGGAAGCTCTGATAGAACTGCCAGTGCGAATGAACGCGGGTGGGATCGAGCTGTGTCCCGGCCAACAGGGCCAGCGGGTCGGCGGCCAGCGGGTCTCTCAAGCCGGCAATATAAAATTGTCCTTGTTCCACCTTTTGTTCAGTGACGATGATCCCCGTTTGGTCCTCCAGTTGCGAGACATAGGCTTGCCAGTGCTCCTCATCGAGCTTTTGCGGATCGACCTCCCGGACCTTGGAGATGTCGAGCAACGGCCCACCTGCCGGAAGTTGTTGGGCCGCGGCACGCGCCCGGTCGATCCAGTTCGCAGGAGCCTCGCCCTCGGCGACGATGCGATTGCCGGCGATCGAAAGTCGTATGGACTTCGATGGCGCCAGCGACGCGCTCAGGCGCTTCAGCACGAATTCGGGCTCGAGGCTCTCATAGGATTGCCAGTGGGAATGAACGCGGGAGGGATCGAGCTGCGCTTCCGAGATCAGAGGCAGCGGATCAACCGCGAGGGGGTCTCTCAGGCCTGCGATGTAGAATTGCCCATCGTGGATCCGATGTTCTCCAACGATAATGCCAGATTGCGTCTCCAGGCGCGACACATAGGCTTGCCAGCGCTCCGCATCGATCTTCTGCGGGTCCACCTCACGGACCTTCGAGATGTCGAAAACCGGTCCGCCCGCCGAAAGTTGCTGAGCCGCCGCCCGAGCGCTGTCGATCCAGGCCGCGGGCGCTTCGCCCTCGGCAAGGATGCGATCTCCGAGGGTCGACAGTCGTACCGTTTTCGGCGGCGCCAGCGCCGCCGTGAGGCGCTTCAACACGAATTCGGGCTGAAGGCTCTGATAATATTGCCAATTCGAATGAACGCGAGCGGGATCGACCTGCGTTTCCGACAAGAGGGAGATGGGATCGACCGCGAGGGGGTCTCTCAGGCCGGCGATGTAGAATTGCCCATCGCGGATGTGATGTTCGCCGACGATGATTCCCGGCTTGGTCTCCAGGCGGGACACATAGTCATGCCAATGCGCCTCGGCGAGTTTTTCGGGATCGACCTCACGGACTCTGATATCCAGAAATGGCCCGCCCGCCGAAAGCTGCTGGGCCGCGGCCCGGGCCCGGTCAATCCAGGCGGCGGTAGCATTTCCCTCGGCGACGATGCCATTGTCGGCGATCGAAAGTCGCACCGACGCCGGCGGCGCCAGCGACGCCGTCAGGCGCTTCAGCACGAATTCAGGCTGAAGGCTCTGATAGAATTGCCAGCGTGAGTGAACGCGGGCGGGATCGACTTGCGTTCCGGACAACAGGGATTGCGGATCCGCAGCAAGCGGATCCCTTAACCCGGCAACATAGAATTGCCTGCCGGACATCTTTTGTTCGGTGACAATGATTCCCGGTTGGCTCTCCAGCCGGGTGACATAGGCCTGCCAGCGTTGCGAGGTTTGCCAGGAATAAAAGAGCCAACCGCCGACCGCACCCAGAATCAGCAACGCGGCAGCCAGAAGGAGCCAGGGAAATCCCTGATGCGAATCCTGCTGCTTCAGATCCACGCAAGTCTGCAATTGCGTCTCGATACCGATGAGCTTGGAGCTGTCCCCGTCGAATTGCTCCAGAGCCTCTGCGTGCTCCGCGTGAATACGAAGCAGCACGTCGCTTAGTATTTCGTGCAATTCCTCCGGCGGGTTTCCCCTGATCACCACCGCCAAGGTGGCGAACGGCCCGGGTTGCGACCACAGGCGAAGTTCGCCGAAGCGGATTGTGTCCAGGCCCTCCTGGTCTTTCTCGTTGAATGAATCCTTTACAAAATCTTGAATCGCACTGAGCATCGAGGAAATGAGTTGTGGATCCTCGCTCGTCGCGTTCTCGGCAGCCACATGAGTAATCAAAAGCCCGGAGAGGCCGTGAATGAGGAAGGCGTGCTCTACGCGGTAGACAAGAGAATGCTTCAGAACGACTTCCGCGAAGCTTGTGCCCGTTCTCCAGGATTCGAGCCGCCACTTGAGCCCGCGCAACGTGAAGATGTATTTCAAGGATTCGTTGAGTGACTGAAAGGTCGCGTCGATTTTTTCGCCGATGGATTTGCGAATTGCGGGAAGAAGCAGCGGATACAGTATCTCAGTCAGCGTGCGGGGGTTCTTCTGAACCGATCGTCGAGTAGCTCCCTCCACAACGGGCGCAAGAACCTCGCTGAGTTGCACATGAGAAGCCTGCGCGGTCGCGCTGGGAAGAACGTTCCCTACGGCCGCTGCGAGTTGCTCAGGTTCGTCGAGGAGATGCGCGACCCGTGAAAGCTCCGAGATTTCACGCCCGACCAGTAACTGGCGCAGCGTTTCCATCCGAGGATCCGCGGTTGGCGCTTCGCGGAAACTGACGCGGTAATCCGGATCCACATTCCGGGCAATTTCGACCAAAAGCCGAGCCAGCGCTTCTCGATCTATCCCAGTATCGTTCGAAGCTGCTCGTTGAAGAAGGTTGATTGGGTCGACGGTCGACGTCAAATCCGGATCAACTCGTTTTCCAAACCCGGTCCGAATTGCTCTTGCTGCCCCCAGGATCCTGGTTGAGGCATTTCGCAACTTCCACAAACAGGCCGGCTAACAGATTTCTGTCTGTCTTGACGTTGCTGAGGTCAGAGAACATCTTCTCCAACATCAGCTGTATGCTCTCGTTCCTCTGCTTGATTTCTTCACGCAGCAAGTGATCGCTCCGATTGATTCGATCCGAGACTTCGCGCTCAAGGTCGCTCAACTGGTCCGACAGTGCGCGCACTTGCTTTTCAAGCGCCTGGTTCTGTTCGCGGAGATTGCGATCGATCTCCTTGTCGGCCTCGGCTCGCGCATCTTTTTCATTCCGCAATTGCGACGCCAGAGATTCGACCTGCTTCTTCGCGTTTGACTCGTACATTTCGAGATTGCGCTTGGTCTCGGATTCGACATCCTTGAAGCGCTGCAGGAAACGCTCTTCCAGCTTGGAAAAGCGGCGATCATAGTCCTGCATCTGGTTGCCGAACAGGAGATCACGTATCTTGTCGACGCCAACGGGGTCGTTGGGAGCCGCACTTTCCCGGGCTTGCGACGCCATAAAAGCCAATCCCGCATTTGGGTCGATTATCGGGCTTGTGTCCGCTTTACTTGTTGAGGAAGCGGCATTCGAAGATTCCTTGGCCATCCATGTGCCCCCTTCGTTTGAAGATTGAACAACTGATCCCGGAAACCTAAGACGGTGGCAAGAATGGCAGCAAAGCTGTCAGCCGGCAAGCAGAGAACGTCTTTAGCCGAAAAAAACAAAATCAGCTATGCGCTCCAATCCTAGGTTGCCGGAGCATGAGAACAAGAATTTAGATCGGATGAATTATTAAGTTTGACGTTTAAAGGCGACATCGAGCCAACGGTGACTGGCAAGAACAAAGATGCTTCGACTGTACAGATATGGAGGTTTGGCTGCGCATTGGTGAAAGGGCTGCCGTTTTCAATCCTCGTCTCTTTTGCGCCGCGCTTGGGCAACCGCCACCTCGGCGATGGGGGCGGAGAGCAGCAAAGGGCATCCGCTTCGGCGTGAAGCAAGCCGTGGCTTGGATGGCTCCCTTGCTCTAATCGCTGACGCTGAGAAGGCGCTTGTCCCCGCCGTCGATGACCAGAGCGGTGAGCCTGCCCGTGCGGCAGGCGCCGGTATCGACATTGACGCGATTGGGCATGACCTCCGGCTCAGGCGTCGGCGTGTGGCCGTGCACGATCACTTTCGGATGGAGATGCGGCCAGTCGAGGAAGGCATCGCGGATCCATATCAGGTCCATCCTGTCCTGTTCGCAGAGCGGTATGCCGGGACGGATGCCGGCGTGACAAAAGAAGAAATCCCCGAAAACGCATGAATATTCGAGCTTCGAGAGAAGGCCGACGTGGGCGGGAGGAACTGCACGGGCAAGGGCCCGCGAGCTCTCGCGGAACAGAACGGGCTCGTCGAGCCTGAGGTCTACACCGTATGAGCGGGCTGTTTCGACGCCGCCGTAGAGCGCGAACAGCCCGGTCGGCAGGGGGTGCGCAAGGAACTCCAGGAAGCCGGTGTCGTGATTGCCGGCGAGCAACAGAACACGTTTGTCCGCCAGTCGGGCGGAGAGAAGCAAGTCGAGAACACCCTTGGAATCGGGTCCGCGATCGACATAGTCGCCAAGGTGGATGATGCGCCAGTCCGAAGGGTGGTCGCGGATGATCTCCGCGCGGATCCGCGCATGCATTTCCGCCAGCAGGTCGCGACGTCCATGCACATCGCCGATGGCATAGAG
Source organism: Rhizobiaceae bacterium (assembly GCA_035556195.1). GTDB lineage: Bacteria > Pseudomonadota > Alphaproteobacteria > Rhizobiales > Rhizobiaceae. The sequence continues at coordinate 18,614 of DATMFK010000048.1, forward strand.
CCGTATGCCATCAGGGCCCCTTGCGTCCAGGAAATGGATGCCGGTCAAGCGTCGTTTCGCCGGTTCTGTCGTGTTCAATACAATAGATGTGGCCCGGCATCCCTTATGTCACGCCTGCCGCACAGCGCCATGGTGACGTCTAGCTCGTTGCGTATGATCTCCAGGGCCTTGGTCACGCCCGCCTTGCCGAGCGCGCCGAGCCCGTAGAGAAAGGGTCGCCCGATATAGGTTCCCTGCGCCCCGAGGCAGAGTGCCTTGAGCACGTCCTGGCCGGAGCGAATGCCGCCGTCGAGATGAATCTCGATCTTGTCGCCGACGGCATCGGCGATACCGGGCAGTGCGGCTATGGACGAGGGAGCGCCGTCGAGTTGGCGGCCGCCATGGTTCGAAACCACGATGGCATCGGCGCCGCTCTCTGCCGCCATGGCCGCGTCATCCTTGTCGAGGATGCCCTTCAGGATCAGCTTGCCGCCCCATTTTTCCTTGATCCAGGCGACATCCTTCCAAGAGAGACGTGGGTCGAACTGCTCGTTGGTCCAGGATGACAGGGACGAGAGGTCGCCAACGCCTTTGGCGAAGCCGACGATGTTGCCGAACGTCCTGCGCTTGGTGCCGAGCATGCCGAAGCACCAGCCTGGCCGTGTGGCCATCTGGTAGATATGCTTGGGCGTGAACTTCGGAGGAGCGGAGAGGCCGTTGCGCAAGTCCTTGTGGCGCTGGCCGAGGATCTGCAGATCGAGAGTCAGCACCAGGGCTGAGCAGCCGGCGTCCTTGGCCCGATCGATCAGGCTCAGGACGAAATCCCGGTCCCGCATGACGTAGAGCTGGAACCAGAACGGCTTCTTTGTCGCCGCGGCGACATCCTCGATGGAGCAGATGCTCATCGTCGACAAGGTGAAGGGAACGCTGAACTCTTCCGCCGCCTGGGCGGCGAGGATCTCGCCGTCGGCATGCTGCATGCCGGTCAGGCCGGTTGGAGCGAGGGCGACGGGCATCGACACCTTCTCTCCGACCATCGTCGTTTCTAGGGATCGGTCCGTCATGTCGACCAGCACGCGCTGGCGCAGCTTGATCTTGGCGAAATCGGCTTCGTTCGCCCTGTAGGTGCTTTCGGTCCAGGCGCCCGAATTGGCGTAGTCGAAGAACATCTTGGGCACACGCCGCCGTGCCAGTTCCTTGAGGTCGTTGATTTCCAGGATGGTGGTCATGGGTTTCCCAAGAGTTCGAGAACGTCAGGTGGAGCTTTGGCCAAGCGACGGGGACGTGGGACGGGTGCCTCCGATGGGCGGACCATCGTCCATCCCGGCAAGCACCTCGGCGACGTGGCGTACTTCGATTGCCGAGCCGCTGCGCTTCAGCCGGCCCGCCATGGCCATCAGGCAGCCGAGATCCCCCGCGAGCAGCATGTCGGCCCCCGAAGCCTCGACATTGGCGGTTTTGCGTGCGGAGATTGTGCTGGAAGCTCCGGGGTATTTTGCGCACAGCCCGTCGCCGAAACCGCAGCAGGCCTCTGCTTCGGGCATCTCGATCAAGGTCAGCCCCTCGATTGACGACAGGAGCGAGCGAGGCTGGGCCTTGACGCCAAGGTCGCTCAGCCCTGAGCAGGCATCATGATAGGTGGCCGTCCGACCGCGGCCTGCGGCGTGGGAGCAAATGCCCCCCATCGCCACAAGGAAGGCGGCAAGTTCGTGGACCTTGGCGGCGAACGCGCCGGCGCGTCGCTCCCAGGCCGCGTCGCCGATGAACAGCGCGGGATAGTGTTTGCGAAGCATGCCAGCGCAGGCGCCGGATGGCGCCACCACATGATCGTAATTCTCGAACGCAGCGATGGCGGCTTCGGCCGCCGCTCTAGCCTCGGTCCGGTCGCCCGAACTCAGCGCGGGCCGACCGCAGCAAGCCTGCGCCATCGGCGCCTCGACGCTGCAACCCGCCGCTTCGATCAGCCTTGCCGCGGCATACCCGACGCTCGGCCGGAAAAGATCGACAAGACAAGTTACGAACAAACCGACCCTCGGTTTTCCGTCTGTCCCGGCCGGCGTTCCAGCCACGCTTTCGAAATCCAGGTTCAAGCTCAATCCGCCGTTCTCTGTTTCAGCCGCAGCCGCGACACACGCCGCCAATCGCCGGTCCGCTCCGCTTCGGCGAGAGCGTTCCTGACGAACTCGATATGAACGACCGCAGCCGATCGTGCTGCCATAGGCTCGCCGGCCGCTATCGCGGAATGGATTGCCTGGTGCTGCTCGAATATCGCTTCCCGTCCGCCGGGCAGGTCGTAGATCAAGGTGCGATTGCGCAGGATGCCGTCGGACAGCAGCCGATAGCAGGAGCGCAGCGTGTGGAGAAGGATAATGTTGTGCGCGCATTCGCCGACAGCGCTGTGGAACTCGACATCGATCGCGGCCTCTTCCGCCGCGTCGCCCTGCTCATGGGCCGCGGCCATTCTGTCCATGATTTGGGCGAGCATTTCGCGATCGTCATCTGTCGCGCGCCGGGCGGCATGCTCGGCGGCAATGCCTTCTATGTCGCGCCGGTAGTCCAGGTAGTCCGCGACCGCTTTGGGATGGGAGGCGATCAATTCCATGACCGGCGGCGCGAAGATCTGGCCGATGACGTCGGCGACATAGGTTCCGCCGCCATGCCGGGTGACGATCAATCCATGGGCCTCGAGCGCCTTGAGCGCGTCGCGCAGGATCGGCCGCGAAATGTCGAGTTGGCGGGCAAGCTCGCGTTCGCCGGGCAGCCGATCGCCCACCCGCAGCACACCCTCCAGGACGAGGCTCTCGATCTGCCGGACCACTTCGTCGGCGGTCCGCGAATGTTCGATTCTGGAGAAGATTTGGCCCAATGGGACGCCCTGATATGATGATCGTAGCGAGGATAGCCTTCCCCGGTTAAAATGGTCAAATATTTTGTCCATTTGGCATTGAGCAGACGCGGAGCATGCCCATCCCGGAGCGTTATCCGTTTGCCGTCCCTCGGCTTCGCTGGTAAAGCATTATTACCAGCGCTCCTCGAAAGAAGGAAAACCGCATGACCGGTCTCGCCATGCCGTCCCCCGACGCCGCGACGCTGGCGCGTCGCGACGAGATCGTCGCCGACATGCGCATCATCGTGCCCGGGGAGGGGGTGGTCGATGCGGTCAATGCCATGCGCGCTTTCGAAAGCGACGGGCTGACCGCATATCGGCAATTGCCGCTCTGCGTGGTCCTTCCGGAAACGGTGGCGCAGGTGTCGCGTATCCTGAAATATTGCAACGATCGCAACATTCGCGTCGTGCCACGTGGTTCAGGCACCTCGCTTTCGGGCGGCGCCCTGCCTTTGGAGGACGCCGTGCTCTTGGTGATGAGCCGTTTCAATCGCATCCTCGAGATCGACTTCCCGAACCGGGCGGTCGTGGCACAGCCCGGCGTGACCAATCTCGGCGTCACGGCCGCGGTCGAACAGGACGGCTTCTATTACGCACCCGACCCCTCTTCACAGATCGCCTGTTCGATCGGCGGCAACGTCGCGGAGAATTCGGGCGGCGTCCATTGCCTGAAATACGGCCTCACCGCCAACAATCTCCTGGGCATCGAGATGGTCCTGATGGATGGCGAGGTGGTTCGTCTGGGCGGCAAGCATCTTGATTCCGAAGGTTACGACCTGCTCGGGGTGATGACGGGTTCCGAGGGACTGCTGGGCGTGGTCACCGAAGTGACCGTCCGCATCTTGAGAAAGCCGGAGAATGCCCGGGCCCTGCTGATCGGGTTCCCCACGAGCGAGCAGGCAGGCCAATGCGTGGCGGACATCATCGGCGCCGGAATAATCCCCGGTGGCATGGAGATGATGGATCGTCCAGCCATCCATGCCGCCGAGGACTTCGTCCATGCCGGTTATCCGCTCGGCTGCGAGGCGCTGCTGATCGTGGAGCTCGACGGACCGGCGGTCGAGGTCGACCATCTGATCGGCGCGGTCGAGGCCATTGCCTTGAAGAATGGCTCAACGACCTGCCGCATCTCGCAGTCCGAGCAGGAGCGCCTCGCCTTCTGGGCAGGCCGCAAGGCGGCATTCCCGGCCGTGGGGCGCATCTCGCCGGATTACTACTGCATGGACGGTACGATCCCGCGAAAGGAGCTGCCGCGCGTTCTACATGGCATGCGAGAGCTTTCCGACCGATATGGCTTGCGAGTGGCCAATGTTTTCCATGCCGGCGACGGGAACCTGCACCCTCTGATCCTCTACGACGCCAACATTCCCGGCGAGTTGGAAAAGGCGGAAGCCTTCGGCGCCGACATATTGCGCCTCTGCGTCGAGGTCGGCGGGGTGTTGACCGGAGAGCACGGGGTCGGGGTCGAGAAGCGCGACCTCATGCCGGAGATGTTCTCGCCGATCGACCTCGACCAGCAGATGCGGGTGAAATGTGCGTTCGATCCCAACCACCTGCTCAACCCCGGCAAGGTCTTCCCTCAGCTTCGCCGTTGCGCCGAACTCGGTCGCATGCACGTCCATCGCGGGCAGATCGCGTTTCCTGACATACCGAGGTTCTGAGATCGTGCAGGGTTCGACCATCGCAACCGCGCCCCTTCGCGCCCGCCTCTGTCCTGGACATCTCCACAATCAGGAGGCGACATTGGCACATCTCGAAGTGCCTTTCCTCAGTGCTCGGCGGAGCCGAGACGGAGAGGGAGGCCCTTCGTACAGGACATGTACATCTCCGCGGATTGGCCGCCCGGCGCTGTCATGACTACCTTCTCCCCCTCCACCTCCGACGAAGTCCTGGCCACCGTCCAATGGGCGCTGGCGGAAGAGGCCCCCCTCGAGATCGCCGGTCACGGCACCAAGCGAAATATTGGCCGCCCGCCGCAGACGGAGCACGTTCTCGACCTCTCGGGGCTCGCCGGTGTCACGCTCTACGAGCCGGAGGAACTCGTCCTTTCGGCGCGCGCGGGGACACCGCTGGCAGAAATCGAAGAGCTGCTCGCCCGACACGGCCAGCAACTGGCCTTCGAGCCGATGGATTACGGTCCGTTGCTCGGTGCCGCTCCCGGCAACGGTACGATCGGCGGCGTGCTTGCGGCCAATCTCTCCGGTCCGCGCCGGCTCAAGGCCGGTGCGGCGAGAGACCATATCCTCGGGGTTCACGCGGTTTCCGGCCGCGGCGAGGCCTTCAAATCGGGAGGTCGCGTGGTGAAGAACGTCACCGGCTACGACCTGTCCAAGGGGCTCGCCGGTTCCTGGGGCACGCTCGCCGCCGTCACCGATCTGACGTTCAAGGTGCTGCCGGCGGCCGAAACGGAGACGACGCTGGCGGTCCGCGGCCTTGTCGACGACGTGGCGATTGCCGCCATGGCGCTTGCCATGGGGTCGAGCGCGGAAGTCTCCAGCGCGGCGCATCTGCCGGAAGGCGTGGCGCATCGCGTCCTCGCCGGCGGCCTGGGCCGTAACGCTGCGACGCTGCTGCGCGTCGAAGGTTTCGGGCCCTCGGTGAACTATCGTATCCAGGACCTGACCCAGCTTCTGGCGAAAGCCGGCCCGATCGAGTTGATCGAAGCCGGTCAAGCGCGTGCCTTGTGGCGGGAAATACGTGATTGTGTGCCGTTTGCCGACGGGACCGAGAATCCTGTCTGGCGAGTTTCGGTTGCTCCTTCCGAGGCTGCAAAACTAACGCTGGCTTTTCGCATGGAGGCGGCGGCGGAAGCCTTTTACGATTGGCAGGGCGGCTTGGTCTGGTTGCGCATGGAAGGGGATCCAGAGCCGGAAATGCTGCGCCGTCTTGTCCGGAAGCTCGGCGGTGGCCACGCCACGCTGGTGCGGGCCTCTCCCGCGTGGCGCGCCGCCGTACCGGTATTCCAGCCGCAGCCGCCCGCTCTTGCAGCGCTCTCGGCGCGACTGAAGGAGCAGTTCGATCCCAAGGGCATTTTCAATCCCGGCCGCATGGCCGCGGAAGCTCAGTCTGATACAGTCGCGGCGACCTAGCCGAGGAGGACACGATGGGCGATCCGCAACAGCAAACACCGCGCCAGACCGACCGTTGGCTTGAGCCCGGCGCCACCAATGTCCAGGTCATCTATGTTCTCTACCTGGCCGGTCTGGTGATCGGCGTCAGCGTGCTGATCGGCGCCGTCATCGCCTATGTCAATCGTGGGAAGGCCGGAGGGTGGGTGGAGACGCACTACACATGGGCGATCCGCACTTTCTGGATCGGGATCGCCTATGCCGTCGTCTCCTTCATTCTGATGCTCGCGGCCATAGGGTTCCTGCTCCTGTTCGCAACCGCAGTTTGGTTCATCGTGCGTTGCATCATCGGTCTCCAGGCCGCCGGTCGAGGCGAAGCGATCAAGAATCCGGAAAGCTGGCTGATCTAGGAGCTAGAGTAGAACGTGCAGACCACATTCACAGCCGAGCAACTGGCGGATCCGCATGTCGCGGAATCCGAAAAGATCCTTCGCAAGTGCGTGCATTGCGGTTTTTGCACGGCAACCTGTCCGACCTATGTGACGCTGGGCAACGAACTCGATAGCCCACGCGGCCGCATCTATCTCATCAAGGACATGCTCGAGAACGGGCGTCCGGCCGATGATGAGATCGTTACCCATATCGATCGCTGCCTGTCCTGCCTGGCCTGCATGACCACCTGCCCGTCGGGCGTCAACTACATGCACCTCGTCGACCATGCACGGGCCCATATCGAGAAGACCTATCGCCGGCCCCTGGCCGATCGTGTCATCCGGGGCTTGCTGGCTGCGGTGCTGCCTTATCCCCGGCGTTTTCGCGCAGCGCTCAAGCTGGCGCGCTTCGGCCAGCCTTTCCTGGGCCTTTTCGAAAGGCTGCGCCCGCTGAAGCCGGTTGGCGCGATGCTGCGGCTCGCGCCGTCCACCGTGTCCGAACCGGCGTCGTCCACGCGTCCCGCGATCTTTGCGCCGGAAACGCGGCAACGCGGCCGGGTCGCGATCCTCACAGGCTGCGCGCAGTCCGTCCTGGAGCCGGGCATCAACGAGGCGACCATCAGGTTGCTGACGCGCCTGGGCATCGAGGTCGTGGTGCCGGAAGGCGAAGGTTGCTGCGGCGCACTGGTTCACCATATGGGGCGGGAGGAGGCTGCCCTTGCCGCGGCCCGCCGCAATGTCGACGCCTGGATCCGCGAGATCGAAGGCAGGGGTCTCGATGCGATCGTCGTCACGGCGTCCGGCTGTGGCACGACGGTCAAGGATTATGGCTTCATGCTCCGGCTCGACCCCGCCTACGCCGAGAAAGCGGCGCGCGTCTCGGCCCTGGCCAAGGACGTGACGGAATATCTTGCAGCGGTCGACCTGCCTTCGCCGGCGATGCGCCCCGCAATGACTGTGGCCTATCACTCGGCCTGCTCGATGCACCATGGCCAGAAGATCACGAGGCTCCCCAAGGATTTGCTGGAAAGAGCCGGGTTCGTCGTGAGGGAGCCGCGGGAGGGCCATCTCTGCTGCGGCTCGGCCGGAACATACAACATCCTGCAGCCGGAGATATCGGCGCGTCTGCGTGACCGGAAGGTGAAGAACATCGCCGCGACAAACGCCGAAATCGTCGCCACTGGCAATATCGGTTGCATGACCCAGATCGCCGATCGGGCCGGCATGCCGATCGTCCACACCGTGCAACTGCTCGACTGGGCGTATGGCGGCCCTAAGCCCGCGGCGATCCGCGCATAGAGCAAATGCTTTTTGATCCTCGGTCAGCTTGCCCACTGGCGCGGGCTCATGGCCGAGGAGGACTTTTCGTTGAAGGCCTGCGCCAGCTCGTCAAACTTTGTGATTGACCTCGCCATGGAGGCTTTGTCATCCACGGACCCGAGCGAGGCGAGGTGATCCGTGGATCCATTCCGTTCCGTTGCGGCCGGCTGCCAGTGCAGAACGAAGCAGCCGACTGCAGTGAAGGAGCCACCATCCGCTCCTTCCGTGCCGCCCGATATGTGTGAATTCGGTGGCCCGCTTGCGGGGAGAGTCGGCTTCCGCTCGGATTGCCGACCGCCCGAAAGCTACATCACCACGACGGTGGTCCCGACATTCACTCTCTCATAGAGGTCGACGACATCCTCGTTGCGCATGCGAATGCAGCCGGAGGAGACCGCTCGGCCGATCGTCCAGGGCTGATTGGTGCCATGGATGCGGTAGAGCGTCGAACCGAGATAGAGCGCTCGGGCCCCCAGAGGATTTTCCGGGCCGCCCGCCATATGGGTCGGCAGGTGGCGGCCCTTGGCGCGCTCGCGCTTGATCATCTCGGCCGGCGGACGCCAGTCGGGCCACTCCCGCTTGCTCGTTACCTTATGGGTCCCCGCCCATTCGAAGCCCGGCTTGCCTGTTCCGACGCCGTAGCGACGTGCCTTGCCGTCCTGCTCAACGAGATAGAGGAAATTCTCGCGGGTATCGATGACGATGGTGCCTGGCTTCTGTCCGCCGCCATAGTCGACCTGCTGCGGCAGGTATTGCGGATCGAGTTGCGGCTGCGCCTGACGGGTCGCGCGTGGCTCGACCGCAGCCGTTCGCACCGGATCGGGGCGGGGCCGGCGAAGCTGACGGACTTCCCTGGCAGCCGGCTCGCCGAACAGTTGCAAGCCACCCTGCCTGGGCCGCTGCAGCTTGGCGGCGACGGGCGGGCGGTTGTCGCGCAATTGCATGACCCACGGCGCGGAAAGATCCGGCGACACGACCACTGGCGGCCGGGCCGCATAGCGGTCCTGTGCCGCCGAGGGGGAGACCGCCAAAGCCAGCGCTGCCGCCGTGCCGGCAAGAAGGACAGATTTCAACATGACGCACTCTCTACACGATCGCCAATGATCCATTCGCACGGGAGATTGGCTGTCGTTGCCAACCGAAAGATGAATCCGGATCGGTAAAATGCTACCGTTCCTAGAAACCTTCAGGTGTGGTTACCGCCGGGTTCAGAGCACTGGTAAAGGCCGGGTAAAAACTGCCAGCGGTGGGTGCGGAGCGGTGTGCACCGGGATCTGGCGCGGCCCGCCTGCGGCCTCTTTCGGGTCGACAAGCGGTTGGCTCCGGCCTTATCCAATCTGCCAAGGGAAGTGCTGGATTGGAGCGATGGAAGAGAAGACCGGATTGATCATGGGCGCAGACGGCGCCATGCGCTGTTTCTGGCAGGGCAGCGACGCGCTTTATGCACGCTATCACGACGAGGAATGGGGGCGCCCTGTCGCCAACGACCGACGGCTGTTCGAAAAAATCTGCCTGGAAGGATTTCAGTCCGGCCTGTCCTGGCTGACCATCTTGCGCAAGCGCGAGAATTTCCGGGCGGCCTTCGACGGGTTCGACTTCGAGCGCATAGCGGAATACGGCGAAAGCGACGTCGAGCGACTGCTCGGCGATGCAGGCATCGTACGGCATCGCGGCAAGATCGAATCGGTGATCAACAATGCCCGCCGGGCCCGGGAACTTGTGAAGGAAGCTGGTTCGCTGGCGGCCTGGTTCTGGAAGTTCGAGCCGGGGCCGCAGGACCGTCCGGCGCGAGTCGATTATCCGACCCTGGTCGCCAATCCAACAACCGCGACCTCGACGCTGATTTCAAAGGAACTAAAAAAGCGCGGCTGGACCTTCGTTGGTCCCACGACCGTCTACGCCTTCATGCAAGCCATGGGCATGGTCAACGATCACATCGAGGGCTGTGTCTGCCGCGCGACCGTGGAAGCGGAGCGCCTGCGTTTCAAGCGGCCTCGCTGAAGCGGAGCGGCCCTCGTACGATATGTTTGGCGGCTCTGTGCAACGGGGAGTGATTCGACCTGGCTCTGAAGCGCTCTAGAGCGGGATCATGCTTGAGTGAATCGGATGAGGATTCCCGAATAACTTGAAATGTGATTCATCATGTAGGCCGGAAGGAGGCTGGCATGAATGAGCAAACCATACTCGGTGGATCTGCGTGAACGGGTTGCGGCGCGC
>DATMFK010000049.1:0-20132 GCA_035556195.1 Rhizobiaceae bacterium
ATGAACGGTGAGATGGTTTATCTGTGGCGAGCGGTCGACCATGAGGGCGAGGTTCTCGAGAGCTTTGTTACCCGTAAACGGGACAAATCCGCGGCTTTAGCCTTCATGAAGAAGGCGCTGAAGCGGCACGGAAAGGCTGAAGTGATCGTGACCGACGAACTGCGCTCTTATCCTGCGGCGATGGCCGAACTCGGTGTCCAGGATCGCCGGCTGCGTCCGCCGAAGCTGGATGAAATCAGAGATCGGGGCTCTCGTGCGCGCCAGAAGAGTTAACCTGACAAAGCCTTCCACATCCAACACCGCGACGTGGACGCTAGCGTGACCAGCAGCCCGGTCAGAGTCGGAGACTAATTGTCGCCCTTAGGAAGCCATCGGCCCCAGTCGACCCGCGTGAGGACAGCCAGTAGAACAATCATGACAATCTGGAGGGCAATGCCCCAGGGGCTGGTAGGGGCGCCGGTGAAGGCTTCGCCGAGACTTGTGCCCCGCAACCCCTTGGCCGATGCCGCATAGAAGGAGTAGGAAACAAGCCGCCCAAGAAAGAAGGCCGCGGTGAACCCGAGCAAGCGCACGCCCGCCAGGCCCGCCGCCTCGAACAATTGCGCGGAAGGGAGCGGGGACAGGGCAAAGAGGCCCAATCCGACCCAAAGGCCGCGTTTCCGGTGTTCCAGCAGTTCTCCGGCGGCGACAAGATTACGCTTCCACTTTTCGGGAAGATAAGCCCGCAAATAGCGAAACCCATAGGCCAGCAGGAACCGACCCGTCGCGGCCGCGAGCGCGCTGACGGCAACGATCGGTGGGGCAGGAAGACTGCTGTTCAAACCGTAAAAGAGGATGATCGACCAGGTTGGCGGCCCGAAGGCTGGCAAAAGATTGATGCCGAGCACGATCAGGAACAAAAGGAGCAGCGAGGTCATGCTCTGCCTAAGATCGTCAAATCCAGATCGGTTCAAGCTGGAATAATGGGTGCTATTGCCAGGCTTTCGTCAGGACGATCTGCGTCGAGACGGCGGACAAGTATTTTCAGGGGGAATGATGAGCAGATTGCGATCCCATCCCGAGCACCACACGGTATCGCGCATCGGCTGGCTGCGCGCGGCGGTCCTTGGCGCCAATGACGGGATCGTCTCGACGGCAAGCCTGATCGTTGGCGTTGCCGCTTCGGGAGCCGACAAGACCAGCATCTACGTCGCCGGCGCGGCGGCGCTGGTCGCGGGCGCGATGTCGATGGCTGCCGGCGAATATGTCTCGGTCAGCTCGCAAGCCGACACCGAAAAGGCGGACCTCGCCCGCGAGACAGGCGAGCTTTCCGGTCAGCCTGATGCCGAACGCGAGGAACTGACGGGAATCTACGTTGCGCGCGGACTGGACGAGACGCTGGCGCGGCAGGTGGCCGATCAACTCATGGCGAACGATGCGCTGGGCGCGCATGCCCGCGACGAGCTGGGCATTTCCGAAGTGGTGACCGCGCGTCCGCTTCAGGCCGCGCTGGCATCGGCATTGACATTCAGCCTGGGGGCGCTCCTGCCGCTTCTGCTCGTTACCGTTGCGCCGATGTCCAGTCTTCTTCCGGTCGAAGTGGTCGCGACCCTGCTGTTCCTGGCCATGCTCGGCGCACTGGGCGCCTGGGCCGGCGGAGCGCCACCCATGCGATCGATTCTGCGGGTCACATTCTGGGGTGCGCTGGCTTTGGCGGCGACAGCCGGGATTGGCAAGATGTTCGGGACGGTCGTTTAGCAGGCGGCCGTCAATCTCGTCAGGCTTCGGTCAGGCACGGTCCATAGCCCTTCCGCCCGGAAAGGCTATCATCATGACCGATTCTGATCGCACCGGCAAGTTGAAGGTATGGGATTTGCCGCTCCGGCTGTTCCACTGGCTGCTGGTTCTCACCGTTTTCCTTGCGTTCCTGTCGTCTGAAAGCGGCAGCCCGATCGCGGCATGGCATATGGCGGCGGGATGGTGCGCGGCCGTGCTGCTCGCCTTTCGCCTGGTCTGGGGATTTGTCGGTGGCGAACATGCGCGCTTTCCCCGCTTCGTTCGACCGTCAGCGATCCTCTCGCATGTGAACGACATGCTGACCGAGCGTTCCGAACGGTCGATCGGCCACAATCCGTTGGGCGGCATCGCGGTCCTCGCCTTGCTGGGGCTGACGGGGATCGTCTTGTGGAGCGGGATCAGCGTCGCGGGGGGCCGGATGGATGAGGACCTCCATGAAGCCTATGCTTATTGTCTGCTGGCCCTGATCGGCCTTCATATCTTCGCCGTTGTCCTGATGTCGTTTCTGACGCGCGAAAATCTCGTGCGGGCCATGATCTCCGGTCGCAAGAAGGCGAGCCTGCACCCCAGCGCTCGCGACGCGCGGCGGCCGGGAATCATCGCGCTACTTTTAGGCGCCGCCGCCATCATTCTCACCGTGGTTGCGGTTCTGAGATATGACCCCAGCGCGTTCGGCCCCCAGCTTCGCGACGAAACACACGAACAACATGGCGACCGGGAATGAAGACAATCGGCGGGTAGATGCTAAGATCGCAACCGGCTGAAACGGCCGATTTCGTCTGTCCAGGAAAAGCGCTGCCCTGATGCGTCTGCTCGTCATCGAAGACAATGAACGCATGGCCGCGCTGGTTGCCGAAGGTCTCCAGCGTCGCAGCTTCGTCTGCGATGTCGCCCATAGTCTCGCAGAGGCCGAGGACGCGATGGAGAGCGCCAATTATGATGCGATCGTGCTCGACCTCGGGCTGCCCGATGGCGATGGCGTCGATTGGCTGACCCATCGTCGGCGCTATCACCAGATGCCGCCCGCGATCATCCTGACCGCACGGGGGGCCTTGGAGGATCGCATCACCGGCCTCGATGCCGGGGCGGACGATTATGCGGTGAAACCCGTCGAGATCGACGAACTCGCTGCCCGCATCCGGGCATTGTTGCGCCGTCCTGGCAAGCGGATGCAGCCGATGATCGCAGTGGGTCCGCTGAGTTTCGACGTCGCCAGTCGCTCCGCCCGCGTCGGAGACAAGACGATCGATCTTTCACGCCGCGAAGCCGACCTGCTGGAATTGCTGATGCGGCACGCCGGAACGGTCGTCCATCGCGACGTGATCGAGAACGCGCTTTACAGCTTCAACGATCCCGTGACCCCCAATGCGGTCGAAGCCGCGGTGTCGCGAGTGCGCCGCAAGCTGGAGGAGGCGTATGTTACCGGCGCGCTCCACACCGTTCGGGGTGTCGGCTATATGTTGAAGGACGACGCCGCGTGACGCATCGTCGCTCCGTATCGCAGCGCTTGCGGCGTGGGCTGGGCTTGATCGGCCTGGCCGGCACGTTGCTGCTGCTGGCGGCGGTCGCGTTCTTCTATAGCTTCACCTTTACCCATCTCGACCCGCAAGCGGCGATGATCCGCGCCATCAAGGAGATGCTGGAGCATGTCGCGCTCCCGCTCCTGGTGCTGATGGTGCCGGTCACGATCATGGTGCTGCGCGTGATCCGCCAAGCGTTCTGGCCACTCGAGGAGGCTGCCGCCGAAATCGGGGCCGTGCAGGGCCATGAGCGCGGATTCCGGATCGACAATTCGCAGATGCCGACCGAAGCGCTGCCGTTCACCAATGCGGTCAACGACCTGCTCGCGCGCCTCGACGAAGCGGCGAGGCGGCGGGAAGCCTTCGCCGCCGATGTCGCGCATGAACTGCGTACGCCGCTCGCCTTGCTGTCCCTCGAACTCGATCGGCTGGATCATGACGCAGCCGGGCGGCTCAAAAAGGATGTCGCGGCGATGCGGCGACTGATCGACCAGCTCATGCTCCTGGCGCAGAGCGATGCCGATGCCGCCGCCCAGATCCCGCTGGCAGAAATATCGCTGGCGGATGTGGCGAGTGATGTCGTCGGGGCGCTGGCTCCCGGCATCATTGCCGAGGGCAGAACGATCGAACTCGTGATTGGCATTCACGCGCCGGTCGCACGTGGCCGGCACGAGGCGATCGCCGCGGCGCTGCGCAACCTTGTCGAGAACGCCGTGCGTGTGACTCCGGCTGGCGGCGCGATCCAGGTTCGTATCGGTCCGGGCGCAAGCATCGGCGTGCGCGACGAAGGGTCTGGCCTCGCGCCGGAGCGGCTGCGCGATCTGGTGCAGCGCCATCGCCGTGCCGACCATGCCAGCAAGGATGGAGCGGGACTCGGCCTTGCCATCGTCGAACGGATCATGGTCGCGCATGACGGCACGCTCGCGACCGATCCCGATCGTCAGGAATTGATCCTGCGCTTCCCCGAAGCCTGACTGTCGATCAGCGCGTCACCCGTCTCGTCAGGGTTCGGTCAGACTCGCCACCTAGCGATCCGGCATGTCCAGACGAAATTACCCGATTGCAGGCGCGGCCATTGCACTGGCCCTTGGCGCTCTTTGGTGGCTCGCTCCCCACTCCGATCCAGGCACCGGAAAAGCGCCAGCAAACAAGGTGCAAACCGCCAGTGACGTGCTCGCCATCAACGCGAAGCGCGCGGCGCAAATGGGCATCCGGGTCGAGCCTGCCACGGTTGCCGAGGAAGCGCCGCTCGTCACCATTCCCGCCGTGATCCAGCCTCCCGCTAATGCCCGCGTGGCCGTTGCCGCGACATTCCCTGGCGTCGTCACCCGGACGCTGGTGGTGGAAGGCGACAACGTGCGGCGGGGTCAGCCGCTCGCAATCATCGCCAGCCGCGAGGTGCTGACGCTCGGTTCGGACCTCACCCGCGCCTATGCGCGTGCGGGCGTCGCGCAATCCAATGCGGCACGGCTGTCGCAGCTCAGCCGCGAGGGGATCATCGCACCCGCCCGCGCCGATGAAGCCCGCGCCATCGCCGCCGAGACCAGCGCGGACGTATCGGAAAAGGCGCGCATCCTGCGCATGGTCAATGGCCATGGCAGGAGCGGCTCCTATACGCTGACCGCGCCGATCGCGGGCCGCGTGACCAGCGCTGCCATCCAGACAGGCCAGCCGGTTGACGGCACAACCGCGCCTTATGTGATCGACGAGGCGGACCGCTACGAAGTCACCGGACAATTGCCCGAACGGCTGATCGGCCGGGTGCGGCCTGGCATGACCGTGCATCTGCCACCCGATATTTCCGGGCGGATCGTCGCCGTTGGCACGACGATCGATCCCGCGACGCGTTCGGCCAGCCTCAAGGCGGACATCCCGGCGGGACCGGGCATCGTCGCGGGCCGGGCGACCAGTATCGTTATTGCCGGTCCCGCACCAGCCGGCGCGGCCAGCGTGCCCGAGGCCGCGGTGACGACGATCGAGGGCAAGCCCGTCGTCTTCGTGGCGGCGCAGGGCGGCTACGCGGTTCGTCCCGTGATGAGCGGAACGGCCAGCAATGGCCGCATCGTCCTGCTTTCGGGCGTGAAGCCCGGCGAACAGGTGGTGATCTCCGGCACGAGCGCGCTGAAGGCGCTCGCGACGACGCGCTAGGCAAGCCGATGCTGCGTTCGCTCGTCGCCACCGCGCTGTCCTATCGCCTGCTCGTCCTGCTGCTCGCGGCCGTGACGGCAGGGCTAGGGATATGGGCCTTCGTCAACCTGCCCGTCGATGCCTATCCGGACATCGCCCAGACCCAGGTGAAGCTGATCCTGAAAGCCCCCGGCATGACGCCGGAGGAAGTGGAAAGCCGGGTCATCACCCCGATCGAGCAGGAAATACTGGGCATCCCCAATCAGGCGATCCTGCGCTCGGCCGCCAAATACGCCATCGCCGACATCACCATCGATTTCACCGATGGCACCGACATCTATTGGGCGCGCCAGCAGGTCGCCGAGCGCCTGTCGGGCGTCATGGCCGATTTGCCCGCATCGGTGACAGGCGGCCTCGCGCCGATCTCAACGCCGCTCTCCGATGTTTACATGTTCACCATCGAAGGGCCGCTGTCGCTCCAGCAGAAGCGCGAACTGCTCGACTGGACGATCCGCCCGGCGCTGCGCACCGTGCCGGGCGTCGCGGATGTCAATGCGCTCGGCGGCCATGTCCGCACCTTCGAGGTGAGGCCCGATCCGGTGGCGCTGGCCTCCGCAAAGCTCTCGATCGCGGACCTGCGCATGGCAATCGAAAGCGGCAATCGCAACGATGGCGCGGGACGCCTTGCCAATGGCGAGGAAGCGTTGATCGTCCGCGCGGTCGGCGCGATCCGCGATGCCGGTGACTTGCAGTCGCTCGTTATCGCCAGTCGCGATGGGCGTATCGTGCGGCTTGGCGATGTCGCCTCGGTCGGCACCGGCAGCCTCACCCGCTATGGCGCGGTGACCAAGAACGGTAAGGCCGAAGCGGTCGAAGGGCTGGTGATCGCACTGCGCGGGGCGGACGCCCGGCAGGTGGTGGACGGCGTTCGCACGCGCCTGGCGGACGTCGAGCGCGGCTTGCCCGCAGGCACGCATATCAATGTTTTTTATGATCGCTCCGATCTGATCGAACGGGCGGTAGGCACAGTCGAGAAGGCGCTGCTCGAAGCGACTGTCCTCGTCGTCGTGCTGCTGATCCTGTTCCTGGGCGACTGGCGCGCGGCCGCAATCGTTGCAGCGACCTTGCCGATGGCCGCGCTCATCACCTTCCTGTTCATGCGCGGCATGGGCCTTTCCGCCAATCTGATGAGCCTTGGCGGACTTGCAATCGCGATTGGAATGCTGGTCGATGGCGCGGTGGTCGTGGTCGAAAATGTGGTCGAACGGCTCGGCCGCGATCAGGATGGAGACGCACCCCGGCTCAACCTTGTGTTCCGCGCGACCAGCGAGGTGATTGTCCCAGTCTCGGCCGGCATTCTCATCATCGCGCTGGTGTTCCTGCCGCTGCTTTCGTTGCAGGGACTGGAGGGCAAATTGTTCGCCCCCGTCGCGCTCACCATCGTCTTCGCCTTGGCGGGTTCTCTCCTGCTGGCGCTGACGCTGGTGCCGGTACTGTCGTCCTTCGGCCTCAAAAGCGGCCACCATGGCGAACCATGGATCATGCGGCAGCTTGGCCCACGCTACCGCGCGCTGCTGGACGGCGCCTTCGCGCGCAAGCGGCTGGTCTATGGTCTCTCCGCCCTGGGGCTGGCGCTGGCAGGCGTAGCCTATGGCGCGGTCGGCAAGACCTTCATGCCAACGATGGATGAAGGCTCGGTTATCGTCCAACTCACCAAACTCCCCTCGATCAATCTCGAGCAATCTGTCGCGGGCGATCTAGCCGCGCAACGCGCGCTTCGGGCCGTGCCCGAGGTCAAGGACGTGATCGCCCGCGTCGGCTCGGACGAGATCGGCCTCGATCCGATGGGCCTTAACGAGACCGACAGCTTCGTCCGATTGAAACCCCGATCAGAATGGCGCGGCGACAAGGATTTTGTGGTCGAGGAAATCCGCAAGGCGCTGGATGGCCTGCCAGGTATCCAGCCCAGCTTCACCCAGCCGATTGAGATGCGTGTCTCCGAGATGCTGACCGGCGCGCGCGGCGATCTCGCGGTCAAGATCTTCGGCCCCGACCTCAACACGCTCGCCGACCTCGCGGGCCAAATCCAGCACACGCTGTCCGGCGTGCGCGGCGCGTCCGAAGTGCTGACGGTCGCCAACGACAGCGTGGATTATCTCCAGCTCGACATCGACCGCACGGCGGCCGGGCGGTTCGGGATGCCGGTTGACCAGATGCAGGATGCCCTGCGCGCCCAGGTCGAAGGGATGCGCGCGGGCGTGGTGGCCGAAGGGCAGAAGCGCACGCCAATCGTCATCCGGGGCGATGAAAGCCTCCGCAAGGACGCCGCACGCTTCGCCGATCTGCAACTCCGCACGCCCGATGGCACGCTCGCCCGCGTCAGCGACATGGCGCGGGTCACGCGCACGCAGGGGCCGGTGAAGCTCGACCATGAGAATGGCTCACGCTTTGCGTTGGTGCAGGCGTTCGTCTCCGGGCGCGATCTGGTCGGCTATGTCGATGAGGCGAAGGCGGCCGTGGCGGCGAAGGTCCGGCTTCCGGCAGGGTACAGCATCGTCTGGGGTGGCCAGTTCGAGAACCAGCAGCGCGCCTCGGCGCGGCTGATGATGGTGATCCCGATCGCGCTGGGACTGATCTTTCTCGTACTGCTGGCGACACTGCGCTCGCTGCGTGCATCGCTGCTGATCCTCGCCAATATTCCCTTCGCCATGGTCGGCGGGCTGATCTCGCTCTGGGCGTCAGGCGAATATCTTTCGGTCCCTGCCTCGGTCGGGTTCATCGCCCTGCTCGGCATCGCCGTGCTCAACGGACTCGTGCTCGTCGCCTATTTCCGGCAGCTCCGCGCCGAAGGGCTGAGCATGGCCGATGCCGTGCGGCTCGGCGCGCAGCGGCGGCTGCGCCCCGTGCTGATGACCGCCAGCATCACCGCCTTCGGCCTGGTGCCCCTCTTGTTCGCCAGCGGGCCAGGGTCGGAGATCCAGCGTCCGCTCGCCATCGTCGTCATCGGCGGCCTCATCACGTCCACCCTGCTGACGCTGATCCTGCTGCCGATCCTGTTCGAGCGCTTCGGTGAAAGCGCCGGAGACCCCGAAAATGCCTGACCTCCTGTTCACTCTCCATTGCGCTGTCCGCGACACCGAGGCGCTGATCGCGGCGATTCGCACCATATCCCCGGCGCCGATCCATATCCGGGCAGAAAACGTACGCGGCCGTGATTTCGGTGATGCCGGAACGGCCGAGCAGGTTTCCGGGGAGTTGAAGCGCACAACCTTGGAACTGATCGCCGGTGATGATGCCGTGCCCGGCTTGCTCCGTGCCGTGACGGAAGCGCGGCGGGAACTGCCGGTGCGGTGGCGGACCAGCCCGATCATCGACCAGGGAAGGATCGCCTGATGCGGAGGATCGCCTTTGCCTGTTGCCTTGTGCTGGGCACGACGCCCGCGCTCGCCCAGCGCGCCGACCTGCCGCCCGCGGATCAAGTCAACCGCGTGTTGAATAGTTATCCCGGCGTCGAAGCCGCCGTCGAACGGATCGCCGCCGCACGCGCGCAGGGCGAGATGTTGCGGCGAGGGACTCATGAAGTGACGGTCGCCGGCAGTTATACGCGCCGCACCGTTGACGGGTTCGGTGCGCGCAACGAGTTCGATAGCACGGTCAGCCGTGCGTTCCGCTTGCCGGGCAAGGCGGCGCTGGACCGCAGGGCGGGTGCCCTGGGGATCGCGGTTGCGGAAAACCGGATGGAGGATGTCCGCCACCAGACCGCGCTCATTCTTTCCGGCCTCTGGCATGACTGGCTGACGGCCGGGACACATTATCGCAACGACAGCGCGGCGGTGGCCGATATGGAGCAGGCTCTGACTGCGCTCAGGCGACGCGCGGCGTTGCGCGATGCCGCAACCCTCGATGTCGATCAGGCTTTGGCGGCTTTGGCGCAGGCACAGGCGCAGAAAGCATCCTCGCTCGCGCTTCGTGAACAGGCGCGGGCAATCCTTGCCTCGACCTTCCCCGACCTGACGCTTGCCGTCGAACCACCAGAACTGGCCGACCCGGCGCTGCCGGATCAAAGCCTTGAGGTAATGCGCGATCTGGTGATCGAACGCAGTCATGAGATTGGCGCGGCGGATCGCGAAGCGCAGCGCCTTGGTGTCGTGTCGCAGCGGGTCCGGGCCGATCGGATCGCCGATCCGTCGTTCGGCGTCCGTGTCTTCAGCGAGCAAGGCGGAATGGAGAAGGGAGCAGGGCTGATTATGTCGATCCCGCTCGGCGGCGGCTATCGCCGTGCGGCGGCCGATCAGGCGTCGGCGGACGCCAATGCCGCACGCATGGAACTGGCGGCGATACAACGCACTATCGAAGCTATCGCCAATGCCGACCTCTCCAATGCCCGGACGCGGCTCGAGGCGTGGCGCAGTGCTCAGACCGCAGCGCGCAGCACCGACGATGCACTAGCTCGAACGCGGCGCGGCTATGACCTGGGTGCGATCGATCTCGCCGACCTGCTCTATGCCCGCCGGCAGGCGAATGACGCGAGGCGCTATGAAATCGAGGCGCGGTCCGCGGCTGATCGGGCGCTGCTGAAGCTCCAGATTGACTCGCACAATATCTGGGCGCCGGATGAGGCGATGAAATAGATCAGCTTCGAGCGTGCTGTCAGTCCAACGCGAACCAGTCTCCACTGCGGGTTCTGTCAGAGCAACGCGGCAGTCGGGATGTGTCGCTGCTAACTGCGCGGGATGAGCCGCAAATCTAGAGTGTTACCATTCAGTCCGTTTCGAAGATTCAATTCTTCACCCGAGGTGATCCGACTGGCGGTTCTGATGTACATCCGCTTTCCGCTGAGCTTGCGGAACGTGGAGGTGTCCGCCGTCAGCACCAATGGTACAGATTTGAGGTTGTGATGTAAATCCTCCTTGAAGAAATCGGCGCCGAAGGCCCCTGCAGATCGCGTGGTGAAGGACATTCGGCGCCAGACCCGCCGGCACTTCTCGGCCGAGGACAAGATCCGTATCGTGCTCGAAGGCCTGCGCGGTGATGACAGCATCGCCGAGCTGTGCCGCAAGGAAGGCATCACGCAGAGCCTGTATTACACCTGGTCGAAGGAGTTCATGGAAGCGGGCAAGCGCCGCCTGGCCGGAGACACCGCTCGTGCTGCAACCACCGGCGAGGTGCAGGACCTGCGCCGCGAAGCCCGCGCCCTCAAGGAATACGTGGCCGACCTGACGCTCGAAAACCGGCTACTCAAAAAAAGTATGATCGCGGATGGGGGCGACGAAGAATGAGGTATCCCGCATCAGAGAAGCTCGAGATCATCAGGATCGTCGAGCAGTCGCACCTACCGGCCAGGCGCACGCTGGATCAGCTCGGCATTCCCTGCCGAACGTTCTACCGCTGGTATGATCGCTACCTCGAAGGCGGGCCGGAAGCGTTGGAGGATCGGCCATCGGCGCCGAACCGCGTGTGGAACCGCATCGGTGACGACGTCCGGGACCAGATCGTCGAGATGGCGCTGGAAACGACCGAGCTATCCCCCCGTGAACTTGCCCTGCGGTTCACCGACGAGAAGCGCTACTTCGTATCGGAATCGACGGTTTATCGCCTGCTCAAGGCCCACGACCTGATCACCAGCCCGGCTTTCATCGTGGTCAAGGCGGCCGATGCCTTCCACACGAAGACGACGCGGCCGAACGAGATGTGGCAGACCGACTTCACCTACTTCAAAATCCTCGGTTGGGGCTGGGTCTATCTGTCGACCGTGCTCGACGACTTCTCCCGTTATGTCATCACCTGGAAGCTGTGCACCACTATGCGGGCCGGCGACGTCACCGATACGCTCGAGCTGGCCCTCGAGGCTTCTGGATGCGCGTCGGCCAGGGTGATCCACAAACCGAAGCTGCTCAGCGATAATGGCCTGAGCTACATCGCCGAGGAACTAGCCGAATGGATCGGCGCCAACGGCATGAGCCATGTCCGCGGCGCCCCGATGCATCCCCAGACCCAGGGCAAGATCGAGCGTTGGCACCAGACCCTCAAAAACCGCATCCTGCTGGAAAACTACTTCCTGCCTGGCGATCTTGAGACCCAGATCGAGGCCTTCATCGACCACTATAATCACTGCCGATATCACGAAAGTCTCGGCAATGTGACGCCCGCCGACGCCTACTTCGGTAGAGCCGAAGCCATCATCAAACAGCGTGAAAGGATCAAACGGAAGACCATCGAACACAGGCGCTTGCAGCACCACAAGATCGCCGCTTAATATCAACCCCGGGACGAGGCCCGCTCTCCGCTAATCTACGCCGCGAAATGCGCCAAATGTTCTGACGACGGACATGTAAGACCTCGAATTTGCGGAAGGAGTTGGAGGCAGAAGAGGCCCGGCTTGTGTCGATCAAGGCGATCGAGGATGGCGCTTTGCACTGGCATGTCGTGGATAATTTGCTGACCGTCATCGCATCTGTTTTTGCGATGGGTCCAGCTTGGACGATCATGCGTTCCCTGTCGACGCGGCCACCGATGAAAGATGATGCTTAACTCGGCTTCTGGCTTCCGGCGTCGCTCCGAATACGACGATGTCGGCCGGAACCGACACGCGACCGCTGCTCGATCGGCAGCAATCGGATCAGGGCCGCCTCGAGATGGGTGCTGATCTCGGGCACATAGCGCATCAGGGGCCTGCCAGTAATTTTGTGCGCGGGGCCATAAGATGGAACGGAAAGGACCCATCCTATGGCGATCGACAAGGGAGTGCTGGACCAGCCGCCTCGGGCCTGACTGTAGATGACTTGCCTCCGGGTGGCATCAGAGAGGTGGGACAGGACGGGGCTGACCCCCATTACCAGACGTGATCAGATATTGCCGGTGCCCCTTGATCCTACAGGCCCGCTATCGCTGGCGCCTCATGTTGGGATTAGGCCGAACTATCAGCTTCGGCGGCATATTCAGCGATGCCGTCGGAAGGTGCCCCGTCACGACAGGCAGCTTCTTCATCTCCTCGAGCATGACCATGAGTTCAGCCGCAGTGCTGTATCGCTCGTCCGTTTGCCCCTCGCCACCATGGCCCAGCATGTCGCGCCGAAATTCCTTCGACACGCGCTCCTGCTTCAGATCCGAGTTGAACCTATGACGCATCCCATGGATATCCGCCTCGGTGGTCAAGCCGCCGCGCCTTCGCATGTGAACCCAGCAGAGGTCGTAGAACTGATCGCCATAGCCCTCGACTTCGTTGGTCGGCGTAAGCTCAGGAAAAAGAACCTGGTAGCCTCGCGTCGCCGCTTCCCGGACATATTCGACAATCCCGAGCCGGATCAGTTCGGGATGAAGCGGAAGGTTGCGCTTCGACTGGGCGTTCTTGATCCGGCCGGTCTCGGTAAAGTCCACCCGCATGTAGGGAATGGGACCATCAAGGTCGAAATCCTGCGGCCGAAGCTTACAGATCTCTTCCCGGCGAGCGCCTTGATATCTGACGAGCAGCGGCACCCAATAGAACGCGTCGTGGACGATGGCTGCACCAGGCGTGAAGCGGCAGTTCAACACGCGCCGCCCCTTCCCGCCGTGGTGCGGCAGACAGCCCGTGAAGATGGGCAGCGCGAAGAGACGCTTGAGATCAGCTTCGCTGGTTGGCGGCCGATCGTCCCGCGCTCGGGTGTCCGTCGGTAGCTTCATCCGCAGGGCATTGGGGCGAAGCGGCGGGACCGCCTTCCCGTTGTCCCTTCCCCACTTGAAGATCGCGGACAAGCCCGTCAGGTCCCGATTCATCGTTTTCGCGTGAGGCCCGCCCTCTAGGTCCTTCAGCTCCTTCGGCGTCAGAGTACGGTCGGCGAGGTCGAGGATCCGCTCGCGATCCTTTTCCGATGCCGGGCTGAGCTTCTCGGTGATGAGCCGACGCTTGTTCTTGAAGGTGGAGAGGTCAGCCTGGGTGATCTCCGCCACCCGACGAGGACCGACCAGCAACTCGAACAGCAAGCCTAGCGCCCGCCGCTGCCGAGCCGTCTTCGAAGACCATTCGCCGTCCAGCTCCTTGTTATCAGCCGCTTGTCGACACAGGTCGCTGAACGTCGGGTTGGTAATCTCGTCCAGGACGGCTGGAGGACATTCAGCGGGCGCGGCCGGCGCGGCTGCCGGTTGCGGCGAAGGTTCGCTCGTTTCCACCTTCGGCGCATGTTTGCGGCCGAGCATTTCATCGAGCTGCTCTTGGGCGGCTAGGACCGCATCTCGATAAGCAGGGTAGAGCGCTCGCGTCACCATACCCACGAGTTGCCGGTTGGGCTCGAAGCCGAGTTGCCGCAGGTGGAAGATGTGGCTCAGAAACTCCGTAGCATTGTGGCTCGCCGCCAATATTCTTTCGGCATGCTCGAACTTCCGCTCGGCTACTTTCTGGCGCTTCCATCCGTCTAGGGTGTTTGCTGCCCTATTCGCCGCCCAAATCACCGCAACCGCGCCAGCAGCAGTAGCCAACGCGGCTCCAATTGAGCCGATGCCCGACAGCATGTCCCCCGTGGCTGACCAGTCGATCCCCATCCCAAAAGTTCCATAGCACCATTTTCGGGAGCTCCGAAACATGCTCACCAACGCGGCGGCGAAAGCCGCCGGCGCGCGATCGCGCGCGTACAAGCTGCACGACCAGGGCGGACTGCATCTGCTCGTGCGGCCCACCGGCACGAAGTCGTGGCAGATGAAATACCGTTGGCGGGGCAGGGAGAAGCTGCTGACGATCGGGCAGTTTCCCGCCGTGAACGTCGCCCGGGCGCGGATCCTGCAGGCCGAGGCGAAGGAGAAGCTCGAGCGCGGTGTAGATCCGGGCGCCCGCGTTGAAATTGAAGTCAACACGGTGACGATCGAGCAGCTCGCGCGCGCCTGGTACCAGCACAATCTCACCAGCTGGTCGCCGGCGCACGCGGCCGACGTGATCGGCAGCCTCGAGCGCGACGTGTTCCCCCAGCTGGGCGCGCTGGTGCCGGACGCGATAGCCGCGCCGCGGCTGCTGAAGGTGCTGCGCGCGGTCGAGGCACGCGGCCAGATCGCCACCGCGCAGCGCGAGCGCCAGCGCCTGGACGAAATCTTCCGCTTCGGCATTGCCGAAGGCCATTGCGAGACAAACCCGGCCGAGACCCTCGGCGCCGCTCTGCGCGAGCCGCCGCCGGCGACGCCGCATCCGGCGCTTACCCGGGCGGAGGATTGCCGCGCGCTGCTGCAGGCGTGCGAGGCGGTGCCGGCGCGGCCGGTGACGCGGCTCGCCTCACGATTCCTGGCGTTGACGGCCGTGCGGCTCGATTCCGTGCGCGGCATGCGCTGGGGCGAGCTGGAAGACATCGATGGGCCGGAGCCCCTCTGGCGCGTGCCGCCGGCGCGGCTGAAGCTGAAGCGGGCGAAGAAGGCCGAGGAACGCTTCGAGCACCTGGTGCCGCTCGCGCCGGCGGCCGTTGCGGTGTTGCGCAGCGCGGCCGCCGAGAATGGGTATGATACCCGTTCTAGCGGGGATTGTGCCCCTCCGGACGGTGGACTGGTTTTTCCCGGTAGGCGGAAAAACTCGCCCATTGGCGAGGGCGCGATCGGGGAGTTTTATCAGCGCGCCCTTCGACAAGCTCAGGATGAGCGGCTGCGAGGGAAGCGGCATGTGCCGCATGGCTGGCGCGCCAGCTTCTCGACGGTGCTCAACGAGCAGCTCGACGAAAGCTGGAGCGCGGCCATCGATGCCGCGCTGGGCCATGCGAAGGGCGACAAGGTCGAGGCGGCCTATAATCGCGCGCAGCGGCTCGGCCGCCGGCGGACGCTGTTCGAGCGCTGGGGCGCGCTGCTGACAGGCTAACCGTCGCGCATTGGCGAGAAACGGCCGCGTCCGCTGAAATAGAACCGGTTCCGGCCATCGCATCCCGGGGTGATGCGACAGGGCTTCGTTGTTCGGTTCCATAAGTCGTAGTCCGCGCCCAGGGCTTCCGCGAGCGCCTGAAGGTCGACGTCGCGATAGCCGCGGCATTTTTCGCACATCGCACGCACGCGCTCGCCTTCGGCGATGATCATGCCGATATTGGCCGTCCAGCTCGGCCGAGTGGGAACACGTTTGCCCATGGCGGGACCCGTGGGCCGCGCGCCCGATTCGGCGCAAGCTATTTGTTCTCTATTCGTTCCGATGTATGCTCGTGAACCGACTCGGAGACCGAAAATGGCCATCACGCTCACCCCCGCGCCCTTCGACAGCCACGCATGGCTAGCGGGAGACCACTTGCGCGTCGCGGGCGATGTCGAGGCCACGCTCATCATTCCGGTCGCACGGCCGCGTGATCTGGGTGACGGTCATGTGCTCACCGAGAGCTATTACATCGCCGTCTCGGATGGGACGATGATCCGCGCGACCAACGACCCGGAGCGGCCCGATTTCGTTATCGAGTTCGAAGGACCGAGCGGTGTCACCTTCAGCGCTGACGGCCTTTCGCTGTCGATCCCCGGCGATGTGAAGTGGGTTGCGCTGGCATCGAACCAGGGCGGCCACGCATTTGGCCTGGAGCCGATCGAGACGGCACCGCTGTTCGCCGGCGCCTAGCGACGGACCCAGGCATCTGCAGTGCGCGTGACAGTCATCTCGCCGGCGTAGGGCACGCATAACTCTCGGGCCTCGCCGGCCGGGCCCTCGGTCCAGCGGCGCCAATCATCGGGCGCCAGGATTACCGGCATCCGATCGTGGACGCCGACGACATGAATGCAGGCCTCCGTCATCATCATCGAATACGCCGGGCCCCATTCCGGAGTGTCGCGCCAGATCCCGGCAATCGCGAACAGCGGCTGATCAGGCAGGGAGAACCAGGTGCGCGTCTTCGCGCCCTTTTCGCCTTCCGCTTCCGCGAACTCGGTGACCGGGATCAGGCAACGCCGCTCTTCGAAGCTGTAGCGCCACATGAAGCTGTCGAGCTTGTCGGCGCGTGTGTTGTTGACCGGCTTGGGTTTGAGCGGCTGTCCGCTTTTCCCCTTCAGCACCAGCGGAAAACCCCAGGTCATGCTGCGCACCGCGCCGCCGGCGACGACCAGGCCGGGATAACCGGGATAGACCTCGGCGCCAGCGTTGCTCGCGCCCAGCTCGACCGCGCGGAACAGATCCGCGACCGCGGCCGATGCATCGGTCATCCGATAGAGATTGCACACAGCCACGATGGATGCCGGCCGGCCGGCATCGAGTCAACGAACCCACAGAATTCCCCGCGAGAGCGGGGGTGCCGGGCGCCAACCCGGATCACCGACGAGCATACACTCGCCACGACACAGCCGGCCAGCTGGCCGCCCCGCACCCGCGCAACGGGCCGGGCCTCAAGAGAGTGTATTCATGAAAGAGACGTCACGTATCGCGGTTAAGCCTGTTCGCCCTGCAGCCGGCTATCAGGGCGGCAAGCGCAATCTCGCGCGGCGGATTTGCGCGCGTATCGATGGTTTACCGCATGACGGCTATGCCGAGCCGTTCGTGGGCATGGGCGGCATTTTTCTGCGCCGATCGTCGCGGCCGGCGGTCGAAGTCATCAACGACGTGTCGGCCGACGTCGCCACATTCTTCCGCGTGCTCCAGGAGCATTATCCCTATTTCATCGACATGCTGCGCTGGCGGGTGGCGAGCCGCGCCGAGTTTGAGCGCCTGGCGGCGCTGCCGCCGGAACGGCTGACCGATCTGCAGCGCGCGGCGCGCTTCCTCTATCTTCAGCGGCTCGCCTTCGGCGGCAAGGTGGTCGGTCGGAACTTCGGTGTTTCGACCGGGCAGGGCGCACGCTTCAATATCGCGAAGCTGGAACCGATGCTGGCGGACATCCATGAGCGGCTCGCGGGCGTGACGATCGAGCAGCTGCCCTTCGGCACCTTCATCGAGCGCTACGATCGGCCCGGCATGCTCTTCTATCTCGATCCGCCGTATTTCGGCTGCGAGGGCGATTACGGCGCCGGCGTGTTCGATCGTGCAGACTTCGAACGGCTGGCGGAGCAGCTCGCCGGCGCGCGCGGTCAGTTCATTCTCTCGATTAACGACACGCCCGAGATCCGGCGCATCTTCTCCGGTTTCGCGATCGAGGCGGTCGAGACGTCCTATACGATCGCGAACGGCGACAATTCGAAGCGGGCGGGCGAGCTGATCATCAGCAGCATCGCGCCGCTCGCGCGCGCGGCCTAGCCGCCCCCAGGGCGCCGGCCGGCTTGGCACGGACCTTGCGCTTCGCCCCCTGCCGAGCCCCGGCCGGGCGCAGCCCGGCTGGCCCGCCGGTGCGACCTGGCGGGGGTTCTCGTGGTGTTCCGGAGCGTGGGGCTTACCGGGCGAAGCTAAAGGGGCATGACGGCGCCGTTGCGCCGTCATTCCTCATAAGGATCAGTATGATCCCCCGGTCTCTCTCCTTAACAACGATTCGCGCTCGTCGATCATGCGAGCGATGTTGGCCATCGTTTCGCCCAGGCGCGTATCGCCATCCCAGGTGGCGCGTTGGAACTCGCTAGCGCTCATGGCCGCGAGCGCGCGCTGGAATTCCGCCTTGCGCTGCTCGTGATCCCACACCACGCAATCGGCGGCGGGAGCGGGTGCGAACAGCTTTCGGACGTAGTCACGCAGCTCTGGCGGGATCAGCAGCACATAAGCGTTGGGGATCTGCTCGACGAGTTGTCCCCCCGGCACAGGATCTTCGATCGGCCGTGCTCGCCGCTCCCACTGCAGGAAGCCCCGTCGGCGCAAGTCCACTAGCGCCTGGTGAACCGCTGAATAGCTGCGGCCAAGCTCATCGGCGATCGTCTGTATTGCGGGCTCGAGCCGACCCGTCATGAAATCGACCAAGCCCCACATGAAGCCGAGAACTTCCACGCCTACCTCGCCGAGCAAGCCGCGACGAAGATTGCGCCTGTTTTCGGCGCGAATTCGGCGCTCGCAACGGGTCTTCGTCTCGAAGCGTCTGGCGTAATCCAGCACGATCGACCGCAGGCGGGAGCCCGTTCTCTTTGTGCCATCACCCAGCGGACGCCAAATGCGCTTCTCGATCTGGCCTTCGTAGTAGCTGTTGCGCCAGACTGGTTGCCCGCTGCGTGGGCTGTCGCCGCGGCCGAGCCGGGCTCGGGTCTTCCGGTCAAGCTTGGTGCCGACGAGGTTGGCGGCGATCAGGCCGATCGGCTGGGCATCGAACGTCTGCGAGGGGCCGGTCATTGCCGGCCTCCCATGTTCAAGCCTTGCGCCGGCGCTCCTTGACCAGCCCGGCCGGTGGTACCGCCTCCTTCAGCAGCAAGTTCGCCCACTGCTGCGCCAGCTCGCGCCGGCGAGGCATGTAAGACGCGCGATTGTAGGCGGCCTCCACGTCTCCCTTCATGTGCGCCAGCATCAAGTCGATAATCGCGCGGTCGCCCTCGCGGCCTTCTACCGCCGCGCGTTCGTTCATGATCGTCGAGAACGAGGCGCGCCAGCCATGCGGCACATGGCGATCGCGATAGCCGGCGTCGAGATAGAGCTGGCTGAGAGTTGAATCGCTGATCGGCTTGAGTGGCTTCTCGCCGGGAAACAAGAAGGTCTTGTGCCAGCTGGCGGCCATCGCGGCTTTGACCGTCGCCACCGCCTGTCGAGAGAGCGGCACCACGAAGTCGAATGTCGCATCGGCTTTGCGTGCCTGGCTGAGCTTCATCTTGGCGGCGGGGATTCGCCAGAGCGGCAATCGGCCGTCCAGATCGAACTCTTCTCTCTCCGCCAGTCGCACGACACCCGGGCGAACCGCTGTCAGAGCCAGCAGGCGGCTGGCGAGCTTGGTCGATGTTGCCGCCTGTTTCACTTGGTCGATCGCCGTGATCAGGGCGCGGCACTCCTCGATCTTCAAAAGGGCCGGCCGCCGCCCGCCGCCCGAAGGCGCGAGTGCTTTGCGGATGATCGCCGCCGGGTCCGTCTCTGCGAGGCCCTGGGCAATTGCCCAGACAAACACTTCCGACACATGCCCGCGCACTTCGTGCGCCATCGTGTGCGCACCGCGCGCCTCGATCCGTCGCATCGCATCGAGCACGAGCGGGGGCGTCACGTCCCGGATGGGCATGCTGCCGAAGTACGGAAAGACGTTCATTTCCAGGCGCGAGAGGATGTGCTCCGCGTAGCGGGGCGAGAGCTTCCGCTTCTTTTGCTCGTGCCAGCTGCGGCCGATCTGCTCGAACGTCTCCCCCAGTTTCACCGCCAGCAGCGCCGCTTTTCGTGTCGCTCCGGGGTCGATCCCTAAAAGAATTTCGCGCTTCGCCTCGTCGCGGCGGTCGCGCGCCTGCTTCAGCGACAGCAGAGGATAGGGGCCGAACACCAGTTTCTTTTCGCGGCCAGCAAAGCGGTATTTCAACCGCCAGCTCTTCGTCCCAGAGGGCAGCACCGCTAGATAAAGGCCGCCGCCATCGAACAGGCGCTGCTCGCGAGCGCCGGCTTTGGCCGCTGCACACACGCGATCGGTGAGCAGATTGCTCTTCAAAGAAAGCCCCCGGCGAGGCCCCCGCTGCAACCGCGCTCGGCTGCATTTCCCTGTGCCTCGTTGACACAAAGTCTTGGCAATCCAAGGGCGAAAGGCAAGGAAAATGCGTCTTGGTGACGCTGGCTGACACAAAGTGTGGCTGGGGCGGCAGGATTCGAACCTGCGCATGCCGGTACCAAAAACCGGTGCCTTACCGCTTGGCTACGCCCCAGCAAGCGCGCCGCGTGGGGCGCAGGGCGGCCCTATAGCGGCTCGTCCGCCGGGTGCAAGGAAAGCT
>DATMFK010000050.1:0-148193 GCA_035556195.1 Rhizobiaceae bacterium
TACCACGTGATGCGCCACGCCCAGAACCTGGAGACGGTGAACACCTATGAGGGCACGCATGACGTCCATGCATTGATCCTCGGCCGTGCCCAGACCGGGCTGCAGGCCTTCTTCTGAAGAAAGCGGTGAATGGTGAAAGGGTGGTGGGGGCGAACACGGTTTGCCGGGGCACTCGATCATCCATTCACCATGCACCATTCACCACCGACGGACAGGTCCAATGAGCGCCAGGTTTCTCGCCCACCTTTCCTCCGAACTCGAGGGTCTGAAGTCCGCGGGACTTTACAAATCGGAGCGCGTCATCACCTCGACGCAGTCTGCCAGGATCACCGTGGCGGACGGTAGCGAGGTGCTCAATTTCTGCGCCAACAACTATCTCGGCCTTGCCGACAGCGAGGAACTTGCGGCGGCGGCCAAGACGGCGCTCGACCGATATGGCTACGGCATGGCTTCCGTGCGCTTCATCTGCGGCACTCAGGAGGAGCACAAGCAACTCGAAGCGACGATCTCGGCCTTTCTCGGCATGGAGGATACGATCCTCTATTCCTCCTGCTTCGATGCCAATGGCGGCTTGTTCGAGACGCTGCTGGCCGAGGAGGATGCTGTCATCTCGGACGCGCTGAACCATGCCTCGATCATCGATGGCGTACGCCTCTCAAAGGCGAGACGCCTTCGCTATGCCAACAACGACATGGCTGACCTGGAGGCGCGGCTGAAGGAAGCGTCCGACGCCCGCTTCCGGCTGATCGCCACGGACGGCGTGTTTTCCATGGACGGCATCATCGCCAATCTGAAGGGCGTCTGCGATCTGGCCGAGAAATACGACGCTATGGTCATGGTGGATGATAGCCACGCCGTTGGTTTCGTGGGACGGCATGGGCGCGGATCCGCCGAATATTGCGGTGTCGAAGGACGCATCGACATCGTGACCGGCACGCTCGGCAAGGCGCTTGGCGGCGCCTCGGGCGGCTACACGGCGGGCAAGCGCGAAGTGGTCGAGTGGCTGCGCCAGCGATCGCGGCCCTATCTGTTTTCGAATACCCTCGCGCCGGTTATTGCCGGCGCCTCGCTGAAAGTCTTCGAAATGATCCGGCAAGGCGACACGCTCCGTGAGCGGCTCTATGCCAATGCCGACCGTTTCCGCTCCGGCATGACGAAGCTCGGCTTCAAGCTCGCCGGGGCCGATCATCCGATCATTCCCGTCATGCTGGGTGACGCGACCCTGGCGCAGCGGATGGCGGAGCGCCTGCTCGACCACGGCATCTATGTGATCGGCTTCTCCTTCCCGGTCGTTCCCAAGGGTCAGGCGCGCATCCGGACGCAGATGTCGGCGGCTCATTCCCCGGTCGATATCGATCGGGCGATCGAAGCCTTCGGCAGCGTTGGCCGCGAACTGGGTGTGATTTCGTAAGCCTCGTTCTACATCTGGCGCGTGATGGCGTTTTTCGATCGGGCAAGGAGACGAAGATGTCCAACATGATGCGGGCCCTCGTGAAGTCGAGGCCCGAGCCGGGCATATGGATGGAAGAGGTGCCGGTCCCGGAGATCGGCCCGAACGACGTGCTCATCAAGGTGAAGAAGGCCGCGATCTGCGGCACGGACGTCCATATCTACAATTGGGATCAGTGGGCCCAGAAGACGGTACCCGTGCCGATGGTCACTGGCCACGAGTTCGTCGGCACCGTCGCGGATTTCGGTGCCGCCGTCACGGAATACAAGCTCGGCCAGCGCGTCTCCGGCGAAGGGCACATCGTCTGCGGCCATTGCCGCAATTGCCGTGCGGGTCGCGGGCATCTCTGCCGGAACACGCTCGGTGTGGGCGTCAACCGGCCGGGCGCCTTTGCCGAATATCTCGTCCTGCCGCAGCACAATGTGGTGCCGATCCCCGACGACGTCCCCGACGAGATCGCCGCTATATTCGACCCGCTCGGGAATGCGGTGCACACGGCCCTTTCCTTCGACCTCGTCGGCGAGGACGTGCTCGTCACGGGCGCCGGACCGATCGGCATCATGGGCGCGCTGGTGGCGCAGTGCGTGGGCGCGCGCAAGGTGGTGATCACAGACATCAACCCGACGCGGCTGGAGCTCGCTCGTAAGCTCGGCGTGCATCACGTGGTCGACGCTTCCCGGGAAAAGCTCGCCGACGTGATGCGCGAGGAAGGGATGCAGGAAGGCTTCGACGTCGGTCTTGAAATGTCGGGCTCGGCGGCAGCCTTCCGGGACATGATCGACACGATGAACAATGGCGGAAAGATCGCCATTCTCGGCATCGCCCCGACGGGATTCGAGATCGACTGGAACAAGGTCATCTTCAAGATGCTGCACCTGAAGGGCATCTACGGTCGGGAGATGTTCGAGACCTGGTACAAGATGATCGCCCTCGTGCAGGGACCGCTCGACGTTTCCGGGCTGATCACGCACCGCATCGGGATCGACGACTATATCGGCGGCTTCGAAGCCATGAAGAGCGGCAACTCGGGCAAGGTGGTCATGGACTGGTAGCCTGGGCGGCCTCCGTGGCCCGCGCAAATTTTCTATGATTGCGCCAGCAATTCGAATGTCGATTGTTGCGCCGGACCTTTGTAGATGGCTATTTGCGCGGCCAAATTCCTCGGGGTTCTCAATGCGCCGCCATATCCGACCGTTTGTCGCCCGTCATGAGACGGGCGGCCAGTTCCTGTCGCATCTCAAGTCCGGTTCGGGCGCAGTGGTTGGAATGTCCGCGGTGGGGGGCTTGGCCCTCCTCACGGGGATGCCTCTGCTGATCGCGCCCCTTGGCGCAACGGCGGTCCTTCTCTTCGGACAGCCGACCAGCCCGCTTGCTCAGCCTGCCAACATATTCGGCGGTTACCTGATCGCGACGGTGATTGGTGCATGCACCGCGGCGGCGTTTCCTGGAGCGTGGTGGGCGGCGAGCATTGCCGTCGGGTTTGCGGTCGCCATGATGTTGGCGCTACGTGTCACTCATCCGCCGGCCGGCGCCTTGCCGCTCGTCGCATCGGCGTCGCCGCTTCACGGCTCGAGTCTCTTCGCCGTGGTGCTCCTGGGCAGCGCGAGCCTTGTCGCGCTCGCGTTCCTCCATCACAGAATCCCGCCGCGCCAGGAATATCCCCGCCGCGTCGATTAGAGCATTTCGCAGCCGACCCGATTCGGTCGGCGTCGCGGGAATGCAGTAAAAAAGTACCTAAGCTTGCCGCCCGAATCCGATTGCGGGCGACACGCTTTATGCGCGACCGCTCACCTCACCAGGAGCGCCGTTTCGAGTGCTGACAAGGCCTTCCCGACGGCGGCCCTCTCGGTGTCGCTTAGTCCGTCCAGCATGGCCTTCTCGAAGTCTCGGGCAAGCGGAACCATTTCGCGGTAGATTTTCCCGCCGGCCTTGGTGAGCCTGAGATGCTCGACACGGCGATCCCCGGGGTCCACGGCCCTCTCCAGCCATTTGCGCTGCTCAAGTGCCGCGACGGCGCGGGACACCTTGGTCTTGTGCATCGAGGAATGCCCGCCGATCGCGGTGGCGGTCATGGTGCCGAACTGGCCCAGCGTGGCGAGTGTGCGCCATTCCGGTCGTGTCAGGCCATGGCGTTGCTTGTAGATCTTCTGGAATTGCCGGCTCACCGCGTCGGCGAGACGATTGAGCCGGTATGGGAGAAAGCCTTCCAGCGCTAAAACGTCGTCACGCCGGGTATCGTCGTTCATCCGGTCCGTCCGCGATGGTGTTGCCAGGAATGGTGACACCTGAAACAAATTCTGATGCACGTCAAACGAGGGCCAGTGAAATGCAGGAGCGACTAGTGCTTCTCGGCACCAAAGGTGGGCCGGCATTGCGGCCTGGCGGACCATGGCCGACCTCTTCCCTGCTGGAGATGGGAGGAAGGACGATCGTCGTCGACTGCGGCCTTGGCGTGACGCGGGCGCTGACCGACGCGGGAGTGGCGCTGAAGGATCTGGACCTGATCCTTGTAACCCATATGCATTCCGACCACGTCCTGGAACTCGGACCGCTCCTGCACACCGCCTGGACCGCGGGACTGGAAACGCCCGTGAACGTCTTCGGGCCGGCCGGGACCGGTCATTACTGGCGCCAATTCCTGCAATCCATGGATTTCGACATCGAGATCCGCATTGGTGACGAGGGCCGGCCCGACCTGCGCGACCTCGTATCTGTCGAGGAGTTCTCGGAAGGTCCGGTGTTTCACAAGGAAAAGCTGACGATCAGCGCCTTGCGCGTGGATCACCCGCCCGTGACGGAATGCTATGCCTTGCGTTTCGACGCTGGTGAAACGGCCGTCGTCTTCTCCGCCGACACGGCCTATTTCCCGTCGCTCTCAAATTTCGCAAAGGGCGCCGATCTGCTTGTGCACGAGGCGATGCTGGAGGAGGGTGTCGACCGACTTGTCGATCGCACGGGCAACGGTGCGCGGCTCAAGGAGCATCTCCTCGCGAGCCATACCTTTGCCGCGGATGCGGGGCGGATCGCGGCTGAAGCCGGCGTTCGCCATCTCGTGCTCCACCACCTGATTCCGGCCGACGATCCTGAAATAGGCGATGAGCAGTGGGTTCATGCCGTGCGCACGACATGGGCGGGACGACTTACGATCGGCCGTGATGGCTTGGTGGTGCCTCTGTCCGACCAGGAGACCTCTACGCCATAGGCCGAGACTTGGAGGCGTAACTGCTTGCGAGGAAGTGTCGCCCTGTGCGAGGAACTGCAGAACAGAGGACACTTTCGATGAATGTGGCGCAACTCGATGGTTTCGACCGGAAGATCCTTTCGCTTCTGCAGGCCGATGCCCGGCTGACGAACAATGACCTTTCGGAGCGTGTGAACCTCTCGCCTTCGCAATGTTCCCGCCGTCGTCAGCGGCTCGAGGAGGAAGGCTTCATCCGGGGCTATCGCGCGGTGCTGGACCGGGACAGGCTGGGATTTCCACTGACGAATGTCATTACGGTGACGCTTGCCACCCACAATCGCGATAACGCTCGGCGTTTTGCCGAGCTGGTCGCTCGGCTCCCGCAGGTGCAGGAAGCGCACGCCTTGACCGGGGAGATGGATTATATCCTGAAAGTGGTGACGCCAGACCTCAAAGCGCTGTCGGAGTTCGTCAATGGCGAACTCTTGCCGCACGAATCCGTCCAGCACGTTAAGACGGCGATTGTGCTGGAGACACTCAAGGAAAACGGCGCACTGCCGCTGTAAGCGGCAGCGCGCGTCCTTTCAGCTCTTCATTTGCCGAACGGCGGCAT
The DNA here is from genome assembly GCA_035556195.1 of Rhizobiaceae bacterium. Lineage (GTDB taxonomy): Bacteria > Pseudomonadota > Alphaproteobacteria > Rhizobiales > Rhizobiaceae. The sequence continues at coordinate 5,245 of DATMFK010000050.1, forward strand.
AGAGGTTCGTGCACCGCGTCCCGGAACGGCAATAGGCGAACACCGGGCCGGGCAGTTCGTCGAGCGCCTTGGCCATATTCTCCACATCGGCCACCGTCATCTGACCGCTGATCACCGGGATGAAGCGGAATTCGAGGCCTGCCGCCTCGACGGCCGCGCGGACGCTTTCGGCCGAGGGCTGGCCGGGCTGTTCATCGTCCGGCCGGTTGCAGATGATGCTCTTGAAGCCGGCCTTCTTGATGTCGGCCACTTCATCCGGAGTGATCTGGGGCGAGACGGAGTAGTCTTCGCTGATCTGGCGGTATTCCATCGGTTCAATCCTCATGGGCGGTCGGCGCATGGGCGCGCGCCGGCATCGTCGCGTCTCTTGCCATCTGCGATCACTGACCGCAACTAGCTCGCGTCACTGTCATGCCGCCAGTGAGCCCTCGAGCGCGGCTAGCGCGCGTAGATGGTGATCGCTGTCGCCGAAAGCCAGATCGATCATGGTGGCGCGCTTGAAATAGTGACCTACCGCATATTCCAATGTCATACCGACGCCGCCATGGAGCTGGATCGCGTTCTCGCCGACGAGCCGGCCGCCGCGACCGATTTCGGTCTTGGCGGCGTGCATGGCGCGGGCTCGTTCCAGCACGTCTTCGCTGTCCGACATCATGGTGGCGTAAAGCGTGATGGAACGCGCCTGTTCCAGTGCCACATACATGTCCACCGCCTTGTGCTGCAGCACTTGGAAGGAGCCGATCGGCAAGCCGAACTGCTTTCGGACCTTGAGATAGTCGAGGGTCAGCGCGTGCATGGCCGACATCACGCCGACGGCTTCGGCCGAAAGAGCTGCGATCGCCTGGTGGACGACCCGTGTCACCAGTGGCAGGCCGTCTTCGGGATCGCCGATGACGGAGTTTGCCGGCACCTTCACCTTGTCGAAGTTGATCTCGGCTCCGCGCATCCCGTCCTGCATGACGTAGCCGCGGCGCGACACGCCGGGCGCGTTCGCATCGACGAGAAACACGCCGATGCCTCCTTCGTCGCGTGGCCCGCCAGCCGTGCGAGCAGTCACGATCAGCCTGTCGGCGCTGTCACCATGGAGCACCACGGTTTTTGCACCCGACAGAACATAGTCGCTGCCGTCCTTCCTGGCCTGCGTTTCGACATGGTGGAGATCATAGCGAGAGCGGCGCTCCACCTGGGCGAAGGCAAGCTTGAGCGAGCCCTCCGCGATCTGGCCGATGAATTCGGCCTTCTGGTCGCGATTGCCTCCGAGCCGCAGGAAGCCACCGCCGAGCACGACGGTTGGGAAGTAAGGCTCGAGGGCGATCACCCGGCCGAGCGCTTCCATGACGATCATGGTTTCGACGGGGCCGCCACCGATGCCGCCGTCGCTCTCCGCGAAGGGAAGCGCCATCAGACCCATTTCGGCGTAGCGCGCCCACATCTCCTGGCTCCAACCTTCCGGAGAAGCCATGAACCCTTTGCGGTTCTCGAATGTGTAATTTTCCGCCAGCAGGCGGCCGATCGAATCCTTGAGGATCGATTGTTCTTCGGTGAGATCGAAATCCATCGGTTCAGTTCCGGAATTCTCTGCTGTTCGTGTAGAGCGGTGGTGGCGCCTAGAGCCCCAGCACCGCCTTGGCGATGATGTTCTTCTGGATCTCGTTCGAGCCGCCGTAGATCGACACCTTGCGCGCGTTGAAATAGGTTGGCGCCGACTGGCCGCCATAGCCCGGTCCGATGGGCGGCTCGTTCCAGCCTTCTTCCGTCTCCGGCTGGTAAGGCATGGCGTAGGGACCCATCACCTCCATGAGCAGATGCGTCGTCGCCTGCTGGATCTCCGATCCTTTGATCTTGAGGTAGGAGGAAGCGGGGTCGGGTTTGCCGGTGGCGCCGCGCTTGGCGTCGGCGGCGACCACGCGCAATTGCGTCATCTCCAGCGCCTTCAGATCGATCTCCACGGAGGCGAGCCTCTCGCGGAACCGCTCGTCCTCGATGAGCGGCCGGCCGCCCGACATTTCCTTGGCGGCGAGTTCGCGGATCCGCGCGACGCGCTGCTTGGACATGCCGATCCGGGCAATGTTGGTTCGTTCGTTGCCGAGCAGGAACTTGGCATAGTCCCAGCCCTTGTTCTCTTCGCCGACGAGATTGTCGACGGGCACCTTCACGTCGGTCAGGAAGACCTCGTTGATCTCGCGGCCGCCATCCATGGTGACGATGGGGCGGACTTCGATGCCCGGCGTCTTCATGTCTATCAGCAGGAAAGAGATGCCCTCCTGCTTCTTGGCATCCGGGTTGGTGCGGACCAGGCAGAAGATCCAGTCGGCATACTGGGCGAGCGTCGTCCAGGTCTTCTGGCCATTGACGACGTAGTGGTCGCCCTCGCGCACTGCGCGCGTTTTCAGCGATGCGAGATCGGACCCCGCGCCGGGTTCGGAAAAGCCTTGGCACCACCAGTCGTCGAGATTGCGGATCGCCGGCAGGAAGCGTTCCTTCTGAGCGGCGTTTCCGAAGGTGTAGATGACCGGGCCGACCATATTGACGCCAAAGGCGAGGGGCTGTGGTGCCGGGTGCTTCTGAAGTTCTTCCAGGAAGATATATTGCCGCATGGGGTCCCAGCCAGTGCCGCCATACTCGACCGGCCAGTGCGCCGCCGCCCAACCTTTCTTGTTGAGCACGCGGGTCCAGGCGACATATTCCTCCTTTCCGACCATTTCGCCGTCGATCAGCTTCTGGCGCACATGCTCCGGCACGTTGTCCCGGAAGAACTGGCGCACCTCCTCTCGAAAGGCGTTTTCCTCGTCGGTGAAGCGAAGATCCATGGTTTTCTCCTCGAATTCATCCACCCCGCGGTGAGATCAATTGATCTCGAACAGGCCGGCCGCACCCATGCCGCCCCCGACGCACATGGTGACAACGGCGTATTTCACGCCGCGCCGCTTGCCTTCGATCAGCGCATGGCCGGCGAGGCGAGCGCCGCTCATGCCGTAGGGATGGCCAACGGCGATGGCGCCACCGTTGACGTTGAGCTTCGCTGGATCGATGCCGAGCCGATCGCGACAATAGAGCACCTGGACCGCGAAGGCTTCGTTCAATTCCCAAAGCCCGATGTCGTCGATCTTGAGACCATGGCGATCGAGCAGGCGCGGGACCGCAAAGACGGGGCCTATGCCCATCTCGTCCGGCTCGCAACCCGCGACGTTGAAGCCGCGCAGGATGCCGAGCGGGGTGAGGCCGCGTCGTGACGCCTCCTTGTCGCTCATCATGACCGCGGCCGAGGCGCCGTCGGAAAGCTGGCTGGCGTTGCCCGCCGTGATGGTGAAGCCTTCACCGCGCACCGGCTTGAGCGCCGCGAGACCCTCGGCGGTCGTCTCCGGCCGCGGCCCTTCGTCATGGGCAAGCTCGAGTTCCCGATGGCTGATTTCCTTCGTTTCCTTGTCGACGACGGCCATCACGGCACTGATCGGCGCAATCTCCGCGTCGAAGCGGCCGGCCTCGCGGGCGACGGCGACGCGGCGCTGGCTTTCGAGCGCATACTCGTCCTGGCGTTCGCGGGAGATGCCGTATCGCTTCGCGACGACCTCGGCGGTGTCGATCATCGGCATATAGACCTCCGGCTTCACCTTCATGAGCTGTTCGTCGATCAGCTTGAAACTGTTCTGCTTGTCGTTCTGCACGAGGCTGATCGATTCCAGGCCTCCGGCGATACCTGCCTTGAGGCCGTCGTTGCGGATTGCATTGGCGAGCAGTGCCATGGCCTGCAGCCCGGAAGCGCATTGCCGATCGATGGTCGTGCCCGCGACGGTGACGGGCAGCCCCGCGGTCAGGAGCGCCCGGCGGGCAATGTTGAGGCCTGTCGTACCCTGTTGCATTGCGCAGCCCATCACCACGTCCTCGATTTCGGCCGCCTCGAGACCGGAGCGGGCGAGCGCGTGGCCGATCGCGTGGCCGCCCAGCGTCGCTCCGGTGGTGTCGTTGAGTGCGCCGCGATAGGCCTTGCCGATTGGCGTGCGGGCGGTGGATACGATGACGGCGTCAGCCATGGACTTCTCCCTTTTCAGAGGCAATTGCCGCCTGCCTGCGTGCAGCCTCTTCGTGTTTCAATTCGAGTTTGGAAAGCTTGCCGACCGAAGTGCGCGGCAGGGCGGAGCGGATTTCCAACGCCTTGGGCATCTCGTGCCGACCGAGCCGGTCTTGGAGGAAGAGCGAGAGCGCCTCGAAGGTCAGGTCCGGGGCGCCTTCGCGCAACTTGACGAAGGCTTTGGCCACCTCGCCACGATAAGTGTCCGGGATTCCGATGACCAGGACTTCCTCGATGTCGGGATGCTCGTAGATCGCCTGCTCGATCATCTGAGGATAGACGTTGTAGCCGCCTGAAATGATCATGTCCTTCTTGCGATCAACGATGAAGAAGAAGCCGTCCTCGTCCATGTAACCGATGTCGCCGGTCAGGAAGCCTCCATCGGAGAAGGCGGCGCGGGTCTCGTCTTGGCGATTGAGGTAGCCATGCGTCACATTGGCGCCGTAAGCGCGGATCTCGCCGATTTCGCGGGGGGGCAGCACGCGCTTGGAATCATCGAGCGCGACGACATCGAGATAGATGCCGGGCAGGGGCAGGCCGATCGTCCCTAGCTTATCCGGCCGATTCTTGGGGATGTTGGTCCCGGCCGGGGAGGTCTCCGTCATGCCCCAGCCTCCGAGAAGCTCGAGCCCTGTCCGCGCTTTGAGCTTGCGGGCTATCTCGACAGGCAGCGGCGCGCCGCCGGAGGCGCAATAGTGCAGGCTGGACAGATTGCGCTTTTCGAAACCGGGCAGCGAGCAAATGGCTATCCACATCGTCGGTACACCGGCGAATACCGTGGCGCCCCGTTCGATCTCGTCGAGCGCGGTCTCGGGGTCGAAACGCGTGTGCATGACCAGTGTCTGTCCGTCGAACAGCGAGCGCAGCGTCACCGAGACCAGGGCGTAGATGTGAAAGAGCGGGAGGAAAAGCAGGACTCGTTCCTCGCCCGGACGCGAAAGATTGTCGGCTTGCGACCAGGCGTCGTAGGCCGAGACCGCTGCCGAAAGATTCGCATGGGTGAGCATGGCGCCTTTCGGCAAGCCCGTCGTCCCGCCGGTATATTGCAGCAGCGCCAGGTCATCCACCGCGACCGCCGGCCATTCCCCTACGGGCGGGCAAGCGGCGACGAAATCGGACCAGGATGTAATGCCCATGCCCGACGGCAGGGCTCCCGTCAGCGGCGAAGGACCGAAGACAGCATCGTCGCCAACAATCAGCCGATCGATGAGGCCGTCGCGAAGAAGGGCCGCGGACCTGTCCGCGAGATCGCCTATATTGGTCGTGACGAGAGTCCGCGCGCCGCTGTCCGAAAGTTTGTGAGCAAGAATGCGTGGACTGTCGAGCGGGCTTAGATGGACGATTGTCGCCCCGGCCTTCATGGCGCCGAAAAAAGCATAGGGGTGGTAAAGCGTGTTGGGGAGCAAAAGCGCGATACGGCTTTGCGGGCCGAGACCCGCCGCAAGGAAGGCCGCGGCCGCTCGATCGGCCTGCTCCCTCAGCACCGCATAGCTCACCGTGCGGCCCCTGAAAACAAAAGCGGCCTTGCCGTCAAAACGCTCGGCCGAACGGTCGAGGAGCGATCCGACCGTCCAGGTATCGAGTTCGCGGTCGGGCGACATCCCCGACGGGTAGGACTTTGCCCAGGGCCAAGGCCCGGACCAGCCCCGCGGGGCGGTCATGCAGCCGCCTCGCGGGCGCCGGCGAAGGATCCGCCGGAAGCGGCGAGCTTGCGCAGCAGCGGCGCCGGCTCGAACACCGCCTTGCCGGTCCGGTTGTGCCAATGGCCGAGCCGCTCGACGATTTTCGCGAGCCCTTCCGTCTCTGCCCAGAACATCGGTCCGCCCTTGCCGATCGGGAAGCCGTAACCGTTGACCCAGACGATATCGATATCTGAGGCGCGGGCGGCGATGCCTTCCTCCAGAATCCGGGCACCTTCGTTGATCATCGGATAGAGCGTGCGCTCCATGATCTCCTGCGCCGAGATCGCGCGTCGTTCTATGCCGCGCTCGCGGGCTTTGTCCTCGATCAGCTTCACGACCTCAGGATCGGTCTTCGGTGTGCGGCCATTTTCGTAGAGATAGAAGCCTTTGCCGGTCTTCTGGCCGAAACGACCCTGTTCGCAGAGCGGGTCGGCGATGATCGCCGTCTTGCCGAGCGACTTGCGGTTTCGCCAGGAGATGTCGAGGCCGGCGAGGTCGTTCATCTGGAACGGTCCCATGGGCCAGCCGAAGTCAGTGAAGACCTTGTCGACCTCGGCAGGGCTCGCGCCTTCCAGAAGCAGGCTTTCGGCTTCTTCCGAGCGCGCAGCGAGCATTCGGTTCCCGACGAAGCCATGGCAGACGCCAACGACGACCGGAACCTTGCCGATACGTTTTGCGACCGCAAGAGCCGTGGCCAGAACGTCCGGCGCGGTACTCTTGCCGCGTACGATCTCAAGCAGCTTCATGACATTGGCGGGCGAGAAGAAATGCATGCCCACCACGTCCTGCGGCCGTGACGTCGCCGCGGCAATCTCATCGACGTCGAGATAGGAGGTGTTGGTCGCCAGCACCGTACCGGGTTTGGCTATCTTGTCGAGCTTGCCGAACACGTCCTTCTTGACGGACATTTCCTCGAACACTGCCTCGATGATGATATCGCAGTTGGCGAGGTCGGCGTATTCGGTCGTGCCGGTGAACAGCGCCATTCGCTTGGTCTTGGCATCCTCTGAGAGGGACCCGCGCGAGACGGAGATCGAGTAGTTCTTCTCGATCGTGGCAAGGCCGCGATCGAGCGCTTCCTTGCTCATTTCGAGGATCGTCACGGGGACGCCGCCATTGACGAAGGACATGGCGATGCCGCCGCCCATGGTGCCCGCGCCGATGATCCCGGCACGCCGGATTTCGCGGGCCTTGATTTCCCTGCCGATGCCGTCGACCTTGGCGGCCTCGCGTTCGGCGAAGAAGAGATGGCGCTGCGCGCGCGACTGCTCGCCCGACACAAGACGGACGAAGGCCTCGCGTTCGGCGGCGAGTGCCTCGTCGAACGGCAGCGTGATCGCGTTGCGCACCGCCTGAGCGCAAGCGATCGGCGCATCCAACCCGCGCGCCTTCTTGGCGAGTTCGGCCGCCTCCGTCTCGAAAGCGTCGAGGTCGGCTTTTTCGATCTTCTCCCGACGGTCGCGGACAGGCCTGTAAGGCCCACCGGCTGCGACCCTGTCGCGGGCGAAAGCGACCGCGTGGGCGACCAGATCTCCATCATAGACGGCATCGACCAAGCCGTCTTCGAGGGCGGCTTCCGCAAGGACCGGTGTGCCGGTCACGATCACCTTCAAGGCCTTACGCGGGCCGAGGAGATAGGGGAGCCGCACGGTTCCACCTGCTCCCGGCAGCAAGCCGAGCTTTACTTCCGGGAGACCCAGCCTGGCGCCTCTCAGGGCGACCCGAAAATGACAGCCCAGCGCCAATTCCAGTCCGCCCCCAAGCGCCGTGCCGTGAATCGCTGCCACGGTCGGCTTCGCGATCTTTTCCAGGATTGCGATGATGTCGCGGAGAACAGGATCCTGCATGGGCTTGCCGAATTCGGTGATGTCGGCTCCGGCGACGAAAGTGCGCCCTGCGCAGGCGAGCACGATCGCGGAAACGGACTCATCGTCGCGCAGCTTTTCCACGGCTTCCATCAGTGGCGCGCGCAGCCGGTGACCGAGCGCGTTGACGGGCGGATTGTCCAGGATGACGATGGCGACATCGGCGTCGCGGCTGACCGTGACCGGTTGATTCATTATGTCCTCCGTGCCGGTGCCGCGGCCGGAAAGCTCGCGGCGCATTCGGTTGTTGGGTCAGGTGTATTTGACGGTCTTCAGGAAGTCGGAAATGAGGCTGGCGACGACGCCCGGCTTCTCGATGTTGGGCAGATGCCCCGCACCTTCGATAATCCTGAATTCCGAGCCCTGAATGAGTTCCGCGGTGCTGCGTACGAGATCAGGCGGGGTGGAGCCGTCCTCGTCGCCGACGATCACCAATGTCGGTACTTTTAAACTGCGCGTGGATTCCGTCAGGTCGGCATCGCGCAAGGCCGCGCAGGTGCCTGCATAGCCCTCGACGTCGGTGCGGGTGAGCATGGCGGTATAGCCGATGAAATCCGCGTTCTCGGGCGTGCGATAGGCCTGGGTGAACCAACGCTGCATGATCGCGTCGGCAATCGAGCCGATGCCATTGGTGGTGACGGCGTCGATTCGCTCGTTCCACGTTGCGGCGGTGCCGATCTTGTGGGCCGTGTCGGAAAGGATGAGTGCTCCGACCTTTTCCGGATGAAGCGCCGCGATTCCTTGCGCGATGAGGCCGCCGACCGAAAGGCCGACCACGGCCGTGCGCTGGATGCCGAGATGATCGAGCAGGGCCGAGAGATCGGCGACATGGTCGGAGAGGCTGTAAGGCGCGGGAGTGGACTCCGAAAGCCCGTGGCCGCGCTTGTCGTAGAGCACGATTCGATAGTCCGACCGAAGCTGGTCGGCGACTGCGTTCCAAATACGGAAATCGGTACCAAGCGAATTGGAGAAAACCAGGAACGGCCTGCCTGGCGTGCCGCGAACTTCGTGATGAAGCACCACGCCGTTGACGCGTGCGAAAGCCATGCTGGAGCCCTCCTGTCTCGCTACATACTACCGAGTATGTTGCAATCAGGAGGGCCGGTCAATTGCCGTCGCGGAATTTCCGCCGCCGCAGGCCAAAATGGCACCGCCCGTCTTTGGTGGAACGTTGCCGTACCGTACAGCCGACCGTTGACCCTGTCTCAGTTCTCGAGGATTGCCCGCTTGATCGTTGAAACATTGTGGCGCATCAGGTCGAGATAGGTTGCGGCATCGCCGTCGGGGCTGGACAACGCATCCGAGTAGAGCGTCCCACCGATTTTGAGGCGGGTCTCGCTGGCGATCTGCTCGACCAGCCGCGGATTGGTGATGTTCTCGAGCACGATCGCGGACGCCCTGTCCTCCCGAACCTGCCGTATGAGCTTTGCCACATCGGCAGCCGACGCTTCCGCCTCCGTCGATATGCCTTCCGGCGCAAGAAAGGTGAGACCATACGCGTGTTCGAAGTAACCGAAAGAATCGTGCGACGTGATGATTACTCGCTTGTCCTGGGGAATTGATGCGATCGCCTCCTTCACCTCGGCTTCTGCCGTATCCAGCTTGGCGGTGTAGGTGGCGGCGTTCGCCCGGTAAATGTCGCAGCCTGCAGCATCCGCGACGCAAAAGGCGTCGGCGATGTTCTTCACGTAGATCTTCGCATTGGCGATCGACTGGAAGGCGTGGGGGTCATAATCGCCATGGTGATGGTGCTCCTCATGGTCACCATCATGATGCTCGTCTCCTTCGCGGATCTTGAGCGGCGCGACGCCCTTGGTGAGTTCTACGACCGTCGCCGTGGTGCCGCTTGTCTCCACCAGCCGTGACAGGAAGCCTTCGAAGCCGAGTCCATTGACGAGGACGACTTGCGCCCCGGCCATCGTCGAGGCGTCGGCAGGCCTGGGCTCGTAGACATGGGCATCGCCGTCAGGGCCGACCAGCGTCGTGAGATCGATCCGCTCGCCTCCGACATTCCGCGCGAAATCGCCGATGATCGAGAAACTCGCGACGACTTTCAGTCCTTCGGCCTCCGCGGCCGTGGCGGCAAGGGAAGTTAATGTTATAACGCTCACGAGCGTGGCAAGCCTAAGCGTTTTGAGCATGAAGGTCTCCAGTATCTGAGTTCAAGCCGTACGGTGGCGATGCCGGACGAAGCGGGTGTGAAGGATGCCGCGTGTGCCCAGGATCATCGAGAGGAGATAGACAGCGCCGGCCGACAGGATGATTGCCGGACCCGAGGGCAACGACGCGTGATAGGAAAGCAGTAGGCCGGCTATCGACGCAGCAAAGCCGATCACGACCGCAAGCGCGCACATCGATTCGACGCGGCTGGTCCAGAAGCGCGCAGCCGCGGCCGGCAGCATCATGAGGCCGACCGACAGCAGGGTTCCCAGCGCCTGGAAGCCGCCGACCAGATTGAGCACCACGAGCCCGAGGAAAACGAAATGGACGGGCGTTCCCAGGCGGCTGACCGAGCGCAGGAACAAGGGGTCGAGGCATTCCGCGACCAGAGCGCGCCAGAAAATGGCGAGCGCAATGAGGGTGATGCCGGCTATGACCGTGATGAGGCGAAGCGCTTCGTCGTTGAGCGCGAGAACCGTGCCGAACAGCACATGCATGAGATCGACGCTCGAGCCGCGCAGCGAAACCATCAGCACTCCGAGTGCCAGAGAGATCAGATAGAAGGCCGCCATCGATGCATCCTCCTTCTGGATGGTAAGGCGTGACACCGCGCCCGCGCCGAGCGCCACGACAACGCCGGCGATCAGCCCGCCTATCGTCATGGGAACGATCTGCAGGCCGTAGAGCAGGAAGCCGGTGGCCGCGCCCGGCAAGATCGCGTGCGCCATGGCGTCGCCGGTCAGGCTCATGCGCCGGAGCATCAGGAAAACGCCAACCGGGCAGGAACTGAGGGACAACAGCAGCGAACCCAGGAGCGCGCGCTGCATGAAGCCGAACTCCACAAAGGGAGCAATCAAGAGATCGTACATGGTTCAGGCGGCCGACGAATGGTGATGCTCGTGCGCGTGTTGGTGTCCGTCCTCGCTGGCGGCGCACCAAGGCGCGTCGTCGTGCCACGCCTCGTCGAAGCGGCGTGCCCGCAACAGGTTTTCTGGACGCAGGGTCTCGGCGGTGCCGCCCCAAGCGATGGGCCGGCGCGCCATCAGCAGCGTTTCCGGGAAATGGGCCCGAACGAGATCGAGGTCGTGGACGACGACCATGATCGTGCGGTTTTCGCCGTGCCATCTCTGGATGAGCCCGATCAAGTCGCCGACAGTCTTGCTGTCGATGGCGTTGAACGGTTCGTCGAGGAGGATCAACTCGGCATCCTGGAGCAGCACTCTGGCAAAGAGCGCACGCTGCAATTGGCCCCCTGAGAGCGTATCGATCGGCCGCTTCTCGAAACCCTCCAGGCCTACCGCGGTGAGCGCCTTGGCCAGTTCGGCGCGGTCTTGCCCGGTGATCCGCCCGAGCAGACCGCGCCGCGGCCACAGACCGAGGGAAACAAGATCGACGACCCGGGCCGGAAAGCTGCGGTCGAGCTCGCTTTGCTGGGGCAGATAGGCGATACGCACGCCTTTCGCGACGCTGCAGGCGCCAGCCATCGGCTTCAGCGCGCCGGCGATACCCTTCATGAGAGTTGATTTGCCGGAGCCATTGGCGCCGACGACGGCCGTGAGCGAACCGATCTTCACCGTGCCGTTGAGGTGATGGACCGCGGGATGGCTGTTGTAGCCCAGGGTCAGATCGCGAAAGGTCAGGCAGGCATTGGTCATCGGACCATCTCGTTTGTGGCGGCCGTCTTAGGATGTCTTGGATATGTAATACCATTACACTTGTCAAGCCATGGAGCGCCGCTGTCCACCAAGTGACGAATGCCGGGATGCCATTGAGATGCGCGCCTTATGGCGATAGTCGACCCGGAGGAACCGCTGCCGCGCAATGCCGCGTCCTGGCTCTGACGGGTGGCATTTCCCCGCAGATCTGGGCTATGAGCTTCCCTGGCGCGGATGGCGTGGAGGAACAAGGCCGTGATGGACGAAATCAGGGCGGATGTGGCGATCGTCGGTGCGGGCATGGCCGGCACGGGGCTGGCCGCTGATCTCGCCAGCGACTTCAAGGTCGTGCTTCTCGAGCAGGAAAGCCGGCCGGGCTATCACTCGACGGGGCGCTCGGCGGCAATCTTCATCCAGAACTATGGAAACTCCGTCATTCGAGCGCTGAGCCGGGCGAGCGCGCCCCTGTTCCGGGGCGCCGAGCCGGGGATCTTCCCGACACCGCTCCTGTCCCAGCGTGGCATTTTATATGTTGCCGACGAAGCCGGTCTCGCCCACCACCGAGCGCTGATGGCGGAGTCCGAGGGTCTGGAGGAAATAGCGCCGGCCGAAGCCATCGCGAAGGTGCCTCTTCTGCGGCCCGACTGGGTCAAGGCGGCGGCCTATGAGCACGACGCTCAGGACATCGATGTCGACGCCCTGCACCAGGGCTGGCTTCGCAAAGCGAAAGCGGGAGGCGTGCGCCTGCTCACAGACGCGCCGGTCACAAGAGCTGAATTTCGCTTAGGCGGATGGGTGATCGACACGCCGAAAGGGAAGATCCATGCCACGATCCTGGTCGATGCCGCGGGCGCGTGGGCTGATACCGTTGCCCGTCTCGCGGGCGTGGCGCCGCTCGGCATTCAGCCGATGCGCCGCTCCATCGCGGTGCTGTCGGCGCCGCAAGGATATGACGTCAGACATTGGCCCCTCGTCGGCGATGCGGCGGAGAGCTGGTACGTGAAGCCGGAAGCCGGGCGCCTGCTGGTTTCGCCGGCCGAGGAGATTCCCGTCGAGCCCCATGACGCCTTCGTCGACGACGTGATCCTGGCCGAGGGGCTCTACCGGTTCGAACAGGCGATCGACTATCCGGTCACGCGGGTCGAGCGAAGCTGGGCCGGCTTGCGCAGCTTCGCGCCCGACCGTACGCCAGTCGCCGGCTTCGATCCCGCCGCGGAGAATTTCTTCTGGCTCGCAGGTCAGGGCGGTTACGGGATTCAGACTGCGCCCGCCTTGTCACGGCTTGCCGGCCGGTTGATAAGGCGCGGCTCCGGGGAACTCGAATCGTTGGACGCGGCGCTCTCGCCTGCGCGATTCCGATCCTGAACGGCATCAGCAAAAGGAAGGAACTTTCATGACCATTCGCCGCATCGAAGCTGGACCTCGCATGAGCCAGGCCGTGATCCACGGCAACACCGTCTACCTCGCCGGTCAGGTCGGCGCTCCGGGCAAGAGCGTCGCTGAGCAGACCGGGGACATTCTCGCCAAGATCGAGCGCCTGTTGAAGGAGGCAGGCTCCGACAAGTCGAAGATCCTGCAGGCGACGATCTGGCTTGCCGACATGGCGGATTTCGGCGAGATGAACTCGGTCTGGGACAAGTGGGTCGACGGCCCCAACGCACCCGCCCGCGCTACCGGTGAGGCCAAGCTGGCGACCCCGGAACACAAGGTCGAGATCATCATCGTCGCGGCGCTCTAAGCGTTGCAAAGACATCCCCGTATCCAGGGACGGGGAAATGGAGCCTGAGGATCAGCCCGGCCTGCCCATCGTGAGGGCGGGCCGGAATTTGCCGCGCCAACAGCATCGGGGCACAATGCCGTTGCCCCGGCGTGCCGCCCGACCTTTCGGGAGGTGGCGCTCGAGTTGTGAGACACGGGTTGCGCCACGAGAGTGGTTGTGATATTTATCAATGCAACTACAAATAGATCGAAAAGACGGAGCCGTTGCCACGCGGCAGGCGCATCGGGCAACGGGCGTCGGCTGGTTGGCCGAGAGAACATTTCTGGGAGGTCCAGATTGGCTGAAGTCCATCAATCCTCAGACGATGATCCTGAAGTCATCAGGAAATATGACGATGCACGCGCGTTGTTTTTGTCGGGTGACACGGACGGGGCGATTAGTCTGCTCAGAGGATTGGCCGAGGCGGGAGTACCCCAGGCGCAACATACTTTAGGCAACATTTATCTTCATGCAACGGACCGAAAGCCGGATCCCGCAGCAGCCCTCGAATGCTTCCTAGCCGCCGCTGCAGCTGATTTCGCTCCCGCCTTCGGCAGCCTGGGCGATCTGTACTATGCTGGTATGGGCGTTGAGAAATCTGTCGACAAAGCGATCGGCTACTACGGTGAGGGGGCAAAGCGCCAGGACATCACGTCGCTGGAATTTCTCGCAGATTTCCTTACAAACGGAGAGCATTGCAAGCCGAACCACCAACTTGCCTTGCCTGCTTTTCACGACGCGGCAAGACTTGGCTCCGCTTTCGCCCTCAGGAGACTTGGTCTCTACTACTGGGAGGGGACGGAGGTCGAGCAAGACCTGAAGCGCGCTTCAGAGCTTTGGCAAGCGTCGGCCGAAATGGGGGACGCGTACGCAGCCTACGATTTGGCCCAGATGTACAACACCGGAAACAGCGCTGTGGCGACGGATGTCGCCAAAGCGATCCAATTGTTTATGGTCGCGGCCGGGAAAAACGTAAAGCCAGCGTTTCACAATCTTGGTGTATGTTATGCGCGTCATGACTTTCCGAAACGGGACCTCACGCTTGCTGCCCATTGGTTCCACAAAGGGGCCGAAAAGGGGCTGAAGCTCTCGATGGAGAGCCTCGCACGGATGTACGCCTCGGGTGAGGGTGTGGAATTGGATCCCGACAAAGCTGCATATTGGAGGCGCCGGGCCGCCGAAGCTGTGGAATAGCCGGGGAACATCCCGGTCGTGATCGTTGGCCCTCTATTCGCCGGGCGGTGAGAAGCGCGCAACCAGCCGGTGGCCGTTGCCGGGATAGAGCAGCCTGACATATGTGACGGGTCGCTCCGCATTCCAGGTTCTCCGCTCGACGACCAGACAGGCCGCGCCGGGCGCAATGTCGAGGGCGGCGGCCGTTGGCTCGCCCGCTTCCGTCGCGGTGATGGCGTGTTCGGCGGTGCTCCAAGGCACGCGTGCGGTTAGCCAGGGGCCGGGGGCGATCTCGTTGAAGGCCTCGTCGGCCGCTTCGGGAACGGCCGCGAGGTTGATCAAGCGTTGCTCGAGGCAGAATGGCCGCTCACCCGCGAAATGCCGGCAGAGGACCTCGAGCACGAATCCTCCTGTGGACCCCAGCTGCTGCCTGTCCTGCGCCGCGCTCCTACGCCGGTGGCGTTCCATGCGTTCGTACCGATAAGGCAATCCCAGCGCCTCGACTTCAGTCCTTATGTCGTGGATCTCCAGGATTGCCGCCTGCGATTTCGGCCGTATGACGAAGCTTCCCGAACGGCGACGCCTCTCGATCAGGCCGGCCTTGGCAAGCTGCGACAGCGCCTTGTTCACCGTCATGCGCGAACATCGGTATTCGGCGGTCAACTCATGCTCGAACGGAATTCGGAAACCCGGCTGCCATGCGCCTGATAGGATACGCTCGCGTATGTCCTCCAGGATGCGCTGGTGCAGCGACTGTACGGGCGCCTCCATGTCCATAGTTTAGTCCCTGCCCGCGAGATTCCTCATCACCGAACGGTAGCGTTCGGCGATCCTGTCGCGCAAATGGTGGCGCCCGCCTTCCACCAGTTTCTTGCCGCGGACCCAGACGCAGTCGATCGCCTTCCCATCGGCGAAGACCCAGGCGTCGATCACCGCGTCCCCGGTCTTCCCGGCGAAGGAGGGCCGTTCGAGATCCAGCGACACGAAATCGGCCGACTGGCCGAAGCCAATTTCGGACTGGCCATTGCCGAGCGCTGCCGCGCCACCGGCGCGCGCGCCGTCGAACAGTGCCCGTCCATTGGACTGGCCGGGCTCGGCGAGCACGTTGCGGGCACGATGGAGAAGCCGCTGCGAATATTCGAGCTGGCGCAGCTCGTCGGCCACGCCGATCAGGACGTTTGAATCGCTGCCGACCCCGAACCGGCCGCCATCGGCCAGGAACGCGGCGGCTGTAAAGGTACCGTCGCCCAGATTGGCTTCCGTTACCGGGCAAAGCCCGGCGACCGCGCCGCTGGCCGCCATGGCACGGGTTTCCCCGTCCGTCATATGCGTGGCGTGGATCAGGCACCAGCGCCCATCGATCTCGGCATTGCCGAGCAGCCATTCGACGGGTCGGGCGCCTGACCAGGCAAGACAATCCTCGACCTCGCGCATCTGCTCGGCGATATGGATGTGGATCGGACCGCTGGGCAATAGCCGGGCGACTGCCGCAAGCTCGTCGGGTGTGACCGCGCGCAGACTATGCGGCGCCACGCCGACGACAGAGCCCTCGATCTTCCGCGCCGCCCTGGCCGATCCTTCGAGCAACGAGCCGAAGGTGTCGAGCGTGTTGACGAACCGTCGCTGGCCGGCGCTGGGACGTGCGCCTCCGAAACCCGAATGCGCGTAAAAGACCGGCAGCAAGGTAAGCCCGATCCCGGTCGCCGCCGCCGCCGCGACGATGCGCCCGGCCATCTCGGCGATATTGGCGTAGGGCCGCCCATCGCGGTCATGGTGCAGATAATGGAACTCGCCGACCCGCGTGAAGCCGGCCTCCAGCATCTCCACGTAAAGCTGCGCCGCCACCGCCTCGACCTCGTCGGGCGTCATCATCAGGGCGAAGCGGTACATCACCTCCCGCCAGCTCCAGAAGCTGTCGGCGCCGGGTCCGCGCGTTTCTGCGAGCCCGGCCATGCCCCGCTGGAAGGCGTGGCTATGCAGATTGGGCATGCCGGGAAGCACAACGGATTGCCTGTCGTCGCCGGGAGCGGGCTCTGCATCGGCTTCGGCGGAAAGGATGCGGCCGCGCTCGACGACAATGCGCACATTGTTCCGCCAGCCGTTGGGCAGTAGGGCATGTTCCGCAAAAAGAGCCGCCATCGCTCGCTTCTCCAGACCTCGGATACCGATATGTATAGACATTATCACTGAGGCTGCGAAGAGGCGTGCCACTCAAACAAAAAGAGGCGGCATGATGATTGCCGCCTCCAAATGGGATGGTTGAGGTGCAGGCCTATTCGGCGGCTTCCACCTTGATCACGCCGCGGCGGATCTGGTCTTCCTCGATGGACTCGAACAGGGCCCGGAAATTGCCTTCGCCGAAGCCTTCGTCGCCCTTTCTCTGGATGAACTCGAAGAAGATCGGGCCGATCACGGTCTTCGAGAAGATTTGCAGCAGGATCTTCGTCATGCCGCCATTCACCACACCTTCGCCGTCGATGAGGATGCCGTGCTTCTTCATCCGATCGATCGGCTCGTCATGGCCGTTCACCCTGGCATGCGACTTCTCGTAATAGGTGTCCGGCGGGCCGGGCATGAATTTCAGCCCCTTTTCCGCAAGCCGGTCCGTCGAGCCGTAGATGTCGTCGGTACCCACCGCAATGTGCTGGATCCCTTCGCCCTTGTACTTTCTGAGATACTCCTCGATCTGGCTGGTGTCGTCCTTGGACTCGTTCAGCGGAATGCGGATCTTGCCGCAAGGCGAGGTGATGGCGCGGCTGACCAGCCCGGTGATCCTGCCGTCTATGTCGAAATAATGGATCTGCTTGAAGCCGAACAGCTCGCGATAGAAAGCCCACCACTTGTCCATGTTGCCGCGATAGACATTGTGGGTGAGATGATCGAGGTAGTAGAACCCGACACCCGCAGGCTTGGGATTTCGTTCGCCCAGCCATTCGAATTCGGCGTCGTAAGCGGAGCCCTTCTCGCCATAGCTTTCGATGAAATAGAGGAGCGACCCGCCGATGCCGACGATCGCCGGCACATCGAGAGTCTTATCGTCGCCCTCGTAAGGGGTGGCGCCCTTTGAGACGGCGTGGTCGAACGCATGTTTCGCGTCGACGACACGCCAGGCCATGGAGGGAGCGCAGGGCCCGTGCTTCTCCACGAACCGCATGGCATGCGAGCCGGGTTCAGCGTTCACCACATAATTGATATCGCCCTGCCGCCAGACCGTGATGTTCTTGGACCTGTGTTTGGCAACCGGTGCGTAACCCATGCGCTCGAACAGCTCGGAGAGTTTCTCCGGTTCGGGGTGGGAGAACTCGACGAACTCGAAACCGTCCGTGCCGGCGGGATTGGCCTTGCTGATGGTGGCGGGCGGCGCGTCGTGCGGAAATGGACCCATTCTATCCTCCTGTCGTGCGCGGAAGGTTCCGCGCTTCGCTCCGAGACATGCCCAATGATACTCTCGTGAAGCCGCAAGATGCGTGCGAATGAAGAGGCGAAATAGCCGTGTTTTGGTGGAATCATGTACAGTTCTTTGGACATTTGCTCGAAGCGCGCATGCTTGTTGGGTTTGGCGCACGTTTCGGCCGCCGGAGCGGAGGGCCGCCCGTCTTTTCACATTGATGGTTACATTCCCGATCGTTACAAATGCAACGAGTTGGACAAGACGCCCCACGGGGCGCGGGAGGAAGCACCATGGCCTATTCCTATATGCCGGGCTTCGGCAACGACTTCGAAACGGAAGGCCTGCCCGGGGCACTGCCGCAGGGACGCAATTCCCCGCAGCGGCCTGCCTATGGCCTCTATGCGGAGCAGTTCTCGGGATCTCCCTTCACCGCGCCGCGCGGCACCAACGAACGGTCCTGGCTCTATCGGATCCGGCCGAGCGTGAAGCACACGGGGCGGTTCAAGCAGGTCCAATACGCACAATGGAAGTCGGCGCCCAATATAGGCGATCATCAATTGGCGCTCGGCCAGTTGCGCTGGAACCCGCCGGCCATGCCCAACGCGGAGACGGACTTCGTCGCTGGCATCCGCACCATGACGACGGCTGGCGACGCCCACACGCAGGCCGGCATGGCCGCGCATGTCTACGTCGCCAACAAGGACATGGTGGACGACCATTTCTTCAATGCCGATGGTGAGCTTTTGGTCGTGCCACAGGAGGGTGGCATGCGCTTCCTGACCGAAATGGGCGTGATCGAAGCGCATCCCGGTGAAATCGTTGTCCTGCCGCGCGGGCTCGTCTTCAAGGTCGAACTGATGGACGGCCCCGTGCGCGGCTACATATGCGAAAACTACGGCGCCAAGTTCACGCTGCCCGACCGCGGCCCGATCGGCGCCAACTGCCTTGCCAACCCCCGCGACTTCAAGACACCGGTCGCCTGGTTCGAGGAAAAGGACAAGCCCTGCCGGTTGATCGTGAAATGGTGCGGCCAGTTCCACGTCACGGAGATCGACCATTCACCGCTCGATGTCGTGGCCTGGCATGGCAATTACGCGCCGTATAAATATGACCTGTCGACCTATTCGCCCGTCGGTGCGATCCTCTTCGACCACCCCGACCCGTCGATCTTCACCGTGTTGACGGCCCCGTCGGGCGAGGAGGGCACGGCCAATATCGACTTCGTCATCTTCCCGCCCCGCTGGCTGGTGGCCGAGAACACGTTCCGCCCGCCTTGGTACCACCGCAACATCATGAGCGAGTTCATGGGACTGATCCGCGGCAAGTACGACGCAAAGGAGGAAGGCTTCGTGCCTGGCGGCGTCAGCCTCCACAACATGATGCTCGCGCACGGCCCTGACGCGGATGGCTATGAAAAGGCTTCGCGGGTCGACCTCAAGCCGATGAAGCTCGAGAACACCATGGCGTTCATGTTCGAGACGCGCTTTCCGCAGATGCTGACGCGCTACGCGGCCGAGACCGAAACGCGACAGGACAACTACATCGATTGCTGGAGCGGCCTGAAGAAGCGTTTCAACGGTACGATCGAGGGCGATTGGAGTTGATGCGGCCGCCCACGGGTCTAAGCTGAGCTGGCCCGTCGCCAAGCGACCGGGCTCGATGAACTCAAAGGGCAGGACGCCGTATGAAGCTTGCATCTCTGAAGAACGGAAAACGGGACGGAAGACTCGTGGTCGTCTCTCGCGATCTGACGCGTTTCACCGACGCCTCCTTTCTAGCGCCGACGCTGCAAGCAGCGCTCGACGACTGGCGACGGATCGCCCCGCACCTCGCTGCCCTGTCGGAATCCCTGGAACACGGCTCGGTGCCGGCCGAGCGGTTTCACGAGCACGATGCGCTTTCCCCATTGCCGCGTGCCTATCAATGGGCCGACGGTTCGGCCTATGTGAACCATGTCGAGCTCGTCCGGAGGGCGCGAAACGCGGAGATGCCGGAAAGTTTCTGGACCGACCCCTTGATGTACCAGGGCGGCAGCGACGCATTCCTCGCCCCGCGCGATCCGATCCTCATGGCCGACGAGGCCTATGGCATCGACATGGAAGGCGAGGTGGGCGTCATCGTCGACGACGTGCCGATGGGGGCCGGCGTGGACGAGGCACGCGAGGCGATCCGGCTCATCCTCCTTGTCAATGATGTTTCGCTGCGAGGGCTCATCCCTGCCGAGCTCGCAAAAGGTTTCGGCTTCTTCCAGTCCAAGCCGTCCTCCGCCTTCTCGCCTGTCACTGTCACGCCCGACGAGCTGGGCGATGCCTGGGACGGCGGCAAGGTCCATCTGCCGCTGAGCGTGGACTTGAATGGCAAGCCGTTCGGCCGCGCCAATGCCGGCATCGACATGACCTTCGACTTTCCGACACTCGTCGCCCATGCGGCGAAAACGCGCCGCCTGTGCGCCGGTTCGATCGTCGGCTCGGGCACAGTATCGAACAAGCTCGAAGGCGGCCCGGGCAAACCGGTGGCGGAAGGTGGCGCGGGGTATTCCTGCATCGCCGAGATCCGCATGATCGAGACGATCAATGGCGGCCGGCCGACGACGCCCTTCATGCGCTTCGGCGATACAGTGCGCATCGAGATGAAGGACAAGGACGGGCACTCGATCTTCGGCGCGATCGAGCAGACCGTCGAGCGATACAGCAAGGAGCAATGAACCAATGACCGCGTCGTTCGCTCGCAAGGCGACGTTGCGTAGATCGATCGACCGGGCAGGGGAGCGCTTCCGGTCATGAGCACGCCCATCCTCTACGACTACTGGCGCTCCTCGGCGAGCTACCGCGTGCGCATCGCGCTCAACCTGCTCGGCATCGAGCACGACACGGTCTCGGTAAACCTGCTCGCCAGGGAACAGAAGACGCCGGAACACCTCGCCCGCAATCCGCAGGGCGCGGTTCCCGTGCTCGACATCGATGGGCTGAGGCTCACCCAGTCGCTGGCGATCGTGGAATACCTCGAAGAAACGCGCCCCGGCGCCCGTCTGTTGCCGTCGGATTCCTCCGGACGCGCACGGGTACGTGCTCTCTCCTATGCCATCGCCATGGATATCCACCCCGTGTGCAATCTCGGCCCGGTCGCGCATGTCATGACATTGACGGGAGGCGGCGATGCGGTGCGCTCCGAGTGGATGAAGAAGTTCATCGGAGAAGGGCTCGCAGCCGTGGAGAAACTGCTGGATCATCCTTCCACCGGCCGCTTCTGCCATGGCGACCATCCGACCATGGCCGATCTTTGCCTCGTGCCGCAGGTCTACAACGCGAAACGCTGGGAGGCCGATATCGAGTCATTATCGCGGATCAACGCCATCGTTGCGGAATGCGCAACGCTTCCAGCGTTCGAAGCCGCCTATCCGCGAGAGGGTTGATCGCCGTCGACCCCCTGATCCGACCGCGCTTCGCGCGGTCGGATCAGGGGTGTGGGGCCGGACTGGCGGCAGCTACTCCGCCGGCATCGTCTTCAAGCTCTTGCGCCTCGACAATTGCTGGTCGGCGATCACGCCCGCCAGGATGACGGAGCCCATGACGGCAAAGTTGAGCGAGCTCGGGATGCCGAGCAGGTTCACCAGGTTCTGAAGGACTTGAAGCAGGATGGTGCCGAGCACCACGCCGAGGATGGATCCTTCGCCGCCACGCAGCGAGCAGCCGCCCAGCACGGCGGCGGCGATCGCATAAAGCTCGTAGAAATTGCCATGCGACGACGGCGAGATCGAGCGCGTGTACATGGCGATGAAGATCGCGGCTATTGCCGTCAGCCCGCAACAGATCACGTAGGCCGTGACGATGACGCGCGATGTGTTGATGCCCGAATAGCGGGCGGCTTCCTCATTGTTGCCCACTGCGAAAAGATAGCGGCCGTAGACCGACCTGTGGAGCACGATCGCCATCACCACCGTCAGGACGCCGAAGGCGATCAGGCTGTGCGGGATACCATAGAAACGTCCCGCCACCAGCCATTCCAAAGTCGGAAAGCTGGCGCCGAAGGGAAAGCCGGCCGTCGCGTCGTCCGTGTAGTAGCGGGCGATGCCGCGATAGATCAGCAGGCCGCAAAGCGTGACCACGAACGGCTGCAGCCCGATGCGCGTGATCAGCAGGCCGTGGACGAGACCGATGATACAGCCCAGCAGCACGACGATCGTGAATGCTACACCCCATGGCACGCCGGCGCTCGCCACGAGGTCGATGAAGATGACGCCGAGAAGTGCGATAATCGAGCCGACGGAAAGCTCGATGCCTCCGGAAATGATGACAAAGGCCTGGCCGAGCGCGAAGATTCCGAACAGGCCGATCAGATTGGCCGTGTTGGACAGGTTCACCGGCGAGAGGAAGCGTGGGTTGATGAGGGCGACAACCGTGCCCACGACCAGGATCAGAACGAGAAGTCCGAGGTCCTTGCGACTCACTCGGCGGCCTCCTTGTCTTGCACACGGCCGACGGCCAGCGACAGGATGTTTTCCTCGGTGAAACGCGCACGGTCGAGGAAGCCCGCGATCGCCCCCTCGTGCATGACGGCGATCCGATCGCTGACACCGATGACCTCTTCCATGTCGCTGGAGATCATCAGTATGCCGACGCCGTCATCGGCGAGCTCGCGCATGAGGCGGTAGATTTCGCTTTTCGCGCCGACGTCGATGCCGCGCGTCGGTTCGTCGAAAATCAGCAGCTTCGGGCGCATGGACAGCCATTTGGCGAGCACCACCTTCTGCTGGTTTCCACCCGACAGCGAGCCCGCCAGCACAGCGGTGCTGGGGCAACGTATGTCGAGCTTCCTCTTCTGGACCTCGGCCTGGTCGCGGAGCTTCGCGCGGTCGACGATTCCGAGCCGGGCAAGGGCGCCGAGCCCGGAGAGGCTGATATTGTCGCGGATCTTGAACGGAAGAATGAGGCCCGCACGTTTCCTGTCTTCCGGTACCAGATAGATGCCACGCTCGATCGCTTCACCCGGGGAGGCGATCGTCGCCTTTCTCCCGTTGACCCGCATCTCGCCCCCGAGCAGGGGGTCGAGGCCGAAGATGGTGCGCGCAAGCTCCGTGCGCCCCGAACCCACCAGTCCCGCCAGGCCGAGGATCTCGCCTCGACGGACCGCCAGATCCACTTCCGCGCCCGGCCGAAAACCCGTCCTTGCCTTTACGAGCTCTAGCACGACATCGCCTGGCCGTGTGGCAGGCGGCCGGTAAAGCGTCTTCAGTTCCCGGCCGATCATGTGGCGAATCATCCGGTTCGTCTCGATTTCGTGGCGTGCCAGTTCGGCGACGGTCTTGCCGTCGCGGAGTACCACGACACGGTCGGCGATCTCCTTCACTTCGCCCAGTCGATGGGAAATGAAGATCACGGCGACGCCGTCGGCCCGGAGCTTGTTCAGAACATCGAGCAGCCGTTCTGTCTCGGTGACGGTGAGGCTCGACGTCGGCTCATCCATGATGACCAGTCGTGCCTTGAGCGACAGTGCCTTTGCGATCTCGACGAGTTGCTTCTGGGCGAGGGAAAGCGCGGATACCGGCGTATCGGCGGCGAAATCAGCGCCAAGTTGAGCCAGATAGGGTCGGGCCGCGTCCTCGAGCGCATCACGGTCGATCAGGCGGAGAGGCCCTCGGCGCAGCGGCTCCCGTCCGATCAATATGTTGGCCCCCGCGGTCAGGTTGTCGAACAGATTGAGTTCCTGGTGGACGAAGGCAATGCCTGCCCGGATCGACTCGGTTACGGAGAGCTGTGCGAAATCCGCGCCGTCGATCGTGATGGTGCCGCCGCTGGGCGCGGCTACGCCGCCCAGTATGTTCATGAGAGTCGACTTGCCCGCGCCGTTTTCCCCGACGAGTCCCACGATTTCGCCAGCGGACACGGCAAGGCCGACATTCTCCAGAGCCGTGACACCGGGATAGAGTTTCGAGATGCCTGTCAGTGTCAGGAACGGAGCGGCCATGCGGGATTATGTTTGCGCGAGCGCCACCTTGCAAGTTGAGACGAACAGGCCGCCGGGTGCTCCGCCGGCCTGTTCTCGGGATCGGGCTCTGCTCACCCCTTGATGCGAGACTTCAGCTCGCTCTCAAAGGCATCGACATTGGCCTTGTCGATGATCTTGGTCGGAATGATGATCAGCTTGTTTGCCGGCACGACGGACTTGTCGCCCTCGAGATACTTGGCCATCAGCTTCATGCCCTGATAGCCCCATTCATAGGGCTGCTGGACCACGGTAGCCGCGACCGAGCCTTCGCGCACGCCGCCGAGCGTGATCGGGTCCTCGTCGAAGCCGACCACGGTAATGCTACCCAGCTTGCCGGCTTCCTTCAGCACTTCGTAGATGCGCGGCGTGTTGTAGGAGTAGAAGCCGACCATGCAATCGATGTCGGGGTTGGCGGCAAGCGCGTCCTCGACGTTGCGCTTGGCGCGGGTCTGGTCGATATCGTCGCCGCGCACGTCGATCAGCTCCACCTTCGATCCCTCGAGCGCCGATTTCATTCCTTCGATGCGCTCTCGGGCATTGTCGGCGCCGGGAAGCCCGACGAAGCCGATGCACTTGCCGCCGTTGGGCATGGCCTTGATCGCGATTTCGCCGGCTTGCTTGCCCGCGTCGGTGTTGGAAGAGCCGATATAGGCAATGCGGTTGGTATTCGGCGCGTCGCTGTCGGTGGTGAACAGAGGCACCTGCCCGCCGATCCTGTTCAGGGCTTCCGTCGACGTCTTCGGATCGACGGCGCTGACCATTATCGCCGAAACGCCCGCGGCAACGAGATCGTCCATCAGTCGCTGCTGGACGGCAGCGGCCGCCTGTTCCGGATATTTGAACTGGAGATCGTAGTTGGGGAGCTCCTGCTGAGCCTTCTTGACGCCAGCCTCGGCGAGCTTCCAGAAGTCGGAGGCTCCGTTGACGACAAAGGCGAGCGCTTTCTTGTCCTGCGCCTCAGCCGACGAAACCGCGAAAGCCGCGGTCATCAGCATCGCGCTTATTGCCAGTCGTAGTCTCATCTCGTCCTCCCTGCATGTTGGGCCTTGATCCTGGATCTGCGGCCGAACCTCTTCTTCCCCTGGTGCCCCCCGCGAGCAGAAGGACCCGCAAAGGACGCCCTGTCACTGTATCGACGTATCGGCGCATCGAATCTTCCGAAAATCGATCCCGATTTTTCGGGCTGATGCAGCAGGCGGAAATGCGGCCGGTCGGAACGAAATCCGGGCGGGAGCGCGCGTCAGCGACAGCTCGGCTCGGGATTTCCTCCGGCAGGCCTCTCGTCCGATCTCAGCTAACCGCAGCGCGAAAACGGAGTCAATTATTGTCTGATAAATACGACTAAAACAGTGCTTGCGCTCAGTCACTCAGACGGACGTTGCGCAACCGGTCGAACAGGACCGCGACCACAATGGCGCCGCCGA
The DNA here is from genome assembly GCA_035556195.1 of Rhizobiaceae bacterium. Classification (GTDB taxonomy): domain Bacteria; phylum Pseudomonadota; class Alphaproteobacteria; order Rhizobiales; family Rhizobiaceae. Next base: position 30,408 of record DATMFK010000050.1, read on the forward strand.
TAAAGGTACCCTGCCAAAACGCATTGATGCCAAGCAGGCCGAGACTGTTGCGGATCACCTCGATCAGTGCGGCGCCGATGATCGCGCCGATCGCCGTGCCGGCGCCGCCGGCGAGATTGGCTCCGCCGATCACCGCGGCAGCGATGACCTGGAGTTCCATGCCCGCGCCGATATTGGTGGTGACGGCGCCGAGCCATCCGGTTTGGATGATGCCGGCGATACCGGCCGACAATGCCGAGATCATATAGACTGCGACCTTGATCGGCCGTACCGGGACGCCGGTGAGGGTCGCAGCATGCTCGTTGCCGCCGATTGCGAAGACATGCCGGCCGAACTTGGTCCAACGCAGCACGAAGCCCGTGAGGAGGGCGAGCACGACCATGTAGATGACGGGATTGGCGATGCCAAACAGCCAGGCGCCGCCGCCCAAGGCGAGCAGGAGATTATGGTCCGGGCCGAACTCGAAGACCACCGTGTTGTTGGACGCCACCATGGCGAGGCTGCGGGCGATCGACAGCATGCCAAGGGTCACCACGAAGGGCGGAAAGCCAAGATAGGCGATCAGCACGCCATTGAACGCGCCGATCAGGAGAGCGGTGCCGATAGAAGCCGCGATGCCGACCTCGATGCTGTATCCGGCATGCATTACGACTGCCAGGATCATGCTGCACAGACAAAGCACCGAGCCGACCGACAGGTCGATGCCTCCCGTGATGATGACGAATGTCATGCCGAGCGCGATGATCGCCACGAAGGTGACATTGCGCGTGATGTTGTAGAAGTTCTTCGTGGTCGCGAAGGAGTCCGTCGCGAAGGAAAGGAAGATGCAGGCCGCGACGACAGCCAGGAAGACCCAGAAGGTCTGGCTTCCCAGTATTGCCGAAAGCCGGCTGTGCTGTTTCTGGGCAATCTGCCCGTCAAGGGTTATGGCCATCCCGTCTCCTGACGACAGTGCTAACTCAGACCTGTTCTATGGCGCCCGTTATGAGACCGGTGACTTCCTCGGGCGATGTCGACGCGATCGGGCGGTCGGCGACCTTCCTGCCTCGACGCAGCACCACGATGCGATCGGCGACCGAGAAGACGTCGGGCATGCGATGGCTGATGAGCACGATGGCAATGCCCTGATCGCGCAGCAGCCGGATGAGGTTCAGCACTTCCGCCACTTGTCGCACGGAAATGGCGGCCGTCGGCTCGTCCATCAGTACGATCTTCGGTTCCGACAGCCTCGTGCGCGCGATCGCGACGGCCTGGCGCTGGCCTCCGGACATCTGCTTGACAAGGTCCCGGGGGCGCGTCTCGGACTTCAGCTCGGAGAAGATTTTCGCGGCGCGCCGGTACATGGCGGGATAGTCGAGAACCCGGACCGGCCCGAACCCGCGGCGAAGCTCCCGACCGAGGAAAACGTTCGCGGCCGCCGTCAGGTTGTCGCAGAGGGCAAGATCCTGATGCACGATCTCGATGCCGTGACGCCGCGCATCGACGGGGCGGTGGAGAACGATCTCACGCCCGTCCAGGCGCATCGTGCCGTGGCTCGGGCGGAAGTTGCCCGCGATCATCTTCACGAGAGTCGACTTGCCCGCGCCGTTGTCGCCCATGAGGCCCATGACCTCTCCGGGTTCGAGCGAAAGGGAGACGTCGTTGACCGCCTGTATGGCGCCAAAATGTTTCGAGATGTTCTCGAGTTCGAGAGCCGCCACCCGCCTGTTCCTCCCGTTCGCGCGGGGAATCCCGCGCCAGGCACATGCTCGAATTTCCTGCCGAGCTCCTCCCAGCAGGCAGCACTCCCGAGTTTATGCAGAGGCTTGCGTGGGCGTCAATCGATCGTCCACGGGAACAGGGGTGCTAGCTCGAAAAATCGGTTTTGTCAGACAATTGATCGTTGACGGGCGGCGTGGCCCGTTATTAGCTGACCCGGGGAGGATGACCCATGTGGTCCCCTGCCATCTATGGGACGGCCCCGAGGACGGAGGCTGCCCGCGGTGAGGGCGCCGGGCCAGGGGGTCTGATTTCGCCTTGGAGGACGTCTTTTCATTTCACGGGAGGAACGAATGAGGAAACTACCGCTTCTGATCGCCGCGGCTGCCCTTGCTCTCGGCAGCGGGCCCGCTTTTGCCAAGAAGCAGCTTGTCATCGTCGTAAAAGGCCTCGACAACGCCTTCTTCGAGGCGATCAATCAAGGATGCCAGAAATGGAACAAGGAGAACGCCAGCTCCGAGTATGAGTGCTTCTATACCGGTCCGGCGTCCACCTCGGACGAGGCCGGCGAAGCGCAGATCGTCCAGGACATGCTTGGCAAAGCCGATACGGCAGCGATCGCGATATCGCCCTCCAACGCCAAGCTGATCGCGCAGACGTTGAAGACCTCCAATCCCACAGTGCCGGTCATGACGATTGACGCGGATCTTACCGTCGAGGATGCGGCGCTCCGCAAGACATATCTCGGCACCGACAATTACATGATGGGCTATCGTCTCGGCGAATACATGAAGAAGGCGAAGCCGGACGGCGGCAAAGTCTGTTTGATCGAAGGCAACCCCGGCGCCGACAACATCCTGCGCCGCGCACAAGGCGCGCGCGATGCGCTGACCGGCAAGAAAGGCTTGACGGAGCTGAAAGGCGAGGGCGGCTGGACCGAGGTCGCCGGTTGCCCGGTCTTCACCAATGACGACGGCGTGAAGGGGGTGCAGGCGATGACGGACATCCTGGCCGCCAACCCTGACCTTGACGGCTTCGCCATCATGGGCGGCTGGCCGCTGTTCATGGCACCGCAGCCCTATCGCGATTTCACCAAGCCGCTTGCCGAGAAAATCGCCAAGAACGAGTTCGTGATCGTCGCCGCCGATACGATCGGCGAAGAGGTGGCGATCGCCAAGGAAGGGCTCGTCACCGCGCTGGTCGGTCAGCGGCCCTTCGAGATGGGCTATAAGGCCCCATCTGTCATGCTCGATCTGATCGCCGGTAAGGCGGTCGAGGATCCGGTCTTCACCGGGCTCGACGAATGCACGAAGGACACTGCCGACACCTGCATCCAGAAGTAGGACCGTCGGCTGCCATAACGCGCTTGGCGCTTCCCGACACCGGTGGAGGCGCCGGCCTGGCTGTAACCAGCGCTTCCTCTTCCGGCAGTGATCCGGAGGGGGGAAGCGACCGTTTAATGCTTCTCCAGGACGCCGCGTTCTGGCAGGTTCCGCCCTGGCGTATCAAAGATTCGCCCTCGCCCTGGACCCCGCCAGGGCTCGCAGAAGGGGGCTTTAGGAATGGCAAGGGAAAGGCGGGCCCGGACGGCCGTCCGCGCGGTCGAAACGGTCGTGGAAGCGAAGCCGGCGCGAATGCGCGCCCGGCTTCCCGGGAGCAGCGTGCACGCCTCCGTCGCCAACGAGATCGGGCTGCGTATCGTGCATGGTGATTATGCGCCTGGCGCCATCCTGCCCAACGAGGCGGCATGGGCAAGGATGTTCGACGTCAGCCGTTCCGCGGTTCGCGAGGCGATCAAGATGTTGATGGCCAAGGGCCTGCTCAATTCGCGTCCCAAGGTGGGAAGCTGGGTCGAGCCGCGCGAGCGCTGGAACCTGCTCGATCGGGATGTGCTCACGTGGTACGCGATGTCGCCGGATCGGGAGACGTTCCTGAAGACGGTTCAGGAATTCCGTTACCTGATCGAGCCGGAGGCCGCGGCCTTCGCGGCCAGACGCCGCACGGACGACCAGATGGCCGAGATAAGCGAGGCCTGCCGCCAGATGGGCGAGGCGCCCTCTCTGTCGGAGCGTACCGCGGCGGACACGCGTTTTCATCTGGCCATACTTCGCGCATCCGGCAACGAGCTGTTGGTTCCGTTGGGGGTGCTGGTGGAGTCGGCCTTCGACCAACTCTTCATTTTCGTCACGCGCGAGCAGGACGATCTCGCCTACGCGCAATCGCTCCACGAGAACGTCGAAAAATGCATCCGGCTGAAGCGCCCGGATGCCGCGCGGTCGGCCGTGCGCAAACTGCTCGCCAACACCGATGACATCATCGCCGCCGGCGCCGGGCGGGCTCCCGTCGCATCCGCCCGAAAGTCGGAACCGATTTTCGGGAAGAGCGAGGCGTAGGTTCCAAGCGATTTCGTGAGGTCGGATCGGATATGCCGTCCACTGGCGACGTTGTGCAGCGCGGTAGGCCCGGCGAGGTCTTTCGTGCCTTTCTGAAGCTCGGGCTGACATCCTTTGGCGGCCCGATAGCCCATCTCGGCTATTTCCGGGACGAACTCGTCACCCGCCGCAAATGGATCGACGAAGAAGGCTATGCCGATCTCGTCGCGCTCTGTCAGTTTCTTCCGGGGCCGGCAAGCAGCCAGGTCGGATTCGCGCTTGGGCTGTTGCGCGGCGGTCCACTTGGGGCACTGGCTGCGTGGTCGGCCTTCACGCTGCCGTCAGCCGTTCTTCTCGTTCTCTTTGCCTTCGGCGCTGCGGTCTTTTCCGGGCCCGTCGGGCTGGGCTTTCTCCATGGATTGAAGGTCGTCGCCGTCGCCGTCGTTGCCCAGGCGGTCTGGGGCATGGCAAGAAGCCTGGCCCCCGACCGCGAGCGGGCCGGCATCGCCCTTGGCGCCGTGTTGATCGTCACCTTTGCGGCGGACTCACTCGGGCAGATCGCGGCAATCGGTGTCGGCGGGCTCGCAGGCCTGTGGCTATGCCGGCAGACGGCGACGAGTGCGACTGGGCATCTTCGCTTTCGGGTTTCGAAGATGGCCGGGGCGACTGCGCTGGCGCTGTTCTTCCTGCTTCTTGCCGTTCTGCCTGTGCTTGCGCCCCTGTCGCAAGGCGCTGCGATCGCGGATTCCTTCTATCGTGCCGGGTCGCTCGTCTTTGGCGGTGGTCATGTCGTGCTCCCCTTGCTGCAGGCCGAGGTCGTGCCACCGGGATGGGTGGGCAACGACGCCTTCCTTGCTGGCTATGGCGCTGCGCAGGCCGTGCCGGGACCGCTCTTCACCTTCGCCGCCTACCTTGGCGCAGTGATGGGGCCGCAGCCGAACGGCATTGCCGGGGCGGCAATCGCTCTTGTTGCGATCTTTCTGCCCGGCCTGCTGCTGTTGGTCGGTGCCTTGCCCTTCTGGGACGCGTTGCGCCTGCGGCCGGCAGCCCAGGCCGCTATGCGCGGTGCCAATGCGGCCGTTGTCGGAATCCTCGGCGCGGCCCTCTACAGCCCGGTGTGGTCCAGTGCTATCCTCGCCCCCCGCGATTTCGCGCTGGCGCTTGTCGGTTTTCTTCTGCTCACGGTGTGGAAAGCGCCGCCCTGGATCGTCGTTGCGGTTCTGGCTGCAGCCGCCACCGCGCTCAGCCTGATTTGAAGGGAGGACTGACATGGCCATCAGCGTGCGCTACATCGTCGATGATGTGGACAAAGCGATTGCGTTCTACACGCAGGCTCTCGGCTTCACCGTCGCCATGCATCCCGCTCCAAGCTTCGCGATCGTCGTCAAGGACGATCTGCGCCTGCTGCTGAACGGGACGACCGGCCCCGGCGGAGCATCTCAACCCATGCCAGACGGCCGCAGGCCCGAACCTGGTGGGTGGAACCGAATCCATATCGAGGTCGCTAACCTCGAAGAGGAAGTCAAACGATTGCGGGCTGCCGGAGCGAAATTTCGCAATGAGATCGTGTCCGGGGCGGGCGGTAGGCAGATCCTGGTCGAGGATCCCTCGGGAAATCCCGTCGAGCTGTTCGAGCCGCAGAACAGATAGCCGCTCCGCCTGCCGGAATCACCTTCCATAGACTTGCCACTGCAGTGCCGAGAAGCTAACGGGACAGGTGTTCCGAGCTGTCGCGATACGAGTTCCCCGCGCAATTCGCGTGCCCGGGCGTTGACGGGCTCTTCGTCAGGCTCGATCTTGCGACGGGGTTGGGTGAACCTGCGCACCGGCAGCAGCGATCGGTGCCCCTCGCGAGGTCAGCGGCTGCAATCGTGATGGTGTCACGCCCGGTTCGCGAGCGGTTCTGAATGTTGATTGGAGAATGGCATCATGTTTACGGCCAAGGCCATCGGAAACCTGGAGAAGCCGGAATTCTACCGCGAACTGGCTGAGCAACTCGCCGCCTTGCTAGCCGATGAAAGTGACCCCATCGCCAACGCGGCCAACACTTCGGCGCTGATTTTCCAGATGATGCCGGATCTCAACTGGGCAGGCTTCTATTTCCTGCGCTCTGCAGATGAACTTGTCGTCGGCCCCTTTCAGGGCAAGCCCGCTTGCGTGCGCATCGCTGTCGGACGCGGCGTCTGCGGGACGGCGGTCGAGCGCCGGGCTTCGGTGCTCGTCGAGGACGTCCATGCCTTTCCCGGACATATCGCCTGCGATGCTGCCTCTCGCTCGGAACTCGTCGTCCCGCTCCTGCGCGCCGGTGAGGTCATCGGGGTGCTCGACCTCGACAGCCCAATGCCCGGCCGTTTCGACGGGGATGACCAGGCTGGCGTGGAGCGCCTAGCAGCGATCTACGTGTCTGCGAGCTCGTAAGGGATCAGCCTTTCCCGCAGTCGACCGGGATAGAGCGTTCGTTTCCGGTTGGCACGACGCAGCGCTTCACTGTGGAGGCTCGCATCTGACCGCTCGCGCGATCGCTCGCCACCGACGTGACATGCTCACTGTCGGCGACCGATGCTTTTCGCTTGCCTACACGCGTCTTGTTATGTTTGAATGAATATAACGGCGCTGCCGCCGCCGGGCGAAGATTCGTGGGAGAAGGGGCAATGGCTGGAAAGCGTGGAGTTGGCTATTTTCTGGTAGCCGCGATCGGCGGCGCCACGATGTTGGCGGCCCCCGCGGCCAATGCCGGTGACAGTTTGACCGTGTTCGCTGCGGCGAGCCTCAAAAACGCGCTCGACGCCGTCAATTCGGCCTGCGAGGCGGAAGTCGGCGAAAAAGCGACGATTTCCTATGCGGCGAGCTCGGCGCTCGCCAAACAGATCGAACAGGGAGCCCCGGCCGATGTCTTCGTATCCGCGGACCTCGACTGGATGAAATACCTGTCGGACAAGAATCTTACGAAGAAAGACACCGAGACCCAGCTTCTCGGCAATAGCATCGTGCTTGTCGCTCCGGCCGACTCGCCTGTGACGACCGAGATCAAGCCGAGCTTCGACCTCGCAGGCCTGGTCGGCGACGGCAGGCTCGCAATGGCCAATGTCGATTCCGTGCCGGCCGGCAAATACGGTAAGGCTGCGCTGGAGAAGCTCGGCGTCTGGGGTTCCGTCGAAGGCAAGGTTGCCCAGGCAGAGAATGTGCGTGCCGCGCTCGCGCTGGTTTCGACCGGCGAGGCGCCGCTCGGCATCGTCTACAAGACCGACGCAGCGGCCGACCTGAAAGTCAAGATCGTCGCCAGCTTCCCGGCGGATACCCATCCGCCGATCATTTATCCGATCGCTCAGACCGCCGGATCCAAGGACGAGGACACCCCGGCTTTCCTCGAGTGCCTTCGCACGCCAAAGGCCAAGGAATTGTTTGAGGCACAGGGTTTCACCGTTCTCGCGCCGGTCGCATCGAACTGATACGAATGGTCGCCGGTTGATGAGGCAACAGGGACCGTTTGACAGGCATGACATGGCTGGGCCTCACGCCCGATGAGTGGACCGCGGTCCGACTGTCCATCAAGGTCGCAAGCTGGGCGATGGTTGCGAGCCTGCCGCCCGGCATCCTGATCGCGCTGTTGCTTGCCCGCGGCAGGTTCTGGGGCAAATCGGTGCTGAACGGCATCGTGCATCTGCCTCTCGTCCTGCCGCCTGTGGTGACGGGCTACCTGCTCCTTCTTTCTTTCGGCCGCCGTGGGCCGATCGGCGCCTTCCTCGCCGAGAATTTCGGCATCGTCTTCTCCTTCCGGTGGACGGGGGCGGCGCTCGCCTGCGGCATCATGGGGTTTCCACTCATGGTGCGCGCCATCCGCCTCTCGGTCGAGGCCGTGGATCGGAAGCTGGAGGCCGCAGCCGGCACGTTGGGAGCCAGCCCGCTCTGGGTATTCGGCACGATCACCCTGCCGCTCATCCTGCCTGGCATCATTGCGGGCATGGTCCTGTCGTTCGCCAAGGCAATGGGCGAGTTCGGGGCGACGATCACTTTCGTCTCCAATATCCCCGGCGAAACGCAGACCTTGCCCTCGGCCATCTACACCTTCACCCAAGTGCCGGGTGGCGAGGCTGGCGCACTGCGGCTTACGCTCATTTCCATCGTCATCGCGATGGTCGCGCTCGTCGCATCGGAACTGCTGGCCCGCCGTGTCGGCCGCCGCATGGATGTCGAGTGATGCTCGCCGTCGACGTCCGCCACCGGCTCGGTGCTTTCGAGCTTGATGCCGCATTTGAGAGTGGCGGGCGCCTGACGGCCTTGTTCGGCCCATCGGGTTCCGGGAAGACTTCGCTGGTGAACCTCATCGGCGGACTGATACGCCCGGACGAGGGGAGGATCGTCGCGCAGGGCCGAGTCCTCGTCGACACCAGTGCCAGGACGTTCGTGCCGAAGCACCGCCGCCGCATCGGCTATGTCTTTCAGGACGCCCGGCTGTTCCCGCACATGACGGTTCGCCAGAACCTGGGTTATGGGCGCTTCTTCACGCCGTCGGCCGAGCGCTACGCGGAGATGGACGGGATCATCGACCTGCTCGGGATCGGCCACCTCCTCGAGCGCAAGCCGGCGCTCCTGTCCGGCGGCGAGAAACAGCGGGTTGCGATTGGGCGCGCCCTTGTCGCAAGCCCCAAGCTGGTGCTGATGGACGAACCGCTGGCTTCCCTCGACGAGGCGCGCAAGGCGGAGATCCTGCCTTACATCGAGCGTCTGCGCGACGAAACAAAGATACCGATCGTCTATGTCAGCCACTCCATGGCCGAGGTGGCGCGCCTTGCAACCGATATTGTCGTGCTGTTCGCGGGCAAGGTTGCGGCTTCGGGACAGATATCGGAGATCGTGCGGCGCCTCGACCTTTTGCCGGAAGAGGAGCGAGCCGAGGGCGGCGCAGTGCTCGAAATGAAGGTGGCCTCCCGGGAGGAGCACTTCGGCATGACGGTGCTTTGCTCGCAAGCCGGCGAAATCCGCGTCCCCGCAACGGGGCTGACGGTCGGGCGAACGATCAGGGTTCGGATCAGGGCACGCGACGTCATGATCGCGACGGAAAGGCCCCGGGGCCTCAGCGCCCTCAACATCCTTGCCGGCACCGTCGACGAGATCACCGTCGGGAACGGCGCGCTCGCCGATGTGCGGATCAACTGCCACGGCCAGATGGTCGTCTCCCGGGTCACCCGTCAATCGGTCCATGAACTCGCACTGGTCGTCGGCAAGCCGGTATTCGCCGTGATCAAGTCGGTAAGCTTCGATCAGCGAAGCGTGGCGCGATGATCGCTTTCCTGTATTTCCGCGGACATAACGACATCCCGGCGCCGACTCTGGTACAAGCACGCTGTAGCTGCCTGGAGTGACAGGACGTGCCATCGCTTAGTCTACGGATAAATCTCGATCCCGACGGTCGCATCGGGCCGGGAAAGATAGAGCTTCTCGAACAGATCGCCGCCTTCGGCTCGATATCCGCCGCCGCGCGTCGCATGAATATGTCCTACAAGCATGCCTGGGATCTGGTGGAGGAAATGAACAAGCTTTTCGGGAAGCCGGTGGTGGCGGCCCAGACGGGCGGCAAGCGTGGCGGCGGCGCGCAGCTCACCCCTGTGGGATTGGCGGTCGTTGCCCGCTTCCGCGCCATCGAGCGCGCCGCGACATCAGCGGCGGAGCAGCATATGCTTGCGCTGCAGGCCGAGATCGAGGCCGCCTGAGCGATACGAACAGGCGGTCGGGAAACGATCGCCAAGGCTTTCAATTGCGGTCCGCCAGGCTCTCGCGCGAGTTGATCAGGGAGGTTCCCGTGGGTCATGCTGCCCGGGACCGCAAATCCGCGGTCAGGGCGAGTGCGTCATCGTCTCCTGTCTGGAACAGGATCGTCAGCGGTCCATCCTTTCCGGACTGAGGGTCGACCTGTCGGGACCAGGCCACCACACATTGATGTTTTCGGTCCAGTGCTTCGGCGAGCTCGACAGCGCGTTCTTCCGTCGATTGTTCGGCAGGGCCAAACGACTGCACGAACTGACCATCATTTCCCCAGTCGAAGGCGGCGACGACAATGAGTTTTTGAGGTGTCGACATGCTGGATAGCGGCCGTTCCTGTTAAGCCCAGTATTCTGTTCGAATCATCGCGATCCAATTTGTGCGATGCATCAAACCACCGGCCTTGGGCTGTCGCAATCTGCTGGCCATATCGTTACTGGCTGGAAGCAACCAACTTTTGCCCGGCTCGGAAACAGAATGTGAGCAGGTTCACGTCGACTTCGGTTTCATTCGCGGCCCACCGAACGGCTCAAGCGCTCCTAATAAAGAAAAAGCGCCGTCGGGGAGGAGGTCGACGGCGCTTATCTGAAGCAGCGATCAGGGAGGAGGAGTGATCGCCACAACGGTGAAATAGGGGTTTGCCCCCGGAAGCGCAATGGCCCGCCGCAGCCAATTCCTGTGCAAAGTGTCGCAGCCGCGCGCAAGACAGAGGCGGCGGGCAAAGAAAAAGCGCCGTCGGGGAGGAGGTCGACGGCGCTTCATCTGCTGTGGCGACCTGGGAGGAGGGGTAGTCATCCACATCCATGACATAGGTAACGAGCCTGGCCGTTTTCAATGTCGGCGCATGGCTGCCCTGCGAAATCATGGCAGGCTGGGGAGTGGACCTTCGCGAAGGCCTAAAGAAAAAGCGCCGTCGTGGAGGTGGCGACGGCGCTTCTGAAACAGCGGCCTAGGGAGGAGCGGCCGCCGGCAAAATGTTTCTAGGCAGCGCCGCCTGATGTCGCAACGCAGGAATCTGCATAGCTGCCGTGCACGGCGTCTCAAGGCGAAATCTGCTGCTGAAACAAAGCACCTGCTGGCAATCGAGACAACAGTGCAGGCTAAGACCGACGGGAAGTCCTGCAAAGAAAAAGCGCCGTCGGGGAGGAGGTCGACGGCGCTTCATCTAGCGTGGCGATCTGGGAGGAGGAGTAATCGCCAACGCCGTGGAAATACGTGGCCGCATCGGTCCTCGCAACGGCGGAAAGCGCATGCCTGCCTTGCAATAATGCTGCCGATCCGATGAAGCTGATCCCAAAATTGCAGAGCCGGCGGCCCACGCCGCAGAATGGATATGGCGAGGTGTCTTGCTCGGCCGCCGGCCGACCGGGCCTACCAAATCCAAATCACGAAACTCGATGGACTGTATGGTCGTTCGGTAGGGTAGTCGTCGCAAGGTCAGGAACCGGAAGCGGTGCGCAGGAGCCGACCCATAAAACTGACGCCGCAGCCCGCTCCGGTCATGACGTCGGGCAGGGCAGCCATTTATATCGGTGCCTCGGTCCTGCTGTCATTGACGCAGGGGCTCGGCATGAACCTCGTGTCGGCCAATATCCCTCAGATCCAGGGTTCGATCGGCGCCACGACCAATGAGGCAACTTGGCTGATGGCTGCCTACGTGGCTCCCAATGCCAGCCTTGCCCTTGTGTTGATCAAGGTCCGCAACCAGTACGGCCTGCGCAATTTCGCGGAACTCAGCATTTTGGGCTTCGTGCTGGTCTGCGCGATGCATCTCTTCGTAACCGGTCTTAATTCGGCGCTCGTGGTTCGCTTTTTCAGTGGCATCGCGGCCGCGCCCATGTCTTCCCTCGCCTTCCTCTACATGTTGGAGGCCTTCTCGGAGGAGAGGCGAATGAGCTACGGGGTGTCCTTGGCCATGACCAACACCCTGCTTGGCGCGCCCTTGGCGAGGCTGGTATCGCCCCATCTGCTGGACATTGGTGAATGGAATGGTCTGTTCACCTTCGAGATGGCCCTTGCCCTGCTGTCATTCGCCGCGATCTACCTGCTTCCGCTCAAGCCGCAGCCGCGCATTCACGTCATCACCAGGATGGATATCGTCTCGTATCTGTTCATCGCGGTGGGTTTCGGATCGCTTGCTGTCGTGCTCACCCTCGGGCGGCTGTATTGGTGGCTGGAGGCGCCGTGGCTCGGGGCGACGCTCGCCGCGTCGGTCGTCTGCGTGACGTTTGCCGTGGTGATCGAGCTCAATCGGGAAAGCCCACTACTTGATATCCGTTGGCTTGCGAGCCGCGACATCGTGCTTTTCGCCGCCGCACTCCTGACGTTCCGGATCGTGCTGTCCGAGCAGAGTTCCGTGGCCGCGAATTTCTTTCAGGCGCTCGGTCTGATGAATGAGCAGCTGAGGACGCTCTATCTGGTCATGATACTGGCCTCGCTAGCCGGCGGGTTCATTTGCGCGGCGGTTCTGAGGCCGGGGCGCGAACCGGCTCTCCACGCGGCGGCGCTTTGCCTGCTGCTCGCTGGCTCCTGGCTCGACAGCCGGGCGACCAATCTCACGCGGCCGGAGCAGATGTATGTGAGCCAGGCCATGATCGCCATGGCCGCGGCGCTGTTCTTGCCGTCGGCCATGGCGGTCGGCCTGGCTTCCGCTCGCAAGAAGGGCCCAAACTACATTCTCTCCTTCTTCATCGTGTTCCTGGTGACCCAGAATATCGGAGCGTTGCTCGGCTCCAGCGTGCTGCAAACCTTCGTGACGCTGCGCGAGAAGTTCCACTCCAACCTGCTGGTCGACAACATCACGTTGGCGGATCCCCTTGTCGTCGAACGGATCGGCCAGTTGTCGAAGCCCTATTCCGGCACGTTGACCGACAAGACGTTGCTCAGCGCGGAAGGGATGGCAGCCCTCGGCAAACGGGCGACACAGGAGGCGACCATCCTCGCCTACAACGACGCATTCCTGCTGGTCGCCACCATTTCTTTCCTGGCCCTCGTTGCCTTGCTGCTGCATATGACGGCCATGTGGTATTTCAAGAAGCCGTCAGAGCCGGCTTCCCCATAAGTCTCATGTCCATGCTGAAAGCACTGAGATCTTCGGCAACACTGATCGCGGTCCTGGCCGGCCTGGCTGGCGTGCTCCTCGTGCTCTATGCCTGGCGGCTGCCGCCGTTCTACGACCGGGTGCCTGTCACCGACAATGCTTACGTGCGCGGCTACGTGACCCTCATCAGTCCGCAACTCAGTGGCTATGTCATCGAAGTGCCGGTAAGGGACTACCAGACCGTCAAGGCGGGGGACTTACTGGTCCAACTCGACCGGCGGATCTTCGAGCAGAAGCTGAAGCAAGCACAGGCAACGCTTGCGGCACAACGCGCGGCCCTGGCCAATTCCACTCAGCAGGAGCTGTCCGCCCGGGCGAGCATCGCTTCGAGCGAGGCTCAGCTCCAAAGCGCGGAGGCCGCAATGAAGCGGGCGAAAGCCGAGTGGGACCGCATCGAGCCTCTCCTCGACAAAGGCGTCGTCACCGAGAGCGCGGCGGACCAGGCTCGCGCAGATCTTGCCCAGGCCCGCGCCGCGGTGAACCAGGCAAAGGCTGTGCTCGAGGTCTCCCGACAGCAGCTCGCGACGATCATCGTCGGTCGCAGCTCCCTGGAGGCCGCCGTCGCCGGGGCGGAAGCCGCGGCCCAGCTCGCTGACATCGATCTGCAGAATACCCGCATCGTGGCGCCTCGCGAGGGCCGGTTGGGCGAGGTGGGAGCTCGGGTTGGCCAATATGTCTCGGCGGGAACGCAACTGATGGCGATCGTGCCGCGCGATGTCTGGGTCATCGCCAATTTCAAGGAAACGCAAATACACGGCCTTGAGGTCGGCCAGGGGGTGAGCTTCACGGTCGACGCTTTGCAGGGACGCAGGCTGCACGGCCGGATCGAGCATTTCTCGCCGGCGGCCGGTTCGGAGTTCGCCGTCCTCAAGCCGGACAACGCCACGGGCAACTTCACCAAGATCGCTCAAAGGATTTCCGTGCGTATATCGGTCGATCCCGACCAGGACGGGGCCGACCAGCTGATCCCCGGCATGTCGGTCGTGGTGACCGCTGACGGCGCGCCGCCCCAGAGCGAGGCGAGGTTGTGAGCGCTGCGGGTCGAGGCGCCGCCGAGTTTCGGCATCGCGCGTTCTGGAGCCTGTTCGAAGAACGTCACCCTGACGAAAGGACCCGTCGTGCCCGGCATGGACCGTGGTTCTGGCAACGCGGATTGCCCGCATTCGAGGTCGTCGTCACCATGTATGTCGCGCCGGAACAGGATGCCGTCGGCGTCTTTTTCGGGCGTAACGAAAGGCTTGGCGCCGTGCAGGTCGGCCAGCGCCTGCAACCCTATCGTCCGGTTCTCGAAGCAAGGCTGAAACTTCGACCTGGGCAGAGCACCGACAGCCTTGGCGTGAATTCGGTCTGGCGGGTCAATTGTTATGCAGAAGACAATTGGCCGGCCATGGCCGACTGGCTCGTGACGGAGGCAACCCGTTTCGAACGCGCGGTCGCGGAGGTGCTCGGAGCGGAGCGTCAGGCGTAATATGACACCAGGGGCCTCGATGTTTTCACGGTCCTGCAGGACATGTGCCACCCACGCGCCGCGACAGAGGGTTGCCGCTCAGGTTTCGCCAGTCGCTAACGGCGGACGCCCTCAAGTGGAGAAGAATTCGCGATGATCCACTGACAGTTTGGGCAGCGAGATCAGGATCTCCGAAAGGTGGTGGCGCATCGCCGCTTCGGCCGCCTCCGGCGCACCGCGCTCGACAGTCTCGACGATCGCTTCGTGCTGGGCGATGATCGTCTCCAGCGGGGTTGCGTCGGGAAGCGAAAGATACCGCACGCGGTCCATCTGAGCCTTCAGCCCCTCCACGACACGCCATGCCTCCTCACAATGAGCGGTCGCCGCAAGCGCCTGATGGAACGCCTCGTCGAGCCGCAGGAAGCCGACATTGTCGCCTTTTCGGGCCACCGCGCGCTGGTCCGCGATGATGCGCCTCAAGACCGTTACCTGCTCGGGCGTGGCCTCGGCGGCCGCCTTGCGAATGACCGCGACTTCTATGGCTTCGCGCAGGAAGCGCGCATTGCGGACCTCGCGGGCCGAAATCAGCCGGACGAAGGTTCCCCGCTGCGGTCTGATCTCGACCAGCCCAACCTCCGCGAGCTTGATGAAGGCCTCTCGCACCGGCTGTCGCGAGACGCCGAGCTGACGGCCGATATCGGCTTCCGAGAGCGGATTGCCGGGGCGAAGCTGCAGCTGCACGATGGCTTGGCGCAACGCCTCGAAGACGCGATTGCCGATGGTGGCCTGCCGAATCCGCAGGCTGTCGTCGGGAAGAAGAGCGAGTTCCGGCTGCATGTCCATGTTGACACTCATATACTACCATTCTAGCCTACAAAAGGGTGGCTTCGACAAAATGTGCCGCCTTTCCAAGGGAGGAGATCATGAGGCTTGCCTCACTCAAGGCATTTTTTGCTGCCGGCTTGTTCGCGGTGGCGTCGACCGCAATGGCCGCGGACTACACGCTGAGCATCAATACGGCATTGACCGCCAGCGACCCGCTCTACAAGGGGCTCGAGAGTTTCCGTGATGCGGTTGCGCAGCGCTCGAACGGCGCGATCGAAGTCAAGCTGTTCCCCAACTCGCAGCTCGGCCCCGACGAGGACGTGCTGGAGCAGGCTCGTGCCGGAGCTCCCGTAGCAGTCGTGGTCGACGGCGGGCGCCTCGCCAATTTCGTCAACGAGTTCGGAGTGCTGGGCGCGCCCTATCTCGCCTCAGGCTACGACGGGATCCGCAAGGTGGTGACTTCGGACATGTTCGAGGAATGGGTCCGCAAGCTCCACGACGCTTCCGGCCACCAGATCCTTTCCTTCAACTGGTGGCAGGGCGAGCGTCACCTCTGGACCGCCGGTCCGGTGCGGGCGCCGGCCGATCTCGCTGGAAATCGCATGCGCACGCCTGGCGCGCCCGTCTGGGTGGAGACGGTCACCGCGATGGGCGCCGTGCCGACGCCGATGCCCTATGCCGAGGTCTATTCCGCCCTTGAGCAGAAGGCCATCGATTCGGTAGAGGCACAGCTTCCCGCCGGCTACGGCTCGAAGCTCTTCGAGGTGACCAAATACTTGACCAAGACAGGTCACATCAACCTGATCACGGGCTTGGTCACGAGCGCGTCCTGGTTCGACTCCCTGCCTCAGGACCTGCAGACGGTCCTGCGCGAAGAGGCTCTCAAGGCGGGCGATGCGGCCTCCTATGGCACGCGCGACAAGCTGGCCGAAATCGAGTCGGATCTGAAGAAAGCCGGCATGACGATCGATGAGATCGACGTCACCCCGTTCAAGGAGGCGACGGCCGGCGTTTACGAAAAGCTCGGTTACGGCGGACTCCGCGATTCGCTGCAGGCCATCGCCAACAAGTAACTGCACCGCAACCGGGAACGATCGCCCTATCGTTCCCGCATAGCGGAGGATTTCATCATGCTCAAGCGCCTCGCTCAATTCGAGCTCGCGATCTGCGTCGCCTTGCTCGCCGCTATCACCGTGCTCGTCTTTGCCGCGTCAATCATGCGATTCTACGGCCGCCCGCTGACCTGGTCGGTGGATATGGCGCAGCTCATGTTTATCTGGCTCTGCTTTCTCGGGGCGACGAAGGCGATGCGCGAGAAATCGCATCTGGGAATGGAGGTGCTGGTCAAATATCTCGGCCACAGGCATCATCTCTGGCTCGAACTGACCTGCTCGGCGCTTGTGCTGGCGTTTCTGGCGATACTCGCCGTCGAAGGCTTCCACCTGACCTTGCTCAATCGCGAGCGCACGTTCGGCGACAGCACGCTCTCCTATGCATGGGTAACGGCGGCCGTTCCCGTGGGCTGCATACTGCTCGGCGCCTCACTCGCCTACAACATGGTCGATGCCTGGCGGCGCCGGGGGCAGGGCGCGTTGGTCTACACCAGGACCGCGGTCGACAAGGCCGCGCCACCTCCGCTGGAACTCTGACATGCTGCTGATTTCGATCGTCTTCGTCGTGTTGATGGTGGCGGGCATGCCCGTCGCCTTCGCCACCGGGATTGCCGGCTTCGCGTTCTTCCTGACCGATGCGGGCATGCCGATGTCTATCGGCGTCCAGAAGATCGCCACGATGAGCCAGAGCTTCCCATTGCTGGCGGTGCCGTTCTTCGTGCTTGCCGGCCATCTGATGAACGAAAGCGGCATAACGGATCGCCTGCTGAAGGTATCGATGGTCGCGGTCGGCTGGATGTCCGGCGGTCTCGCGCAGGTCGCCATCGTGCTATCTACCCTGATGGGTGGCGTATCGGGATCGGCCGTGGCCGACGCGGCCATGGAGGCGCGCATCCTCGGCCCGGCGATGGTGGCCAAGGGATACGGCAAGGGCTATTCCGCGGCAGCGATTGCGGTGGGCTCGCTGATCACCGCGACGATCCCTCCTTCGATCGGCCTTATTCTCTACGGTTACATCGGCAATGTCTCGATCGGCAGGCTGTTCCTGGCGGGGATCATTCCTGGGCTGTTGATGATGGTGGTGCTGATGATCACTGCCTATGGCATCGCCAAGCGGCGCGGCTACGTGGTCGCCGATACGGCCAAGCCGACCGTCGGGGCGCTTGCGCTCGCGGCCTGGGAGGCCAAGTGGGCGATCCTGTTCCCGCTTGCCCTGGTTCTCGCCATCCGCGGCGGTGTGTTCACGCCCTCCGAGGTCGGCTCCTTCGCAGTGGTCTATGCGCTCGCGGTCGGCTTTTTCGCCCACCGCGAACTGACGCCGGAGAAGGTCTGGCGCGCCTTTGCGCATGCCTCGTCGGACGTCGGGCTGATTATGCTCATCATTCTGATGAGCGGTATGGTCGGCTTTGCCACCATCTACCTGCAGGTCCCGCAACATCTCGCCGACTGGATGCTGGCCGGGATCACGGATCCCAACATGATCGTGCTTGCCATTCTCCTGTTCCTGCTGGTTGCCGGACTGGCGCTCGACAGCACGGTCATGGTGCTGTTGCTCACGCCGATCTTCGTACCCATCATCGTGAGCATCGGCATGGATCCGGTTCATTTCGGCATATTGATGATGAGCATCGTCACTCTGGGCGGGATGACATGGCCGAGCGGCTCGGCCATGTTCGCCGTCTGCGCGCTGATGGATGTCACGATCGAGGAATATTCGGTGGAATCGATCCCGTTCATCGCCGCCGTCTGCGCCCTGATCGCGCTGCTGGTCTTCTTCCCCGGGGTGGTGCTGTGGTTGCCCAACCTGGCCTTCGGGTGAGCAAACGCCTTGAAGCATGTGGCGAGACATGCTTCAGGCTGTGTTTTCTCGTATATCGCTAATCCAAAACCGCTGCACGCTGCTGGGCGACACCCACCGGCGCGCGCCATGAACTCCCGGCGCCGCTGCGATTCGGAGGCGGTCAGGCTTCTCGGTCTTCAGGAACAAAACGCGGCGGCTGGAGTTTGAGCGCCGGTGGGCGTCTCCCACACCCCGTCCCCTTTAGATGCCCGCCTACTCGGATCCTTGGCTCGGCTTTGGCCGAGCCATTTTTTTGCCGATTTGGCTGCCGAAGCCGCTGGGGAATGCTGCTGAAAAGCGGATTCAAGGACGAGCCGCCATACATGCCCGAGCCAACTTCGGTTCATTGACAATCGGCTTCAGATCACCTATCCCGCTTTCTGCATTCTAGATTATATAGAATGCAGAATGGAGAGAAGCGGCCTGGAGAGTCCCGGCCGTTGCGAGGGAGGACTGGATGGTGAAGTTCGACGCAGCGATTGTGGTTTCGCGGCGCGCCTTGGTGGCGGGTGCCGCGTCTTTGATGCTTTCCGGAGCGACCGCTTACGCGCAAGACAATGGACTCGGGACACCGGAACAGCCGGTCGAGGTACGGATGATCGCCAACGAGGCGTTTGCCAATCAATGGCAGACCCTGATGGTGCCCGAATTCAACAAGCATTACCCCAACGTCAAGGTCACGATCGACGGCGTGCCGTATGTCGAGCTGCTTGCAAAAAGCATGCTCGACGCCACCGGGCCGTCCCCGACCTACGACATTATCATCGCCGATGACCCGTGGGTGCCGCAGCTGGCCGAAGTCGGAGCTCTTCTTGATCTGAAGAGCCCGGAGGTCGCGGGTTGGACGGATGCCGGTTACGACTGGACCGACTTCAACGCTGCGCCCTTGGCCGCGGGGGAGTGGAAGGGCGTGCAGTATGGGGTGCCGTTGCGCTCGAACATGTTGATGATGTTCGTGAACAAGGCGCTCTACGAGAAAGCGGGCTTGCCTGTCCCGACACCGGACCTAACCTGGGAGCAGTATCTTGAACAGGCGCCGAAGCTCGTTCAGGACACTGATGGCGACGGTAAGGTCGATGCATGGGCGGTCGACACCTATTTCGTCCGGGAGCCGCTGACGCCGACCATCTGGCAGACCATCATGAATTCGAATGGCGGTCGCCTGCTCGACGACAACGGCAAGCCAGCCTTCAACGGCGAGGCCGGCGTCGCGGCGTTGGAAACCCACAAGAAGCTCTTGGAGTTTGCGCCGACGGGTGCCGTCAGCCACGGGTTTTCGGAATCCATTCAAGCGTTCCGGCAAGGCCTCGTCGCGACAATGTTCAACTGGGGCAGCGTCTACAAGGGATCTGCCATCGACGCGAAGACAACGACGCTGAAGCCCGAGCAGGTTGGCGTCCAAGTCATGCCGGTCGGCTCGACCGGCGCGGGTGCGCATCGCGGCATCTGGAATGGGACGATCTCCGCCAAGAGCGAGAACAAGCAGGCCGCCTGGGCGGTACTCCAGTGGTTGAGCTCGAAGGAAGGTGAAACCTGGCACGCCGCCAATCTCGGCGTTTTCCCGGCGCGTCGGTCCACGCTTGCCTCGACCCCCTCGGAGCCGTGGTTGCAGCCCGTGTTCACCGCCCTCCAGCAGGCCTATGACGCGGCTGAGAAGGGGCAGATGTGGCGCATCCGCCACCCGCGATCCGATGCCGCCCAGCAGATCCTGGCCGATGAGATCGCGCGTGCCATGGCGGGGCAGGTGAGTGCCGCCGAGGCGCTCAATGTCGCCGCCGAAAAGATCGAAAAGGTCCTCGACTGAGGCTTTCGTTCGGGAGGGTGTCGCGATGATTTCAACGGCAACAGGCGGGGAGCGCGCCAGGCGCTCCCGCACGGGAGCGAAACTGGCCGATGCAGTCTCGCGGTGGGCCTTCATGGCGCCTGCGGCCGTCATCCTCGCCGCGATGCTCGCCTATCCGATCTTCTACACGATCGAGATCAGCTTCTCCCGCTTCGACCTCATGACCTTCAGCGCGGTCGAGTGGGTGGGCTGGGAAAACTATGTCCATGTTCTCGAGGACTACCGCTTCTGGTCCTCGATGAAGGTGACGCTCATCTATCTCGTCCTCGCGCTTCCGTTGCAGATCGTCCTCGGTTTCGGCATCGCTTTTCTGATCAATGCCGAATGGCGCGGCCGCGGGGCTGTGCGCGCCCTGTTCATCATCCCGATGGTCGTCGCGCCGGTCGTCGCGGGCGGAATCTGGCGCATGATCCTCGATCCGCTCTGGGGCATCATGAACTGGTTCATCGGCCTGTTCGGCTTCCAGGCGCTCGATTGGTTCGGCGACCCCAATCTCGCCATGGCTGCGATCGTCATCATCGACACGTGGCGTTGGACACCCTTCGTGATTCTCATCGCGACGGCAGCGCTGCTCGCCCTGCCGCGGGATGTCTTCGAGGCCGCGGAGATCGACGGCGCCAACTGGTGGTCGATGCTGTGGTCGATCACCCTGCCGCTGCTCCTGCCGATCATCGCCGCGACCTTCGTCGTGCGCTGGTTGGGCGCGGTGAAGATGTTCGATATCGCGCTGGCCGCGACCTATGGCGGGCCGGGCGGCGCGACGAATGTCATCAATCTCTTCATCTACGAGGAAGCGTTCCGTTCGCTGCGTTTCGCCGAATCCGCGGCCATGGCCGTGATCGTGCTCGTCCTCACGATGGTGCTCACCGGGCTCTTTCTGCGCGGCACCAAAAAGCTGGAGGATCTCCATTGAGCGCGTCCGCCGTTCTACCTTCACTGCGCCGCAGGTCGAAAGTCGCCAAGCGCATGCGCATCGCTACCGGTGTCTTCGCCTGCCTCGTGTTCCTGTTTCCGGTCTTCTGGATGGTGCTGAGCTCGTTCAAGGACCAGCGGGACATCTTCACCATGCCGCCGACGTTGTTCTTCACCCCGACGCTGGAAACCTATCTGAGCTTTATGCAGCGCGCCGACATCACCCGGCGTCTCATCAATACGATCATCGTCGCCGCAGGCGCCGGAGCGCTCTCGATCGCAGCGGGCGCGATGGCGGGTTACGCTCTGGCGCGCATCAGGTTGCGAGGGGCTGCCACGATCGGCGTGCTGATTCTGTTGTCGCGCGGTGTCCCGCCCATCGCACTCGCTGTGCCGATGTTCCTGGTGGCGCGGTCGCTGGGTGTCACCGACAAGCACATCACGCTCATCCTGGCCTACTGCACGTTTCTCATACCCTACGTGATGTGGCTGATGCGCGGTTTCTTCCTGGCGCTGCCTAAGGAGTTGGAGGAGTCCGCGATGATCGACGGCTGCAGCCGGTTTGGGGCCTTCTTCAAGATCATCGTGCCGATCTCGCTGCCAGGCCTGCTTTCCACCCTGATCTTCAGCATGATCCTTGCTTGGGAGGAGTTGCTCTTCGCTCTGGTGCTGACCAACCGCAACGCCTCTACGATCCCCGTCGCCATTGCGGGCATTGCGGGTGACACCGTGAACGGCGCGAACTGGGGTGCTCTTACGGCTGTCGGAACAATCACGGTCATTCCGGTGGTGGTCTTCGCCCTGTTGGTCCAGAAATGGCTCATCCAGGGACTGGCCGACGGCGCAACAAAGGGATGAAGACCATGGCAGACGACAAAGATCGTACGAGGCGCGGCTTGTGATGTCGCAACCCCCCATCTTCCTTTCCAAAGCCGACATCGCGCGACGCCATATCGAGGGCATGATCCTGTCGAGGGCGGTCAAACCGGGTGATCGCATCACAACGCGCGAGGTCTCCGAGGCTCTCGGCATAAGCGAGACGCCGATCCGCGAGGCAATACGAAGCCTGGCCGCGGAGGGCTGGCTCGAAGTGCAAACCCATGTAGGCGCGGTCGTGGCCAGCGCCGGTAGCGAACAGTTCCGCGAGATCTATGCTCTGCGCGGGCTCATTGGGGCGCTCGCCATCGAACTCGGCGCCTCAAGCCACGGAACGAAGCGTCTCGACCAAATCGATGCCAACCTGGCGGAATCCGCCGAGGCTGTCGCGGCGCAGGATATCCAGCGCTACACGCAGCTCAACCACGAGTTCCATCTCTTGCTTTGCGACACGCCGCATTCGCAGTGGTCGATGCGCATGCTGGCCAATCTCAGCGCGCTGACCTCCGCGCATTACGGCTTCACCGTCATGCCGCAGCGTATGGCGGAATCGCTGCGGGAACACCAGGCGATCCGCGATGCGATCCGTGCCGGCGAATTCGAACTGGCCGCGTCTCTGGTCAAGGCGCACGAGCAGGCGGCTTATGAAGCGCTGGCCAGCCAGCTTGCGTCTGGAGAGCCTTCTCGCGCCGAGAGTGCTGCCTGACCGCCGCAAGCGATAGTGCCGGCCGCCATGAAGCGGCAAACAGATAAGGGAGGCATCGAAGGAATGAGCACGGTTGGCATCAGGGATGTCCGCAAATCCTACGGACAGCTCGAAGTGATCCACGGCGTTTCCGTCGACATCGACGATGGGGAGTTCGTGGCGCTCGTCGGTCCGTCTGGATGCGGCAAATCGACTCTCCTGCGCATGGTGGCCGGCCTTGAGGAGATCTCGGACGGGGAGATCGCGATCGGCAGCCGGGTCGTGAACGACGTCGCGCCGAAGGATCGCGATATCGCCATGGTTTTTCAGAACTATGCGCTCTATCCGCACATGAATGTGCGCGACAATATGGGGTTCGCGCTACGGCAGCGTGGCACGTCGCGTGCCGAGATCGAGACCCGCGTCAAGGAAGCCGCGCGAATTCTGGGCCTCGAGCAACTCCTCGAGCGGAAGCCGCGGGCCTTGTCCGGTGGCCAGCGCCAGCGGGTCGCGATGGGGCGTGCCATCGTACGCAATCCGAACGTGTTCCTGTTCGATGAGCCGCTGTCGAATCTCGATGCCAAACTGCGCGTGCAAATGCGTTCGGAACTGAAGGAACTCCATCAGCGGCTGGGGGTCACGACGATCTACGTCACCCACGACCAGATCGAAGCCATGACGCTGGCCGATCGTGTCGTCGTCATGAATGGCGGAGTGGTCGAACAGATGGGGCCGCCGCTCGATCTCTACGACAGCCCGCAAAGCCTGTTCGTTGCGGCTTTCATCGGCTCCCCTCCGATGAACTTTCTCGAGGGCACCGTCGATGCTGTTGGGCGCCTCGTGGTGGAGGGCGGCCTCGTGTTGCCGCTGCCGGTCACGCCGAGCGGCGACGATCGCATCACGATCGGATTTCGCCCCGAGCACCTGCATCTTTCCGATACCGGCTGGCCGGCGATCGTTTCGGTCGTGGAGCCGACAGGTTCGGAGACGCAGATCACGGCGAGGATGGGGGAGCAGATCGTGCGGGTCCTCGTAAGGGGGCGAACCGAGGTCAAGCCCGGCGAGACGATCCACCTGACCGTCAGGCCGAGCGATCTTCATATTTTCGATACCCGCACCGGCAGGCGCCGGCAGCCGGCCTGACCGGCGGTATTCGAGGCATTGAATCTGCCAGTCTTCCAGCCCAGCGCCAGACCCACCAAACAGGAGAAATCGCATTGCTCGAATTGCGCCAGTTCTACATCGACGGCCATTGGGTTGCCGCCAGGCCGGGACGTGAACACATGCTGGTCGACGCCTCCACCGAAGAACCGTTCGGTGTGGTTGCTCTCGGAGGCGATGCGGAAGTGGATGCGGCGGTGGCTGCCGCCCGCAAGGCCTTTCCATCATGGTCTATGACCAGGCCCGAGGAGCGCGCCGCAATCGTCGAGCGCATGCGAACCGTCCACCTGGAGCGCATGGAAGACATGGCGCAGGCAATCTCGCGTGAGATGGGGGCGCCGATCGATCTGGCGCGCCAGGCCCAGGCCGGCGCGGGCCCCCGCCATATGGCGAACTATCTGGCCGCCATGCAGACCTTCGAGTTCATCAGACCGCTTGGGCCGCATGCTCCCGACGATCGTATCGCGCTCGAACCGGTGGGCGTGGCGGCGCTGATCACGCCTTGGAACTGGCCCATCAGCCAAATCACGCTCAAGGTGGCGGCGGCCTTGCTTGCAGGCTGCACCGTCGTGCTCAAGCCGTCCGAGATGGCGCCGCTCTCGGCGGTAGTGTTCGCCGAGATCGTCGATGCGGCGGGCGTGCCCCCCGGCGTCTTCAATCTCGTTCACGGCAATGGTGCCGGGGCCGGACAAAGCCTCGTCACGCATCCCGCCGTCGACATGGTGAGTTTCACCGGATCGACGCGCGCAGGCATCGCCATCACCAAGGCGGCCGCCGACAGCCTGAAGCGTGTCGGGCTGGAGTTGGGCGGGAAGGGGGCGAACATCATCTTCGCCGACGCCGACGACAAGGCTGTCGAGCGCGGGGTTCGCCAGTGTTTCGTCAACAGCGGCCAGAACTGCAATGCTCCCTCGCGGATGCTTGTCCAGCGCTCGATCTATGAGCGCTCGGTGGAGACGGCCTCGCAGGTCGCGAGGTCGATCGCGGTCGGAGCACCCGGACTCTCCGGATCGCATATCGGGCCGGTGGTGTCGGCAGGTCAATTCGAACGGATCCAGGGCCTCATCCAGAAAGGCATGGCCGAAGGCGCGCGGCTCGTCGCGGGCGGGCCCGGTCGCCCTGCCGGTTTCAACCGCGGCTATTTCGTTCAGCCGACCGTCTTCGCGGACGTATCGAACGAGATGAGGATCGCAAGGGAGGAAATCTTCGGCCCGGTCTTGTCCATCATTCCCTTCGACGATGAGGAAGAGGCGATATCGATTGCCAACGACACCTCATACGGACTGACCAATTACGTTCAAAGCCAGGACGGAGCGCGCCGCAATCGCGTCGCGCGCAGGCTGCGCTCTGGCATGGTGGAGATGAATGGGCAGCCGCGCGGCGCCGGTTCGCCCTTCGGCGGCGTAAAGGCATCCGGCCGTGCACGCGAAGGCGGGCGCTTGGGCATCGAGGAGTTCCTCGACGTCAAGTCGATCTCCGGATGGGGTTAGGCCTCAAGGCATCGACTGCACACGACAACCATTTGAAAGCCGCCTTCGAAAGCGCGGCAAGATCGGACACCCCTCAGTTACCTCGGGAAAGACAATGAGAAACAAAGCCATCGTAGCCGAAGTGAAGACGCTGTCCTGCAGCAATTCCTTCCGGAACTACCATTTCCTCAAGATCACCACGGAGGAGGGCATCGTCGGCTGGAGCGAGTACGACGAGAATTTCGGTTCGCCCGGCGTCACCGCCGTCATCGAACAGATCAGCCACAGGATCATCGGCCAGAGCGCGATGCTGCACGAGCACATCCGCGAGGATCTGCGAAACGTTACGCGGCCCGCGGCCGGAGGGGTTGTCGGCCAGGCGCTGGGCGCTATCGAGAACGCGCTGCTCGATGCGAAGGCGAAGGCGCTCGATGTGCCGTGTCACGTGCTGCTGGGTGGCAAGGTCCGCGACAAGATCCGCGTCTACTGGTCTCATTGCGTGGCGTATCGGATGCGCACCGAGCACTTTTCGCCTGGGATCGTCGACGTCGAAGGCGTGCGCCAGATCGCTCGGGATGTCGGGGAGGAGGGGTATACCGCGCTCAAGACCAACATTTTCCACTATGACGAGAATGACCGCATCGAAGCCTGGTCGCCCGGCTTCGGTCGTCCCCATGAACCGGCGCGCAACGTCGAGCGCCACACGCTCAAGAACCTGCGCAGGCATCTGGAGATCATGCGAGAGGCCGCCGGTCCCGATATCGACATCCTGCTCGACTTGAATTTCAACGCCCGCACGGAAGGCTTCCTCAAGATCCTGCGCGAGACCCGCGATCTCGACCTGTTCTGGGTCGAACTCGACACGCTTGACCCCAAGGCCTTGGCCTATATCCGCGCCAACAGCCCGCATCCCATCTCGTCTTGCGAGACGTTGATCGGCCTGCAGCAGTTCCTGCCCTATTTCCAGAACCAGTCGATCGACGTGGCCATCATCGACACACCGTGGAACGGCGTCTGGCAGTCGCTGAAGATCGCCGCCGCGGCCGAGGCCTATGAGGTCAACGTCGCCCCGCACAATTTCTACGGGCATCTCTGCACGATGATGAACGCGCATTTCAGCGCCGTCGTGCCGAACATGCGTATCATGGAGACCGACATCGACCGCATTTCGTGGGACACGGAGGTGTTCAGCCACGCCCCGGAATACAAGGACGGCTATCTCATCCTTCCCGATCGCCCGGGCTGGGGCACCGAGCCGGTGGAAGCGGCGCTGGCGAAGTATCCGCCGCTCAAGGCGACCGGGATGATCAACCGTACTCAGACGCCGCGGCTCGCCGTGTGAGCGTAGGGCCCAATAGCGGCGATGATCGCATGAAAAGCGCCATTCCAATGAACGAACCCGTCGATGTCCTCATCATCGGAGCCGGAGCTTCAGGTGCGGCCGTCGCGTGGAGCCTTGCCGATACGCGGATGCGCATCCTGTGCCTCGAGCAGGGCGATTGGCCGAACTCCTCCCAATACCCGGCCACCGGCCGCGAGTGGGAGGGTAGGCAGTCGGAGGACTACGCCATCAGCCCGAACCGGCGCGGGCTGGCGGCGGACTACCCCATCAACGACGACGACTCGCCCATCAAGATAGCCAATTTCAACGGCGTGGGGGGCGGGACGGTGCTTTATGCCGGCCACTTCCCGAGAATGCACCCATCGGATTTCCGGGTGCGCTCGCTCGATGGCGTGGCCGACGACTGGCCGATCGACTATCGGACCCTGGAACCGTTCTACGCCTTGAACGACCGCATGATGGGAGTGGCGGGCATGGCGGGTGATCCCGCCTATCCGCCGAAGGAGGCGGTGATGCCGCCGCTGCCGCTCGGGCGTACGGGCGAAGCGATGGGGCGCGCCATGAACGAGCTCGGCTGGCACTGGTGGCCATCCGACAGCGCGATTGCCTCGCGGGAATATGAAGGCCGGGCGCCGTGCATCAATCTGGGGCATTGCGGCCATGGCTGCGCCCAGGGCGCCAAGGCCAGCACCGATATCACCTATTGGCAGGAGGCATTGCGCAGCCGCGTCGAGCTGCGCACCAACTGCCGAGTCAGCCGCATCGAGACGAATGACGACCGGATGGCGACGGGCGCGTGGTACTTCGGCGCTGACGGCCGCGAAGTCTTCCAACCGGCCGAGATCGTCATCATGGCCTGCAACGGCATCGGGACGCCTCGTATCCTGCTCAACTCGGCTTCCGAACAATTTCCGAACGGATTGGCCAACTCCAGCGGTCAGGTCGGTCGCAACCTGATGTTCCATCCCTACGCATTGGTGCGCGGGCGCTTCGACCAGCCGCTTGACGGCTATCGCGGCTCCCGGGTGTTCATGTGGAGCATGGAGTTTTACGAGACAGACCCTGCGCGTGGCTTCGTGCGCGGCTATTGCTATCAGTTCACGCGTGGCTTCGGGCCGGTCATGACCGCTATCAATGGCATGGCCGATGGGCTGGTGCCGTGGGGCAAAGGACATCACGGCGCCTTCCGAAGCCTGTTCGACCATCAGGCGGGAATGGTATCCATCTGCGAGGATCTTCCTGAGGAGATCAACCGCGTCACGCTCGATCATCAGCTGAGGGACGGCAATGGCGTGCCGGCGCCGAAGATCACATACAGGATCGGCGAGAACACGCAGCGCATGCTCGATCACTCCATGGCCCGAGGCAGCGAAATCCTGCGGACTGCCGGCGCCAGTGACATCGTCACTCGTTCGCCTTTGCCCTACGCAGGCTGGCATCTCCTTGGAACCGCCCGCATGGGCACAGACCCGAAACGCTCGGTGGTCAATGAGTGGGGCCGCGCCCATGACGTGAAGAACCTCTTCATCGTGGACGGCAGCGTGTTCGTCACATCGGGCGGCGTCAACCCGACATCGACCATCCAGGCGACAGCGCTCTACATCGCCGACCAGATCAAGAACCGTATTCATGACCTCTTCGACTGATTCACGAATTCCCGGCCATCACGAGGCTGAAGAGCCGGCAAGCCTGTCGCCTGCCGAGTTCGAATGCCTGCGTTGCATTGCCGGGCACATCATCCCGGCGAGCGACGAGTTTGGAGTCCCGGGCGCGGATGACGAGGCGATAGTCGGCGACATGGTGCGTTCGATCGGACGCGACAAGGAAGAGCTTCGCCGGGCGTTGCGCGACGTGACGGACGCAGCCGGAGGCGCGCTCGATACTCTCGTTCTCGCCGACCAGGCCGCGTTGCTGGCGCGATTGCGCGAAACCCGGCCGGGTGGGCTGTCGGTCGTCGAGGCCGTCGTGTCCCGTTCCTACTACCGCGACGAGCGGGTGCTGCGATCGATCGGCATGGAGCCACGCCCACCGTTCCCCCGGGGCTACCCCGTCGACCAAGGCGACTGGTCGCTGCTCGACCCCGTCCGCAAGCGCCTCCCGATGTATCGCGACGCTGGTTGAGCGTGCGGCGCGGCACGGCGGTCGCCTTTCAAGAATAAAAAAGCCCGCTGCCGGGAGGAGGTGGCAGCGGGCTCTGAACTCAAATGCCGCGCGGGAGGAGGTGCGCTGCATTCGGTGCGTCGGCATCGCATCTGGGAGGAGTAGATGGCCGACACGAATGGAGATAGCAGCGTCGAATTGATTCCGCAATGCACAAAAAATTTATCGCATCGCAAATCACCGAGTTCGAGGTGCTTTGAGGCATCGCCCGACCGAGGATCGCTAATTCCGCCGGCCCAGCGCATTGGACTGGAAATCGGCCGATACCAGCATGGCATGGATGAGGGCCGCGCGGGAGGCGATGGTGGAGACGAGGATATGCTCGTCTTCGGCATGCGCCCCATGCCCGCCGCACCCCAGCCCGTCCAGGACCGGCCGGCCGAGTGCAGCGGCGAAATTGCCGTCCGACACTCCACCGCGCGCGGTCTCCGGCAGCTCGAAGCCTAGTTCCCCGGCGAGGGTCCGGGTGCTCTCGTAGAGCTGGCCCACCGCGGGGCTGCGCAGGAAGGGCGGGCGGTTGATGCCGCCGGTTATCGCGAGCCGGACATCCGGGTCGTGCGGTGTGAGCGAAAGAATATGCCGCATCATGCGCTCGCCGGTGGCGGCGTCGGTCATGCGCATGTCGACTTCGATCTCCGCCTCGGCGGGAACGACGTTGCCCCGCGTGCCGCCACGAATCGTACCGACGTTGAAGGAGGCTTCGGGAACGCTGCCGTTCAGGCCCTCTATGTCGATGATCTGACGAGCAATCTCGCGGATGGCGCTGCGGCCTTCCGCGAGATTGCCGCCCGCGTGGGCCGAACGGCCATGCGCGCGGATCCAGAAGCGGCCCCAGCCCTTCCGGGAGGTCACCGCGGCAATGCGAGGGCCGACGGCCGGTTCCGGCACCAGCACGAACGCCGCCTTGCTGGCGAGTTCCTCGATTAGGCTTCGCGACGAGTCGCTGCCGATCTCCTCGTCGCTGTTCAGGAGCACGACGATCGGCCGTGGCGGAACATGTCCGGCCATGGCGAGCTGGCGCAACGTTTCCGTCGCGATATAGGAGCCCGCCTTCATGTCGTAGATGCCGGGGCCATAGACGCGGTCGCCCTCGCGACGGATTGGACGCCGCTCCAGCGTGCCCGCGGCCCAAACCGTATCGATATGGCCCATCACAAGGACCGGCGGCAGGTTGGAGCCGCCCGGGGCGTAGGTGAGGACCATATGGCCGCCGAAATCGCCGCGAGGAGGCAAACGGCGGATGCTGACGGGCAAACCCTCGAAAGAGGCCTGGACGTGATCGAAGAACCTCTCGATGAGGTCGGGCCGGTCCGACGGCGTCTCCATCCGAACCCATTCAACGATCCCCTCGAGAAACGCCGCTTCGTCGATTTCTGAAGGTGTAAGCAGGCCAGGGTGGGAATGGTCAGCCGGCATGCGAAGCCGTCTCTTCGGGCAGTGGCGCGCCCAGATAGGCGGAGATCACCCGGGGGTCGCGGACGACTTCCTGCGGCGTGCCCTCGGCGATCTTGCGCCCGGCATCGATGACCAGGATCCTGTCGCAGATGCTGGTCACGGCCTTCATGTCGTGCTCGACCAGCCAGACTGTCGTGCCGCGCTCGCGCACGTTGCGCAGGCACCTGACCATTTCCTCGGTCTCGGTCGGGTTGAGGCCCGCGCAGGGTTCGTCCGCGAGAAGCAGGCTTGGGCGCGTCGCGATGGCGCGCGCGATCTCCAGCTTTCGCAGAGAGCCGACCGTCAGGCCTTCGGCGGTGCGGTCCGCGAGGTCCTCGATCCCGGCTATGCGCAGCGCTTCCATCGTCACACGTTCGAAATCCACCCGTTGCGGGCGTCCGAACATGGCGCCGACCCTGACGTTCTCTTTCACCGTCAGTGCAGGGAACGGCTTCGATATCTGGAAGGCACGGGCGATGCCGCGCTGGTTGAGCCGGTAGGTCGGAACACCGGTCGTCGAGGCGCCACGGAAACGGATCTCTCCCGCGCTCAGTTCGTAATAGCCGGTGATCAGGTTGAACAGCGTCGATTTACCGGCGCCGTTCGGCCCTATAAGCCCATAGATCGCCCCTTCCGGAATGTCGAAATCGACATTCTCGATGGCCGTCAGGCCACGGAACTTCTTCGTCACGCCGCGGCCGGAAAGGATGATCTCGCTCATGGCCTGGACTCCGTCGCGTCTGCCTTGGGCAGGTTCTTGCGCCGGGTGCGCGTGATGGCGCCCAGTATCCCGCCCGGCATGAGAAGGATGATCGCGACGACCAGGAGGCCCGTGATCAGGAGATGGATGTCGAGGAAGCGCGAGAGCAGGACTTGTGTCAGGAAGAGCATCACCGCCGTGCCGATGATCGGGCCAAGCAGCGTACCGATCCCTCCGATCAGGCAGAAGACGATCATGTTCAGGCTGAAATCGAGACGGAACACGGTGGAGGTGGTGAAATAGCCGACGCTGTAGCCATAGACTGCGCCGAGAAGCCCGACGAGCACTGCCGACAGGACGAAGACGATGATCTTGAACCGCTCCGTCGCTACGCCCAGCATCATGGCCGTATCCTCGTCCTCGCGGATCGCAAGCAATCCATAGCCGAGCCGATTGTGGCGGATCAGCAGGCTCAGCCCGAAGGCGAGGAGCAGCAGGCCGCCGAATACGTAATAAAAGAAATCTTCGGGAGCCATGCCGGAGGGAACCGGCGGGGCGAGGAAGAGGCCGACGTCGCCCTGGAACCAGGGAACATTGTTGGCAAGCTCGCCCACGGCCTGGCTGACTCCCAGCATCACGATGGCGAAATAGATTCCGCGAAGCCTCAGCACCGGGTAGGCGAGGAGCGCCGCGAACACGCCGCAGACCAGGCCGGCGAACAAAAGGGGCAGGATCATGGAGACAGGCCCAGTGCCGAAAGTTCCGACCTGCATGCCGAAATGTGCCGCCGCAAACGCACCAATTCCGATGAAGACCGTGTGGCCGAAACTCCAATAGCCGGTGAAGCCGCCCAGTATGTTCCATGCCACGGCGAGTGCCGCGGAGAAGAAGAAGAACTGGGCGACCCGTGTGTAGAAGGGCCCGAGCCAGATCGGAAGCAGCGCAGCCACGATGATGACGGCGGCGGCGAGAAGGATCGAGAGGGGGCGTCTCATCTGGTTTCCCCGAAAGCATTGCCCAGCAAGCCTTGCGGGCGGACGAGCAGCATCGACACGAGTACGACGAACATCATCGCGGTGGTCAGGGACGGTCCTATGTATTGCGCGGTATAGGCATTGATCAGGCCGAGCACGATACCGCCGATCAGCGCGCCTGCCGGGCTGCCGATGCCGCCGAGCACTACGACGATGAATGCGTTGAGGGTCCAGGTGACTTCGCTGGCGGCCGAAAACGGCTGGACGATGCCGATGATCGCGCCGGAGGCGCCCGCGAGCGCGGCGCTGAGGCCGAATGTCAGGCCATGCAGGTTACGCACGTTGACCCCGGAAAGCTCCGCGGCAAGCGGCTGCTGAGCGGTTGCCCTGACGGCGCGGCCGAAATGCGTGCGCACCAGCACCAGCGCGAGCAACAGAAGCAGGACGAGGCTCGCGCCGAGCGCAAGCACGCGCACGAGGTCGATCTGCAGGAGGCCGAAGGTCAGGCTGGTAAAGGAATAGCTCGGCGTGATCGTCTGGGCGTCCGGGCCGAAGACCAATTGCATGATGTTGCGCAAGACCATCGCCACGCCGAAGGTGACCACGAGCGAGGCGACCAGCGAGGCCCGCGATACCGCCCAGTGGATGATCGTCCGTTGGTAGAGATAGCCGACAGCGAATAGCGCGGCACCAACCGGGATCACCGCCAGGAGCGGATCGATCCCCAGTTCCTTGTAGAGGAGCAGCGCGCCATAAGCGCCCGCGATGACGAAGATGCCATGGGTCAGATTGACGATTCCCATGACGCCGAAGACCAATGAGAATCCAACCGCCGCCAGAGAGTACAATCCCCCGAGCACCAGTCCGTTCAATGTGGTTTGCAGAAACAATATCATCGCGGGCTACGGCTTTCGCTTAGCTGGTCTCTTTGGAGGCCCATGCTTCGGCCACTTCCTTGCCGGTGGCGAACCAGACATCGGGCGATCGGCGCATGAAGGCAATGAATTCCCGGAGCATGGCAAGCCGGGAGGGCCGGCCGATGATCTGCGGATGGGTCACGACGTTAACGAGCCCGCCCCACCGGTAGATCTCGGTGAATTCCTGCTTCCAGATGCTCAGAATGTGTTCGTTGGTCATGATCGCGCGCGGCGACTTGATCGCGAACAGCGTGTAGGGCGCGTCATCGATGCTCCAATGCCAGGGCAATTCGATCGGACCGCGCTTGCCGTCCTTGAGGACATGCCGGTAAGGGCTGACCTGGTCCATCAGTGAGCTGTCGTAAAGGAAGCCATATTCCTGCAGCAAACTGATCATGTTGTCGGAGGTCTCGCCTGCGGGCGAACGATATCCGACGGGGCGAATGCCGACAGACTTCTTCAGCGACTCCAGGCCCTTCTCCAGTGCCTCGCGTTCCTTGTCGGGATAATCGGGATCGATCCACTCGTGGAGGTAGCCGTGGTGGCCGATCTCGTGGCCGCCGGCGACGATCGCCTCCATGCGGTCCTGATACTTTTCCGCTGTCCAGCCGGGGGTGAAGAAGGTGCCCTTGAGCCCCTCCTCGCGGAGCAGTTCGAGGATCTTCGGGACACCGGTCTTGCCGCCATAGACGCCCTGCGAGAGCACTCCCGGACGGCGGGCATTTTCAGGGTCGCGCGACAGCCATAATGTCTCGGCGTCGAAGTCGAAGGTGAGCATGACGGCACAACGCGCTCCGTTGGGCCAGGGGATGGGGTTCATGTCGTCCATTTGAGCCGTCCTATGCTGCGTTGCTGATGGAATTCGGGGTAGAGCGGGAACGCCTGGAAGTCCGACTGGCAGAGCGGGCCATCAGTCGCGTAGAGCACCCGTTCATCGAGGTCGAGGACGATCGCGGCGACGGTGATGACCCGCTTGGCCTCGGGCAGTGACGTGTCGGCATGGCGGCAGATCGCGGCCGGGGCGGAAAAATGGTCCGTCATCACGTGACGCAGCCTGTCGAAGTCGACTTTGCCGGAGCCCGAGCGCAGCAGCCGTTCCGTGCGAGCGCCGCGATAAAGCGTGTTGGGAGCGATCCGCTCCATCTCCGACGTCACGCGGTCCTCGCGCACGAGATGGTTGGCATGCACCACCATTCCGTTCTGAGGATGGAGATAGGCACAGTGATCGGGGGTCGCCTCGATATCGATCATCTCTCCGTCGGAATGCCCGATGAGGAAGTTGCTCGATGCCGTGCGGTCGGTCTGGACCACCGGCAGAAGCGCCTGGTCGAAGCGCCAGGCGTCGAGGATTTCGCGGCAACGGACATGGAAGGGCTTGCGGATCCCGTTCAGGCCGTCGCGCGGCGTGACGATGCCGTTGACGCAAAGCCCGATGCCGGCCGCGTTGACGCCCATCTTCGAGCCCACGATGCCGGCCTCGCTGAAGCCGATGAAATCGGGCTTGCCCTCGCCGGGGTTCGAGGAGCGATGAACCCGCTGCACGAAAGCGCGTCCACGCAACCGTTCGAGCCAGTCCCAATTCTGGCACAAAAGAGTGTGTCCATTCGCCGTCGCTTCCGGCATCAGGCCGAAGGACGTGCATCCTTCCTGCTCCTGCTCAGCGCGACGATTGGCGTTGTGCGCCTCCTGGCCGAATACGGAATAGGTGATTTCGTACCGGGCGTTGAGCATGGCGATTTCGGTGCGCGAGACGCCGGACGCTTCGGCGATGGCCGCCATCTCCTCCCCATATTCGGCATTGTCGTCTTGGATGAAGGCGAGCCATTGCTCGCTATCGGAAAGCACCTTCCGACGGCCCACGCCGCCTGTCTCGAAGCGCTCGAGATAGGTCGCGACATTGTCGCGGATCGCATTCGCCAGCGTGGAGCCGTGAACGGCCCCGCGCTCGCGCGGATCGGGACCCAGTTCGAGAAGGGGGAGGGCTGCCATGGGTCGTCCTTTGCAAAGTGGCCCGAGGAACCTGCGGCCTCGCGCAGGCCCCGTCGGCAGAAGTCAGTCCTCGAGCGGCCCTGGGCGTTACGCCCGGTCCGCCCATTTCGGCGCCGGGTAGATGGCCTTCGCCGAGGCGTTTTCCGCTGGCGAGATCACCTCCATCTCTCCCTTCTGGCGCTGGATGAGAAGCGGTCCGAGGATCGCCGGATCGCCGTCACCTTCCGGCGTGAAGCGGATGTGCCCGTAGAAACATTCGAAATCGAGCGCCGATAGGGCATCGCGTACCGGATCGAGGTCGAGTGTCCCTGCGTTCTTGATCGCCTGGAGGTAGCTCACGATGCAGGCCGCGCCGCTTGCCATGTGATAGGTAAGATCGCGGTCGAAATTCGCCCGGTAGTAGGCGGCGAAATCGCTGGAGCTGCCGAAATACTCGCCCTTGAACTTGGCGCGCTCGGACCAGTAGGCCTGCGCCACCACACCGTTGGAGTAGTTGCCGAGGGCTTCCTTATAGGCGGTCGTCTGTGGTCCGAGTGTCTGGTAGAGCATCGGGACGTCGGTGTTGGTCGACACCATCTGCCGGGTGATCAGGATCGAGGCATCGTCATGCGTGGTGCAGACCAGCACGTCGGGGGTATTTTGGCGGATCGTCGTCAGCACGTTCGAGACGTCGTTGACCTGCGCCGGCAGGGCGATGAAGTCGAGGACCTTGATGCCCGCGGCCTCGATGTTCGCCTTTGCGCCCTCGGCCTGGAACTTGGAGAACGGATCGTTGGTGTAGATGATGCTGACGCTCTTAACGGCCGGGTCCAGCTCTTGGAACATCTTGACCGACGAGACGAATTGTTGCGAGGCGCGCGGGAAGATGCCGAACACGCGCTTGCGGCCTTGGGTGAAGATCAGATCGGAGCCGCCGCCCGCCTGCACCATGATGCGGCCGGCGCCTTCGGTGATGGCGCAGGTCGGCAGGACGATGTTGCTGCCGAAGGAGCCCAGGAAGAGGCCGATGCCGTCGTCGACCTGGCGCTGAATCAGCGTGGATGCGCGGGCCGGGTCGCTCGCGTCGTCGAACAGGCTGAGCTCCAGCATGTATTTCTTGCCGGCGACCTCGACGCCGCCCATTTTCTCATTCACGAATTTCACGGCGCATTCATAGCCGCGCATGACGTTCAGGCCGGTTTCGGCCGCTGCTCCCGTCATGGGGACGGAGCCGCCGAATACGATCTTGTTTTCCTGCGCCATTGCGACACGAGGCAGGGCCCCGGCCAAAGCCAGAGCGGTCCCGGCCTTCAAGAAATCACGTCTGTCCATTTCAGTTCTCCCATTGCCCACGTGGCGTTTCACGCCAGTCCGAGATAAGCTTCCTTGACTTTCGGATCGTTCAGCAGCTGGCGCCCTTCGCCGCTTTGGACGACACGCCCTTTCTCCAAGACATATGCGTAATCGGCGATCGCCAGCGTCTGGTGCACGTTCTGCTCCACCAGCAAGACGCTGATGCCCTCATCGTTGAGCTTGCGTGCCAGCGAGAAGATGGTTGAGACCAGGATTGGGCTGAGCCCAAGGGAGGGTTCGTCGAGGATCAGAAGCCTGGGCATGGTCATCAAGCCGCGCCCTATCGCGAGCATTTGCTGCTCACCCCCCGACAATGAACCAGCGTTCTGGGACTGGCGCTCCGCTAGACGCGGAAAAAGCCCGAAGACACGATCGAGATTGGATTGCAGCTGCGCTCGCCCGCGCCGGACATGGCCGCTCAGCAGCAGATTCTCGCGCACGGTGAGCTGCTGGAAGACCAGCCGCCCTTCTGGCACCAGAGCAAGGCCCAGCTCGACGACGCGATGGGCAGGGACGCCCGTGATGTCCTGGCCGTCGAAGCGGATGGTGCCGCGCCTGGGACGCAGTGCGCCGGCGATCATCTTGACGCTGGTGGTCTTGCCCGCGCCGTTGCCCCCGATCAGAGCAACGATCCGCCCCCTCGGGATCTGCAGGGCACAATCGCTGACCGCGCCAATTCCCGCGTAGTCATAGGCGAGACCGGAAACCTCCAGAAGCAAGGTTTCCGTCGAACCTGCCTTGCTGCTGTCTTGAAGCGCCTCGCTCATCGTTCTCTCAATATAGTATTGCTCTACGATACGGCTGAACTGCAAAATTAGTCTAGGGCCCAAGAAAGCTGCTTGTCAAGCAAGCCGGCCAGACAGCAAGGGAGGAACGGGAAGTGACGGCGAACTCAGCTCGCCCGCAGGCCGGCGGCGGCTGCCGTCACCAGCGGTCCGACGCGCTTGACGAATTCCCGGGGATCCCATTCCGCCAGAGAGGCCGCGATGTGAATGGCGCCGATGGGGGCGCCCCTGGCGTCAAGCACCGCGGCTGCCACCGCGACCTCGCCCACCAGAACCTCCTCGATCGCGAGCGAGTAGCCGGTCTCCCGAACTTCGGCGATACGGTCGAGAATCTCCCGAATATCGGTTGTCGTCCGCGGTGTCAGCTTGCGCCGGTCCGACCGCGAGAGGATATCCGTCACGTGGTCCTCGGGCAGGTGGCTCAGCACGGCGCGGCCTCCCGACGTGCAGAAGGTGGGCACGCGCCGACCGATCAGATGCGCATAGAAAGTATCCCGCTTGCTTTGCATGCGCACGAGGTAAAGCATTGAAAGATCATCGAAAAGGCTGAGGTCGACGCGCTCCTGCACTGTTCGCCGCAGATCCGCTAGGATAGGAATGGCGCGATTGACCAGCGGTGTCGCGCGCAGGTAGTCGAACGACCTGTCCAGCAGCTTCCGGCCCGGAACAACGCCTCCTGACGTCCGCTCGAGATAGCCCAGCTGGAGCAGCGTATGCACCAGGCGCTGCGCCGCGCTCTTGTCGAGTTCGGTTGCTTCCGCGATGTCCGAGAGGGACATCGGCTCCGGGGAATCGGCAAATGATTCCAGCACCCTGATTCCACGCGCCAGTGCCTCGACGAAGAGCCTGTCGGGCTTTTCGACTCCATCCGCGGCACGCTTCCTGGGTCTCCCGACCTGTTTGCCCACCGGGATTCCTCCTTCGTTGTTCATTGCTCGGCACGGCCGCCGTCGAGGGTTTGACGCCGGCGCAAAGTTGCCCATACTATAGCAACGATGTAAGCATATCGCACTGCGATACGCAAGTGGCGAGGAACGAGCGTGAGCATACCGGATAACCTAGATTTTGCGCGGCTGCCATTCGATCTCGAGGACATGGT
The DNA here is from genome assembly GCA_035556195.1 of Rhizobiaceae bacterium. GTDB lineage: Bacteria > Pseudomonadota > Alphaproteobacteria > Rhizobiales > Rhizobiaceae. The sequence continues at coordinate 68,240 of DATMFK010000050.1, forward strand.
CAACGGGGTGAAGCGATGGGTGGAGCAGGAGAGCCCGACCTATGACCGCGCGGCCGTGAACGGGATGATGGACATGGCCGCTCGTGATCTCAACATCATCGGTGCCGACATTCAGCGCATTCCCGGTCATATGGGATTCGGCGATTGCGTAAAGGGCACGTTCGGCCATGAGAAGAGGGGCGAGCCTGGCATTCTGATCCTTGGCCACCTCGACACGGTCCATCCGGTGGGCACGCTCGACGTCTTCCCGTGGCGTCGAGAGGGCGAGAACTGCTTCGGACCCGGCGCGCTCGACATGAAGGCGGGCAACTACCTTTCGCTCGAGGCGGTCCGGCAACTGCGTCGCGCGGCGGTCGATACCCCGTTGCCGATCACCGTGCTCTTCACCAGCGACGAGGAGGTCGGCAGCCCGAGCACGAGGCAGATCATCGAAGCTGAAGCGGCCCGGCACAAATATGTGCTGGTCCCGGAGCCCGGTCGCCGAAACGGCGGCGTGGTCACCGGCCGCTACGCCATTGCGCGTTTCGCGCTATCCACCCATGGCCGGCCGAGCCACGCGGGGCTCAGGCTCGGCGAGGGAGTTTCGGCGATCCGCGAGATGGCCCATCAGATCGTTGCCATCGAGGCGATGACTGACGCCGATGTCGGCTACAGCGTCGGCGTCGTCCAAGGCGGCCAATGGGTCAATTGCGTGTCGACAACGTGTCAGGCGCAGGTGCTCGTTTCCGCCACGACGGACGAGAAGCTTGCAGAGGCGATTGGGCGCATGCATGCTCTGACTCCGGTCGGGTCCGACGTGCAGGTCAAGGTGGAGACCGGCGTTGTTCGTCCCGTCTGGACGAAGAACGACGCCTCGTGGGCGCTCTACGAGCATGCCAGCGCACTTGCGAAGGACCTCGGCTTCGAGATACCGCACCAGAATTCCGGCGGCGGGTCAGACGGCAACTTCACCGGCGCGATGGGGATTCCCACGCTCGACGGGCTGGGTGCTCGCGGCGACCGGCCGCATACGCTGGACGAATACATCGTGACCGAAAGCCTGGTCGAGCGCGGCCGGCTGATGGCAGGCCTGCTCGCAACGCTGCGCTAGGCGCACGCCGAGGCGGCCTGCCAGGCCGCCCTTGAGCTCGGCGATCAGTGTCGGCGCCGGGCTCGTTTACATTCGCCGCTGTGAGCCGATGTACCAAGCCTGAAGCTGGCGTACCGCCGTGCAAGTCCACTTCTGCTGAACGGGGCATGCGGAAACTGAACTCTGCCGAGCTAGCCGTTCTGGTCCACGGCGTGCCGCACGAGGTGATCCACGAGATCACGCGCGAAGGCTGGCAGGTTCTCGATTTTCTGTACGCATATCTTTAGTTCGCGCACTGCCCAGGGATTGGTAAGCGAGACGATCGCGATCCTGTGACTGACCTTCAGGCGCGCGGCGACCGATTCCGGCAGAATGCCGATCCCGACGCCGGCCTCCACCATGCGGCAGAGCGATTCGAAACCGGAGACCTTGATGCGGGTATGCAGGCCGATGCCCATTTCACCGGCGATGTTGTCCACGAAGCCATGAATGGCGCTGCCGCGGTGCAGCGAAACGAAGCTTTCCGACACGACATCGGTGAAATCGACGCTCGATTCGCCCGAGAGACGATGTCCAAGCGGCACGGCGAGCGCCAACCTGTCTCGCTGGTACGGGACCACCTCGAGCCCCTCCGTTTGGACATTGCCCGCCAGTATGCCGATGTCGACGCTGCCGTCTGCGACGGCACGCACGATCTCCGGGCTCAGACGCTCCTCCAGGTCGATGTCGACCAGCGGATGCGACGCCAGGAAGCTGCCGAGCGCAGGCGGCAGGGCTTCGGTGATCGCCGTCGTGTTGGCAAAGATGCGCACCTGCCCCTTGAGGCCACGGGAAAAGACCTGAAGCTCACCATGAAGCCGCTCCAGATCCTGGAATACACGCCGGGCATTGAGAAGCAGGGCTTCTCCGGCTGGTGTCAGCGACACGCCCTGACTGCGGCGAACCAGGAGCTGTGTCCCCAGCACCTCCTCGAGGCTCTTGATCCGCATCGAGGCGGCGCCGACCGAGAGGCCGGCACGGTCCGCGCCGCGCGTCAGATTGCCAGCCTCCGCGATGTTGATGAAAAGGCGCAGGTCGACCAGGTCATAACGCAGGCTCGCCATCCGAAACTCCACCGCCTGTTTGTTCACGCTGAAAGCGCAGTTCTCGAATAACGAATTGCGGGGCCAGGCGCTACGTGCTGGATCAGCGGCGCCAATCCAGTTCCAATCGAGGAGGGGGCTCGTGGCATCCAGCCCGAACGAAGCATCCGATTTCCCAAGCGCCTTGTTGGCTCGGTTTGCGTCCGAATTGACCTTCGAAGCCATTCCCACGGATGTGATCGCCCGCGCCGAGGATCTGTTCGTGGACTGGTTGGGATCCGCCTTGGCAGGAAAGGGTGCTCGCCCGGTCGAGACCATCGCCCGTTTCGCACGCGAGATGGGGCCGGCCGACGGTCCTTGCGAAATCCTCATCGAGCGTCGGGGCACGAGTCCATTGTTTGCAGCAATGGTGAACGGCGCGGCTTCGCACTTCGCCGAGCAGGACGACGTCCACAACGGTTCGGTGTTTCACCCCGCCGCGGTGGTCTTCCCTGCTGCGCTGGCCGTGGCGCAGCAGATCGGCGCCTCAGGCAGGGCCTTCTTCACCGCCTGCACGGCAGGTTACGAGGTCGGCATTCGCGTCGGCGAATTCCTCGGCCGGTCGCACTACAAGATCTTCCACACCACAGGCACGGCGGGAACCTTGGCGGCAGCGGCTGCTGTCGGGCGCCTTCTCGAGTTGACCCCTGCGCAGATGCTGGATGCGTTCGGTTCGGCAGGCACCCAGGCGGCAGGGCTGTGGGAGTTTTTACGCGATGCGGCCGATTCCAAGCCTCTGCACACCGCCAAGGCAGCTGGAAACGGATTGATGGCAGCTTGTCTTGCCAGAGACGGCTTCACCGGCGCGCGCCGCATTCTCGAAGGCCTCCAGGGCATGGCGAAAGGCATGTCGACCGATGCCGATCCGGCGAAGCTTATAGACCGCCTCGGCTCGCGCTGGGCGCTGGCCGAGACCTCGTTCAAGTATCACTCCTCCTGCCGCCACACCCATCCGGCCGCCGACGCCTTGCAGAAGGCCATGCAGGAACATGACCTGCGCGCTCAGGACATCGCCGAAGTCACCGCGCTGGTGCACCAAGGGGCGATAGACGTCCTGGGGCCGGTGGTTGCACCCTCGACCGTACACCAGGCCAAGTTCTCCATGGGCACGACGCTCGGCCTCATCGCTGTTTACGGCAAAGCCGGCATGGTCGAGTTCGAGGAGAATTTCGGGAAGCCGGAGGTCGTGGCGTTCAGGGACCGTGTGCGCATGATGCTCGACCCGGAGGTCGACAGCGCCTATCCGGCACGCTGGATCGGCAAGGCACGGCTGCGCACGATCGACGGCCGCACCATCGATGCCCGCGTGAACGAGCCCAAGGGCGACCCCGGCAACACGCTGTCGCGGCCCGAGATCGAAGCCAAAGTGAAAGGCCTCGCCAGCTTCAGCGCTGCCGCGTCCTCCAGCGAGATGGAAGCGCTCGTGCCGCGCCTGTGGCAGCTTTCCCGCGCAAATCACATCGGCATGCTGATGAAGGGGAGTGGCTCTTGATCGATCTAGGACACGCCACGACGTTCCTGTTCGTCCCGGGCGACCGTCCGGAACGCTTTGCCAAGGCCGCCTCTTCGGGTGCGGACGCTGTCATCATCGATCTGGAGGATGCTGTCGCGCCGGAAGCAAAGGACCGCGCCAGGGCGGCCGTAACATCGTTTCTGGCCGCCTCCCGCGGCAGCCCCGCCGTGGTGCGGGTGAACGGAGCGGACACACCCTGGTTCGCTGACGACCTTCTCGCGCTCGCGGACGCCGGCCCGGCCGGTATTGTCTTGCCGAAGGCCGAGGACATAGAGGTGCTTCAGGAAATAGCAGCAAGGTTGCCTGACACGGTGCTGCTCCCGCTCATCGAGACGGCAAAAGGTTTTGCCAATCTGGCCCAACTGGCCAGCGTGACCCCTTGTGTCTGCCGCTTCATTTTCGGCACGATCGATTTCCAACTCGATTTGGGGATCGAAGGAGAAGGTGAGGAACTGCTCGCCTTCCGCTCCGAACTCGTGCTGCGTTCGCGCGTCGCCGGCACCGCGCCACCGGTGGATGGCGTCAGTCTTTCGATCGACGATCCCGAAACGCTCCTTTTCGAGAGCCGGCGCGCGCGCCGGCTAGGCTTCGGGGGCAAGCTCTGCATCCATCCGCGGCAGGTGTCTGTCGTCGCCGCGGCGTTCCGACCGACGGATGAAGAGATCGCGCGCGCCGAGAGAATCGTAGCCGCTGCCGATTCGTCGACCTCCGGTGTCGTGGTGGTCGATGGCCGGATGGTGGATCGGCCGGTCGTGGCGGTGGCCCGCAAGACATTGCTCCGCGCGTCACTGGCGCCATCCTCCAACAGAATGGACTAGCAAAAGGCATGACGATCAACGACATCGACCAAAGCGACGAGATCGCGCAGATCAGGCAGAGCGTGCGCAAGCTTTGCGAAGCGTTCCCCGGCGAATACTGGCGCAGGATCGACCGCGAGAGAGCTTATCCGAGCGAGTTCGTCAATGCGTTGTCGGAGGCCGGTTATCTCTCGGTACTCATACCGGAAGAGTATGGCGGCGCCGGACTGCCCTTGTCCGCCGCGGCGGCGATCCTGGAGGAGATCCAGCGTGCCGGCGCCAATGGCGGCGCCTGCCATGCGCAGATGTACATCATGGGCGCGCTGCTCCGGCATGGCAACGAGGCCCAGAAATCAAGATACCTGCCTGCCATCGCCAGCGGTGAGCTACGCCTCCAGGCATTCGGCGTGACGGAGCCGACCAGCGGTACGGACACGACCTCGATCAAGACGTTTGCGCGCAGAGAAGGCGACCACTACGTGGTCAACGGCCAGAAGGTGTGGACCTCCCGTGCTGAGCATTCCGACCTGATGCTGCTCCTCGCCCGCACCACACCGAAGGAGCAGGCGGCCAAGCGGACCGACGGCATCTCCGTCTTCATCGTGGATATGCGCGAGGCTCTCGACCGCGGCATGACGATCAAGCCGATCCGCACGATGATGAACCACTCCACCACGGAAGTGTTTTTCGACAACGTCAAGGTGCCGGCTGAGAACCTGATCGGCGAGGAGGGGCGGGGCTTCCGCTACATCCTCTCCGGCATGAATGCCGAGCGCATCCTGATCGCCGCCGAATGCGTCGGCGACGCAAAATGGTTCATTGAGAAGGCGTCGGCCTATGCCAACGAACGCAAGGTGTTCGGGCGGCCGATCGGCCAGAACCAGGGAGTCCAGTTCCCGATCGCGCGGGCTTACGCCCAGATGCGGGCCGCCGAACTGATGGTGCATCAGGCCGCGGGACTCTTCGAGAAAGGGCTCGACTGCGGCGAGCAGGCCAACATGGCCAAGATGCTTGCCGCCGAAGCGTCGTGGGCCGCGGCGGAGGCCTGCGTCCAGACCCATGGCGGGTTCGGCTTTGCGGAGGAATACGATGTCGAGCGCAAGTTCCGCGAGACGCGCCTCTACCAGGTTGCGCCGATCTCCACGAACCTTGTCCTCTCCTACATCGCCGAGCATGTGTTGGGCATGCCCCGTTCCTACTGAGGCAGACATGATGCTCCCGCTCGAGGGCCTCCTCGTCATCGCGCTCGAACAGGCAGTCGCCGCGCCGACCTGCACCTTGCGGCTCGCCGATGCCGGCGCCCGTGTGATCAAGGTCGAGCGCGCGGAAGGCGAAACCGCGCGCCACTACGACAAGGCTGTCCATGGAACGAGCGCCTATTTTGCCTGGCTCAACCGGGGCAAGGAAAGCACCGTTCTCGACGTCAAGGCCGAGGGCGATCGCGCGTTGCTCGAGCGCATGATTTCCCGGGCCGATGTGTTCGTGCAGAATCTTGCGCCCGGCGCCGCAGGGCGTCTAGGACTGGGCTCCGCCGAACTGGTGGAGCGCTATCCCCGCCTGGTGTCAGTCGACATCGCCGGCTACCCCCAGGACACCAGCTACCGCGACATGCGCGCCTACGACATGCTGGTTCAGGCCGAGAGCGGCATCTGCGCCGTCACCGGCACGCCTGAAATTCCTGTGAAGGTCGGCGTGTCGATGGCTGACGTGATGACCGGGATGAACGCGCATGCGGCAATTCTCGAAGCCCTCATCGAGCGCGCGCAGACCGGACGTGGCAAGGCGATCGAGATCACCATGTTCGACGCCATGGCGGACATGATGAGCGTGCCGCTGCTGCATCACGATTATGGCGGCAGGGAAACGCCCCGCACGGGCCTTGCCCATGCGTCGATCTATCCCTACGGCAGCATCGCCTGCAGCGATGGGGAAATCGTCATCGTGGTGCAGAACCCCGGCGAATGGCGTCGCCTCTGCACGGGGGTGCTCCAGCGACCGGACCTCATTGACGATCCCCGGTTCAGCGACAATCCGAAGCGCGTTGAAAATCGCGCGGCGCTCGGCGCTATCCTGGCGGAAGTCTTCGGTGAAATGACGCGTGCTCGGGCCATCGAGCTTTTGGAGCGGAACGCGCTGGCTTGGTCCAATGTGTCCACGGTGGCCGATCTGGGCCGCCATCCCGCGCTGCGCCGAATCACGGTCGAGACGCCGGGCGGCCCGTTCGCCGCCGTCAGATCGCCTGTCCGCCGCGAGCACATCAAGGTCGGCAGCGTGCCCGCTCTCGGCGCGCATACCGACAAGGTCAGACAGGAATTCATGCCGGAGGCTTCATGAGCGAGGTGGACATTGCCCATTTGCGGAAATGGATTGGCAAGACCGAGGTCAGATCCGACATTCTGACGTCGGGCCTGGTCGAGCGGCTGCGCGCAACGATCGGCGACATGGCCCCCGATGGTCTCGACGCCGTGCCGTTGGCCGTTCATTGGTGCCTCGCGCCGCCAGCCGTGCCGCCCGCCGAGATCGGGCGGGACGGCCATCCCGCACGCGGCGGCTTCCTGCCGCCCGTTCCGCTGCCGCGGCGCATGTGGGCCGGAGGCGCCCTCCATTTCCATCGGCCGCTGGAAATGGGCGACACCGTGACCAGGAGCTCACGCATCGCCGACGTTTCGGAAAAGGTCGGGCGGAGCGGCCGCCTCGTCTTCGTGACGGTCGAACATGAGATCTCGACCGGAACCGGCGCGGCGGCGATCACGGAACGCCAGGACATCGTTTACCGCGAAGCGCAGGCGGGAAGCGCCCAGCAGCCTGCGTCCTCACCTCGGCCCGATGCTTGGGCTGCCGGGCACCGCCACGTCGTCGAAGCGACAACGACATTGCTGTTCCGCTATTCGGCCCTGACCTTCAACGGCCATCGCATCCACTATGATCGCGACTACGCTCGTGACGTCGAAGGTTATCCCGGCCTCGTGGTTCACGGGCCCCTCCAGGCCACCTTGCTGGTCAATCTGGCCGCGCGACTGGAGAGTGGGCACCTTCCGAAGATCTTCACCTATCGCGGGCTCTCGCCCCTCTTCGACGGTGCGGCCTTCACGGTCAATGCCACCCGTGGGCAAAACGGGATGGCGCTCTGGTGCGCTGACCGCGCCGGCGTGACGACGATGGAAGCGAACGCTGAGTTCGACGGCTGACCGTTGCTTTCTCGTCGACCATCTGGACGGCACCGCACGGCAACATGCCGCTCAGATCGCGTGCAGGGAGCGAGGGGGCTGAAAAGACGACAGCATGCAGTCGCGCGCTCGTCGGTGAAACGCAACGCTCAACCGCAATCCGTTGCTTCCCGCTGTTCTCGCGGGGGGCGGCGTTCGGCGGCGACCTCCTGGCTGTGCCTGGTAAGATCGCCGCTTCGAATTAGCGCCTCACCGCGCGAGCAATGGCAATAAGTATGCAGGCACCAATGAAGCCGGCGATAAGGTAGCCAATCCATCCTCCGAGCCCGATGCCGAAAAGGCCCAACAGAAAATTCGCCACGACGGCACCGACGATGCCAAGAATGATGTTCATGAGCACGCCCATGTTGCTCTTCATGAACATCTCTGCGAGCCAGCCAGCAATGCCGCCGATGATTATCGCGGCAATCCAACCTACCTGTGCGTCTTCCATTTCATACCCTCGCGCTTGGCGGTAATTCGCCGCGGAAGAAATGCACGCACCGCGCGTTTTGTTCCCGGCAGTACAGGGATTTGACGGCAGCTCCTGACAGGTCGTGCGGCCACGCCGAGCTCACTCCCCAACCGTCATCCCTGTTGGGGAGAATTATGCCTCGCGTGTCGGTTTGAAGGAATCAAGGACGGCGGTGGCAAAGCACGATCGACAACGAATTCCCGGCCGAGAGCGAACTCCATCAGCAGGCGCTGGAGAGATGGGTCTCGATGGTGGTTCGTATGCTTGGAGAGAGTGGACAGCGATGGCGGCGGCCGGGCAGGAACAAAGGTCTTCCCGTTGCGTTTGATCCTTCCGAAGCGAACTTGGCCTATTCCCCAGCCGGCCAAGAGAACTTTGTGCCGGCCCGCGTCCAGTTGAGCCCCCAACGGGACGCGGGCCCTATTGTTTCCTGCAATACACCGGCGCGCGCTCGACGGCCGCACTTCCCCAGATCTTGGTCGGTAAATCCGCGGCGATGGTGGCTCGTTTTGCTTGCACCACTCCGGTTCCGCTGTCTTGGATGGTCGGTAGCTTGCTACCTACGACGAAGTGACTACACGAATAGCTCTTTTGCTCAATTCCGGGTGGCGTCCACGCGGTTTATGGTTCAAAAAAAGGGGAGGGTATCCACAGCGTCTGCTATGGAGACCTGAAATGGCACACTTGAAGCATATACTGCCCGCGGCGGCCGTGGCGCTGCTGCTGTCTGGCCCTAGCTTCGCGGCCAAGCCAGACATGCCACCGGGGCAGGAAAAGAAGATCTCGCGGGCGGCCCCGGGTCCAGTCGCCGGCGTCGGGCTTCCGGTCGCGGCTGTGGCCGGTGGCTTTATCTGGTGGCGCAATCGCCGCCGCAAATCGTAAGAGCTGAGTTTCAGAGCGCGCCCGCTGGCTTCGGCCGGCGGGCGCTTTTTTGCGTTTCAGGCATGACACCACACACCCCCTCCGCCCTGGTCGCTCGCGCAACTCGCGGGGCCGGTCCTTTCTCACCCTGTGGTTACAGTCCTACTGATTTTGGTTGACCCGAGGTTTCAGCGACTCGGCCTCGCCCTTGCCCTCGTTCGATGTGCCGCTTGTTCCCGTGGTTGCGCCGCCATTTGAGTTCCCGACGGATCCTGTGGTGTCTCCGCTGGGAGAAGTGCCGCCGGCCCCCGTGTCTGCGTTCCCCGTGGAGTTGTTTCCGCTGGTTCCCATGGTGCCGGCGCCGGACGATGTTCCGCCGGTCCCTGTCGTGCCTCCGCCGGACGAGGTTCCGCCTCCTGTGGTACCTCCACCCGATGAGGATCCGCCGCCGGTCTGCGCCAGTGCTGCCGCACCCATGCTCAACGTCAGGGCTGCGCACAATAGTAGGTGTTTCATCAATCTGCTCCTGTGATACGCGCCAGTGCGGCGCGTACCCGAACTGCGCGCCTTCACCGCAGTTCCCCGTGCAACAAGAGCATGCGCTAGGCCTCGCCCTCGTCGGCGTGTCTTCTTCGATCTCGTGCTCTGGCAAATAGCCGGCTCCAATGAGCCAGTCGCGCAGCGCGGCCATAAAGCCATCTCTCGCGCCAACCTGGTCCGATGTGTATCGTCCTTCGAGAGCCGCGAGCATCACGTCAAGCTGCGGCATTGCCTTTTCTTTGATTCATGCCGGGACACTGGGAAAACTACCAGGCAGCTAACGACCCCATGTCGGTCATTGGGCGGCATTGCGTTGCGACCCAAAACCCGCCATTGCAGAGGTACTTTTGATCCTGCTCGGCCAACGGGCAAGGCCAGCGTCGGTTCTTGGCGTCCTACAGCTTAGTGAGCGCTTCCTCGTCGGACCGGTCGACTTCCGAGGTCGGAATTGACGCTGATCGGAACAAGGGCGAACTATGCTGATAGCTGCAACCCTTAAGTGCCTACCAGATGGAGCCTCGATTGGATTTTACCGAACTGCCAGTGGACGGACAGGCCTTTGAACAGCTCGTTCGTGAACTGCTATTTAGCCGGGGCCTTCACGTTGCGTGGAGCGGACGTGGTGCCGATGGCGGTCGCGACCTAGTCTGCCGAGAAACCCTAACTGGAATATTTGGGCCGCAAACACGCACGTGGCTGGTGCAATGTAAGCACAATGCGCATTCCGGGATCAGCGTGTCTCACTCCGCTATCGATGATCCAGTCTCGTCTTGTGCACAACATGGCGCTACCGGTTATCTCTTGGTCTGCTCCACTCAGCCATCCTCCGGACTTGTCGCGAGGTTGGAGGGCATCAGCCGAAACGAAAAGGTGGGAATCACGGCCACCTACTGGGACGCGGTAACGATCGAACGCTTGCTTTCTAACCCTAGAGACTGGGCGATTGCGCAACGCTTCATGCCAAATTCGTGCGAGCAATGGCGTCTCTATGCAACTACGAGCCCAAATCATTTTATCGCTCACTACAAGGGATATGTCTTTCACCTAACCAACAGGATCGGCTCAGAGACTTCTCATCATCTGCCAAGCATTGAAGCACGGATTGAGGACATTGAGGAGCTTCCTTTGCCACCCAACCATTTCGTCAGACCACGTGCAGTTTGGTACGATGATAAGAACGGAGGCTATAGGTGGTACGTGGACTACATGCGGCCGCATGGCTCCGCTCAAGCGGCGAGCGAGTCTGACATTCAGCAAGCTTTGCGCGATGGATGGGCTCTTGAAGATGGCCAAGTTTATTCTTGGGATGTGCGTCTGGTTCAGTATCTCGCAGACAGCGACCATTATGATCGAGACCACTACGAATATTACACGATGTACTTACCGAATTTCCTGAATGGGGCAGGAAGGGACGGCGATCGTAAGGTTTCAGGATACTATGCCGCTCAGCAATACATCGAACAGCTCGATGCCAAATCCGAGCGCAACGGTCCATTTGATGCAATGGTAGAAACGCTGTCCAAGCTCCCGTTTATGCGGGTGATCCGAGCAGTGAACGCGCACATTGAAGACATTCATCGCTTTTCGCGGCGGTTCAACTGGCAGGACATCATTTTCGAACTACATGTGGACGTCGAAAGCTTATTCAATGCACTGCTAATCCTGGATGTTTCCGACGATGACGCTTTCCATCGGTTTATGAGCCGGTTTCCTAACGAATCTGGATCGCACTTTAGGCTCGGTCGCGTTGCGCTCTACCTGCCCGATCGGGGGCAAGTAGACAAGGAAGCCCACATGTATGACCTTCGATTGAGCGTTTTCCCAACGGAAATGGCCAACCAGTGGATGGCGCGGAATGCGTTTAATGACTACTTTCGAAAAGTTACATCGATTGCAGAGGTTGAACTCGGAGCGTTAAAGATCGGAACGTCGGCGGTGTGATGTCGACGGCCGATACGCGGCTGACGTGAGTTTAGGTGGTTGTTAAAGCGTTTTAGCAGCGAACGACAGCTTCTTCTTTCATACTGTCGAAACCTGCCGGTCCGCTTTCCACCCCATCTCTGCCGCTCGCAGGTATTGCCACGATGGCGACACCTTCCGAGATCGCAATTGGCAGCGGGGCGGGGCCTCCGCCGAAAGGTATATGCATGACACACATACCTCCCGAGAAGAGACAGACCGGCTCTCGATACCTGTGATCAGTCGCAGATATGGCCTGGCAACATCGTTCTGCTGCGGAACGATGTCTGTTTGATCAAAGTCACGAGTGAGGCCGTAGGTCGCACGCCAGGTTGCATCCATGTCGCGTCCATCTGCCGATGGTCTGTAAACCCTTGAAAACTAGGGATTGCCAGTTGCAACATGAGCGCGACATGAAGACCCGCAAATCACCGACCCCGTTGGGTCTATCGCCCTGATTGCTTGCGAAAATTTTGGCTGGGGAACCTGGATTCGAACCAGGACTAACGGAGTCAGAGTCCGCTGGTCTACCGTTAACCTATTCCCCAGCAAGCGGCGGATGCCGCGGCGCGGGCCCGTGTCGGTCGCGCGGCCTGCGTATCGCGCAGGCCCTCAAAATAGTCAACCCCGCTTGCGCATTCAACCGCTCAGAAAAGTGAAAGGGCGGTACCCCCGGCACGAAGCGCTTGTCGGATCGCCGCCTTAGCCGAAAGGTCGCCGGCGTCTGGCAAGCTGCCGCCGCTCGAAACCGACCACCACGAACAGCGCCAGCAACAGCGGGATTATGAGGTAGAATAGGCGGAAGATCAGAAGCGCCGTCAGCACCGACACTTTGTCCATGTCGGGAAAGCCCGCGAGCGCCACGATCTCGAAGACGCCGATTCCGCCAGGCGCATGGGTGGCCGAGGCTATCGAGAAGGCGACGATGAAGACCCCGAGCACAACGAGGAATCCAGGATTGCCGGCTTCAGGAAGGGCGAAATAGATGATCGAGGCCGCGCCTATCAATTCGAGCGGTCCGATGGTGAGCTGTCGCGCGACGATCGGCAGGCTCGGATAGTCGAGGCGGACGCCGCGGATGTTGAGCGGGCGGAAACCGATCCAGCTTCCCACCACGTAGAGCCCGACAAGGGCGAGGCAGATGAAGCCGGTCGTCGACGACAGCGTGATCGGCAAGACTTCGAGATCTACGAAGCGATCGGTGAGGCCGGGTTCCAGAATCAGCACAATCCCGAAAAGGAACACCGACGCCAGGATGAAGGTGAACCAGCAGAAGGCAACCAGAATGCCGACATCCTGGCCAGTGAGGCCCTGCGTGGCGTAGGCTCGGTACCGGATGACCGCGCCTGATGCCACGGAGCCGCCGATATTGTGCGACAACGCGTAGGCGGTGAAGGAACAGAGGGTAACGAAAACCCACGAGACCCGTTTTCCGATATGGGTGAGCGCGATGTGATCGTAGCCCGCGAGAGCCGCATAAGCCGCGATCGCACCGCAGCCGGCGAGAACCCACCTGTGGAGCGGAACGGCCTCAAATCCGGCGATGATGTCATCCGCCGAAATGCCCCGTAACTCGCCGTAGAGAACCCAAACCGAAAACGCCACCGCCGCCAGCCCGATCACGGGCCAAACATAATCCTTCCACTTCATCCGTTGGGCTGTCTCCCGTTGGTTGCCTGATTTTAAAGCAGCGCCTAATGTTCGATAAAGCGATTAACCGGCTGAGGGAACCCAATTCCTACTGACGTTGTGTTGATCGGCTTCGGGCGCTTCGTCGATTTGAGCGCAAGCTATGCTGGCGCAGCATTGTGCCTTCCTTGCGTCATGCGTCGTGTCGGGAGACAAGCGCTTGGGAACAAGGATATTTTCCTTCGGCCCGGGACTTGGTGAACGCCCGGCGCACTGCTATCTTGATCTCAACTAGAAAATCTAAGCGTGTGCAGCGTCCTTTCGGTTCGCGCCGCGCATGAAGGAAAAACGGTGAAAGACCCCGAGACCGGCGCCGAGCCGCCGGGTGACGAGGTGTCGCGGGATCTTGCGGCGCAACGCGCCGGGAGCTCCTCCGCCGACCGGACTTTCGGACGGTCGGCGGGAACATGGCTCGGCCATGGCCGGGCCGGCAGCGGTGCCGCGCACCAGCAGACGAAACCGAAAAAGCGCCGCAAGCGCAGGCGCGGGCGGAAGGTTTTCGCGCGTGACGGGCGTCAGCCGGAGGGTGCACCGCAGGAGCCGGCCAGCCCGCCCGCTCGCGAGATACGGCTAGATCCACCATCCGATACGAGACGCGGCACGCGCCGGCCGGTTCAAGACCAGCCCGTTTTTGCCGCACTCGATCTCGGCACGAACAATTGCCGGCTGCTGGTCGCCATACCCGGGCGGCCCGGGCAGTTCCGCGTGATCGATGCGTTTTCGCGCATCGTTCGCCTCGGTGAAGGGCTTTCCGTCAGCGGTCGTCTTGCCGATGCAGCGATGGATCGCGCGGTGGAGGCCCTGAAGATTTGCGGAGACAAGCTCAGCAACCGCTCGATCCGCCGCGCGCGGCTAATCGCTACCGAAGCCTGCCGCTCGGCGGAGAACGGCGCGGCCTTCCTCGAGCGGGTCGAGGCGGAGACGGGGCTCTCCCTGGAGATCATCGACCGCCAGACGGAGGCGCGGCTCGCCGTGTCCGGTTGCGGTTCGTTGATCGAGGAGGACACGCAAGGTGTCGTGCTGTTCGACATCGGAGGCGGCTCCTCGGAGATCGCCCTGATCGACCTCTCGGGCCGTCGTTCGTCCAGGCTCGCGAACCACATCGTGTCATGGACCTCGCTGCCCGTGGGGGTGGTTTCGCTGGCCGAGCGCTTTGGTGGCAGACATGTTTCGCGCGCCACCTTCCAGGCGATGGTCGATGACGTGACCGGACTTCTGAGGAAATTCGAAGGGCGCGACCGGCTCGGCAGTCTCGCCAAGGGAACCAAGTTCCACCTGCTCGGTACCTCGGGCACCGTCACGACGCTGGCGGGCGTGCATCTTGGGCTCGAGCGTTACGATCGCCGCCGCGTGGACGGGTTGTGGATGGACGGCTCGAGCGTCGACGCGATGATCGAACGGCTGCTCACCTGGGATTTCCGGCAGCGCGTCGCCAATCCCTGCATCGGTGCCGACCGGGCAGATCTCGTCCTCGCTGGCTGCGCCATTCTCGAAGCAATCCGCGCGGTCTGGCCGTCGGACCGGCTGCGTGTCGCCGATCGTGGCCTGCGCGAAGGGATATTGAGCGAGCTGATGGCCGAGGATGGGGTCTGGCGGCAGAACGGGTATAGGCATCGACCATGACGAAAAAGCCAGCCAAGGCCGGCACTACGCGCGTGTTGAGGACGCGCGTCAAGAAGAAGAGCGGCCTGAAGGAATCCTCGCGTCGCTGGCTCGAACGGCATCTCAACGATCCCTACGTCCAACGTTCCAAGAATGAAGGCTACCGCTCCCGCGCGGCCTACAAGCTGATCGAGATCGACGACAAATATCATCTGCTGAAACCCGGCATGCGCATCATCGACCTCGGCGCCGCGCCCGGCGGTTGGTCCCAGGTTGCCGCCGCGCGCGTGAAGTCGACCGAGGACGATCCGCGGGTCGTTGGCATCGATTATCTGGAGATGGACCCGGTGCCTGGGGCGGCGATCCTGAGGCTGGATTTCCTCGACGAGGAGGCGCCCGAAAAACTGAGGCAGGCACTAGGCGGCGAGCCGGACATCGTGCTTTCCGACATGGCGGCTCCGACAACCGGGCACCGCCGCACCGACCATCTGCGCACCATGCATCTGTGCGAGGTCGCCGCCGACTTCGCGGTATCCGTGCTGAAACCCGGTGGTCATTTCCTGGCCAAGACCTTCCAGGGTGGTACCGAGGGCGGCCTGCTCGACATGCTGAAGCGCAATTTCCGCTCCGTCCATCATGTTAAGCCGCCGGCCTCGCGGGACGCTTCCGTCGAGCTTTTCCTGCTGGCGAAGGACTTCAAGGGAAGGGCGAGTAGTGGCGAGGGCGAATAGCAACGGGGCGTAAGAGCGAGCTTGCGAACCAGCGCGCTCACGCTCCCGTCTCCGCTATTCGCCCGGCGCGCGCTGCTCTCTATGCCCCGAAACCGCGCTGCCGGCATCACGGGCAAGGCCGATATAGGGCAGGACTGAGAGAGCGGTGATCGCGGCAACGATCAGGAAGGCGATGGAGAAGGACGAGAGCGTTATCGCGCCACCGGAGAAATAGGCGGAAGCTTCCAATATGCCGCCGGCGATCGCGACGCCCAGCGCCACGCTGACCTGCTGTGTCACGGCCGAAATCGCCGTTGCCTGGCTCACTTCCTTCGGTTCGAGATCGGCGAATACGAGCGCATTGGTCGACGTGAAGAACATGGAGCGGAGGAAACCCGCGCCGAGCAGCACTGTCATGATCACGGCGGGTGGTGTCTGCGGAGTGAAGAAGCCGTTTGCCGCGATCGAGGCGCTGCCGCATACCGCACCGACCAGCAGTACCGTGCGGAAACCGCCGGCGCGCAGGGTTATCGGCGCGACGAACTTCATGGCGAGCGCTCCTATGGCCGAGACGAAGGTCAGCATGCCGGATTCGAATGGGGTGAGGCCGAAGCCGAGCTGCAGCATGAGCGGCAGGAGAAATGGCACTGCCCCGTTGCCGATGCGGAAAAGCGTTCCTCCCGTGATCGCGGCCCGAAACACCGGCTGCTTGAAAAGCCTAAGATTGAGGAGGGGGCTCGTGGCGCGCCGGGCGTGCCTGACATAGGCGATGCCGGCGATCGTTCCGATCCCAAGCGTCGCCAGGCCGACCCAGGGCGGCAGTGCCGGCAGGCTGACGACGGACAGGCCGAAGACCACGCCGGATGCGGCGACCGCGGACAGGAAGAAGCCGATCGTATCGATCGGGGCCGCGCCCACGGGTTCGATTTCGGGTAGCAGACGCCCGGCAAGGAAGTTGCCGATCACGCCGATGGGCACGTTGATCAGGAATATCCAGTGCCAGGTGAAGAAGGTCGTGATGAAGCCGCCGACGGGTGGCCCCGCCATGGGGCCGATAAGGGCTGGAACAGTGAGCCAGGCCATGGCCGAGACCAATTCGCGCTTGGGCGTCGAACGCACCAGGACGAGACGCGCAACCGGTGTCATCATCGCGCCGCCAATGCCCTGCAGGAAACGCGAGATGACGAAGGCCGTTAGCGAACCGGAGACGGCGCAGCACACCGAGCCGATGATGAAGACCCCGATTGCGCTGCGGAAGACACGTTTCGCTCCGAATCTGTCCGCCATCCAGGAACTGATCGGAATGAATATGGCGAGCGATACGAGATAGGCCGTCAACGCGAGCTTCAGGGCCACCGGGCTGGTCTGAATATCCTTGGCGATCGCCGGTAAGGAGGTGGCGATGACGGTCGAGTCCATGTGCTCCATGAAGAGCGCGACCGCAAGAATGAGCGGGAGAGTTCGGTTCACGTCGTTAGCCAGTGAGACATTAGGTAGGCGGGCGGTTAACATGAAAAGCAAATTCTGTCGCGGAATTTGCCGTCACGTTTTGGCGAGGTGGCTTACATTATTTGCGCTTCGCGAGTTCCTCCGCGTAGCGCATCGTTTCCTCGATGCGCTCCGGCGTCCCCGGGTGGGTCGAGAGCAAATCGCCCCCGACCTTGTCTCCGAGCCTGTCGCGCAGGAGTTCGAAGAAGCGCCCGATAGCGGCGGGATCGTGACCCGCCTTGTGCATCAGCTCAACGCTGAAGCGATCGGCCTCGCTTTCCGCCTCGCGGGAGTGAGAGAGCGCGAGCAGCGCAGAGCCTTGCACAAGCAGGTCTTCGGTGCCCGATCCGATGTCGCCGCCGATCAGCATGATGAGGGCTGTTGCACCCGCCGCTCGATAAAGCTGGCGAAGGCTGTGCTCATGGTCGACATGTCCGATCTCGTGAGCGAGCACGCCAAGGATCGTCTCGTCATCGTCTGAGAGACTTGCGAGTTCGTCGGTGAGCACGATGGTGCCGTCGGGCAGGGCGAAGGCATTCGGGCCAATGACGCCGCCCTTGCGGAAATTGAGCGTGTAGGCCGCGGGCTTGTTCCCTTCCAAGGCTGCCGCACCGCGCGGCGCGAAGGCGGCAAGAGCGGCAAACTGCTGCAATAGCCTTTCCCGCCGTTCGGGAGGCAGCTCCGAAGGAGCAAAAACCGTCTGGTCGAGCGAGGCGATCACGCTCTGGCTCATCAGCTTTGGCACCACCGGCGGGGTGAGAAGGATCGCTGCTTCGACCAGCGCAGGCACGGCGAAGCGATAGACCGCCACGCAAAGGCCGACGACCAGCGCCACGAGCACGATGAGGCGCGGGCGGAAGCGTTCAAGCTGGTGGACAAGCCCGACAAACCGGCTCGTTTGGGACTGGAAGAGGGCATCGACCGCGTCGTTGTCGCCGGTCTCGAACACGCTGCCGTCGGGAAAGGTGAGCCTGCGGGGGATCGAGCCGACGCGGCCCGACACCCGGATCTTTTTGAAATCGGCGGAGGCGAGCTGCTGCTTGGAGGTCGGATCGATCGCGTCGGCGGCGCCATCCGCGTCGACGGACAGGATGGCGGTTGTCGCGCGGCCGGAGAAGGGCGGGCGCCAAAACCCGGAAAGCAAGCGCCCCCCGTCAGAAGCCAACGTCGAAACCCTCGATGTCCATATATTCCGATCCCACCGCCGAGCCGGCGTCGGCAAGCTTGCTGCTATAGTCCTCCAGTGAGCCTCTGGCGTCCAGCGCTGTAGCCGTGGCCAGGTATTTGGCCATGCGCACCGCCGCCCAGGGGCGAGCAAGACCAAGGGTCGCGACCGTGGCAAGCAGGTTCGAGATCGAGATCCAGGCGAAGCGGCCGCGGTGGATTGACGAGACCAGCCGATGTCGATCGTCGATCACCGTGGCACTGAATGCCACATTGCGGATGCCTGCCTGGTAGACAAGTCTAACAGTGAGGATGAGGGCAAGGACGAGAAGGGGTGGAAGCGTCGATATGATGCTATTTATGAAAACCCCAGCGAGAGCTCCAGCAAACTCGGAGTCCGCGTTTGCCAGCCAGGCAGCAAATGCAACCAGAACTATCGCTGCCGCGAAGACCGCCACGCCAAGGCCGAACAGCAAAGCCGGCAGCCACCATTGACCGTAAAGCTTGCCCAGTGCGGGCTCGCAGCGCATCGACCTGTCACCGTAGCGGACATTGCCGAGCGTGTAGCGCCACATCCAGGACGAGGCGATAGGCGCGAGGATACCCAGAGAGCCAAACGCCAGGATCGGCCCGACGATATAGGCAAGCAAGGCTCCGCCGTAACCGCCGTGGAAATCAAAGCGCACATTCCGATAGCTCGTAACCCTGGCGCTGAAACGCAGCCCGCGCATGATGAACCAGGGGACGGCCAAGACGAAGGCCAAGCTGACCACGATGGCGGCGAGCGGTGCGATCGTCGTCAGGGCATTGTAGAGAATGAGAAGGAATACGACGATGAAACGCCCGAACAGGATCTGCTTCGGGCTGGCGTGATAGTCGAAGCTTGCGCCCGCCAGAACGGTGTTCCCGTAGAAATAGCGCTGCCGCCGCACCTTGGCCCAGGCCGAATAGATGCCGAGGGTCACGATCGTCAGAAGAACATTGACGATCCAGATGCCGAAATATTCGCCGGCCGACCCATTGAAGGTGAAGCGCTCCCGCACGACAGGTGAGGATACCGCTTGCGGCGTGGCATCGAGGACTATTTCGTTCATGGCTCTTCGACCCAGGGGTTGTATATCGTTATCCTTGCAACATTGCCGAGAATTTGTTGTTACGCAAGAAGCTCGCTTTCACCTTTTCATTGATGAGCAGACGTGTTACGAGCCGCTGCCAATCCTGAAAGGGAAATGATCGAGTCGGGCGCGGACCAGCAG
The DNA here is from genome assembly GCA_035556195.1 of Rhizobiaceae bacterium. Lineage (GTDB taxonomy): Bacteria > Pseudomonadota > Alphaproteobacteria > Rhizobiales > Rhizobiaceae. Next base: position 87,690 of record DATMFK010000050.1, read on the forward strand.
GTCTGGCGCCCTCAAGTCAATTCAAGGATCGGCAATGGCAAAAATCATCGAGACCGCCACCGGCGCGTTGGCGCTCACCTTCGACGACGTGCTCCTCCAGCCCGGTCACTCCGAGATCATGCCCGGTCAGACCGATGTGCGCACCACCATCGCCGGCGACATCGAGCTCAACGTGCCGATCCTGTCGGCGGCTATGGACACCGTGACCGAGGCACGATTGGCGATCGCCATGGCCCAGGCAGGCGGGATCGGTGTGATCCACCGCAACTTCTCGCCGGCCGAGCAGGCAGAGCAGGTCCATCAGGTCAAGAAATTCGAGTCCGGCATGGTCGTGAACCCGGTGACCATCGGGCCTGAAGCGACTTTGGCGGACGCGCTGGGCCTGATGCGCTCGCATGGCATTTCCGGCATCCCGGTCGTCGCGAATGGCGGCAGGGGCGGTCAGCGGACCGGTCGCCTCGTCGGCATCCTGACCAACCGAGACGTACGCTTCGCATCCGACCCCGCTCAGAAGGTAGCCGAGTTGATGACGCGTGAGAACCTCGTCACGGTGAAGGAGACGGTCGACCAGGACGAGGCCAAGCGCCTGCTCCACAAGCATCGGATCGAAAAGCTTCTGGTGGTCGATGCGCAGGGCAATTGCGTCGGGCTCATCACCGTCAAGGATATCGAGAAAGCTCAGCTCAACCCGAACGCGGCCAAGGACGGGCAGGGCAGGTTGAGGGTGGCGGCCGCGACAAGCGTTGGCGACGACGGCTTCGAGCGCGCCGAGCGCCTGATCGAGGCAGGGGTCGACCTGCTCGTCATCGATACCGCCCATGGCCATTCGCAACGTGTCATCGATGCGGTGGCACGCGCCAAGAAGCTTTCGAATGCCGTGCGGATCATGGCCGGCAATGTTGCCACGGCGGATGCCACCAAGGCGCTGATCGACGCCGGCGCGGATGCCGTCAAGGTCGGGATCGGCCCCGGCTCCATCTGCACCACGCGCATTGTCGCCGGCGTCGGGGTGCCGCAGCTATCGGCCATCATGTCGGCGGTCGACGCGGCGGACAAAGCCGGCGTGTCGGTCATCGCCGATGGCGGGATCAAATTTTCCGGCGACCTGGCCAAGGCGCTGGCCGCCGGAGCCAGCGCCGCCATGGTCGGTTCGCTGCTCGCCGGCACGGAGGAAAGCCCGGGCGAGGTCTACCTGCATCAGGGGCGCTCCTTCAAGGCCTATCGAGGCATGGGGTCGGTGGGCGCCATGGCACGTGGCTCGGCCGATCGCTATTTCCAGGCCGAGGTTCGCGACACGCTGAAGCTCGTGCCGGAGGGCATCGAAGGCCAAGTGCCTTACAAGGGACCCGTGGGTGGCGTGTTGCATCAGCTCGTCGGCGGCCTGAGAGCAGCGATGGGTTATGTCGGAGCGCGCGACCTGGCGGAGCTGCGTTCGCGGGCAACTTTCGTTCGCATCTCCAATGCCGGATTGCGCGAAAGCCATACGCACGACGTCACCATCACGCGTGAGAGCCCGAATTATCCCGGGGTGGTCTAAGCGAAAACCGGCGGCCGGGGCTTCGGGAAGTCCTCGGCCGCCACAAGATCAGGGCGGCAAGACGCGCCTGCGTTGCCGCCGAACGGCTACATCACCAGGGAAAAGCGCCTTTCGCGTTCGTCCTCGGCATCCTGCGCTTCCAGATAGGCCCGAAGGACAGACGTCGGGGCAGGGGGCTCCTCATTGTCGCCGTCCTGCGCGGGCAGGGTCGAAGCTTCCAACACGGTCTCGACCGCGGCACTGATGGAAGCCCCAGTCTCTGCGCTGCTGTCCGCGCCGTTGACGCTCAGTGTGCCCAATGCCTGAAGGACTGCCGCGGCGATCCTTGGCCTGCCGTGCGATTGGCCGGCCTCCGTCATTTCCTCCAGCGCTTCGCGGACCTTGTCGGGCAGTTCCGCCGCCTTTTCGATCTTCTCGAGCGTCCGTGCCGCCTTCACCGCTTCCAGGTCTTCCTTCACCGTCTCCTCATCGACCTCGTCGATGGGGGATTTCCTGGTTCCTGCGAGCGTCTCCTCGACCGATTTCGGTCCGGCGGCCGCACGCTCCAGCCGCTGGCTGACCTTGCTGCCGGCTTGGCCGGCAAGCCCTTCCGACAGGACATTGCGGACCTTGTCGGCGGCTTCGCTCGCCGGATCGGCGAACGCCCGCAGCAGATCGGTCACGCTCATCCCGTCAAGCCTGAAGCCGATCATCTGCTCCAGATCCTTCATCAGTGCCCGATCGCGCGACAGGGACTCCGTGTCGAACATATCCAGCATCATCCGGGCGACTTGCTGGAAAGTAATGCCGTTCTTGCCGGGCTTCGGCAGGGAGAAGTCGGCTTCCGAACCGACTTCGACATAGTCGCGCAGCGCCTCGCCGCGCCACGCGTTGCCGGCCTGTTTTCCTTCTTGCGAGCCGTCGCGGCCGAGCGCCAGCTTGTCGTTCACATAGCCGACCACATGCTCCATGAGCCGGGCCATCGCCTCGGTGAGGGTGAGCTGGCTGCCGAAATAGAGCTCGTTGACCGACTTCATGTCCTTGGGCGCGGCAACCTGCGCCGGGGCCTCGCCGAGGCGCGAAGAGGGGCGGTCCTCTTGTGTCAAACGTTCCTGCAGCATGGTGATCGACTGCATCACCGCGACAGCCGGCTTGAAGCGATTGATCGTCGCTGGAAGCATGAGAGGCCCCTCTATCCCAGCTTGTCATTTTGGGCGGGAAGGGTAAAGGCGGCGTTAACCCCTGATCCAAGTGCCGGATACCGGGCTTTTCTCGTCGCGCCCCCAGCGGCGCCTCTCGCGGGTCGCGCAGGAGGCAGCGGCCTTCGAGAGCGTTCGGCGCAGCGGGAATAATTTTCCGACCTACGCTTGTATGCACCGGATTTCGCGGCTAGCTACGCCCCATATCGGGTAGGCCGAAGACGGGGTAACCGGGCATGAGAATAGGCGGAAGACTGGCTGCGGCCATCGAGGTGCTCGACGACATCGAGCGCCGGCATCGGCCTGCGGCCGACGCGCTCAGGGACTGGGGGCTGTCGCATCGCTTCGCCGGCGCCGGCGACCGCGCGGCAATCGGCAACATCGTCTACGACGCGTTGCGCAGGCGCCGGTCCTCCGGGTGGCTGCTTGACGCGGATACGCCGCGTGCCCTGGGGTTCGGCGCTTTGCTGCTGGAATGGAGCCTGACGCCGCAAGCCCTCAACGAGATGCTGGATGGCGACAGGTTTGGACCCGAACCGCTGGGCGCGCATGAACTGGGTGCGATCGCGGCGCAGAGCGCCGCCGAGGCGCCTTCCGCCGTGCGGGCGGACTGCCCCGATTGGTGCGCGCCGTTGCTCGCGGACAGCTTTGGCGACGATTGGGTCGCCGAGGGCGCCGCGCTCGCGGCGCGGCCGCCGCTGGACCTTCGCGTCAACACGCTGAAGGCCGCTCGTGCCAAGGTGCTGGCCGAACTGGCGGAGACCGGTGCCACGGCTGCGCCGATCGCGCCGAACGGCATCCGGATTCCACCGATCGACGGTTCCGGACGCCATCCCAACGTCCAGGCCGAGCCGGCCTTCCAGAAGGGCTGGTTCGAGGTGCAGGACGAAGGATCGCAGATCGTGGCCGAACTCGCCGGGGCGCAGCCCGGCATGCAGGTGCTCGATTTCTGCGCCGGTGCCGGCGGCAAGACGCTCGCATTGTCCGCCATCATGGAGAACCGCGGACAGATCTTCGCGCATGATGCGGAGAAGGCACGGCTGGCCCCCATCTTCGATCGAATGCGTCGTTCCGAGAACCGCAACGTCCAAGTCGTGTCCAGGCCGTCCGACCTGGCCGCCCTGACCGGTCACATGGACATCGTCCTTGTCGATGCGCCCTGCACGGGCTCGGGCACCTGGCGCCGCCGACCGGACGCCAAGTGGCGCCTGACCGAACGCCAACTCGAGGCGCGCATCGCCGAGCAGGCTGCGATCCTTGCCACGGCGAAGGACTTCGTGAGGCCGGGCGGCCAGCTCGTCTACATAACCTGCTCCGTCTTCTCCGCCGAGAACGGCGCCCAACTCGATGCCTTCGCGGCGGCGAACGAGGATTTTACACCGATCGATCATGAGGCTCTGTGGCGGGACCGTTTCCCTGGCGCGGCTGCCTTGGCGCGGGTCAGGCCGGCGGGCGGCATCACGCTCAGCCCGGCACGCAGTGGTACTGACGGGTTCTTTTTCGGCGCGATGCGGCGCCTGCGCTGAGGTGCTTCGGGTTGTTGCACTGCAGCACGGAATATTGCCTTGCGCCGCGGGCTTTGCAATAAGCGGTCAACCTGTAGTGGGAGTGAGCGATGGCAAAGCCAATACCCGATGCCGATTTCGAGGAGCGCGTCCGCTCCAGCTTTGCGCGCCAGAGAGTCATGCAGACGATCGGTGCCGAACTGACGGTGGTGACCCCGGGCACGGTCGAGATCGAAATGCCTTATTCGCCCGAGCTTACACAGCAGCACGGTTTCCTGCATGCCGGCGTCATCTCGACGGCGCTGGACTCGGCCTGCGGCTACGCCGCCTATTCGATGATGCCGCCGAATGCCGCGGTGCTGACCATCGAATTCAAGGTCAATCTTCTGGCGCCTGGCAGAGGTGAGCGTTTTCTGTTCCGCGGGTCGGTCACCAAGCCCGGCCGCACGATCATCGTGGCCGATGGCCAGGCTTACGCCTTCTCCGCTGAAGGGGAGGCGAAGCTGATCGCTACCATGACCGGCACGATGATGACGATCACCGGGCGCACGGGGCTTGAGGGTTAGAGGGAAGCCAGGTGGCGCCGATGGGTTTCGGGGCAGGAGCGTCCTGTTCGTGATGGCTGCGGACGCCGAATACGGGCCCCATCTCAAGCGCCGTTTCGTTCCGTTCATGACCGGCGTCGGGCCGGTGGAGGCTGGCGTGGCCATGGGCTCGATGCTGGCAAGGCTGCAAGCGGCCGACCGGCTGCCGGAACTCGTCGTGTCGCTGGGCTCGGCCGGCAGCCGGTCGCTCGAGCAGACCGGGATCTACCAGGTTGCCTCGGTTTCCTATCGCGACATGGACGCCTCGGCGCTCGGCTTCGAGAGGGGCGCGACGCCGTTTCTCGACATGCCCGTCACCGTTCCCCTGGCGCTTCGCATCCCGGGTATAGCCGAAGCGTCCCTGTCGACCGGCGGCACGGTGATTTCCGGTGGTGCTTATGACGGCATCGAAGCCGACATGGTGGACATGGAGACCTTCGCCGTCCTGCGCGCTTGCCAGCGCTTCAGCCTGCCGCTGATCGGCCTGCGCGGCATTTCGGATGGGGCGGCCGAGCTCAGCCGCGTCGGCGACTGGACGGAGTATCTGCATGTCATCGACGAGAAGCTCGCCGCAGCGGTCGACCGGCTGGAACAAGGCCTCAGAAGCGGCGCGATCCTGTTCTAGGATTTATCCGGCCACGGGGCGCGGGGCGACATCGATACCCATTGCGCCAACGCGGTTTCTTCTTTAAAGGCCCGCCATGAAGAACCATCCCGACACCGTCCTCATCATCGACTTCGGCAGCCAGGTCACCCAGCTGATCGCCAGGCGGGTGCGCGAAGCCGGCGTCTATTCCGAAATCGTCCCGTTCCAGTCGGCCGAGGAAGCCTTCCACCGTATCAAGCCCAAGGCGGTGATCCTGTCCGGCAGCCCGGCCTCGACCATCGATATCGGCAGCCCGCGCGCTCCGGACGTCATCTTCCAGTCCGACCTGCCGGTGCTCGGCATCTGCTATGGCGAGCAGACGATGTGCGCGCAGCTCGGCGGCAAAGTGGAATCGGGGCATCACCGGGAATTCGGCCGCGCCTTCCTCGAGATCGAGGATGAATGCGCCCTGTTCGAGGGCATATGGGCAAAAGGCACGCGCCATCAGGTGTGGATGAGCCATGGCGACCGCGTCACCGCGATCCCGCCCGGTTTCCGGATCGTCGGCACGTCGCCCGGCGCGCCATTTGCTGCCATCGCCGACGAGACGCGGAGATACTATGCCGTTCAGTTCCACCCCGAGGTCGTGCACACGCCCGATGGAGCCAAGCTCCTGGCCAATTTTGTGCATCGCATCGCCGGTATCGCCGGCGACTGGACGATGGCTGCCTATCGCGAGCAGGCCGTCGAGGCGATCCGCAAGCAGGTCGGCAAGGGCAAGGTAATCTGCGCCCTCTCGGGCGGGGTCGATTCCTCTGTCGCCGCGCTGCTCATCCACGAGGCGGTAGGCGACCAGCTCACCTGCATCCTCGTCGACCACGGTCTGATGCGGAAGAACGAGGCGGCCGACGTCGTGGCCATGTTCCGCGAGCACTACAACCTGCCGCTGATCCTGGTCGACGCTTCCGACCGCTTCATCGGCGCGCTTGAGGGCGAGACCGACCCCGAGAAGAAGCGCAAGACGATCGGCCGGTTGTTCATCGAGGTGTTCGAGGAGCAGGCCAAGAAGCTCGGCGGAGCCGACTTCCTGGCCCAGGGCACGCTCTATCCCGATGTGATCGAAAGCGTCTCCTTTACCGGTGGACCGTCGGTGACCATCAAGTCGCATCACAATGTCGGCGGCCTGCCCGAACGCATGAACATGAAGCTCGTCGAGCCGCTGCGGGAGCTCTTCAAGGACGAGGTGCGCGCGCTCGGCAAGGAACTCGGCCTGCCCGAGCATTTCATCGGCCGCCATCCCTTCCCGGGACCGGGGCTCGCCATCCGCTGCCCGGGCGGCGTCACCCGGGAGAAGCTGGAGATCCTGCGCGAGGCTGACGCGATCTATCTCGACGAGATCCGCAAGGCCGGCCTCTATGATGCGATCTGGCAGGCTTTCGCGGTGCTCTTGCCGGTTCAGACCGTCGGCGTGATGGGCGACGGGCGCACCTATGAATTTGTCTGCGCGTTACGCGCCGTCACTTCGGTCGACGGCATGACGGCCGACTTCTACCACTACGACATGAATTTCCTCGGCGCCGCCGCAACCCGCATCATCAACGAGGTACGCGGCATCAACCGCGTCGTCTACGACGTGACATCGAAGCCGCCGGGAACGATCGAGTGGGAATGATTCAGCCCACTCCGAAAGCCGCCGAATTCGCGCTGGATTTCGACCTAACACGCTGAATTAAAATATTTTTCCTGCTCTCACCTATCGAAGGCTATCGAAGGGCATAGCTTGCGAGTACCGTCACGGTTGACGGTACTCGCTCCCATTGAACGCAAGCGAGGAAGGCCGGAAGACGCAAATGCGGCCGCCCGACCTCGACGAATTGCGGATCACGCTTGGCGGCCCAGACTGCTGCGAAGTGGCCGATGGCCCAGAGCGTCAGGCCGACCAGCCACAGGCGGAGGCCAAGTCCCACCGCGCCCGCCAGCGTGCCGATCATGATCGCGATCGAGCGCGGGGCACCGCCGAGCAGAATGTGCTCGGTCAGCGCCCGATGCACCGGAACCGAGAAGCCCGGCAGCTCGCCGGCAAGGTCAACGCGGAGCGTCATCAGACCAGCGCTCCGCCGCCGAACGAGAAGAACGACAAGAAGAAGCTCGACGCGGCGAAAGCGATCGACAGGCCGAAGACGACCTGGATAAGGCGGCGGAAGCCCCCGCTCGTGTCATCAAAGGCGAGCGTCAGGCCGGTGACGATGATGATGATCACCGCGATGATCTTGGCGACGGGGCCTTCGATCGACTCCAGAATGGATTGCAGCGGCGCCTCCCACGGCATGGACGAGCCGGAGGCATGGGCGGCCGGGGCGACCATGAGCGAGAGGAAGGCGAGAGAGGCCGCCGTCGCGATGTGATGGCGAATGCGCAGGGCCTTGCGGATCATGAAGGATCTCCTGTGAGGGGCGGACGAGCGGGGGCGATACGGTAATCGCCGTCGCCGCCGAGACCCTCGACACGCGCAAGCTCCGCGAGCCGGCGCGAGGCGCCACGGCCCGAGAGGACGGCGACAAGGTCGATGGTCTCGGCGATCAGCGCGCGCGGAACGGTGACGACGGCTTCCTGGATGAGCTGCTCGAGGCGGCGCAGCGCGCCGGTCGCGGTGCCGGCGTGGATCGTGCCGACGCCGCCGGGATGTCCGGTGCCCCAGGCTTTCAGCAGATCGAGCGCCTCGACGCCGCGCACCTCGCCGATCGGGATGCGGTCGGGGCGCAGGCGTAGCGACGAACGCACGAGGTCGGAGAGCGTCGCGACGCCGTCCTTCGTGCGCATGGCGACCAGGTTCGGCGCGGCGCACTGAAGCTCACGGGTGTCCTCAATCAGGACCACGCGGTCGGAGGTCTTGGACACTTCGGCAAGCAGCGCGTTGGTGAGCGTCGTCCTACCGGTTGAGGTGCCGCCGGCCACGAGGATGTTGCGGCGATCAGCAACGGCCTGGCGCAAGATCTCGGCCTGCTCGGCTGTCATGGTTCCGGCGGCGACGTAGTCGTGCAGCGTGAAGACGGCGACGGCGGGCTTGCGGATCGCGAAGGCCGGCGCCGCCACCACGGGCGGCAGCAGGCCCTCGAACCGCTCTCCCGTTTCCGGCAGCTCGGCGGAGACGCGCGGGTTGCCGGCATGGACCTCGGCGCCGACATGATGGGCGACCAGGCGCACGATGCGCTCGCCGTCGGCCGCCGAGAGCCGCTCGCCGGTGTCCGACAGGCCTTCCGAGAGCCGGTCGATCCAGAGACGGCCGTCGGGGTTGAGCATCACCTCGACGACGCTGGCGTCTGCCAGGAAACCGGCGATGGCAGGACCGAGTGCGGTCCGCAGCATGCGGGCCCCGCGAAGTATCGCCTCAGATTTCTCGGAAGGAGCCGCCACATTGTCCCCGTTCTTTGCGGGACCGCGTCAGGCCGTCCCTGGATTGGGGATGATTAAGAGAACTGGAAATCGGCCTTCCGCAACAGGTTGTTTTGCTTGTCGTGCCGTGGCGTACAAAGACAGGGGATCGGCGGACTCGCCGAATACTTGAGTTGCCGCAATCGCTGCCTATTGCGCGTCCCGCGTGAGGCTATGTCACCGGCAATAGCGTCGTTAGACGGCCGTGGCCCAACAGCAGGGCGAGGATGAGCGCGGCTAGAGATAAGAGGGCAGAGCTCCGTGGTGTTAGTCCCTCAACGTGTAACCTTTGACTGATACCTAAATGGACCAGCAGCATGAAGATAGTGGACAGCATTTGCCCGATGAAAGGGATTGTGATTGAGCCACCAGCTTGCGGAACAATTTCAATGGTTCTGCGTTTCGGCCGGAAATCCAGGGGATTATTCTTTCGGGGGATTCATGACCAAGCCAGATGCGTCGCGCGCAATAAGCGCTGACGAATGGCGTCAGATTGTAGATAGCGCCGTCGGCACGGCGATCATTACCACTGATCTTGAAGGCCGGGTCACCAGTTGGAGCGAGGGCGCCTCTCGGATGCTGGGGTGGACCGCCACTGACGTTCTGGGCGAAACGCTGGAGCGCTTGTTCCCTCCCGGAGAGGGCGCCGCAGCGCTCCGACAAGAGATGGACGATGCGCTGACCGTCGGCCGTGGTGGCGGAACGGAAGGATGGCGCATCCGCCGCGACGGATCTCAAGTTTGGGCTGTAGGCGAGATGTCGCCGATCCGCGATCAAACTGGCACGGTGATCGGCTTCACGAAGATTCTGCGGGATCGCACGGAGGAGCGAGAAGCCGAGGAGGCGATTTCGGAGGAACGTCGCGCGCTCGAAATACTCAATCGGGCCAGCTCCGCCCTGGCGGCCAAGACCGATCTTCAGGAACTCGTCCAGATCGTGACCGACGCGGGCGTGGAACTCACGGGGGCACAGTTCGGGGCCTTCTTCTACAATGTCGAGAATGAGGCCGGGGAGAGCTACATGCTCTACACCTTGTCCGGGGTGCCGGCCGAAGCATTCTCCAAATTCCCCATGCCGCGCAACACCGCGGTGTTCGCGCCGACTTTCGGGGGTGAAGGTATCGTCCGCTCCGACGATATCACCAAGGACCCGCGTTACGGTCAGAATGCACCGCGCAGGGGCATGCCGGAGGGACATCTCCCCGTCCGTAGCTATCTGGCGGTGCCGGTCGTCTCGCGCAGCGGAGAGGTGATCGGCGGGCTGTTCTTCGGGCACGCCGACGTTGGTGTCTTCGACGACCGTTCGGAGCGGGGCCTGGAAGGCCTGGCAGCCGAGGCAGCCGTGGCAATCGATAACTCGAGGCTGTTCCGGGCCCTCGAACGCGAACTTGCGCAGCGGCGGAAAGCTGAGAGTGAACTCGCCGACAGCGAAGCTCGCTTGCGACTAGCCACCGAAGCGGCTGAAATCGGCACCTGGGACTACGATCCCGCGTCGGATGAGCTTCGATGGGACGTTCGCTGCAAGCAGCTTTTCGGTTTGTCGCCGGAGGCGACAGTCACCTACGAGGGCTCCTTCATCGCGGGCATTCATCCGGACGACCGTGAGCGCGCGGATGAGGCTGTCCGCCGCGCGATCGATCCCGAGGGTTCGGGGCACTACGACATCGAATATCGCACGATTGGCATTGAGGACGGAAAGCAGCGGTGGATTGCCGCTAGTGGACGCGCGTTCTTCAATACGGACCAAGGAACGCGATTCGTCGGAACCGTGATCGACATCACCGAACGGAAGGCGACCGAAGAGCGGCTGCAGCAGCTCAACGACCGTTTGGAAGAGCAGGTGGAAGCCGAGATCGCCAAACGCGGCGAGGCAGAAGAGGCGCTCCGCCAGGCGCAGAAGATGGAGGCCGTCGGCCAGCTCACGGGCGGTATCGCGCACGACTTCAACAATCTTCTTGCGGGGATCACAGGCAGTCTCGAGATCATCGAAAGACGCCTTTCTCAGGGGCGAAGCGATGGCATCGAGCGCTTCATCAGCGCTGCCCAGACGTCCGCTCAGCGCGCCGCAGCGCTGACCCAGCGGCTGCTTGCCTTCTCCCGTCGCCAGACCCTCGATCCGAAGCCTACCGACGTGAACCGGCTGGTCTTCGGTATGGAGGACCTCATAAGGCGCACCGTCGGCCCGGCCATTAAGGTTGAGGTCGTTGGCGCCGCGGGCCTCTGGTCGACCAGGATCGACACCGCCCAGCTCGAAAGCGCGCTCCTCAACCTCGCCATCAACGGTCGCGATGCTATGCCCGAGGGCGGCAAACTGACGATCGAGACTGCGAACAAGTGGCTGGACAATCGCGCCGGACAGGAGCGCGACCTGCCACCGGGCCAATATATCTCGGTGTGCGTGACCGACACTGGGACGGGCGTTCCAAAAGACATCGCCGACCGGATCTTCGACCCGTTCTTCACGACCAAGCCAATCGGTCAGGGCACGGGTCTGGGTCTTTCCATGATCCACGGTTTCGTGCGGCAGTCCGGCGGCCAGATCCGCGTCTACAGCGAGCCTGGGCACGGAACGACGATGTGCCTCTATCTCCCCCGCTATACGGGCGAGGTTACCGACGATGCCGAGTCATTGGACGCACCGATCCCGGAAATGGGCGCCGGCGAAACCGTGCTCGTGATCGACGACGAACCGACCGTTCGCATGCTGATCGTGGAAGTGCTTGAGGAGGCCGGATATGTTGCGCTCGAAGCGGAAGACGGTCCATCTGGACTGAAGATTCTTCAGTCTGACGTCAGGATCGATCTGCTTATTACGGACGTCGGATTACCGGGGGGCTTGAACGGTCGTCAGGTCGCCGACGCTGCCCGACTCACTCGCCCGGACCTGAAGGTGCTGTTCATCACCGGTTTCGCGGAGAACGCCGCTGTCGGAAACGGTCATCTTGAGACGGGCATGGAGGTGATCACCAAACCGTTTGTGATGACGGAACTGGCAAACAAGATCACCGACATGATCGAAAATCGGCGCATAGGTGCTTGATCAACGCTGATTCTCCCGACCCCGCTGGCCGCTATCGGTGGGCCGCCGAAGGAGCAGAGGTGTCCCCAAGATGCGTCGTCAGATGGTCGGTCGCCGGTTCCCATCTCGCCGGTCCGGCCCTTTATACTTCCTCTGCTGCAACCTTCATTGCGCATCCGGCATGGGGTTGATGTCCTCGGAAATCTCGTGCCGCAGCTTCGGCCCCTTGGCAAGTCTGCGCCCGAGCGCGGCGACGAAGGCGTCGTAGCGCTCCCCAGCCTGCGCCCGCGCTGCCGCCTGCGCCGGCTTGGGTAGTGGCGGATTAGTGGTCAGCCAGAAGCGCACGAAGACGGCGAGCATCTCGACCGAGGTGCCAACGTCGCGCTCCATGCGCGTCATGCGACGGTCGAGCTGATCGAGGCGTTTGGTCGTCGGCGCTTCCTGACGCTCGGCAGCGTCCGGCGACAGGAAGGATGCGATCGCCGCTTCGCGATCAGCGAACGCGACTGATCACGCCGCGCCGAATAGGCGGCGAGCGCCTTCATCACCTCGGGTTCGAGATAGACCGATAGCCGCTGTTTCTTCGACGGATTGGCCATGGGCGCCTCACAGCTCCATGCCGGCATTCGGGTCGAGCGAGACCTGACGCGCCGCCCTGCATAATCTGGTTGGCGCGGTTGATCCGGGCCGCGTCGTCATCAGCCTCGTCGTCGAAGCCGTCGTCGGACCCGTTCTCGATCGGCGCTTCTTCTCAACCGGCGCGGCGCGTTCCAGCTCCGATCTGGTTGAGGATGAGCCGGATGAGCGGCTTGGTGCGGGCGATGTCCGACGGCGGCACGACCAGGTAGAGGCTGGTCGGATGCCGGGCACCAACGATGTCGGCGATGCGCCAGTCGCAGCGGCGCGTCACCTCGGCGACGACGGGATCGCGATAGAGGCCGAGGAACCACATGGCGGTCGAGAGCACGCCCGGAGCGTTCGTTGTCGGATTTGTTGAGGAGCTCGCGCGCGGCCGACGCGATTACCGGATGCGGCCCGGTCTCCCCGAGATGGGCGGTCTTCATCATCGCCGCCAAAGTGGACCCGATCGGGCGCTTCGGATCGCTGAGGAAGGCGGCGACGCCGGCGAGCGTCTTGTCCTCCTCGGCGTAGAGGACATGGAGGATCGCGCCGACCAGGAGCGCGTGGCTGGTCTTCTCCCAGTGGTTTCGCTTTTCGAGGCTGCCTTCTGGGTCGACCAGGATGTCGGCGATGTTCTGCACGTCGCGGACCTCCCACTCGCCGCGGCGCACCTCGAGCAAGGGATTGTAGGCGGCCGACTTCGCGTTGGTCGGATCGAAGAGCAGCACCCGGCCGTGCCGGGCTCGGAAGCCGGCGGTCAGTGTCCAGTTCTCGCCCTTGATGTCGTGGACGATCGCAGAGCCGGGCCAGGTGAGCAGCGACGGCACGACCAGGCCGACGCCCTTGCCGGAGCGGGTCGGCGCGAAGCACAGCACATGCTCGGGTCCATCGTGGCGGAGATAGGCGTGGTCAAACTTGGCGAGCACCACTCCGTCCTCGCCGAGCAGGCCGGCGCCGCGCACCTCCTCATGACGGGCCCAGCGCGCCGAGCCGAAGGTCTCGGCATCCTTTGCCTCCCGTGCCCGCCATACCGACATGCCGATGGCGACGGCGATGGACATGAAGCCGCCCGACGCCGCGATATAGGCGCCCTCAACGAAGATCGGCGGCGCATAGGCGTCGTAGAAGTACCACCAGGGAAAGAAGGACCACGGATAGTAGATCGGCCAATGACCGAGCATGAACGACGGCGGTCCGAGCTGGGCTGGAAGCCGAGCTTGTAGGCCGTCCATTGCGTGGCGGCCCATGTCGTCAGGAGGACGATGGCGAAGACGGTGAGGATCTGCCCCCAGAGGATACTGGTGGCGGACATGTCGGAGTCCTTACGCTTGGAATGTTGGTCACAGGCCGAGCCCCGCTGGCGGCCGAAGCTCCAGTCAACGCCGCCGTAGCTTCGGGCGACCCCGGAGACGTGACGGCCGAGCTGCTTTTCGATTGATGGAGTCCAGGGCACGAGGCTGAAGCCGAGCCCGTCGTCGATCATGGCGAAGCGGCCGCTCGCGAGGTTCAGCCGCCGCTGATAGGTGCCGGTGACATATTCGCCGGGCTCCGGCTTGACCTGCGGCCGTCCCGTCTCGGCGGCGATGCATTCGCCGACGGCCTCCAGCTCGCGACGCCGCAGCGTGTCGACCAGGCCGGGCTGGAAGCTGACGCCGCGCTTCTGGCGTTCGGCGAGGCCCTCGCCGAAAAGATGCTCGGCGCGCCGGTCCATGGCGTCGCGCACTTCGGCGCCGAAGCCGCCGCCCAGCGCCGTCGGCTCGCGGGCGATATTCTGCCGGTCGAGCCAGGTGGCGCCGGTCACGGTCACTTGCCGCTCGATGTCGAGGTCGGAGCGCACCGCGATCGCCACGCGGCGCTGGCCGCGCGCGTCGTCGACTTTCCGAAGCTCCACGATCGAGCCTGGCGCGCTGTCGCCGGCCGCGTCGAGATGGGGCAGCTTGATATGGGGGGTGCGGCCGTCGACCCCGTCGGCAAGAAGGGTCCGCCGCTTCTGTTCGAGACCCTAGCCTTCGCTCGGGAAGCGTTTTGAGCGCGCAGCGGAGAAAGCAGATCCTGCCTGAACGTAGGGTGCGAGGCCTCTTGTCATTGCACCAGCATCGCTGGCGATAGGTTTACGTTGCCGCCTTCTTTATTGCCGCTGGACGTGAGGTGCAATGCGAAGTCGGATTGCACTCTACTTGCTTTAAGGTTGTGTTTTGGTCACATACTCGTGATCACCAAACCGCAGCGGATGCGCCAGCCACGGCATGCCGGCCCCGCAGAACGCCAACGGATAGGGACAACCACAGAAGGAACATTCAGTGGGAATTTTGACGGTGATATCGCAGACGCAGGTCTCCTGGACGAATCCCCAAACGGGCGAACCGCGCGCGGGAACTTACACGTGGCGGGGCGTGACCTCGACCGGCAGCGACATTTTTCAGCATGACCAAGAGCAAAGCCTGATTTGCATCAAACTGTTCAATTCGCTCATCGCCGTGAGCGACATTAAGCTGGAGAACCTTCAGCAGAAGGCCAAAGGCGGCGGCGGTGCGAATTACGGGCTGACTCAGAGCCCGGACACGGTGTTTAGCTTCAACACCACGTCCGGCGATCTTTCGACGCTGAAATATAAGGGGAAGAAGGGCGATAGGATGGAGGAGGCGGCGCCCAGCGCCTCCACCGCCACGACATTCAATCAGCCGAGCTTCATCGTCGATAAAGAGGGTCAGCAATACTATCCGATGAACTACTGGTACAATCCGGGCAATGTGCACTATTTCGCCAAATCGCCGCCTGTCCGGCTCGTGGACGACAGCATCACCAACGCCAGGCAGACCTACAAGAAAATTCAGACGGTCGAGAATTTGACGGCGACAGATGTGCGCGCCTACGGTAACCAGATTCGCGACCCGGACCAAAGCGTGGTGATGCAAAGGGCGCTGGGGACCAAAAACCCCGTCAGCGCGCGAGAGCATCTGATGACGCTGTTAGGCATCTCAAGCGAGCCGCGGGAATGGCATTGGTGCCATCTCATCGCGCATAGCCTGCGGGAAAACGGGAAAGGCCAGGCTGCCGAAAATTTGGTGGCCGGGACGGCCGCGGTGAACGGCGCCATGCTAGCCCTGGAGATCGCCATCAAGGAGGTGCTGACCGATAAGGGCACGCCCATAACGAGCTTGGACTATGACGTAGAGGTGGACGTGATCGAGGGTACGCACATCGCGAAATATATTCGGGCGACTGTGAGCCAGGACGCCAATTGGTCTTTTAGGCATTACATGGAGGCCACGGTCGCCGAGCGGCAGCTAACGGCGATGACGCAGGAGTTCAAGCGCGCAATCCTGGCGGAATACAATAAATATGCGCGGCCGGAATCAGCCAAGTTCAACGCCATGGTGATCTAGAAGGACTAGACTAAACGAGTGCCGCCACAGTCGGCTGAGTCCCAGTCTTGCGTTTGCCTGCCGGTGGGAACGCGTCTTTCAGCTGCGGCCGCCAATAAGTTCGGAAGTATTCAACGAGCATTTCAGGCGAAGGCTCACCACTCCAGAGCTCGCTGGCGTGTGCGGGCTTTCGCCCGGTTATTTCGCGCAGGCCTTCGCGAGAACCTTTTGGCTGCCCGCCCGATCGCTACGTCCTGGAGCGCGTCTCGGCTTTACTGAAAATCTCCCGTCAGGAACGGAGGTCGCGGTTGCTCCGAAGGCAGGCACCGGCTTTGCCCGCAGCGAACTCGATGCCCCATGGCATCGGCCCCACACGCCCGGTCTCGTTCTTCGACGGCTGCCTCAGCCCGCAACCGCTATACCAGCATCTTATCGAGCTTCTCCATGGCCGCGCGCGCGTCCGAGATCAGGCCGTCGAAACCGTTGAGCAAGTCCTTTTCGTCGGCTTCTTCCTGCGCCAGCGCCTTCTTGGCGAGTTCGGCCTTCCCCGTCAGTTCCTTGTCGATTGTCAGCGCCCGGTTGAAGACGTCTGACTGAAGAGCATCCGCGAGTTTGGCGCGCTGCGGCTGTCGCGCTTTGGCGGCCGCCGCCACGTCGCCGCGCGTCGGGCGGGCGGGCCGTTCGAACTGGGCGATCAACATTTCGGCTGCATCCTGCGTGACCGCTCTGGTCGGCCCGGTTTTGATACCTGGTCCGGCCGGAATGACGACCACCGTTCCCTGCTTCAGCTTGCCCGTCCCGAGTGCCGGATTGAGGGTACGGATACGTCTCAGCACGGCTTCCGCCTGCGTCTTGCCCAGGCGGCCGTCGATCAGTTCCGCACTGATCTCCTGCAAAGTCTGACCCGATTTCGCGACGAATGTGCGCAGGGTGCTTCCCTCCATATCAGTGTTGGACGTTGAGCGGTACGAGGGGCGGCGGAACGTTGCTGATGACGCGTCGTCACATTGCTCACCACGGTGACCACCGCGGCGTCCAGCCTGATCGAACGCTCCCCCCATCCACCTAGTTGCTGGTGACGGCGCCCGTGAAGGCCCGCAGCGATACCGCTTCCTTCTGATTGAAGCGCGCAAGCACGCGATTGTCGCCGAAAAGGCAGTGCTGCGCAACGACGTCCACCGCAAGCTGGTGCCCTCGTGACTGAAAGGCGTCGATCGCTATCCCGATCGCCCGTTCACCATAGCGATTTGAACTTGTCCCACCCGTCTTCCGAGGTCATGATTGCAACGGCCGTCGCCATCGTTTTGATCTCCCGGTTCCCCATGAAGCTCCAGCTTCCGGACAGCAGGAAGATCGTCGCCATCGCTGCGGTGCAGCCCTTCTCGCGTGCCGATTCGATGAGGTCGCGGCACGTCTTTTCCTTCGGCCGCATCTCGCTTTTGACGGCGGACTTGACCTTCTTGCCGAGCGAGTGGACGCCCTTGACGACTGCCGACGCGCCGAGGGTGAAGACCGCCACGGCCACCAGACCGACATTCCGTTCCTTCTTGTCGATGATGTAGCCGATGTTCTTGGCGCATTGCCCGCAATGGCAGACATAGGTGACCTTCGGGCTGCCGCCCTTGAGCACGTCGTCCTTGATATCGTAAAGGCTGAAGATCTTGCCTGCCTGCGAAGCGATCGTGGCAGCGGCGATCCACGGGGCCAGTGCGGCGCCGATCGGCGCGAGCGTTGTGCCGACGGCAACGCCGCCGACCGTTGCACCGACCTGAAGCCCGCTCGATACGCCGAGGGCGGACGCGCCCTTCGTCACACCGGCCTGCGCTGCCGACGGGGCAGCCTTGGCCAGCAGCGAAGTGAGCACGCTTGTGAATTTCTCCCATTTGCCCCGGCAGAGCTTGCCGTGTTCGAGGACTTTTCCAGATAGTTCGTTTAGCTGTTCCGGTGTCGGCAGTCCCATGTTCAATGCCCCCTGTTTGCCCGAGGAAGGCTAATATCATTGCCGCGCCACGAAGCGCCACCCTGAATCTTCGCGCCCAGGTTGCCCCCAAAGCGTCGCGAACCCGATCGTGCATTGGCATGTCGCAGGCGAAAGGATGGAGCGCGTTACGGGCGTCCTCCGAACTGGGTTCCGGTGCAAGCAATGACTGGCGGCCGGCCGTCAGAACTCTATCCGAAGAAGCGTGAAATCGTCCGGCAGCGGACCTCCGTCGCCGAAAGAGCACACCCAATCGTGGATGGCGTGTGGTTGATCGCTCGTTCCCGCGGCAAAGGCGGCCAGTTCGTCGACCGTCAGCATTTCGCCAGCGCGCCTGTCCACCTCGAAGGTCCCATCGCTCAGCAGGAGGAGCCTGTCTCCCGGTTCTACGGTCAGACTTGCGCTCTCGAAGACGATGTCGGGAAAGGCACCGATGGCCATGCCGCCCATCGTGATGAGCAACGTCGGCTCGGTCGGGCCATCTGTCTGTTGCCGAAGGTGTATCGCAGGTGGATGTCCACCGCTCGCATAGCGGAGCTCTCTGCTCGCCGCATTGTAAACGCCATACCAGACGGTGAAGAACATGTTGCTCTGGCGTTCCATCGGGAACATGTCGTTTAGCGCGGCCAGCACCTCGGACGGGTCACGGAAGTCGGCATTGACCAGCGCCGAGGAGCGCAGAACGTTGATGACCGACACGGACAGGAGCGCGGCGCCGACCCCGTGACCACAGACGTCGATCAGGTAAAAGGCGAAATGATCGTCATCGATCCTGCGATAGCCGAATGAATCGCCGCCGAGCTCCGTCGATGGAACGAGCAGCCAGTCTGTCTTCGGCAATGTGTCGCGCTTCTCGGGCAGGATCGAGAACAGATAGCGCGTTGCGTCGGCAAGCTCGGCTTCGAGCCGCTGCTGCGTCTGCTCCAGCTGCAGATTCTGCTGGGCGAGCTGGTCCTCGACGGCCTCGCCATGCTCCATCAGGGCGTCATTGAGCAAGCGGAGGTCGTCGAGTTCGGCCTGCAACCGGACAATCTCGGCGCGGAGAGGTGCCGCATCCTCGTTGGCATGCTCGGACATGGCGCGAAATCCTCCAGTTCCATTGCTTGAGAATTCATTCATCATTCAGTGCTTTATCCAGACCCGGAGGGTGGAGCGCAAGGCTATCAAGTCCGATTAGACTTGATCTGCTGAGAGTAGCTGCCTTATCGTTAGGGTTGCGGGAATCGGGGGGCTTAGTCAGCCAGGGATTTGATCGAGCCTGCACGCCATGCGGAGCGGCAGGGGAGCCTGCGCGCTTCGCACAATCACGTTCGAACGGCAATTGACGGCATGACAATCGATCAAGACGTAGCGCCATCTGACTCATTTGAGTTGCTCGTGGCGGTAAGCATGGATGTCGGGGCATTCGCCTCGGACTGGGCCTATTGCGACCGTCTGTCGAGCTACGCCGCTAAGATGGTCAGCCACAATCGAACCGACTCGCTCCTCTATTCGAACCTTCTTTCTTCGGCGATGAATGAACTGCTGGAAACCGCTCATCGCGCGCACGGCGCGACCGGCAACTTCGTCTGCTCCATCCTGCGCAACGGCAACAAGGATCGTGTCGAATTGGTGATCCCCAACGACCTTGCAGGCCTGGACTTCTATCGAAAGGCCCTCAACCGGCTTTCGCAGGAAAATCTTGCGGAGACATATCGTGCTGCCCTGTTCCAGGAGGGGCCGATCGACCCGACCATTGGCCTGATGGAATTGGCAGTCGACTACAATGCGCGGCTGATCATCGAGCCGATGGACGACGGAGCCGTGCGGTTGGCGGCTGAACTGACACTCGAGGACTGAGCGCACAGATGTCCGAGGCGATTGCACAGAGCTATTCCGTCACCTTCGACGAGAACAACCAGGAGTTCTCGATCATCGGATCGATGCGGCCCCAGCAGGAGCAGGAGCTGGCCGCCTGCATCCGCCTTTTCGAGCAGGCCCTGTCTAAGGTGCGCGGCACGCTCTACCTCAACGTCAAGCGGCTGGTGCGGCTCAACAATGTCGCCTTCAAGGTCATCTCCGGCCTTCTCGTGCGCGCGACCGGAGAGCGCAGCGACCTGCGCATCTCGATCATCACATCGAGCGTCGTCGGCTGGTCCACGCGCAAGTTCACGCCCCTGAGCCAGCTGACGCCCAGAATCGTGGTCGAGCAGTACGACAACCAGTTCTATCCCGGCCAGACCTTCGTCGAGAACAGCGATTTCATTCATGTGCTGCGCACACAGACGAAGATGACTTGGCGTCATGAGAAATCGATCTTGCCGCGGCACGGAATGCGCGAGGGGCTAATCGTGGCCGATGTCTGCTGCGGTATTGGCGATTTCGCCGTGCTGCTGCAAAAGGAGTTCCGCCCGTCGCGCGTCGTCGCGCTCGACCATTCGAAGTCGAGCCTCGCCTATGCCCGCAAGGTGGCTGCCGATTTCGGCATCGACGGTATCGAATACGTCTATGGCGATGCCTCGGAAATGCTGCTCGAAGACGGCCAATTCGATTTCGTCACGTGCCGCCATTCGCTGCAGGTCTTCGATCGTCCGGAACTGATTCTCAAGGAACTTTTCCGCATCTGCAAGCCGGGTGGTCGGGTCTATGTGACCAACGAGAAGAACTCCCATTGCCTGGGCGAACCGCGGGGGGAATCTATCCAGTGGACCTATAACGAGGTCGCCAAGCTCTGGCATCATTTCAACATGGATATCGAGTGTGGCCCGAAGAGTCGCCGCTTGCTGCTCGACGCCGGCTTCGACGATGTCCGCATGGAATCCTTCATGGTGACCAATCTCGACGGCGATCCTCAGGACTTCGCCGACATCATTGAATCATGGAAGAACCTCTTCGCCGGCGACATGGCCGACCAGCGCGGGGATTCCACGGAATTCATCGAGCGTTTCCGCCGCGGATTTGACGACCACATCTTCGCGGCCTTGCATCCAAAGGGCTACGCCGGCTGGCCGATCTGGGTGGCGTCGGGGCGCAAGCCGCTATGACTCTCTCCTACGCCGAAGCTCAATCCGACAGGGCGATCAAAGTCGGTCGCTTTTCGCCACGTAGTTTCCGGGCGAAGTTCGTCCTGGTCGTCGGCGCGGCGGTCCTGTTTGATCTTTTGCTTGGTGGGGGCATCGCCATCTGGAACGTGCAGCGTTTGTCTCGCGATGCCACCAACCAAGTGGGCGAAGGGCTCACCGAGGCAAACCAGGAGTATTTGAAAACCTATATCGAGACGACCGCATTGCGGGCCGATCTGCTGCTGGATCGCGTGCATTCGGACGTGACGACGCTCGCCAACACGATGCAGACGCTCATCGACCATCCTGAGGTCGAAGATGAGATAGGCCGGGCACTCGAAACTAATCCTGCCTTCACCACGCCGCTTGCGTTCGACCAACAAGGCGGCTGGTCGCAGAATTCGGCGGGCGCTCCTTCCGCCGTAAGCGTCTGGGGCTATCTGCTGGGGCCCGACAAGCAACCGGTACCCGCCGCTGAAAGGGAAGTGCGTAACAGCGCGATCCTGAGCCTGCTCGGTCCGTCGCTGATGAAAACCGGAGCACCGAAGCTGCAAATGTACTATGTCGGGCCGAAGGACGCATCCATCATGCGTGCCACGCCCTATTCGGAACAAGCGCAAACCTTCGACAAACTGTACCCTGGCCACAATGAGGGCCCGAATTTCTGGGATTTCTTCTTTCCTGGCGTCTACGAGGGTTGGGAATCCTGGATCGCCAGTCCAGCATCTCGCCCGGTCGAATCCGAAATCGTAACGACAGCGCCCTATATCGACGCCATCACCGGGAAGCTGATCGTCAGCTTCTTCCACCCGCTTTGGACCGCCGACCGCAATCATGTAGCCGGGATGGCCGCCGTCGACATCACGCTGGACCAACTGGCGAGCCTCGTCGAAAGCGTTAGCATCGCCGAAACCGGCTTCGGCTTTCTCGTGATGTCGAACGGCAATGTTATTGCCACCAATGCCATCGGTGAAGAAACCCTTGGGCTCAAGGCCAGCGACCAGAGCGGACAGGGCGTCACCGGCGTCGATCGCTCGTTGCGCTCGAGCACCCAAGCCGCCATCGCGTCGCTTGTCTTGCCCACAGACGCGCATACCGAACTTAAACATGTCATACTGGAGCGCGACGGCGCTGAGGTGCCACATCTCGTCGTGCTAAAACAGCTGACGCCCGGCAATCTATGGGACGGCAAGGGTATTGTGAAGGAGACGATGACGCTCGGTTTCGTCGTTTCCGAACAAGAAATCTATGGCTCGCTGATCTCGGCCCAGACCGCCATTTCGAGCGCGACGACCCGCGTCGTCCACTACCAGATCATCATCCTCTTCATCAGCCTTCTCGTCGTTCTGGCCGCAGTCTACGCAATCTCGGGCCGCATCACCGCCGGGCTGAGCGCGCTTGCCAATGCGGCACGCCGTCTTCAGGAAAAGGACTACTCGGTGCGCGTCGATATTCCGTCGCGCGACGAGGTCGGCGCCGTCGGCATCGCGTTCAACAAGATGGCCGAGGAGATGAGGTATCACACGGAAAACCTGGAAAACCTGGTCGAGGAGCGCACCCATGAGCTCGCGAACGCAAATGACGAGATCATGGCGCTCAACGCACGCCTGAAATCCGAGAACCTGCGCCTCGGAGCGGAGCTCGACGTCGCCCGCCATATACAGAAGATGGTTCTGCCGAAATCGAACGAGCTTGGCGCCATTCCGAACATCGAGGTTGCCGGCTATATGGAGCCAGCCGACGAGGTGGGCGGCGACTATTTCGACGTGCTCCAGAACGGCAACCGCGTGAAGGTCGGCATCGGCGACGTGACGGGACACGGTTTGGAAAGCGGGGTCCTGATGCTGATGGTGCAGTCAGTGGCGCGGGCCCTTCAAGAGCAGGGCAGCGGCGATCCGAAGGAGTTCCTGGAGATCCTGAACCGCACGATCTTCAAGAACATCGAGCGCACCAAGACCGACAAGCATTTGTCGCTGACCTTCCTCGATTACGAGAACAGCAAGGTCACGGTTTCGGGCCAGCACGAGGAAGTGCTGGTCCTGCGCAACGGCGGGGAGATCGAGCGCATCGACACGATCGACCTCGGCTTCCCGATCGGGCTGGAGAGCGACATTGGGCCCTTCGTCAGCACGCATGATTTGGACTTCGACAAGGGCGACATCATCGTCCTACACACGGACGGGGTAACCGAGGCCGAGAGCCCGGCGGGGGAACTCTTCGGGATCGAACGGCTGTGCGAGAGCGCCAAGCGCCACCGCAACGGCAGCGCCGACGAGATAAAGGACGGCATCATCGCGGACTTGATGGCCCACATAGGGACACAGAAGATCCACGACGACATCACTCTGGTCGTGATGAGGCATCGATAGATGAGGACGCATTACGGCGAGACGACGCTACACAACGGCTCGGCCGCATTCGGCAAGTCGGTGACTTTGGCCGAAGGGCCGCTCGACCTGACCTGGCATCATGCGAGCACGACGTCGGAATTCATCGGCGAGTTCTATGCCTTGCGCAGCGGCGCGCTCTCGCTTGATTACAACGAAACGCGGCATAGCATCGGCTATCTCGTCAACGAACTGCTCGAGAACGCAGTAAAGTTCCGTCACCCGGGCGATATCTTGGTGGATACCTCGATCGACGGCGCGCGGTTCGAGATAAGGGTTTCCAATCTCGTCAACCGCGGCACGGCGGAGCGTTTCAGCGGACTGCTGGAAGAGATCACCTCCCGCGATCCGGGTGAATTGCTGATCGAGCGAATCGAGGCCAATGCGGAGGACGCCAGTTCCTCGGCGTCCGGGCTTGGGCTTCTGACGCTGATGAGCGACTATGGCGCAAAGCTGGGGTGGGAATTCCTCGACGACGGCGCTGGTGGGCCGATCCGGCTCAACACCTTCGCTGCGCTTACTCTCTCCTGACCCCCATTCATCGGAGCAACTCGCAACAATGGAAATCAAGACGAACGACTACAGGGTTTGGGCGGAAGGCGCGACGATCCACTATGAAGGAACCATGCGGCTCTCGGGCACGGAGGCCTATGCCCCGATCCTCGAGATCATGCAGAACGTGCTGGCCAGCAAGCCCGAGACGATCGCCCTGGATCTAACCGAACTCGAGTTTCTCAACAGCTCCGGCATCAACCTGCTGGCGAAGTTCACGATCGAGGTAAGGAAGCAGTCAGGTGTGGGCCTTGCCGTCCGTGGCTCGACCAAAATCCCCTGGCAGAGCAAGTCCCTTCCCAATCTGAAGAAGCTTTACCCTGCCGTCGTCCTGGAGATCAGCTGAACGATCTGCGCCGCCGTGGGCCGCAGGTTCTGCGGTCCCAGCCCGGCCACCAGGATACGCGCAAACTGCCGGTCGATGCCGTCCGGGAGTGTCGGTTCAGCTTCGCTCGCGTCCCTTGTCGCAAGTCGCCGTTCCAGGATTGCTTCGGCGTGCTCGTCGTTGTCGGGCCCTCCGTTCAGGAGCCAGCAGCCGATGGCACACAAGGCCCAGACATCCGACATGGGCGAGGGCAATCCGCCGGCGATGAGTTCGGGCGCCATCCATCGCGGGGAGCCGGCGAATTCTGCGCCCGCGATCGGATCCGGCGATCCGAGGCTCGCGATCCCGAAGTCGATGATGACCGGATGGTCGCCACGGAACATGACATGCGCAGGCTTCAGGTCGGCATGGATAACGCCGCGCGCATGTAGATAGGCCAGTATGTCCGCCAAGTCGTGCAGCAGGGCGCGGACGGCGTCCAGGCGATGGAATGCTGAGCGCCGGGCAGGATCGCCAAGGCCGTTCTGCAGCCGCTCGAGTGCCAGCCAGTCTTCCCCGGATCCGAGGCACCGCGCAATGCCTGGATGCTGCAGTGTCCGGTAGATCGCCGCTTCTCGCCTGAACCGCGCCGCTAGGAGCGGATCCGGCCCGCATCTTCCAACAACGAGCCGTTTGACGACGAGCTCGGCTCCCGACCTGTCAAAGCCCGCAAGGATATCGACGGCCCCCCTTCGGTGAATGAGCCACAGGTCCGAGAAGGGGAGCCCATCCATTGGCGGTCAGATCGCGCCGACTCGTTTCCAGATCGGAACGGCCGTGGCAACGACGAGCTGCATCTGCTCGGCAATGAGCCGCTTGTTCTCGCTATCGTCGTGGATCAACTCACCCTCGTGGCGAATGCGATCGCCTCTCGTGGTGAGGATACGCCAGACCGCGCCAGTGAGAGCCCCGGCCTCCGCGGGCGCACCGTCTGCCATCGCCTCATAGGCCAACATCTCGAAAAGGCGCGCGGTGAGGCCCGAGCCGGTCCCTGATGCGGCGAGCGCGCAGACCGCCCTGCCTTCATCTGCGCAGGCGCTCAGATGGGCGGCATTGAAGCGGGCGGCCGCAGCGCGTCCCGCAGGCGAGGTCTCGTTCGCCAGGATCATTGCCTGGCGCGAACCCACGAGCATGCCGACCACCTCCCGCGGCGTGACGCTGCTGCGCTCGGCCTCGGGCAGGTCGATCAATTCGCCGACCGAACGCGGCGCCTGGGCCAGCGCTTCCAGCGCCGGACCGTAGAAGCTCTCATTGAGGGCCGCTTCGCCGAGCGGCACCTTGATGTCGCGCGTCACGGCGTCTTCGGGAACGACCAGCGCCAGCCTGATATCGCGGATACGCCCGTCGAGGCGTCTGTCGGGGATTGCGCGAGCGCCCCGAATGTAGATGTCGCGGCGGAAGGTACGCGCCATGAAATAGTCCTTGGCGGTTTCGGCCAAGGCAGCGGGCATGCCCGCGACGAGCTCACGCTGCTCAGGCGTCAGCGATAAATCGGGAAAGTTCTCCAGCAGATTGGCCGTGCCGGCATAGCTCAGCTTGGCGACCGACATCTCGCGCGCCACATCGACCTGGTAGCACGGGGACCAGTGGGCGTTCAGGTATTCGTGCGAGAGGTAAGCGACATTGCCCTTCTCGCGTTCCTTGCCGAGCCGCTCGAGCATTTCGGCAGGAAGCATTCCGGCGCCGGCCTTTGCAAAGGCGGCGACTTTATCGAGTGCCGTGACGATGCGACAGTCGCTGCGCTCGCTGGCAACGTCGGCGAACATCGAGACTAGCCTTTGCAGAGGCATGGCGGAGGTCCAGCCGGGCAGCGCATTGTAGGTCACGTAGACAAGGCCACCCGGTTTCAGGTGCCGGTCGATGAATTGTACGATATGGGCACGATTGGCCGCGCTCACCCAGGCCCATACTCCATGAAGCGCAATGTAGTCGAAGCGGCCGAGATCGCGGTACGCGCCACGGGCCAGCTCCTCGAAGGAGGCCTCCTCGATATGGGCGTTGGTAAGGCCCGCCGCCTTGGCCAGCCCGCTTCCGCGCGTGATATGCGCCGGATTGAAATCAAAAGCCCATACCTCCGCCTGCGCATTGGCGGCCGCGATCGTCAGCGCCGTCTCGCCCACCCCGCAGCCGAGTTCGCAATAGCGAAAGCTCTCGCCCGGCGCCCGCGGCGGCTCGATGCCGCGGAGAAGGCACGCCAGATCAAGATGCGCCGGCGCCTGCTCCATATAGTAGCCAGGCAGATACTCTATGTCGGACACGTAGCCGTCGGTCCAGTCGTTCATCGTCGGTTCCAGTCGATTAGCGGAGATGGGCGGGAGGGTGGAACTCGGCGGAAGCTGAGCTTGTGCGCGGCCTCTCGGAGGCGAGCCAAGTATTCCAGCCGAGTCGGCTAGCGGAAGCATCGTCACGATCGCCGCCGAGCCTGAGCATAGGCACCTCGGCGCTACGAAGTTCGAGGCGAAGACGGAAAGCCTTGTCTGGGCCGAGCGCGATGGCAGCAAGATCGCTCAGCATGCGGGCGCGGCGCCCGTCGGGAAGCAGCGACCGGAAAGCAGGATAGGTGAGGGGCCCGACGCAGACGAGAACCGAGGACTGGATATCGAAGGTGCGCGTGCCAAGGACAACATCCCTCCCGAGCGCCGCGAAATGACCGACCGAACTCCGGCCGCGCGGCAGTCGCGTTTGATCGGACTCGGCAATGGGCAGCCACTCGCCGAGGAACTGGCGGATTTTCACGCAATGGCCGAGGGAACCCGAGAGCACCCGTTCCACGGCGATTACTGATCGGCCTTGCCTTGAGAGAAGACCGCCGAAGTGGACGAGCGTATCGTCCGGTATTTGCATGCGCGACGACACCGACGGCATGCCGATGCCCACCAGCGCCTTGAATGCTGTGTCGAGAGTGTTGCTCGCACCGAGCCGCACGGCGCGTTCGCGCGCAATCACGGCGCGGTACTTGGTCCACGCTTCGTAGAGCAGTCCCGCGAGGCGATTGTTGAACACGTCCAGGAAGTCGCGCAGCGCCGGATTGCGCTCGCGAACGCTGACTTGCACCAGTTCGCTGAGCGCGTGGGGAAGCACACCGGACGGTCCCGTCAAGCCCACAAGTGTCTGCGTCGCTTCGACAGGCCCGCCCTGCCTTGGCTGACGTAGGGCCGTGACCTCGGCTGCCGCGAAGCCGAGCGGCACGGATGTGCGGATTGTGAGTGCGGCCTTGCGCGGCTCCACGCCAGAACCGATCGGTTCCGGCTGCGGGCTGCCGGTTCTCTCGCTTTCAAGCGCTGCAATGAGTTCACGCAGGCGGACGAGCTGGAAGAACTCGTAGGCCTGAGGCTGCTCGAACAGGCTTGCCGCTAGAGAAGAACGTGATCGCCGGCGCGTGCTGGCCATGTCTTCAATACCTCGCTGCGGCCTTTGACCGCGACGGTCAGTCGCGAGAACGAATTGACGCCCGCGTATAGCCCGAGGAAACGCTCGAGCACGCTGGCCATCAGGTAGATGCCGTTACCGGAAAAGTTGGATTCGTCGAAGCTGAGCGTCACGTCGATGCCGCGGCAGAACGCGCTTTGACCTGCTGCCCGCACGCGAGCGGTTCCCATTTTGGACGACACGCCGATAATGCCCTCGATCAGGGCGCGCGTCTCGGCCGAGTTGTGGAAATCGTAAAGCGTCAGCATCTCGCGCAAGGCGGCCAGTCCGCCATCCGAGACAAGCGAGAGATGGTTGAGCGATAAATGCGAGACGAGCCGCCAGCGGCCGGCCTGCCGGTTCAGATTGCGCAGCGTCGGCGTGGGCGCGGTGAGCATGCGCATGCTCCCGACCAGAGGCGATGGCTCTACCATGCGCAATTCCGGATGACCGCCACCAAAAGGAAGGCGGTCGGGCCGGTTTCTGTTTAGGCAGAGGGTTTCAACCGCGAGCACGCCGTCGGAGGGGAGGTTCGGCCGGAAATCGAGGTCGACGATCGAAAGCGAGACCTCGCTGCCGGGATTATCAGGGTCGCCATCGGTCCGCGACGCGAGCCACCAGCCGGCGTCATCCGCCGCCATCGGGTCGAGCGAGTGATCGAGACCATAGAAGGGGCGGATGATGCGGCGCTTGCCATCCGCATTGATCGAATGGACGGTCTCGACGCTGTAGACTTCGAGCGCCCGCGACCGGCGAGCGTCCGGAGTGACGCGGTACTGCGTCGAGCGGCGGTCGATCGTGACCGGCTCCGCGGCCTGGGGAAAGAGATTCACGATCGGCGTGCATCCCAGGGCGAAGGCGGCGGCGGTCACCGAACGCTCCAGGGCCGGCCAGGCTCGTTTCAGATAGATGAAGACATCGAGCGTTCTTCCCTTACCCCTTAGCGCGGTGCGATCGGGGAAGGTCAGGTCGACAAACAGGAACTTCTCGGGAAAGGCAAAAAATTCGGTCAGGATCCGGAAGCCGATATGCGATGCGCTGCCATAAGGCAGCAGCCCTTCGTCCTCTTCGAAGCCGGCGGGCGACAGCGCGGCTGCGTCAAGGACGACGGGCGAGGGATCATTCGCCCCTTCCGCGAAGGCGACCGCGAGCGCGTCGTTGAGCAGAAGCTCGTAGAGCGGATAGACCAGCTGTGGCTGGCCGCGCAGGAAGAAGCGGAGCCGGTCGGGACCGTTCTGCGCGAAACTGGCGTCGGGCTGCAGCATCTCCAGCGTCAGCCGCAGGCAAGCGGCTGCGTTCGGCGCCTTCGCCGTCTCGGGCGCCATGATCGGGCGCCCCGTGAGGGAGGCGAGCTTGATGGAGATAGGGTGCAGCGTCACCTCGCTGGTGGTGCTGAACCTGCACTCGTCGCCGTCCACGGGCTCGGTATCGATCAAGGTACCACGGCCCACGACATGCGGCTCGGCCATCTCCCGCGACGGCTCCATCTGCAAGATCGAGAGCGAAGGAATGGGGCGCTCGAAATGCGGATAGAGCACGTTCAGGAAAGCGTCGGTGAGCTCGGGAAAATCGTCGTCGAGCTTCTGGCGGACCCGCGCCGTAAGATAGGCGAATGCCTCAACAAGACGTGAGACATGCGGATCCTCGATCGAATCCTCGGACAGGCGAAGCCGGGCCGCAATGCGCGGATTTTCGGCAGCGAATGCCGCAGCCGCCCGCCGAATATTGAGCAGCTCGCGGTTGTAGTGAAGAAGGAGTTCATCCGTCATGTCGGGCGGATCTCCTGGATCTGGCAGGCAGTTGCAAAAGAGAGGGCTGGCGAAGGCACGAAGTGGCTGCGGCCCGAAGTCGACCGGTGTGGACAGGCGCGGATTGTCATTGCAGTTCCGGACAACTGAAGTTGGACAGGATATCGCGCGAGAACGGATTGCGCGTCGGCGGCGCCGTGACAATCAGGCGCAAGCTCCGGTTGCCAATGTTGAACTGATAAGGCACCACGTCCGTGGTTTCGGCTTCGAGGATGCGGCCGGCGTCGAACAGGCGAAAGAGAGCCCACGCGCCTTCAAAGCGCAGCATGTTGCGTTCGCCGTCCAGTTCGGGCGTCATCGACAGCATGGCTTCGGCAGCAGGATTCTCTGGCGGCCAGCCGAAGGCAGCCGCCTTCGGCGGCCCGTGCGCATAGATGAGCGTCGGTCCACCGATGTCGAGCTGGAAGGCGCGGGCGCGGCGGTCGAGGCTGACCGGCTCGATCTGGAACGCCACGAGCGGCGTTTCCGAGTCTCCGAAATAGGCCGTGGTGATCTCGTCCGCCAGTTCGAACTGGCGTAGCACGGCATCGTCGAGGTCAAGCCCGAACTGCTGGCCGGTTCGCCAGCGCCACGGCTTGGTGCTGCTGTCGATGAAGGGGCGCAGATAATCGTTCCGGAATGAGGCAATGGCGCCCTTGGGCCCGAAAAGGCTGGCAAAATCAGAGACTGACGCGTCCCGGCGACTGCGCGGTTCGAATGGATAGCGGCCCACCGTCGTCGAACGGCATAGCGGCAGCACCGTCGTCGTCCAGATGTCCGCCAGCCGCTGTCGGGATTTGCCGGCAGTCACGGCAGCCGCCTTGTTGAGGATTCGTCGGAAGAGGGGCTGCAGGTTTTCAGGAAGCGCAGCCACGCGCCGGGTCAGTTCGGCGAGCATGGTCTGCGGTTCGGTACCGAGCTCCAGCACGTCACCGCCATTGGCGACATGGTTGATCTGACGATAGAGCGGCTCCATGGCCGCAAGGAGCGCATCGATCTGCGCCTGCTGGCCCTCATCGGCCAGGACAGCCTTCCGAAACGGAGGGAAATGATCGGATACGGCGCTCGCCACGTCGATAACGCGACGCGGCGTCAGGATTGAAAGCTCGTCTGGCTGGAGAGACCTGGCTGTCTCAGCCACCGTGTCGAGCGTCGATTGAGCGGCTTCAGCCGGGTTCGTCTCCTGCGCGATCCCCACGGTAAGTTCCTTGACCGGGGAGGGCTGGCCGATGATGAGTGCCATCGCGCGCGCCAGATCGCTTGCCGTGGTCGTCTGTGCGATATCGAGATCGGACAGGAGGCTTTCCCAAACCGTGATGTAGTCCACCCGGTAGAGATCAAGCAGTCCGTCTCGGATGCGGCGCTCCTCGCGCTCGCGTTCCGCCGAGGTGTCGGCCATTCCCATGGCCCACAGGTCAGCCGCCACGCGGCCGGCGGCTTCGCGGGACGCGGGCAGCATCGTCTCCTTCAGTCCGCTCGCGGTGTAGATGCCGAGAATCCCGTCCCAAAAGCTCTTGCCGCTGATGCGGCTCAGCCCCTGTGGTCCGGCAAGCCCCATATGCTCGACCGGACGCCAGGCTGGGCGACTGGTGACTGCCGGCATCGTCAGCGCCAGGTCATAGGCGATACGCGCCAGCGTATAGTCGGAAATGCGCCCGCGGGCACGCTCCACGAGCACAAGATCAATGGGTGGCACCGTTATCTGGATCCGCGAGAACTCGGCGAGATGGTCCGCGACCGCCAGCTCGACTTCGGCACTGCGGTCATTGGGGAGCCAATGGCCTGTGAAATCGGCGGCGACCAGTCTCGCTGCCTCCGCATCGACCGCCCTTTCGCCTCCGATCATGAGGTAAAGCTTGAGCTGTTGCAGCCGCAGCGCCTCTGGCGTTCCGGGTGCGTCGAGGCCATTGCGCAGATAGCTCCACAGAAATGGCAGGGCCATGTCGGCAAGGGCACGGTCGTAGACGTTGCGCCCGGCGGCTTCGGCGCTGCTGGTACTATAAAGTCCGGCGGGCGTTTGCCCTGGCCGCTCCTGCGCAAGGCTGCGGAGATCGTCGAGAGTCTCGAGCACAGGTCCGAAGTCGGCCGGCATCACACGCTCTGGCGCCGCATGCTGGATCGACCGCCGAGCCTCGGATGCGCCCTGGTCGAGGCGGCCGACATAGGCGCGACCTTCCGAAAAAGCGAGCCACCAAACGGTGATGAAAAAGATCGCTGCCATGGCAAGTGCAAGATTGGCGCCGACATCCCGCACCTGCACGATGACGCGGCCGGGACGCGTCAGTCCCGCCAGACCCCGTTCCGGCAACATCACCTTGTGGAGGAGACCCGCTACGAAATACGGTCTGCTGCGGATGGTGATCGACTGCGGTGCCGCGCGAAGGCCCTCACCGCCATAGGCAAAGTCCTGGCCCAGCGTCGACGCCGAAATATCGATAAAGTTGTTGGTCTGGCTCGCGCTGACGAAGAAAAGTCCGCGCACGAGAGGCGGAACGGCGAAGCGGTCGGTCGAGGTGAGATGCTGCACCAGCGGCAATAATTTCGGCTTCAGCAGCGCAAACTGCGACGGCAGTTCGTTGATGCGGCGGCGGCGCAGTTCATCCGGCTCCTCGTGCAGCCTCATCGTCAACTGGCCGCACAGCGGCTGAAGCAGGTCGGCGAAGCCGACCGAAAATGCATTTACAGCCGAGCCCGTCGTCGGCCCCTCGAGCGTGGCAAGCGGAAATCCCAAGGCGGCCTCGCGTTCCTCTGCCGGCAGGCTCTCGAAGAATTCCTCGAAGCCCAGCAGCAGGTCGAGCTTCGTCACGACAATGTAGAGGGGCGCGCGAGTGCGCAGACGTGTGCCGATCTCCTCCATTCGCCGCCGTGCCGCCGCGGCGAGATCGATCAAGGTCTCGGGTGCCGCTCGGAGCAGTTCGTCGACCCCGATCGTCAGGACGACGCCGTTGAGCGGCTGCCGCGGCCGAAAACTGCGCAATTGGTCGAGGATGCGCGGCCATAACTGACGCGACCAGCCTTCTTCTTGCTGGACGAACGCGCCGTCCAGCTCGACCAGTACGGCCTCGTCCAATACGTGGAACCGCGCAGGTGCCGTGCTGTCCGTATCCTTGTCATTGATCGCAGATGGTCGCAGGCTTCGGCAGAGCGTCGATTTCCCGGCCCCTCTCATACCGAGCACAACGTACCAGGGCATCGCCGCCACGCCCGGGCCTGGGCCCCGCAAGCGGCCGAGAAACCTGCGGACGTCGCGTGCTGCGGCCCGAAACTGCTGAAAACGCTGCTCGACGGACTGAGCCTCGCGGTCCGCCGCGACGTCCTTTTCCTCATCCTGTCGACGCAGTGCCGCCAACAAGGCCTGCTCATCGCTGCTGCGCCGTGCGCGCATGAGCACGCCGCCGATGCCCCATGCCAGAGCCAGGAGTAACAGGAGCACGAGCCGCACTGGCACCGACCGCACCGGGCGCCACTCGCCGGCGCCGAGGAGAGGCCCGCCGAACCATATCGCGAGCGCCAGCAGGACGATGAAGATCGTCAGGTAGACTGCCGGTCGCGCCAGCAGCAGCCCGAACCGCCTCAGGGGAGATTTGAGCGTCACGAGAGGCTTTCCCGGTAGGCGATCATGCGCCGGGCGGCATCGATATAGGCAGGGTCGACGGCAAGGCCGCCGGCTTCGCGAATGCCCTCGATCCCCTCGCTGACCAACGTTTCGCGGTCTGTCTCGGGGACGAGCGACGCGTTATCCTCGAGCCATTGCCTGACACTGTCGGAGCCTGGCTCGGCAGCGGCTTCGGCAACGGCAATGAGCACCTTGAGTTCAGCATCGTCTGCATCCGCGTCCACCAACTGCGTCTCGAGCAGTGCGGACAGATGCGGCAGCAGGACGTTCTGGCGGAAGTTGCGCCGCGCGTCGGCTAAGGCGGATCCGTAGAGAGGCCTTCCGTTATCGCCGAGCAGGAGGGGCGGCGACGGTTCGGCCCGGATTTCCGCAACAAGGGCGTCGAAGCGCTTTATTGCCGCGACGACCGAGGGAAGCTGGCTCGCCGATGATGGCGACGCAAAGGCAGGAAACTCGGCGGCTGCCCGGGAGATGCGCGGGGCCAGCTGCACCTCGGTATCGAAGACCCGGAGCACATATAGGCCGGCTGTGAGCCCGCACACGATCATTACCGCGACGAACGTCCACTGCATCGCGGCCCATGGTTTGCGCTTCGCTGCGACGAGGCCCGCTTCCGGCAGGATCGCCTGCTGGAAGGCGCCGGCAATGAAGTAGCCATGGTTTTCGTCCTCCATGCCCAGATCTGGCGGCAGGGTGCCTATGCGCGGCAGGGCGAACCACCGTGAGAGATCCGGCAGCAAGGAATCGATCGTCAGCGGCTCCTGGTGGGCACTGGTCAGGAAAACGCCGCGCAAGATCGCGCCTTGCCAAGCGTGGGTCTGCCTGGGAAGGAGCGCGTCCACGATCGGCTTGATCTGATGACGCAATGCCGCCACCTGAGTAGCGAAGCCGTGAATCCGGCCGCTTCGCACAGGATCAGCCTCCCGCGACAGCCATTCGACATGGCGGGCGCGCATTGCAGAAAGCAGGCGATCGAAGCCCTTGTCGATGTCCGCTGCTTCCTGGCCTGCCGCGAGGTCGTCGGCCAAGGGGAGCGAGAAACCCCAGGGCGTTGCGCGATCCAGAGGCTCAAGGCGGTCGAAGAATTCATGAAAGCCCGGAACCATGTCTGTTTTGGAAAGTAGCAGATAAAGGGGAGGCCGCGCGCCGATCCGTTCTTCAAGCAGGCTCAAGTCGCTAGCAATCGCGTCGGCGATCGCGCGGTGTTCCGCTTCGTCGGCAAGGGTAAGGTCGGCGGGGCTTATGACCAGCAGCGTGGCACTCATCGGCTGCCGCGGCCGCACGGTACGGATAAGGTCGAACACGTCCTGGCTGCCGCCTGCGCCGTCGAAATTCGTCTCGACGAAGATGGCGTCCTGTCCAACCCACCAGCGCGATGCCCCCACCGCGACGGGCAGGCCGAGCCCAGTGTCGGACTGCAGGAGCAGTGCCGACTTGCCCGATCCGGACGGGCCGGCGACGAGGTAGAGCGGCAAGGAATGGCGGCGCCGGCTGCCCTTCAGCCCGCGGTCGGCGAGGAAGCGGAGCACAGCGCGCCGCTGGTCCCGTAGGTTCGGGGCTCCCGAACGCCCCTCCTTGTCGCCGAACATCCAGCGTCCCAGAACGGCCGGAACAAGGGCCCAGACGATCACGGGCGCGAGCGCTGCCGCGAAGCGGGGCAGTTCGTCCGCCGCCGGAGCGCTGCGCCAGATCCACCAGCTCGCCGCGGATGCGATCACGAGGCCTGCCAGCCATGCCAGCATCCAGCCTGCTCTCATGGCACCTGTTCCGCCGGGACCAGGAATTCCACGCGGCGATTTCGCGCCCGCCCTTCCGGCGTGGCGTTGCTGGCGATCGGGTCGTTCTCGCCGCGGCCTTCGTAGCTGACCCGGGTCGGCGCCGCGATGTGACGCTGCAGCATCTGCGCGGCCGAGCGCGCACGCGCAACAGAGATGGCAACGTTGTCGCGGAGCGGACTGTTGGCGCCGACCGGCAGGTTGTCCGTATGGCCTAAGACGAGGATACGGCCGGCCTCTGCGTCGAGCGCATCCGCAATGCGCGCGATGAGAGGGTCTTCCTCCTTCGAAAGTTCGACGCCGCCGACCGGGAAAGAAGCCGCAAGCATGCGGATCGCGACGTCGCCGCCCAGTTCTGCGACCTCGATCCGCCCGGCCGCGATATCGCTCCCAAGGGTTTGCGAGATGCGCTCGATCTGGGTCTGCCGCACGGGCGGTTGCGGATCGGGCACGGTGGGCACGCCGGCTTTCTCGACCGTCACCGGTATGCTGGGCCCGAGCGCACGGATCTGTTCGGCTGCGCGCTCGACGTCCGCCCGCAGGCTTACGCTTGCAAATGCCCACAGTGCGATCAAAAGGATCAGAAGCAGGATCGCCGCCAGCCACGGAGCGGCCATGGAGCGCGGCGGTTTGTATGGCGCGTTCGCCGCCCCCCACTTGCCCGAAAGCGTGCGCTCATAAGGGCCGCGGACGCGTCGTATCGTCCGGTAGAGGTCGTGTCGCAGTCGCGTGAGGTGGCCCTGGCCGCCCTCCATCACGCGGTACTTGCCGATGAAGCCGATCGACAGGCAGATCGCCAGCAGTTCCAGCGCGTCGATGTTCTGTTCAGGCTGCTGCAGCATCTGCGACAGGAGATCGAAGAACCGTTCGCCACCCCAGGTCTCATTATAAAGCAGGCCGACAAGGCTGCGGCTCGCCCATCCGCTGCTGGCACCCCAGCGGGTATTCAGAATGATGTCGTCTATGGAGGCGCAGAGCGCATAGCGCGCCACTCGCACGAGGCGACCAGGTATATCGCGCGCCATGGCTGCCGTCTCGAAGCGCTTGATCTCGTCCATGACGTGGCGCCGGAACTCGGCGACGTCGTCGGGCGGCGCGCTCTCGTTGAGTCGGCCAGCAAGCCACAGCAACGGCGCAGCGGCCGCAGCCAACGGATTGATGGCCGCAAGCTCGAAAGCCTTGTCGATCTCGCTGTCGCTGCCGCGCCTGCGCAAAGGACCGCCGGGGTCGTCGAAGCTCTCGACGGCTGGGCCACTGCTTCGGCGCGGGGGCGCGAAGAAGTCTTCACCGAGTTGGAAGTCGGCCGTCGAGGAGCCGCGCGTGGTCGGACCGAACCCATGGTCGGGATTCGGCGCAAGCGCCCCACGACTGCCGTTCAGCGGACGCCGGATCGTGTCGTCCGATCCGAAAAATTGAGCAAATGGGTCGCTCACCCCGCGTCCCCCTTAGCCATGATCAATCCTTGACCGCCCACAGATCGAGCTCGAGCGCCGGAAATTCGCCAGAGACATGAATCGTCAATCCATTACCTGCCGCGACCTGTTTCCAGAGCGGGCTGGTCCGGTCCAGTTCGAAATATGCTTTGCCGGTGTGGTAGGGAATCTGGCGTGGGGCCACCGGCAGTGCGCGCGGCATGATGCCGGGCAGCGCGGCGTTGACGAGTTCGCGCATCTGCTCTGCCGGTCCGATCTTGATCTGACCGACGAGACTCCGCATTAGCGCCTCGGCCGGCATGTCGGCCTTCGCGGCGAGCACGAAGGTGTACTTGCCGAAGATCGACTTGTCGGTCACCTCGGCGACGCGGATGCCGTAGCGATGCTCGACCAGCGGAATGGCGATGGCACCGCGTTCCAGCACGGCGCTCAGCGCCTGTCGCAATGCCGCGGCCACGGGCGCGAAGGTCGCCTGAAGGAGCTCGTGGTCGTAGATCGGGAACGGGCGGGGTCGGTGATCTGCCTGGGTGAAGGTCGCGAGCTCACCGGCCAGGGCGATCCCATGGCGGAACAGGTCTTCCGGGTGGATACAGGACGCCGCCTGCAGATGCGCGAAGAGCGGCTGCCAGCGATTGATCGCCTGCAGCATCATCAGGTCCGTCAGTTCCGCTGCAGTGCCGGCATTGCCCCCGGCGATACGCGAGGCTATCGCTTCGCCGCGGTGATTGAGCAGGCCGACGATCTCGGTCATCAGACCCGAAAGAACCTGCGACACCGAGGAGTCGAGCGCTGGCGGAATATAGCCGTCGTCCAGCACCACGGCATTGTCCGAGCGGACCTCGACGACGCGCGCGAGTCCGATCCCGACCGTGCCGCTGCGCTCGCTGGTCTCCAGAGCATAGCGGAGGCGCATCTTGCCGACGCCGATCGGGACAGCGCCGATCTCGCTGCTATTGGCATCGGTGACCTCCGCCTCCGTCACCGTGTAGCGGGTGAGCGCGTCGACCTGCGGCTCTGCTGCTTCGCGTCCGCCTGGCTGCACCAAGGGAAGCGTCAGATAGACGATCGCGTTGCGAAGGTCCTGCGGCAGTTCCAGAGGAGGGAGTTGGTCGGCGTGGCCGGGAAGCTGGAACGGCGTGCCGTCCTGGAAGACTCCGGCAGCGCGTTCGACACCGAAACGCCCGATCGCCAGCAGTTCGCGATTGAGCTTCAGGTCGGTGAGGCCCCAAGCATAAGGGCGCAGCGCGCCGGTCCGCCCACGCACGAGACGCTCAAAATAGCGCGCTTCCTGCTGGAAATGTTGGGCACGGATGAACATGCCCTCCGACCAGATCACCCTGTCGTCAAAAGGCATGCGCTTCTCCCCTCGCGTGCCGACGCGGCGCCATGCCGTCCCACGACAGGCTCTTAACCCTTCGCTTGCGCATTGCTCCGGCCTCCTCGCGCATCAGTCCTGCGGCCCTAGATCAACGGCGAGCGTCTTCAGGTCCGCCTTCAGCTTGAACCGCTTCTCGCCTTGCGTCCCCACCATGGCGCGCCACTTCGCGCTCTCGAACTGGCGGAACCCGGCAACGACGGCCACGATGGTCGTGCC
Source organism: Rhizobiaceae bacterium (assembly GCA_035556195.1). GTDB lineage: Bacteria > Pseudomonadota > Alphaproteobacteria > Rhizobiales > Rhizobiaceae. The sequence continues at coordinate 125,451 of DATMFK010000050.1, forward strand.
CTCGATCAGATTGGCCTTGATGCGCTCGATCCCCCCAGGATCGAGATACATCTCGGTCTTGCCGAGAAGGGTCGGGCCAAGCGTTGCGTCGTCCTCTTCCCACAACTGCCGAAAGCTGGCGTTGGCGAATGCCGTCTCGCCGCTGAGCTGGTAAAGGCGCACGATGATGGGCGAGGGCAGGCCGCTTGGCGAAGGATTGACCAAGGGTGACGCGGTGGCGATGAAATCGATGTTCGCGTCCTGCGGCGCAGGCTTGATCTCGATCTCCGTGGGCGGCGGCTTGCGCTCCATCAAGCCGCAGCCTGCCATGCCCAGCATCAGGACAAAAAGCAACAATGTCCGAATCGAGCCGGGCATCCACCCCCCACCTAACGCCGGATGCTCTCCAGCTATTCGCCCGCCGCATCAACGCCCAGAAGCATTACTCAGCAATTCAGACAGCCGGTCCGAGAACTTGCGGCGCTCGCTCACGGAGAGCACCGTCGTCGCCGCCTCGACAGCCCGTACAAGCGTCTCCACGTCAACCCCGGCCGCAATGTGCAGCAGACTCACCCCGCCAGTGTCGTGCGACCATAGCGTGTCTTTCCCTGCGTGAATATCAGCAATCGGGGCTTGATGCATCTGTGCAGAGATATCCACGGATTTCCCAGTCTCTCCAATGGCTAAGCTATCGACCGGACCCCACCAATCGTCGAGAACCATGCCCTTGGCAGTACGTTCGCCTGGCGCAGAAGCAAGTTCCGGAGGGGCCGGCGATTCGCCTTCCAGTCTGCCGAAAGGACCATCGTCCGGCCCGATCTCCGGCGCCGCTGCCGCAAGAGCGCGTGCCTCCGCAGGCGAAGCCGAGGCAGTGACGATCTCGGCCAACAGCACGGCGTCGCCGAGCTTCAGCACATCGCCGTTTTCGATGCGCCGCACAAGTCCGTAGCCGACCGGGACCTCGTTGACTTTGACGCCGTTGGTGGACATGTCCGTCAGCTGGTAGCCGTCGAAATCCTTCTCGATGCGGCAGTGGAGCTTGGAGAGCACGCGTTCGGGATCAGGGATCGACCAATCGGCTTCCGGTGACCTGCCGATTACCAGCGCGCTGCCCTGGACACGGGCCTCCCTGCGGCCGCCGAGCAGCCGCTCGGGGCCTTTCAAGGTCAGTCGCAGTTCCATCGCCCCCTCCTCTAGCCCTGGTCAGCGCTCCTTTCCGATGCAGTCGCATCCGAAGCCGAATCTCTGCGCGCGGAGACCATGCGGCAATTGTAATGCATGCAGGAGCGGTCATGAAGACGCACGTGCCAAGGTATCTCGACCGCCTCTCCAGTGCGGCGCAGCGGGCCGGCAGCCATTTCGCCGTCGGATAGCAGAAGATCGAGCACGTCTTCGGCGCGTCCTTGGTGCCACCCGCGTTGCGAGTGGCCGCCCAGCCAGTGCTCCATGGCCGTCACACGATCTGTCCAGTCGAAGGGCAGAGCGATCAGTGCCTCTCCCCCTGGCCGGATCACGCGGCCCAACTCGGTGAGCACGGAACGCGGTTCGGTCACGCAGTCAATCAGGTTCATCGCCGTAGCCAGCGCAAAGGATCCGTCCCCGAAGGGCAGATTCAGGGCGTCGCAGATCCAGACCTCGACCGAATCGGAGCCGGGGGCGGCGACGGAAAAGCGGCGCCGGTCGTAGACGAGGCCGACCCTGCGACGCGGATATTCGACAACTCCATCAGCCACGACCCGTCGCGCGACGCGGGCGAGGGCGATCGATAGGTCGGCGGCGACGACCAGCCTTCCGGTTCTTTCGGCCAGTTCAGCGGCGACCCGCCCCGGTCCGCAACCGAGATCGAGGATCGGCCCGTCCGGGAGCTTGTCCGACAGCATTGCGAGCCCACGCTCCAGCGCCCTGGCAACCGAGCCGGGACGCGCGCCGCCAGCAGCTTCGCCTCGCTCGGCCGGGTCGTGATCGCCCCAATGGTCCCACACATACGAGGACGTGTGCTGGCGTATCGACTGGAGCCCGCTGGAAGCGCCTGCGGCATCGCCGAGCAGACTTTCCACCGCGGGAGGCAGGTCGGTCCGCGCCATCAGGTAGAAGAGATTGTCCTCGACGAAGCGCCGGACATCGGGGACCAGGATCGCCATGCCGTCGATGACGGGGAATTCGCCGCTGCAGCGGCTGCATTGGAGGATGCCGCAATCGATATATTCGTCCGTCCCGGTTTCGGCGGTCGCAATGGACAGCGACGAGTTGACACGCTCGCGGCTGCGGCAGGCTGGGCACGCCGGCCTCAGCGCTTCGAAACTCGACCGGCGCATTCAACCTCCGATGATGACTGTCGGGCAGCCGGGCGGCATGACCTTGCCAACCGGACTGGGGATCGGCGCAACGCAGGCCGGGTGGGACGTGATGTCATTGACGCGGGCTGCCGGCATGCCGCCGATCATGACCGAGCTGGAGCCCTTCGCAATCATCCCCGGTCCGCCCGGCACGCAGGAAGGCAGGACGCACGGCGTCGATTGGTCGGTGACACGGGCGGCAGGGAGATTGCCGATCAGGACGGTCGGACAGCCCTTGACGATGGGCAGCGGCAATGCCGGGTGCGGAGCCGGCGCGGGAACCGGCGCGGCAGGATGGATGGGGGCGTGGCAGTGCGGCGCGTCCTGCTTGATCAGGTCGCCCATTCGAGCAGCGTTCATGCGTCGGCTACTCCGGCTGAGCGCGGCGCCAGCGTCTTGCCCAGCGTGAGCACATTCCAGCCCCGGCTTCGCCGGTAGCTCACCTCATCGAGAAGCGCTTTCACGAAATGCATCCCAAGCCCTCCGATCTGGCGCTCCTCGATACCGGCCTCGAGGTCGGGCGCAGCTATGCCCAGAGGATCGAACGGCACGCCATCGTCGCGAATCTCGACGGTCAACCGATCTCGGTCGATCCGGATATCGACCAGCATCTCGTGGGCAGACCCGTCGCGGAACCCGTAATTGATCTGATTGGTCAGTATTTCGTCAAGCGCGAGCTCCAGCGCGGATGCGTCCTCATTGGCCACGGCTTGGCGCGCCAGGTACTCGCCGACGGACTTGAGCGCGTCCGGCACAGCTGCCTGGTCATTGCGGATCGAGAAGGTGGCGCCGTTCTGCTGCTTGGCCCACGCCTTGAAGTGAATCGCGGCGAGCACGCTTCGGGGCCGGCCGAAGTGCTGGTCGACAAGCGACTGAAGGCCGTCCAGCGGCAAGCGCTCGGCTCCGGTAGGAGGCTCGCCGGCTATCGCCAGCCAGAAGATGTCTCCGGGAGCCAGCACTTGCGCATCACTGCAGCGTCCACTGCCTAGAGTGGCCTGCCGCAGTTCTCCAGTCGAAACGTCGATCCGAGCACTGGCCAGCGCAGCCACGCAATTCCCGCCATACTGTCGCACGCCATCAATGACGAGATCGGGGTCGCCTGATTCGGCGGCCAGGGCACGCAGCAATTGTCGCTGTCCTGCTGCGGCAAGCGCCCCATCGAGGCCGCCCCGGCTCAGTTGCACTGCCGCGGCCCAGAGGTGCCGTTCATCGAGGAAGAAGTGGTCGAAGAAGACGATCTCTTGTGCGTCATTCTCGGCGGCGAAGGCCAGTTCGACGTCTCGTCGCCCGGGAAAAGGCGCAGGTTCCAGAGAACGGCGCATGCGGGTCTCGAGCCTTCGGAGCAAGGAAATCGCGTCGGTCATTCCGTGGCCTGCGCCGTGATCCGGCATAACGTTCTGGTCACGCGGCTCGCTTTCTGAAATCATTGCTTGGCAGGGGCCGGACTCGGCCGGGGACGTAAGAGACAGGTATCGTAAGCCATGAACATCGCCGAGACTCGCCGCGACGGCAACCTCATTGTCGCGCCCAGCGGAAGGATCGACAGCGCAACCTCCTCGAAATTCGATCGCCATCTCTCTTCCGTGATTGACCGCGGTGATATTCGCTTGGTGATCGACCTGTCCCAGCTGGAATATATCAGCAGCACCGGCCTTTCCGCTTTCCTGTCGGCTGCCAAGAAAATCCGTGCGCAGGGCGGCAGAATGGCGCTGGCCGGACTGAACGACCGCATCAGGCTCGTCTTCGAGATGAGCGGTTTCTTAAGGCTTTTTCCAATATTCTCCAATGTGGACGCCGCGGTGAGTGGCTAGGCGTGAAAGTCGATAGACACCAGCGCAGGTAGAAAATATGCTTCCTCCGCGGAGATTCGCGGCGGGGCTGGCGTCCGCTCGGGCTTGGGTTGGGTGGCTGGATCTTTTCCAGCAGGCGTAGATCGCCACCAAGGGGGGATAGCGTGCTCAATGTAGACTTGCAGGCGCTGGTTGGCCGGCTGAACCAGCATTGCCGATCCACACTTGAAGGTGCGGTTGGCGTTACGCTGTCGCGTACCCACTACAATGTCGAGATCGAGCACTGGCTGGTCAAGCTGACGGAAGCGGCGAGCAACGACGTCGATGCGATCCTGCGTTATTTCGAGATCGACGCGGGCCGGCTGACGGCCGAGGTGAATAAGGCGCTGGACCGGCCCAAGACCGGCAACAGCCGCTCGCCCTCGCTTTCGCCGGACGTGGTAAAGCTTATGCGCGAGGCATGGGTGTTCGGTTCGCTGCAATGCGGCGAGGCCGCTGTGCGCTCGGGCCATCTGCTTGTCGCGCTGCTGGCCGACCATTCGCTTGCGGCGCAGGCGCGTGACGCCTCGTCCCAATTCGCCAAGATCAATATCGAGACGCTGCGCGCGAATTTCCAGAAGATCGTAGGCGACAGCAGCGAGGCCGGGGGCGGAGGGCTTGCAACCGCAAGTGCAAGCGCCGGAGCCGGCAGTGGGGGAGTGGCGGCCTCTTCCGGCGCGAGCGGATCGGCTCTGGAGCAATATACGATAAATCTGACCGCGCGCGCCCGAGAGGGCAAGATCGATCCGGTGCTCGGCCGCGATGCCGAGACGCGCCAGATCGTCGACATCCTGACGCGCCGGCGGCAGAACAATCCGATCCTTACCGGCGAGGCCGGCGTCGGCAAGACCGCGGTAGTCGAGGGCTTTGCGCTGAAGATCGCAGCGGGCGACGTGCCGCCGGCACTCAAGGACGTGGAGCTTCTGTCGCTCGACCTCGGATTGCTACAGGCCGGCGCCGGCATGAAGGGCGAGTTCGAGAATCGGCTCAAAAATGTGATCGAGGGTGTCAAGGCCTCGCCGAAGCCGATCATCATGTTCATCGACGAGGCGCATACGTTGATCGGGGCAGGGGGCGCTGCCGGCCAGAACGATGCCGCGAACCTGCTGAAGCCTGCGCTTGCCCGCGGCGAGATGCGCACGATCGCAGCCACGACCTGGGCCGAATACAAGAAATATTTCGAGCGCGATCCCGCGCTTACGCGACGTTTCCAGGTCGTGAAGGTCGAAGAGCCGGATGACGAGGCGGCGATCGGCATGATGCGTGGCCTGATCCCGACGCTCGAGCGCCATCACGGCGTGCAGGTGCTTTCAGAGGCTGTCGAGGAAGCGGTGCGCCTGTCGCGGCGCTATATTCCAAGCCGCCAGCTCCCGGACAAGGCTGTCAGCCTGCTCGACACGGCCTGCGGGCGCGTGGCGATCGCGAGTCATGCCGTGCCGGCCGCTATCGAGGATCGCCGCAGGCGGATCGACATGCTCGACGCTGATCTTGCGGCGCTGGCGCGGGAAACGCGTATCGGCGCCGATCATCAGGAGCGGATCGGCGACCTTAAGGCTGATCGCGAAAAGACCGAGCGCGATCTCGCCGAGCTCGAGCAGCAGTGGGAGAAAGAGCGCGATCTGGTAGCGCGCGTCCGTGACCTGCATGCCAAACTCGGCGATGCCGAGGATTCGGGCGAAGCTGATGCGGCCGATGCGTCCAACAAGGCGGCCATGCTGCAGGAGCTTTCCTCGCTCAATGCCGAGTTGACGCAGCTGCAGGGCGAAAGCCCGCTGATGCGGGTCACCGTCGACGGTCAGGCGATTGCCGAAGTCGTGGGCAACTGGACGGGCATTCCCGTCGGCCGGATGGTCTCCGACGAGATCAAGACCGTGCTTTCCCTGAAGGACAAGCTGGAAGAACGTGTCATCGGCCAGCCGCATGCGCTGGAGGCGATCGCGGAGACGATCCGCACGTCGCGCGCCAAGCTCATCGATCCGCGCAAGCCGATCGGCGTGTTCCTGATGGTAGGCACGTCAGGCGTCGGCAAGACCGAGACGGCGCTGGCGCTGGCTGATCTGCTTTATGGCGGCGAGCAGAATCTGACCGTCATCAACATGTCGGAGTTCAAGGAGGAGCACAAAGTCTCCATGCTGGTCGGCTCGCCTCCGGGCTATGTCGGATACGGGGAGGGCGGCGTGCTGACCGAGGCGGTTCGCAGGCGCCCTTATTCCGTGGTCCTTTTCGACGAGATGGAGAAGGCCCATCCCGGCGTTCAGGACGTATTCTACCAGGTGTTCGACAAAGGTATGCTCCGCGACGGCGAAGGCCGCGACATCGACTTCAAGAACACGGTCATCATCATGACGTCGAATGCGGGCACGGATCTGATCCATCGCCTGTGCGCCGATCCGGCATCACGACCGAGCTCGGAAGAGCTGGCCGAGGCGCTGCGCCCCGAGCTATTGAAACTCTTCAAGCCGGCCTTCCTTGGCCGCTGCTCGGTGGTGCCTTACTTCCCGCTGGCAGACGACATCATCCGCAAGATCGTCGAACTGCAGCTCAACCGAATCCGCAAGCGCTTCCTGGAGAACTACCGGGCCAGCCTGGTATGGGACGATGAGCTCGTGGAGGAGATCGCGAAGCGGTGCACGGAAGTGGAAAGCGGCGCACGCAATATCGAATACATCCTTTCACGGGGGCTGCTGCCCCGACTTTCCGCGTATGTCCTGTCATTGATGGCCAATGGCGATGCCGTTGGCAGTCTCAGGATCGTGCTCGGGGCCGACGGACAATTCGAGTTCGAGCCGCTGGGCTCAGAAGCGGCTCGAAGGGATGCTGACGCGGAGGCGGGGAAAACGCTCGTCGCTGCTAAGTAGAGTTTCCGCACACGGCGCGCTGACTGCGCTCCGGGGCTGGAAAAGGGGTTCCTGGTTTGATGGATAGAGGGAGCAATTTATGGCGATTTATCTGAAATACGAGGGCATCGACGGCGAGGCCACTCACGACAAGCACCAGAAGTGGATCGACGTCGGCAGCCTGCAGTTCGGGGTGGGGCGCGGCATCAGCACGCCGTCCGGCTCGACCGCCAATCGCGAAGCGAGCGAGCCGAGCATCAGCGAGGTCGTCGTGACCAAGCAGCTCGACAGTTCCTCCAGCAAGCTGTTCGTGGAATCTTGCACCGGCGCAGCAGGCAAGAAGGTCGAGATCCATCTGGTCAGCACCGGCAGCCCCGGCAACACCTATGTCGAGTATATCCTCCACAACGCGCTGATCTCGGGCTACTCCGTCAGCTCGGGCGGCGACCGCCCGTCGGAGTCGATCTCGATCAACTTCACCAAAATCGAGTACAAGCACATCCCCTACGATCAGGCCAACAAGGCCGGCACGCCGGTTACGGTCAGCTACGATCTTGCCACGACCAAGAGCGGCTGACGCTTCACGGCATGCGGGCGCTGGGCGACGACCACCACGTCCAGCGCTCGGCCGCGTTTGGCGCACGGGCGCCGCTGCAAGGAATGCGGCTTCGGATCGGGCGTCCGCAATCCGGCGTCGGGCAATGCTCTGGAACCGTCAAGGCATCGGCTGGCTGGATTCCAACGCATGTGAACGGTGGTTCCGCGGCCTCGGCACCACAGATGGGGCAGCAGAAAGCCCCGCCCCGAATTTGATCGACTACAGGACCTGACGCCTTCATGTCGCAAACGATCGTCCAGTCCGAACGCTGGATCACCGTCGAGTCGCCTCTGGGAGAAGATGTCCTGGTGGCGACCGAGGTCGACGGCGTCGAGGGCGTTTCGCGGCTTTTCGAATTCAATCTCGCGGCCCTTTCCTCGAGCCAGACGATCAAGCCGGCGGACCTGCTTGGCAAGAGCGTGACGGTGTCGATGGCGAGGCCCGGCGGCACCCGGCGTTACGTGAACGGCATTGTGGTTTCCTTCGCCGGAGGCGTGGTGACCCGCAGCGACTATCGGCTGTTCCGGCTCACCCTCGCGCCGACGCTGTGGACGCTCGGCCGAGCGTCCGACCACAAAGTCTTCCAGAACAAATCGGCCGTCGACATCGTGACCGAGATCCTGAAGGAGCACTCGGTCGCGTATGAGCAAAAGCTCAGCGGCATCTATCCGAGCCGCGAATACTGCGTCCAGTTCGGCGAGACGGATCTTGCCTTCGTGGAGCGGCTGCTCGCCGAGGAAGGCATTTTTTACTACTTCAAGCACGCTCAGGGTGAGCACAAGCTGGTGCTGGGTGACAGCGCCAATGCCTATGCCGATTGCGCCCAGAAAGAGGCCTACTATCGGCAGGATGCCGAAGAGGCGACGGACGGCATCTATGCAATGGATTTCGGCGCTTACCTGACCGACAACAAATGGGTCCTGCGCGACTACGATTTCGAGGCGCCGGGCACGCCTCCTGAGGCGAACAAGAATACAAGCCTCCAGCCTGCCAGCGGCAAATCCTGGGAGCATTTCGCCTATCCCGGAGGGGCGCTCACATCGTCCGAACTGGGACGGCTGGCCGGCACCGAGGTGGACCGCTCCGATGCCGGGTTCGAGGTCAGTACCGGTAAGGGCACTTGCGCGAGCTTCACCCCTGGACACCGCTTCGGCGTGAAATCTCATCCCGTAAGTGAACTCAACGACCAGAGCCACGTCATCTCGGAGGTGCGTCATCGAGCGGTCGACAGGGCGCATTTCGGTATTCGCGCCGGGATGGAGGGCAAGCCTTACTACCGAAACAGCTTCGTCTGCGCGCCCGCGACACGTCTCCTGCGGCCGACGAGGGTACCGGAAAGGCCGCTGGCGCGCGGGCCCCAGACGGCTGTCGTCGTAGGTCCCAGCGGCGAAGAGGTTCACACCGACAAATACGGCCGCATTCGCGTCCAGTTCCATTGGGATCGCTACGGCAAGAAGGACGAGAAGAGCTCATGCTACGTCCATGTGGCGCAGGGCCTCGCAGGCTCGGGCTGGGGCAGCGTGTTCATCCCGCGTGTCGGAATGGAAGTCGTCGTCCATTTCCTCGATGGCGATCCCGACCGGCCGCTCGTCACGGGTGCCGTCTACAACGGCCAGAACCTCCCGCCATGGACGCAGTCCGGGACCTCCACCAAGACGGGGTTGCTGACGCGCAGCACCAAAGGTGGCGTAGCCGCCGATGCGAATGAACTGTCCTTCGAGGACAAGAAGGATTCCGAGAAGATTCTCTTCCACGCCCAGAAGGACTTTGTCAGGGAAGTCGAGAACGACGACACGCTCGAGGTCGGCAACAACCAGACCCGAACCATCAAGAAGGACCGGACCACCACGATCGAGGAGGGTAACGAAACCCTGACGATCAAGCAGGGCAATCGCGTCGAGAAGATCGAGCAAGGCAACGAGACGCTCGACATCGACACGGGCAATCGCCAGGTCACGATTTCCAAGGGCAACGAGACCCTCGCTATCAAGCAGGGCAACCGGACCGTCACTCTCGATGCCGGCAATGACTCTCTCACCCTTTCACAGGGCAACCTGACGATTACCGTGCAGGCCGGGTCGATCAAGCTCAAGGCACAGACGGGCATCACGCTCGAGTGCGGCTCGAGTTCCATCGAGATTACGCAGCAGGGCATCGCGATCAAGGGCCTCCAGCTCGACCTCAAGGCGGATGCAGCCGCGAATATGAAGGGCGCAATGGTCGAAATGGCCGGACAGGGCATGGTCACGGTCAAGGGCGGCATGGTGAAGATCAACTAGGATTGCGGAACTTGGGGCAAGCGCGTTGAAGATCCAGGCGGAACCGTTCCGTAAGATTGCCGCGGGTACGGCCGGGGAGATCTGCGCGCGCGTCGACCTGTCCAGGCAGGCCAAGGCCTTCTTGGTGCCGGACCTTTCGCCGCAAGGCTTTCTCTCATTGCTCATGGAGGCGGAGGCGATTGGCGATGCCGTTCGCTTCCTGGCCTTTGCGCTGCCGGTACGCGAAGGCGTGTGGTGGGCCAGCGTGGTCGCGCAGAATCAGGTCGCCGGCCAGAACGAAAGCGATGCAGCATGCATCCTTTCTGCGGCGCGCTGGGTCTATGATTCGACCGAAGCGAACCGCCGCGCTTGCATGATCGCGGCCGAATCGTCGAACTTCGAAGGGGGGGCTGCATACGCGGCGCTCGCGGCATTCTGGTCAGGCGGCAGTCTTGCGCCGGAGGGTATGCCGGAAGCGCCCGCCGATCCCAGTTTGGGCCATATTGGCGTGGGCGCGTCCGTGCTCCTGTCGATCACGTCCGGCGACCCGAAGACGCTTCCAGCCCGGTTTCGAACCGCAATGGCGCGGAGTGTCGATATCGCCAACGGAGGCAATGGCCGAATGGAAGGGGATCGCCCGATAGTGCGTACTTGAAATAAGACCGAACCCTTCAGCAAGAATTAGGGTTCGGTGACTACTGACTAGCTGAATGTCACCGGCTTGTGTCGGTCGCCCGGTATGACTGGAACGACGGATTTGGGCCACAAGAGGAAGAACAGGCAATGGCATCTCCGCAGGTCGTCGATCTGGAGACCTTGCTGGCGCCGATATCGGAGGACGCGCCGGCCGGCGTCGATCCGCGTTCCGACACGTCGTCCAACTCGCTCTATTATCGCGTCAAGGATGCCCGCAATGCGGCCCGGGCGGCCGAACGCTCCGCCGTCGAGATCGGCGGCCCCATGCCGGAACAGTGGGAAGACGTCATCGACGCTGCCCTCGAGGCCCTGACCGGCCACGCAAAGGACCTGGAGATCGCCGCCTGGATGACCGAGGGGCTCGTGCGTCGGGATGGTTTCGCCGGTCTGCGCGACGGCCTGAAGACGATCAAGGGAATCGTGGTCACGTTCTGGGACCAGTGCTTCCCCGTTATTGATGAAGAGGACGGCATCGAGGGAAAGGTCTCGGCCATCTCAGGCCTGAGCGGTTCGGGGGCTGTCGGCACGCTGATCCAGCCGATCCGCCTGACACCCTTGACGCGCGGCTCCCAGTGGAACTTTTCGCACTGGAACTACGAGCAGGCCAACGAACTGGAAAAGGTCACGGATCCGACTCGTCGGCAGGAGCGTATCGATAACGGTGCCGTGACCATGGAGCAGTTTCGGCAGAGTGTGGCTGAAACCTCCTCAGCGCATTTCCAGGAGATCGCCGAAACGCTCGACGAATGCCTCGATGCGCTGGCTGAAATGTCGTCGGCCTTCGATGCGGTTGCAGGCTCGGACGCCCCGTCGACTTCAGGACTGCGCGACATGCTCGAGGAGGTGCGCAGCGGGGTTCGTCATTTTGCGGCCGATAAGCTCGCTGCCAGCGAATTTGCAGCCGGCGGCGAGGAAGTGCTCCCCGACTCTGCATCTGAATCGTCAGGCGCATCGCCCGACGAGGGCTCGGCAGTTGTCCGCAGGATCAATGGATATGCCGCGCGAGAGGATGCGCTCGCCGAGCTCACGCGCATCGCGGGCTACTTCAGAAAAACGGAGCCACATTCGCCCATCTCCTATACATTGGAAGATGCGGTTCGGCGCGCGCGCCTCACATTGCCGGAATTGCTGGCGGAACTGGCCGAGGATCCGGCTCACATTCAGCGAATATTGATGGCGGCGGGGATCAAGCCTCAGGACGATCAGTCCGGGGCTTCAGGGTACTAGTTTCAGTTAGCAATATCCAACTTCGATAGGGGGAATATCATGGCAGAGAGCGTACAACAGAAGCTGAAGAGGGTGCGTGCACCGCGCGTGCACATCACATACGACGTGGAGACGGAGGGCGCGGAGGTCCGCAAGGAACTCCCGTTCGTCGTGGGCGTGATGGGGGATTTTTCCGGCAAGCCTTATGAACCGCTGAAGCCGCTGCGCGACCGCAAGTTCGTGCAGATCGACCGTGACAATTTCGATGACGTCATGCAGCGCATGACGCCGGGCGCACAGTTCAACGTCGAGAACACGCTGGCCGGCGACGGCTCCGAGATTGGCGTCGAGCTCAAGTTCAAGTCGATGGACGATTTCGAGCCGGCCTCGATCGTCGACCAGGTCGAGCCGCTTCGCAAGCTGCTCGCTGTGCGCAACAAGCTGCGTGACCTGATGTCGAAGGTCGACCGGTCGGAAGAACTCGAAGGCCTCCTCGAGGAGGTGCTCCAGAACACTGAAAAACTCGATGAGCTGTCCAAGCAGCTGGGCGTTGAAGACGGCAAGTCGGAGGGTTGATTGATGAGCACAGAAACCAAAACAGAAGCCGGCGTAGCCGCTGAAGCGCAGACCGGAAGCCTGAATCTGCTCGATCAGGCCATCAGCGTCACCAAGACCGCTGAACCGGACGAGATGCAGGATCTGCTGCGCACGCTGACCTCCGAGGCGCTGGCCGGCACGGTCACCTTCTCGAAGAACCTGACGCAGACTTTCAACAAGGCGATTGCGGCTATCGACGAGAAGCTGTCCAAGCAGCTTTCCGCGATTATGCATCACCCGGACTTCCAGAAGCTGGAAGGCTCCTGGCGGGGACTGAACTACCTCGTCAAGAATTCCGAGACGAGCGCAACGCTCAAGATCCGGATGATGAACATCAACAAGAAGGAGCTGCACAAGGATCTGACAAAGGCGGTCGAGTTCGATCAGAGCCAGACCTTCAAGAAGATCTACGAGTCCGAGTTCGGCACGCCCGGCGGCGAGCCCTATGGCGTGCTGATCGGAGATTATGAGTTCGGCAACGGCACTGAGGACCTCGAGGTGCTTCAGGGCATGTCGAACGTGGCGGCTGCTTCCTTCGCGCCGTTCATCGCGGCGGCGAATTCCGAGATGTTCGGCCTGTCGAGCTTCACTGAACTGTCGAAGCCGCGCGATCTGGAGAAGATCTTCGAGAGCTCCGAATACATCAAGTGGCGGAGCTTCCGCGACAGCGATGACAGCCGCTTCGTGACGCTTGCCATGCCGCGCGTGTTGGCGCGCACGCCCTATGGCTCCAAGGGCAGGCAGATCGAGGAGTTCAAGTTCGAGGAAGCACCGATCGATGCGAACGGCACCGTCAGCGCGATGACGCCGGACAAGTTCACCTGGATGAACGCCTCCTACGCTTTGGGCGAGCGCCTCACCTCGGCCTTCTCGAAATATGGCTGGTGCGTGGCTGTGCGTGGCGCGGAAGGCGGCGGCAAGGTCGAGAACCTGCCGAGCTTCACCTTCACCAGCGATGACGGTGATGTGGACCAGCAGTGCCCCACCGAGATCGGCATCACGGATCGTCGCGAAGCCGAACTCTCGAAGCTGGGCTTCCTGCCGCTCTGCCATTACAAGAACACCGACTACGCCGTGTTCTTTGGGGCGCAGACGACCCAGCGTCCAAAGAAGTACGACAACCCCGATGCTACCGCGAACGCGGCAATCTCGGCGCGTCTGCCCTATATCATGGCTACATCCCGCTTCTCGCACTACCTGAAGGTGATGGGCCGCGACAAGATCGGCTCCTTCATGGAAGTCTCGGACTGCGAGAGCTGGCTCAACAACTGGATTCGCAACTACGTCAATGGCAACCCGGATGCCAGCGCGGAAATGAAGGCGCAGTATCCGCTCGCCGAGGCGACCGTTTCGGTGAAGGAGATTCCGGGCGCTCCAGGATCCTACAACGCCGTGGCCTACTTGCGGCCCTGGCTGCAGATGGAAGAGCTGACCGCCTCCATGCGTCTCGTCGCCCGTATTCCGCAGATGGGGTAGGGCTAGCTGTGGGGCATGATGCATGAGATGGGAGCCGGTACTCGGACGACATCATGCTCCACTTGTCTGATCGGGATTGCGCGCACGCCGTTGGACTGCTTCAGGCCAACCGCATCGCAATCTAGGAGAACCAGGCCGGGATGGACGACCTCGATTTGATCGTCGCGGAGACCGACCTCCGCGACGTACAGCCAGCGAGCCAACCCGCCCTGCGCATGTCCCTCATCGAGGCGGTGCTCGGAGCCGATCGTCAAGCTGCGAGCGCCCTCGATGCCTTTCTAGCAGAGGACCGGCCCGCGCATGCCCTGCGCGCATGGCTCGGGCCATCCGGCGCCGGCGCGGCGGTTGCTACGGCGATGGTCGTCCGCGACATTGCGGCAATCGACACCTTGATCGGTGATCAACTCGACACCATCCTTCATCATCCGGATTGCCAGCGCGTTGAAACCGCGTGGCGCGGCATTGAACTGCTGCTCGACACGGCGCGCGGCGACGACAGGGTCCGCATACGCATCTTCAATGCGACGTGGCAGGAACTCGCGCGGGACTTCGATCGCTCGATTGAGTTCGACCAGAGTGCTTTGTTTTCCAAGGTCTACAGCGAGGAATATGGCATGCCCGGTGGCGTGCCTTATGGGCTGCTGCTCTGCGACTACGCAGTTCGCCACAAGCCGACGGTCGCAGGGCACCCGCCCACCGACGATGTCAGCGCCCTGGCCGGTCTCTCGCAAGTGGCCGCGGCTGCCTTTTCGCCGTGCATCATAGGTGCAGCACCTGACTTGCTCGGCGTCTCAAGCTTCGCAGACCTGTCCTACGTCCAACGCCTCGACGCCGGCTTCCGCCTCGCGGAATACCAGCGGTGGCAGAAATTGCGCGAACAGGAAGACAGCCGTTTTCTCGGCGTCGTCATGCCGCGTATCCTGATGCGAGAGCCCTATGGCATCGACTCGGCGCGGGAGGACGGATTTCTGTATCGGGAGGGCGGCGGCGATCTCTCCTCCTGGCTCTGGGGCAACGCCGTCTACGCGTTTGGAGCCGTGGCCATCCGCACTTTCCGCGAGAGCGGATGGTTCGCCGACATCAAGGGTGCGAAGCTCGGCGACGAAGAAAACGAACCCCGGCTGCCGATGCCACCCTTCTCGACGGGTGAGGAGATCGCATTCCGGCGCCCGCTCGAAGTCGAATTGACCGACAAGAAGCAGAAGGCGCTCGAGGAACTCGGGTTCGTGTCCTTCAGCCCGGCCGCATTCTCGCGGTCGATCGCCCTGCTCGGTGCGCAGTCGCTCCATGCCGCGCCGGCTGCCGCAGACACCGCGGAGAAAGCCAATGCGCGATTGTCCTCGATGATGCAATATGTGCTCTGCGTCAGCCGCTTTGCCCATTATGTCAAGGTGATGGCCCGAGATCGGGTAGGGCGTTTTACGACGCCCGCCGCGCTCGAGACGATGCTGGGGGACTGGCTTCGCAACTACACGATCGGAAACTCCGATGCCGCACCCGAACTGAAGGCAAGATATCCGCTGAGCAGCGCGAGCGTGGAGGTGAGGGAAGTGCCGGGGCGTCCCGGCGTTATGAGCTGTACATTGCAGCTTCAGCCACATTTCCAGTTTGACCAGATGGTGACGGGCCTCAAGCTGCGCACCAACCTCGAACCAGGCGCAGGACGCTGATCGCATGGCTCGCCCTGGCCCCATATCGCCGCCGCGGCTGCCGCTGTTCGATCGCCTCCTTCAGGGTGACAGCATCGAGACCGACCGTAACCCTGACAGCGCCATGCGCGAGCTGCGGGAAAGCGTGCGCCGCGACTTGGAGATCCTGCTCAACACACGCCCTGCCAGAACCGTGTCCGGGGCCGAGATGAGGGAACTTGGGGTGTCGGTATTATCCTACGGGCTTCCTGGTCTTCAAAACCAGAATCTGGCGACACCGGCGCAGCAGGAAGCCTTCCGCACGGAGTTGGAAACGATCATCCAGCGATTCGAGCCGCGCTTTCGTGAGTTGGAGGTGGAACTGGTCGGTCGCGATTCGAGCCTTGACCGTACCTTGCGTTTCCGCATGCGCGCCATCCTTCAGGCGGACGGCACGAGCGAGGCGGTCGTATACGACACCGTCATCGATCCCGCGACCGGTGGTCTGCGCATCCTCGCGTGACCGGGGCAGGGACTGCATGCCGCCGCGGAGGAGCGCGTCCTCCACATCGACGCCAAGATAGCGCGCCGTGTTCTCGATCTTGGAGTGACCATGCAGGATCTGGACGGCGTGGATGTTGCCCGTCGCCTTGTAGATCATCGACGCCTTCGTGCGACGGAGCGAGTGTGTGCCATACTCCTCCGGACGCAATCCGATCGCGGTCACCCACTCGTCGACCAGGCGCCGTATGGCCGCTCCGCTTGCGCGCATGGTGGACCATGCGCATCGAGTTCAGTATGGCTTTCCGTCATCCGAAGGGTTCGCGCCGGCGCGATCTCGCGCGGACAGATGCGCGACAGGCAGGCGCCAACCGTACCTGATTGCCCCAAAGCGGAAACCGAAACACATGGCTCCTCCTGCGATTGCCGAAATACCATAGGACATACCCAGCATATGGCCGAAGACCACGATGGACGCTCCGGCCAATGCAGCGACCGCATAAAGGTCCGAACGTAATACCTGCGGGATCTCCGTAAGAAGAACGTCTCGCGTCATGCCTCCGCCGATGCCGGTCAACATGCCTAGAAGAGCCGACATCACCGGGCTCAACCCGAACTCGATCGCCTTTTGCGCACCGGCGACAGCGAAGAAGGACAAGCCCACCGCGTCGAACAGAAGCACGGGCGTGTGCAGCCTATCGACGCCTGCGTATAGGAAAAAGTTGACGAGCCCCGCCAAAACAGACACCAGCAGGTAGCGGCCATCGATCAAGGCGGCCGGCGGTATCGCGCCGATCATCACGTCGCGGGTGATGCCGCCGAAGTTGCCGGCGACGAAGGACAGGACGAGGATGCCGAAGATGTCGAGCCGGCGATTGACGGCGGCAACCGCCCCGCTGATGGCGAAAACGAACGTGCCGCCCAGATCGAGTATTCGCACGACGGTTTCGATGGCGATCACAGCGGCCCCTTTCGCACAAGCCTAGCGCGTCGGAGCGAAAGCACGAATGGCGCCCAACGGCTCAGCCTGCCTTTTGTTCGCCGAGCCATGCCAGGGCGCCCACGACCATCGCTTCGACGCCGGTCTCCAGTGTCGGATGCAGGATCGGCGCGAATTTCGGGCTGTGGTTGACCGGAAGGTCGTTCAGCTTCCCCTCTGCCCTTGCCTTGCTGTACGTCTTTGGATCGTTGCCTCCGACGAACCAGAACACGGACGGCACCTGCCATGCGGTGCCGAAGCAGCCGAAATCCTCACTGGCCGGAGCGGGACCTGTGTGCTTCACCCTTTCGGGCGAGAAATAGTCGCGAAACGCCTCGGCGATCCGGTGGCTGGCAGTCTCGTCGTTGACGTTCAGCGGGTAGCGGTCGAGTGGCGTGATCTCGGGTGTGCGTGGAGCGCCGGACGCCTCTGCCTCGGCGTTGACGATCCGTTCGATCGCGGCAAGCACATGCTTGCGAACGCTGGCGTCGAAGGTGCGGACGTTAAGCTTGATGACCGCCTCGTCCGGAATGACGTTTTCCTTCGTGCCCGCCTGCAATACGCCCACCGTCACAACGGCCGCGTCGGTCGCGGCAACCTCGCGGGACACGATGGTTTGCAGCCGCAGGACGACAGAGGCCGCCATGACCACCGGATCGATGCTGGCCTGAGGCATCGATCCGTGTGCGCCGCGTCCGAATAGCCGGATTTGCAAGCTGTCCGCCGCGGAGGTAATCGGTCCCGCACTTCCGGCGACCGTTCCGGCCGGCCCGACCATGACGTGCTGGCCAAGCACGACATCAGGTGTGGGGAAGCGTTTCAGCAGCCCATCGTCGATCATCGCCTGCGCACCTTGCGCAGTTTCCTCGCTGGGCTGGAAAACCGCCATTAGCGTGCCCTTCCAGGCATCGCGCTTCTGTGACAGCAAGGTCGCCGCACCCACCAGCCAAGCGACATGCATGTCGTGTCCGCACATATGGCCGACCGGCACGGTTTTTCCTTCTGCATCCGTCGCCGTAACCTTGCTGGCGTAGTCAAGGCCGGTGGTCTCGGCGATCGGCAGTGCGTCCATGTCCGCGCGCAGCATGACTGTCGGCCCGTCGCCGTTTCGGAGCAGGCCGACAACGCCCGTTTTGCCGACACCGGCCGTCACCTCGAAGCTAGCCTTTTTGAGCCCGTCGGCGGCGATGCCGGCCGTACGCGTCTCCTGCATCGACAGTTCAGGATGAGCGTGGATGTCTTTGTACAGCGCTTCGAGGTCGGGTAGCAGCCGGCCGATATTCGCCATGGCGACCGACGCGTTCTTGGCAGTGGTATGCTCGGCCATGATGATCTCCTGTTGATACAGTTACCCGGCCGCTTCTGCACTTTCGATGCCCTCGCGGGCGGTGGTCAGCATCGTAACCTACAGCGCGTCGGCAAGGCTCCACGATCAAGCGATCGTGAACGCGCGCCGCAGTCGCAAGCCGACCCGAGCGGCAGGCTTTGGGAACAGTATGCAGGGACGTGACCGCAATCGCTGCATTGCTGACCGGCAGCTCTGAGGCCGGAGAACGAACATGACGTAATCGCGGGAGCGGTGGCCACCTGAGAAGTGGCGGCGATGTTCGAACATCTAGCCGGCTGGCTGTCCCCCGATAGGATGAAGGACGGGCTCACGATTACCACCGGGCCCAGGCATCGAACGGAGGACAGCCATGAAGCAATATATCGGTCTCGACGTTTCCATGAAAGAGACGGCAATATCGATCCGGCAGGACGGTAAGAGGATCTGGCGGGGCAAGTGCGCGTCCGACCCGCAACTGCTCGCGGCGGTGACCCGCAAGCGCGCGCCGAATGTCCGGCGGGTGGTGTTCGAGACGGGGCCGCTATCCGTGTGGTTCTTCCATGCGCTGACGGCAGAGGGCCTGCCCGTGCATCGACGCGCGGCATGCTAAGGCCGCGCTGGATATGGCCGCGAACAAGACCGATGCGAACGATGCGGATGGCCTGGCACATCTTGCCGAAGTGGGCTTCTACCGAGAGATTCGGGTCAAAGGTTTTGACAGCATGCTGATCCGCACGCTGATCACCGCGCGGCGCCAGCTTCTCAAAATGCGTTTGCAGATATCCAACCAGATTCGTGGGCTGATGAAGACATTCGGCCTCGTCGTGCCCAAGGGCGCTGGCAGCGTGTTCGAGCGCAACGTTCGCAACCTACTGCAGGGCGAAGAGAAGCTGGCGCGCATCGTCGTGCCAATGCTTCGGGCATGGAGTGACATCCGCCACCAGGCGGCAGACCTGAGCAAGCAGCTGGCCGCGATGGCGCGTAGCGACCAGCACTGCCGTTTGCTCATGTCAGTGCCCGGTGTCGGCACCGTCACAGCCACAGCCTTTGTCGCAGCCGTGGAGGATCCCGCGAACTTCCGGAATTCTCGCACCGTGGGCGCATGGGTAGGCTTGACCCCGAGGCGCTACCAGTCCGGCGAGGTCGATCATGACGGCCATATCTCGCGCCGTGGCGACAGTCAGCTGCGCGGACTGCTGTACGAGGCGGCCGCGGTCATCGTGAACCGATCGACGGATACCAGCACTCTGCGAAACTGGGCGTTGGAGCTGAAAGAACGGCTCGGGTTCAAGCGAGCGGCCGTGGCCCTGGCGCGCAAGCTGGCGGTGATCATGCATGCGATGCTTCGGACGGGCGAGTTGTTTGATCCGCAAGGAGGAACGGCCGCCGCTGCCTGATACTCCAGTCGGTCGCCCGCGACGATTCCGCCATACCATTCCACCAACAGCGTTCTTGCAGACGCATCGAGCTGTCCCTGCCGGGACGTGGCTGAGATCATTCCGCGAAGCGGGAAGCAACTGCCTCGTTAAGCAGATTGCGCAACGAACATAGGAAGATCTCACCTGCGAATCATCCTGCGGCGATCATCGCGTCGACCGCGTAGACGACCCTGTACTCGGCATGCGGACGATCATCGACAGAAAGGACGACGGCCTTGCACTCACCCCCTTGACGGCTGAGCGATTAGACGACCCGCTGCGCGGGAAGGCGCCTTCGGTTGAGGTAGAGGGAACAGGCCGGGCATCGCGCCTACATTGAGCGTCGTCCGGCAGCGGCAGAGCATGACGGGCTTCTTCAACAAGGAGCCTGACCATGCCTGATCCCGTTCTCGATGCCCCTATCAGCCCGCTGCGCCAGCGACTAGTCGACGACATGAACATGCGGCGTTTCTCACGAGAGACGCAGCGCAACTATCTGCGCGACATCGGACGCCTGGCGACATTCCTCGGACGTTCACCGGACACGGCGACTGCCGACGACCTGCGCCGGTTCCAATCGAACAGCAGGAGGACGGTGTCCGGTGCCGACCATGAACAGCATCGTATCGGCGCTGCGCTTCTTCTTCACCCACACGCTCGATCGCCCGGACCTGGCGCGCAGGCTCGTCCGGCTGGCGCATCCGCGCCAGCTGCCGGTGGTGCTGAGCCGCGACGAGGTTGCCCGCCTCCTCAACGCCACCACCTGCTTGAAGCACCAGGCCGCGCTCTCGGTCGCCTATGGTGCTGGCCTGCGCGTGGCCGAGGTGTCAATGCTGAAGGTCGCCGACATCGACAGCGAACGCATGCTGCTGCGCGTCGAGCGCGGCAAGGGCGGGCGCTATCGCAACGCCATGCTGTCGCAAGACCTGCTGGTGTTGTTGCGTCAATAGTGGAAGGTCGGACGCCAGCAGGGCGTGATGCACCGCGACGGCTGGCTGTTCCCAGGGCAGCACGCGATGAAGCCGATCAGCACGCGCCACCTCTATCGTGTGGTCGTCGAGGCGGCCCAGGCTGCCGACATCGCCAAGCGGGTCGGACCACACACGCTGCGCCATAGCTTCGCGACCCACCTTCTGGAGGATGGTACCGACATCCGGGTCATTCAGGTGCTACTCGGGCATGCCAAGCTTAACAGCACCGCCTTCTACACCAAGGTCGCGATCCGTACGGTGCGCACGGTCACAAGTCCGTTTGACAAGCTCGGCCTGTTCAAGGGAGAGGTCTCGCCCGACGGCTGAGTCTTGCGCGCCTCGCTCGAGGTCGCCGACGTCTTCCGTGCTGCCGGTCCCGCCTGCCGGGCCGCCCATGCAGGGCACCTGAGCCTGCAGCAACTGAAGATCATGTCAGCGATCGAGCACTGCCGCACGGCAGCGCTTGGCGGGCATGTCGAAGCCTGCGAGGACTGGCGCATCGCCTACAACTCCTGCCGCAACCGGCATTGTCCGAAGTGCCAGGGCGCGGCCGCGCAGACCTGGCTCGCAGAGCGGGAGGCCGACCTCTTGCCGGTCGGATACTTCCATGTCGTGTTCACGCTGCCGGCCGAGGTCGCCGATATCGCCTTCCAGAACAAGGCGCCGGTCTATAACCTGCTGTTCCGAGCCGCGTCGGAGGCGATGCTGACGATCGCGGCGGATACAAAGCACCTCGGCGCGCGCATCGGCATCACCGCCGTGCTCCACACCTGGGGCTCGGCGCTGACGCACCATCCGCACGTGCACATGATCGTGCCGAGCGGCGGCATCGCGCTCGACGGGAGGCGCTGGGTCTCATCTCGTCCGGCATTCCTTCTCCCGGTGCGGGTGCTCGGCAAGCTGTTCCGCCGCTTGTTCCTGACCCGGCTGGTCGCGCTTTATGACGCCAGCCGGCTCGCCTTCTTTGGTTCGATGGCACACCTCGCCGACCGACGCGCCTTCCTGCACCATCTCTCGCCGGTCCGGAAGAAGCGCTGGGTGATCTACGCCAAGCCGCCCTTCGCAGGCCCTGAAGCTGTGCTCGCGTATCTGTCGCGCTACACCCACCGGGTGGCGATCGCGAACCGGCGCCTGGTCGCCTTCAACGAGGCCGGCGTCACCTTCCGATACAAGGACTATCGTCGCAACGGCACGGACCGGCAACGGGTCATGACGCTCGCGACCGATGAGTTCATCCGCCGCTTCCTGCTGCACGTATTGCCGCGCGGCTTCCATCGCATCCGGCACTACGGCCTGCTCGCCGGCTCCGCTCGCAAGGCCAGCCTCGCGCTCGCCCGCGAACTGCTGAACGTCGCCGCACCGTCCGATGACGACACCACGGACGAACCGGACGACTTTCGTCCGTCATGCCCCTGCTGCGGCGGACGCATGATTGTCATCGAGGTATTCGAACGGTGGATGCAACCGCGCGGACCGCCGGATGCGACGGCGGCGAACCGGGAGACCACTTCATGACCCGGCATGGCACGACCCAGCATTCAGCCACAGGCGGCCAGCCTCCGGCAACGGACCCACGCGCGCCCATGATGATAATCGTTGTCGACAGGGCCACAACCAGCCGCGTGCCGGGCCGGCAACATCGCGCGGAGGCGCAACGAAGCGGCCTGTCCGCATCCAACCCGGTGCCTCCGGGCGACGCCCCAGCCATTGCCGACATCAGCCGCAAATCGAAATCTCCACAGCCTCCGCCTGTGGCCCGCGGGTTCCTTCCTCGGGGACTTTCGTACGCCTGCCGGCGCCCGAAACTCTTCACGGAAGCGGACTGGCACCTTCGGGATTGGCTTTAGCGATAGCTGCCGCTACTCGCGTCCGACGGCGAACGGCAGCTTGCGACACAATCCTAGCCGTTTACGAGCGGGTAGGAGGTCTCGAAAGCCGCCGTCCTCCATTGGCGAGAGCCTGGTGGAATCAATGCGCTGTGAAGCCGCCGTCCACGGGCAATGCGACGCCAATGACGAAGCTCGCCGCTGGGCTGCATAGCCAGAGCACGGCAGCGGCGACCTCTTCGGCGCGTCCGAGCCGGCCGATCGGCTGCTGTTTCATGATC
>DATMFK010000051.1:0-6992 GCA_035556195.1 Rhizobiaceae bacterium
GACCCGCGAGCAACTCACCGAGAAGATCCTCGACATCAAGCGCGAGAAGGGCCTGACCTGGGCGGCGATCACCAAGGAGATCGGCGGCATGAGCCCCGTGCTCGTGGTCGGCGCGCTGCTCGGCCAGCACAAGCTCGTCAAGCCGCTGGCGAAGAAGGCCGCGGCCCTCTTCGGCCTCTCGCCCATGGAAGAGAAGATGCTGAACGAGGTGCCCATGCGCGGCACCGGTACGCCCATGCCGCCGACCGACCCGCTGCTCTATCGCTTCTACGAGCTGGTGCTGGTCAATGGTCCGGCGTGGAAGGCGCTGATCGAGGAGGAATTCGGCGACGGCATCATGTCGGCGATCGACTTCGACATGTCGCTGGAGCGCCTGCCCAACGAGAAGGGCGACCGCGTGAAGATCGCGATGTCGGGGAAGTTCCTGCCCTTCAAGTACTACGAGAATGAGCAGGGCATTCCGGCGTACGGCTTCAAGGAAGAGTGAGCAGTCGGCCATTTGACACACGACGCGGGCCAAAGGCGGTAGCCACCTCGGCTACCGCCTTCACGTGTGCGCCCGCTCGTTCTGCTCAGGGGCGCATCACCAGGGCTGCCAGTTGGACTGACCAATGCGATCGGCGCCAACCGGCGGAGCCCTGAACGTTTTCCACGTGGCCGTAACCTTGGCGCCCACCCCAACGCGCTCGAAGAGTTCGATGACATGCGCGTTGTGCATGCGTACGCAGCCGCGTGACACGTTCTGCCCGATGGTGTTCGGAGCGTCCGTGCCGTGAATACGGTAGAGTGTGCTGCCAAGATACAGCGCGCGTGCCCCCATCGGATTCCTTGGATCTCCGCCCGCCACCGTCACGGGCAGCGCGGGATTCTCCCGGCGCATCTGCGGGGTCGGTGTCCAGGGCGGATTTACCCGCTTTTGCGAGACACGAAGCGTTCCCTGCCATCTACTGTCGGCGCGCGGGACGCTGATTGGATAGCTCACGGCACGACCGCGCCGGGTGACATGATACAGGCGCCGGTCCCCAAAGCTGACAATGATCTCACCGGGCTCGTAACTCGGATCGAAGCGAACGGTCTGACGGTCGGAAACGGTGTTCTTGCCGCCTTCGCCAGCCAGCCATTCGAAGAAGTTCTGGGCCTGGGCGGGTTTGGAAGAAAGGAACGTCGTTGCAGCGATCGCAACCAGGCACGCGTGCGTGATGCCGCGCAACCCGAAGATATCGGCTCTCATAGTTGATTATCCTCACGGGCGCCCGCCATCGTGCGAGCGTTCATCCGATTGAGTGCAGGACGGGGGCTCCGTTCATCCCATGCTCGAGAGGCGCGGACAGAGCGGAGCTGCGAATTGATTCATTGAGACGGCGGGTCTCAACTATGCATCCGCCGCGTCGCGGCGTAGATCTCGCGAAATCCGAGACGGAGATGGCGTCCATTCGCTGGGTCCCGCCACGCCTCGCTCACGCTCTCAGCGGCGATCCGTGGCACCCTCACTGCGATAACGATCGGCGTCGAAAACCGCCGCTGCGGACGGACATCGGGCGTTGTGGTCGCCCTACGCACGACACGATGGCAGCAGTGCTTTTGTTGCCTCGGCTCGCCGCAGTGGAAACCTTGCGGGATGCGGTCCATCGCATCGTCGGGCAGAATCTGCTGCCCAAGAATACGAGGTCCGGCACGCTCGGCCGCAGTCTCTTTGCCGGCCGTTATCATGGCGACGCAAAGCGCCACGACAACAATGAGTATGCCTCGCACGAAGGGGTGCATTGATCCGATCAAGATGGAGCGATGATTTGCTCAGCTAGAATGAGCACAATAGCTTGCTTCGCAATGCATGAGGAGTTGCACCGCGATATCTGAGAACGGTGCGTTGCCTCACCGCAACAAGACACAGCCGCATAACAGCAAAACGCCGCACTTCGAACGAAGCGCGGCGTCTTCACATTTCCGTCAGATCACTTTGCCGATCACTCCGCCGCTTGACGCTTCGGCAGAACCCAGTTCGGCCGCGGGAAGTGGCAGGTGTAGCCGTTCGGATATTTCTCCAGATAGTCCTGGTGCTCGGGCTCCGCCTCCCAGAAAGCCCCGACGGGCTCGACCTCGGTCACGACCTTGCCCGGCCAGAGACCGGACGCCTCGACATCAGCGATGGTGTCGAGCGCAACCCGCTTCTGCTCGTCGTTGGCGTAGTAGATCGCGGAGCGATACGACATCCCGATATCGTTGCCCTGGCGGTTCTTCGTCGTCGGGTCGTGGATCTGGAAGAAGAACTCGAGGATCCGGCGGTAGCTGATCTTCTCGGGATCGAAGATGATCTCGATCCCTTCGGCGTGCGTACCGTGATTGCGATAGGTGGCGTTAGGCACATCGCCGCCCGTGTAGCCGACGCGGGTCGATACGACGCCCGGGAGTCTGCGGATGAGGTCCTGCATGCCCCAGAAGCAGCCTCCCGCCAGTACAGCGCGCTCAGTCATGTGCGAACCTCCTCCACTTGATCCAGGTATTCGCCATAGCCCTCGGCCTCCATCCTCTCGCGGGGAATGAAGCGCAGAGAAGCCGAGTTGATGCAGTAGCGCAGCCCGCCGCGATCTGCGGGGCCGTCGTCGAAGACATGTCCGAGATGGCTGTCGCCGTGCTTGGAGCGCACCTCGGTCCGGATCATGCCGTGCGTGGTGTCGCGCAGCTCGGTGACGTTGGCCGGCACGATCGGCTTCGTGAAGCTCGGCCATCCGCAGCCGGACTCGAACTTATCCGATGACGCGAACAGCGGCTCACCGGAAACGATGTCGACGTAGATGCCCGCTTCCTTCTTGGAATTGTATTCACCCGTGAATGGCCGCTCGGTGCCGTTCTGCTGGGTAACGCGATACTGCTCGGGGGTCAGCTTGGCGATTGCCTCTTTCGTCTTCTTATAGGCCATATCGAACCTCCGCCTGTTGCTCTGACTACCCCAATATGGCGATTGCGGTGTGATTTTCCCAGGGGAACATGCAGTCAAGCCGATAGGCCGGCCGCTCTCGCGGCCGGCCGAAGGTTATGAGAAATCGAGTGGGCGGTGCCGTCAAGTCAGACGGGGCACGTCCAATAGTCCCAGTAGTAACCCCAACCGTGCGCGCCGTACTCCCAATCGTAGCAGGAATTATCGGCATAGAGTCCGTAGCCGAAGGGCACGATGAAGTATGGACCGTAGTAGCGGTGGCGGTGATCGCGGCTCCAGCGAACCGGGCCGTTCGGATGGCGCACATGACTGGTGGCGGCCGTCCTCGATCCACTGTGCGTTGATCCGATGTGATTGCCTCGCGGGTGGCCGCTGAAGCTTCGCGAGGTCATGCCTCTCGAACCGCCGCTGTAGCCGTGGAAGCCACTACCGGAGAACGAGCGGCCACCTGAGAGCGAGCCGCCGCCGAATGACCTGCCGCCCGAGAACCCGCCACCGCCAAAGGCCCCCCCGCCACCACCTCCGCCAAAGCCACCACCTCCCCCGTGTCTGACGGGCTCGACGAGGGAGCCCGAGGAAGGTGTGAAAGTCGTGATAGCCGAGGAGATGGGAGCAGCCTGAGCGCTCGCAAACGCGGATGTCGCGAGAGCCATTGCGCCGATCGCGGCGCCGGAGATGAGATGTTTCGACATTTTCGTGTCTCGCTTGGGCTCATTAGAAAAGTTTCTTCCCAATTGAATTGTCGACGCTCTCTGCTCCGTTCCAGGCCTCCGCGCTCAAATGGACGTGAGACGTGTTGACGCGTGTGCCGACCGATCGACGGGCTCACTCAATCCGCCAGCATTTCGGGCCGGAACTGGGAGCGACGGCTGATCGTCTTGCTCGCGACCATGAACACGCCGTCGCCTGTATAATGCAGGGTGTCGGGGTACTTCGGTGAGGCCTTAACGTGCGCCTTCACCACCTCGAAAATGAAGAAGTTGTAGCGATCGACCAGCGCATCGTCACAAAGTCGGCACTCGAAGCTCGCGTGGCACTCACCGACGAGCGGCGCGCCAACCATATCGGCCGCCTGGGCCGTAAGACCAAACTCGGCGAACTTGTCGATCTCCGCCCCGGTGGTATTCCCGATGCCGACGACCGTGTCGGTCAACGCTGTCGTCGGCAGGTTGACGACGCATTCCCCGCTCTCGCGGATCATGCGGTGGCTATGATTGCCGCCCGAGATCATCAGGCCGATCAGCGACGGCGAGAACTCGAGCACGGTATGCCAGCCGAGCGTCATGATGTTGCTGGCACCCTGCCAGTGCGACGACACGAGCACGATCGGCCGCGGCTCGAGATAGCGCCGCACCTTGTTGACCGGAAAGTCGGCCTTCTTGGAAAGTCGCGCCATAGCAGCCTCGCGTGCTGTTCCTGCTGGTCCTCACCCGCCACAACTTTCGTGGCGCTCGCGCGTTTCACCGCTGGCCGCTCACGCGCGCCCCGGCACCGTCCCCTGCTTGACCGAGATCAACGCGGCCGGACAGAGGGCGGCCGACACTGGCAATCGGTGGAAATCCGGAGGTCGTATCATGAACGTCCAGGACGCTATGACGAAAGACGTGGTGACCGTGGGGCCGGACACGACAGTTAAAGAGATTGCTGCCCTTCTCGTAAGCCGCCGCATCAGTGCCGTTCCCGTGGTTGCACAGGGCAACCACCTCGTCGGCATCGTCAGCCAGACCGATCTTGGCCATCGCAGCGAGACCGGGACGGAAAAGAAACGGAAGTGGTGGCTCTCCATCTTCGCCGATGCCGACGCGCAGGCCCGCGAGTACACCAAAAGCCACGGACTGCGCGCCCGTGACGTGATGACCCGACACGTCCTCACCGTGGCGCCAGACACCAGCCTCGCCGAGGTCGCCGACATCCTCGACACGCATCGCGTGCGTCGCGTGCCCGTACTGAAAGGCGGCAAGCTCGTAGGCGTGATCAGCCGCTCCGATCTCGTCCGCAAGCTCGCGGAGGTCATCTCGACCCCGAACGTTGCCGGATCCCAGGACGGGCAGCTCCAAAAGGCCATCTGGCAGGAGATCAAAGCCCAGCCATGGCTCAACTCCGCCGTCATCAATATCGCCGTGAAGGATGGTATCGTCGAGATTTATGGCGCGGTGGACTCAGATGCCCAGCGCCAGGCGGTGAGGGTGCTCGCCGAGAATGTCCCTGGCGTGCGGAGCGTGCAGAATAACCTCGGCCTTCTGCCAGCGATGGTCGTATAGCCCCGCCTCCCGCGCCCCCGCGGTTCACTCCCACTCGATTGTTCTAAGTGATCGTAACGCGTTGAATGTCAGCGCAAACTTTTTCAGCATACGACGAAGAACCGACTCTGCGATCCGTCAAAAATTTGCGCTTTTGATTTTGCAGAGAATTTTGACCCGGTACGAAATCCCTCGGTTTCGAAGACAATCGAGACCAATCGGTCGATTCTTTGAAGCCTCGAGCCTGATTGGCATCACCGGCTTGGCGCAGAAAGACCGTCAGCCCTAGCACATGAGATGCGGAAACGCCGCGGTTCCGTAGGCTGGAGCTGCTATGATTCGACGTCGGCCGCCGACAAGCTCCTTACCTTCACCACGGATTAGAGCCACGATGAACGAGAATGCTGCGTTCCATCTACCGGCTTTCCTGACCAGCCCGACCCAGTTCTTGTTCTTCACGGGCAAAGGCGGTGTGGGCAAAACTTCGGTCGCTTGCGCCACCGCCCTTGCGTTGGCCGACGGCGGCAAGTCAGTGCTCCTGGTCAGTACCGATCCCGCCTCCAATCTTGACGAGATCCTCGGCGTGCCCTTGCGCAATTCGCCGGTTGCGGTCCCCGGCGCCGAGGGGCTGAAGGTGCTCAACATCGACCCCGTCGTCGCCGCCGAATCCTATCGCAAACGGGTTCTGGCTCAAATGGAGCCGG
This sequence comes from Rhizobiaceae bacterium, assembly GCA_035556195.1. Lineage (GTDB taxonomy): Bacteria > Pseudomonadota > Alphaproteobacteria > Rhizobiales > Rhizobiaceae. Next base: position 5,880 of record DATMFK010000051.1, read on the forward strand.
ATGCGAGCGATCAGGATCGGGACACGGTTCGAGAACAACTATCGGGCGCTTGTACGACCGAAATCGCGGCATTCGACGAGTTCGTTGGCCGGCTAGCCGACCAACGTGGTGCCTATGATCACGTCGTCTTCGACACCGCGCCGACGGGGCACACGCTTCGGCTCCTCAGCCTGCCGAAGGCTTGGAGCGGCTTCTAGAGGTGAATGATCAGGGCGCTTCCTGCCTGGGGCCGCATTCAGGGCTCAAAAGCCGGGAGGAGCGCTTTAAGACCGCGATGACGGCGCTGTGCGACCCCGCCGTCACGACCGTCATTCTCGTGACTCGTCCGGAAATCAGCGCAATCGCGGAGGCCGCGCGAACCGCGACGGAGCTTCGCGCGCTCGGCCTCGCGAACCAGCATCTGGTGGTCAATGGCGTGTTTCAGGCCAGCGTCTCCTCCGATCCCGTCGCGGCGTCGCTGGAAGAACAAGGTAAGCAAGCGCTCGCCCAAATGCCATCTTCTCTTCACGAGCTCCCGCGCGACGATATCCCATTGCGGCCTTTCGAAATGATGGGGCTGGACGCCTTGCGCTCGCTGCTTCGTCCCATTCCGGCCACGGCGTTCACGCCCTCCGTCGCCGTAGATTTCGCTGTCGATCTTCCCGCCCTGGATGGCCTGATCGATCTTCTTGCAGCGGACGGAAGGGGCCTGATCATGGTCATGGGCAAAGGTGGCGTCGGGAAAACGACGATTGCCGCTTCCATCGCTCTGGGCCTGGTTCAGCGCGGTCATGCCGTGCATCTCAGCACGACAGACCCCGCGGCGCACCTCGCGATGACAATCACGGGTGAGGTTCCGGGCCTGCGTGTCGACAGAATTGACCCCAAGGCGGAAACGGAACGCTACATCGCGAAGATAATGGATCAGCGCGGCCGCAGTCTCGATGCTCAGGGACAGGCCCTGTTGCGCGAAGACCTAACTTCTCCCTGCACAGAGGTGGTCTGCCCCCTGAAAAGTGGTCCTCCCTGAAGTAGGCTATTGAGCCGTAGGAGGACGTTTGAATGCCCCAGAAGAAGCATAGACCTGAAGAGATCGTGGCGAAGCTGCGCCAGGTCGACGTGTTGTTGTCGCAA
>DATMFK010000052.1:0-15252 GCA_035556195.1 Rhizobiaceae bacterium
AGCCGCTCGCGGTTGCCGGCGACCGTCTCGGCATAGAGCCGGCCGACGAAGTTGGAGAGCATGACCCCGTGGCCGGAATAGCCGCCGGCCGAGATGACGTTGGGCATGACCTCGCGCACGAAGGGCTTGCGCGGCATGGTGATGCCGACATAGCCGCCCCAGCCATGGGTGATCTCCACGTCCCTCAGCGCCGGATAGACCTCGGCGATCTGCCTGCGGATGCCGGCGTGGATGTCCTTCGGGTCGCTGACGGCATAGATCTCGCGCCCGCCGAACAGCAGGCGTCCGTCCGCGGACTTGCGGAAGTAGCGCACCACGAAGCGCGAATCGTCGACCGATTCGCCGCCCGGTATCACCGGGCTGTCGGCGCCCAGCGGCACGGTGGCGCCGATGAAGGAGCCGATCGGCATCACATGCGCCGCGCTCACCGGTTCCAGTGGACCGCCATAGGCGTTGACTGCGACGAGGCCCCTTGCCGCCGTGATGGTGCCGCTCGGCGTCGTGACGATCACCTTGCCGCCATTGGAGGAGATGCCCGTGGCCCTGGTATTCTCGAACAGGGTGGCTCCTGCTGCCGCGGCCACCCGCGCCGTTCCCACGACCAGCTTCAGCGGATGGATGTGGCCTGTGCCGGTGTCGCGCGTACCACCGAAATATCGGGTAGAGCCCAAGCGTCGTGCTGTCTCGTCCGCGTCCATGAAGCTGATATGCCGGTAGTCGAACCGTTCCGCCATGATCTCGGCGTGCCTGCGATAGTCGTCGAGGTAGCGCTTCTTGTGCACGACCGACATCTGGCCCGGCATATAGTCGATGTCGATGCCATTCGTCGTGGTGAACTCGAGCAGATGCGCCTTGGCCTCCTCGGCAAGCGCAAACAGCGCCTTGGCGCGGGTCAGCCCGTATTCGGCCTCGAGCTCTTCTGCCCAGGCCCGCTGGCCGGTGCCCAGCTGTCCGCCATTGCGCCCCGAGGCGCCATCGCCGAAGCGGTGCGCCTCGATCAGGGCCACGCTGGCGCCGGCCTTGGCCAGATGCGCGGCCGCCGACAGGCCCGTGAAGCCTCCCCCGACGATGACGACGTCCGCCGTGCGGTCGCCGTCGAGCGCCGGATAGATGGGACGCGGGCCGACCGTTTCCTCGTACCAGGAGAAGCCGGGCGAAATGGGAGATTGGTAGGACATGATCGGACCATGAAGAAGCGAACAGGATCTGGCGAGCAGCGAATACCGAAAGAGTTTGAAACGAACGGCGTCCGTTGCGGGGTCACTCGTCGCTACTCACTACTAGCGCGCTCACACGTTGAGCAGCAGGTATTCCCGCTCCCAGGGGCTGATCACTTCCATGAACGTTTCGAACTCGGCCCGCTTGATCGCCGTGAAGGTCGTTGCGAAAGGTTCACCCAGCATGGCCCGCAGGTCGGGATCGTTCTCGAAAAGATCGACTGCCTCGAGCAGCCCCCGCGGTAAATCGATCTCGTCCTCGTTGACCGTCGTGCCGACCGGCGCGTCCGGCTTTGTCTTGTTGCGGATACCGATAAGCCCGCAGGCGAGCGACGCGGCCAAGGCGAGGTATGGATTGGCGTCGGAAGACGGAATCCTGTTCTCCACGCGCCGGGCCGAAGGATCGGAGCGCGGAACACGGAAAGCCGTGGTGCGGTTGTCGTAGCCCCACTTGGTGTTGACCGGCGCCGATGCGGCTTGCGTCAGCCGGCGATAAGAGTTCACGTAGGGTGCGAACATCACCAGCGCGTTCGGCACGTGCTTCTGCATTCCGCCGATGAAGTGGAAGAACGCCTCGCTCTCAGAGCCATCCTCGTGGGTGAAAATGTTGCGCCCTGTCTTTTTGTCGAGCACAGACTGATGGATATGCATGGCCGAGCCGGGCTGGCCCTGGATCGGCTTCGCCATGAACGTGGCGTAGGTATCGTGTTTCAGCGCCGCCTCGCGGATGGTTCGCTTGAACATGAAGACCTGGTCGGCGAGTTCGATTGGGTCGCCGTGGCGCAGGTTGATTTCCAATTGCCCGGCGCCTTCCTCGTGGATCAGCGTGTCGATCTCAAGACCCTGGCTCTCCGAGAAATGGTAGATGTCGTCGATCAACTCGTCGAACTCGTTGACGCCGGCAATGGAGTATCCGGCCCCGCCGCCGATCGCCCGGCCGGAGCGGCCCACAGGCGGCACCAGCGGATAATCCGGATCGGGATTCTTGCGCACGAGGTAGAACTCGATTTCCGGAGCAACGACAGGCTTCAGCCCATCGTCAGCGTAAGCCCGAACGATACGTTTCAGCACATTGCGCGGCGTGAACTCGACGAAACGCCCGTCCTGATGGACGAGGTCGCAGATGACCTGAGCTGTCGGGTCCTCCTCCCATGGCACTTCCGAGAGGGTCGACAAATCGGGCACGAGCTTCAGGTCGCCATCGTCTTCCGGATAGGAGAAGCCGTTGCCATCCTCGGGATAATCGCCCGAGATGGTCATCATGAACGGCGCCGAGGGCAGGGCCAGTGACGTGTTCGAGGTGAACTTCTTGGACGGCATCATCTTGCCGCGAGCCACGCCCGCCTGGTCGGGAGTAATGCACTCGATGTCCTCGATGCCGCGCCATTCCAGCCAGGCGCTCACTTCCTTCCAGTTCTTGACGCCGCGCAGGTTCTTCACGAATTGAGGCGTGCGCTTGCGCCCCACACGGTTGGACGGTCGGGTTTCCTTTTTTGCAGGCGGCATCAATCACCAGAGAGGTTGCGGATGCCCGGAGTATAGACGGGCGCCGGAACGGATGGGAAGGGGTGGCCCGCCAATGTCGCAGCCACCGCGATGGAACTCGGGAATTCCGATCAGCCCCGCGCCTGCGCCAGCAGCTTGTCGACCACGGGCTGCAAGGACTCCGGTGTAAAGGGCTTGGCCACGACGGCGTCGACGGCGCGGGCGTATGGCAAGCCTTCTGGATTGACGTTTCGCGTCGACAGCAGGATCACGAGCGGAATCTTGCCGCCAGAAGCGCGCCGGTGCTCGGCGATATCGCCCAGGACGGCGTCGCAATCCCGGTTGTCCGGACCGCCGTCGAGAATCACGACGCCAGGTTTGTTGGCAAGCGCTTTGCCGGCCTTTTCCGGCACTTCCAAGATGGCTTTCAGCCCGGATCGTTCGACGATGCTCGAGACGACGATACCGTTGATCTGCGACTTGCCCACGACGAGCGCGAGCGAGAAATTCACGGTCTCGGCGACGGCGCCCAGATCGATACGGGGTCCGAGACGTGAATTGGGCATCAGCATGCAACCGATATCTTGAGCTTCAATGTGCAGTTGAAGGCAGCCCGCAGATAGACGTTATGTCCGGGGCCAAGTCAAGAGCCATGTCATGAATGGTTTTCATCCGATTCGAAGAACGACGCAAGGTTCGTGCTGTATGCAACGTTCTTGCAGCAAATGTAGTTTGGAAATTTTGTCGACTTTTCTACACCAGATCCGGGACGGCTTTTCCGACCGGCGGGATGTTGTCACGAAAAAGTTAAGCCCGGCCGCCTAAAGGCGGCCGGGCTTGGGGAGCAAGAGCGCTTCTTCTTCGAACGAAGCGTCTGAATGCCGGACGTCAGCCGTGGGTCTGCTGGGTCACGATGACGGGGATGAGCAGGTCGCCCCAATTTCCGTCACCGCCATGATGGCGTGCCGAACGTACAAGCTCTACGGACACGCCAGACTCGACGGCCTTCATCACGGATTGGTTCAAGCGGTGCAGATCGTTGGCGACGATGCGGATCGCCGCCTGCTGGTCGGCGCTCATCATGGTCGCCTGTTCCTCGGCTCTTTCCTTCACACGGGTTCTCGGTGCCATCGTCCTTCTCCTCGGGTTCTGTTCGACGCGGCCTGCCGCCGGATCACTCGGCTGCCGGCTTGAACTGGGCGTGCTCGGTCGATTCGTGCATGGCGGTCGTGGACGACTGGCCGCCGGTAATGGCCATGGACACCGCGTCGAAGTACCCGGTCCCGACCTCGCGCTGATGCTTCGTCGCGGTGTAGCCGTTGCTTTCCGCCGCGAACTCGGCCTGTTGCAGCTCGGAATAGGCGGCCATCTGGCGGGCCTTGTAGCCGCGGGCGAGCTCGAACATGCCGTAGTTGAGCTGGTGGAAGCCCGCCAGCGTGATAAACTGGAACTTGTAGCCCATTGCGCCGAGTTCACGCTGGAACTTGGCGATCGTGGCGTCGTCCAGGTTCTTCTTCCAGTTGAATGAAGGCGAGCAGTTGTAAGCGAGCAATTGATCGGGATGATGCTTGCGCACGCCTTCGGCGAAACGCCTTGCCTGCTCCAAATCCGGCTTGGATGTCTCGCACCAGATCAGGTCGGCATGGGGCGCATAGGCCACGGCGCGCGCAATACACGGCTCCAGCCCATTCTTGACGTGATAGAAGCCTTCGACGGTGCGGCCGGAATCATAGTCGACGAAGGGCCGATCGCGTTCGTCGATATCGGAGGTGAGCAGCTTGGCTGCTTCTGCATCGGTGCGCGCGATGACGAGGGTCGGAACTCCCATCACGTCCGCCGCCAGGCGCGCGGCATTGAGATTGCGGATATGGGCTGCGGTCGGGATCAGCACCTTTCCGCCGAGATGACCGCACTTCTTTTCGGAAGCGAGCTGATCTTCGAAATGGACGCCGGCGGCGCCGGCCTCGATGAACGCCTTCATGATTTCGAACGCGTTGAGCGGGCCGCCGAACCCGGCTTCGGCATCCGCGACGATCGGGGCGAACCAGGTATCGACGGATAGGCCGTTGCCTTCCTGGGTCTCGATCTGATCCGCGCGCTGCAGCGTCCTGTTGATGCGCTTGGCGAGTTCGGGCGCTGCATTGGCCGGATAGAGCGACTGGTCCGGATACATGGCGGATGCCGTGTTCGCGTCGGCGGCAACCTGCCAGCCGGAAAGATAGATCGCCTTCAGGCCGGCGCGGACCATCTGCATGGCCTGGTTGCCGGAGAGCGCGCCGAGCGCGTTGACGAAGTCCTCTTCATGGATGAGCTTCCAGAGCCGGTTCGCCCCCATCTCGGCGAGCGTGTACTTGATCTGGACCGACCCGCGTAGCCGCTTCACGTCCGCCGGCGTGTAAGGGCGCTCGATCCCGTCGAAGCGACCTTCCGGGGCTGAGGGGACAAGGTTGTAAAAGTCAGTCATGATCACTCGCTCCAAATCCATTTCTGGTGTCCCGGACGGCAAAAGCCGCTGCCGTCCCTGTGACTTGATTTACATTGCGGTGCGAAAGAATCGAGGGAAATGATGAAACATGGCAGAAAATTTAGGTAATGCTGTGTTGCCTTTGACGGCGTCGGGAAGTAAATTTGTCAAGTTTGTAAAGGCTGGCGACGGGTGGCCAAGGCGCTCGTTCTGTAAAATCGTGTGAAGAATGGCCGAGCAGAAAATCTTCGCCGGGCCCCGTATCCGCCGAATCCGCAAGGCCAAGGGGCTTACCCAGACCGCGATGGCCGAGGGGCTCGGGATCTCGCCGTCCTATCTGAACCTCATCGAGCGCAATCAGCGGCCTCTCACGGTCCAACTCATCCTGAAGCTCGCGTCCGTCTACAAGGTCGAGCCGGAGGAACTGCAAGGGGAGGCGAGAGGCTCGGTTGCCGCTCTGAAGGAGGTCTTCTCCGATCCGCTGCTCGTCGGCGAATTGCCTGGTGACCAGGAATTGATCGAAGTCGCGGAGGCCGCCCCGAACGCGTCGGCGGCGATAATGAAGCTCTACCGAGCCTATCGGGAACAGGCGGAGAGGCTGAGCGATCTGTCCGAGCTCCTGGCGCAGGAGGGCAGGGCCACGGCGCTGTCGGCGGCGCGCTTGCCGATGGACGAGGTTCGCGAGACCTTCGAGCAGCGACCAAACCACTTTGCCGATATCGAAGCGGAAGCGGAGGCGTTCGCGGCCGAACTCGATCCTGGCGACGATCTGCCCGGCGCGCTGAAGTCCTGGCTGAAGCGCGAACATGGCATCGTGGTGCGGGTGCTGCCCATGGCCACCATGCCGAACTGGCGCCGCCGTTACGACCGGCATTCGCAGCGCCTGTTCCTGTCGGAACGATTGTCGCCCTTCGACCAGTTGCGGGAGGTGGCGATGGAAGCCTGCCTGATCCGCATGGCGGCGATTGTTGCAGGAGAAATCCAGGCGCTGAAACTCTCCTCGGACGAGGCGCGGCGGCTCGCCCGTTTCGAACTCGGGCGCTACGCCGCACACGCCTTGATGATGCCTTACCAGGCCTTCCAGTCGGCCGCGCTCCGCGCACGCTACGACATCGACGTCCTGCGGTCGCGGTTCGGCGTGTCCTTCGAGCAGGCGGCGAACCGCCTGACCATGCTTCAGCGCCCGGGGGTTTCCGGCGTGCCCTTCTTCATGCTCGAGGTCGACAATGCCGGCAACCGCTTCCGCAAGGCAGGAGCGCAAGGCTATCCGCAGAGCCGATTTGGCGGCGGCTGCCCGAAACTGTCGGTGCATGCTGCCTTCGGCCAGCCCGGACAGATCTTCGTCGAGGCGGTCGAGATGCCGGACGGCGCCGAGTTCCTGACGATCGCCCGTACGCTGGAGGGGCCGCAAGGCGCCTATAACGAGAGGCCTCGTCGAACGGCACTGTTGCTCGGCTGCGACATCGGCTTCAAGGACGAGATCACTTACGGCGCCGCACTTCCCCGACCGGTTGCGGGCAGCGGTGGGAAACAGGTGCAGCCGTCCGCCACGCCGATCGGCCCTGCCTGCCGGCTCTGCGAGCGGTCGGGGTGCCTCGCCCGCGCAGAACCTCCGCTGACGCGCCCTCTCGGCCTCGACGAGATGGTGACCGGCCTGAGCGCCTTTGATTTCCAATAGCATTTTGCGGCCAGGGGGAAATCTTTAGCGTCGAACAACTGCGGCTGAACCGCCGATTGCCACATTAATGCCTGGCCTCCAGTTCGCTTCGCCGCGCCAGCGTATGATGGTCGGACCGACTAAGCGTCTGCTTGGGCCGCAAGCAGACTGACCGCTTCCAACGTAAGAAATATCCGAGCGGACCTTCAGTCACGCGCAGGCTCCGTCCTCACTTTCAATGCTGACGGGATAGCCTAATGACGGTCCAGCCAGAGCCGGGACGCCTCCCGGTGGAGATTCGACCATTCTGCCCGCGGCGCATTTCGCAAGGTCATGAGAGCCAGGGTAGTCGTGTCGATCACCTTGCGTATCGGTTGCTCGTCGCGTGCCTGCCCGCGCCAGATCGCCTGCCAATATTCGAAGCTGGACAACTCGGCCGGGCGCCCGGTCCTATCGCCTTTCGATGCGGGCAGGAAAATCTCCGACGGCGCACCGGCGATGCTGCGCAGGATCGTCGTCGAACGGAGCGACGTCACCTCCGCCACGTCGCGGTTGTTGCTTGTAACGGAGAGGTGCTCCCATCCGAGCAATCCCGCAGCTTCGCGAGCAAGGTCCTTGTGGGAGGATTGCAACGCGCCAAGCATCAGCGTTGGCGCATTGAGTGGGTTGATGAGATGAACGGCCTGGTTAAGCGGAGACCGCATCTCGAAGAGTCGATAGAGACCGATCAACGCGGTCAGTTGGTCCGACAGTATCGAGAAGGGCAGGAAGGCGATGCCGTGTTCCGAAAGGGTCGACCCTGCGTCGTCGATGCCGGAGGCCGCCCGGATGCCAAGGAACTCCGCCGCTGCTTCCAGGCCCTCGGCAGCCAAGCCGGTCCCGCCGTGAACCAGGACGTCTGCCCCGGAATTGCTGACGAGCTTCGCCGCCATGAGGAACCACGGCTGGAGCGGGGCTTTTGGAGAAAGATACGCCGGCCAATCGAGCTGCGTTTCGCCCCCAGGCTTCCTGGGCACGCCGATATGCTCCCGTAGCGCAAGCGCCATGCCGGCCAATTCGGAGGCGGTGGCGTTTCTGAACTGGAGGATCGCGAGGAAGGCCCCGACCTGGATCGGATCCGCACGGCCGGCGAGGATATGCCCAAAGGCCTCCTCTGCTTCCTGCATCGTCAACGGCCTGGAACGTCCTGCGCCCGCACCGATCGTCGCAATCGCCTTGGCGAGGCGTTGCCGGGGCTCGGCGCGCGGGCCGATGGCGTTCAGCTTCGCGGCAAACTGCCTTGGCGTCGGCCCCCCGATATCGATCACGGGAGCGAGCGACAGAGCCGGTGCGGCCGTAAGCGGCAGGCGGTTGATCCCCTTGGTCCCTCGCTTGGGCGTATCAGGCACTTGGACCTGCAGAAGGTCGGATGCTTCCTCGACCAAGGCGCGGATACGCAGTCGCAATTGCTCCGCAAAGGGAGTGGGGGCCATGCCACGTCCGGTCTTGCGCAGGATGGGGTCGCCGTAGATTTCGCGTATTTGCTTGAGCAACCGGCTCATCGCCGGCGCGCCGAGGCCCATCCGATCGGCGGCGCGCCCCACCGATTGCTCTACAAGCAGCGCGTCCAGCGCAGTGAGCAGGCGCAACCGCGACAGAGGCGAGGCCTCTGCATAGGCCTGCCGCTCCGTTTCGTTTTCCGTTCCCGGCCGTGGTCTCTCACCCGAGGCCGGGTCTGTCTGTCCGATGGGCATCTTGCACTTTTCTGAATTTGGAATGGCTCGAAAACACGCCGATTGACCCTCAGATCCCCCTACATAAGAAGATCAAAACACTCAAGTTTTGGATAGATGAGATGGCATTCATTTTCGAGGCATCGACCGTGGCGGTTAGACGCAACGCGCTGCTCGGCGCATGCGCGCTTGTTCTGTGCTGGGGGGAGGCGCGGGCGCAAACAGCGGTGCTGACGGAAGAAGAGGTCGCCCCACAAACGCAAGATGCCCAAACGGAAGATGCCGCTGCGCAGGAGGCAGTCGCTGCCCAGGAAGCAACGAACGCCGCCGGCGCCACGCAACTTCAGCAGATCGTTGTCACCGCGACGGGCTTCGAGCAGAATGTTGCGAATGCCCCGGCCTCCATCACGGTCGTCACCCGTGAGGAGTTGGAAAAAGGCAATTTCCGCGACCTGACCGATGCCCTGCGCGAGGTCCAAGGCGTTACCGTCACTGGCGTCGCGAACGAGAAAGACATCTTCATTCGCGGCCTGCCGGGCCAATACACGCTGATTCTGGTCGATGGCAAACGCCAGAGCACGCGCGAGGCGCGCACCAACGGCAACGCGGGCTTCGAGCAGAGCTTCGTGCCGCCGATCTCCGCCATCGAGCGGATCGAGGTCGTTCGCGGACCGATGTCTTCGCTTTATGGCTCGGACGCGATGGGTGGCGTCATCAACATCATCACACGCAAGGTCAGCACCCAGTGGATGGGCTCCATCACCGCCGACGGCACCCTGCAAGGCGATACGAAGTTCGGCAACTCCGGGCAGATCTCCTTCTATGGAGCCGGACCGATCATCAACGACAAGCTCGGCCTGCAGGTCTGGGGACGCGGCACGCGGCGTGCAGAAGACGAATTCCTGTCCGGCATCACCGGCGCTGAAGAACGCGACATTACGGGCCGCTTGACATTCACGCCGAACGAGGACCACGAGATCCTGCTCGAGGGCGGCACGACGCGCGTGAAGCGTGAAGCCAGCCCCGGCGAGACGCTCGAAGAGGGGGCCAACGGCACCTACAACCACAACGATCGCGACCACTGGTCAATCAGCCACACTGGGCGGTGGGGCTGGACGACATCGGAGTTCTCGCTTTCCCAGGAGTGGGCGGAGCGGACCAACTTCGCGTGGACCCCGGCTGCGAACGACTTTGTCGAGAACATTCGCTCGCCGGAGATTCGCAACACCGTGCTCGACGGAAAGTTCATCACGCCCTTCAGCGCCTTTGGCGACCATACCCTGACGGTCGGCGGCCAGGTTTTCGACGCTCGGCTTACCGACCAGAATCCCGGTCGCCGGACCGGCGAGGACGAGACGTTCGGCGCGTTGCAATGGGCCTTGTTCGCCGAGGACGAGTGGCAGATGACCGAGACATTCGCGCTGCATGGCGGGCTGCGCTACGACAAGCACGAGTTCTACGATGCCCAGATCAGCCCGCGACTCTACGGCGTATGGAATCCAATGGACGAACTGACCATCAAGGGCGGTGTCTCGACAGGCTTCAGGGCTCCCGATATCCGCAGCATTTCGCCGGGCTATGCCTACACGACCGGCGGCGGCGGCTGTTCGTACGGGCCGGCAGGCACGTGTGGCGTCATCATCGCCGATCCGAACCTGAAGGCGGAAACCAGCACGAGCTATGAGATCGGTGCCCTGTGGGACAACTTCTCGGGCTTCACGGCCGGAGCAACCTACTTCTATACGAACTTCACCGACAAGATCAGCAATGCGCTCGTCTTGGACGACGACGGCAACCCTGTCCGGTGGGATGAGGATCCGAATTACCGCCTCTGGTACAACTACAATATCGACGGCGCCGTCATCCAGGGCGTCGAGCTGACCGCGAGCTGGGAAGTGACGGATACAATCAGCCTGCGCGGCAACTACACATACACCCACTCGCGCCAGGAGACCGGTGCCTTTGCAGGATTTCCGCTCGCCCGCACGCCTGAACATGCCGGAAGCCTGCGAGCCGATTGGATCACGCCTTACGAAGGACTTCAGGCGTGGGGTTTGATCACCTACCACGGCGAAGAGATCGCATCGGGGGCCCGTATCGGAAGCAACGGCAGGCCAGTCGAGATCGATGGCAAGACCGGACGCAAATATGACGCCTACACCAGCGTCGACATCGGCCTTTCCTATGTCTTCGGCGAAAAAGACAACGTCGTTCTGAATGGTGCGATCTACAACATCTTCGACAAGCAACAGGACGCGACCGACTTCAATACGGTGGGCGAAGGCCGGCGCTTCTGGCTCAGCATGACCACCAACTTCTGACAAGCGTGGCGACAGTGGGCTTGGTCCCTGTAGCTCCAGATTGAGGATAGAAACATGATTAATCGCCGCAGGATTTTCGGCGCCACGATCGCCGTGGTCGCCATGCTTGGTGTTCCCGCTGCCGCCTTGGCCGACGAGATCCGCATCGATCACGCCAAAGGCCAGACCGTGCTCCCCGAGAACCCCAAGAAGGTAATCGTCTTCGATTTGGCCAGCATCGATACGCTCGATGCCCTCGGCGTCGAGATCGCCGGAGTGCCGAACGGGAAATTTCCCGCTCATCTTGCGAAGTACGGCGGTGATGCCTTCGCCAAGGTAGGGTCGCTTTTCGAACCGGATCTGGAGGCGATCAATGCGGCGCAGCCTGACCTGGTCATCGTCGGGGGACGCTCGAGCGCGAAATACGACGCGGTGGCGGCGATTGCTCCGACGATCGACTTGACCGTCGACCAAACGAACTTCGTGGCGAGCGGCAAGAAGAACGCCGAGACTTTGGCGAAGCTCTTCGGCAAGGAAGCGGAGGCAAAGCAAAAACTGGCCACCCTCGACGCGACGATCGTAAAGACCCGCGAGGCGGCAGCCAATGCCGGCAAAGGGCTGATCGTCCTGACGACCGGCGGCAAGATGAGCGCCTATGGACCTGGTTCCCGCTTCGGAGTCCTTTACTCGGACTATGGGGTGATGCCGGCGCGCGAAGACCTCAAGACCTCGAACCACGGACAGGCCGCATCGTTCGAACTGATCCTGGAAACCAACCCGGACTGGCTGTTCGTTATCGACCGCGACGCGGCAGTTGGGCGTGAGGGGCAATCCGCCGCGCAGTATCTCGACAACGAACTCGTTGCCCAGACCACCGCGTGGAAGAATGGCCAGGTTGTCTATCTCAACTCGGCGAACTGGTACCTGATCGGCGGCGGCCTGCAGGCGATGCAGCAGAATGCCGAGCAGATCGGCAAGGCGCTTCGCAAGGAATAGAAGGGTCAGCCATAACCAAATCGACAGGATTTCCCCGCCGTTTCGGTCGGCGGGGCAACTTCATTTCCCGGGTCCAATGAATCCCACTCAGAGCATCCGAGCCACGAGGCGCAGGATCGAGCGCATCTGGCTTTTCGCGACGGTCATCGCGCTGCCGGTGCTCGCCGCGACGAGCCTGGCCGTGGGCGTGAGCAATGTCTCGGTCGGAACGCTCCTTTCCGACGACAACTCAGCGCGTGCGGCGCAGGTGCTGATGATAAGCCGCGTGCCGCGTACACTAGCCTTGATGCTGGCCGGAGCAGGCATGGCCGTTTCGGGCATGATCATACAGATGCTCGCGCGCAACCGCTTCGTTGAGCCCTCGACTGCCGGAACGGTGGAATCCGCAAGCCTTGGCATCCTGACCGTGATGCTGCTTGCGCCAGACATGCCGGTGTTCGCCCGCATGATCGTCGCTTCGCTTTTCGCGCTGGCAGGTACTGCACTTTTCCTTGCGATCCTGCGCCGCATCCCGCTGCGATCGGTTCTGATGGTGCCTTTGGTCGGCATCATGCTCGGCGGCGTGATCAGCGCGGTGACGACCTTCTTTGCCTATCGATTCGACATGCTGCAATCGATGAACGCTTGGACGACCGGGGACTTCTCGGGCGTCTTGCGCGGACGCTACGAGCTGCTGTGGATTTCCCTCGCGTTGACAGTGGCCGCCTATCTGGCAGCCGACCGATTCACGGTTGCAGGTATGGGCGAGGCCTTCGCGACCAATGTCGGGCTGAGCTATGGACGCATAATCGCGCTCGGCCTGCTCATCGTCTCGATGGTCACCGCGGTTGTCGTGGTGACCGTCGGCATGATCCCGTTTCTGGGGTTGATCGTGCCCAATGTCGTCAGCCTCGCGATGGGCGACAATCTACGGCGCTCACTGCCCTGGGTCGCGATCACCGGCGCCGGTTTCGTCCTGGCCTGCGACATCATCGGGCGTCTGATCCTCCACCCCTACGAGGTCCCCGTCGGCGCGGTCATCGGCGTAGTGGGCAGCGCTTTGTTTCTTTACCTGCTGCTTCGGAACAACGCCCGTGTCGGTTGAAATCCCAACCCTCAAGAGCGCATGGCGCTCAACGCTCGGACCGCGCGCCGTGCTGGCCATCCTCGCCGTGCTGGCGCTTGCGGCAATCGCCGCCTTCATGACGCTTGGGGCCAATGGACGCTGGGACTTCTTGTTGCCGTTCCGAGGCGTGAAGCTCGTCGGCATGCTGCTTGTGGCCTATTCCGTCGCGGTCTCGACGATCCTGTTCCAAACGGTGACCAACAATCATCTTCTCACGCCTTCCATCATGGGCTTCGACGCACTCTACGGGCTGATCCAGACGGTGATGGTGTTTCAGCTTGGTTTGTCGTTCGTCCAGGACACGGACCCGCGACTTCTATTCATGGGTGAAGTCATCGCGATGATGGCATTCTCCGGTCTGCTTTATCGATGGCTGTTCGTCGGCAAGCGACGCAGCATGCACCTCCTGCTGCTGGTCGGCGTGATCGTCGGCGTCTTGTTCCGGTCGATGTCCGGCTTCCTGCAACGCATCATCGATCCGAACGAATTTGCCATCCTCCAGGACCGGCTGTTCGCCAGCTTCAGTATCGCGCAGACCGACCTTCTTGGCGTATCGGCGGTGCTGATCGGGCTCGCCAGCATCCCCGGATGGCGGATCCTGCACGCGCTCGACGTGCTGGCGCTCGGTCGTGATACCACCATCAGCCTGGGTGTGGATCACACCAGGATTGTCTCGATCATCCTGGTCATTGTCGCGGTGATGGTGTCGGTCTCGACGGCGCTGGTCGGTCCAGTCACCTTCTTCGGTCTGCTCGTCGCAAGTCTCGCCTGGCATCTCATGCCTAGCGCCCGGCATGTTTATGTGCTGCCGGCAGCCGTTCTCATCGCGACGATCTGCGTGGTCGGGGGCCAAGTTGTCCTCGAACGCGTGCTCGCCTTCGATTCCGCACTCAGCATTATCATCGAGTTCGTCGGCGGGCTCGTCTTTATTGGTCTGATCCTGAAAGGCGTGGCGCGATGATCGAGATCAAGCAGGCTTCAAAATCCTACGGCAGCGACCTGGTTGTGGACGGCGTGACCCTGATGCTCCCCAAGGGCGGAGTGACCTCCATCATCGGCCCGAACGGCGCCGGAAAATCGACGCTCATGTCAATGATCAGCCGGCTTCTTCCCATGTCGGCCGGGCAGATCAGCGTGGACGGCCTGGATGTCGCGCGCACCAAGGGAGACGTGCTTGCCAAGCGACTGTCGATCCTGCGCCAGGACAATCATTTGACCGCAAGACTGACCGTGCGCGAACTCGTCGCCTTCGGCCGATATCCCCATTCGAAGAACCGTCCGACTCTGGAGGACAAGGCGCATATCGACCAGGCGCTGGCGTTTCTCGACCTGGCGCCGCTCGCCGATCGCTTCCTCGACGAATTGTCGGGCGGGCAGCGGCAACGCGCCTTCGTGGCGATGGTGCTTTGCCAGGATACCGACTACGCCCTCTTCGACGAGCCGCTCAACAACCTCGACATGTGCCACGCGGCGGCGATGATGCGGATCCTGCGCGAGGCCGCGGACCGCTTTGGCAAGACGATCGTGCTGGTCCTGCACGACATCAACTTCGCATCGTGGCACTCGGACTACATTGTCGCCATGAAGGAAGGCCGGATCGCGTTCCAGGGCAAGCCGGAGGAAGTCATGAGCGAGCAAGTGCTCACTGAGATTTTCGGCACGGAGATCAGCATCTACGAAATCAGCGGACGCCTCATTGGGGTATTCTACTAGGCCCCGGATACGCGACCCAATTTGAAAGGAACAATCCCATGAACGAGACACAAGCGCGCCTCACGACTCCGAACGGAGCGAAGTACGCCCAGCAGCTTTGCAAGCATTTCGCGCACAAGATTACGGCGACGTTCGCCGATGGCCATGGCGAATGTCGCTTCGACGCGGGGACTGCCGTGCTGGACGCCGACTCCGACGGCTTGACCATCACAGTGAGCGCATCCGAGGCTGCCGGAATGGAAAGACTTCAAGGTGTCATCGAGAGCCATTTGCAGCGTTTCGCGTTCCGGGAGCAACTGGCAGCCTTTCAGTGGGACCGCATCCGATAAAGTTTGGAAGTGAGCGGAAACCGCGCTACCGCCACTTGCGTCGGATGGCGAACGGCAGCTTGCGAAGCATCCTAAAGGTTTACGAGCGGGTACCGGGTCGCGAAAGCCCCGTCCTCCGTGGGGGAGCGTGATTAATCAATGCGCTGTGAAGCCGCCGTCCACGGGCAATGCGACGCCAATGACGAAGCTCGCCGCTGGGCTGCATAGCCAGAGCACGGCAGCGGCGACCTCTTCGGCGCGTCCGAGCCGGCCGATCGGCTGCTGTTTCATGATC
>DATMFK010000053.1:0-171438 GCA_035556195.1 Rhizobiaceae bacterium
GCGCGCCGCAACCCGTTCACGCAGATCCACCGAGTATGGTTTGCTCATTCATGCCAGCCTCCTTCCGGCCTACATGATGAATCACATTTCAAGTTATTCGGGAATCCTCATCCGATTCACTCAAGCATGATCCCGCTCTAAGGCAATTACACGGGCGTCCTTCGAGGACCGCCTCGCTCACGCCTCAGGATGAGGGCTCCGGATTAACGCATCTCGGACGGTACTGAAGGATCGGATGATGGCTGCTGTCACTGCCGTTCGGCCACTTCGTCCTGCACCGTTGGGTGGGTTGCCCACAGGTGACGGAATGGATCCTCGGGTCACGTCGCCATCGCTTCGCTCGGCGCCGGCCCGAGGATGACGAAGCTTCCATGTCGATGCCAATCGCCAACGTTGGTGATTTGGGGCAAGCCTTCAACGCAGTCGTCATCCTCGGACGGGAGCCCGCGCCAGCGGGCGAGCTGATCCGAGGATCCATTCCGTTACCTGTGGCACCCACCCAACGGTGCAGGACCAGTGGCGGAACCGGTACCAGCACCATCCCTCTCTTCGAGCTTGCCATGCCTTGCGCGATGTATTTCACCATCCAAGGTGTCCTCCCAAGATGTCTGAACATAGTAGAGGACGACAGAGGACGGTGCCGAGCTTCTCATTCCTGGGAGCCCGCGAAGGTGGTGGCCTTGAAGGACGTTCAGCCCGAAAAGCGGGCCAGGGCGTCCATCTTGTCACCGCGCGTTCGGATGCTGAAGGCTGTGACCTCGCGTCCCATGTCGGCCGCGACCACGCCCGCCGCGCGTTTCACCTGTTCTGCCATCTGCTCGAGCCTCAGTCCGAAGAGCGGCCGACCGGTGCCGTCGGGAAGGAGATCCTTGAACAATATTTCCTTGCGGTCCTGCATCTCGAGGGTGCGGAGCGCGAGGCGAAGACCCGCTACCAGCCCTTGTTCGGCTAGGCTGCCAAGCACGAAGTCGCTGACGACGATCGTTTCGCCCGGGTCTTTTTCAACCCGGATCCAGAAACGGCGGTCAGTCTCGGCCGTCACTTTGGCGGCGAAATCATCTTCGATGATTTGGAGCTTCGAGGCCGGATTCTCCCGGTGTACCCCCGGAAAGCTCAAGATGCGGGCGGTCATGAATCAGTCGTTGGCGTTGATGATTGGTTAACCATACAAACCGCGACGGATTACACAAGTGGCTCATCCGAATTGAGGTGGCGATGTTCCGGACCTTCCACCCGGCCAGCGCGATTGAAACAGTCGAGAATCGACTGATCCTTCAGCGTGCGCAGGACGCGCACCGTCTCTATGACGGTCTCCAGGTCAAGGTGACGCATGGCCAGCAATTCACCGGCACGTCCCTCATGCGGCACGTCGCGGCAAGGCTGCAGGATCGGGAATTGTGACACAGTGCCCATATCAGGCTCTTGTCGCCGTATAGTGGTTAATGCGGCGCTAAGCTGTCCGAAGAAAGGGCTGAGCCGAAACAATTTCAATGACCGTTTCGTCTCCGGAATTGAATGCCAGGGCCGGCGGATTTCCAGGAAAACGGGGCTCTGGCGCCTGCGCCTGGATTGAAAGCGCGGGGTTGGTCATATAGCCAATTGCTGAACAACGCAGCCAACGGACCAGACCTGATGACCATTCTCGTCACCGGCGGCGCCGGTTACATCGGCTCGCATACCGCGGTGGAATTGCTCGGCGCCGGGCACGACATCGTCATCGTGGACAATTTCGATAACAGCCACCCCGCAGCGTTAGAACGTATCGCCCGGATCACCGGCCGACAGCCGGCCAGTGAAACCGGGGACATCCGCGACCGCGCATTCCTGGAGGGTGTGTTGAAGCGCCATCGCTGCACCGCCGTCATCCATTTCGCCGGCCTGAAGGCCGTGGGCGAATCCACGGCCAAGCCGCTCGCCTACTACGACTACAATGTGAACGGGACCTTGCAGCTGGTCGAGGCGATGAACGCGACCGGCGTCAAGCGGATGGTCTTCTCATCGTCCGCTACCGTCTATGGCAATCCCCAGCGCCTGCCGCTGCAGGAGGATCATCCGCTTTCCGCGACCAACCCATACGGACGCACCAAGCTCATCATCGAGGAGATGCTGCGCGACCTGCATGCCTCCGACCCCCGGTGGAGCATCGCGATCCTGCGTTATTTCAATCCCGTCGGCGCGCATGAAAGCGGGTTGATCGGCGAGGACCCCAAGGGCATTCCCAACAACCTCATGCCTCTCATCGCACAGGTCGCCTCCGGCCGGCGCGAGAGGCTGAACGTATGGGGGGACGATTACCCCACGCCCGACGGCACCGGCGTGCGTGACTACATCCATGTCGTCGACCTCGCCAGAGGGCATCTGAAAGCGCTCGAACAGCTCGACCAGCCGCGCTGCTTCGCCGTCAATCTCGGCACCGGCCGGGGCTACAGCGTGCTCGAAGTCATCAGAGCCTTCGAACATGCCTCCAACCGCAAGGTCGACTATGTTCTCGCCGAGCGCCGGCCGGGGGACGTCGCCAGCACCTATGCCGATCCTTCCCATGCCCATGCGTTGCTCGACTGGTCGGCCGAAAAGACCCTTCGGGACATGTGCGCCGACATGTGGCACTGGCAGGTCAAGAACCCCAATGGATACGAGGGGTGACGGGCCTCGAAGGCTACACGACCTCAGACTAACAGGCTAGTCCAAAGCCACCGCGGCGAGCGCCTTCGTGAACCGCCTGACCGATCGCTCGCCCGCCGTTTCCCTCAACGCCGCGGCTATGTCGCCGTAGAGCCCGGCGTCCCCCGCCAGCCGCTCGACCGCGTCGGCAAAGGCAGCAGCCGTGACGTCCCGCGCCATGAGACCCGTCCGGCCGTCTTGAATCTGTTCTTTCAGTCCGCCAACCGGCGTCGCCACGACGGGAAGGCCTGAGCCGAGCGCCGCCGCGGCCACGCCCGATTGGCTCGCTTCGACATAGCTGAGCGCCATCGCGTCGTATCTGCCGAGGGCGTCCGCGATTTCGTCCTCCGAAAGCCAACGGTTGACGATTTCGGCGCCCAGCGCGGCCAGCCTCTGCTCGAAAGGCGAGATCGATCCTTCGCCGAAGACGCCAATTTCGACGGGAATGCCGCGCCGACGTAGCAACTCCGCCGCCTCGACGAACAGGCCGAGGCCCTTGTATCGCAGGATGCGTCCGAGAAAGAGCAAGCGGAACGGGCTGCCCTGGACGCGCCGCCTCGGCGTGCCGGAAGACTCGAAGGCGAAATCCGGGTGGAACAGCGGAATGATGCGCTCCGGCGGCGCTATGCGATCTCGGACGAGCCTATCGCGAACGGACTCGCTCAAGGTCACCACTCGATCCGCTCGTTTGGCTTCCAGCAGCAGCAGGCGATTGACGATCGCCGTCGCGTCCCCGGGGTGGGCCTTGGCATCGTGAACGATCGTCACGTAGCGCGCGCCCGCGTTCTTGACGGCGCCGACCATGAAGGGCGTCCAGACGTGCGGCATGATCGTGACCACGGCACGGATGCGGTCGCGGCTGATCCTGCCGGCGAGTTGCCGTCGAAGCTGCGGTATGCGCCAGAGGCCAGCGAGCGCGCCACGACCGGACCGGAACGTATCCACCGGAAACAGGGCCTCGCCGAACGGCGCGAAGGACGCGAACTCCTCGCTTTGGCGTGACACGGAGATGGTGGCCTCGATACCGGGAATGGCAAGCGCTTCCTGTCCGACAGTGCGCAACAGTGTCGTGGCGGCGCCCTTGCGGCCCCAGGACAGGAACATGATTCGACCTGAGTTCATCTGCCGAGCCTGCTACTCATGGATTCCCCGCATCCAGTCCGCAATGGCACGCGGCGATCCAAAAGGCCAGCGGGGCGACGGCCCCTGGCCCAATCACCGAAGCTTGTTTTTACGTTGGAACTGCATCAAAAGAGCTGTCTGCTGCGCCGATTTCCGAACTCGGCGCCGGAGAAACCTGCGAAACGCGAGCCGTCACGGCCGTTTCGCTCCGGGAAGACCAGACATGCCTTCGCTCGACACCAGCGCGCAAGCGCCGGCGACCCCTTGGCGCGACGAGTTGCGCGCGACGATTCTTCTGGCCTGGCCGATGGTGCTGACCAACCTCGCCCAGACGGCCATGACTGCGACCGATGTTCTCATCATGGGACGGCTCGGGCCGGAGACGCTCGCGGCGGGCGCTCTTGGATCGAACCTCTATTTCGGACCGATGATGTTCGGGCTCGGCCTGATGCTCGCCACCTCGCCCATGATCGCCTCGGAAATCGGTCGCAGGCCCCATTCGGTGCGCGATGTCCGAAGGACCGTCCGCCAGGGGCTGTGGCTCGCCCTGTGCGTGGCGGCGCCGATCTGGCTCCTGCTGTGGCAGGCCGAGGCCATTCTGAAGGCCATGGGGCAGGATCCGGGCCTGGCTGCCAAGGCCGGCAGCTACGTGCGCTGGCTGCAATGGAGCATTCTTCCCTACTATGGCTACATCGTCCTGCGCTCCTTCATATCCGCCCTGGAGCGACCCGGCTGGGCGCTGGCGGTCGCTTTCTGCGCCGTCGCGTTCAACGCCTTGGCCACCTGGGCGCTGGTGCTGGGCGAATTCGGCATGCCGGCCATGGGCGTATCCGGCGCCGGGCTTGCGACGACCTTGTCGAACGGCCTGATGTTCGCCGGGCTGACAACGGTGGTGCTCACGGAGCGACGTTTTCGCCGCTATCGGGTTTTCGGCCGCTTCTGGCGCGCGGACTGGCCGCGTTTCGCCGCTCTGCTCAGGCTAGGCCTTCCCATCAGCGGCATTCTGGCTTTCGAAGTCATGGTGTTCAATGCGGCGGCCTTGCTTATGGGCCTTATCGATGCGGCGTCGCTCGCCGCCCATGCCATCGCCATCCAGATCGCTTCTATCAGCTTCATGGTGCCGCTGGGCTTGAATCAGGCCGTCACGGTGCGGGTCGGCCTGGCCCATGGGGCCAGGGATCGCGAGGGGATTTTCCGGGCCGGCTGGACGGCCTACGCGCTGGGGGTGGGTTTCATGGCGATGATGGCCCTGGTGATGATCACCTGGCCGATGGTCCTCATCGGCGCCTTCATCGATGCGACAGACCCCGCCAATGCCACGGTCGTGGGAATTGCCGTCACCTTCCTCACCTTCGCCGCTCTGTTCCAGATCGTCGACGGCGCGCAGGCGGTGGCGGCCGGCATGCTGCGGGGCCTGCATGACACGACCGTGCCGATGCTCTACGCCGCGATCGGCTATTGGGGTGTCGGCATGCCGCTCGGCGCGCTGCTCGCCTTCCATTACGGGCTGCGCGGCAACGGCATCTGGATCGGTCTGTCGGTCGGGCTCGCCGTGGTGGCGCTGCTGCTCCTCCTGCGCTGGCTGCGCAGGGACCGCATCCTGACCAGTGCCGCCCTGCGGCCCGCCTTGCCGGCGCACTAAAATGGACACGATCCGGCGTCCGCGGCAAACCTGCGGGCGCCGCCTTTTGGCGTAGCTGTTCAAGAAGGCCACGCAGGCTTAATATCGCGCAGGAAAGGGCAGGCCGATCAGGCCCCGGGGCGCTTGCCGGGTGGCGTCGATGAACTGCGCGAATTGCGGTTTGGAGATCGAAAGCGACTTCGCCTTCTGCCCAAGATGCGGGCAGCGGCAGCCTCGCCGGTGCGACTCCTGCGGTTATTCCTGTGCCCCCGATTTCGCCTTCTGCCCGAAATGCGGTGCCCAGATCGGCAAACTCGCGGCCGTTCCACGAAGCGACGCCGGAAAAGCTCCGTCGGGTGGCCAGCTCCTTGTGCCGGGCGCCCCCGATGCTCCCTCCCCCAGCCCCGACGGCGACCGCCGCACGGTCACGGTGCTCTTCGCCGATCTCAGCGGGTTCACCGAGCTCAGCGAACGCCTCGACCCCGAAATCACGCGGGGACTGCAGAACGAGCTTTTCGAAGAGCTGACTGCCGCGGTGCAGAAATTCGACGGCTTTGTCGACAAATTCATCGGCGATGCCTTGCTGGCGCTGTTCGGCGCGCCGGTCGCCCACGAGGACGATCCCGAACGCGCCTTGCGCGCCGCTTTCGACATGGTGGAGCGGGCAGCACGCCTCGGCGAGAACGCGAAGGCCTTGGCCGGAACTCCCCTGCTGCTCCATATCGGCATCAATACGGGCCAGGTGGTCGCAGGCGGCGTCGGGGCCCGCACGGCGAAATCCTATTCGGTGACCGGCGACACGGTGAACATCGCGCAACGGCTTCAGGCCATGGCAGCGCCCGGCGAGATTCTTGTGGGGCCGCTGACCCAACGCCTGACGCGCCACGCCTTCTCCTATGATTCGTTGGGCGAGATCGCGTTACGCGGCAAATCCGGCACAGTGCTCGTCCACCGCCTGGAGGGGCGGCTCGAGGTGCCGCGTGCGGCGCGAGGCCTGGAAACGCTTGGCCTGAGCGCCGGCATAGTCGGCCGCGACGACGAACTTGGGCGACTGTTCGGCCTGCTCGATCTCGCCTGCAGCGGCGCCGCGCAACTGGTCCATCTGACGGGAGGGGCCGGGATTGGAAAGACGCGGCTGATCGAGGAGTTCATCGCGCGTATCCGCGACAGGGAGCATTTTGGCGACGTCGCGATCCGACAGGCCGCCTGCTCGCCATTGGGGGAACAATCCTACGGAACCTTGGCAGCGGTTCTTCGAAGCGCTTACGGGATCGGGTCGAGAGCTTCGGAGGACGAAACGCGAGAACGGCTTGCCGCTTCGCTCGATGAGCTTGAGCTCGGAGGCGAAGAGGCGGAGCGACTGATGCCCCTCTTCCTCCATGTCTTCGGTTTCGGCGACAGGGACGGAGCGTTGCGCCATCTGGAGCCCGAGCAGTTGCGGCGGCAGATCCTGCACGCCATCCGAACCATTTTCGAGCGGCGGCTCGATCTGTCGCCCCTGCTGATCGTCCTTGAAGATCTGCACTGGGCCGATGCCGTGTCTCTCGAAGCGCTTCGTTTTGTGATGGACCGGCTCGAGCGCCGGCGCCTCATGCTCCTGGTCACCTACCGGCCGACCCTCGACATGGACCAGCTCGACTCGCGAAAGGCGAGCCATACGAAGCTCCGGCTGCCGCCCTTGGCACCCGCGCAAGGGCGGAGCTTGCTGACGGCGCTGTTCGGCAAGGATTGGGCCGGTCCCGCAGGGGATCTGCAAGAACGCATTCTGGCGCGGGCCGAAGGCAATCCGCTCTTCATCGAAGAGATCGCCCGCGGCATGGTCGAAAGCGGCGTCATTTCCCGTGCCGGCTCCCGCTGGTCCATTTCGGCTGACGACACGACAGCCGTCATTCCGGCCAACATCGAAACAATGCTGCTTGCCCGGATGGACCGGCTGCCGTCCGATATTCGAGCATTGGTGCAGCGAGCGGCCGTGATCGGACCGCGTTTCGATGCCGATCTCCTGGCCATGATCTCCGCCGACCCGGCGCGCCTGGAGGCAGGCCTCGACCACCTCTGCGACTGCGAGATCATCGAGGAGGTGCCAAGGACCAAGCCGACCAGATCCAGGTTGTACCGGTTCAGCCAGACCCTGCTTCACGACGTGATCTACCAGAACCTCCTCCTGCAGCAGAGAACGCAGTTGCACGAACGCATCGGGACGGCACTGGAGAAATGCAGTGGCGGCGATCCGCATCGGCTGGAGGACCTGTCCAGGCTCGGCCATCATTTCAGCCTGGGCGTCTCCAGGCCGAAGGGTGCGCTCTATTTCATGGCCGCCGGCGACCGGGCCCGCGCCATCTACGCCAATGACGATGCCCTGCGTCTCTACCGCCAGGCGCTCGAAATACTGTCCCTCGACGAAGGACAGCATGACGCACAGCTGGAGCTTCGCGAGCGGATTGCCGACCTGAGCCTGCTCACCGGGCGACGCGGCGAGGCGCATGATCAATATCGCGCTGTGCTGGCGGCGCGCGACGGCGGTTCCGGGGACCGGGTAGCGCAGGCGCGCCTGCTACGCAAGATCGGCAGGCTCCTCTGGGACAGCGGCAAACGCGACGCGGCCGGTGCGCATTATGCCGAAGCAGCCGAACGGCTTTCCGGAACGAGCGCCCCGATAGAACAGGCTCATCTTCTTCAGGAACGCGGTCGCCTCGCCTTTCGTCTCGGCGATCACTCCGCCGCAGCCCAATGGGCGGACAAGGCGCTCGTTCACGCCAGGTCGCTGGCCGGCAATGACGATCCCGACACCCGATTGGAGGCGGCACGCGCCATCGCCGAGGCGCTGAATACCAAGGGCGTCGCGCTTGCGCGCCTGGGCCGCGGCAGGGAAGCCCTCAAGGAGGTTGAGCAAAGCGTGGCAGTTGCCGAGGCGGCGAATCTGCTGCAGGCCGCCTGCCGCGGCTATACCAATCTGGGCGTGCTCTACAGCTTCACCGCGCCCACCAAGGCGATCGAAGTCTGCCGGCGAGGACTGGACGTGGCACGCATGATCGGGGATCTCGGCATGCAGGCGCGCCTTCTCGCCAATCTCGCAGTCGCCTCCTGCACCTTCACCGACAGGTGCAGCGACGAGGGCGTGCCGGCGGCGGAGAAGGCGATCGAGATCGACCGCGCTCTCGACCAGCGGGAGCATCTGCCGGTTCCGCTCATCGCGCTGGGACAGATCCACCAGTGCCATGGCAGGCCAGAGCTCGCCTCCCGCTGCTACACGGAGGCGCTGGATCTCGCGCGGGAAACCGGCGAGCCCCAATTGCTCGTCCCATGCTACGACGGGCTGGCAACCCTCAACCTCGATCTCGACGATCTGCCCGAGGCGGAACGTTACTTCTCACTGGCGCAGGACGTCTGCGCCCGGCACGGCATCGACCCGGCGTCGCTCGTCGTGCTGCCGTTTCTCGATTAGCTGGAAAGGAGCCGGAGATGTCCGAGGCTGCAGCCGAGAGGCCATTACAACCGGGCGATCGGGCGCCGGATGTGGTGCTGGACGCCATCACGCGCGAGGGCAAGGTGGCCCTTGCCGACTACCGCGGCCAGAATCCCGTCCTGGTCGGTCTGTTCCGCGGTTTGCATTGTCCATTCTGCCGGCGCCATATCGCGGCGCTGGCCGAACTCGAACCGGAACTGCGCAGGAAAGGCGTGCAAAGTCTGGCCGTCATCAATACGCCGATCGAGCGCGCCAGGCTTTACTACCGCTACCATCCGCTTCCCAACCTGCTGGCGGCCGCCGATCCCGAACGAAGATCGCACCGCGCCTTCGGCCTGCCCAATCTCCAGATCACGGAAAGCGAGATCGAATGGCCGTACAAGATCAGCATGGATGCCGCGATGAGCTTGCGTCTCGACCTGCCCGGCGAGTTGCCGGAGCCGATGGATCCCTTCGCGGCGTCGGAACTGCTCGACAAGAAGGACGGCTATGTGGTCACGGAAGCCGACCAGGAAATGATCGCGACCGGACGCAGCCAGCTCGTCGGCGAGTTCCTGCTCGATCGCGATGGTGTCGTGCGCTGGTGCTTCACCGAGGAAGCAGAGGGCGGGCGCAGGATGTTCCAGGCGCCGGGTCCGCAAGAGCTCATGTCGGCTGCCGCGCTGGTGTAGCAGATCAGAATCTGAGATCGGCGAGGTAGCTGTTGACGGCGGCCGAGGCCCGATAGTCAGCCGGCTCGACTTTGGCCAGAAGCAGTGCTTCCTTCTGGGCACCGGCCTTGGCAATCAAAGTGCCGTCGGGCGCGGCGATGCCGGAAAGGCCGGCATAGGAAAAGCGGTCGTCGGCGCCGCAATGGTTTACATAGGCGACAAAGATCTGATTCTCGAAGGCCCGGACCGGGATCATCTTCTGGGCGATGAGGGCAGCGTGGTCGCTGGCGGGCAACGCGGTCGGGACCAGCACAGCCTGGGCGCCGGCCCTCGCCAGCCGCCTGACATTCTCCGGGAACTCCACATCGTAGCAGATCAGCATGCCGAGCTTCAGGCCTTTGAACTCGATGATACCGGCAGTCGGCTTCTCCGGGCGGAACAGCGCGCGTTCATAGTCGCCGTAGAGATGCGATTTGCGATAGGCTACGGCCGGCCTGTCGCCCTCGACGAACAGAGCGCTGTTGTAGACCGTGTCTCCGGCGCGTTCGGCGAAACCGGTCAGGATAGCCACCCCGGTGCGGGACGCGATCTCGCCGAGCCGGCCCGCTGTCTCCCCGCCCGTCGGCTCGGCGAGGCGCAGGATCGCCGAGCCGGCGCCGTAGCCGGTCAGGGCAAGCTCGGGCGCGACCAAGACAGTCGCCCCTTTCTCGGCTGCCTGAAAGGCGGCCTGCTCGATCCGCCGAAGATTGGCGGCGAGATCTCCCGTCACGGCCTGCATCTGGAGAGCTGCAATGCGCATCAGTTTCCATCCGAAGACATGGCACCAAGCAGGCGCCTGATATCGCCAAATCTCGCGATCAGGCTGAAGACGAGCGCCGCGATCGCCACGAAGAAGACCGACACCGCCGCCATGGTCGGCGTGTAGCCGTAGCGCAAGGCGTTGAAGATCTTGATCGGCAGCGTCTCCATCGTGAAGCCGACCGTCATATAGGCGACGATGTATTCGTTGAGGGAGAGCACGAAGGCGAAGGCATAGCCGGAGACGAGATAAGGCAGGATCAGCGGCAGGATGACAGTGCGCTGCACCGTCCGGTCGTTGGCGCCCATGGTCGAGGCGGCTTCCACCAGCGAGCGGTCGATCGAGGCGAAGCCGAGCGACAGGGTGACGAGCGGCAAGGTTACGAAGAAGATCGCGTGGCTGATCGCCGCCGTCCAGGGCTGGCCGTAGGCGCCGGCGGTCGCCCAGAAGGTCAGGAAGCCGAGAGCGGTGATCACGGGCGGCAGGATGAACGGGGCGAGGCCCAGCACCTGGAAGACGTTGGCCCAAGGCGCGATGCGCCGCCACATGAACCAGGCGAGCGGCAATGCGATGGCGACGGCGATCGCGGCCGAGGTGAGGGCCAGGAGCAGCGAGGCGACGAGGGCGCTGCGCCATTCCGGATTTGTGAAGATCTGATCATACCAAGCGAGGGAGAACCCCCTGGGCGGGAAGGCAAGGTCCTGCTTCTCGTTCATCGAGACGCCGAGGACCACGATGATCGGCGCCGCGAGGAATAGCGCCACAAGCGAGAAGTAGAGGCGGCGCAGGAATGTCGAGCTCATGCGGCATTCTCCCTGCGTCCGACAAGCAATGTGAGGCCGACAAGCGACAGCGACATCAGCACCAGGAACACGGCCATTGCCGCGGCAAACGGCATGTTGGACTGGTAGATCGCCTGATCGGTGATCAGCACGGAAAGCGTCCAATGCTGCGGCCGGCCGAGAATCTGCGGGAGAAGATAGGAACCGAGCGCGAAGACGAAGACCATGATCAGGGTCGCGACGATGGTATTGCGCAACGCCGGCACGACCACATTCAGGAAGGCGCGGAGAGGAGATGCGCCGAGCGTGCGCGCTGCTTCGAGCAAGGTCGGATCGAGGCGGATCAGGGCGGGATAAAGCACCAGTATCGTATAGGGCAGCGCCTGGTAGACCATGCCTGTCAGCACGGCGCCAAATCCCGGCAATAAGGCCTGCGGCTCGCCCATCAGGCCGAGCGCCACGAGCAGGTTGGTGATGCCTGCCGTGCGCGAGAACAGCGTCGACCAGGCGAAGCCGATGATCACCTCGGACAAGGAGAGGATCGAAAGCAGACCCACAAGCCAGACGGTCTGGACCCGGCGAGAGCGCTTCGTGAGCAGATAGGTGAAGGGAAAACCTATCACCACGCAGCAGACGGCAACTGCGATCGCCAGCATCAGCGAGAAGCCGAGCACGGTGCCGAAGAAGGTGGACAGGAAGCGAGCGTAGTTCTCGAAGACGAAATCGGTTTTGTAGAAGCCGGCGGGGTCGCGCTTGAAGAAGCTCACCGCGATCATGATCGAGAACGGCACCACGAAGAATACGGTCAACATCACCGCCGGGAAAAACAGCGGCGTATAGTCGGCCAGCGACCTGGGAGGTTCTCTCCTCATTGCCTGACCACCACGCAACTGTCAGCGGGCAGCTTGACGCCGACCTTCTGGCCGGCGGCGACATCGGGCCGCTCGCGCGGCGTGGCGAC
Organism: Rhizobiaceae bacterium; assembly: GCA_035556195.1. Lineage (GTDB taxonomy): Bacteria > Pseudomonadota > Alphaproteobacteria > Rhizobiales > Rhizobiaceae. Next base: position 12,063 of record DATMFK010000053.1, read on the forward strand.
CGCGACGATGGTCGTTCCCGCGGCCTCGACGAATGTCTCGATCGTGCCGCCGAGATCGCGCACGAATGTGACCGTGCCGTCGATCGTGCCCATGCCCGGCGCCGTGATCTGGACATCCTCAGGCCTCACCGACACCGAAGCCTTGGATATTCCGGCCGGCAGTTTGAGCTCGGGCATCGCCTGTCCGAGCACATTGATCCGGCCCGATCCATCGGTGGCGATCTCGAGCAGGTTGGTCGAGCCGATGAAGTCGGCGACGAAAGCATCGGCGGGCTTGCGGTAGATCTCGATCGGCGCCGCAGCCTGCCTGATCCGGCCCTCACCCATCACCACGACGAGATCGGCCATCGTCATGGCCTCGCGCTGATCGTGCGTGACAACGATGGTGGTGACGCCGAGCTTCTGCTGGAGCTGGCGCAACTCCACCTGCATGGCCTCGCGCAGCTTGGCGTCCAGCGCGGAGAGGGGTTCGTCGAGCAGGAACAGCTTCGGCGAGAGCGCGAGCGCGCGGGCGATGGCCACGCGCTGCCTCTGGCCACCCGAAAGCTTCGCCACCGGCCGATCGGCGAAGCCCGGAAGATGGATCATGCGAAGCAGCTCTTCGACGCGCCTTTTCTGCTCCTCCCGGGTGACGCCCCGAATCCGCAAGGGATAAGCGATGTTGTCGCCGACCGAGAGATGAGGAAACAAGGCCAGCGACTGGAACACCATGCCGAAATCGCGCTTGTGCGTCGGCACGGAGGTGATGTCCCGGTCGTCGAGGACGATCGAGCCTTTGGTCGGTTCCTCCAGCCCCGCGATCATGCGGAGCAAGGTGGTCTTGCCGCAGCCGGACGGCCCCAGCAGGCACACGAAGGTGCCGTGCGGGACCATGAGGTCGACGTCGTCCACGGCAAGGAAGCTGCCGAATTGCTTGGTTACGTTCCTGAGCGCCAGTCCCGACATGTCTCATCCCGCCTGTTCGAAGGTTGCAAAGGCAGGCCCACCCCTCATCCGACCGCGCTTCGCGCGGCCACCTTCTCCTACAAGAAGGGGAGAACGGAAGACGGCCGCAACGCTAACGCCAATCGCCAGCGCTTGCGATTGGCAGGAGCGCTTCTGCAAAGCTCCTCCTTCTCTCCTTGTGGGAGAAGGTGGCCTCGCGAAAGCGAGGTCGGATGAGGGGTGTTCCAGGAAGCGCCGATAGTGTGCGAAATATGTGAGCATCGTAGCCCTCGAGGGGAGAGGGGTGCCTTCTCGCCGCCCCTGCCCCCTTTTCGCCATAGCCGCCCGCTCAACCGACGATGAGCTCGGTCCACTTCTGGTTCAACCAGTCCGCCTTGGACGTATAAAGATCGTAGCGCGGAATGATCGGCGGGATTTCGGACGACACGGCCGCGAACTCTTCCGGCGTCAGATCGAGCTTGTCGCGCTTCAGCGTCGGAGCCGTGCCCACCTTGCGCGACATCAATCCCTGGATCGACGGTTGGCTCATGTAATCGATGAAGACATGGGCCTCGTCGGCCTTCTTCGAAGCCCGCGAGATGACCCAGTTGCCGGAATCCTGGATGCCCCCCTCCTTGGGGAAGGTGGAGCGGACGGGATGGCCCTCGGCCGCGGCAAGTCCGGTGACGTCGTGATAATACTGCCCCATCGGAATCTCGCCGGATTTCAGCGCCTGCTCGAACTGTGCCTCGTCGCGATACCATAGCCGCACGTTCGGCTTCACCTCGGCAAGCTTCTCGAAGGCCTTCAGGATGCCTTCCTCCGTATCGAGCGCCTTGGTGCCGCCGAAGAACGTCGTCGCCGTGACTTCGAGCAGGAACGAATTCGAGACGAGGGCGAGCAGGCCGAGCCTGTCCTTGTTCGCGGGATCCCATAATGCCGCCCAGGAATCCGGAGGTGTCGGGTAGACCTGCGTGTTGGTGACGAGAGTGATGTACCAGGCGACCGCCCCGACGCCGGCGACCCGGCCATCCGGATATTTGTTGACGAAGTGCTCGAGCAGATCGCCCGCGTGTTTGATCCGCGCGATGTCGATCGGCGTCCACAACTCGGTCGCCTGTCCCTTGAGCGTCGAGGTTTGCGACATCATCGAGACGTCGGCCGGCGCCTGGCCCGCGCGCGCCGCCTGCTCGAGCTGAACCAGCCAGGCCTCGCCGGTCGGCTCGGCCACCGACTCCACGGCAATGCCGGTCGCCTTGGTGAATTCGGGGAAGATGTGCTTGTCGAAGGAATCCTTGAAGTAGCCGCCATAGACGCCGATCTTGAGCGACTTCTCTTGCGCGCGCGGAATTGACGGCATGGCGAGCAAGCCCGCCGTCGCGAGGCCGGCGCCGAGCACGGCCCGGCGGCTCACCGCTTTGTCGATGATCCTGGTCATGTCATTCTCCTCTTGTGACGCCGGCGTTGCGGCATGTTCCCGTTCTTATGATTGGCTCGTTCGTCAGCTCCGCCCTTCCTGCACGAAAGGACTGAAAACCATCAGGCTCAGTATCTCGAACAGCACCTGGGCGCCGGCATGCGCCGTGTTGGTCGTCGCATCATATTGCGGCGCGACCTCGACCACATCCCCTCCGACGAGGTTGACACCCTTCAGGCCGCGCAGCAATTCGAGCACCTCGCGCGTCGTCAGACCGCCCACCTCCGGCGTGCCCGTGCCGGGCGCGAAGGCGGGATCCAGGCTGTCGATGTCGAAGGAAAGATAGGTCGGGCCGTCGCCGACGATCTTCCTCGCCTTTTCAATGACAGCTGGAATTCCGAGGGACGAGATCTCTTCGGCATGGATCACCGTCATCCCGGAGTCGTAGCTGAACTCCCAAAGATATTCGGAAGCGCCGCGAATGCCGATCTGGATCGTGCGTGTCGGGTCCAGCACGCCGTCGAGCACGGCATTGCGGAACGGCCCGCCATGATGGAACTTGGTCTGGTCGAAGGCGCCGCCCGTGTCGCAATGGGCGTCGATATGGATCATGCCGACCGGCGCGCCTTTTCCGACCGCCTTGAGAATGGGATGCGTGATCGAATGATCGCCGCCGACGGAAAGCGGCACGACGCCGGCATCGACGATCTGGTTGATGCGGCGCTCGATATTGTCGTGGCTCTGCTCCAGCCGGTATCGGCTGGCGAAGGGCACGTCGCCTATATCGGCGACCCTGAGTTCGTAGGTCGGTGCGCAGTCGAGCACATGGTTGTAGGGTCCGATCCGCTCGATGGCGCGCAAGGCGCGTGGCCCGAAACGCGACCCCGACCGATTGGTGACGCCTAGATCCATCGGGACGCCCACGATCGCCACCTGGAGGTCCCCGAAATCGGGGCGATCGGCATCGACGGCCCGGTGCGGCGCGGAAAGGAAGGTCGGCATGCCCGCATAGGGGGCCAGTCGTGTCCCGTTCTCGGAGAAGATCCGATCGGCGACGCGCTTGAACTTCGGATCGAACATTTCGCCGCCGCGGCTTTCGCCATATTTGCGGCGCAGTTCCTCGAGCCTGCTCGGATCCCACGCCATGTCGCACCTCCTTTATGAGACCATCGAAGCTTGCAGCAGCGATATTGAAAAGACAATTGATATTGTTATAGGGTTTTGTGTGAGGATTTCTCACATAGTCTCAAGCACAACGGGCTTGCTGCAATGGCGGGACGCCTGCCTCCGCTCAATCCGCTCCGCGCCTTCGAAGCCACAGCCCGTCACGGCTCGCTGACGAAGGCGGCAAGCGAACTCAACGTGACACATGGCGCGGTCAGCCATCAGATCAAGGCTCTCGAAGCGGCCCTGCGGGTGCAGCTTTTCGAGCGCCATGGCCAGCGCCTGAAGCTCAGCGCGCAAGGTGCGGAGCTCCTTCCGGCCATTTCCGCGGCCTTTCAGGGCATAGCGGCCGCCACGGCGCGCATGAGGAGGCCGGTCAGTACCGGCACCTTGTCGGTGAGTTGCGTTCCCGCGCTGCTGACTTTCTGGCTGATCCCACGGCTCGGATCCTTCGCGGCGCAATATCCAGGCATCGAGCTCACGCTCGGCGCCTCCAACGACCCCGGAGAGATCCGCTCCGCCGACATCGACGTCTGTCTGCTCTACGGCAACGGCAGTTGGACGGATTGCTGGTTGCAGAAATGGTCCGATCTCGAGTTGTTTCCCGTCGTCAGCCCGACGCTCATCAACAACCGGCCCATCCGCACGATACGCGACCTCGCCGACCAGACTATTCTGCACGCCGATGACGGGCGCGAGTGGCAGACCTGGCTCGCCGCGGCCGACGCGCTCGATATCGGCGGCTCCCAGAAGCACCATTTCAGCGACGCACGCCTTTCGATCGAGGCCGCCGTGCATGGCCACGGCGTCGCGCTGGGCGATTCCGTGACGGCGAGCTCCCTGCTCGCGCGCGGCCAGCTTGTGACGCCCTTCAACCTGTCGGTCCCGGCTGTGGATGCCTTTTATGTCGCTTGCCGCAGCGACCTCAGATCGGTACCCATCGTGCGCCTTTTCATCGACTGGCTTTTCGCCGAAAAGCAGCAGGCCGCCGGCAATGCCGAAACGCCTGTCGCCGGCCAGATCGCCATCCGCAAGAAACGTTCGCCCGCTGTCCGGAGATCCCTGGCGCGGCCGCTGCGGGGGTGATCGCGGCTCTTGGATTCCCGTCAGGGGCCTGTAGTCTGGAACAAATCAGGAGGAAGCCTTGATTCCGTTCACCTTCAACACGACACGCAGGAGCGTCTGCCCAGGAGCGCCGGATGCGATGACCGAGCTCCCGGTCGACAATCCGCGCCGGGCCGGCGGGCTGGCCACCTATCGGGTCGCGCTGTGACCGAGCGTGCCACCCCGTCCCCAAGGGAACGCTACCGGACCTTCCGGACCATCACGACGCGCTGGATGGACAACGACATCTACGGCCATATGAACAATGTCGTGCACTATTCCCTGTTCGACACGGCGGTGAATGGCTGGCTGATCGATAAGGGGGTGCTCGACATCCATGCCGGCGACCAGATCGGCCTCGTCGTCGAGACCGGTTGCCGCTATTTCTCCGAACTCGCCTTTCCCGACGTGGTGACGGCGGGGATCGTCGTGACGAAACTCGGCACATCCTCCGTGCGCTACGAGGTGGGCCTCTTCCGCAACGACGAGCAACGCGCCGCCGCGGAAGGTTTTTTCATCCACGTCTATGTCGACCGGACGACGCGGCGTCCGCGAGCGCTCCCCCAAGCGCTGAGGGAGACCCTGCAAGGAATTTCCGCCGAGATGACCTGATCTGCGCCAAGGCCGATATTTCATCGCGCCAGCGCATTCAGGCGTTGCAGCATGTCCGTGGAATCGATGCTATAGCGAGCAGGACGAAGGGCGGCGAAAGGCGGCTGGGAACATGACGAAAACCGACATTGCGCGGCGGGTCTACAACCACACCTGGAAACTCGACCCGATCATCCGCAGTCTGCTCGACACGGATTTCTACAAGCTCCTGATGCTGCAGATGATCTGGGGCCTCTATCCCAAGGTCGACGCCACATTTTCGCTGATCAATCGCACCACCTCCGTGCGGCTGGCCGACGAGATCGACGAAGGCGAATTGCGGGCGCAACTCGACCATGCGCGCACGTTGCGCATTTCCAAGAAGGAGATGATCTGGCTCGCCGGCAACACCTTCTATGGCCGCAAGCAGATCTTCGAGCCCGAGTTCCTGCGCTGGTTCGCCGACTTCCAGCTCCCGGAATACGAGCTTCGCAAGTGCAATGGCCAGTACGAGCTCGATTTCCACGGCCCCTGGGCGTACACGACCATGTGGGAAATCCCTGCCCTTGCCATCATCAACGAGCTGCGCTCGCGCGCCGCGATGAAATCCCTCGGCCCCTTCGCGCTCGACGTGCTTTACGCCAGGGCAAAGGCCAAGATGTGGGCGAAGACCGAGCGGCTCAAGGCGCTTCCGGGCATAACGATCTCCGATTTCGGCACGCGCCGCCGCCACAGCTTCCTGTGGCAGCGATGGTGCGTGGAGGCCCTCAAGGAGGGCATCGGCAACGCTTTCACCGGTACCAGCAATGTGCTGCTCGCCATGGACACGGACCTGGAAGCCCTCGGCACCAACGCGCATGAACTGCCCATGGTGCTTGCCGCCCTGGCCAAGACGGATCAGGAGCTGATCCATGCCCCGTACAGGGTGCTGCAGGACTGGCAGCGCTATTATGGCGGGAACCTTTTGATCGTCCTGCCGGACTCGTTCGGCACGGCTGCATTCCTGCGCAACGCGCCGGATTGGGTGGCGGACTGGACCGGCTTCCGCCCGGACAGCGCGCCGCCCATCGAGGGCGGCGAGAAGATCATCGACTGGTGGAGAGCACGCGGCCGCGACCCCAAGCAGAAGCTTCTGATCTTCTCGGACGGGCTCGACGTCGACACGATCATCAAGACCTATCATCATTTCCGCGGCAAGGTGCGCATGAGCTTCGGCTGGGGGACGAACCTCACCAACGATTTCGAGGGCTGCGCGCCGGTCGACGCGGACGGGCTGAAGGCGATCTCGCTGGTATGCAAGGTCACCAGCGCCAACGGCCGGCCGGCCGTGAAGCTGTCCGACAATCCGGCCAAGGCGACAGGCGACAAGCGCGAAATCGAACGCTATCTCCGGTTGTTCGGCGAAGAGGACCGCGTCGAGCAAGCCGTCCATGTCTGACGGCAAGCGGGCGGGCTGGACATATCCGGCTGGCGTCCTTGGGAGTGCCATCGCATCCCTCCTGACCGCTGCCCCCGCCCTTGCTCATGTCTCAGATCGCGGATTCGTCATGCTGCTGCCGACGGGGCATTACCTCGCCGGCGGCGCGCTTGCCGTCGCGGCGAGTTTCCTGGCACTGACCGTGCTGCCGCCGGCGGCGATCGATCGCCTGGCAAAAGGCCGTCTCGTTCTGTCCGGCAACTGGCGGCCGCGGGGTCGGACCTTCGTCAGCCTGATCGCTTTCGCTGCGTTTTTCGTCCTCGTGCTGGCCGGCTGGCGGGGTAGCCGCGATCCCCTGTCGAACCCGCTCCCCCTGACCATATGGACGCTGGTCTGGGTCGGCCTCACTCTCGTTCAGGGCGTGCTCGGCAATGTCTGGACGTGGATCGACCCGTGGTACGGTCCATGCCGGCTGATCCGCCGATGTTTCCGGCGCGATGTGGATGAGCCGATCATCGCGCTCCCCCCGCAGGTCGGATATTGGCCAGCCCTGCTCCTGTTCTTCGGCTTCGCCTGGTTCGAGCTCATCGACCCCGCGCCCGACGACCCGGCGCGGCTGGCAACGGTGGTTTCGATCTATTTCGTCGCGAACCTCGCCGCCATGCTGGTCTTCGGCCATGCCGTGTGGCACCGGCAGGGCGAATGCCTTTCGGCCTTTTTCGGCCTGATCGCCCGCTTATCGGTGTTCGAGCGGTTCAAGGGGACTCCTCGCGACGGCCTGGCGTTGCGCTGGCCCGCCGCCAAGCTCTCCCTCGCCGCGCCCCTGCCGCCGAGCGGTGTCTTTTTCCTCCTGCTCACGCTTGCCTCGGTGACCTTCGACGGCCTGTCGCGAACATTTTTCTGGCTCAGCCTGAACGGCATCAATCCGCTCGAATTTCCCGGCCGCTCGGCGATGATCGGCATCAACACGGCCGGCCTCCTGGCCAGCGTGGCCGCGCTCTCCGCCGTCTTCCTTTTCGCTGTCTCGGCCGGCGGAAAACTGGCGCGGGGCACAGGCGGCTTCTGGAACGGCGCGGGCCTGCTGGTCTGGTCCATCGTACCCATCGCGCTTGCCTATCATTTCTCCCACTATCTCACCGTGCTTGCCGTCAACGGCCAGTACGCGCTGGTCGCCTTGTCGGATCCGTTCAGCAAGGGCTGGGATCTTTTCGGCACCGCCGGCCTGCAGGTCTTTCCCGGCCTGACCATGGGCTCGTCGGCGGCCTGGCTGGTCTGGAATCTCCAGGCCGGCGCCATCGTTCTCGGCCATGTCCTGGCCGTTCTGGTGGCCCATATGATGGCGTTTCGCCTTCACGCCGACGCCAGGGCGGCGGCGCTCAGCCAGTTGCCTCTGACCATCCTCATGATCGGCTACACCGTGCTTGGCCTGTGGCTTCTGTCGACGCCGACCGGCGCGTGACGAATCTTGCTTGGGTGCCCTTGCGTCAGCGATCATTGTCACGCAAGAGTTTGATGATCCGGTTCGCCAGAAGCCGGTCGCGATCGTCCGAAACAGTGTCGTTACAGGGGGAACTTGCATGACCGAGAACCGCTCTTCCGGCAAAGGCTCGCTCACCGGCCGGCTGTCGCGCCGCACTGCACTGAAAGGGCTCGGCGCATCGGCCGGCGTCGCCCTGTCGCCGGGCTTCGTACGCTACGCGCAGGCGCAGAGTTCGGCTCCGATCAAGATCGGCTTCCAGGCCCATCGTACCGGCATCGGCGCGTCGTACGGCCGCTGGTACGAGCGCACGACGAACGCCGCCGTGAAGCTGATCAACGAAGCCGGCGGCATCAATGGCCGCCCCATCGAGATCGTCATCGAGGACGACGGCACCGATCCCAAGCGCGGCGCCGAGGTGGTCGGCAAATTCGCCACCCAGCACAAGACGGACATCGTCTATGGGACGCTGTTCTCGCATGTCGTCATCGGTTCGGCCCCGACCGCCGGCGAACTGAAGATCCCTTATTACGTGGTGAGCGAAGGCCATCACGTCGCCTCCACGAAGCTCAACCGCTATTGCTTCCAGCCCGGCATCACGGACGTGAAGAGCCAGGTGATCTCGATGGCGCCATGGATCGCCGGCAATGTCGGCAAGAAGGTTACGATGATCTTCCCGGACTTCGCCTTCGGTCACGATCACCGCGACTACCTGCCGTCCGCGCTGAAGGCGCAGGGCGCCGAGGTGATCGGCCAGATCGCCATTCCGCCGACGGAAACCTCCTTCACCCGCTATTTTCCGCAGATCCCGGCCGAGACCGAGGTGCTCTACCATGTGATGGTCGGGCCGGCGGTGCTGACCTTCGTGAAGGAGCTCGGCGAGTTCTACGGCTCGAACCGGCCTCAGCTCTTCGGTTTCATCGACTCGCTCGAAGCCGTCGACATCAACAGTCCCGGCCTGGAATTCCTCGACGGCAGCCATTTCTGGGAGGGCTCCCCCCGCTATGCCCAGGAAAACGACTCCGACGCCCAGAAAGCCTACCGGGCGGCCGTCGGCATAGACGAGAACGGAGCGGCCGTCGGTGACCCCAAGGATGTCTCGACGGCGGCCCACATGTTCGGCTGCTGGGAGACGCTCTACGTCATCAAGAAGGCGATGGAGGACGCCGGCTACAAGGGCCCCGAGGACCGCGCCAAGCTCGTCGAGGCGACCGAGGCGCTGACCAGCTTCACCGAGGGGCCGGAGCACCCGCAGGGCGACAAGACCTTCAACGGCAAGATCCACCAGTGCTTCGGCCACCAGAACATCTCCAAGGTCGAAGGCGGCAAGCTGAAGGTGGTGCATCGCACGTCCATCGAGGATGGCATGTACGAGCCGGAAGGGGACTACACGACGCAGCCGCTGTGAAATTTTCAAGTGCGTAACGTTAACGGTCTCGTTTTGTCACGCCCCCCTCTGTCTTGCCGGGCCCGGCGGGACAGAGGCGGGCGTGACGGAGCGCTTCGCCCTCCGGTCTTTCCTTCATAGATGGCCTTCGGTCCCCATCTCCTGCTCGCCGCTCTCGAAGGCCTGGTCACGTCGGCCGTCCTGGCCTTGATGGCACTCGGCCTGTCGCTCGTTTTCGGCGTCATGCGTATCGTCAACGTCGCCCATGGCGAGTTCTTCATGCTGGGCGCCGTGCTTGCCTGGTGGGTTTCCTCGCTCGTCACGGGACACCCTGCGCTCGGCTTCCTGGCGGCTCTCGTCGTCAGTCCGCTGATCGTCGGCGCGATCGCGCTCGTTGCGGAGCGCCTGGTGCTCAGGCGCCTGAACTACGATCCCGAAGCGACGATCGTCGCGACGATCGGCCTGCTCTATATCATCCAGCAATTGGCGCTCACCTTCTACGGCCCCGATGCGCGGCCCGTCGAAGCGCCCTTCAGCTATCGCATCCTGTTCCCCTGGTTCGGCTACTCCGGATATAAGCTTTCGGTCGTCGCGACCTCCACGCTGCTGCTGCTGGCAAGCTGGTTCGTGCTCACCCGTACACGCATCGGTCTCGTCATGCGGGCGACCCAATATGACCGCGAAACCGCTCAAGCCTTCGGCATTCCGGTGGACAAAGTCTATGCCGGCGTATTCGCACTCGGCGCGATGCTGGCGGCGATCGCTGCCGTGCTGATCGTGCCGATCTCCCAAGCGCATTACCTGATGGGGCTCGACCCGCTGCTTCTCTCCTTCATCGTGGTCATTATCGGCGGCCTCGGTTCGCTGCGCGGCACGGTGCTGGCGGCCGTCCTCATCGGGCTTAGCGACGGAATCATTTCCGCCTTCTTCCAGCCGACGCTCGCCAAGATCGTCGCCACGCTGCTCGTCGCGCTCGTGCTCGTCTTCCGGCCGACCGGGCTTTTCGGGACCGCCGTGCGATGAACCCGAATGCCTCTGCCCGGCGCGTCATCGCCTTGCATGCCGCTGTCATCCTTCTGCTCTTTGTCCTGCAATTCGCGCTGCCGGACTATCATCACGGCGTGCTCGCCCGCGTGCTGGTGCTGGCGGTATTCGCCATGGGCTACAATCTCACCTTCGGCTATGCCGGACTGCTCAGCCTTGGCCACGCGATGTTCTTCGCCGCGGGGCTCTATGGCGCCGGCCTGCCGCTCTATCATCTCGGCTGGGGCGTACCGGCTGCCTTCGCCGGGGGGATCGTCTGTGGAGCAATGCTTGGCGCCGTGATCGGACTTCTGGCTCTCAGAACGACCGGCGTCGCCTTCATGATCGTCACCATGATGTTCGCCCAGGTGCTCTATCTGACCATCTTCTACTTCGGGAACTGGACACGAGGCGACGAAGGGCTCGTGCTGCCTCAGACGCAGCGTATCGTCTCGTTCGCCGGATGGCAGCTCGAACTCACGAACCCGACCGTGCGCTACATGGCGGCGCTGACGCTGTTCTCGATCGTGCTCATGACGGTGCTGGCCATCATTCGCTCGCCCTTCGGACGCGTCCTCGTCGCCATCCGCGAGAATGAGGAGCGAACCCGCATGCTCGGCTACGACACCTTCGTGAACAAGCTGATCGCGCTCGTGGCATCGGGCGTGATCTGCGCGGCTGCCGGCGCGTCCTACGCCTTGCTCTTCGGCTATGTCGGGGCAACCTTCGCGTCCGTTCAATATTCGATCCTGCCGCTGCTTTGGGTGCTGCTCGGCGGGGCGGCAACGACACTCGGCCCGCTCCTCGGGACGCTGTTCATGTACTATGTCGTCGACGTGACCAGCAGCTTCACCTCGGCCTGGCTGCTGGTGGTCGGGATCGCGCTCATCCTTCTCGTGCTGTTCTTTCCGAAAGGCATTCTCGGCACGATCCGCGAGAGATGGTTGCCATGGCTGCCGTGACGCCGCTCCTCACGACCACGGATCTCTGCCGAAATTTCGGCGGCCTGCGGGCCGTCGACGGCGTGACCTTCAGCCTGACCAGCGGCGAGATCCGCGCCATCATCGGCCCTAACGGAGCCGGCAAGACCACTTTCGTGAGCCTCATCTGCGGCAGGATCGAGCCGACTGCGGGGCGGATCGTCTTCGACGGCGAGGACATCACGGCAATGCCGGCGCACCGGCGCGTGAGGAGAGGAATCGCCTATACGTTCCAGATCACCAGCGTCTATGCGAAGCTCTCGGCCTTCGACAATGTCGCGCTGGCCGTCGAGCGCCGGCTGCTCGATGCGAAAGGCGAGCGGTCCGGCGCAAGGGCTTTGCAGAGCGGCGTGATGGAGGCACTCGAACGGACCGGCCTCGCAGAGCGCGCGGACCAAGTCGCGGGAACCCTTTCCTACGGGCACCAGCGCTTGCTCGAAGTGGCCATGGGACTGGCACTTGGGCCCAGGCTTCTGATCCTCGACGAACCCACTCAAGGCCTTTCGGACCGCGAGATCGACAATTTCCTGGGGCTCGTGCGGGACATTGCCGGTGAGGCGACGGTGCTTCTCATAGAACACAACATGCCTGTCGTGATGGCCTTGGCAGACCGTATCACCGTGTTCGATGCCGGCCGGGTCCTGGCGGAGGGGACACCGCAGGCGATCCGCGCCAACCCAGCCGTGCAGGATGCCTATCTGGGGACGACCGGTCGTGGCTGACATCCTAACGATCCAGGGGCTTGTCTGCCGTTACGGAGCCGTGACGGTCCTGCATGGGATCGAACTCTCGCTGCGCAAAGGCGAGATCCTTTGCCTGCTCGGCCGCAATGGCGCCGGAAAGACCACGCTCCTCAAGGCGGTCATGGGGCTGGTGGCAGCAGCCGACGGCTCGATCAGACTTGGCGAGCGCGAGTTGACGCGCCTGCCCCCGCATGAGGTGCCGAAGGCGGGGGTTGCCTACGTGCCGCAGGGCAGGCGGCTCTTCGCCGAGCTTACGGTCGCCGAGAACCTGGAGATCGGGCTTATGGCGCGCGGCAAGGGCAGGACGACGCGTGACGCCGTGCTCGACCTCTTCCCGGTCCTGCGCGAACGCCTCGACCAGCGCTCGGGCACCCTGTCAGGCGGCGAGCAGCAAATGCTGTCGATGGCCCGCGCGCTCTGCATCGAACCCGACGTGCTGCTTCTCGATGAGCCCACCGAAGGTCTGATGCCGTCGATGATCGCCCGCATCCGCGAGACCGTAGCGCAGTTGCGCGCCCACGGCGTCTCGACCATCCTGGTCGAGCAACGCGTCGACGCCGTCCTGCCGGTCGCCGACCGCGTCGCCTTCATCGAGAATGGGCGCAACAGGGAGACGGTCGAGGTCGAGGCGTTGCGCGCCGACCCCGATATGATCCGGCGCTATGTCGGTGTGGGGTAGCCCTATTCGAGGTCACCGCCGCTACCCGAAGAAGATGAACCCGGCGAGCAGGAACGTCGGGATGAGCACGCCCCCCGACCACAGCATGTAGCCGAAGAAGCTCGGCATGGCGATGCCGCGTTCCCTGGCGATCGCATAGACCATGAAGTTCGGCGCATTGCCGATATAGGTGTTGGCGCCCATGAACACCGCGCCCGTCGAGATGGCGGCGAGCGTCGTGGCCAATGTCGTCATCAACTTTTGCGGGTCGCCGCCGGCCAACTCGAAGAAGACGAGATAGGTTGGAGCGTTGTCGAGGAAAGAGGACAAGACGCCCGTCAGCCAGAAATAGGCGAGATCGTTCGGCTCGCCCGAAGGTGTGGTGACCATAGCGACCAGCGGCGCCAGCGCGCCTTCCGGACCGGCCTGCAGGATGGCGATCACCGGCACGATGCAGATGAAAATGCCGGCGAAGAGCTTCGCCACCTCGACGATGGGGCCCCAGGCGAAGCCGTTGGCCCGGCGGAATTCCTTGCGTGTCAACCAAAGCGACACGAGCGCCAGGGCGACGATGCCGACGTCCCGCAGCAGGTTTTGGAATTCCACCGATACACCCTGGACCGTAAAGGCGACGCCAGGCTTCCAGGCGGCCGACATAAGAACCAGGACGATCACGCCTCCCAGCAGCGGCAGGTTCACCAATCCGCGGATACGCAGCTTCGAATCCGGTGTCGGATCCTTGATCTTCGGCAGGCCCTTCTCACGCCGGTGCAGGTAGGTGTCCAAAGCCAGGAAGACGGCGAGCACGATGCCACCGACCATCAGCGTTTCGGTGAGGAGATGGCTCGTCGTCCAGAAGAAATCGACACCGCGCAGGAAGCCGACGAAGAGCGGCGGATCGCCGAGCGGCGTGAGCGCCCCGCCGATATTGGAGACAAGGAAGATGAAGAACACGATGACATGGGCGTTGAAGGGCCGGTTGTCATTGGCGCGGATGATCGGCCGGATCAGGATCATCGACGCGCCGGTCGTCCCGACGAAGGAGGCCAGGGTCGCGCCGATGACCAGGAGCCCGGCGTTCACCATTGGGGTGCCATGGATGTTGCCTGTCACCAGGATGCCGCCCGCGATGGTGAAGAGGCCGAACAGCAGGATGATGAAGGACATGTATTCCAGGAGCAGCGCGTGGAGCACGGCGCCGGCCATGGACGACCAGCCGAAGGACAAGGCCAGCGGCACGATGACGAGAGCCGACCACAGCGCGGTGATCTTCCCGTAATGGTGCTCCCATATGTGATGGAAAAAGAGCGGCCCAGTGGCGATCGACAGGAGCAGCCCGGCGAAGGGGAGTGCCCACAGGAGCGACATCGTCGCGCCCGGAATGCCTTCGGCGGCGGACGCGGCGGACGTGGCCGACAGCAAAAGAACCGTCGCAAGACCGGCAACGGCGCACTTCAACGATCGCATCGGCATTACCCCCTTCCCTAAATGCATGCCACGGGGCTTAGCCGATGCGATGGGGCAGGTCTAGCGAAACCGGCCCTCAGGCGAGCGTGACGCCGGCGCGTTTCATCAGGCCTAGCATCGCGTCGAGCGAGCCGGCGAGATCGATCGCCCGGCACGCGTCGAGGCGAACCGTCGTCGCGAAGCCATGGGCGATCGCGTCGAGGGCGGAGTAAGCCACGCAATAGTCGGTGGCCAGACCGGCAAGCGTGATCTCGCCGATGCCGCGCTCGCGCAGGTAGCCGGCGAGGCCTGTCGGGGTCTCGCGGTCGTTCTCGTAAAAGGCCGAATAGCTGTCGATCGCGCGGTCATAGCCCTTGCGCAAGACGAGTTCCGCCCGGCTTCGCTCAAGCCCCGGATGGAAGTCCGCGCCGGAGGTTCCCTGGACGCAATGATCTGGCCAAAGCGTCTGCCTGCCGTAGGGCATATCGATGCTCTCGAAGGGCTGCCGTCCGTAATGGCTCGACGCAAAACTCGAATGGCCGGGCGTATGCCAGTCCTGGGTGAGGATGACGTGCTCGAAGGCCGGCGAAAGGCTATTGATGATGGGAACGACCTCGTCGCCGCCGGCCACGGCCAGAGCCCCGCCCGGACAGAAATCGTTCTGAATGTCGACGATGATGAGGGCGTGCTTGGCCATGATGTCTCCTGTCGCCTGAAGTGCCGGAACGTCAGCGGAAAAAGAGCAGGACGTCAACAGGCCGCGGTGTCGCCGGCTTGGTGAATCATTGGCACCGTCGGGCACGCGGGCCGCAACGGAACGGACGAGCACACGACGGGTGTTCGCCTGGCATTGCGGACCTCCTTGCCCAGGTCCCCACGATCCCGCTTCGCGAACGGCGCGTTTGGCCCGGCACACCGCCAAAGTCCGCTTTGACAAGCGCCGGGGCCTTGATATCATTTGTGTGCAAATAATTCTCCGGTGCCGGAGGCATTGCGTGATCCGTTACGCGAAACCCAGGGCGGTCGACGAGGCGTTGCAGCTCCTCGCGGAGGATCAGTGGCAAATCCTGGCGGGCGGCACGGATTTCTACCCGGCTCTCGGCAGCCGTCCCGTCCGGCGGAACGTGCTCGATCTCAACGGGCTCGAGGCGCTGCGCGACATCACCGAAACGCCGGATCGTTTCGTCATCGGCGCCCGAACGACCTGGACCGACGTGCTGCGCCACGAGTTGCCTGCCGCCTTCGGCGCGCTGAAACAGGCGGCACGCGAGGTCGGCTCCGTCCAGATCCAGAATGTCGCGACAGTTGCGGGCAACCTTTGCAACGCCTCGCCCGCCGCCGACGGAGTGCCTGCGCTGCTGATCCTCGATGGCGAGGCGGAATTGCGATCGCTGGACGGTGTCCGTCATCTGCCTCTTTCCGCGTTCATTCTCGGCAATCGGCGCACGGCACTGCGTCCCGATGAGCTGATGACGGCAATCCGTGTCCCGAAACGTTCCGCGGCCGGAACATCTTCTTTCGTGAAGCTCGGCGCGCGCCGGTATCTCGTCATCTCCATTGCCATGGCCGCGGCGCGCGTGGAGCTGGGTGCGGACGGCAGGCTGTCCAAGGTCGCCGTCGCCGTCGGCGCCTGCTCGGCCGCCGCGCAGCGCCTTACCCGGCTTGAACGTGCGCTGATCGGAAAATTCCCGAGTCCGTCGCTCTTCCGAGAGATCGAGCCGGACCACTTTTCAGCGCTGACGCCGATCGACGACGTCCGGGGCAGCGCGGAATACCGGCGGGCAGCCGCTCGGGAAATCGTCCTGCGGACCCTCATGGCCGCCGCGGGCGGGGAGAGGCGGGACGCAGCATGACGCTCGAGGCGCAGCCGATCGAATTCGAGGTCAACGGATCCGCTGTCAGCCTCACCGTCTCTCCGGTCCTGCGTCTCTCTACCCTGCTGCGAGACGAGCTTCGGCTGACCGGCACCAAGATCGGCTGCGACGCAGGCGATTGCGGAGCCTGCACGGTGATGGTCGACGGGGAACCCGCCTGCGCCTGCCTGATGCCGGCGGCTTCCGTTGCGGGAAAGAAGATAAGGACGGTCGAAGGACTGGCTAACGGGAGCCTGTCGGCGCTCCAGGCCTCCTTCCTCGAACACGGCGCCGCGCAATGCGGCATCTGCACGCCGGGCCTGCTCGTCACCGCGACGGCCCTGCTGGAGCGCACGCCGCGTCCGACGGAAACCGAAGTGCAGGACGCCCTTGGCGGTGTCCTTTGCCGCTGCACCGGCTACCGCAAGATCGTCCGTGCGGTTATGGACGCCTCGTCCCGGACGCGCGAGTTGGACCTTCGGTTGCCCGAGCCCACCAAGGCAGTCGGCGCTTCGCCGGTGCGTCTCGACGGCATCGCCAAGGTCACCGGCACCGACACATTCGGTGCCGACGGCTTTCCCTCCGATGCGCTCGCCGTGCTCGTCATCCGCTCGCCCCATTGGCACGCGCGTTTCACCTTCGGCGATCTCGACTCGTTCGTGAAGTCACGGCCGGGGCTCGTCGGCGCCTATACGGCCGCGGACGTCACCGGCAGCAACGCTTTCGGCGTCCTCCCTCCCTTCGCCGACCAACCGGCGCTCGCCGAACGGAAGGTCCGGTTCCGGGGCGAGGCCGTCGCCCTGGTTGCCGGCGAGCGCGACGCGATCCTGAACCTCGACCCCTCGGAATTCCCGATCACCTGGTCCGAGCTTCCCGCCGTGACGGAAACCGGCAAGGCCATGGAAGCCGAATCTCTCCATGAGAGCCGGCCGGACAATGTCTTGGTCCGCGGCTTCGTCGAACGCGGCGACCCGGAGGCCGCGCTTGCCGGTGCGGACGTGGTCGTCTCCGGCAGCATCGAGACGTCTTTCGTGGAGCATGCCTACATCGAACCTGAGGCCGGCTGGGCGGAAATGGATGGCGACACGCTGGTCATCCGAGCCTGCACGCAGGCCCCTTACATGGACCGGGACGAAACGGCCAAGGTGCTCGGGCTCGATCCGTCGAGAGTGCGCATCGTCCCGACAGCGACAGGCGGCGGGTTCGGCTCAAAGCTCGATCTTTCGGTGCAGCCCTATATCGGCCTCGTCGCACTGAAAACGGGGCGTCCCGCCGTGCTTGCCTATTCCAGGCAGGAATCGATGATGTCGACGACCAAGCGGCATCCGGCCGCCATGACGGCCACGATCGGCGCGGACCGGGAAGGCCGGGTGGTCGCCATGACCTTTGAAGGCGACTTCAATACCGGCGCCTATGCGAGTTGGGGGCCGACCGTGGCCAATCGCGTGCCGGTCCATGCCTCGGGCCCCTACCTGACGCCGAACTACCGCGCCCGCGCGAGAGCGATCCACACCCATGGACCGATTTCCGGCGCTTTCCGCGGCTTCGGCGTGCCGCAGGCGACCATCATGCAGGAAATGCTTTACGACATGCTGGCCATCCGCCTGGGCATCGACCGGCTGGCCTTCCGCTTGCGCAACGCACTTCGAAACGGGTGCGAAACGGTAACCGGACAGCGTCTCCACAGCGGCGTCGGCATCTCCAGATGCCTTGAAACACTGGAGCCGCATTGGCGCCGTGCCATGGAGGAGGCAGACACCTTCAACGCAAGAAGCACCCTGACTAGGCGAGGGGTCGGCATCGCCTCCTGCTGGTACGGTTGCGGCAACACGGCCCTGCCGAACCCCTCCACGATCAAGATCGGCATTGTCCCTGATGGAGCAGTGGTGCTCCACCAAGGTGCCGTCGACATCGGCCAGGGCTCCAACACCGTGATCACGCAGATCGCCGCTGATGCGCTTGGTCTGCCAATCACGGCTTTCCGCCTCGAAGGCGCCGACACGGCCATCACGCCGGACGCGGGGAAGACTTCGGCCTCGCGCCAGACCTTCGTGACCGGAAAGGCGGCCGAAATTGCCGCGACAGCCTTGCGCGAGGAGATCCTCCGCTTCGCCAACGTCTCCGGAAAGGCCATCCTTTCCCTTGACGGTGGCACTCTCGTCATCCGGGAGGGAGAGGCCACGCGGCACATCCTCCTGTCCTCGCTGCCTGAGGACGAGGAAGGGTTCGTCTTCCGCGCCGAGGAAACCTATGACGCGCCCACGAAGCCACTCGACGCGAAGGGGCAAGGCGAGCCCTACGCCGTCTACGGCTATGGAGCCCAGATCGCCGAGATCGAAGTCGACATGTCGCTCGGCACCGTGAAACTCATCAAGGTGACGGCCGCCCACGACGTCGGCAAGGCAATCAATCCCATACTGGCCGAGGGCCAGATCGAAGGCGGCATCGCCCAGGGCATCGGCATGGCGCTCATGGAGGAATATGTACCCGGGCGAACCGAGAACCTGCACGACTATCTGATCCCGACCATCGGCGACGTCCCGCCGATCGAAACCATTCTCGTCGAAGTGCCGGATCCCGAGGGACCTTTCGGGGCCAAGGGCCTGGGCGAACATGTGCTGATCCCGACGGCACCGGCCATACTCAATGCGATCCGCCATGCGACGGGCGTTCTGGTGGCCAAGGTTCCGGCGACACCGAGCCGTGTGCTTGCAGCGATCCACGCGGGAAGGGCGGCGCCGTGAGCGAACTCGCGGAACGTTTCGAGATGCATGAGCCAGGCGCCAAGCAGGCCGGCGAGAAGATCCGCTGCGACGCCTGCCCCGTCATGTGCTACATCGCGGAAGGCCGCACCGGCGCTTGCGACCGCTACGGCAATGTAGACGGCAAGATCGTCCGGACCGATCCGCTCGTCATCCTGAACCACGCCGAGGAGGCCGGGGGCGCTCTCGTTCCGTTCCTCGACGACAGCGAATGGGACGGTGCGCTCCTCAACACAGGCCGCCGCTTCGTCAGCGCCATTGGCGCCGGCACCACCTATCCCGACTACAAGCCCGCGCCCTTCATCGTTTCGCAGGAGGTGGAAGGCGTCGACCTCGTCACCGTCGTGACCGAGGGCATCTTCAGCTATTGCGGCGTCAAGGTGAAGATCGACACGGATCGTCACATCGGACCTGAAACGGCGACCGTGCGGTCGCAAGGCGAAGCGATCGGCCATGTCACCACAGGCGAATATGGCTCGCAGATGCTGTCGCTCGGAGGCGTCAATCATCTGACTGGCGGATCGAAGTCGGAAGGCCGTATCACCTGCGATACGCTGCTCGAGCTCTGCAACCGCAAGCCGGTCGAACTGACCATCGACGGCGGGGCCACGGTGATCGTGGAGGCCGGAAAGCCGCCGGTCATCGACGGGCGCGCCGAGCATCGCATGCGGGTCGGCTGCGGATCGGCGACGATCGGCATGTTCGCTTCCCAATGGCGCGGCCTGGTGGACGAGGTCGTGGTGGTCGACGACCACATCACCGGCGTCGTATCCGAACATCAGGCGGGCAAGGTTCTGGGCTGGGAGGACACCGGCATCAAGATCATCGGCCGTCGCTCGACCCCTGGACGCTATTTCAAGGTCTCGGAGCCCGGCCTCGGCTGGGGCGGCACGACGATTTCGGATCCGCTTGCCATTCTCGGCGCCTGGAATCCAGGGAAAGGCGCGAAGCCCGGACTGTCGCTGCTGATGGTCTCCACCACGGGCGAGCAATTCGCCTATTACGAACTCGATGAGGATTTGCGGCCCGTCGAGAGGCCGTTTCCCGAACGGCTGCGCAAATCGGTCCGGCTGATCGAGGAGAATTGCGAGCCGGCCTTGTGCACGGTGCTCTTCGTCGGCGGCGCCGGCGGCTCTCTTCGCGCCGGCGTCACCGAGAACCCGGTCAACCTCACGCGCTCCGTCCAGGGTCTCAGGACCTATGTGACGGTCGGCGGCGCACCCGTCTATGTCTGGCCGGGCGGCGGCATCACGCTGATGGTCGACGTCATGCGCGTGCCGGAAAACGCGTTCGGCTATGTGCCTACGCCAGCGCTGGTCGCCCCGATCGAATTCACCATGCGCCGGGACGACTATATCCGGCTCGGCGGTTATGAATCGGAGATCCGCACGGTCGACGATATCGTGGCGCGCGGCGGCGAATACGCCAATCCCCGCCGCGGCCAGGGCGCACCGGGTGACAATCCCTGGCCACCGCTCCACCAGTTGCGACGCGATCCGGGCGCGGGCGCAAGATGATAGGACCCCAGACCGGAATGCTGCCGGACGGCCGCCGGCTGCATCTCAACCATGGCCCGATAGACCTGATCGTCGAGGCGTTCGGCTCCGAAACCGAGCGAGGCGCTGCCTATGCCCAGGCGATCGAACGTTTCCGGACACTCCTCGATGAACTGGTCGCCGAACTCCCGGAACTGCGACGACCCTCGACCGTTTCGCCACGACTTTTCGCCGGTCCGACCGCCGCAAGGATGGAGGCGGCGGTCTCACCCTTGGCCCGCGTATTCATTACACCCATGGCCGCCGTGGCCGGGGCAGTGGCCGACGAGATGATGGCCGCGCTGATGGAAGGGCGACGGCTCGACAAGGCCTATGTCAACAATGGCGGTGACACCGCGCTCTACCTGTCGAAGGGCCGGGAGATCCGTGTTGCCATAGCCGGTACGGGCCACGGTCTGCACGATCGCATCGCGATCCGCGCTGCCGACCCGGTACGCGGGCTCGCCACCAGCGGCTGGCGCGGGCGCAGCTTTTCGCTGGGCATCGCGGACGCCGTCACGGTCCTGGCGCGCAATGCGGCAGAAGCCGATGCCGCCGCGACGATCGTCGCCAATGCGGTCGACCTGCCCAATCATCGTGCTGTCCAGCGCGCGCCCGCCGGCAGCCTCGCACCGGACAATGACCTCGGCGACAGGCTCGTGACCATCGGTGTCGGCAAACTCCTGGCGCGGGAGATCGCACAGGCCCTCGACAATGGCCTAGCAATGGCGGAAGAACTGCGAGCCAGAAATCTTATCGCCGCGGCCGCACTTTTCCTGTGTGGAGAGAGCCGCATCTGCGGGCCTCTGGCCACAGCCCGCATGACCGGCGACAACGCGCTTTTTTCGGAGGAATTGATCCATGGCTGAGTTTCCGATCCGCAAGGTCGCGGTGCTGACGGAGGAAATTCTTCACGAAGGCGGGCCGGTGGCACAGCAGCCGCGCCGGCGCGCGGCGGCCATGGCGCTGGTCGGCAACCCCTTCGCCGGTCGCTACGTCGAAGAGTTGCAAGCGGCGATGGACGATCTGAAGCCGCTCGGCCTGATGCTGACGGACCGGTTGATCGACGCCCTTGGCGGTGACGTCAGCGCAATCGACAGCTACGGCAAGGGGGCCATCGTCGGCACGGCCGGTGAGCTGGAACACGGCGCGCTCTGGCACGTGCCCGGTGGTTACGCCATGCGCGAGCGCCTCGGCGAAGCGAAAGCAATCGTGCCCTCGGCCAAGAAAGTCGGCGCTTTCGGATCGCGCATAGACGTGCCGCTCGGCCACATCAACGCGGCCTATGTGCGCAGCCATTTCGACGCCATGGAAGTTGGCCTGAGCGACGGTCCCCGCCCGGATGAAATCCTCTTTGTCCTGGCCATGGCCTGCGGACCGCGGGTGCACAACCGCATGGGCGGGTTGGACGCCAAGGACATAAAAGCTTGGGACGGCCTGCGGTGAACGGCGAGGAAAGCGGCCTGCGATTGGTCGAGGCCGGTCCCGGCGAGGAGAGCTATCGCCTCCAGGATCAGATCGGCTTCGTCCTTCGCAAGGCGCATCAGCGCCATGTCGCGATCTTCGCATCGCATATCGGCGACCTGACGCCACCGCAATTTGCCGCGCTCGCCAAGCTTCTCGCCATCGGCCCGACCTCGCAGAACCATCTCGGGTCGCTGATCGCAATGGATGCGGCAACGGTCAAAGGCGTCATCGACCGGCTGAAGGCGCGCGGCCTGGTGGTGATCACCCGCGATGGAGGCGACAAGCGCCGCCTGCTGGTCAGTCTGACCGAAGCCGGGCGCGCGGCGGTGGAAGGACTGATCCCGCGCGCGCAAGAGATCACGGCCCAGACGCTGCAACCATTGACGCCGCGCGAGGCAGGTACGTTGCTGAGGCTGCTGGGGCGAATCAGCGAGTAGCGATGCCGACAGGCAGATGAGGGGCTTGCCCAAAGGTCAGTCTTATTGCCGCCGGCATAAGGCCGACGCTCTTCTCCTTATCAACCCTTCCCCAGCCCCCCATTCTCGATCATGAAGTCGATGATTTCGGTCAGGCCTTTGCCGCGGGAGAGATCGGTGAAGCCGAAGGGCCGTTTGCCGCGCATCGTCTGCGCATCGCGCTCCATCACCTCGAGGGCGACATTGACGTAGGGCGCGAGGTCGCTCTTGTTGATGACGAGGAAATCCGACCGTGTGATGCCCGGGCCACCCTTGCGCGGGATTTCCTCGCCCTGGCAGACCGAGATCACGTAGAGCGTGAGATCGGCGAGATCGGGCGAGAAGGTGGCCGCCAGATTGTCGCCGCCCGACTCGATGAAGACAATGTCGAGATCCGGGAACTTGCGGTTCATCTCGGCGATGGCCTGCAGGTTGATCGAGGCATCCTCTCGGATCGCCGTGTGGGGACAGCCGCCGGTCTCCACACCCATGATGCGCTCCTCCGGCAGCGCCTGCAGGCGCGCCAGCATCAAGGCGTCCTCCTTGGTATAGATGTCGTTCGTGACCACAGCGATCGAGTAGTCGTCACGCAGCGCCTTGCAGAGCTTCTCCGTGAGCGTCGTCTTGCCGGATCCCACCGGTCCGCCGATGCCGACACGAAGCGGCCCGTTCCTGGAAATCATCACGCGGATCCTTCAACTTCGGAGTGACTCATGTACGGAAGAGCCTTGTCTGCTGTGTCTCGTGCCGCATGGCCGCGATATCGGAGAGGAAGGTGCACGAGCCGAGATCGTCGAGCGACGAGACGGCCGCACGGCGGGCGACGTCGAGGACAGCGCTTTCGAGCTTCGCCATGGTGACGACCGCTCCCCTCTGACCGACCACGCCGAGGCGGATCGAAGCCTGCACGAGGCTCGACACGAATGCCTGAAGGAAGGCGCTCAGAGCATCGACGAGCCCTACGCGGTGGACCCCTGCGACGGCGCCGACCGCGACGCAATAAGGGCAATTTGCCGGCAAACGACCAAGGAAATCGTGCGGCCA
Source organism: Rhizobiaceae bacterium (assembly GCA_035556195.1). Lineage (GTDB taxonomy): Bacteria > Pseudomonadota > Alphaproteobacteria > Rhizobiales > Rhizobiaceae. The sequence continues at coordinate 35,510 of DATMFK010000053.1, forward strand.
TGCCGCCGCAGCGGCGATAAACGCCGACCCCTGGAGCATCGTTTCCCGGTGCCGCTCCTCCGAACCGGAGAGCGCCTCTGCGAGCTCGGCAACGGGCGTGAGATCGCCGCCGGATGACGCGCCTCGCCACGCCTCGGCGAAAAGCACGGCATCGTTCCAACCCGAACCGGACCGCAGAAGTTGAAGCAGCCAATCCTCGAGACTGCCGGCGTCGCCGATCCCCTCTTCGTGCACCGCGCATTCGATGCCATGACTGTAGCTGAAGCTGCCGACGGGAAAGGCGGGCGAGAGCCAGGTCATCAGGCGCAGCAGCGCCAGATTGCCCGCCTCCTCAGTCATGATGATGGTGCTGCGCACCGTGCCCATGGGAATGGCCGGAATAGGCGCCCCGCAAGGGGCTGAAGGGTTCGTGCACGTCCTTCACGCTCGCGCCCAGCCCTTCCAGCATGGCCTTGATGACATGGTCGCGCAGGATGAGGATCCGATGCGGCTCGATCTGCGCGGCTAGGTGGCGATTGCCGATGTGCCACGCAAGTTCAGCAAGATGCACCGCGTCGCGGCCGCGAATGTCGAAGAGCTCCTCCTCGGCGGCCCTGACCTCGACGTGGCGGCCATCCTCGAGGATCAGCGCATCTCCGTCGGCCAGCACGATAGTCTCGGGAAAATCCACCAGGACCTTGGCGCCCCGGCTGAGCGCGATCGCCTTGCGCCGGACATGACGCTCGTCCTGGATCAGCACGGCGATGTCGAACGGCTCCGTTGACGCCTTCCTTTCGCCAGCCCTTTCGATCGCGACGACGCGCAGCATCACTTGGCTCCCTTGGCCAGGGCCCGCTGGCGCGCCGGCCGCGACAGGACCCGATCGAAATAGGCGTTGATGGGGGGCGGCTCGATCTTGAACTTTGCCGCCCGGGCCCAAGCACCCATTTCGCCAAGCACCACGTCCACCGCGCTGAAACGGCCGCCCAGCGCAAACTCCTTGTCGGCGAGCCTGTGCTCGAGCGTGCGCAGCTCGTTGGCGAAATCGTAGGCGGTCGCCGGACCGACATCGACACGCAGATCCTCGGGCAGCAGCATCCGGTGGCGCAGCTTGTTCCATAAAGGGGCCTCGAACTCCGATTGGAGGAAATGCATCCAGCCATCCATCTCGGCCCGGCCCGCGCAGCCCGGAGCCGCGCCCATGCCCTTGTCTGCATGCTTGTCGGCCAGGTAGACGCAGATCGCCGCGGAATCGGTGACGACCACGTCGCCATCGACCAGCGCCGGCGCCTTGCCCGAAGGATTCAGCGCATACATTTCGGGCGAGTGGATCCCGACCTTCACGAACTCATAGGGCTCACCCAGTTCCTCCAGCATCCACAGGACACGGCCAACGCGCGTCCCGGGCGCCCCGACGGCTTGATACATCCCTTCCTTCCTTTCGCCCACGATCCACTCCTCAATCTAGTCGATGCCCTGCGTCACAGCGAGTCGAACAGTCGCAGTATCCATGAGACCTGATAGATCAGCGTTCCCGTGACGAAGGCCGCATGGAAGCGCCGGTTGGGCGTAATCGCCGCGACGATGCAGAGGCAGAACAGCAACGGCGTTCGGATCAAATACTCCCACCCGAACCGCTCGAAATGCTCCGTGCCCTTGATGATCGTGTCGATGAGGTCAGCGGCATAGGTGGCGGCCAGCAAGCCGAAGAACCAGCCGCGTCGTGAAATGAGGAAGTCTTCATAGCTGCCATAGTCCGCCATGCTGTCGGGAAACAGGAGCGCCGAAAGCAGGAAAAGCATCACCGCATAGGCGACGATGAAAAGGTAGATCTCGAAGGTCCAACGCGTGATGTCGAACAGGCCGAACTCCCACCACCAGAAATGGACCAGCGTCAGCAGGACCGAGGCAACCCAGGCGAGATGCACGGCGTAGAGCCGATATTGTTTTGGGTGCTGGATGATGCGAGCGACACCCGTCAAGAGCCGTGTCACGCCAAGGCCGACGACCATGCCCATGACGATGCGGATGTGCGGGAAGGCCTCCGCACCGTGGGTAGTCGCCGGCTCCACGTCTACAGTCTCGCCGTCAACAGGATGACGCCCAATGCGATCATGACGACGCCGAGCCAGTTGTAGAGGGATAGCTTCTCGCCAAGGAAAAGAACCCCGAAGACGGCGACCAGCACGACGCTCAGCTTGTCCAGTGGAGCGACGCGTGCTGCATCGCCGACCTTGAGCGCCCGGAAATAGCATAGCCAGGAGGCGCCTGTGGCGAGGCCAGACAGGACGAGGAAGGACCACGTGCGTCCGGACACGGAGCGTAGCGGCTGCCACTGGCGCGTCGCGACGAGGATGCCGCTGACCATCGCCAGGATGACGACGGTGCGGATGAAGGTCGCGAGATCGGAACCGACATTCTCCACGCCGACTTTTGCGAAGATTGCCGTGAGCGCGGCGAAGCCCGCCGACATCAGCGCCCAGAACTGCCAGGAGGCGACCAGGGATTTCATGGAGACAACCAGACCGCGAACCGCATCTGTTCGGTTTAGAACAGGAAATAGCGCTGCGCCATAGGCAACACCGTCGCCGGCTGGCAGCTGAGGAGCTCTCCGTCGGCGCGCACCTCATAGGTCTCGGGATCGACCTCGATGGCGGGCAGGGCGTCATTGAGCACCATGGAACGCTTGCCGATGCCGCCGCGTGTATTGTCGACGCCGAGCATCTGCTTCTCCACGCCAAGCCTGTCGCGCAGGCCGGCGGCAATCGACGCCTTGGAAACAAAGGTGACGGACGCGTTGGATACGGCCTTGCCGTACGCGCCAAACATTGGGCGGTAGTGTACCGGCTGCGGCGTCGGTATCGATGCATTGGGATCACCCATGGGAGCGGCGGCAATCATGCCGCCGATCAGCACCATGTCGGGCTTCACCCCGAAGAAGGCCGGGTTCCACAGGACGAGATCGGCGCGCTTGCCCACTTCGATCGAACCGATCTCCGTCGACAGGCCATGCGCGATAGCAGGGTTGATGGTGTATTTCGCCACGTAGCGCCGCACCCTGAAATTGTCGTTGTCGCCGGTTTCCTCGGGCAGGCGGCCACGCTGGCGCTTCATCTTGTCGGCGGTCTGCCAGGTCCGGATCGCCACCTCGCCGACGCGGCCCATGGCCTGGCTGTCGGAGGAGATGATGGAGAAGGCACCGATGTCGTGGAGGATGTCTTCGGCTGCGATGGTCTCCTTGCGGATGCGGCTTTCGGCGAAGGCGACGTCCTCCGGGATCGACGGCGACAGGTGATGACACACCATGAGCATGTCGAGATGCTCCGCGATGGTGTTGACCGTGTAGGGCCGCGTCGGATTGGTCGAGGAGGGGATGACGTTCGGCAGGCCACAGACCTTGATGATGTCCGGGGCGTGGCCGCCACCCGCGCCCTCGGTATGGAAGGCGTGGATCGTACGGCCGTTGAACGCCCTCACCGTATCTTCGACGAAGCCGCTTTCATTGAGCGTATCGGTGTGGATCATCACCTGGACGTCGTGGGCGTCGGCGACGCCGAGGCAGCAGTCGATCGCCGCCGGCGTGGTGCCCCAGTCCTCGTGAAGCTTGAGAGCGCAGGCGCCAGCCAGGATCATCTCTTCGAGCGCGCCCGGCAGTGACGTGTTGCCCTTGCCGGAAATCCCGATATTCATCGGGAAGGCGTCCAAGGACTGGATCATGCGCGCGATATGCCACGGGCCGGGCGTGCAGGTGGTCGCGAGGGTGCCATGCGCCGGTCCCGTCCCGCCGCCAAGCATCGTGGTGAAGCCTGCCATCAAGGCTTCCTCGATCTGCTGGGGGCAGATGAAATGGATATGGGCGTCCATTCCCCCAGGGGTCACGATCCTGCCCTCACCGGCGATCGCCTCGGTACCGGGGCCGACGATGATGGTTACGCCCGGCTGGGTATCGGGGTTCCCGGCCTTGCCGATCGCGGCGATGCGCCCATCCCTCAATCCGATATCGGCCTTGTAGATGCCGCCAGCGTCGACCACGAGTGCGTTGGTGATCACCGTGTCGACCGCACCCTCCGCCCGGGTCGCCTGGCTCTGGCCCATGCCATCCCTGATGACCTTGCCACCGCCGAACTTCACCTCCTCCCCGTAGATGGTGAAATCGCGCTCGACCTCTATGAACAGTTCCGTGTCGGCAAGGCGCACCTTGTCGCCGGTCGTAGGGCCGAACATCCGGGCATAGGCTTCGCGGGAAATCCTGGCGGGCATGGCGTCAGACCTTCTAGAATGCGGGATGAACGGTGACCGTGGGCGAGGCTGCGGGCGCACATTTCGGCCTTGGAATGGTCACGCAATAACCCGCTGGGCGACGGCTTCCGCCCTCATTTCGGGCATCAAATGGAACAGCGCCCACAATTGTCTGTTCGCCCAACGATGGAAAGGAAGATCCATGCGCAAGACGACAATTCTCGCGGCCGGGGCCGCCCTGATGCTCGCCTCCGCGGCCAGCGCCCAGCAGCCGGCGTCGCCCGCTCCAGCGGCGCCCAGCCAGCCAGCGCCGGCGGCGCCTGAAACGCAGTCCGGAGTCCCTGAAATCCAAAGCGTCAGCGTCGTCGATATCACAGAACTGCCCGAGACCACGCAGACGCAGGTCAACGAACTCGTTTCCAAGCGGAGCAACGAGGATCTGCAAAAGCTCCGCAGCTCGATCGACGCGACGCCGAAGGTCAAGTCCGCGCTTGAGGCCAAAGGCCTCAGTTCGGCCCAGGTCATCGCAGCGACCATGGGCAATGACGGCGCACTGACGCTCATCACCAAGAAGGCAAGCTGACGCTGGCGAGCGGCGGGTGGAGATCCAGCCCACCCGCCGCATCTCCCCGGGAACCCCGGCTAGGCAGGAATCGTTCTGTTCTTTTCGCGCTGGCACTTCTAGCGCCAGCATAAGTCTCGAAAGGGGTGGAGAATGCCGACCTTCATCGAAGCAAAATCCCTCCACGCGGTCATCGCGGCCCTGTTCATGACGACTGCGGTCCCGCAGGCAGCGCTCCTCGCTCAAGGCCTCCACAACAGGGAGGCCGTCGACAAGATCATCGGGTCCGACGTGAAGGAGGAAGAGGCGCAGGCCACGGTCGATGCGGACAGGGTTATCGCTGCAATCGAAAAGACCAGCGACAATATCGGCATGGTCCGCAAAACCTCGAAGCTCGATAAGGTCGACATCGTGTTCCTCACGGATGCCGCGATCACGGAAGGCGGCCCGCCCCCGGAGATCGAGGCCAAAGTGAAGGAGCACCAGTCCGAAGTGACCGAGCTGCGGCAGGAAATCGAAGGCAACGCGATGCTCTATCACGCGATCGAATCGCGACAAGTGTTGCTCCGCGATGTGCTCGCCGTCGATTTCGACGGATCCAACAGCGTCGTGATCTACGCCGCCGCCAAGCCGCCGCGCTAAGCGGACCTGCGCGTAGTCAGCCAGGCTTCGCCTGGTCAGCTTCCTGTCTTTAAGAAAATTCTTGTCGGAATACCGAGGGACATCGTTTCGGAACCGGCCCAGATCTGGCCCAAGCATCAAAGTTTCCCCATCACCTTCTGCTGGAAGCCAAAGACCGAGCGGCCGCCGGCAAGCGGGACAAGCGTGACGTCGCGCTCCTGCCCCGGCTCGAACCGGACAGCCGTTCCCGCGGCAATGTCGAGGCGCATGCCGCGCGCCTTGTCACGCTCGAATTTCAGCCCCTCGTTGGTTTCGAAGAAATGATAGTGGCTGCCGACCTGAATGGGACGATCGCCGGTATTGGCGACCTTCAGCGTCACGGCGGGCACGCCGGCGTTCAGTTCGATCTCGCCCTGCGCCGTTATGATCTCTCCGGGGATCATGGCCGTCAGCCCGCCACGGCCAGCCAAAGGCCGGCGAGCGCCGTCGCGCCGCCGGCGAGCCGGGTCGAAACCCTTCCGGCCGTGCCGCCGAGCAACCGACCGAGGCCGAGTGCAATGCCGATACCCGTGACATGGAGAAGCGCCGTGGCGAGGAGGAAGCCCACAGCAAAGGACGGCGCACCGGCCGTGCCGAGCTCGCCACCATGGGCATGGCCGTGAAACAAGGCGAAGAAGCCGACCAGCGCCATGCCGACGCGGGCGGGGACGTCGAGCGCCATCGCCGCCAGGAGGCCGATCGCCACGATCGAGGCGAGGATAACCGGTTCGACGAAAGGCAGCGGCGCGCCCGTTGCTGCCGCCCCGAAGCCGAACGCCATGGTCCCGACGAAAGCGGCCGGCACCAGCCACAGGGCACGACCGCCGAGCAGTGCCGCCCAAAGGCCGACCGCGATCATCGCCAGGATATGGTCCGGACCGAAGAGAGGATGCGAGACGCCGGCGAGAAAGGAGCCGTGCTGCCCCGGATCGAGATGGGCGAAGGCGGGCGCCACTCCGATGGAGAGCATGGCGGCGGCGAGCGACAATGTCCTGAGCATACTGTTCCCCTTGTGATCGATTAACGGATCGGCTCGTGGACGGTGACCAGCTTGGTTCCGTCCGGAAAGGTCGCTTCGACCTGAACATCATGGATCATCTCCGGCACGCCTTCCATGACCTGGTCCCGCGTCAGGACATGCGCGCCAGCCTCCATCAATTCGGCAACGGAACGTCCGTCGCGCGCGCCTTCGACGACGAAATCGGTGATCAGGGCGATGGCTTCGGGGTGGTTGAGCTTCACGCCGCGCTCCAACCGCTTGCGCGCGACCATCGCCGCCATGGCGACCAGAAGCTTGTCCTTTTCCCGCGGCGTCAGGTTCATTCTCTCGTTCCTAGTTCTTTTAACGCAATTCCGGACGGAAAACCGGTCCCACTTTTCCTGGAATTGCTCTAGAGTGACCATAGTTTAGGCAGTCCTGCCTTTCCATTGAGCAGTCCGATGAGCGGCATCAGCCGCTTGCGCAACGAATAACCGTCCTCGTCGTAGAGCCGAGCAAGAAGCTTGCCAGACCCGGCGACCTGCCAGGAGCTTGCGCCGCCGCGCTCGCCGATCGCCGCTCGCACAGCGTCGAGGTGCATAGACGCCTGTCCGGAAACGAGGAGCACGGTGGCGAGCGCAATCGAGCCTCCCCCCACGGCGGAACGCGCCAGCATCGCCGCCACGTCGGGCCCGATCGCGAAGTCTTCGGCGTGGACGAGCTTGCCTTCGTGTCGAACACGCCAGCGGTCACGGAACTCCGCCTGGTCGACAGCTTCGCCCATGGCGCGGCGGCCGAAGATCGTCGCCTCGACCACCAAGGCCTCGGCGCCGTCGGCGAGGTCGATGTCGATCCTGCGCCGAAAGGCGGCCCGATCGAAGACGATCGTTTCCTGAGGAAGCCAGGCGAGTCGCGCCCCGGCGCCCACCGTCATCACGCAGTTCGTTTCAGCATGGCCGCCCGCGGACCGATAGACCTTCTCACAAGCCTGCGTCGTGAGGGAGGCGGAGGCGTTCTGGCCGATCTCGACTTCCCAGGCAATGCGGTCGCCGCCCGTGAGCCCGCCGGCCGTATTGATCAGCACGGCTTCCAGCGGATCGGCCGAGGTCGCCGGCATGCGTATCTTGGCCGCGCCTTCCTGGTAAAGCTCGGCTAGTCGCGTGCGCCCGCTCCTCTTGCGCACCGAGAGCCGGCCACGCGCCGCCACGCGCTGTAGTTCTTCGGCGGTTTCGACATGTCGCATCAGCATGGCCAGGCTCTATCTCTCTTAGTTCGTGCTTTTCCGTACCGGAGGTCAGCGCAGCAAAAATCGATTTCGATTTTCGGGCCGATGCTCTAGCTCGGACGTGTCGCGCCGGCTGGCATCGTCGAGACGGCGATGCAAGACCTGGGCCTACCAGGACGTCAGCCTGCGCAGCGGTTGCGGAACTCGCGCGGCGAGGTGCCGTATGCCGCCCTGAAATCCCTGGAGAAATGGGAATTGTCGGCAAAGCCGGTATCGATCGCGATTTCCGTGATCTTCCGGCCGCTGTTCTCAAGTAGCCAGCGCGCATATTCCAGACGCAGGTGGCGAAGAAACGCGGCCGGGCCCATGCCGATCTCTAGACAGAACAACCGTTCCAACTGCCGCGCGCTGACCCCGGCATAGCGAGCGACCGCATCAACCGAAGGTGGCGCGTCGAGCCGGTGCTCGATGAATTGAACCGCCTTACGGACGCGCATGTCGGTGACCCCGTTGAGGTCGGCGTGGAAATGCGGCTGGGGCATGGCTGCTGGTCGGATATCCTGCAGCATCATGTGCCGCATCGCCTGCTGCGCCTTGTCACGACCGCAGTGGCGCGTGACGAGATACATGCCGAGATCGATCGCGGCGGTCGATCCCGCACAGGTGATCAGGTCGCCTTCGTCGATGAAAAGCCGGTCGACTACTGCCCGCAGGCCCGGAAATTGCTCGTTGAACGCGTCCAGCACGTTCCAGTGCACGCAGACGCGGCGGTTGCCGACCAGGCCAGCCTTGGCGATGGCAAAGGTTCCCGTGCACACTCCGAGCAACCGAACGCCCGAGGCCACCACCTTCCGCAAATAGTCCAGCAACGGTTTCGGCGGATGTTCGTTGAGGTAATCATTGCCCCCGCAGACCGCCACATAATCAAAGGCAGCCGGTTCGATCAGCTCCGACAGGTCCGAAATCGTAACGCCGCAGCTCGAACGGCACGGTTGGGCGCCGAGGCTCATCACCGTCCAGCTTGCATGGAGCTGCCGACTGCGGCCGCCGTGATCGGCGGCCAGCCGAAGCGCATCGATCAGCCCGGAGAAAGCCGCAAGCGTGAACTTGTCGAGCAGGACGAACCCAACACGCAGTCGGGGTCCTGAGCGCTCGCGATCGAGCTCCGATCCATGGTCCGGATCCGCGGGATCAGAGAGAGTCAATCCTTCCATGTCGGAAATATTCAACTATTCGGCTGGTTTTTTCTAGCCCCACGCCCAAGCATGCTGCAACTGGTTGGGTTAAGAAGTCTCAGAAGAACGACCAGGGGAAGTGCCATGAGAAAATCCTTTGCCATCGCGACTGCAATGCTCGGCTGCTCGGCTTTGAGCCAGCCGGCGTTCACGCAACCGGCTTCAATCACCGTCGCCTGGTATGGCGGCAATTGGGGCGACGCGTTCAAAGCCTGCGTGGCCGATCCCTTCACCAAGGCGACTGGCATCGCGGTCAATGCCGAGATCGGCACCTCGACGGTGACGCTGTCCAAGCTGCAGCAGCAGAAGCAGGCGCCCACTATCGACGTCGCCTGGCTCGACGGTGGGATCAGCGAACTGGCGCTGGAATCGGATGTCATCGACAATCTCGATCCCAGTGCGATCAAGAATATGGCCAATGTGGTGCCGCAGGCCGTCTACCAGTCGGCCGGCACGAGCTACGCCGTGGGCACCGGCTATTATTCCCTCGGCATCGCCTACAACACGCAGGAGGTCGCTGAGGCACCGACGTCCTGGAACGATCTGTGGGAGGACGATTTTGCGGGAGCCGTCACGATCCCATCGCCATCCAACTCGTCTGGCGTGCCTTTCCTGATCTTCCTGTCGGACATGTGGAAGGTTCCGCTCGACGATCTCTCGGCGACCTTCGCCAAGATAAAAGAACTCGACGTCGCGATGTTCTTCGACTCCTCTGGCGCTGCCAGCAACGCCTACCAGAGCGGCGAGGCGATCATCGGCGCACATTTCAACGTCGGTGCCTGGGACCTCGCCGCCAAGGGGCTGCCGATCGGATTCGTCGTGCCGCAGGAAGGCGTGTGGGCGACCGATGCCCGCCTCCATCTCGTCAAGGGATCAAAGAACAAGGAAGCCGCGCAGAAGTTCATCGATCAGGCTCTCACGCCGGAAGCATCGGCTTGCCTCGCGGAGAAGCTCTATCTCGGTCCCTCGGTACAGGGCGTCGAGGTCCCGGCTGACGTCGCTCGCAAGCTGCCGTGGGGCGAGAGCGGTTCCGTGGAAACGCTGAAGCTCTTCGACTGGACCAAGATCAATGCCGAGCGGGCCGACATCGTGGACACCTGGAACCGCGAGATCGCCCGCCAGTAGTCGACCGGGAAAGAGCCGCCCAGACACCTGTCATGACCGAACCCCTTCTCTCCGTCGCGGCGCTTTCCAAAACGTTCGGCGACTATGCCGCTCTTCGGGACGTAACGCTTGACGTGATGCCCGGCGAATTCATTGCCCTGCTCGGCCCGTCCGGCTGCGGCAAGACAACGCTTCTGCGTTGTATCGCCGGGTTCCTGTTCCCGGACAGCGGAACGATCAGCATCGGCGGGGATGACCTTACCGGGCTCCCGCCCTACCGGCGTCCGCTGAACACGGTCTTCCAGAATTATGCATTGTTTCCGCATATGAGCGTCGCCGACAACGTTGCCTATGGACCGCGCCGACGCGGCATCGCCCGGGGCGATGCGCTCCGCCAGGCGTCGGAGGCCTTGGAGATGGTCGGCCTTTCCGGAGTCGGCGACCGGTTTCCCCGCCAGCTTTCGGGCGGGCAGCAGCAGCGCGTGGCGCTGGCGAGAGCGATCGTCAATCGACCGAAGCTCCTGCTGCTCGACGAGCCCCTAAGCGCACTCGACCTTAAGCTGCGAAAGCGCGTGCAGATCGAGCTCAAGCACCTGCAGGAGAAGCTCGGGATCGCCTTCGTCTTCGTCACCCACGACCAGGACGAAGCGATGACCATGGCCGACCGGATCGTGGTGATGAACAAGGGGCAGATCGAACAGATCGGCCACGGCCAGGACATCTACCGCGAACCAGCGACGCTCTTCGTCGCCGATTTCATCGGCGAGGCAAACCTCGTTGCCTGCGAGAACAGGACGGACGGCAAGCTTGCCTGCCCGCTCGGCGACATCGTCCTTCAACGCGGCCGCGTTCCGGCGGGCAAGAAGGCTGTCGCCGTATTGCGGCCCGAGCACATCGCACTTTCCCGATCAAGGCCTGAGAGCAGCCTGGCCGTGGCAGCGACTGTCGAAGACGTCATCCATGTCGGCAGCCACGCCATGGTCAATGTGAGGGCATTCGGCGACATCCAGCTCTCCTGCCGTGTCAGCGGTGCTCTTCCCGACCATATCGTCAAGGGCGGCCAGGTCTTTGCGGCCTTTCGGCCTGAAGATCTCTATCCGGTCGCGGGCTAAATTCCGTGAGCGTCTCGCCCCGCACCCTCCTCCTCCTCGCCGGTCCGCTCGGGCTCTTCTTCGCGGCATTCTTCCTCGCCCCGATGGCGGTCGTGGCAATCGCCAGCCTGTCGGACACCCAGGGCAAGCTGACTCTGGCCAATTACGCAAGGGTGCTGCTCGACCAATATCATTGGGACGTGCTTTGGGTGACATTCAGGATCGGTCTCTTCACGACGCTCTTCTGCGTGCTGATCGGCTATCCCCTGGCCTGGTATCTGGTGCGGATGGTGCGCTGGAAGGCCTGGCGTCGCATCTGCGTGATCCTGCTCGTCGTGCCGCTGTTCACCAGCAACATCGTGCGGTCCTTCGGTTGGATGGTACTGCTCGGACGCAACGGCCTGGTGAACGACGCCCTCCTGGTGAGCGGCATCATCGAGCGGCCAGTGCGCTTCCTCGGAACCGAGCTCGGAATCGTGATCGGGCTCGTCTACATCCTCCTTCCTTTCGTGGTGCTGGCCGTCGGCAATGCACTCGCAGATGTGGATCCGTCGCTCGAACAGGCTTCCGCCGATCTCGGTGCTGGTCCCGCGGCTTCCTTCTGGACGATCACCTTCCCGCTCAGCATGCCCGGCCTCATGGCCGGGGCCGTCATGGTCTTCATGCTGGCGGTCAGCGCCTATGTGACCCCGGCCCTCCTGAGCGGGGGACGCATCACGGTCTTCTCGATCCTGATCTTCCAGCAATACAGCACGGTCTTCGACTTCAACTATGGCGGAGCGCTCAGCATCACCATGCTGGTGCTGACGCTGGCCATGGTCGCGCTTGCCAATCGCATCGGACATAGGGGAGGCGTCTGAGATGTTCGCGATCCCGATCCGCATCATCTCGCTGGCCGCGTTGGCGTATCTCGTGCTGCCTTTGCTCGTCATCGTCGGATCTTCGCTGACGAGCACCAGCTTCCTGGCCTTTCCGCCGCAAGGGGTGACGTTCGCCTGGTATGCGACGATGCTGAACGACCCGACCTATGTCGCGGCCTTTGCCACCAGCACCAGCCTTGCCGCCTTTGCGACGGCCGTCGCGGTGCTGTTCGCCGTGCCGACGGCGCTCGCGATCGCCCGCTTCGACTTCCCCGGCAAGCGGGCGCTCTCGGCCACGCTGATGTCGCCGCTCGTTCTTCCCCATGTCGTGCTAGGGGCGGCACTTCTCCAATACGGGACGATCATCGGCGTCTCGCGCAGCTTCACCGCTCTGCTCGTCGGCCATATCGTGATCATCGTCCCGTTCGTGTTGCGGGCCGTGCTGCCGCAACTGACCGAAGAACAGCGCAGCCTCGAGGAAGCTTCGGCCGACCTGGGGGCAGGACCGGTCACGACTTTCTTCCTCGTCACCCTGCCCCAGATCCGTTCCGGCATCATCAGTGGCGGAATCTTTGCCTTCATCTCCTCCTGGATCAATGTCGAACTCAGCATCTTCAACACCACGGCGGAACTGACGACGATCCCCGTCAAGCTATTCAATTACGTTCAGTACACGATCGATCCGACCATCGCGGCTGTGTCGTCGATCACCATCCTCGTTGCCGCGATCGTCATCGTCATCCTCGACTTCGCCTTCGGCCTCGACGTGCTCGCCGAAGGCCGCGAATAAGCAGCAATCCCAGCCTCAAGGAGTGTCAACCATGCGTCAGCAGGACGTTTTCGACGTCGTCTATACCCACACCGAAGGTGAGCCCCTGTGCATCATCCACAGCGGCATCCCCTATCCGGCCGGCTCCAGCATTCTGGAGAAACGCAAATTCCTCGAAGAAAATTACGACTGGCTGCGCCGCGCGCTGATGCGTGAGCCGCGCGGACACAAGGACATGTTCGGCGTGTTCCTGACACCGCCGTCCAGCCCCGAATTCGACGCGGGCCTGATTTACATCGACGGCACCGAATATTCGCATATGTGCGGCCACGGCACGATCGCCGTCGGCATGGCCATGGTGGCCCTCGGCCTGGTGCGGCGCGGCGAGAACGGCCTGACCACCATCCGCTTCGAGACGACGGCCGGCCTCGTGACGGCGGAAGTCGCCAACCAAGGGCCTGAGGTGAAATGGACCCGCTTCGAGAACGTGCCGGCCTATGTCGCCGCGCAGGCCGTGCCGTTCGAGCTGCCAGGCGTCGGTCAGCTCAAGGCCGACATCGTATGGGGCGGCAATTATTTCGGCATCATCGATCTGCGCGGCACATCGCTGAAGATCGCCCCCGAGAACGGGTCCGAGCTCTCTCGCCTCGGCATCATGGCCCGCGAGCAGCTTCGTCAGAAGGTGGCGATCCAGCATCCGGCAGCGACACACATCAACAACTTCAACTTCGTCACCTTCTGGCACGAGCCGACGATCGAGGGCGCCTTCTACAAGAACGTCCATGTCTTCTCTGCAGGTCAGCTCGACCGCTCGCCGGGCGGCACTGGCACCAGCGCGATGATGGCGATGTTCGAGGCGCGCGGTCAACTCAAGCTCAACCAGCCGATCCGCTCGGAAGGCCTGCTCGGCAGCGGCACCTTCGAGGGCTGCCTCATCGGCGAAACCAGCCTGAACGGCACACGTGCGGTCCGTCCGACCGTGAAGGGTACGGCCGGCCTGCTCGGAACGGCTCGCTGGGTGATCGATCGCAACGACCCGGTAGGCGCGGGCTTCCTCGTGGCCTGAACCGAAGAGGGCGCGTGGCGATCCCCGCTATGCGCCCGTTCCCCATGGTGACAGGCGCTCCGACCTGTCAGGATTGATCGACTGCGGTCGAGTGCTTAATTCCAGGGCTGTCACATCTACTCCCAAGGAATCCCTGATGGCCGACCTTTCCACCTTCCCGATCACTAACCGCTGGCCCGCGAAGAATCCCGACATATTGCAGCTCTACTCGCTGCCGACGCCAAACGGCGCGAAGGTCTCGATCATGCTCGAGGAAATCGGCATTCCCTACGAGCCGCATCTGGTCGATATCGGCAAGAACGAAAGTTGGACGCCGGAATTCCTGTCGCTCAATCCCAACGGCAAGATTCCCGCGGTTATCGATCCCAATGGCCCGGGAGGCAAGCCGCTCGGCCTGTTCGAGTCAGGCGCCATCCTCACCTATCTCGCGGAAAAGACCGGAAAGCTGCTGCCCGCCGACCCGGCCGCCCGCTACGAGACGCTGCAATGGGTGTTCTTCCAGATGGCGGCGATCGGCCCGATGTTTGGGCAGCTCGGCTTTTTCCATAAATTCGCCGGCCGCGAAATCGAGGACAAGCGACCGCTTCAACGCTACGCGACAGAATCCAAGCGCCTGCTCGGCGTGCTGGAAGGCCGCCTGACCGGCCGCAAATGGATAATGGGAGACGAGTATACGATTGCCGACATCGCCACTTTCCCCTGGGTGCGGAATCTGAAGGTCTATTACGATGCCGACGCCCTGGTCAGCTTCAAGGACTTCCCGAACACCATGGCGTGGCTCGACCGCGCCCTCGCGCGCCCGGCGTCGCAGCGGGGGCTGAACATTCCCGCGCGCGGCTGATCCCGGAGCGCCCATGCGACGATGCTGACGCATGGGCGCTCTACTAGCTTAGAACTGAGCTGAATAGCCCTCGTCGGTCGCCATGGCGAACATCAGCGCCGCGCGAGGCGCTATGGTCGAGTAGAGGATGTGCTCATGGAGAGCGTGAGCGCCCGCCCCTGAGCAACCGAGGCCATCCAGCACAGGCTTGCCGAGAGCGGCGACAATGTTGCCGTCGGAGACACCGCCGCGCTGGGTTTCGCCAAGAGGCAGACCGAGCCTGTCGGCAAGCCCGCGCGTCGCCTCATAGAGCTTCGCCACTTCGCTCGAACGCGCGAAGGGCGGGCGGTTGACACCGCCTGTCACTTCGAGCTTCACATCCGGATCGAATGGCCGGCGCGCAAGGATTGCCGCCTCCAGTCGTTTTGCCTCGTCCATATTGTCCACGCGCATATCGACTTCCGCCGACGCTTCGGCCGGCACGACGTTGGGCCTTGTTCCTCCGGCGATGGTGCCCACGTTGAAGGTGGCATGAGGTTCGTTTTCGGTCATCGCTTCGAGCTCGAGCACATGCCGGGCGATCTCTCGAATTGCGCTGCGGCCTTCATGGAGGCTGCCGCCGGCATGGGCGGAAATGCCGGTTGCCCTCAGGGTGAAATTGCCCCAGCCCTTACGCGCGGTGATGACGGTACCGACCGCCTCGAAAGACGGTTCGGGAACCATGATCATCGCGGCTTCCCGACCGAGCGTCTCTATCGTGCCGCGGGAAACGTGGCTCCCTATCTCCTCGTCGCTGTTGAGATAGACGACCACGGGGCGGGGGGGAACGATCCCTGCCCGTGCCAGGTCGAGCAGGGTAAGGGTGGCAAGGCAGGAGCCGGCCTTCATGTCGAATATGCCCGGTCCGAACACCTTGTCGCCATCGCGGCGAACCGGCCTCGCGGCCAGCGTGCCGGCCTCCCAGACGGTGTCGATATGCCCCATGAACAGGAGGGGCTCGGAGTTGGAGCGAGCCGGATCGTAGCGCAGCACGAGCTGGCCCCCCCTGCCCTCGCTTGCCGGAATGCGCCGTCGTTCGACGGGCAGACCCTCGAAGAGCCCTTCCACGTGATCGAGAAGGGCATCGATCAGGTCAGGACGGTCGGACGGTGTCTCGAACTCTACCCATTTGACGATCTCGGCGAGGATGCGGTCGGCGTCGAACGCGCCGACAGGGCGGATGCTTTTCGAATTCATGAGCGAGCCTCTGCGGTTAGGGGTTGTAGGCGTAGACCTGACGCGCCGTGTCGGCGCTGATCAGCCCGTCCTCGAGGTCGGCCGCGACAAGGCTGCGGTCCCGCAGCGAAGGATCCCCCCAGCCGCCGCCGCCCGCGATGCGTATCTCGACCACGTCGTCGCGCTTCAGTTCGAAGGTGCTGTTGCCTGTCAGCTCGATCACTTCGCCCTGACGCTGGATCCTGAGGCTCGACCGCTCCGCGTCGCGGCCACCATTGCGCCCCTTCGGCGGAAGCAGGAATCGATCGGAATAGAGGCTGAGCGTCACGTGATCCTGGGTGATCCGATAGCGACGGAATACCCCCATGCCGCCATTGAACTGTCCTTCGCCCCAGGATTGCTCGCAAAGGCCAAAGGCTTCCATGCGCAGATGCTCATGGAGCTGCTCGATGGATTCCGTCGGGGTCAACCGGCAAGACGAAAGAATGTGGTCGGTCGCATGGATCGCATCGTAGCCGCGGGCCGCGCCCCAGCCCCCACCGAGAATGTCGAGGTGGAGGCGCATCTTCCTTCCGGGAGGGGCGAAGGACAGGAACAGGCCTGTCGTGGCGTTGTTGCCCTGAGCCGGGATCCTGTCCGGGATCGCATGACCCAGCGCGTCATGAATCGCGTCGAGTGCGCGGCAGGAAGCCGTGGCGCGGGCGCGCACCGGCGCGCCCGCGTGCGGGTTCAGGATGGAACCTTCCGGAAGTATGATGGTCAGTGGCCGGTTGCAGCCGTCATTTGCCGGCATCTCGGTATCGGAAAGCACGGCTCGAATCGCGGTGACCGCCGCCGCGACGCTCGAGGCGTAGGGCGAGTTGAACATGCTGCGGACTTGGCCGGCGGTCCCCGTGAAATCGATCACGACCTCGTCTCCCTTCACGGTGACCTGGACTCGGATCTCGACGGGCGGGCCGCCCGGGGTGACGCCGTCTCCGTCGGTGTAGGCCACGCCGGTCCAGCTGCCATCGGGGATCTCGGAGATGGCCGCGCGCATGCGCCGCTCCGAGTAATTGAGGGTTTCCGCCATGGCCTCGCGCAGGGTTGCGACGCCGTAGCGTTTCGCCAAGGCGAGGATGCGCTGTTCGCCCACGAAATTGGCCGCGAATTGCGCGTCCATGTCGCCCCGGCCGATCTCGGGAGTCCTTATGTTGGCGAAGAAGAAGCGTTCGAAACTGCCGCCCTTCCAGTCACGTTCGAGATCGAGGAGCAAAGGTGGGATGACGACGCCCTCCTGCAACAGTTCGCGGGCAGCGGTATTCACCCCCGCCGAGCCGCCGCCTATGTCGAGGTGGTGGGCGGTGCTGCCGGCCCATGCGAGCAATTCGCCCTCCCAGAAGATCGGGCTGAAGACGATGATGTCGTTCAGGTGCTGGCCGCCGCTATAGGGATCGTTCAGGATGATGAACTGCCCCGGCGCGACGCTCGTCAGGTCAAGAACCTTGCGCGCGGCCGCGAAGGCCGCACTCAGGGCCGCCGTTTGCAAGGGGATCATCTCCGCCTGGGCGATGACCCGCCCTTCGGCATCGAGCAATGCCGTAGAGCAGTCGCGCGCCTCGCGCACCACAGCGGAAAAGGCCGAACGGATCAGGTTCGTCGCCATCTCGTCGGCCGCGGACTGCAGTGCGCGTGCGATGATCGTAAGTGTGGTCTGGTCGAAGCTCATCGTTTGTCTCGCAGCAGAAGGTCCCCGGTCGGCAGGCATTCGGCCTCCCAGCCCTCGGGCACGATGGTCGTGGAGGTGGGTTCGGTCAGGATGGCAGGCCCCTGAAGGGACTGGCCGGGTTCGAGCCAGTTGCGGGCGGCGAGGACTGCCTTTCGCGGCTTGCCGCCGAGCATGATCTCCACCGGACGCGGCTCGGTGGAACGATCTACATCGGTCCTGGTGACGATGTCCGTCTTGCCTTTTTGGCTGAGGCGCAATCGGTAGGAGACGACCTCACAGGCCAGGGAGGTTCGGACATAGCCATAGCGAAGTTGATGTGCCCGCTCGAAGAGTTCCCGTAGCACGCCGGCCGAACTTGCCTTCCCGTCGCTCCAGACCGTCAGTTCGAAGGCCTGCGCGGCGTAGCGCATGTCCAGCCCGTACTCGACCTCATAGCTGCCCGGCTCCAGTCCATTCGCGGCGGCAACCGTTTCTGCCTTCCGGGAAAGGTCCGCCAGCGTGTCCGTATCGAGCGTGCGCTCGCTCAGGGGGTGAAGCCGGCTCACGACATGGTCGATCTTGGTTTCGGCGATCAGCAGCCCGAACGCGCTTGCGAGACCCGGCGACCACGGAATGAGGACCTCGCGCATGCCGATTTCCTCGGCGACCATCGCGGCGTGGAGAGGTCCGCCACCGCCATAGGCGACGAGCGTGTAGTCGCGTGGATCGATGCCCCGAGTGGTCGAGACCATGCGTACCGCGCCGGCCATGTTGCTGTTGGTCAGGCGCAATATGGCGTCCGCCTTTTCAGCCGTGGTGCCGCCCAGACCTGCATCAGAAAGGCTGTCGATCGCACGAGTCGCGCGATCCAGGTCGAGCACCATCTTGCCGCCGAAGAATTCGGCGGGGCGAAGAAGGCCGGTGACGAGTTGGGCATCCGTGACCGTCGGGCGAGTGCCCCCTCGGCCATAGCATGCCGGGCCGGGGCTCGAGCCGGCGCTTTCCGGTCCGACCGCAAGAAAGCCGCCTTGGTCGACCTGAGCGATCGAACCTCCGCCCGCGCCGATGGTGGCCATGTCCACGGAGATTGTGCGCAGCGGCAACTCGTCGACGACGAGCTCGGAAACCATGCCCGGCGAAAGGCCCGGAGCGATGGCCACGTCGGTGCTCGTTCCGCCCATGTCGAGCGTCAGGATGTTTTCGATGCCGTTGCGGGCAGCGAACCAGGTGGCCGCACAGACGCCGGCTGCGGGACCGGAAAGCAGCATGCGCACCGCATTGGCACCGGCCGAGCCAGCGGGCATCACGCCGCCATTCGACTGCATGATGCGAAGGATACCCCGATAGCCGCGATCGCGGACACCCTGGTCGAGGCGATCGATATATCGCTCGACGATCGGCCCGACGAAGGCATTCACGACCGTGGTGACCGAGCGCTCGTATTCCCGGAACTCGGGCGAGACCTCATGGCTGGCCGAGACCGCGATGCCCGGTGCCCTTTCCCGGATCATGTTCGCGAGGGCTTTCTCATGCGCGGAATTGGCGTAGGCGTTCAGAAGACAGATCGCGATGCCATCCACGCCCTGCGCCAGGAAGGCCTCGACCTCCTTCCACGCCGCTTCGAGATCGATCGCCTTCAGGATCGTCCCGTCGGACGCAATGCGCTCGCTGACCTCGCGGATCATGTGACGGCGGATCGGGGGCGTGGCGCCCCGATACTGCATGTCGTAAACGCCACCGTTGCGCTCGCAGCGACCCAGGATCACGGTGTCGCGGAACCCGAGTGTCGTCAGCAATCCGGCCTGTGCGCCCTTGCGCGTAATGAGCGCGTTGGTCGCGACAGTGGATCCATGGGTGATCTGCGCCACATCCTCGAGCGGAAGCCCGGTTTCCGCGATGAGCGACAGCACGGCGTCCTGGATCGAGTGGGGCGTCGACGGCGTCTTTCCCGTCTGGACCAACCCGGAAGAATCCGCCCAGACGAGATCGGTAAAGGTTCCTCCGACCTCCACTCCGATCCGATAGGGCGCGACGGCGCTCCTGGTTTGTGGGCTGATCATGACATGACTCCTTCGTCCCATGCCCGAGGGCATGTGGTAGTTCCTGATGGTGGTGCAGACAGAGGGGGACCTAGCCGGTCCCCGAGTCCGGCGAACTCATGGCGGTGCGGCCGCGTCGGCGCCGTCGATTGAAGGCACAGCGGCCAGAAGGGTTTTGGTGTAGTCGGATTGCGGGCGGCCCAGTATGTCGTCGGCGGTGCCGATCTCGACGAGATCGCCGTGATACATGACCGCCACGCGGTCAGCCATGGCACGCACGACGCCGAGGTCGTGCGTGATGAGGAGGTAGGTGAGCTTCTGCGAGTCCCGCAAGGACTTCAGCAGGTCGAGAATGCGGGCCTGGACGGACACGTCCAGCGCCGAAGTCGGCTCGTCCAGCACGAGGATCTCCGGCTCCATGGCAAGCGCGCGCGCAATGTTGACCCTCTGCTTCTGTCCGCCGCTGAGCGAGCGGGGGTGACGCGTCATCACTTCGGCGGGCAGGGCGACCATGTCGAGAAGCTGGAGCACACGTGTCCGGCGGGCGGTTCGGTCCTTCATGCCGCGGAGCTTGAGCGGCAGGGAAACGATTTCCTCGATGGTTTGACGGGGGTTGAGAGCTGAAGACGGATCCTGGTGGACCATCTGGATCTTGTCACGATAAAGGGCGCGATCCTGCAACCCGGCCTCTCCCAGGCCGCCGATCTTGACCTTCATCTCCCCTTCGCTTGGCGGAAGGCTGC
Organism: Rhizobiaceae bacterium; assembly: GCA_035556195.1. Classification (GTDB taxonomy): domain Bacteria; phylum Pseudomonadota; class Alphaproteobacteria; order Rhizobiales; family Rhizobiaceae. The sequence continues at coordinate 55,783 of DATMFK010000053.1, forward strand.
CACAGATCATATTCGCCAGCGTCGACTTTCCGGAGCCGCTCTCGCCGACGATGGCAAAGGTCTCGCCTGCGGCGACGTCGAAGCTGACGCTCTTAACGGCTGCCTTGTCGCCGAAGTAGCGTGTTAGGCGTTCGACGCGCAATTGCGGGCTCGCCAACCGATCCGTGCCCTGACGTTGCTCGACTTCGGCGTGAAGGCGCGGAATGGCCGCGACCAGGCGCCTCGTATAAGCATGCCGCGGCGCATCGAGCATTGCGGCGGTCGGCCCCGTCTCGACGACGGCACCTTGATACATGACGTAGCAGCGCTGGCAGAGCCAACGCGCGACGCCCAGATCGTGGGTGATATAGAGGCCCGCCAGGTTTGCCCGCTCGACCAGGTCCTGCATGAGTTCGACGGTGCGCTTCTGCACGGTCACGTCGAGCGCCGTCGTGGGCTCGTCGGCGACGAGCAGCTTCGGCTTGCCGCGCATGGCGAGCGCCAGCAGGACGCGCTGTCGCATCCCCCCGGAAAGCTGCAGCGGATAAGAGGACAGGACCCGTTCCGGCTCCCGGATCTTCACCAGGTCAAGCAGTTCGATCGCATGCGTCTCGACTTTCGCCAGGTGGTCCCGGCTTCGCCGCAGACGGCCGTAGCGCCACAGGCTCCGCCCGGCCGCGTCCCAGGTAAGGTAGTCCGCCATCTGGTGGCCGATAGTGAAGCTCGGATTGAGCGCCCCCATCGGATCCTGGGGCACATAGGCGATCTCGCGCTTGAGCGCCTCGCGCGCGGAAGCGTCGATGGTGAGAAGATCACGGCCGAGGAGCCGTGCCGAACCACCCAGCACGCGGGCGTTCCGGCCCAGGATTCCCAGGACGTATTTCGCGGTTACCGTCTTGCCCGATCCGGATTCGCCGACAAGCCCGACCATCTCGCCCGCATTCACGGCGACGCCGATGCCCCGCAGCACCTCCTTGACGCCGGCATGGGTATCGAAACCCAGCCGGAAGTTCTCGAGGGAAATCAGCGGTTCCTGCATGGCGGACTTTCGGTCGACAAGTGGCGGCGGAAGATCATCCAGCGATCCGATTGGTCAGGCCCATTCGCGCCATCAGCGATGCGACGTTCAGCGCCGCGAGCGCCGGACAGATCACCGGTATCGGACTTTCGATGCGGGGCGCGAGCCCGAAGAGAGCCATGCAGCCGAGCACGACGCTGTCGGCGCCCTCCTGGTAGGCGGCATGGGCTTCGACGGACAACCGCTCGAGCGTCTGATCGAGGTCCGCGCGAAGCTCGAGAACCGGCTTGTTCACCTGGCGCACCGAGACCAGCCTGTCACCGAAGCCATATCCCTGGATCCGCTGCCTGTTCATCCTGCGGCTGCCTGCAGGCATGATCAACGTGAAGCGTTCGCCCGCCAGGGAAGCGAGCTGGCATGCCGCCATCAAGGGGCCGATCACCGGCGGAGCGAAACTCTGGCGAAGGGCGTGCACGCCGGGGTCGGCCGCGCACCAAGGGATGATGGCATCCACCTTGGAAAGGTCCTTCCCCTCAAGCGTACGGCCGATCTCCACGCCCGCCCAATCGCGCTCCGCTTCGGTCTCGATGCTTTCGGGCCCGACGTCGTTGCGCCAGAGCTCCAGCTCGACGTCAGGCGCCGCGTTGGCCAGGAGGAAGGCACGGCGCTCGGCAATTGCCTGCTCGGTCATGGTAACGTTGGGGATGACGATTGCGATTTTCATGGTGCTCACTCGGTGGGTGTCGGTCCGGTCATTCGCCCGCGAAGAAGTCTCGCAGCCCGTCGCCGATCATGTTGAGGCTCATCACCGTCACGAAGATCGCAAGACCGGGAAAGAGTGACGGCCACCAGGCTCCGGGCAGATAGTTCCGCCCCGACGCGACCATCAGACCCCACTCCGCGGCGGGGGGATTGGCGCCCGCGCCGAGAAAGCTGATGGAGGTGCCGATAAGAATCACGGCGCCCGCGTCGAGCGATGCCGTTACGAGAATGGAGGAGGCCATATTGGGCAGGATCTCGCGGAACAATATGTGTCCATCGGACGCCCCCATCTGGCGGGCGATGTTCACATAGGCCTCGTTCTTCAGCGAAAGCGTCTGGCCATGGGCGATGCGCGCGAAAACGCGCCACCACACGATCGACAGTGCGATCATGGCGTTGACGAGGCTCGGGCCGAGCAGGACGCTGATCGCCAGCGCCAGCACGAGTGCCGGGACCGAGGAAAAGACATCGACCACGCGCATGATCACGCGCTCAACCGCGCCGCCGTAATATCCTGCGACCATTCCCAGCGGCACGCCGATCACCACGGCGACGGCGATGACGACGAGCCCGAGGCCGAGCGACATGCCGGTCCCCGCCATCACGCGGCTGAGGATGTCGCGCCCGGCCTCGTCCGTTCCGAAAAGGAACTCGCTGGACGGCGGCTCGAGCATCCGGTCGAAGTTGACGGCGTCTGCGATGTCGTCCGGATAAGGCACGAGCCACGGCCAAGCGATCATCACGACGCAGAGGAGAAGCAGGCAAAGGCTCCCGAACACTGCCGGCTTGTTGCGGAGGAAGCGCCGCAGACCGCCGAAGCTCGGCACCTCTCCGAGTTCGCTGTCGAGGACAGCAATCGCGCTTTCGTTGCGGCGCGTTTCGGGAAGCTCGCTCATTTTTCAGCTCCCAATCGTATGCGTGGATCCACGATCGGGTAGAGCAGCTCGACGATGAAATTCAGGACGACGACGAAGAGACAGATCACCAGCGTGATGCCGATGACGCCGTTGAAGTCGTTCGCGATGATGGCATCCGCGCCGAAGCGCGCGAGCCCGGGCCAGGCGAACACTTTCTCGACCACGAAGCTGGACCCGATCATGATAGGAATGAGGAACCCGATGATGGTCAGTGTCGGCGTAAAGGCGTTGCGCAGGACGTATTTGAAGTTGATCAGGAACGGATGCATGCCCAGAGCGCGCGCATATTCCGGGTAGGGCTTATCGAATTCGTCGATCATCGAGGCGCGCACCATACGCATGATCGTGGCAAGGGGCCCGGCGGCCAACACGAGCGCAGGGCATATCAGATGGCTCAGCGCGTTCCAGAAAGCCGCGAAATCCAGTGCGATAAGGCTGTCGACGGTCAGGAATCCCGTGATCGCCGCCGGCATGTCGGCGCTGGAACGACCGGTGATGGGCACCAGGGCCAGCGCCAGCCCGAGCACGAACTGCATCATGATGCCGACCCAGAACTGCGGGAAGGAAACACCGATCAGCGCCACGATGCGGCTGAGCTGATCGGCGACGCGGTCGCGATAGACGGCTGCCAGAACACCCAGCGGCACGCCGACGATGACGGCGATGGTCAAGGCAGCGAATATCAGCTCCAGCGTCGCGGGCAGCCGTTCGAGAATGACGCTGCTGACGTCACGCCGCTCCACCAGCGAAAGGCCCATGTTCCCGGACAGGAGCCCCGTGACGAAGCGCATGTATTGGGCTGGCAGGGGCTGATCGAGCCCGAGTTCGGAACGCAGTTGCGCCACCTGCTCGGGCGTGGCCCTGTCGCCGAGGGCAGCCGCCGCCGGGTCTCCCGGAAGAACCCTGGTCAACAGGAAAACCAGTATCGAAACCCCGACCAGCACCACGAGCATTTGGGCGAGCCGTGAGAAAACAGCAAAACCGCGCATCAGAAAGAATCGTTCCTCGGTGACCGGGTGCGATCCGGACCGGCAGGAGGCCGGTCCGGATCGCTCGCTCGGCTACGGCTGGTTCCTCGCGAAATCGGGGTTGGAGTCGTCGAGACGCCATTTCTCGAAACGCATGTCGTAGAACATCGCGCCCCCGCTGTCCGGGAAGGCATCGACATATGACCAATAGGTCGTCGACCGGACCTCGGTGTGCGAGAAGACGGACGGACTATCCTCGGTGATCAATTTCGCCGCTTCGCAATAGGCGGCCTGCTGCTGGGCAACATCCGTCGACGTTTGTGCCGTCTCGAGCAGCTCAGTCACCTTCGGGTTTTCATAGTACATTCCCCCGGGCGGATAAGGGTCGCCCCAACCCGCCTTGCGGTAATAGCTGAGGAACAGCATCGGATCGGGATATTTGGCGGGATCGTAGAAGACGGTGAGATCGAAAGCCGTCTCGGGCTTTGTCTGCGCGGCCGTGATGTCGGCCCAGCGCACCGCCTGGACCTCCGCGTTCAGACCGATCTTCTTGAGATTGGTCGCGGTGAGGAGCGCGATATTGTTGAAGCGCTCGCTGCCGGCGACGGCCGCGATCTTCAATGGGCGCTTGCGAAGCTCCTCGGCGGAATATTTCGACTTCGAGAGATACTCCCGCGCCTTCTCGAGATCGAAGGCATAACCCGCGATCGGCTCGCAATTGGCGAGCATCGAATCCGGCACGGGCCCTCCCATGGGACCGCCGGCTCCCGTGATATGCTTGACGAGCGTGGCCTCGTCATGCGCGGAAGCGACGGCGCGCCGGACCCACACGTCGTCGAGCGGCGCCGCGGAGTTGTTCATGATGAGGTACCAGGCCGTCTGCATTGCGTCCTGGCGCATCTTGAAACGCTGATCCGAACTGATCTGCCGCTGCACCGGGATCGGCAGCGACCAGTCTCCGACATCGATCTCCCCGGCACGCAGCTTCGTGCCGATCGTGGCCATTTCCGGTGTGATCTGAAACTCGACGATCGCGGGAGCCTTCGCGTCCCATGGCGTCAAGGCGTAGCCCTCGAACTTCTTCAGCCTGACAAGCTCGCCCTGGCTGTAGCTTTCGAGCATGTAGGGTCCCGAACCTGCGTCGCCCGACCGCAAATATTCCGCGCCATAGTCCTTCATGTCGCCATGTGGGCCATCCCTTAGGTTCGCCAGGATGACCTTCTTGTTGACGATCTTGAAGGTGACGAGCGCCTTCAGGAAGCTGGAACTTGGCTTGTCGAGCCGGAACACAACCGTGGAAGCGTCGGGAGCCTCGACATTGTCCTTGTTCAGGCCGCGGAAGTTCGACGCCCCGGGCCCGTTCAAGGCGAGCATCCGCTGCATCGAAAACGCCACGTCCTCGGCTGCCAGCGGTGAACCGTCGTGGAATGTCAGGTCCTGTCGTATCTTGAACGTGTAGGTCTTCCCGTCCTCGGAAACCTGCCAGCTTTCAGCGACCCAGGGAACGACACCCTTCTCGGCATCCGGCCAGACCAGGCTATCATAGAGATTGTATCCGGACGCCAGCTCCCAATTGTTGGTTTGGTAGACCGGGTCGAGCGTGCTGACTTCCATGCCGACGCCCAGGCGCAGCTTGATGTCGGCAGCCTCGGCCAGAGGAGCGGCGCCGAGAATCGACAGCACGCAGGTCGCAGCAAGCGCGGAGCTGCGGACAGCAACGAGCCCGCGGAAGTTTCTCCGTTTCCACGTCATTAAAGTTCCCCATTCTCAGGAAAGGCCAGATGCTCGCGCATTCCGGCGACAGCGGTTATCGATCTTTTTTTTTCAGGATAAGACTGGCCGGCTAGAGAATTTTCAATTGCTTTTTTTGCACCGCCGTGGTGACCTCAAGTCACCATTCGAAGCCAGCCGGTTGCTTCGCCGATTTTCCGCTGGGGAAGAGTTGATGCGGTGGCGACCAGGAAAATATGCATGAGTCTCAAGGTCTCACAGCTGCCGTCATTGACGGCGCTGCGCGCTTTCGTGACCGTCGGGGACGTTTTGAGCGTTCGACAGGCGGCCGAAATTCTCCACGTCGATCATGCTTCGATTTCGAGGCATCTGCGCGGCCTCGAAGAGAGCGTCGGCGCGCAGCTTTTCGAAAGGAACGTGCGATCGCTAGCGCTCACCCCGTTGGGCAACACGTATCACAGGAAGGTCAAGCAGGCCTTCGATGTCTTATGCGACGCGACCTCCGCAATTATCGAAGCCCAGCCGCGAGTGCTGACACTTCATGCCACGCCAGGCCTGGCGCATGAGATGCTGCTGCAAAGCATCCCCAAGCTCGCCGACGCGCTGACGACGTGGAAAATCAATCTGCTGACCAGCATGGATGGTTTGATCAGACCGGCTCCCCCCGGGGAGGTCCATGTTCACCTACGCTATGGTGCCATCGACGATCTCAATCCTGGATATATCCAGCACAAGATCTATGAGCCACGCCTGTTCCCGGTGGCGAGCCCCGCTCTTCTTGAACGCTATCCACCAATCACGACGGTAGACCAGATGCTGAGCCTGCCGTTCCTTTGCAGCGACACGACAGGATTGTGGGAGGAATGGGCCATTCGCGCCGGAGCCGGGCGGGCGGTTCAGATGAGCGGCATCGAAATGCCCAATACGCACCTTGCCCTTCAGGCCGCCACGCTGGGACACGGGATCGCGCTGGGCAACTCGCTGCTTGCCAAGAACGCGATCGCGCGGGGAGAGCTCGTGGAGCTCCTGGAAACCGATATCACGATTTCCGCATACTACCTGGTCTGCCCGTCCTACTATTGGGAACGCACCCCGATCGTCGAATTGCGGCAATGGCTCGCGAACGAGCTCGAGGAAGCCGATCGTTAATGGACTAACGAACAGCCGAATCCGGCAGCTGGGGAAGGATCAAAGGCCAGGGATCCGGAAATTCACCGACCGGCACCTCGATTACCGTAGGTAGATCCCTGCCAAATGCCGCGTTGAGGGCCTGCTCCAATTCCGCCGGCGTTCGAGCTCGCTCACCATATGCACCGAAGCTCTTGGCAAAGGCCAGGAAATCAGGATTGGTCAGATCTGTGGCGATGACCCGACCGCCATAAACGGTTTCCTGGATACGGCGTACATTGCCGAAGCGTCCGTCGTTGAAGACCAGCGTGACGACCCCGATGCGATGCTTGACCGCGGTGGCCAGCTCGGTCGCCGCGAACAGGAAGCCGCCGTCGCCCGCGATCGCAACCACCTGGCGGTTCGGATGCGCGACCTTTGCTCCGATCGCAGTCGGAAATGCATAGCCGAGCGTGCCTTGATAGCCGGACGTGATGAGGTTCCCCGCCTGGCTGGCCGGAAAGGCGGCGTTCGCGACGTAACCGACCTGGGTGTAGTCGGTCACAATGATCCCGTCTTCCGGCAGCACGGCTCGAATGGCGCGGAGCATCGCCATCTGCGGGGCGAGACCGCATTCCATCTTGGCTGCGGCGCTTTTTTTGGCGGCTAGAATTTCGGGGCGGAACGAAACCGGCAGGTCCGGCAGCAACTCCATCAGACCAGCCAAGGCCATTCGCGCGTCGGAGCGGATGAATAGATCTGCTTCGCCAATGGCGGGCGCGGAAAGGGGATCGATATCGATGACCACAAGTTGCATGCCTTGCGGACGCGGCCATGCCCGCAGGGGATGCTTCATGCGCGTGCCGACCGCGATCGCCAGGTCGCAACCGGACCAAAGTTCTGCGGCGGACAGATAGTTCAGCGAAAGCGGATCGCGATCGTCCAGGATGCCCTTGGCGCGGCCTTGAGCGACCACCGGAATTCCACACCTGTGGGCTAGCCGGCGGAGCTCGTCAGCAGCCGCGGCAGCTCCACGGCCGGCAAAGATGATTGGACGACGGGCGCCCCGGATGAGTTCGGCAAGAGACGCCAGCTCGTTGCTGTCCTGCTTCTCGCTGTGCGCCGCATTGGGCGCGGTGTTCGCCGGAGGACTGTCCGCCGGCAGCCTGGCAGCAAGCACGTCGGGCGGCAATTCGATCGCGGCCGGACCGGCGCCTGGGCGTTCGAGGGCATCCAAGGCATTGTGGATCGCTGGGCTCACACGCTGCGGTGAAAGGACCAGCTCGTGGGAGCGGACCAGCCGCGATACGATGCCTGCCTGATCGGGCAACTCGTGCAGTTCGCCATGGCCTTCGCCGATGCGGGTGCTTTGTACCTGTCCGATCAGTGCGAGCATCGGGCTCCCGCAGGCATAGGCAGTAGCGATCGCCGCGCCCGCATTCAGCATGCCAGGGCCTGGAACCACGGTGAAAACTCCCGGCTTGCCGGTCGCTTCGGCATAGCCGAGCGCCATATAGGCGGCGCCCTGCTCGTGGCGGCTATCGATCACCGTGATCCGAGACCGGTGGTCATAGAGTGCGCTGAAGAACGCGTCCAATTGAATGCCCGGGAGGCCGAAGACGGTCGTTACCCCGCGCTCGATCAAGCTGGTGACCGCTAGAGCAGCACCGTTCGCTTCGCCTCGCTCCATCAAAGCTCGCCGAGATTTCGTCAGATTCGTGCCGTTCGCCACCGCTATCCACTCCTCGCCTGGTTCAACTGATAAGCGAGGGGCTTTCATGTCGACAATTGACAATTCGACACCAGGATGGTGCGGCAAAGTCACCAGGACCTGCCGATCACCAGCTCACGTCGCCACCATTCGGCGAAATGGACTGTCCAACCATGAAGCTTGCTTCGTCCGACGCGAGATAGACATAGGCGGGTGCGATTTCCTCCGGCTCCGCGATGCGCCTGATCGGGAGCTGCGACGTCTTCCAATCCCGCCAGGCAGGATCGCTGGCCCGCCAGGTCGTCGTGTCTGTTGGACCGGGACAGACGCAGTTGACCACGACGCCGCGCGCCGCGACCTCCTGGGCGACCGCCGCGCTCAGGGCTACCACTGCCGCCTTGGTGGCGCTGTACGCGGCGGCTCCTGCCGCCGGCTTGTGGGCGAGTTGCGACGCTGTATTCACGATGCGCCCATATCCCTGGTCGAGCATCGCCGGAAGGGCGTGGTGCATTCCGAACGCCACGCCACGCAGATTGACGTCCATCAATCGTTGCCAGTCAGCCCAGTCGATTTCGGTGAAGTCGCCCGGCGGCTGACCGATCCCGGCATTGTTGACCAGGATGTCGATCCTGCCGTGGTGTTCGATTGTTCTTGCAACGGCGGCCGCAATGTCGGACTCGACCGTCACATCGCAACGCACATGGATCGCCCGCCCGCCCGCCGCGACGACCGCCTCCACGGCCGACTGCCGTTCCGCTTCGGCGGCGCGGTCGGCAATGACGACACGCGCTCCCTCGCGAGCGAAGGCGAGAGCGACGGCGCGGCCAATGCCGGTCGCCGCCCCGACGATCAAGGCGCTACGGCCCGCGAGTCGCATTAGCGGAACCTCTCAGGCCGTTGCAGTGACCATGATCTCGACCGTGTATTCAGGCGCCGCGAGTTTTGCCTCCACGCAGGCGCGGGCGGGTGCATGCCCCTGCGCCACCCAAGCGTCCCAAACGCCGTTCATCTCGTTGAAGGTGGCGATATCGGTAAGCCAGATCGTTGCGCTGAGTATCTTGCTTTTGTCGGATCCGGCCTCGGCCAGCAGGCTATCGATGCGCGCAAGGATATCGCGCGTCTGTTCGGCAACGGGCTTGCCTGGGGCGCCGCTTGCCACCTGGCCAGCGAGGTAGACGAGCCCGCCGTGCTTCACGATTTGGCTCATGCGCTGATTGGTGTGGCTACGCTGGATGGTCATCGGGTAACTTCCTGATCTGGTTGGAGGGACTAGGTTAAGGATTCTTCACGGCCGCGCACGAGCTGGGAGAGGGCCACGGCAATGACGAGCGCACCGCCATAGAACAGGTCCTGGACAAAGGTATCGATTCCGAGGATCGACAGGCCCGTGATTCCGGTGACCAGCAGATAGACGGCAATCATTGATCCTATCGGGTTGAATCTGCCCGGCGCGATGGTTGTCGCCCCAAGATAGGCGGCAGCGAAGGCGGGCAACATCAGCTGCGTCCCCGAATTGGGGTCGGCCGAACCCGACGTTCCCGCGTAGAACACCCCGGCAATGGCCGCGAACAGACCCGACGCAAGGAAGCAGATCAGCCGCACACGCGTCACTGGTATTCCCGAGAGGCGAGCCACGTCACGTCCGCGGCCCACAAACAGTGCCTTGCGTCCCAGGGAGGTGAACTCGAAGACGTAGAGGAGCAGCAACGCGAGAACGAGAGCATAATAGAAGGCGAGCGGGATGCCGAGGAAACGCGTCAGGATGACCGCGTTGACGAGGCTCCAATCGATCCCGCCGATCGTGCGCGAGCTGCTGATCCACAGCGTGATGCCGTGAAGGAAGGTTCCCGTGCCCAAGGTGACGATCAGCGAATGAATTCGGAAGTAGAGCGTGAAGAAGGCATTGAGCAGGCCGGTGAGCAGGCCGACCACAAGAGCTGCGGCAATGGCCCAGCCGATCGGCCAGCCGTGTCCGACATTCAGGACGGCGATCACCATGGATGAGAGCGTGAGTACTTGGGCGATGGACAGGTCGATATCGCCCGCGGTCAGCGGGATGATCAGGCCGAGCGTGAGAATGACCAGCACGGCTTGCGAGCCGAAAATGGTGGAGAAGTTCGGCCAGGTCAGGAACGTATCGGGCGACAGGATGCCGAACACGGCGATGATCAGCAGCCAGGCGATCGGCAGGGCGAAGCGCTCGAGCTGCGTCAGGAAAGCGTTGCGACGGCCCTGGCGCACCTCGACGGCACCTGGCTGGTTCGCTGCGACTTGGCTTGCTTCTGTCATGGGGAATTCTCGTTGAGAAACTCGCCGGAACCAACTCCGGCCTGACTGTTCAGACAGCGCTCTGTGATTGCGGTTTTCGTGACGTCACTGCCGGAAAGGCTGCCGACGACCTGGCCGCGGCTGAAGATCAGCACCCGGTCGCAGATCATCTCCAATTGCTCGTGATCCGAGCTGGCACAGATGACTGCCGCGCCTCGTTCGGCGGCGGCACGAATGAAACCGTAGACCTGATGACGGGCCCCGACGTCCACGCCTTGCGTCGGTTCGTCGAGCAGGATCACGCTCGGCTCGGTCTGCAGCCACTTGGCGAGAACGACCTTCTGCTGGTTGCCCCCCGACAGCTCGCGCATGAGGCGGGCAGGATCGGGTGGACGAACGTCGAAGGACTCGACGAGGCGGGCCGCGTGGCGTGCGACTTTACCCGCGGTGAGGAACAGGCGCGGCAACGTTCGCCCCAGTGCTGGCAAGGCAAGGTTCTCGGCTATGCTCAGCCCTTCGGCGATTGCGGACTTCTGCCTGTCCGCCGGGACTAGCACCATGCCGTAATCGATGGCCCGGCCCGGCGTCATGTCCGTGATCTCGAAGACCTTGCCGTCCAAGCTTATCCGACCGCTTGCCGGCGTGGCGCCGTAGAGATGGTAAGGGATGCGATCGTAACCGGAACCGACGAGGCCGGTCAGGCCGAGCACTTCGCCTGCCTCTACGGCAACGTCGAAACGAGGCAGTCCTTCGGCGACAAGCCCCTGGACGGCGAAAGCCTCGACGCCCCGCTTGGATGTCGCCGTCGCGCGTTCCGTCGCCAGCCGACGGCCGACAATGGCGTCGATGAATTGGGCCTTCGACGCTTCGGCCGTGGTCAGGCTGGCGGCAATGCGCCCGTTGCGCAGAACCGTGGCTCTGTCGGTAAGCTCCTTCACCTCGTCCACGTCATGCGAAACGAAGATGACGCTCGTTCCCTGGCCCGCCAGCTTCCGGACAAGCGAGAACAGCCTGTCGACATCGGCGCCCGACAGGAACGGCGTCGGTTCATCGAGGATCAGCAAGCCACCGCCGGCTTCGGAGGTTTCGGCGATCTCCTGGAAGGCACGAACGATCGCGACGAGCGCGCGCTCCACCGGAGCCAGGTCGGCGATCTGCATCCTGGGATCGATCGCGAGCCCGTGGCGAGCAAAGATCTCCCTCGCCTCTCGATGAGCGCTCGGCCAGCGGATCAAGGGATTGGCATCTCGCACCAGCCGGCGTGCAAGAAGGTTCTCTGTCACCGTCAATGTCGGAACGAGACCCAGCGCCTGATGGACCACCGCAATGCCATAGCGGCTGAACTCGCCGGGCGGCAATGGAAGCGGCAACTCGCGCCCTCCGAGGGTGACCCGCCCCCCGTCGGGAACATAGACGCCCGACAGCATCTTGATCAGCGTCGACTTGCCCGAGCCGTTGTGACCGAGCAGGCCATGGATCTCGCCATAGTTCACGCTGAGCGAGATGTCGTCCACGACCTTGGATCCGCCGAAGGACTTGGTCAGCCCTTCGACGACAAGGTTTGCGGCAGCTCGACCGGCTACCGTCGAGGTCATTATTGCAGGCCCCAGAGCTTGCGGTAGCCGGAGACGTAGGCGTCACCATATCCGGTGGAGATCTGAGGCGGGGTACCGGCCGTTTTCGCATTCGACGCGTCGAAGATATAGAGCGGCACCTTCGGGTCCTTCACAGGCTCCAGCCCGCAGAGCATGCGCATCTCCGCATCCACGATGGCATGTGCCACCCAGTCGATGCTCTCGCCGATATCCATTTCCACGCTGCCCTGCTGGACCAGTTGCAGCACGTAGGGGCTGCCGTTGAAGGTCGCGATCTTGACGCGATCGGCCGACTGGGTCAGCTGAACGGCGGGAACCACGAATTGCGCCATGCCGTCATAGATGGGCAGGATGTAGTTGATAGTCGGATCGCGCAGCAGAGCGGCCTGGACGGTGGACTGCATCCGTGTAGCCCAATCCGTAACCGGCACGTTCAGATATTGGACCTTGCAATCCTCGCATGTGTCCATCACCTCCTTGATGCCGTTCTGGAGCGAATTCGCGGAAAAGGAGTCCTCGGCGACGATCGCCAGGACATTCGCTTTCCCTTCGGTCTTCAGAATCGCCCATTGGGCCATCAGCCGGCCAGCCTGTGTATAGTCGATGTGAACGTTCTGGAAAGGCGTTGGCGCGGGCGTATCGAACCCGGACGCATGGGCCGCCACGATCTTGATCCCGGCCTGATCTGCCTGCGTGGCCTGCGGGACGAGAACGCGCGGATCGGACATCAGCACGTCAACGAGATCGTAGCGCTGGGTGATGGCCTGGTTGATGCCCTGAATCCATTGCGACGGCTGGCCCTGGGTTTGGTAGTGGTCGTACTGGAAGCCGATCTCCTTGGCGATCTCGGTCATCCGGGTCGCGACCGCGCCCGTGAATTCGACCGCGCTGGAGAAGGGCACTACCATCATTTTCTTGCCGCTCATGCAGGCCTTGGCGTCGAACGGCTCGCCCGGCGCAACGAAGGTCGGAAGCTTTTGATGCTCGGCAATGCTTGCCTTGATGGCGTCCAAATCCGTCGCCGCGGCCGAACCCACGGTGACGGAGCCGATGATCGTTGCCAGGCCTGCCAGGCCAACAAGATGATTGATCCTCATGTCATCCCTCTCTGGATGGTCCGCTTTCGGCGGATTTGTTGTGTTTGCAGGGCGGCTCGACCGGGAGCCCGCTCTTGCCTCCGAGCTGACGAGTCCTTCCCGTCCTTTGGCACCAGTAGGATCGTGAGGACGGACATTTCACGCAATCGAAATGATTTGAAGCAGACACTTCAAGATCTCTGAAGTAATCCATCGGCGTAAGAACGGATGCCTGTCGGCAGGTCGATGGCGGGCCGCCAATCGAGATCACGCAAAGCAGCCTCGATGCTATAGGGACCTTGAGGATCCGAGAGCGGATCGAGAGCCGGTCCGACAGTTATCGGCGGACCAGGCACAACCTTGCGAACCTCTTGGGCGACCTCCTGGAGTGTGAAGCCCCGATCGGCGGCGATGGTATAGGCGGGCGAACCGAACGACGGCGCCGTCACGGCGGCCCTCAACGCCGCCGCGACATCATCGATATGGACGTAATGATAGCGCTGCCGACCTCCGATGGCCAGCGACAGTGGCCGGTTCTCCAGACCTGCGACGATCATGTCACGGATGAAGCATGGGGTTCGCCTGCCAGGCCCGTACACGGCAGCGATGCGCAGGCTTGCCCCCGACATGTCGTACTGCCGGCAATAGGCCTCCAGAAGGGCTTCGCCGGCGACCTTGCTCGCCGCATAGGGCGTGGAAGGGTGCAGCGCTCGCTCCTCGCTAACCTCGAGGTCGGGAGGCGTCGCACCGTACACGCTCGCCGATGAAGCGAATATGAAGCGGGACACGAATCTCCTGCGAGCAAACTCCAGGAGGTTGAGGGTGCCTGTCGTATTGGCCCCCGCAACCCGTGAAGGATCGTCACGATGAAGCGCGGGGCCGGAAATCGCGCCGCAATGGACGATTGCGCCAAAGCCCTTGCCGGATTCGATCCGCAGGAGCTCTTCCAGGTCGCAAAGATCGCACGCAAGAACGCCACTGCCTTCCCCGCCCGCTATGTCGACGCGGGTAACGTCGTAGCCCTCCTTTTGCAGGATCTCTGCCGTTCTCGACCCGACGAATCCGGCCGCTCCGGTCACTAGGACCGCCTTCGTCATTTCCTCGCCCGCGGCGGATGGTTGGCGCGCCAATGGTCGGCAATGTCGATGCGCCGCGTCACCCACACGTCGTCCGCTGCCGCGACATGGTCGAGGAAGCGTTCCAGGTCCGCCGCCCTGCCAGGTCGTCCGACGATACGGGTGTGGAGGCCGATGCTCATCATCCTCGGGGAAACCTCGGCCTCCCGGCGCAGGAAATCGAAAGCCTGGATGAGATAGGCCGAAAAGCTCGGCGACTGGTATCCATAGGTGTTGACGTACCGCCCGTCATTGTTGTCCAGAGTATAGGGGACGACGAGGTGATCCTGGCCGTTCACCTCCACCCAATAAGGCAGGTCGTCGGCGAAGGAGTCCGCGTCGTAGGTAAATCCTCCCGCTTCGACGAGCAGGCGGCGGGTGTTGACGCTCATACGCCCCGTGTACCAGCCGGTGGGGCGAGAACCTGTCACTTCGGTATGGATTCGGATCGCCTCGGCGATCTGCGCCGCTTCCTGTTCTTCAGGCATCTCCGCGTACTGGATCCAGCGCAGGCCATGGGATGCGATCTCGAAATTGGCTTCCTTCATCGCGGCGACCGCTTCCGGGTTCTTCTGGAGCGAGGCGGCAATGCCGAAGATCGTGACCGGCAGTTTGCGCTCCGTGAACAGCCGATATAGCCGCCACCAGCCGACGCGGCTGCCATACTCGTACTGCGACTCGACATTGATGTTGCGGATGTTCGGAAAAGCCACCGTCGGCTCTTCCGTGAGAAACGCTTCGCTCTGGCGATCGCCATGCAGCACCGAATGCTCGCCGCCCTCCTCGTAGTTGATGACGAATTGCACCGCGAGTCTCTTTCCTCCCGGCCATTTTGGATCCGGCGGCGTGCGGCCGTAGCCGGCCAGATCGCGGGGATATGTCATGGCGTGCTCCTCTCTCAGTAGGCCAGAGCGTGCAGCCCTGCGGCGAGCACGCGAATACCTGCAACGATGTCCTCTATCGATGAAAATTCATCGGGCGTATGGCTGCGCCCGTCCTTCGAGCGGACGAAAATCATAGCCACCTTGGCGATGGCGGCCATCTGCTGGGAATCGTGACCCGCACCGCTGGCCATGGTCATGTAGGGCACGGCCTGTTCAGACGCGGCTCGCTGCAACGTCGAGACGATTTCCGGATCGGAGGGCGACGGCTCGTGATCGATCATCACACGCCAATCGACTTTGAGGCCCCGCCTGTCGGCGACCTCGCGCATGAGGTTTTCATGCATCTCGTAGAGGCGGCGCCGCGCAGCCGCGTCCGGGTGACGGGCGTCGATCGAGAACTCGACGCTGGCCGGGATGATGCCAGGAAAATTCGGTTCGACGAGAACCCGTCCGACCGTCGTGACAGCCGGCCGACCCACGCGGTGCGCCGTATTGATCAAGCCGGACGCGATCTCGGCGAATCCCGCCAGCGGGTCGTGGCGGATATCCATCGGAAAGGCGCCGGCGTGGTTCTGGACTCCGCTGATCCTGGCGCCGTAATGGCGAATCCCTGTGATCGCGTCGACCACCGCAACCGGCAGACCGGCCTGCTCGAGGATGGGCCCCTGCTCGATGTGGAGTTCGACGAAGCTGTCTATGTCATCGCGCTTCGCTTCAGGTATGCGGGCCGGATCGAGGCCGACGTCCCGCATGGCTTCTGCGATCGTCTCTCCCGAGAAAGCAATGACGCGCTCCGGATCGCCCGGCGCGATGCGTCCGGTTACCGCGCGCGACCCCCAATAATTGGCGTTCGGGAAGCGGCTCGACTCCTCCTCGCAGAAGGCAACCGCCTCCACGGTGCGCTTTGGTTGACCGAACTGCTCCTTCAACGCCTTCACCGCGATCAAGGCCGCGACGGCGCCGAGCGCTCCATCGTAGCGACCGCCGGGGGTCTGGGAGTCGATGTGAGACCCCGAGGCGACGGATTTCTCGCCGGTCGATCCGCGAAGCCGCCCCCACACATTGCCGACAGCGTCGCGATGGACGTCCAGACCGGCCTCCTCACATGTCCGCGCGTAGTAGTCGGTCGCGGCAACCCATTCCGGCGAGTAGACCGTCCGGGAAACGCCGGTCTCGCCGACGGCGCCGAAAGACGCGAGCTCCATGATGACTTTCTCGACGAACGCCGGATCGATCTCGATAGGCTTTGCTGAACTGGGCACGGTCTCTCACTCAAGGGTCGCTGAATATCCGAACAGGCAATCGGAACCTGCTCTGCCGGCGATATGCATCCCACACCGCACATCCCAGGAAAATCGAATTATTTCGGAGAAGACACATCAGGAATCCTGAAGTATGGTCGCCGAAGGGGGAGAACCGGCTTATGAACTATAGGCAGATCGAGACCTTCTATTGGGCGGCACGACTGGGCAGCTTCGCGCAGGCCGCCAACAGGCTGAACGCCACGCAGTCAGCGGTTTCCATGCGCATTCAGGAGTTGGAGGCGCGGATCGGCGTCCAATTGTTCGATCGCTCCCAGCGAACCGCGCGGCTCACCCCGCAGGGCACATTGCTGATGTCACACGCGGAGGAGATCCTGCTCGCCTCCGATCGGTTCCTGCACGCCGCCGCCGACAAGGAGGAAATCGTCGGCTATGTGAGGCTCGGCGTCGCCGAGATCGTGGCGCTGACCTGGCTGCCGAGGCTCATACGTTTCGTGCGAGAGAACTATCCGCGCCTGCAGCTCGAGATCGAAGTGTCGCTGTCGCACCTCATAGAGGAGAAGCTTTACGCGGGAACGCTCGACGTCGCATTCGCGGCCTGCGAAATGTCGCCGTCCCGCTTCGTTTCGACGCCGATCGAGACGATCCAATTCGCCTGGATGTGCAGTCCGGATCTGCCCGCCGTTCCGGAGGTGCTGACGCCCAAGCGGCTTTCCGAACTGCCGGTCTTCGCAACGTCGCGCGAGTGGCAGTTTCGGGGTTCGACCCTCACCTGGCTGACGACGAACGACGTGCACTTTCGCAACGTGACGATCTGTAACACGTTCCGCACCGCCGCCAGTCTCGCAATTGCCGGCCTTGGCCTGGCATACCTTCCCGAGCAACTTTACCGAGCCGAAATCGAGGCGGGCCGCTTGCGACGCCTGCGTTCGGATCCGGAACCGTCGCCTCTGCAGATTTACGCGATACGCCCGCTCAACGAAGCGGCACCGACCCATCTGCTTCTCGAGAAAGCAGCCGAGACGATCCTCGCCGAACCTGTGGGGCGCGCGACCGTCGTTGCCGATAAATGATCGGCACGATTATGAACGCGGCTCCGCAGCTATGGCCGACCAGCACATTTCGACGATGTGATCGCGTTCGGCCCGCGTCAGCGGCGTGCCCTCGCTGCGCCGCCATTTCAGGACGTTGCGGATGCCGCCCCCGATGAATCCCCCCATGTCGCTCACCGGGAAATCGCGCAGCACGCCCGCCGCCTTCGCTTCCCCGACCAGCGTGGCGGTGAAGGCCGTGACCGGCGCGAAGGCGCGCCGCAATTCGCCGCCAGGGATGAGCGGCACGTTCGAAAGATACTCGAACAGGACGGCGCGGTCGCGGTCGGCCCAGATGAACTCGATATAGTCCTCGATGTAGCGACGGATGCGCGCTTCGTGCGAGGTCGAAGGATCGTGCTCCACGATGAGCGCCGCCGCGGCTTGCTCGGTCAGGCGCTGGTAGACGCCCCAGATCAGGTCGTCCTTCGACTTGAAATAGTTGTAGAGCGAACCCGTCGCGACTTCCGCCGTCGAGGCGATCTCCGCCATGGAGCATTGCAGTCCGTTGCGCACGATGAGGGTCGCGGCCGCGGCGAGGATTCGTTCGCGCTTGTTTATGGTTGCATCCATAATCTGAATGAACGTTCATTCACCTGTCATGAAAGCTAGGTAGCGGTAGCCGCGTCTCCACGCAAGAGGCCATTGCCCGGAATTGTTGCCAGCCTGACAGGAACCACGCCATGTCCGACGCTCCCCTGACCTTCGTCCATCTGACCGACCTCCATATCGGCAACCCAGCAGTCGAAGACGACCATCTCTATTCCGATACCGCTACCACCCTTCGTCGGGTTCTCGCCGAAGTGAAGACGATGGCGCCTGCGCCGCGCTTCATCGTCGCGAGCGGCGATCTCACCAATCAGGGAGATGCCGGGAGCTACGAACAGCTCAAGGCGATCATGGCCGAGGCGGAGCTCGACATTCCCGTCCTCTTCACACTTGGCAATCACGACAAGCGCACCGGCTTCTATCCAGTGATGCTCGGCCGCACCGAGGATCTCGACAAACCCTATGACCATGCCCAGGTGATCGGGGGCATCCATATCATCCTCATCGATACAAGCGCACCGTTCAAGATCGGCGGCCATTTCGAACCGGGCCAGATCGAGTGGCTCACAGCCGAACTCGACCGGCATCCCGAACTGCCCAAGCTTATCGTGATGCACCATGCCCCGGCGCTCGATCAGCGGCCGGAACTCGAATGGGAATCCCTTTCGATCGCGGACACCGAGCAACTGCGGACCGCGCTGGCGGGCCGCAACGTGCTCGGAATCCTGTCGGGCCATATCCATTTCGACCGCGTCAGCAACTGGTACGGCATCCCGGTGGTGGTTGGCATCGGCCAGCATGCGGCCACCGACGTACTCTATCTCCAGGAAGGCCTCCGCATGGTCTCGGGAGCCTCCTTCGCGGTCGGCACCGTGCGCCCGTCCGGCCTGACGGTCTCCTTCGTTCCGCAGCCTTCGGACCGCCGCGAGCTCAAGCTCTACACCTTTGCCGGCATGGCAGAGCTCGTCAAAGGCTACGAGGCGGCCGCAGCTCTTGCCGCCGAATGAGACAGGAGCCGAAGCAATGAACCGCAAGACCTTTGTCACCAGCGGCCTCGCCCTGATCGCGCTCGGCGCCGTGATGCCGGCCTTCGCGCAGCCGATCCCGGCAACCGTCGATCAGCCGGTGACGATCAGCTACTATAATTACAATCTCGCCTCGGTAGGCAATGGAGCCGAGGCGACAAAGCGGCTCATCGCCGAGTTCGAAGCCGCCAACCCCAACATCAAGGTGGAAGGGATCGGGGTCGGCCCGGCCGAGATCACCAGCCGCATCCAGGCCGACGTCGCTGCGGGCCGGGTCCCCGACGTGGTCCAGATGGTGTTCTCGGACCTGGAATTCACCGTCGACAATCTCGGCGCGGCGGCGCTCGAAGACATGGTTCCGGCTGAAGAACTCGCTGCGCATTTTCAGGGCATGTCCCCGCAGGGATTGAAGCTCGGCGTGCTGAACGACAAGACCTACGGCCTCGCCTACACCTTCTCCACACCGGTTCTTTTCTACAACGCCGACCTTTTCAGGCAGGCTGGGCTCGATCCAGACAAGCCTCCGAGGACGTGGGAGGAGGTCAAGTCAGCGGCACTCGCGATCGTCGACAAGACGGACGCGGAGGGGCTGGCAACCGGCATCTTCGGCCCAACGGCCGGCGACTGGCTGTTCCAGGGCGTGCTTCGCTCGAACAATGGCGGCCTGATGTCGGCTGACCGCAAGACACTGACTTTCGCCGAGCCGGCCGCACTGGAAGCGGTGAAAATGCTGCGCGACCTCTACGACAGCGGCGCCTATGCCAATCTCGATCTCACGGCGGCCATGGAAGGCATGGCGTCGGGCAATGTCGGCATGTACCTCCAGACCTCCGCCATACAAGGCTTCCTGGTCAAGGGCGCCGAAGGCAAGTTCGAGCTGCGTGCCTCGACCATGCCGCGTTTCGGCGAAAAGCCGCAGCGCCCGAACAATTCGGGCAGCGCCCTGGTGATCCTGAGCCGCGATGCGCTCAAGCGTCGGGCGGCGTGGGAGCTCATGAAATTCATGACCTCGAGGGAAGCCTACACCGTCATCACGGCCGAGATCGGATACCTGCCGCTCCGGACCGATATCGTCGACGATCCCAAATATCTCGGCAACTGGGTCAAGGAACACCCGCTCATCCAGCCGAATCTCGAGCAGCTCGGCCTGCTGGAACGCTGGGAATCCTTCCCGGGCCCCAACTACCGGCAGATTCAGAAGACCATGATGGAAGGCGCGGAAATGGCCGTATTCGGCGGTGTCGATCCAGCCGAGGCGATGCAGGCCGCGCAGGCATCGGCCCAGGCGATGATGCCGAAGTGATCGCCGGTGCGAAGCCGGCCTCGCCCAAACAGAGGCCGGCTTCGCCCGGTGTCCCGTTTGTGAAATCCGTAATCCTCGATCTCGCGGAGCCTGTTCATGTCCGAAGCCGCGCTGAGCACCCGTATCGTTCCAGTGACGCGCAATCGCTTCGCCGCAAGGAGCGTCGCCCCATGGCTCTATCTCGCGCCGGCCGTTCTCACGCTGGCGATCTGGATCTACTGGCCGCTGGTCGACGCCTTTCGGCTCAGTTTCTATGAATGGAACATGCTGCCGACCGCGCCACGGACCTTTGTCGGCTGGCAGAATTACACGCACATCTTCGCGCTGCCGAAATTCTGGCAGGCATTGGGCAACACGGCCATTTACGTTCTCGGCCTTCTGCCGATGTCGGTGCTGATCCCGCTGGCCATCGCGATATATACGCACGATCTGCCGGCACGCTCGCGCAACGTCTATCGGGCCATCATCTTCGTACCGATGATCATCGCGCCGGTCGTCGCCGCCGCAGTGTGGCGCTGGCTGCTCGATCCCGGCCACGGCATCGTCAACGAAGTCATCACAGCCTTGGGCTGGCGCCCCGTCCGCTTCCTGCAAGACCCGAAGCTCGCCATCTGGACGATCATCGCGATCACCGGCTGGAAATTGATCGGATTCTCGACCCTGATCCTCTCCGCGGCCAACGCCAACATCAATCCTTCGCTCATCGAGGCGGCGCGCATGGATGGCGCTTCGAAGTGGCAGATCATCCGCGACATCAGGCTGCCACTGCTTCGTGCGACCGTGCTCTTTCTCGTGCTGATGACGATCCTGCTCGGCGCGCAGTGGAGCTTCTCATTCATCCATGTGCTGACCGGTGGCGGCCCGCTCGGCGCCACCACCAACATCTTCTACATTCTCTGGGATTTCGGCTTCTCCAGCCTCTCGGTCGGCTGGAGCTCGGCAGCCGCCGTGATCCTTTTCCTCGGTTTCGGCGTGCTGGCCTTCGTGCTTTTCCGCCTGATGGACAGGTACTCCTTCCATGACAACTGACCTCAGCCCTGCTATTCCGCGCGCCGGCATGAACGCCGCCGTCGGCCACATCGTCATGGTGGTGCTTGCGATCTTCAGCCTCTTCCCTGTCTATTGGATGATCGTCACGTCGCTGCGCCCAGCCAACGCGATCTTCGATGCCACTCCCTGGCCGACCGCGCCATCCCTCGCCAACTATGGCTATGCGTTGGGCGCGATCCCGATGGTCGAGATGCTCGGCAACACACTTCTTGTGGCGTCGATCGTCACGGTCGCCCAGCTCTTCACCGGGCTTCTTGCCGCATACGCCTTCGCCTGCTGGCGTTTTCCCTTCGACAAGCTGATCTATACGCTCATCGCATTGACCTGGCTGGTTCCCTTCCAAGTCGTCATGATCCCGAACTACCTGCTGGTTTCCAATCTCGGGCTGCTGGACAGCGTGACGGCGCTCATCCTGCCGCATTTTGCGGCCGCCCTGGCAGTGCTCCTCCTCGCCCAGGCCATGCGTTCCTTTCCCAGGGAAGTGCTGGAAGCCGCCCGCATGGACGGGGCAAGAAGCTGGCGCATCCTATGGGAAGTCATTGCGCCCAACCTGCGCGGCACCATCGCCTCGCTTGCCATCCTGATCTTCATCTCGACCTGGAACGAATATTTCTGGCCGCTGCTGCTTTCCCGCACGCCCGAGAACAGCGTGATCCAGATCGGAGTCCAGATGTTCATGACGTCGGAGGGTACGCAGTGGGGGCCACTCATGGCGGCCTCGACCATGGCCAGCCTGCCCATTCTCGTGCTTTATGTCCTTCTTCAAAGGCAAGTCGTTCAGTCCTTCATGCAATCTGGAATTCGCTGATGCAAATCACCTCCCAGCGGCATCTCGCCATCGACGGTACCTTCAATCTCCGCGATCTCGGCGGCTATCCGCTCGCCGGCGGCCGGACGCGCTGGCGCCGCCTCCTGCGCTCCGACGGGCTGCACCGGCTGGGAGAGGAGGGCATCGCAAGCCTCCTGGCCGAGGGCGTCGCCACGGTCATCGATCTGCGCCGCGACGCGGAATGCCGAGCTCAGCCAAATCCATTCGCCAACCGCCCGACCGTTGCCTATTACAATGTTTCCCTGTTCGACCAACTCGCTCCCGAGGCCATGTCGGATCAGAACGTGCTTTACGACCTCTATATTCAGGCGCTGGTTCGGCGCCAGGAGGCGATCGCGCAGGTCCTGAGATGGATCGCGGACGCGGGAGAAGGCGCCGTCCTGTTCCATTGCACCGCTGGCAAGGACCGCACCGGCATCATTGCCGCATTGCTGCTGGCCGTCGCCGGTGTGGAGACTGCGACAATCGTCGAGGACTATGCGCTGACCAAGGCGCGGATCGCGCCCCTGATCTCCATCTTCCTTGAGGACGCCGCCGCTCGGGGAACGGATATCGAGACCTTCAGGCCCCTGCTCGCCTGCGAGCCCGAAACCATGGCCGAGACCATGACCTATATCACCCGGACATATGGCTCGGTCGACGCCTATCTCAGGGCGATCGGACTCGCTCCCGTCACCATCGCTCGCTTGAGGTCGCGCCTCGTGGAAGACGCCTGACTGCCGCCCAATGCATGTCGGCCAAAGTGTGCCGCGGTTTTGGATAAACGCCATGCAAGAAAGCAATAAGTTAAAGCATGCCGTGCGAATCGAGATTCGCACGACATGCTATACGGCGGCTACGGCGCAACCTCGAAATCAGGCGGTCGGCGGGATCAATCCTCCCGGAAGGCGCGTTCGACCTGGTCGCGCACGGGCTTGACCAGATAGGACAGCACCGTCCGATCGGTCGTCTTGAAGAACACCTCGGCCGGCATGCCCGGTGTCAGCGTCAGTTCCTTCAGCTTGTCGACCTCTTCCTTCGGCAAGGTTACATGGGCGGTGTAGTAGCTCATGCCCGTCCGCTGATCGTTAACCAGATCCGGCGAGACGTTACGCAGCTCGCCGTCGAGCTCCGGCGTCGTCGTCGTGTTGAAGGCGGACAGGCGAACCCCCGCCTGCTGCCCGGGTCTTAGCTGGTCGATGTCCTGCGGGGCCACGCGGACCTCGACGGTGAGTTCATCGGAGACGGGCACGATCAGCATCAGGCTTTCGCCCGGCGAGATGACGCCGCCGACCGTGTGCACGGAAAGTTCGTGCACGATGCCGTCCTGCGGACTGCGGATGTCGATGCGCTTGAGCTGGTCCTCCGCGGCGACGCGGCGCTCCTCTAGCTCGGAGACCTTGCCCTGCGCCTCGCGCAGCTCGCCGGCGACTTCGCTGCGCATCTGCTGGTCGACAGAGATGATCTGCAGCTCGGTCTCGCTGGCGCGCCCCTTGGACTGGGCGATCGCCGCGGTCAACTGGCCGAACTCGCCCTCGAGCCGCACCGCATCGCGTTCGAGCGCCGTCATGCGCTCGAGGGAGACGAGCTTCTGTTCCCAGAGCTTGCGCACGCTTTGGAGCTCGGTCTTCATGATCTCTATCTCCCGGCCCTTGGCGACACGCTGCTGCTCCAGGCCCGCGACCTCCTCGCCGAGCTGGGAGATGCGCTCGCGCAACTGCGATTTCTGCCCCTCCCGCGCCGTGCGGCGGAAGTCGAAAAGCGTGCGCTCGCTGGCCATCATACGCGCTATGGTCGGTTTGTTCTCCCGTTCCACCAAGTCGGCGGGGAAGGCGATGGCATCGGCTCCGTCGCGTTCAGCCTCGAGACGGGCGAGGCGGGCCTTGAGCTCGTCGAGACCCTTCAAGACGATGTCCAGATTGGCGCGCGTCATCGTCTCGTCCAAGCGGACCAGCACGTCGCCCTGGCTCACGCGTGTCCCTTCACGGACATTGATCTGCCCGACGACGCCGCCTGAAGGGTGCTGGACCTTCTTGACGCTGGAATCGACGACCACGCGACCGGACGCAATCACGGCTCCCGATAGTTCCGTCGTTGCGGCAAGGCCGCCGATGCCGCCGATGAAGAAGACCGCGGTCATGACGCCGGCCAGCAAATAGCGGCGGATCGAGCGTTCGATCGACTTCTGGTTCTGTGCCATCACGCTTTGCCTTCCTCGGTCCCAACCACTTTGAGCGGCACTTGCACGGGCGCGGTCCGCGGCGCCGGGACCGGGGCTGGCCGCAACACTTTGCCGAGCACCTCGTTCTTCGGCCCGAATGCCTGCATTTTGCCCCCGGCCATCACCAGGACCTGGTCCACGCTGGCCAATGCGCTCGGGCGGTGAGCCACCACGACGGCGATGCCACCGCGATTGCGCACGCCCTGAATCGCGCCCGTCAGGGCCTCCTCGCCCTCGGCATCCAGATTTGAATTCGGCTCGTCGAGGATGACGAGGAACGGATCGCCATATAGCGCACGCGCCAAGGCGACACGTTGCCTCTGGCCGGCCGAGATGGCGCTGCCGGCCTCACCGATTCTCGTATCGTAGCCGTCAGGCAGCCGGACGATGAGTTCGTGGACGCCCGCCGCCATGGCCGCCTTCAGGATTTTCTCCGATGGCGCGTCCGGCTCGAAGCGGGCGATGTTCTCGGCTATCGTGCCGTCGAAGAGCTGGACGTCCTGCGGCAGATAACCGACATGGGCCCCGAGCGCTTCCGGCGTCCATTGGTCGAGCGCGGCGCCGTCGAGACGCACTGTGCCGCGCGCCGGCGTCCAGACGCCTGCGATGACTCGAGCAAGCGAAGACTTGCCCGACGCGCTGGGTCCGATGATGCCGAGCCCGCCGCCCTTCGAAAGCGTGAAGGTCGCGTCCTGCACGACAAGCTTGCGGTCGCCAGGCGGCACGACCGAGACGTTCTCCACAGCAAGCCGTTCCCGGGGATCCAGCAATCCGACACTCACCTGGTTCTCGGGCAGCACGTCCAGGAGTTGCTTGAGCCGGCTCCAGCTCTGGCGCGCCGAGACGAACCCTTTCCAATGGGCGATCGCCAGCTCGATGGGAGCAAGGGCGCGGCTGGTCATGATCGAGGAGGCGATCATGATGCCGCCGGTCGCTTCGCCAAGCACCACCAGATAAGCGCCGATCGCGAGGACACCCGACTGCAGCATGAGACGCAGGATACGCGAAATCGTGCCGAGCGTGCCCGACACATCGCTGGCCTTGGCATGGGAAGCGAGATAGTCGGCGTTGATCTCCGCCCAGCGCTCGCCCATCCGTGAGCCGAACCCCATGGCCTGCAGCACTTCGTTGTTGCGGCGCGTCGCCTCTGCAAGAGATTGCCGTCCCTGTGCCTGTTGCCCCGCCACCTTCGTGGGCCCTCTGGTGAGAGCCTCGGCCAGCAGCGTCAGCGTGAAGAGAACGGCCGCGCCGGCAAGAGCCGCCACGCCGATCCAGAAATGGAAAAGGAAGCAGATGCCGATGTAGAGCGGCATCCAGGGCAGATCGAAAAGCGCTGTCGGGCCGGCGCTGGAAAGGAAGGAGCGGACCTGATCGAGGTCTCGGAGCGGCTGCAGCCCATCGCCGTTGATCTTCACGCGCAGCGGCAGACGCATCAGCGCCGAATATACCTGGCCACTCATCCGCGCGTCCAGCGCCGCACCGAGGCGAACCATCAGGCGCGAGCGAATGAGCTCGAGCACGCCTTGGAACGCGAACATGGTGCCAGCCAGGAGCATCAATCCCACGAGCGTGGGAAGGCTCTTGGAAGGGATGACGCGGTCATAGACCTGCAACATGAAGATGGAGCCGGTCAACGCCAGTATGTTGATCACACCTGTCATGAGACCGACGCCCGTGAAGGCCTTCCGGAAGGACATCAGTGCCTTCGCTAGAGTAGGCCGAGGTACATCAGTTGAAATTGCCGACATTAAGCACTCACCGGTTTTAAAACCATAACGAGTATCATTATGGTCAAATTCCGTCCCGTTCTTTTCTTTGTTTTACTCAGGATCTTCGGTTCGACGCTCAGATACATGAACAGGATCTGGTCGGCATATCCCCGTTCGGTAACTTTTTATAGCATATCAAAACAAATCTATAAACGCGCGGCGGGCCCGCATCCGGGTGGACACGCCACAGCGCTGCAATCGTTCGACTGCGACTTGCGCCACGGAACCTCACGGGATTGAAAGCGAGGCCGTCGGCAAGTACGAGGGGGTCGCCCCAGCATAGAACTCAGGATACCGCAGACATGTTCCAGCACGTCGAAGCCTACCCCGGCGACCCGATCTTCGCGATCGTCGACGCGTTTCAGAAGGATATCAGGCCCGGCAAGGTCAATGTCAGCATCGGCCTCTACTACGACGGCGAGGGCAGGATTCCGGTCCTATCGTCGGTTCGCAAAGCCGAGGCCTTGCGCGCCGGCAATACCGAGCCACGGATCTATCAGCCGATCGAGGGCGCGCCGAACTATCGGGCGGCCGTCCAGGCCCTCGTATTCGGCTCCACCCACGAGGCGGTGACCTCCAAGCGCATCGCAACGATCCAGACCATCGGCGGCTCCGGCGCGCTGAAGGTCGGCGCGGATTTCCTGAAGCGGTACTTTCCCGAAAGCGAGGTCTGGGTGAGCGATCCGACCTGGGACAATCATCGCGTCATGTTCCAGGGGGCCGGCTTCAAGGTCCACACCTACCCTTACTACGATCCCGCGACCGGCGGCGTTCGCTTCGAGGCGATGCTGGCGGCGCTGAAAGCGTTGCCGGAAAAGAGCATCGTGCTCCTCCATCCCTGCTGTCATAATCCCACCGGCGTCGATCTTTCGCGGGAACAATGGGCCGAGGTGATCCCCGTTGTCGCCGAGCGTCGGCTGATTCCTTACATGGACATGGCCTATCAGGGTTTCGGCGACGGCATCGAGGAAGACGCCTATGCCGTGCGCGCCATGGCCGACGCCGGGGTGAGTCTGATGGTCAGCAATTCGTTTTCCAAGAACCTGTCCTATTACGGCGAGCGTTGCGGAGGGCTTTCGGTCGTGTGCGCCGATGCCGACGAGGCGGCACGCGTGCTCGGCCAGCTCAAATTCACGGTCCGCTCCAACTATTCCAGTCCGCCGACCTATGGCGGGCAGGTCGCCGCGACCGTTATGCTCGATCCCGCCTTGCGCGCCGAATGGGAAGGCGAGGTGGCGGTCATGCGCGAGCGCATCAAGTCTATGCGCAAGACGCTGCACGACGTGCTGACAGCCCGCGTCCAGGACAGGGATTTCGGTTATCTCCTCTCCCAGCGTGGCATGTTCAGCTATACCGGCCTGAGACCGGAACAGGTCGATCGCCTGCGCGACGAATTCGCGGTGTATCTCGTGCGTTCCGGCCGCATGTGCGTGGCCGGCATCAATGAGCACAATGCGGTAACGGTTGCCGAGGCGATGGCCGCGGTGATGGCCGGATAGCCGGTTCCGCCCGAGGCGGCCGGTCCTCGAGCCATGGATTCATCGCTACCGGAAGGCCGTTAACAGGCGAGACGAAACAGAAGGCCGGGATCGCATCACACGATGCGATCCCGGCAAACGCGCAACCCGCGATATTTAATTTAAACTTTACCATACTTGTCGGTTCTGCTTGCCGCGGCAACAGATCAGGGGAACCATTGCGCCGCCGGACGAGTTTTCACCCGCGAAGGGATCGAGACGATGTCACGCAGCGGCGGCCCTAGGCCGAATGAAATTTCGAAAGAGATCAAGCGCCAGATTGGCCAGAAGGCCAACACCCGCTTCCTGCGCGCGCTTCCCGTGTTTCGTGTCGACGACGAACTGCCGAAATCGTTCCACGGGCTTTTGCACGAGATCGACCGCGCCGAGCGTAGCCGAAAGAGACAGCGCTCAAAAACGAGCTAGTTAGCGGACGCGCGCACGGCGCCAGGAGTAAGGCGCACCTTTGCCTCCCCTTGGCAAAGCCTTTGCTGCCGGCTGATAGTAAAGGCCAAGTCCACCCACCTCGCCTTTTTCCAGACGCTCGATCAGCAGCGGGTGCGAAACCTCGAACTCATCGAAACCCAGCCTCAGCATATGGGGAAGCTGATCCACAAGCACTTGGCCGACGGCGCGCACCGCACCCTCGAACCGGTGACGGCTCCTTAGCAACTCGGCTTTGGAAAAGCTGCGGCCGTCGCTGAAGGCGGGGAAAGCCAGGGCAACGAGCGAAAGCTGGTCGAGCAGTCCGGCGATCGCTTCCAGCGGCTCGCCAGGCTGCAGCACTACGCCGAGCCGCTCCTGTGCAGACCTGCGCGCTTCGCGATCGAGCACCAGAAAGACATCCAGCGGCAGGATGACGCGGCCATTGGACGACAGCGCGTCGGCCGTATCGGCATGGCGCCAATCGTCCTCGCGAAAGCCGGCTGGGGTCCAGAGGCGCGTCGGCCCCTCCGCATTCGGTTGCGACATCGTCAAAATTCCCCGAGCGGCGGGCTGTTCAGCGATCGGTCGAGATTGGAAAGATGAATGCCACATTCGGTCTTGGCCTGACCGGCCCATCGCCCGGAACGCGCATCCTCTCCGGGCCTCACCGGTTGAGTGCAGGGAAAGCAGCCGATCGACAGATAGCCGTAGGCGACCAGCGGATTTTCGCGGAGCCTGTGAAGGCGCATGTAGCCGGCGAGATCGGCGATCGACCACCGGGCCAGCGGGTTTACGCGGATGCGGGTACCGACCGCCTCGAACACCGGCAGGACAGCACGCGTCGTCGCCTGGAAACGCTTGCGGCCGGTGAACCAGGCACGGAAGGATTCGAGGCCCCGTGCCATCGGCTCGACCTTTCGGATGGCGCAGCAGGCATCCGTGTCGACGAGGTGGAGCATACCGTCCGGATCCCCGCGTCCGAGCGCAGACTCTTCGGGCTTGACGATGCGGATGTCGGTCAGGCCGAGATCGGTGACCAGCGCATCGCGATACTCGAGCGTTTCCCCGAAATGCTTTCCCGTATCGAGGAAGATCACCGGCAAGGCGCGGTCGACTTCGGCAATCATGTGCAGCAGAACGGCCGAATCGGCTCCGAACGAAGACACGGCTGCGACGCCCCCGGCGAATTCGTCGAGGACCGCGCGTTCGATGATCTCCTGCGGTCGCCGGCCGCCGTGCTGCGCCTCGAGCAGGGCAGCCCGCGCTGCGACCTGCTCTTCCGCCCCGGCTTCAGGCAGCCTTGGCTTCGCCGCCATAGAGCGCCTCCTTGAACGGAGCCGGACCCAGCCGGCGATAGGCGTCGAGGAACTTCTCCTCGCGGCCGAGGCGCAGAGCCACATAGGTCTCGACGATCGTCTCTATGGCATCGGTTATTTCGTCGGGACCAAAGCCACGGCCGATGATCTCGCCGATCGACGTATTCTCGTCGCCCGAGCCGCCCAAGGTGATCTGGTAGAGCTCGGCACCTTTCTTCTCGACTCCCAATATGCCGATATGGCCGACATGGTGATGGCCGCATGCGTTGATGCAGCCGGAAATCTTCAGCTTCAGCTCGCCGATGTCGCGCTGGCGCTCGAGCGAGGCGAACCGGCGGGAGATCCCCTGCGCGACAGGAATCGCGCGCGCATTGGCAAGCGCGCAGTAGTCGAGCCCCGGGCACGCGATGATGTCGGTGATCAAATTGGAATTGGCGGTGGCCAGCCCGATCTCGGCCAGCGCGTCATAGACCGCCTTCAGATCGGCCCGCGCGACGTGCGGCAGGATGAGATTCTGCTCGTGGCTGACGCGGATCTCGTCAAAGGCATATTTCTCGGCAAGGTCGGCAATCGCTTCCATCTGACTGTCGCTCGCGTCGCCCGGCGCCTCGCCTATCCCCTTCAGCGAAATGGTCACCGCCGCATAGTCGGGATGGCGATGGGTGATCACGTTCTGGTCGAGCCATTCGGAGAAGGACTTCGAGTCGAGTCGCGCAAGGCGCACCGCCTCGTCCCCTTCAGGGCGCGCTACAAGCGCCGGAGGCGCGAAATAGGCGCCGATGGCGCGGATATCCGCTTCGGGCAGCCTGAGTTCGCCCTGCTTCAGCGCCTCCCACTCTGCCTCGACCTGCCGCGCCAGTTCGTCCGCGCCCGTCTCGTGCACCAGGATCTTGATCCGAGCCTTGAATTTGTTGTCGCGGCGGCCATGAAGATTGTACACCCGCACGATCGCGGTGATGTAGGAAAGCAGGTGCTCCTCGGGCAGGAAGTCCCTGATCTTCTTGGCGATCATGGGCGTGCGCCCCTGCCCTCCGCCGACATAGACGGCGAAGCCGAGCTCGCCCCTGTCGTTCTTCTTGAGGTGCAGGCCGATGTCATGGACCTGGATCGCGGCGCGGTCGCGTTCGGCGCCAGTCACCGCGATCTTGAATTTGCGGGGCAGGTAGGAGAATTCGGGATGAACGGACGACCATTGCCGCAGGATCTCGGCATAGGGCCGGGGGTCGGCGACTTCGTCGGCCGCGGCGCCGGCGAAATGGTCCGCCGTCACGTTGCGGATGCAATTGCCGCTGGTCTGGATGGCGTGCATCTCCACGCTTGCCAGCTCCGCGAGTATCGCCGGCACGTCGGACAGCGCGGGCCAGTTGAACTGGATGTTCTGGCGCGTGGTGAAATGGCCATAGCCCTTGTCGTATTTGCGGGCGATATGACCGAGCATGCGCAACTGCCTGGACGACAGCGTGCCGTAGGGTATGGCGATGCGCAACATGTAGGCGTGGAGTTGCAGATAGACCCCGTTCATCAGTCTTAGCGGACGGAACTGGTCTTCCGTGATCTGGCCAGCGAGCCGCCGTTCGACTTGGTCGCTGAACTCGGCGACGCGGGCCTTCACGAAATCGTGGTCGAACTCATCGTAACGGTACATGTCTTCTTCCGTGGATGCGTCACGCCGCCCGAACCAGTTCGGCGCGGGCCTGTTTGCCTAGGTCGAGGCGGGTGGTGGGGCCGGCGGCGCGGATGCGCTCGCGCAGGCGCATCGGCACGGGTACGCCCTCGACAAGCGCGACGTCGACCAAAGCGACATCGACGACCTCGTTGTTTTCGTGGGCGGCCCGGCCTATCGCTTCGAGGCGCGTCTCGGCTTCCTTGTCGGCGGCAACCTCCGCACGTTCGATCCTTTCGGCCCAGCTTCGATCGACCGTGAACCAAACGGCTTCGCCATCGGCCAGACGGTTGGCGGTCAGGATCTTCATGCTGCTGCACTTTCGATTGCGGCGCCTTGAGCGGGAAGGCTCCGCTGTGCCGCGAGAGGCTCGGATGTGGCGAAATTCGCGCCGGCAACGGCGTCACCGATGATGGTCATGACCGGCCCAGTCAGATCGGTCCTGGCTTCCAACGACGGCAGATCCGCTAAAGTGCCGTGGAAGAGCCGGCGAGCCGTCAGGCTGGCGCGCTCCACAACGGCCACCGCCGTCTCGGGCGACAGGCCGGCCTCGATCAGTCGGGACGCGACATCGGCCGCGACGGACCGACCCATATAGACCGCGACGGTAGCTCCGGAGATTGCGAGCTTGGCCCAATCGGGCAGCGTGCCGCCTTTCAGGTCGTGGCCGGTCGTGAACACCAGGGAGGAGCTGACGCCCCGCAGCGTCAACGGCAGTTCGAAATCGGCAGCGGCGGCGAATGCAGCCGTCACGCCGGACACCACCTCGTAGGAGATATCGGCATCGCGCAGCGCCTGGATCTCCTCGCCGGCCCTGCCGAACACCAGCGGATCGCCGCTTTTCAGGCGCACGACTTGCTTCCCCTGCCGCGCGAGTTTGACGAGCAGCTGATTGATCTCGGTCTGGCTTTTGGAGTGGCATCCCTTGCGTTTTCCCACCGGGAGCCGCTCGGCGTCGCGCCGCCCCATCGCGACCACCGCCTCTGGCACCAGAGCGTCGTGCACGATGACGTCCGCCTGCATCAGGAGGCGCTGGGCACGCAAGGTCAGCAGGTCTTCCGCGCCTGGGCCTGCGCCCACCAGCGCGACATGTCCTCTCGCGGCGCGACGGCGCCTCAGCAGTTCCTCGGCCGCCGCGCGCGCCTCGTCGGCATGCCCCACCTCCATCGCGCGCGCCGGCGCACCGGAGAAGAAATCCTTCCAGAAGCGGCGGCGGAGATCGCCCTTGGGCAGGAGCTTTTCGGCCGTCCCCCTGAACGACTCGGCAAGAAGCGCGAGCCGACCCAGCGACGGCGACAGCATCTGATCGACCCGGGTGCGGATGAGTTGAGCCAGCACCGGACCGGCGCCTTCCGTGCCGATAGCGACCGCTACCGGGGCCCGATTGACCAGCGCGGGCGTGAAGAAATCGCAGCACTCCGGACGGTCCACCGCATTGACCGGCACGCCGAGGGCGCGCGCATCGTCGGCGATGCGGCGGTCGAGCACCTCGTCTCCCGTCGCAGCGAAGATCAGCACCGCCCCTTCGAGCACCGAAGCATCGTACGCCCTTCTCAGATGGGTCGCGCCTTGCTGGACGATCCAGCGATCGAGCGGCTCGCCGGGTGCGTCGGCGACGATCTTGAGCAAGGCGCTCGACTGGGCGATCAGCCGCGCCTTGGTAAGTGCCTCCTCGCCATTGCCGACGATGACCACCACGCGACCTTCGACCCGTACGAAGACGGGAAAGGCATTGAGCTTGGCTTGATCCGACGTCATGCGCATTTGGTTCCGTGGGAGCAAGCCATATGTACCGGCACGGACCCGCAATCAGAAGGAATGCACTCGCGTTGCCCCCGAACCGGCGCGAACTCTTTTCCGCGGGTTCTCGGAGCCAAAGAAAATTATTCTGGTGGTCAGGAAAGACGTTCGTCGGAACGGTTCTCGGCCATCCGGTGGAAAGCTGAATTTCCAAATTCTACAATAATTATGGAATTAACCGGCGAGGAACTTCGCTCGCAACAGGACGTTGATTTCATCGAAGGGGGCCCCTGACAGAAAGGAGCACTGCTATGCCGAGCATCAGACTGAAGCACGGGACCTGGGTTCTGGTGGCGGATGGCGAGAAGGCGCTCTTCCTAAGAAACAAAGGCGACGCGACCTACCCCGATCTCAACGTGGTGCGGAAGGTCGAGGAAGAGAACCCGCCGACCCGGGAGCAGGGCACCGACCGTCCGGGGCGCTACAGCGACGGCCCCACCGTCCACAGGAGCGCGGTCGACGACACCGACTGGCACAGGTTGGCCAAGGGGCGCTTCGCCGACGAGATCGCCGAACGGCTCTACAAGCTCGCTCATCGGGGTGAATTCGACGAGATCGTCCTCGTCGCGCCGCCCCTCGTCTTAGGCGAAATGCGCAAGAAGCTTCACAAGGAGGTGGCGGACAAGGTCTCTGCGGAAGTGCCGAAGACGCTGACCAATCTGCCGGTTCCGGACATAGAAGCCATCCTGCAGCAGGACTGAACCTTCACGCGGCGAGAAACGCGCGCAGCATAGAGATCTGTTCCCCATTCGCGAGGGTGGGGGCATGACCGCAACCCGGTATCGTGACCAGCCGCGGCTTCGGGCCACGGTTGGTCATCCGGCTCGCGGTCAGCTCCGACAGCACGTCCGACGTTGCCCCGCGGATCAGCAGGGTCGCTGCGGAGACCGCGTCGTATTTGTCCCAGACATCCAGATCGCCCTTGTGGGTAGTGAATTGCGATACGATGGCCGGATCGTAGTGCACCGTCACACGGCCATCATCGGTACGCCGCGCCGAGGTGTCCGCCATGCGGCGCCAGAATTCCGGCGTATTGTCGCCGAAAGGCGCGTAGTTGCGGCGCAACCAGGCTTCAAGTTCCGCAACCGTGTCATAGACCGGCGGCGTGCCGACATAGGAAGCAATGCGGCCCGCACCTTCGGCGGGAATGTCCGGGCCGACATCGTTGATCACGAGGTGGGTGATGCGCTCCTTCAGCTGCCCTGCCGCGAGCGTGATGCCGATCAGGCCGCCCATCGACGTCCCGACCCAACGCAGACGATCTATGCCGTAATGCGCGAGAAGGCCGAGTGCCGCCTCGCCGAACATGCGATAGGAATATTCAATCTCCGGCCTCTTCGCCCAGCTCGACAGGCCGCGGCCAGGCGTATCCGGGCACAGGACGAAATATCGATCGGTGAGCGCCGCGGCGGCCTCGTCGAAGTCGCGGCCTGTCCGCGCGAGCCCGTGCCACATGACGAGGGCCGGCTTGTTCCTTTCACCCCATTCGGTGACGTGGATCTCGAATCCGGCCGCCTGGACATAGGTTGAACGAGGGAGCGTCATTTGCGGGTGCCTTTCCCGATCAATGTCCCGGCAATGCCGGCCGGGAAGAAATAGACGAGCAGGATGAACAGGAGACCGAGCCAGAGCAGCCAGCGGTCGGGATTGAGAAGGTCGGACAGGAGCGGCAGCCCGGCGGTCGCCTCGGCGCCCATCTCCATGAGGTCCTTCAGGTAGAATTGCGCCAGGCTCATGATGACGACGCCGATGACAGCACCCATCATGGTTCCCATGCCTCCGATGACGACCATGAGAAGGATGTCAATCATGATGCCGAAGGAGAGCGCGACGTCCGGTCCGACATATTTCAGCCAGACCGCCCGCAAGACACCTGCAAGGGCTGCCATTACGGCCGCGATGCAGAAGATCGCCGTACGATAGAAGACCACCCGGTAACCGATCGCCTCTGCCCGCATCTCATTCTCGCGGATCGCTTCCAGAACCGTGCCCATCGGCGAGGCGACGATGCGCAGCATCAGCAGGAAAAGCGCTAGGCTCGACAGGAAGACGAAATAATAGCCCGCGATCTTGCCGTTCATGGCGACGCCGAACAGGCGAAGCGTCTTGCCCTCGGAATCGGTCAAGAGCTTCGTGGCGGCGGAAAAGAGCTTGGGCACCTCGTAGGTCATGCCGTCCTCGCCACCCGTCAGGTCCGAGAGCTGACTGGCCAGCACCATCATCACCGAGGCCGCGGCAAGCGTCACCATGGCGAAGAAGATCGCTTTGACGCGCAGCGACAATACGCCGATCAGAAGGGCGAGCAGCAGCGCCGACAGCACGCCCGCGGAGCCGCCGAGCAGGATTGCGTTCCAGCCCGGCCCCATGGTCTTGAGCGCGATCGCCGTCCCGTAAGCCCCGAGCCCGAAGAACATGGTATGAGCGAAGGAGACGATGCCGGTATAGCCTATGAGCAGATTGTAGCTGGCGACAAGGACGATGAAGACGCAAATGCGCGCCGCGACTTCCTGTGCCCTTACGTCGGGAAACAGGAACGGCGCGAAAAGAAGGCAGACGCCGATCAGTCCGGCGGTGGCATAGACGGTCAGGCGCCCGGCGGGGATATGGCGTACAGCCCGCCCGGAAAAGAGAGAAGTCACCGTGGTCGTCATGGGCGCCCCCTGGCGGACAAAATTCTTGGGGCATAGCCCAAGGCAGACGCGTTCATCATCTGTCCGCTCAACCTCTGACCGCCGGCTTGAGCCCCCAGGGCCGCCACAGCAGGATCGCCATCATCAGCAGCATGTTCGAGGCGAGCGACAGCTTCGGCGCCAGGAAGGCCACGTAGTTGGCCGTGAGACCGACCAGGATCGCCCCGAGCAGCGAGCCTTCGATCGAGCCGAGCCCGCCGATGATGACCACGATGAAGACGAGGATCATCATCTCCGCACCGATCGCGGGGGTTATGAGCCCTTGGTAGCCTGCCCACATCGCCCCGCCCATGGCGGCCAGCGCGGACCCGGCCATGAACACGGCGATGAAAAGCCGGTCGATGCGGTAGCCAAGGGATTCCACCATCTCGCGATCTTCCACGCCGGCCCGGATCAGGAGGCCGATACGCGTCCGGTTGAGCGCGAAATGCATGGCGGCATACACGGCGAAGCCGAGCAGAAAGGCGAAGATGCGATAGATCTCGATGGCCACGTCGCCGATCACGACGGACCCGTTGAGCACCGCCGGCCGCGGCACGGCGACGGGCGCGCCGCCCCAGATCGCCAGGATCATCTGCTCGGCGACGATGAGTGCGCCCATGGTGATGAGGATCTGGCGCAGGTGATCCTTGTAGACGGGCTTGACGATGACGCGCTCGAAGAACCAGCCGGCGACGGCGCCGAAGGCCGTGGCCGCACCGATCGCCGCAAGCAGAGCGAGAAGATTGAGCGCAGCGCTCCCGCCCGTTACCCAGCCGCCCAGTACGGCCAGCACCGAGGCCGCGATGAAGGCGCCGAAGGAGACGAAAGCCGAGTGGCCGAAATTGAGCACGTCCATGAGCCCGAAGATCAGCGAGAGTCCCGAGGCCATGAGGAAGATCATCATGCCCATGGCGAGGCCCGCCACGGTGAGCGTTACCCAGCTCGAGGGAGACGCGATGAGCACGAGCGCGACGAGGGCGAGTGCAACGGGCAGGAGGTTGACGCCGCCGAGGCGGGAAAGGGTGTTCGACAGTCGGTTCATCGAGTACCCCCCTCTGGCCTGCCGGCCATCTTCCCCTCAAGGGGGGAGATTGGCTGTCGCAACCGCTGTCGCCAATCGGCGATATCGCAGGAATGGCGCCCCCATCGAAGCTGCCGATCTCCCCCCTTGAGGAGGAGATGGCCGGCAGGCCAGAGGGGGGTGCCTGGGAGATTCCTCATTTGCCCCTCACTGATGCGCCGCGAGCGACAGGCTGAGCAGCCGCGTCTGCAGCGTTTCGTCGGCGGCGAGATCGGCCATGCCGCCGCGATGGATGATGCGGCCATCGTCGATCACGGCGACGGTGGCTCCGAGGGAGCTGGCGAAGAGGAAATTCTGTTCGACGAGAAGGATCGTGGTCTCCCTCGCGATCTCCTGAAACGCCGAAATCATGTTGCGGATGATGGCCGGCGCGAGCCCTTTCGTCGGCTCGTCGATGAGGATGAGCTCGCGCCGTTCGACGATGGCGCGGGAAATAGCGAGCATCTGCTTCTGACCGCCGGACAGGGCGTGGGCTTGCCTAGTCCAGAAGCGTTCCATCGCGGGAAACAGTGCAAAGATGCGCTGGAGGCGCCCGTCCTCGAAGCTTCCCGTCGCCGTGGCGAGCCGCATGTTCTCCTCGACGGTCAGCCCGCCGAAGATACCCATGTTCTCCGGCACATAGGCGATGCCGAGGCGGGCGATATCTGGAGTGCGCAGCGCCGTCACGTCGTGGTGTCGGAACACAACCGCACCCTTGCGCGCGCGCCACAGGCCCATGATCGTGCGCAGCGTCGTGGTCTTGCCCACGCCGTTGCGGCCCAACAGGACATGAACACCGCCCTCGGGCACGTCGAGCGACACGCCATGAAGGATCTGGTACTGGCCGATGTCGGTGTGGACGTCGTCGAGACGCAGGATCGCGCTCATGATGCCACCTCTGCGGGAATGCCGAGATAGATCTCGCGCACGACCGGCAAGGCCATGACCGTGTCGGGCTTGCCGTCCGCGACCAGTTCACCATTGTGAAGCACGATTATGCGATCCGCGAGCGCACGGACCACGTCCATCTTGTGCTCGACGAGAAGGATGGTCTTGGACCTGTCCTTCCGGATATCGGCGATGAGGTCGAGGATCACCGGCGCCTCGTCGACCGACATGCCCGCGGTGGGCTCGTCGAACATGAACAGTTTCGGCTCCATGGCAAGCAACAAGGCGACCTCCAGCTTGCGCTGGTCGCCATGCGGCAAGGCAGCGGCCGGCAGGTGCGCGACCGAGGCGAGACGCACCCGCTGGAGATAAGCTTCCGCCTCGTCGCGCAGTTTCGGGAGGGCTGCGGCGCGCTGCAGGAAACGCGCGCCCACGCCCTGGCGCGCCTGCACCGCCAGCCGGACATTCTCCAGCACGGAGAGCTTCGGGAACAGGTTGGTGAGCTGGAACGCCCGGCCGATGCCGGCCTTGGCGCGCGCCGAAGGCGCAAGGCCGGTGACGTCGGATCCTTCCAGGAAGATGCGTCCCTCCGTCGGCGTCAATTGCCCCGAAACGAGGTTGAACCATGTCGTCTTCCCGGCTCCGTTCGGCCCGACGATCGCCGTCAGTTCACCCGGCACGAAGGCACACGAGACGCTGTTGACGGCAGCATGGCCGCCAAAGCGGATCGTCAGGTTTTCCGTCTGGAGGGAAGGCTTGGTCATCGTATCGGTCCGGCAGGCGCCCTCTCCGCCACGACGCGAGGCGGAAAGGGGAGAGCCATCCTATTCCTGATTGTTGCGCCCGACCGGGATCTTCATCTCTTCCGGCTTGATCTCGCGCACCAGCTCGGGGATCGCCCATTCGACCTTGTCGTCGACCTTGATCTTGAAGTGATACATCGATTGCAGCGCCTGGTGATCCTCCTTGCGGAAGGTCATCGGCCCCTTGGGCGTATCCCAGGTCATGCCTTCCATGGTCTTGATCAGCGTCTCCGTCTCCCAGTCCGGCGCAGTCTCCAGCGCCTTGGCGACGGCGAGCGCGGCCGACATGCCACCAGCGGTGAAGAAATCC
Organism: Rhizobiaceae bacterium; assembly: GCA_035556195.1. Taxonomy (GTDB): domain Bacteria; phylum Pseudomonadota; class Alphaproteobacteria; order Rhizobiales; family Rhizobiaceae. Next base: position 94,447 of record DATMFK010000053.1, read on the forward strand.
GGCGGCGTGTTGAAACGCTTCATATGCTCCGCCACCAGCCAGTCGTTCACCGGGTTCTTGGGCGCTTCGTAATAGTAATACATCGCGCCCTCCATGCCTGGCACCTTCTTGTAGCCGACCAAGGCGGGCAGGATGTTGCCGCCGCTGGAGAGCTCGATGCCGTAGCGGCCGGGATCGGCCGCCGCGAGCGGGCTCATGGCGTCGATACCGGCGACGTTGATGAAGATCACCTTTCGGCCCGGCTGATCCTTGAGCGCGTTGAAGAGCCGCTCGATCGTCGCGGTGAAGTCGGTCGTCTGCTGCGGCACATATTCCTCGGCGACGATATGGGCGCCTGTCCCTTCGAGGGCCTTCTTGAAGGCAGCGATGCCGTCCTTGCCGAAGGCATAGTCCTGCGCCAGCGTGGCGACATAAAGGTTCTGGTCGGGCTTCAGCGAGATCGCCTGGGCCTGCGTGTCCATCGAGGAATTGCGCGATGTCTTGAAGACATAGCGATTGGAATCCTTGCCCGTCAGGCTGTCTGCCACAGCCGGCTCGACGACGAGGATCTTCTCATATTCGGCCGCGACGGGCAGCATGGCGAGCGCCACGCCTGAGGACGTGTCGCCGACGGCCAGCACGACATCTTCGTCCTCGAAGGCTTCGGCCAGCAAGGCGCGGGCGACGTCGGGCTTGAACTGGCTGTCTTTTTTGACAATCTCGAGCTTGCGGCCCTTGATCTCCATGGTCCCCTTGGTGGCGTATTCGAGCCCCATCTCGAAGCCGGTCTGCGTCTGTTTGGAATAGGCTTCGAGCGGGGAGCCCGAAAGACCATGGATCAGCGCGATCTTTGCGGTGCTGTCCTGCGCCGACGCCGTCTGCAGCGTCAGCAACATCGCCCCGGCCGACAGAGCCGCGAATATCTTCTTCATCTCTTCTCCTCCCAATTGCACGAGCGCAGCCGCCCATGCGCGCCCGCTTCGGAGCGGCGCGATTTCCAACAAGTTCCAACGGGGATTCCCTTGCCGTTACCGGCCGGCATATGCTTGCCTTCCCGGTGCCCGGCCGGATAAAAACTCGGCCCGGCATCCGGACGTTCGGACGCGGATCTCCTCCCTCGTTCGCCCGGCTCGGTCCACGGTTTCATCCCGGCCGATCGGGCGTCGCTGCCAGCAATATTGGCCGGGCGCCGGAAAGGCTTCAATATCGTAGAAATACGCCATGAAGGACATGCCTGAGACGCTCCACGAACTGGCTTTCGAGCACGCCCCGGTCGGCCTCGTGGTCACCGAGAGCCGCGTCATCCGTGCCTGCAATCCGGCGTTCGCGGACATGTTCGGTTATGACCGGACGGAACTGATCGACGAGTCCTTCGCCATTCTCTATCCCTCGCATGAGGAATTCCTGCGGGTGCGCGACGTCGGCGTGGAGCCGCTTCGCAAAACCAACAAATATTCCGACGAGCGTATCATGGCGCGCAAGGACGGCTCGTTGTTCTGGTGCAGGGTACGCGGCCATTCGCTGACGCGCGAGGACGACCCGCTGCGCCACGCGGTGTGGAGCTTCGCCGATCTTTCGCAGTCACGACCGGTGCTCGGCTTCTCCGCTCGCGAGAGACAGATCGTCATGCATCTCGGTGAGGGCCGCACGAGCAAGGATATCGCAAGGGTACTCGACATATCGCCGCGCACCGTCGAGGCCTATCGCGCCCGTCTACTGCGCAAATTCGCCGCCAACAACGTGGCCGAGCTGCTCGCCCATCTCGGCGGCATGCCGCAATAGAGCGAGCCGCAGCCAGGAGTCGTCTGCCACAACCTTGGCGGTCGCGAGTGGCCCCTCACTGTCCTGCCGGACATCTCTCCCCGTAAAGAGACGGGGAGAGAGACGATGGCCGCTTGGGCTTCGCCAATCGCAAACGCCGAGGGTTGGCGAAAGTCGGGCACGACAGCGTTCTTCTCCCCGTCTCCTAACGGGGAGAAGATGCCGGCAGGCAGATGAGGGGCTTGCCGGAACGATCGATCCTATTGCCGCTGATGTCAGACGTGCTGGCCGCCGTTGATGTGGATTTCCGAACCGGTGACGTAGGAGGCCTGCCCCGAGCACAGGAAGAAGATGATGTCGGCCACCTCCGACGTGGCACCGAGCCGGCGCAGCGGGATGGTCTCGACGATCTTCTCGGTCCCCGGCGACAGAATCGCCGTGTCGATCTCACCCGGCGCGATGGCGTTGACGCGGATCCCGTGGGGACCGAAGTCGCCGGCCATCTCGCGCGTCAGGGATCCCAGCGCCGCCTTCGAGGTCGCATAGGCCGTTCCAGCGAAGGGATGCACGCGGCTGCCCGCGATCGAGGTGACGTTGACGATCGACCCCTTTGCCGCGGCGAGTTCCCTGAACAGGCCACGCGCCAGCATGATCGGCGCGAAGAAATTGACCTGGAAAACGTCGCGCCAGACATGCATCGGCGTGTCGATCGAGTTCATGCGGCCGCCGTCCTTGAGCTTCGGCGATATGCCGGCATTGTTGACCAGCGCATGAAGCTGGCCGCCATGCGCCTCCAGCCGATGGCGGATTTCGGCCACGGCCACGCCGACATCCTCCGGATCCGACAGGTCCACCTTGATGTGGTCTTCCGGCCCGGCCGGCCACGGACAATCCGCCGAGAACGCCTGGCGAGAACAGGTGATGACGCGCCAGCCCTCGCGCGAGAAACGCTTCACGGTCGCGTGGCCGATGCCTCGGCTGGCGCCCGTCAGGACGATGGTCTTTCTTGTGTCGGTTTCAGCCATGGGTGTTTCCTTCGGCTCGCTATGTAGCCGAAGCCAAGGGCCATGGCGAGAGGGCGCAGATTCGGAGGGCGAGGCCGAGGCGAGGCGGCGCCCTATCCGCCCCTGCCGAAGATCGCGTCCAAGATGGACCCCGAACGCCGCTGCGGCGCTCCGCCGCCGACATCGGCGGAAGGTCGTCTGATGGACGCGGTGGGCGATTCCCTGCCAACCTGTGGCTCGAACCCGCCCGCGGCCTCGATGCCGCCCGGGGCTGGCGCGCCGCCGCGGCTGATCGCAGGCATGTCGTCGCCCACCCCCACCGGCGGCACCGGCGCGGTATCGAATGCCGGATCGGGATGCCACTCGCCGGGCAGCTTCGCCACGGGAACCCCCTCGTGGGCGGCGAGCATGAATTCGTGCCAGGCCTGGGTGGGCAAGCCGCCCCCGGTGATGTTCTTGGTCGGGGAACCGTCGTCATTGCCGAACCACACGCCCGTGGTCAGATTGGCGGTGTAGCCGATGAACCAGGCGTCGCGCGACTTCTGGCTAGTGCCGGTCTTGCCCGCCGCGGGCCAGCCGAATGCCGCCTTGCGAGCCGTTCCTGCCTCGACGGTGTTGGCCATCATCGAATTCATCATGCCGACGATCTCTGGGCGCAGGACGCGTGGCATCGCGGCCCCTTCGTGTTCATAGAGCACCTCGCCGGAGGCGGTGGTCACGCGGCGCACGAAATGCACTTCAGGACGATAGCCGCCATTGGCGAACGGCACATAGGCAGCGGTGAGCTCGAGCGGCGTCACCTCCGACGTGCCGAGCGCGAGCGACGTGTTGGCCAGCAGCTTGGATTCGATTCCGAGGCGATGGGCAGCCTCGACCACGGCCTCTGGTCCGACCTCCATGGTGAGCTGAGCCGCCACCGAGTTCAGCGATTTCGCAAGCGCCGTCGCCAGCGTGACCCTTCCGAAATACTTTCCTTGATAGTTTTCGGGGGTCCATTTGCCGATGCGGATGGGCGCGTCGTTGCGCACGCTCTCCGGTGTGCGGCCCTGCTCCAGCGCCGCCAGGAAGACGAAGGGCTTGAAGGCGGAACCGGGCTGCCGCCGCGCTTCGGAAGCGCGGTCGAACTGGCTGGTCGCGTAGTCGGCACCGCCGACCATCGCCCGCACCGCGCCCGTATTGTCGATCGAGACCAGCGCCCCCTGGCTGACATTGAGCTTCTTGCCACGTTCCGCGATCAGGCGGCGGATCGAATCCTCGGCGAGCTTCTGGAGCTGGAGATCGATCGTGGTGTCGACGATGACGTCGGAGCGGACTTCGCCGATCAGCCCCGGCAGCTCTTCGACGATGCGGTCCGCGACATAGTTCTCCGAGCCCGTCCAGAAGGCGGCGGCGCGCGCTGCGGGGGCCGACATGGCCACCTTCATTTCCTTCTGTCCGATCATGCCCTCGTCCCGCATGGCAGCGAGCACGAGCTGGGCACGCTCACCCGCGGCCTTCGGGTCGCGGGCCGGTGAGAGCCGCGAGGGAGCCTTGAGAAGGCCAGCGAGAAGAGCCGCTTCGGAAAGTGTCACCTCGCGCGCGGATTTGCCGAAGTAGCGGCGCGACGCTGCCTCCACCCCGTAGGCGCCCGAGCCGAAATAGACCCGGTTGAGATACATCTCGAGGATCTGGTCCTTGGTGTGGTTATGCTCGAGCCACAGCGCGAGAAGCACCTCCTGCACCTTGCGCTCCACCGTGCGGTCGGGCTTCAGGAAAAGGTTCTTGGCGAGCTGTTGGGTAAGCGTCGAGCCACCCTGCGAGAAGCTGCCGGACATCAGGTTCCCGGCCATGGCACGGGCCAGGCCGATGGGGTCGAAGCCGAAATGGGAATAGAAGCGTCGATCCTCGATAGCCATTACCGCCTGCGGGATATAGGGCGACATCTCGTGCAAGCCGATGGCCTCGCCGCCAGTCATACCGCGATTGGCAATGAGCTGGCCATCTACCGACACGATCCTGACGTTGGGTGGCCGGTCGGGGATGGTCCAGGTCGTGGCGGCCGGCATCTTCGCGCCGTAATAGGCGACCACCCCAACCCCGGCGATGCCGGCCCAGATACCCAGAACGACGCACCAGTAGAGGAACCGCCCGACGAGTCCCAGCGAGCCGCGGCGCTTCCGGCGTGGCGCCTTCGCTTCCTTGCGGACTTTCGCCGACGATTTCCGCCGTCCTGATGCACGCTTTCGGGTCGCCGGCAATACGCGGTCCTCTTCACTGACGGAAAGACCGGACGACTTCTCCAGCGCCGGCGCGCCGAAGGTCGGCTCTATGCGCCTGTCGCTCTTACCCATGTCGTCCCCGATGCTCATCGGCCCCGGTTGGAGACTAAATGCGGCGATTTAAGGGGCCGTTAATACGGGTTTTTGAAAAGCAGTGGATTAACAACGTCTTGCCGGCTGGTCGTTACCGCTCGTTACCGCTGCCGTTACCGGTACGTTCACGGCGCTGCGACAGGCTGCACGATGCGTGGCATCGAGGCACCGCCGGCCCGTTCGTGATCGTGGTCTCGCGGCGCCCGGCCTCGGGATTTCGGGCGGATCGCCGCCGGAGATGCGCCCGGAAAGAGCCAAAAACGATCGCTTCCGAGTACAAAGATCCCTGGCCCACGGGAACTTTTCTTCGCTATCGTCATTTTGTTGGGTCGTTTTCCGACCCGCTCCGAACTCCAAGGGGAACAAAAAGCTTTGATGGACAGCAAAATTGACGTGGCGTCTCTCACCGATGAGAGCCGTTATCGGCTTCTGGTAGAGTCGATCACCGACTATGCCGTCTACATGCTCGACCCCGACGGAATCGTCACGAGCTGGAATTCTGGCGCCCAGCGATTCAAGGGCTACGACCGTTCGGAAATCATCGGCAAGCACTTCTCACGCTTCTACCGACCGGCGGATCGAGCGGCAGGACTGCCGGAGAAAGCGTTGAGGACGGCGGCGGTCGAGGGGCGCTTCGAAGGCGAAGGCTGGCGGATCCGCAAGGATGGAAGCCTGTTCTGGACCCACGTCGTGATCGACCCCATTCGCGACCCCAGCGGCAATCTTATCGGTTTCGCCAAGATCACCCGCGACCTCACCGAACGCAAGACCGCCGAAATGGCACTCAAGCGCAGCGAGGAGCAATTTCGGCTGCTCATCCAGAGTGTCACCGACTATGCCATCTACATGCTCGACGCCGACGGCCGCGTCGCAAGCTGGAACATGGGCGCCAAGAGGATCACGGGCTATTCTGCCGAAGAGATTATCGGTCAACATTTCTCGCTCTTCTACACAGAGGAGGAAAGACAGCGCGGCGAACCCCAGCGGGCACTCGAGGTCGCTGCGAAAGAAGGGCGCTTCGAGAAAGAGGGGCGGCGCTTACGCAAGGATGGTACCCATTTCTGGGCGAACGCCGTCCTCGACGCGATCCGGGATGACCGGGGGGAACTCATCGGCTTCGCCAAGATCACCCGCGATATCACCGAGCGGAAGGAAGCGCAGCAGGCGCTGGATGAGGCGCGCGAAGCGCTGTTCCAGGTTCAGAAGATGGAGGCTGTCGGCCAGATCACCGGCGGCGTCGCTCATGACTTCAACAATCTGCTCATGGTCGTGCTGAGCAGCCTTGAGCTCTTGAAGCGCAAGCTTCCGGCGGACCAGAGGCTGATTTCGCTTGTGGACAATGCCGCGCAGGCCGCACAGCGGGGCGCGGCCCTCACCCAGCGCATGCTCGCCTTTGCGCGCCGCCAGGCGCTGGATCAACGGTCGATCGACCTGGTCGAGCTCGTGCAAGGCATGAGAGAACTTCTACAACGCTCGCTCGGGCCTTCGATCCGCATCGAGACGCGCTTTCCCGCAGCGCTGGCCAAGGTCAGCACGGACAGCAACCAACTCGAAGCCGCCCTGCTCAATCTAGCGGTCAATGCGCGCGACGCCATGCCTGAAGGCGGCTCGATCTTCATCTCGGCCTATGAAGAGACGCTCTCAAAGGGCAATGCGGGGGGCATCCAGGCGGGGCGCTATGTCTGCTTCTGCGTCGAAGACCAGGGCGAGGGCATGGACGAGGAGACCTTGGCTCGCGCGGCGGACCCCTTCTTCACCACCAAGGGAGTGGGAAAGGGCACCGGACTCGGCTTGTCGATGGTTCAGGGATTGGCGGCCCAATCCGGCGGTCAACTGATCCTGAAAAGCCGCAAAGGCCACGGAACGAGGGCCGAGATCTGGCTTCCTGTGGCCGACGGCGCAGACGAGCCCAGCTATGTCGAACCGGACGCATCGGACGAAAAATCGCCCGCAGCGCGGCAGTTGTCGGTCCTTGCGGTGGACGACGATGCACTTATCCTGATGAATACAGCCGCCATGCTCGAGGATTTGGGGCACAGCGTTCTCGAGGCCGGATCGGGCGAAGCCGCGCTCCAACTGCTCGGGAACGGGCAAAAGGTCGACCTGGTCATCACAGACCAGGCGATGCCGGGCATGCGAGGCGACCAGCTCGTTTCCAGAATCAGGGCGGAATGGCCCGAACTTCCGATTATTCTTGCTACGGGTTACGCCGAATTGCCGGAAGGCGTGGCCACCGACGTTCCACGGCTCGGAAAGCCCTTCTTCCAGCAGCAGCTCGAGGACGCCGTGAACGAGGCGATCCGCACAAGAGGCCTGACGCAACCAGCGGCGCGACGCCTCCGGCCCGCCTCTTAGGACGGTGGCCGAAGGGCCGAGATGCCGCCGCCTCTCTTGACCGGCTGCCGCTTGCGCCTGGACGGGGGAAAGCCCTGGATCAGCCCCATGGCTTTCCTCCTCGCGTATATAGTGGCGTTTGCCAGCGCCGAGCGACCGTTTTGGGTGCCGGATGGGCCAGCCTGCCACCGAAGCTGCTCCGGTTTTTCGAGCTGCTATCGCGCTCGAAACGACACGAGCTGGCGCCGTTACGCCCGGTACGATGACCAACGCACCTTCAGTCCGACTTGAGTTCCGATCGACTCACCCAAGCCATCGAATTGGACCTCGTAATCCGCGTTCGCGTACGGCGCGACGTGTCTGGTCAGCACGGCGCGGTCGGAGGCGATCGAAGCGGCGTTGATCGAGGCGTGAGGATGGTGGCTGGTTTAGCCACGTTTCGCCATCCGCCTTCAGAGGGCGACGGAATTCACAGACCGCCCGATACCCTGAGTACAGTCGCAGTCACATAGGAAGCTTCGTCCGAAAGGAGCCACAGCACGGCCGACGCGATTTCGCCCGGAGCTCCGATCCTTCCCATCGGCACACGCGATACGACCCGTGCCGGCCGATCCGGCTCGCCTGCTGCTGCGTGGATATCGGTGTATGCCGTCCCAGGTGCGACGGCATTGATCCGGATTCCTTTGCCGGCCACCTCCTTCCCGAGCCCAATGGTCATCGTCTCGATGGCCGCCTTGGTGGCGGCATAGTGGACATACTCATTGGGAGCGCCAAGCGTCGAGGCGATCGAGGAAATGTTGACCATCCGTCCGGAAATGCTCGAGCGCTCCCAGCGCTTGATGGCCTCTTGCGCGAGAAGCATCGGGCCCATCAAATTGGTATCGACCGTCCGGCGCAGCGTGTCGACGGCGGTATCCTTGAACGGCCCTATCGGCCCGGTTATGCCGGCATTGTTGACCAGCATCGTCGCGGGGCCGAATACATCTTCAGCGAAATCGAAGAAACGGCGGGCGAAGCCGACGTCCGCCACATCTCCTTGCAAAGCATGTACTTGAGCGCCTGACCGATTCAGATCGTCAACCAGCGCGAAAGCCGCTTCGGTGTCGCGGAGGAAGCTGAAGCAAACGGGAATTCCCTTGTGGGCGGCGAGCCGCACGATGGCCGCGCCGATGCCACGGCTTCCACCCGTCACGAGCAGGCAGGGTTCCGTATTCCCGATGGTGCCCATTGTCTTCCCTCCCCCAGAACCCGCATAGTATCACTCCACGGCCGATACAAAGAATGCATGATTGGCCAAGAGAGCCTTCTCAAACCACCTCGACTGACGAGCTTTGGTTCAGATCGGCCAGTATTCGAAGAGCACGTTCCAGGCTTGATCGTTGGGACGGCGCCATCAGGCATAGCCTCACGCCCCCCGCCTTTTCACCCCCAACCGCCGTGGCATCCGGAGGGGTTACCCGCACACCCCGCTCAAGCGCCCGCCGCGCCAGCTTTTCGGCTGATGCGATCGCCATTGGCAGCCAAATGTGTGGTGATCCATGCGGCATCGGCAAATCTTTCAGGCCTAGCAGCCTGCTTGCGAGAGAGACCCTGTGCTTCGCCTCCGTCAGCAGGGCGTCCCTTGCCTTCACATGCGTACCCACTTCGATGAGGGCGCGCGCAGTCTCGACGTCGAGTGGAGATGCCCCCCATGCCTCCGCCCGAATACGACTTGCCAGCGCAACGCGGCGCGGGCGCGGAGGAATCAGCACACCGACCCGCACGAGAGGCGTGAGGCATTTGGACAGACCATTGATATAGTAGACGCGCTCCGGATCCATCTCATAGAAGGTCTTGCCCTTCGACTGGGAGTAGATGCTGTAGATGTCGTCTTCGACCACAAAGGCGTCGTTACGGCGGCATACGTCGAGAATTTCCCGTCGCCTGGCCTCCAACATCTCGAATCCGAACGGATTCTGGCACACCGGCGTGAGATAGATGGCTCTGCAGCCGGTCTCTTTCAGCACCTTTTCCAGATGGTGCGGATTCATTCCCTGGCTGTCATGATCAACAGCCTTCAGCGTCATCCCCAGGTTCCTGGCAGCCGCAATCGCCCCGGAGAACGTCGCAGCCTCCGTCGCGATCAGTTTGGTGGCATTTCCGAGATCAGCCATTGCCAGATGGATGGCATGCTGGCCTCCGATCGTAATCAGCACATCGCCAGGATCGGCTTCGACCCTGGTGGCCGCCAGCCACCCAGCAATTGCTTCGCGCTGATCACGGCTGCCGCCCGGCTCGGGGTAGCCTCCATTAGGCACCCTGCCCAACCGGCCGGCAGCAAGTGCCATGGCTGATCGGAACGCGGCATCGTCGACGACGGGCATTGGTGCGTTGAAATTGAGATCAACGAGCTGATCATCGGGCTCTACAGGCAGATTGACGAAAGTGCCGCGCCCCGTCTCGCCCCTGAGGACGCCACGACTCTCGAGGAAGTCGATCGCCTTGGTCACCGTGCCGATCGCGACATTGGCGCTCCGAGCGATCTCCCGATGAGTAGGAAGCCGATCTCCACGACCGTATCGCCCCGAAGCAATCAACTCCTCGATCGCCTCCGCAAGTCGCTCGTGCAGCGGCGCGCCTCCGCGCGGCAGGGAGAGCTGAATCGTATCGGGCTTGCCCAAGCCGATCTCCTGTGAACACTCGTGAATTGTATCACGAGATAAGATCTTCCCTTTCCGCTGTCCAGCACGGGCAGGTCCCTGACCTCGAAGTCGGTAAGTTCGATCCAAACTTGACGGTGCATATGTTGCTCCGAATGGATTTCGTTGTGGGGCAACCGCCGCTCGAATAGCGAGACCGCACCTGTTTTGGCGGGACTCCCGCTCGCTCCTGAAGCCGGAGGCAACCGGTCCTGCCCGAACTTCGCCGTAGCTTCAGAGGCCCATCGCACCAGAACGTGTCCTCCCTTCAATAGCCTTGACCACGGCCGCCATGTCCGCGTCCCCGAATCCCAGTTTGACGGTTTCCCGATAGAGTTCATGGCTGGCGTCTAGAAGCGGAGAAGCAATGTTTGCTGCCCTAGCCGCCTCGGCCACCAAGCAGCTGTTCTTCAGCACGTCCTTGATCGCCGCTTGCACCTCGAAATCCTCATCGAACAGCTTTTGCAGCTTCACTTTGGAAACCGCACTCGCCATAGGTCCAGCATTCAACACGTTCATGAATTTGGAGAGGTCCAACTCATGCTGTTCTGCAAAGTGGAAGGACTCCGCCAATCCCGTGACCATGGTGATGAGAAATAGGTTCACCGCGAGCTTCATGAGCAGCGCCGATGGAACGGCGCCGCAAGTCACGATCTCGCGACACATTGGCGTGAGGAGCGGCCGAGCCTCGGCCACGGCCTCTTTGTCGCCTGCCAGCATCGCGACGAGCTCGCCTGCCTCCGCAGGTTTTCTCGAGCCGGATACCGGAGCTTCGACATAAAGCCCCCCAGCGTTGCGTATGTCCGCTTCAAGAGCGCGCGAATAGCCGGCCGAATTGGTGCCCATGCTGACGATGATGCGGTCGGATACATGACGAACGAAACGCGGTCCGCCACGATCCAGGACAAGGTCGGTCGCGGCGCTGTCGGCCATCATCACAATGATGATCCTCGCGCGATCGAAGACCTCGTCGGCTGTTTGAGCGACGTCCGCCCCTGTTTTGCGAAGCGGTTCACATTTGGCAAGAGATCGGTTCCAGACAACCAGCGGATACCCTGCCCGCGCAAGGTTCAGCGCCATAGGCTGGCCCATTACCCCCAGACCTATGAATCCGATGCTCATAAGAATCTCCGTCCCAGATGGTTACTGCGCAGGTGGATCTCAGTAAGCCGTTCCATCCTTCCGTCGAAATTGCCAAACGCCACCCGCTCGGACGGCAACCAGATCATCGAAGGGGTAACTTACTTCGTCCCCCTCTGAGCGGTCCCCGATCTCGAGATAGCAAGCGGAGGTCTTCGATCTGTTTTCCAGGTGATGAGAAGCGCCGCCAGCCTTGAAGCCGGCGCACATGCCGGGTCGAAGCAAAATCTCCTGACCGCCCGAAACGAGAACAAGCTCTCCTTCGAGGACGAATACAAACTCGTCCTGTCTGCTGTGAACATGCTGGAGCGCGGAAACTGCTCCGGGCTCAAGGGTGGTCAGGTTCACGCCGAAGTTGACGAGCCCGAAGACGTCGCCGAGCGGCCGCTTGATACGTCCACCCATCCTGAGCGCGAACTCCGCTGGGTAGTTGGATGCCCTTATACGCGGCGCCACTTCATAAGCATCGATCGCAATCGTCCCCTCCATGCCCGCTCCGCTAGTTTTCGATACAAGGCCAGTTTGTGACATGTGTTCCAATTTGTCCAGCCTATTGTCTCATTTGTATCGATCGGTTACGTGAGCAACTGCCCAAGCAGGTTGGCTGAACCGGGAGACATGGATGCTGAACGAAACGGCGCGCTCGGAAATGGACCGCGCGGTCCTTTGCTGGCTGGCTACAGTTTCAGACGATGGCTCGCCGAACGTCTCGCCCAAGGAGATTTTCGCCGCCTACGGCGACGATGCCGTTGTCATCGCGGATATAGCGTCGCCGGTCAGCGTGAGCAATGTTCGCTCCCAGCCCACGGTCTGCGTCAGTTTCGTCGACATCTTCCGCCAGCGCGGCTTCAAGATCACGGGTGAAGCAAAAGTCGTGGATCGCGACGACACGGGGTTCGAGAACTACGCGTCCGCGCTCCTGTCCAAAGCGGGCGACGCTTTCGTCATACGCCATGTCATATTCGTCCAGATCAAGCGAGTGAGCCGAATCTGGGCGCCGAGCTATCTCGTATTTCCCACAAGGCGCGACGAGGAGCGGATGGAAGAGGCCTATCGAACATACGGCGTCCGGCCGGCATCTCCATAGCAGCTACATCATTCAGCGCGAGCGGCTGCCGGGTACGCGGGTGTGTCACGGATCGCCATATGAAGAGCGGCCGCCATGAACCCCGCGGCCGAAGTCGCAATCCAGATCGGCGTGTAGGATCCGGTAATCTCAAGGACGAGCCCTCCTGTCCACGACCCCAGAAAAGAACCGACTTGGTGACTGAGAAAGCAGAGGCCGAACAAGGTGCCCAGATGCCGGGCGCCAAACAGTCTCGCTATGACACCGGTAGTAAGTGGAACTGTCCCGAGCCACAGAAAACCCATTACCGCAGCGAAGGCCAGAACGCTTGCCTCGCTTTTCGGCGCCAGGATGAACATGGCGATCGCCACTGCCCGCGCGAGATATAGAAGCGCAAGCACGCTGCGCTGGCGGCAGCGACCTCCCAGCCAGCCGCAAACCCAACTTCCGAGTATGTTGAAGAAGCCGATCACGGCGAGCGCGGTTGCTCCTGTCCCGGCCGGCATGCTGCACAGGTTGAGATAGGCCGGAAGATGGGTGGCGATAAATGCCAGCTGAAATCCGCAGGTGAAGAACCCGAGGGTGAGAAGACAATATCCATTGTGACCAAGCGCCTTCAAGGCCGCCGATCGTGCAGGCATGTACACCTGCTCTTGGTTCAAGTGCTCGGACGAATTGCTTCTGATCAAGTAGCCCAGAGGCGCGACCGCCGAAACAAGAATCGTCAGCCCTATCAGCGCCAATGCCGCCCCCCAATTCTGCGATAGGAATTGTGCGTAAGGCACAAAGAGCACCTGACCCAGTGAACCTCCGGCGCTCGCTATCCCCATGACGAGACTTTGCTGTTCAGGTCGAGCCGCTCGTCCGATGGCGGTGAGCACGACCCCAAAACTGGTGCAACTGACGCCAAGGCCGAACAGCACCCCCATGCCGAGCACCAGCATGAAGGCGGACGAGGCAAATGCTGCCGCCCCGAGACCACCGGCAAGCAGGAGAGATCCGGCCGCGACGACGGGACCAGCCCCGTACCGGTCAGCCGCCGCGCCGGTGAACGGCTGAGCGAGTCCCCATACGAGGTTGTGCAGGGCGATCGCGAACGCCACCGTCGCGGGCGAAAACCCGAACTCGGACGACATCGGCTCCACGAACAATCCAAAGGTCTGCCTCGCTCCCATCGAAGCGCTGCCGATCAGGCTTGCCGAGCCGATCGCGACTACCACCAGTGGCAAGGAGTTCGCCGACCGACGCTGCGCTGCTTTAGCCCGAGTTCCACCCGCACGAGACCCGCTTCGCTCATCAGCCATAGCTTCTTCCTTGAGTCATCGTATTATGATACGTCTGATATTATTGATTGACAATGAGCGCTACAATGTCGCCTGTACCCGAGCAGTCACTTGCGTTCCTCCTGTTCGTAGCCGCCGCGACCGTCAGTCCTGGCGGAGCAACGGCGCTTGCCACAGCGTCTGGAGCGCGTTTCGGAATCCGGCGATCGTTTCCCTTTATCGCCGGCATCAGCATCGGAATGGGCGCGATGGCCGTCGCTTCGGCCTCGGGCCTCGCCAGCCTGCTCCTCGCACTCCCTGCTCTCGAGCTTGCAATCAGAGCGACAGGCACCGGCTATCTCCTGTATCTCGCTTGGCGCATCGCTTGGGCCGGGTCGCCCGCTGACGCCACGAGTGGCATCGGGCCTCTCGGAGCGTTCGGCGCTGCAGCAACGGTTTTGTACAATCCCAAGGCCTGGGCGGTCACGATCGGAGCGGCCTCTTCATTCGCGCATCTGGCAGGCAGCGTCGTGGGGCAGGTCTTGCTGATTGGCACAACCTTCCTGGGCTTTGCGGCGGTCTCCATGGGGCTATGGTGCGTACTCGGATATGCCTTCAGGCAAGTGCTCAAATCGGAAGGGCACTGGCGAGTACTGAATGCGGTGCTGGGTGCTTTGCTCGCCGCATCCATCATCCCGATGTGGCTTGGCTAAGCGTGAAGAGCCGCATCAGTCGTAGCACCTGGAGAACGGCCGAGATCAAAGACTTTGAATTGACGCGGGATATATTATCGATATGATAGATACAGCTGCGCGTATCGTATCACTGGAAGGCAACCCACATGTCGAGGCACGCGAGACAATCATCCAGGTCGCCGCTTTCGGGGGGCGCCCGCACCTTCCCGGATGGCGAACGACCCCATCGCGAGGCCCCCCGGCGCACGCAATGTGAGCGGCCCGTCGAAATCGTGTGCCAAGACGATGTGAAACTCGGTGGCCATCTCTGGTTGGCTGAGCGCCCCGAGACCTATGGCCGCGTCATCATCAACCCGGCAACCGGCGTACTCGCGCGCTACTATCATCGTTATGCCCTGTTTCTCGCCGGACAGGGGTTCGATGTCCTAACGTATGATTATCGAGGCATTGGCGACTCACGCCCTCGATCCCTATCGGGATGCGGATATCGATGGCGTGACTGGGGTGAATACGACTTCGATGCCGCTGTTCGGCTGATGTGTGAACGTGGTCGCGGTGGTCCCTTGCTCGTAGTGGGGCACAGCATCGGCGGCTTTCTTCCCGGGCTGGCCGCGAGCGCGACAGAAGTCGATCGCATGCTGACGGTCGGCGCCCAGTATGCCTGGTGGCTCGACTATGCTCCGAATCGTCGGGTGGCCCTTTTTCTGAAATGGCATCTCGCAATGCCACTGCTAACGGCCGTCTGCGGCTATTTTCCCGGCCGCCGTCTTGGATGGCTCGAGGATCTGCCCGCAGGCGTAGCAAACGAGTGGAGCTTCCGCCGCTCGCGCGCGGAATTGAGCTACCCTCGCGGCCGGCGCCAAGAGATTCTCAAAAGGTTTGAGGCGGTCACAGCTCCGATCCTTGCGGTCACCGCGTTCGATGACGAGTATGCAACGCTCCGAGCTGTTCGTCGCGGACTCGGCTATTATCGAAATGCTCCAACCACCGCTGTCGAACTTGGCCCGGACGAACTCGGCGAAAATACGGTCGGGCATTTCAGCCTCTTCAATTCCAAGCATCGGACGGGGTTCTGGCTCGATACCGTCCTGTGGCTCCGGGACGGCATGAACCCGTGGCCCAGCCATACGCTGCGCAAAGCCTCAAGTGCGGCGCATGAGCCGCTGGTGCACGGCTTCCCTGATTTGTCACGAGGGACGATCTGAGCGACGCAGCCCAAACGTGCCTCGCCAGATCAGACCGACCTCCACCAGATGGCAGACCAGATGACCGAACGTCGAACACTCGATCGGGACCGCGAGCAGCGCGTGAGGCAGGTTTTCGCGAATCAAGCTTTCCTGTGCCTGCTCGGTGTCGAATTGAGGGAGATCGCCGACGGCCGGGTGGAACTCGCGCTTCCCTTCCGGCCCGACCTCACTCAGCAGATCGGATACATTCACGGCGGAGCTGTCGCTTCGCTTGCGGATGTCGCAGGTGGATTCGCCGCACTGACGCAGTTCGACGCGGCGAGCGAGATTCTGACGGTCGAATTCAAGATCAATCTTCTTGCGCCATCGCGGGGAGAACGTCTGACCGCAGTCGGAGAGGTGCTGAAGTCGGGCCGCACCCTGACCGTTTGCGCGATATCGATCTTTGCTTGGTCGAACGGCGCCTCATCCCTCTGCGCTTCAGCGCAGCAAACGCTCATCCAGATCCGCTCCAAGGAGAACGGAAGATGACGCCATGGGCTTGCAACCTCGGCGGTTCTCGCGGCGGTGGAAACCGCGGTAGCCGTCGTTGGGCATCGCTGGCAGGCGCTCTCAACCGCCTGGGCGTGCTCGCCGCGATCCTCTGGTGGTTCGCCGCCGCCGCGCCGGCGCATGGCGTCGGGATCGAGCGTCTCGAGGTGACCAGCTTAGCGGGAGAGCGCTTGCCGGTCACGATCTTTTATCCCGCCATCGAGCGTTACACGCCTTTGCCCATGGGACCTTATGACGTGCTCGGCAAACCGGGCGCCGCGTGGAAAACGGGTCTGTTCCCACTTATCGTCATTTCGCACGGGACGTCAGCAAGCATGCTCAGTCATCACGACTCGGCAAGCTATCTTGCGCTCAACGGCTTCATCGTCGCGGCCGTGGAACATGCCGGAGACAATTACAGGGATACGAGCGGCCTTGGAAAACTCAGCACTGCCTACCGCCGGGCAAGCCACATATCGACTGTCGTGGACTACCTTCTGGCCACCCCCTACGGCCGGCAGATCGACCGCGACCGAATCGGGGTGATCGGCTTCTCATCCGGCACTGTCACCGCTTTGATGCTTGCGGGGGCAGAGCCCGATTTCGGCAGGCTTGCGGCCTATTGCCGAGATCGGGTTCGGGCGACGGGCCTGTGCGAAGGGGGAGGAAAACTTGCGCCAGATCGAGCCGTTCGCGGGGTCGTGGCGGACGAGCGCATCGGCGCCGCCTTGCTCCTTGCCCCGATCGGTGTTCTCTTTGACAGCGCGCAACTCTCTCGGATCCGCATTCCGGTCGGCATCATCTTCGCTGGAGAGGACGCCGAGCTTTCACTGGAAGTGAATGTTCGTCCGCTCGCGGATCACCTCGCCAATGTTGAAATGATCGAGATGATCCCGCTTGCGGGTCACATGATCTTCCTCGCCCCTTGCACTGATCGGATGGCCGCTGAGGCGAAGGCGATCTGCGATGACCCGCCACTTGTGGACAGAGAGCGCGAGCACTCGCTTTTGAACGCGATGGCCCTCTCGTTCTTTCGGCAAGCATTCGAGGCAGTTCAGGCGCATCGGCAATAGAAACGCGCGCAGCATTGAAGGCGTCTCTCCTCATCGAGCCTTCCATGGCCTGGCTCCGCCTAGCGCCTTTGGGATGTGGGAGGCTCCATCGGATCAGCACGGGGGCCCATCGCGGAAGAGTACAGGGAAAGACCGGAACGATGCCTCGACACGGCGACGCCTGCCCGATCTGTCACTGGTGGCCGAGGCGGATCCTTTGCTTCCATCGGCCGCGTGCAGACGCACTCAATTCTTCTCTTCTCGTGACCACTTGGATCGCGAACATCGGCTCTGCGGAAGTCACGGTGATGTCGAGTCGCGCCCGAATTTGGCGGCGGCCCGAAGCGTTGCATGCGACGCCTTACCGACCGTTGCCCTGAAGCGATCTGTCAACGTGCGGATGATGTGCGCTTTGCACCACGTCCGCGTGAAGACTTGCCCGGCAGATCATTCATTCTGGCTTCCAAGCATCTGCGAAACCCTTCTCGCGCTCTCCTTGACGAGGGTGATTATCTTGGCAAGGTCAAACTCCGGCGACGCCCACTCGGCGAATGCCGTGCTCAAGCCAGCGACCGTCCGCTCTGAAGCGTCGCGGATCGGTGCGCCGACGGACACGACGCCCGATATGTTCTCACCGGCGATCATCGCGTAGCCTTGCCGCCGGACTTGCCTGATCTGCTCAATCAAAATGGCAGGGTCGGTGCAAGTCTTCGGCGTCACCTGCTCGAGCCGCTCTCCCGTCAGCAGTTTCTCGACCTGGTCGTCGGGTAGCCCGGCCAGCAGGACCTTCCCGAGGGCCGTGCTGTGCAGATAGGTCTCGCTTCCCGGCACGCTGCGGATGACGATCGGTCCCTCGCTTTGGGTCGAGAGGATATAGACTGCACGCGAGCCGCGCAGAACTCCGAGATAGCCGTTGAGCTGGTATCTCGACGCAAGCATGTCGAGTTCTGGCTTGGCCACCGAGATCAAGCGATCCTTCTTCGTAAGACTCCAGCCGAGGCCGAAAGCCCGGTAACCAATCGAGTAGCGGCGCGTGTCCTGGTCCTGTGTGACGAAGTGGTTCTGCGACAGCGTGTTGATGAGCCGCTGGACGATCGTGGCATTCACGTCGAGCTGCCGCGCGATCTCCCTGACGCCCATCGGCGCAGCAGCTTTGTCGAGGATCATCAGGATCTCCAGTCCCCTTTGAAGGGACTGGCTGCTTCCCGTGAGCTTTGCGTCTGATGCCATGAGAACAATCCGGTGACGGGCCCGTCTCAGGCGGGAACGACGCGCAGAGACCGGTCTATGGTTGAAAAGAGTTCGAAGCCGTTGTCGATGAGGAGCCCCGTGTCCTCGACCATCATACCGCCCCAGCCCGGCTCGTAATAAGGGGTCTCCAGGCAGAATGTACTGCCCGCCTGGAGGACATCCAAGCTTTCCGGCATGATAACGGGGGCCTCATATACGGACATGCCGATGGCGTGTCCGATATGCTGGCGGCGATATGGCCGGAATCCCTTTGCTTCGACGGCCTTGACGCCAACGTCGAACACGTCGCCGGCGCGAACGCCCGGCTTCATCGCGTCTATCGTGACGTCGAGCCCTTCGAGCAACGCGGCATACCGCTCCGCCTGAAGCTTGGTGGGTTCGCCTATGACCGCCGTGCGGGCCATGTCGGATTTGTAGCCATAATAGCTGCAGCCGACGTCGAAGCGCAGCAGGTCGCCCGCTGCCAATGGCCGCTCCGTGCTCATCGCGTCTGCCAGCGCGCTGCGCAGCCCACCGACGACCGTGAGGTTGCGCGGCAGACCGCCGCCGAGCGACATGTGCGAAGCGACGACCGAAGCGATAGCCTTGTCGGTCGTCCCCACGGCCGCAGCGGCGATGCCGGCCTCGATCGCACGCTCGGTGATGAGGGTGGTGAAGCGGAGGAGTTCGATTTCCAGCGGCAGCTTGAGAGCACGCAAGGCAAGCATCCACGGCGTGGCGTCAGCCACTTGCCCGAAGCTTGCCGCAAGCGCGTCCAGCGCTCCCTTGGTGAGATACGCCTGCTCCGCCAACACGCTTTTCGCCTTCACCCGGCTCAGCGCCTCCCTCAGTGCATCCTCGAAGGAACCGTGCCGCGCCTCGGTGTGTGACGACGGCGTGTCGCCGCTGAAGAAGAACTTGCCGAATGTGTGAACCCTGTCAGGCGCGAGGCCGGCATCGATAGCTGGTGCAAAATCCGCTGCCGGAGCGACCAGCATCACGTCGTCCAGTGTGATGAGCGCGGCATAGCTGTAGCGCCGATTGATTGTCGCGCCCATGCTCTCGTAGCCGGTGGCATAGAGCACGTTTTCCGGGCTCGCGACGACGATCAGGTCATGGTTGTCGGCTGCCATCTTGCGGCGGGTTCGATCGAGTCTCTCTCCCGCGAGCGTGGCGATCTGAGCAGTCAAAGCGGCGCCGGTCTGTAGCATGCGTGCGGTTCCCACATCGAAATGATTCTGGTTCGTCCGGAAAACGAAGCGGCATTGACAACAGATTTCCGCCGTCAATACAATAGAAAATTGAAACAGTGTTGCGATAATCGAAACAGATGGGGAATGATATGAATCGACGCGGTTTCCTTCTCTCGAGTCTTGGCGTCGCAGGCACGGGCATCATCGGCCTGCCGCGGCTGTCCTATGCACAGGCCTACCCCACGCGCCCGACGACCATTGTCGTTCCGTTCGCCGCTGGCGGCGCTGGCGACCTCAGCGGGCGGGTGATCGCCGACTTCGCCAGCAACAAGAAGGGAGACGTCACCGCAGTCGATTTCCGCCCCGGTGCCGGCGCCACGATCGGCACGAGCCAAGTCGCGGAGGCGGCAGCCGACGGGACCACGCTCGGCCTCTATTCGGTCAGTCCGTTCGGCACGACGCCGCATCTGCAGAAGGTGTCGTACGACCCGCTGGCAAGCTTCACCTACCTGGCGGCGCACGTCTTCGTACCGATCGCCTTCTATGTGAAGGCGGACAGTCCGTTCGCGACCTGGGACGATGCGGTGAAATTCGCGGTCGACAATCCTGGCAAGTTCAAGTGGGGCACTGCCGCGGTCCGAGGCGCCGCCCATCTTGCGACAGAGGCAGCCTTCCGTCGCGCCAAGGCTCAAGCCACTTTCGTGCCCTTCAAGGGTGGCTCGGAAGCCATGACCGCGCTGCTCGGCGACCACATCCAGGCCTCCGTGTCGTCTGACTACGGGCCGCAGCTCGACGCCGGCCAAGTGCGGCTCCTCGCCTCCACCGGGACCGAGAAGATCGCGGCGTTCCCTGACGTGCCGACTTTTGGAGAAATGGGACAGCCCATCGCCGTCGAAGCGACCTACGGGCTGGTCGGGCCGGTCGGCCTCCCCGCCGAAGTCGTCTCCTATTGGAACGACGTGGTGAAGGAGCTTCAGGGCGCGCCAGAGTTCGCCGATTATCTGAAGGTGGTGAAGGGCGGAAAGCTCTACTGGAACAGTGAGGAATTCACCGCGCGCGCGAAGGAGACCTATACGACTCTCGGCCAGGCCATCAAGGAACTGGGGCTCTAGCGGCGTGGCGGGCGCCGTCTCACTGGTCGTCGCGGCCACCGCCGCGCTGATCTACTCCTTGCTTCACTACAGCATCTGGTCGTTCGGCGTACCGGGGTCTGGACTTCTGCCCGTTGTGTCGTGCGCCATGGCAATCGTTCCCTGCCTATGGACCATTCTCGCAAGGGATACTGGGGAGAGCGCAAGCTTCGCGTCGCCAGCGATCGCCTATTGTGCCGGCTTCGTCGCGATCCTGCCGCTGACAGCCGCCATCGGCCTGCTGCCCGCTCTTGCCATAGTGGCGACCGCGATCCTGCGCTTGGAAGGTATATCGTTTCCCCGCTCGGTCATCATCGCCGCGGCGCTAGGGTTGGGAAGCTGGCTTCTGTTCGAGCGCACGCTGATGGTGCCGCTTCCGAGCGGAGCGATCTGGGGGTAGTTGATGGACGTTCTCGGTGATCTTGCTCAGGGCTTCGCGCAGGCGGCCACGCCCTGGAACTTATTGATCGCTCTTGCGGGTTGCATCGTCGGCACCGCCGTCGGTGTCTTGCCCGGCCTGGGACCGACGGCCACCATCAGCCTGCTGCTGCCGATCTCGGTCTATCTCGACAAGACCAGCGCCATCATCCTGCTTTCCGGCATCTACTACGGCGCGATGTATGGCGGCTCGATCACATCGATTCTGGTGAAGATCCCGGGTGAGGCGGCAAGCGTCATCACCTGCATCGACGGCTACCAGATGGCGCGGAGAGGACGTGCCGGGGCAGCGCTCGCCATCGCCGCGCTGGGCAGCTTCTTCGCCGGCGTCGTCGCCACCCTCGGCATCGCCATCGTCGGGCCGGGCGTCGCCGGGTTCGCGCTTGCCTTCGGCCCGATCGAGAAGACATCCTTGCTGATCCTCGGCTTCACGCTTGTGCTCGGCGTGGGAGAAGGGTCGCGCGTCAAGTCGGTCGCCATGATCGGGCTGGGCCTGCTTCTTGCCACCGTCGGTGTCGATCTCGTCTCCGGCGACGAACGTTTCGTCTTCGATATCGCGCCACTGCGCGACGGCTTCAACATCGCCATCCTGGCGATGGGTCTGTTCGGCATCAGCGAGGTGCTGCTGATGGCCGAAGACCGGGACGAGAGCATGAGGACCGTCCAGTCCCCCACACGGCTCAAGGAGTTGCTCCCGAACCGGACCGAGCTCGGCGAATCCGCCGCGCCGGTGGTGCGCGGGAGTTTACTCGGCTTCTTGCTCGGACTGCTGCCGGGCGGCGGCGGTATGATCGCGAGCTTTGCCAGCTACATGCTGGAGCGCCGGATCTCGAAATCACCCGAGACCTTCGGCAAAGGCGCTGTTGCGGGCGTCGCCGGACCGGAGGCGGCGAACAACGCCGGGGCGCAGGCAAGCTTCATCCCTTTGCTCTGTCTCGGCATTCCCGCCAACGCGACGATCGGCGTCATCATGGGTGCGCTGCTCATGGCGGGCGTGACGCCCGGCCCGCGGCTGATCGTCGACCACCCCGAGATGTTCTGGGGGGTGATCGCGAGCATGTTCGTGGGCAATGCCATCCTCGTCGTGCTCAACGTTCCTCTGGTCGGCCTGTTCGTCTCCCTCCTGCGCGTGCCACGCGCCGTCATGTCGATCCTGATCCTGTTCTTCTGCGTGATCGGCGCCTACAGCCTCAACAACAACATGTTCGACGTGGCGGCGATGCTGGCTTTCGGCGTCATCGGGTATGGCCTTCGCAAGACCGGCTTCGACGTGGCGCCGCTTCTGCTCGCTTTCGTGCTTGGCCGGCTGTTCGAGGAGAGCCTGATGCAGGGCCTGATCATCGGCAATGGCCAGATAAGCGCGTTCCTGGTCAGTCCGCTCAGCGCGATGTTCCTGGCCGCTGCCCTGCTGATCGTGCTTCTGCCAGCCATGGCGCGGCTGCGCGGAACCCTGATCTCCCTTCCCAAGAACACTGAATGAATCAAATGCAGGCGATCAACGATTATCTGACCGGTTTCCGATGCATCCGATGCGTGACACTCCATCCCGTTGCCGACTACCCGGAAGGATGTCCGAACTGTTCGGCTGAGCACCATCCTGCCAGCGTCGTGCCAGTCTATGCGGACACAATCCCGCCGGCAATTGGCGGCGGCACCGGCAGGGGCATGAGGCGCTTCGCCCACCGGCTTCCCTACGTCTCATTCCCAAGCCTGGGTGAGGGCGACACGCCACTCGTCGACCTGTCTGGACTGGCCGAGGAGCTTGGGCTGGAGCGGCTCTCGATCAAGCTGGAGAGCGCCAATCCCACCGGCTCGCACAAGGACCGGATGAGCGCGCAGTTCGTGGCCCGGGCAAGGGATCGCGGCGGAGCGGGTGTCATTGCCGCATCGAGCGGCAACGCCGGCGCATCGCTGGCGGCCTACGCGGCCGCGGCGGGCCTGCATTGCATCATCGTAACGACGCCGGCCATCAGTCGCCCGTGGCGGCGCGCTATCGAGATGGCCGGCGCTGACATCATCTATAGGGATGACAGCCTCGAACGCTGGGCGATCGTGCGCGACAAAGTGCGCGAGGAGGGTTATACGTCGGCCACCAACTACCTTGATCCGCCGGTCGGGAGCGATCCCTTCGGCGTCGACGGCTACAAGACTCTCGGCTACGAGTTGGCCGAGGATCAAGCCACAGCTGAAGTCGACGCCGTTTTCGTGCCGACGGCGCGCGGCGATCTGCTCTGGGGCATCTATCGCGGCTTGGCCGACGCGGTTGCCGAAGGCAGGCGATCCAGCTTGCCACGCCTTATCGCAGTAGAACCTTTTCCGCGGCTGGAGCAGGTCCTCGCAGGACAAGACCTTCGCACGCACTTTCCCGGCAAGTCGCTGCTCGTCTCCATCGGCGGAGCGACGGTCACCTATCAATCGTACGTGGCAGTCACGGAGAGCCAGGGTACTGCGATTGCCGTCTCGCAGGGCCAAGCGCTGGCCGACCAGCAGATCCTCGCGCGCAGGGGCCTCTTTCTGGAGCTTTCCTCCGCAGCGTCGCTGACAGGTTTGCGGACGGCGATCCAGCGGTCAGGCGAGGCGATCCGCAGCGCCGTTCTGATCGGCACCTCGCATAGCTACAAGGAAAGCGGCTGACACGGGGCAGGAGTCATGCGGGACCGAAATCCACCTGGCAAGATGCCAGCCAACCTCCTCGCTACGCTCGACCCCATGCCAGGCATTGTCAATTCGAGCGTCGCCTTTGGTGGAGCTAGGCCCTTCCCGGGGGCAGCTCAATCCTGAAGAAGATCCTGCACTTGACGCTGTTTTCCCAACCCGACCTCGCGAACGATCTCGGCGATTTGCGTGAATTGCGACGACAGTGGATTTGTCTTGCGCCACACGATTCCTATAGTTCGGGAAGGTCGGGGCTCAGGCAGGCGAACCATGCAGACGTTGGAGGACCGGCTCTCGGCATGAACCGCGATTTGCGGCACGAGCGTAACGCCGATTCCGGCACCGACCATCTGGACAAGAGTGGACAGGGAGCTTCCCTCCATCAGCTCGCGCGGAGGGGAAGCCGCGATGTTGCAGAATGAGAGTGCCTGATCCCTGAAGCAGTGGCCTTCCTCGAGCAGCAGCAATCTCATCTCGTGAAGTTTGTCTGCGCTGGGAACCGGCTTGCGGGCATCTTCAAGTGGCCGCGCCAGGACGAATTCTTCCTCGAAGAGCGGCGTCTCCGCAATGGCAGTCTCGGAGACCGGCAAGGCGACGATGGCGGCATCGAGCCGGGCTTCCAGGAGGTCGGCGATCAGCTTCTGCGTCACTGCCTCGCGTGGCCGCACGTCCAACGCCGGATAGCGGCGGGTGAGCATCGTGATGACATCGGCGAGCAGATAGGGCGCGACCGTGGGAATGATGCCGATGCGAAGATGGCCGGCCAGCGGCCCGTCTGCCGCACGGGCCAGATCCTGCAATTCGTCCACCGAGCGCAGAATCTCGCGGACCCTTTCTGCGAACTGCTCGCCAAGGCCGGTCAATCGGATTTGCCGGCCTCCCCGTTCCACGAGCGGCGCCCCGATCAGCTCTTCCAGATCCTTGATCTGCACGGACAAGGCCGGCTGGGATACCGCGCAGTCCTCCGCGGCGCGCCCGAAATGGCCCAACCTTGCCAAGGCCTCGAAATACCGCAGGTGCTTTATGGTAATCCCATTCATAACCTTTCCATATCGGACTCTTTAGAATATACAATTGGAAATTATGACAGCGGCTGGCTATTGCAGCTAAACTGCTGGTGGATCTCGGTCGCTTGGGAAAGCGGCCCCTATGATGGCCACTTTCAGTTGCGCCTTTCTATCTTGGGAAATCCATCTGGAGAGCAACATGGACGCAAAGTTGGAATCGGCCGGCAAATGCCCGGTCATGCATGGCGGCAACACGGCTCTTGGCCAATCGGTCATGGAATGGTGGCCCAACGCGCTGAACCTCGACATCCTGCACCAGCACGATACGAAGACCAATCCGCTGGGCAAGGACTTCAACTATCGCGAGGAGCTCAAGAAGCTCGACGTCGAAGCCCTCAAGGCCGACCTGCGCGCGCTGATGACCGACAGCCAGGACTGGTGGCCTGCGGATTGGGGCAGCTATGTGGGCATGATGGCCCGAGTCACCTGGCACGCGGCGGGGTCGTACCGCACGTCCGACGGCCGCGGCGGCGCCAACACCGGCAACCAGCGTTTCGCTCCGCTCAATTCCTGGCCCGACAACGTCAACACCGACAAGGGCCGCCGCCTTCTGTGGCCGATCAAGAAGAAATATGGCAACAGAGTTTCGTGGGCCGACCTGATCGCCTTGGCCGGAACGATCGCCTATGAAGTTGCGGGATTGAAAACCTTCGGCTTCGCCTTCGGCCGCGAGGATATCTGGCATCCGGAAAAGGATACCTATTGGGGTGACGAAAAGGAGTGGCTGGCCCCCAGCGACACCCGCTATGGCGACGTCAACAAGCCCGAGTCACTGGACAACCCGCTTGCCGCCGTGCAGATGGGCCTGATCTACGTGAACCCCGAGGGTGTCAACGGCAAGTCCGATCCGCTGGCGACCGCCGCGCAAATGCGCGAGACTTTCGCCCGGATGGGCATGAACGACGAAGAGACGGTGGCGCTCACCGCTGGCGGCCATACGATCGGCAAGACCCATGGCAACGGCAATCCGGCCGATCTCAGCCCCGATCCGGAGGCTGCCGGACCCGAATACCAGGGCCTCGGCTGGATGAACACCAAGGGCCGGGGCATCGGCCGCAACACGGTTGTTTCGGGTCTCGAAGGCGCGTGGACCAGCGAGCCCACCAAATGGGACAACGGCTTCTTCAAGATGCTGTTCGAGCATGACTGGCATCTGGTGAAGAGCCCGGCTGGCGCGTCCCAATGGGAGCCGGTCTTCATCGCCGAAGCGGACAAGCCGGTCGATGTCGAAGATCCGTCGATCCGACACAACCCCATGATGACCGACGCGGACATGGCACTGAAGGTGGACCCGATCTACCGCGAAATCTCCCTGCGCTTCATGAACGATTTTGAAGCGTTCTCTGACGCCTTCGCCCGCGCCTGGTTCAAGCTGACGCACCGCGACATGGGTCCTAGCACCCGCTATCTCGGTCCCGATGCGCCCACCGAAGACCTCATCTGGCAGGACCCGGTTCCCGCTGGCCGGAAGGACTACGACGTCGATGCCGTCAAGGCGAAGATCGCCGCCTCCGGCCTTTCGGTCTCCGATCTGGTCACCACCGCCTGGGACAGTGCGCGCACATTCCGCGGTTCGGACTTCCGCGGCGGCGCGAACGGCGCCCGCATCCGCCTCGCCCCGCAGAAGGATTGGGAAGGCAATGAGCCGGCGCGCCTGGCTCGCGTTCTCTCGGTGCTCGAGCCCATCGCGGCCGCGTCGGGCGCAAGCCTCGCCGATGTGATCGTGCTGGCGGGCAATTACGGCGTGGAGCAGGCGGCCAGGGCTGCCGGCTTCGACGTCGAAGTGCCCTTTGCCCCGGGCCGCGGCGATGCGAGCCAAGAGCAGACCGACGCGTCAAGCTTTGCGGTGCTGGAGCCTCTCGCCGACGGCTTCCGCAACTGGCAGAAGCAGGAATACGTGGTCAGTCCCGAAGAGCTGCTTCTCGACCGAGCCCAGCTCATGGGCCTGACCGCGCCTGAGATGACGGCGCTGATCGGCGGCATGCGGGTGATCGGCACCAACCATGGCGGAACGTCGCACGGCGTCCTCACGGATCGCGTCGGCGCGCTGACGACAGACTTCTTCGTCACGCTGACCGACATGGCCTATTCCTGGGTGCCGGCTGGCAACAATCTCTACGAGATCCGCGACCGCAAGACTGGAACGCCCAAATTCACGGCTACGCGGGTGGATCTCGTCTTCGGCTCGAACTCGATCCTGCGGGCCTATGCCGAAGTCTATGCTCAGGACGACAACAAGGAGAAGTTCGTCAAGGACTTCGTTGCCGCCTGGACGAAGGTCATGAACGCCGATCGCTTCGATCTGCCGGCATAAGCCAGCTTCCGAACCTCACGATCAAACCCCTTTCCCGATTTCATTCGGGGAAGGGGTATATGGCGTGCGTCCACGCCCTTTGCTAGCGGTTCGCTGGATTGGTCGAAGGGTTGTCCTCTTGTCTGTCGTGGGGCTCTGTCGGTGCTGTCCCCCTGCGTTCCCGTGCATGGGCATCCGGGCCGGCGACTATGGTGCCCGGCTTGGTGCTGTCGCGTTGCTCTTCTTGCTTGCGATCATGACGTGGAGCCTCTTTGGCCATGTGTGCAACCTCCTTGGACTGCGATGCTAACGGAGCTGGCGTCGCTTGGTTCCAGAAGTGGCCCGAGAGTGGTCCGGGGAGTGGTCATCCGGTTTTAGGATGTAGTTGCCGGGTCGAAGAAGCTGTCGTTGTCATGATCCATGGTGCCGCGGCCCTGCCGGCCCCCGATCGAGACCGTTCGCATGTCATGGCACGCCGCTCCTCCCAGCGCCGAGATCTAACGAGATAGTCCTACCTTCCCAGTCGGGTAGTCGGGACGCGGCACAAAATTGGCCGTCACTAGGTCGAAGAGAGACTTGGTGACGGCCGGTCGCGGAGAACCCTTCGCCGGCTAAAGGCCGGCCTTGGCGGGCCGGTGATCAGCTATAGGGAGAGTAGCATTGCCTGCGCGGCCCGTTGTAGGGCTGGAAGGTGTTGTCGGAGGCCCTGTACGACTTGTAGCGATCGTAGCACCATTGCACATGGGCATTGCCCACGGGCCGAGTCCGGTAGACCGGCGGGGGCGGAGGTGGCGGAGCGGCAAGGGCGCCGCCCACGATGGCGCCGGTAATGAAAGCCGCCGGCGGGAACCACCAGTCATTGTGGCGCCGCCATCCCGGCCGCGCATAGCGATAGCCACGATAGCCGTTGTAGTAAGGCCGTCCGTGGTAGCGATAATAGCCCCGGCGGTGCTGAACCTGCTGGACATCCGATGCCGGGTGCTCGATCCCCATCGGACGGACCGGCGCCGCCGAGGCGGAGCCTACCGCGGCGAGGCTCGCCATGGAGAGGACCGCCGCGCAGATGGTCGAGACGATTTTCCTCATGTCGATCTTCCTTCCTGTTTCCAATCAACCGTGGATAGCATCACAGATAGCGGTGAGCCGATGAATGGAAACTGAACGAAGCATGACAAAGTGGTAAGCTTTCAGAAACATCCGGCCTGCCGCATCCGGCTGATATCGGAAAGGGAACCGTTACTGCAGGTTTTAGTTCCGCACTGGTTGCGAAACGGCCACGCAGCTCGCGTCAGCTGTGGGCGAAAATATCGTCCTCGTCCCACCCCATCAGGTCGAGCTTCGCCCGCGTCGGCAGGAAGCGGAAGCAGGCAGCGGCCTCCTCCGTGCGGTTCTCGCGAGCGAGCCGCCCCGACAGCGCATCACGGAGCCGATGCAGATAAAGCACGTCCGAAGCGGCGTAGTCGAGCTGCTCGGGCGTGAGCGTCTCGGCCGCCCAATCCGACGATTGCTGCACCTTGGACAGGCTCACCCCCAGAAGCTCGAAACAAATATCCTTGAGCCCGTGGCGATCGGTATAGGTGCGGGTGAGCCGCGATGCGATCTTGGTGCAGAACACAGGCTCGGGCATGGCTCCGAAGGCGTGATAGAGCACGGCGAGATCAAAGCGCCCGTAATGAAACAGCTTGGTGATGCGGGCGTCGCGCAGCAGCGCCACGAGATTGGGCGCCGATTTCTGCCCCGGTGCGATCTGGATCACGTCCGCAGTTCCGTCGCCCGGCGAAAGCTGGACGACGCAAAGGCGATCCCGGTGCGGATTGAGCCCAAGCGTCTCGGTATCTATGGCCACCGCATCGACGTTGTAGTTGGTGAGATCAGGCAGGTCGTTCTTGTGAAAACGGATCGTCATGTCTGTCGCCTCAGCCCTTCCGTGTCAGCGCATCGAGGATGCGTGCCCAGGAACGCTGGCCCTTGTGGAAGGAGGAGAGATCGTATTTCTCGTTGGGCGAGTGGATGCGGTCGTCGGAAAGGCCGAAACCGACCAGCAGCGACTCCATTCCGAGGAATTTCTGGAAGTCCCCGACGATCGGGATCGACCCGCCCATGGCTATCATGACGGCCGGCTTGGACCATTCGTCCGAGAGGGCCTGTCTCGCGCTCGCCAGGAAAGCCGAATCGTAGGAGAGCTGGATGGCGGGCGAGCCGCCATGGGGGTGGAACGCCACGGAGCAGTCGGCAGGGATGCGTTCCTCCACGAATTTGCGGAAGGCCGACCGGATGGCGGCCGGGTCCTGCTTGTGCACCAATCGAAACGACACTTTCGCCGACGCTTCGGCCGCGATCACCGTCTTGAACCCTTTGCCCGTGTAGCCCCCGGAAATGCCGTTGAACTCCGCGGTCGGCCGTGCCCAGACCAGTTCCAGGACGGAACGTCCTTTCTCGCCCGACGGGATCGACAGGCCGACAGGGCCAAGGAAGGTCTCGGCCGTCTCTCCCAGATTCTCCCACGACTTCAGGATCTGCGACGGCGTCTCCTCGACCCCATCATAAAAGCCGGGGATGGTGACCCTGCCATTGTCGTCGTGGATGTCCGCGAGAACCGATGCCAGGATGCGGATCGGATTGGCCGCCGCCCCGCCAAATTCGCCGGAATGAAGGTCGCGATTGGCGGCCCTGACGATCAGTTCCTCGCCGACGAGGCCGCGCAAACCGACCGAAATGGCCGGGGTGTCGCGATCCCACATGCCGGTGTCGCACACCATGGCGAAATCAGCCTTCAGTTCCCCGGCATTGGCCTCGAGAAAGGGCTTCAGCGAAGGCGAGCCGGACTCCTCCTCGCCTTCGAACAGCAGCGTGACCTTGCAGGGCAGCGAACCGTGCACCTCTTTCCAGGCACGGCAAGCCTCTACGAACAGCATCAGCTGTCCCTTGTCGTCGGCGGAACCACGACCCGTGATCACCTTGCGTCCCGGCTCGATCTCCTTCAACCGGGGATCGAAGGGGTCGGCATCCCACAATTCGATGGGATCGACGGGCTGGACGTCGTAATGGCCGTAAAAGAGCACATGCGGCGCGTCGGCGGGGCCGTCATGATGGGCGACCACCATCGGGTGCCCCGGCGTATCCCTGACGCTTGCATCGAAACCGATCGTCTTCAAGTCCGCGACCAGCCATTCGGCGGCCTTGCGGCAATCGGTTGCAAAGGCCGGATCGGTCGAAATCGACTTGATCCTCACCAGATCGAAGAGACGAGCGAGGCTCTTGTCGAGATTGTCGTCGAGCCGCTCAAGAACGGGAGCGAGTATGGACATGGGGAGACGCCTTTCGATTCTTTATGGTTAAACTAGCGATGGTGGCGAAAGACGGAAAGCCCGAATGACTTGCACAAAAAAAAGCCGCCGTGGTGGAGGGGAACCACGGCGGCGTTTTACGAAATGATGCGGCAGCCCGGAGAGGGGGATGAGGCTGCCGCACTGTCCGGCCTAGGCGGGGGACGGGCCTTCGATCCGGACTCGGCAAAAACTGCCGATGCCCGTTATCTGGCGTTGAGAAGGTGGCGTTTCAAGGGCACGAAGATTACATCTTTGTAACAAACCCGTGAGCGGAAATACTGTCTCCTGACAGGATATGCCTCTTTCCAATGGACAGGCTCCGGCGCGCACGCTACCCGTTGCCCCATGAAAAAAGGCGATCATCTCTTCCTTGTCGACGGTTCGGGCTACATCTTCCGCGCTTATCATGCTCTTCCGCCGCTGAACCGGAAATCGGACGGGCTTCCGACCAGCGCCGTGCTGGGTTTCTGCAATATGGTCTGGAAGCTCATTCGCGATGCGCGCAGCACCGATGTCGGCGTCGCGCCCACTCACTTTGCCGTCATCTTCGACTATTCCTCGAAAACCTTCCGCAGCGATCTCTATCCCGAATACAAGGCCAATAGATCCGCTCCGCCCGAGGATCTAATCCCACAGTTCGGTTTGATCCGCCATGCGACACGGGCGTTCGGCCTGCCCTGCATCGAGATGGAGGGCTACGAGGCCGACGACCTGATCGCCACCTATGCGCGCCTGGCCTGCGAGGCGGGCGGCGACACCACCATTGTCTCGTCCGACAAGGACCTCATGCAACTCGTCGGACCGACCGTCACCATGTACGACCCGATGAAGGACCGGGAGATCAAGATTCCCGAGGTCGTCGAGAAATGGGGCGTGCCGCCGGAAAAGATGATCGACCTTCAGGCGCTCACCGGCGATTCGATCGACAACGTGCCGGGCGTTCCGGGAATCGGCCCGAAGACGGCGGCGCAATTGCTCGAGCAGTTCGGGGACCTCGACACGCTCCTGGCGCGCGCGTCAGAGATCAAGCAGGAGAAACGTCGGGAGTCGATCATCGCCAATGCCGACAAGGCCCTGATCTCGCGGGAGCTCGTTCGGCTGAAGAACGACGTGCCGGTGAAGGAAGGCCTGGACGAGTTCGTCCTTCAGCCGCCGAACGGGCCGGGGCTCATCGGATTCCTCAAAACGATGGAATTCTCCACTCTCACCCGCCGGGTCGCCGAGGCGACCGCCACGGACCCGGCGGCGGTGGAACCGGCGGTCGTCCCGATCGAAAGCGGAGCCGAAGCACATGGACCGGATGTCGGCGCCGGTTTGATCTCGCTGAAATCCGAAATCGAAGCGGCTCCGACAAACGGCGCTCAGGGCAGCCGGCGTGCCGCCGTGGTCGCGGATGATGGCCTGCCTACCGCATCGACGGGCGCCAGCGACCCGACATCGCCGTCGATGCTGGCGGCATTGCGGGCGGAATCGGCGGTCGCCGCCAAGTTCAACACCAGCGCCTATGATTGCATCCGCGACCTGCCGACTTTGCAGGCCTGGGTGGCGGAAGCACGGGAGACAGGGCTCTTCGCCTTCGACGCGCAGACCACATCCCTCGATCCCATGCACGCCGAATTGTGCGGTCTCTCGATCGCGGTACGACCCGGCCGTGCCGCCTATCTACCTCTCGCCCACAAGAACGGGCAAACCGATCTGCTCGGCAGCGGGCTCGTCGAGAACCAGATCGCCATCCGCGAAGCGCTCGATGCGATCAAGCCCCTGATGGAAGACAGATCCGTCCTGAAGATCGGCCAGAATCTCAAATACGACATCGTGGTCATGAACCGTCACGGCATCGAAGTCGTGCCCTATGACGACACGATGCTGATTTCTTACGTGCTCGACGGCGGCACGGCAGGCGGCCACGGCCTGGATTCCCTTTCGGAGAAATGGCTGGGACACACTCCGATCGACTCCAAGTCGCTGACTGGCTCCGGCAAGTCCTCCATTGCGTTCGATCTCGTCGACATGGACAAGGCGACCTGCTACGCCGGAGAGAGCGCCGACATAGCCTTGCGGCTTTGGCAGGTGCTCAAGCCACGCCTCACGGCGAAGGGCCTCGTTTCCGTCTATGAGCGGCTGGAACGTCCACTCATCCCGGTGCTGGCCCGCATGGAACAGCGCGGTATTGCCATCGATCGCCAGATCCTGTCGCGGCTGTCGGGCGATCTGGCCCAAGGTGCCGCGCGCCTCGAGGACGAGATCTACGAGCTCGCCGGGGACCGCTTCACCATTGGTTCGCCCAAGCAGCTTGGAGACATATTGTTCGGCAAGATGGGCCTGCCTGGCGGCTCCAAGACCAAGACCGGCCAATGGTCGACATCGGCACAGGTGCTGGAAGATCTCGCCGCCGAAGGCCATGAGCTGCCGCGCAAGATCGTCGACTGGCGACAGCTCACGAAGCTCAAATCCACCTATACGGATGCGCTGCCCGGCTATGTCCACCCGCAGACGGGTCGTGTCCACACCTCCTACGCGCTCGCCGCGACCACGACGGGGCGCCTCTCCTCGTCCGAGCCCAATCTGCAGAACATTCCCGTGCGCACTGCCGAAGGTCGCAAGATCCGCGCGGCTTTTATCTCCGAAAAAGGCCACAAGCTGATCTCGGCCGACTACAGTCAGATCGAGTTGCGCGTGCTCGCCCATATTGCCGACATTCCGCAACTCACGACTGCCTTCGAGGACGGCATCGACATCCATGCCATGACCGCTTCGGAGATGTTCGGCGTTCCGGTCGACGGCATGCCGTCGGAGGTCAGACGCCGCGCCAAGGCAATCAATTTCGGCATCATCTACGGCATTTCGGCTTTCGGCCTGTCGAACCAGCTCTCGATCCCGCGCGAGGAAGCGAGCGAGTATATCAAGCGCTACTTCGAGCGCTTCCCAGGGATCAGGGACTATATGGAGAAAAGCAAGGCGCAGGCTCGCGAGAACGGCTATGTCGAGACGATCTTCGGGCGGAGGATCCACTACCCCGAGATCCGTTCGTCCAATCCCTCCATACGCGCCTTCAACGAACGCGCCTCGATCAACGCACCGATCCAGGGCTCGGCGGCCGATATCATTCGCCGTGCGATGGTGCGCATCGAACCGGCATTGGAGAAGGCCGGGCTCTCCGCTCGCATGCTGCTGCAGGTACATGACGAGCTGATCTTCGAGGCGCCGGAAAGCGAGGTGGAGGCGACAATCCCCGTCATCCGCCAGGTCATGGAGCATGCCGCCATGCCGGCGATCTCGCTCGCCGTTCCGCTTCAAGTGGATGCCCGCTCGGCCGACAATTGGGAAGAGGCGCATTAAACGCGGGGCAATCGGGCCGGACCGTCGATAGCCGGCCCGGCAGCGGGAAATACATTCCTATCGGTCGGAGCGCTTCCGGTCGGAATGACCGAGATCACGGCCGGGATCGATCACGTCACGCACGAGCTGCTTGAGCTTCGCGGCATCGGGGAAGCCGCCGTCGCGCTTCCTGTCCCAGACCAGCGCGCCGTTGCAGGTGATGGTGAAGATGCCGCCAGTGCCAGGCACCAGCGTCACTTCACCGAGATCGGTGCCGAAGGTCGACAGCAGCTCCTGCGCCATCCAGCCGGCGCGCAGCAGCCATTGGCATTGCGTGCAATATTCAATGCGGACCGCCGGCCGATTGGTCATGCCGCGCTGAGCTTGGCCATGGTCTCGTCGTCGACCTCGAAATTGGCGTAGACGTTCTGCACGTCGTCGTCGTCCTCGAGCGTGGCGACCAGTTTCATCAGCGACTGGGCACGGTCCTCGTCGACCGGGACGGTGTTCTGTGGCTGCCAGATGACCTTGACGCTCTCGGCCTCGCCGAGTGCGGCCTCGAGAGCCTTCGACACCTCGCCGACGCTTTCGAAGGCGCAGAGGATGGTGTGGCCATCCTCGTCCGACTGCACGTCATCGGCGCCCGCTTCGATCGCGGCTTCCATGACCTTGTCGGCGTCGCCAGCCTTGGCGGGATAGTAGATCTCGCCGACGCGATTCCACATGAAGGACACGGAACCGGTTTCGCCGAGCGACCCGCCGGCCTTGGTGAAGGCGGCACGCACATTGGAGGCCGAGCGGTTGCGGTTGTCGGTCAGCGCCTCGACGATCAACGCCACGCCGCCCGGGCCATACCCCTCGTAGCGCACCTCTTCGTAGTTTTCGCCCTCGCCGCCGGCGGCCTTGTTGATGGCCCGCTGGATGTTGTCCTTGGGCATGGATTGCGCCTTGGCGTTCTGGACAGCCAGTCGCAGGCGCGGGTTCATCGCAGGGTCGGGCGCGCCGGCCTTGGCTGCAACCGTGATTTCGCGCGCGAGCTTGGAGAACATCTTCGACTTGGCCGCGTCCTGACGGCCCTTGCGGTGCATGATGTTCTTGAATTGTGAATGGCCGGCCATGGAACCCCTGTGACGACGGTTTCGATACTGTCTGGAATGGCGCGCCTTATAGTAATTTTGTCGTCAAAGGTCCAGTCCGGCCCGCATTTCCGCGGTGCGCGTCATCGGCGGGCGGCTCGCGAAAACGTGACTACGCGATGACGGTGCCGGCTTGCCATACTCACCCGTCCGACGGCCGCCCAGCCGCGGCAGTGTCGTTCGAGGAGGGTGCCCCATGCGCATTTCCCTGATCTTCGCCGCGATGGCGGCGATGATGCTCGGCATCACAGCGGTCTACGCCCAGGATGACCCGGTGCCGAGCAATTGCGTCGCGATGGCCAATGCCATGCCCAACGCGACCTATGTGAACTTCACCCCGGCGGGTTCGACGAGCGAGGGCGAGGTGAGGCTCACCTATGCCGGCCATTCCACCTACATCATCGAGACACCGGCCGGCGTGCGCATCGCCACCGATTTCAGCGGCGTCTACGGCACCGATCCGCTGCCGCGCGTCGTCACGATGAACAAGGCGCACCGCACCCACTACACCGATCTGCCCGATGCAGGCATCGAATACGTGCTGCGCGGCTGGAATCCGGACGGCGGGCCGGCCAAGCATCGGCTGGTGGTCGACGATGTCTATATCCGCAACGTACCGACCGACATCCGCCGCTTCGACCAGATGGAGAAGGACGGCAACTCCATCTTCATCTTCGAGGTGGCGGGCCTGTGTATCGGCCATCTCGGCCATCTGCACCACAATCTCGAGGACGCCCACTACGCCGCGATCGGCCGGCTCGACGTGGTGATGGTGCCGATCGATGGCGGGATGACGCAATCGCTGGCAAACATGCAGGAGATCACGAAGCGGCTCTACTCCTCTGTGGTGCTGCCGATGCATCGGCATTCCACGCCGATCGAGGAATTCACCCTCAGGATGGGCGAAGGCTTCGCGGTGGACTTCCGCGACACCCGCTCCGTGACACTCTCGGCGAGAAGCCTTCCGCAGCGCCCGACAATCATCATCCTCGAAGGTGTCTAACCAGACCCGTCGAGATCGGCTTTCAGCCTGTCGAGGATGCTGGCCGCGTGGGTCGCGTATTCGCTGATCCAGCGGTCGTGGATCCGCTTGATCGGCACGGCGTTGAGATGGTTCCAGCGCTCGCGCCCCTCGCGACGGACGATGACGAGGTCGGCTTCCTCCAGCACCTTCAAATGCTGCATCACGGTGCAGCGGTCCATTTCAGGAAATGCTTCGCAAAGCGCTCCCGTCGTGCGCGGCTGGTCCTTCATCAGATCAAGCAACTGCCGCCGGCGCGGGTGCGACAAGGCCTTGAAAACACGATCATCTTTCGACTCGATTGACATGTTAGATTTTTATAACATATTGTGCCGGCAGGCAAGCGGAAGGAGTTAGAGATGTCTCTCGGTTTCAGGATTTCGGGCCGTATCGGGAAGCCGGTCGCGGATGTGTTCGACGCAGTGGTCAACCCGACCAAGCTCAGCGGCTATTTCACCACGATCGGCGGAGCGAATGCCCCGCTCGCCACGGGCACGACGGTGACGTGGTGGGGTGACGTGCCCGTCGAAGTGGACGAGGTGACGAAGGACAAGCGCATCGTCCTGCGCTGGGATGCGAGCGTCCCTGAAGGCGAACCGGCCTACAAGACGCGCATCGAAATGAACTTCGAGCCGCTCGACGACGGCGGCACACTGGTCACGATCGCGGAGACCGGCTGGCGCGAAGGCGAGAACGGACTCAAGAAGTCCTATCTCAATTGCGAGGGCTGGACGCAGATGCTGTGCTCGATGAAGGCCTATCTCGAATACGGCATCAATTTGCGCGAAGGCTTCTATCGCAGCGAGATGCGCGGCGAGCGTGCCGACGAGGTCAATAAATATCATTGACCAAGGGCGGGGCGTCCTCACCTGGCCTTCGCTTCGCTCGACCGCCCCCGCGACCTACAATATCCACACATCTGGTGGGGGTGCCTTGGACGGTGAAATACGTCGCGCAGTGCACGGAAAGCTCGAAGAGCGGTACGGTTGCTGATACCGGATCGGCAGCCTCGTTCCGCACCGCCCGGCGGCCAGCCGCAATGGAACGGAATGGCGAAGCGACCAGGATCCCGACGGCCTCCTTCCCGATCCCGATCTACCACAACCGCAGCACACAGGATCCTCGGGTCACGTCGCCTTCGCTTCGCTCGACGCCGGCCCGAGGATGACGAAGCTTCCATGTCGATGCCAATCGCCAACATTGGCGATTGGGGGCAGGCCTTCAACGCAGTCGTCATCCTCGGAAGGGAGCCCGCGCCAGCGGGCGAGCTGATCCGAGGAACCATTCCGTTCCATTGCGGCCGGCCGCCGGGCGGTGCAGAACGAGGCTGCCGACCCGGTGCCCTCGATCGTGCTCTTCAGCGCAGCCCTATCTCCTTTCCCTTCTGCTCCTTCCCTCCTCACCCCGGGTCACCCAAGGCGCTTGAAATCCGGGAAGGGCGCGTCTAGCATCCATTTGTCCGATATACAGGCAGTATGTCCGGTATATTGGACATTGGAGACCCTGGCGTGAGCAGACCGAACGGAGGAGGCGGTTCCACCTGAGGGAGCCGGAGGTTTCCCATCTCGTTCCCGCCACGCCGAGGCGCAACTTGGAGGGGAATATCATGCGTAAATCGTCATTCTTCGTATCCGCGAGCGC
This sequence comes from Rhizobiaceae bacterium, assembly GCA_035556195.1. Classification (GTDB taxonomy): domain Bacteria; phylum Pseudomonadota; class Alphaproteobacteria; order Rhizobiales; family Rhizobiaceae. The sequence goes on from DATMFK010000053.1 coordinate 131,938, forward strand.
CCTTTGCCTGGGTCTCGTGCTGAGCCTCGGCGGGGTCTCGCAGTCCGAGGCGGCCGCCAAATGCATCAAGGGCGATCGCAAGGCGCCCTATACGATCGGCTGGGCCAATATCTATTCCGTGCCCACCTGGATGAAGCAGACCCAGGGCACGATCGAGGCCGAGGTCGAGGAGCTGAAGAAGAAAGGCCTTGTCGACAAGCTCGTCGTCACCGACGCGCAAGGCGATGCCAATGTTCAGATCCAGCAGATCCAGTCCATGATCGATTCCGACGTGGATGCGATCATCCTGATCGCCGGCTCGTCGACCGCGCCGGCCCGTGTGCTGGCCGACGCCTGCGCCAAGGGCATCGCCATCATCAATTTCGACAGCCTCGTCGACACGGACGAGGTCACCACCAAGGTCAACACGGATTCCGCGCAATGGGGCGAGCAGGCCGCCAAGTTCCTGATCGAACAGATGGGCGGCAAAGGAAACATACTGGTCCTCAACGGGCCCGCCGGGATCTCCGTCTCGGACGACCGCCGCAAGGGTGCCGAGCCCGTGCTCAAGGCCAATCCGGACGTGAAGATTCTCGCCGAGACCAACACCGCCTATAATGTCGCGCCGGCGCAGGAGGCGGTGACCAGCCTTCTGTTCGCCAATCCGGAGATTGACGGTATCCTGTCGCTCGGGGGCGCGCTCTCGGCCGGCGCCATCCTGGCGCTCGACAAGCAGGGGCGCGAGCAGGTGCCGATCACCGGCGAGAATGCCCGCCAGTTCCTCGAACTATGGAAGGAAAAAGGGCTCAAGAGCTGGGCCACGATGCAGCCCAACTGGCTCGGCGCCTTCGCCACCTATGTCGCCGTGCAGGCGCTCGAAGGCAAGGACATCCCGCCCTTCGTCAAGGTACCGCTGCCGGTGATCGACAATTCCAATCTCGACGAATATCTCGCCAGGGCGGCCGACTTCCCGGCTGACGGCTACATCTATTCGCCTTACGATCAGGCCCTGTTCGACAAGCTGCTCGCCGAGCAGTAAGCCTGGGAGAAGGCAACGTGGCCAGCGAAGCCCCGCTTCTCGCCGCGCGGGGGGTGTCGAAATCATTCTTCGGCAACCCCGTCCTGCGCGACGTCTCCATCTCCCTTCTACCGGGCCGCATCCACGCGCTGCTCGGGGAGAACGGGGCCGGCAAATCGACCCTCATCAATCTCCTGTCCGGCGCCCTGCCGCCGGACAGCGGGACGATCGAGGTCGACGGGCGGTCCCTGGGCCGCATGACGCCGGCCGAGGCGCGGCGTGCCGGCATCGCTGTCGTTCAGCAGGAGCTGAGCCTGACATCCAGCCTCTCGATCGCCGAGAATATCGGGCTTGGGGCCTATCCTCGGCGCTTCGGCATGATCGACTATCCCGTCCTGGCCAGGCGGGCCAAGGCCATTTGCGATCTTGTCGGTTTGCACGAAGCGATCTCGACGCCCGTCGGCGAGCTGTCGCTCGGCCGGCGTCAGATGGTCGAAATCGCAAAGGCGCTCTACCGCAAGCCGCGCGTGCTCATCCTCGACGAGCCGACCTCGTCGTTGTCGGCGACCGAGGCGAGGATCCTTACCGAAGTGCTGGAGCGTCTTCGCCGCGACGACGTCGCCATCCTCTACATCTCGCACAGGCTGAACGAGGTGATGGCGCTCTGTCAGCACGTGACCGTGCTGAAGGACGGCGCCTGCACGGCCGACCGACCGCTCGCCGGCACCGACGCAGCCGGGCTGGTGCGCCTGATGGTGGGGCGCGACCCAGGCGATCTTTTCCCTCCCTGGCAGCCTTCCCCCGCCCCGGCCGCCGCGATTTACGTAAGGAACTTTTCAGCCGGGCAGATGCGCAACGTCGATCTCGAGGTGAGAACCGGGGAAATCCTCGGCATCGGCGGCCTGGTCGGCCAGGGACAGGAGGACCTGTTGCTCGGGCTTTATGGCGCGCTTCCGGCCAGGGCGGCGGCGGATTTCGGCGGCAAGCCCGGCCTGCCCGGTGGCGTGCCGAAGGCCAACCGTCTCGGCCTCGCCTATGTTCCGGCCGATCGCAAACGCGAGGGCCTGCACCTCATTCATTCGATCTCCACCAATCTGATGTTGCCTGCCTTCGCGCGCATTCCCGCGCTGACGCTGCGCCGACGCGGCCGGGAGAGCGTGGTCTGCAAGGAACTCGCGACACGCTTTGCCATCAGAGGCGATCTCCAGCGGCAGGCCCAGGCGCTGTCCGGCGGCAACCAGCAGAAGGTCGCGCTGGCGAAATGGATGCCGCACGAGCCGCGGGTGTTGCTCCTCAACGATCCGACGCGCGGCGTGGACGTCGAGACCAAACGCGAGATCTACATCATGCTCCGCCAGTTCGCGGCGGCCGGAAAGGCGGTCGTGCTTCTGAGTTCCGACACGCCCGAACTCGTGCATCTGTGCGATCGGGTCGCCGTCGTGCGCGATGGCGCCATCGCCGCGACACTGGAACGCGAAGCACTGAGCGAGGAGGCCATAGTCGCCGCTGCTCTCGGCACCGATCGTTCGAGGGTTGCGGCATGAGCGTTGTCGAGCCCAGAGCTGCCGGACCGCTCTATTGGCCCGTCCAATCGCGCCGCAATGCCGGCGTGCGCGGCCTTTTCGTGATCGTCGCAGCGTTCATCGTCGCCTATGGGATCCTGTTCCCCGGCCTGTTCTCGATGTCGGGTTTCGCCAAATTCACCCAGAGCTGGTTCCCGCTTGCTCTGGTCGCCATGGCGCAGGCGATTCTCATGCTGACCGGGGGCATCAGCCTCGCCGTCGGTGCGACGGTCAGCCTCGGCGCGGTCATCGCCGCCACAACCATGTCCGGGCCGCTCGGCGTCGCCGGAGGCGTTGCTGCCGTCGCGCTCGCGGGCCTTGCCTTCGGCGCGGCGACCGGCCTCATCGTCGTGAAGCTCCGCCTTCCAGCGATCGTGGTGACTCTTGCTGGCTCCTTCATCGTTGGCGGCGCGGCACTCGTCATCCTTCCCCGTCCAGGCGGTTCGATCCCTGCCTGGTTGTCGGATCTGCTCGCCGGCAACACACCGGCGGCCTTCCTGATCCTCGTCGCTGTCGTGCTTCTTTGGAAGCTCTATCTCGCCACGCCGCTGGGCTTGAGCCTCTACGCCGCCGGCGAGAATCCGGTGGGAGCCTATCGCTCCGGCGTGCCGGTCGACGCCGCACGCATCGCCGCCTTCGCCATAAGCGGTCTTCTCTCGACAAGCGCCGGCCTGTTCGTCGCGGCCCAGACGGGATCCGGCGATCCGGTGATCGGCAACGCCTTCACCCTGAACTCGATCGCCGCGGCCGTGCTTGGGGGCATCGGCTTCCTCGGCGGCCAGGGCACCATGCGCGGCGCTCTCGCAGGAAGCCTGCTCTTGAGCCTGATGATCTCCGTCATGTTCTTTCTCGGCTTCACGCCGGTCGCCCAATATGTCGCGCAGGGGCTGATCATCATCGGCGCCGTCGCGATCCCGCAATTCCGCAAGGTGCAGAGATGAGCAGCGTGGATACCATTTCTGCCGGGCGCCGAGCGCTTGCCGTCCTTGGCAGCCGGCCCGCCCTGACTTTCGCCGTCGTCGCGGCCGTCTGGATCGTCACCAGCATCTTCAGCCGCGGCTTCGGCGCCTTCGGCCACCTTCGCTACATCGTCGAGCTCGCAGCGGTGATCGGCCTCGTGGCGGCCGGCCAGACCTTCGTGGTGATCGCCGGCGGCATCGACCTCTCGGTCGCGGCGATCGTGACGGTCGCCGCGGTAGCCCTGCCTCTACTCGGGTGGCAGGCTGATCCGACCGGTCTCTCGGCCGTGCTGCTCGTGCTTTCCATGACCACTGGAATAGGGCTCGTCAATGGGCTTGGCGTCGCATTCCTGCGGGTCCATCCCATGATCATGACGCTTGCCATGGCGACTTTCCTGCAGGGGCTGTTGATCATCCTTGCCGGAGGCAGCGCCGTCTCGCTTCACAATCCGCTGGTCAGCTGGCTCGGCAACGCCCGCCCGATCGGCATTCCGGCCGGCGTCGTGCTCTGGATCGTCGTTTCGGCCGCCGTCCTCGTTCTGATGCATGCCACCCCGTTTGGCGCACGCATCTTTGCGCTTGGCGCGAACCAGCGTGCCGCCGAACTGTCCGGCGTACCGATCGCCACGACCACGATCGCCGTCTACGGTATCAGCGGCTTCACCGCAGGCTTGGCAGGCGTGCTCGTGCTCGGCATGAACGGACAAGGCTATGTCGGCATCGGCGACCCCTACCTGCTCGCCTCGATCGCCGCGGTCGTGCTTGGCGGCACCTCGATTCTGGGCGGGCTCGGCACCTATGCCGGAACCATGCCGGGAGCGATCCTGCTGGTGACGATCACCGCGCTCATTACCGTCGTGAACGCCTCGGCAGGCTGGCGCAGCATCCTCTTCGGCTCGCTGATCCTCGGCCTCCTGCTGCTTTCAGGCCGCGAGGCCGCCCGTCGATGAGACGCGATAGAACCGCTTGGCCGCGCCACAAAAGAGCGCGCGCTGTTTCCGCACGGAGCTCGACCCATGCATACCGGCCTCGTCCACCAGCTCGATTTCGACCGCGACGGCAAGACGGTCGACTTCCTGAGCATTCCGTTCTCCATCGACCGATCGCCCTACTTCCAGGTGAAGGTGCCGATCTGCGTCATCCGCAACGGCAGCGGCCCGTCCGTGCTTCTCATGGCCGGCAATCACGGCGACGAGTATGAGGGAGAGTTGGCGCTCGCCAAACTGATCCGCAGGCTCGATCCGGCGCGCGTGCGGGGGCGTATCACCATCCTGCCAATGGCAAATGCCCCTGCCGTCATGACGGCGAAGCGCTGCTCGCCGCTTGACGGAGGCAATCTCAATCGCGCCTTTCCTGGAGATCCCGGCGGCACGCCGACATCGCGGCTGGCGCATTTCCTGGAGAGTGACCTGTTTCCGCGTCATGACGTCGTGTTCGACATCCATTCCGGCGGAACCTCTATGGAGCATCTCGCCACAGCGCTGATCGAGCGCAACGACGACCCCAGGCGCCATGATCGCGCGCTGGCTCTCATGCGCGCATTGGGGATGCCCTATGGCTTCGTGGCCGATAACGGACCGGCTGCGCCGACTTCGATGGGCGCGGCGCGGCGTGCCGGCGCGATCGGCCTCAGCGGCGAATTCGGTGGCGGGGGCACCGCGACCGTGGACAGCATGGCGGTGACCGCGCGCGCCATCGACAATCTGCTGGTCGCCACCGGAGTGGTCTACGACGCGGTACTCGGGCCGCTGCCGCCGTCGGAAGGGCCGATGCAGCTTCTTTCGCTTGCCCGCCATAGCCAGGGCATCTATGCCACCCGCAGGGGCTGGTACGAGCCTGCCGTTCGGCTGGGCGCACGTGTCGCCGCTGGCGATCTCGCCGGCTGGTACCATGATCTCGAAAGGCTGGAGGCGCCGGAGGAGCCATTGCTGTTCGCGGAAAGCGGCATCGTGATCTCCCGCAGGCTGCACACGCATTGCGAGGCCGGCGACTGCCTGATCCAGATGGCGGAGCCGGTGGGGAACTGAGGGCATATGGACATTCTGATCCGGGACGCTCGCATCATCGACGGCACCGGCGCGCCCTGGTTCCGGGCGGACCTGCGCATCGGCGGTGGCCGCATCGCCGCAATAGCGCCCGGCCTGGCGGCCGATGGCGCGACGGTGATCGACGCCTGCGACCGCTACCTTGCGCCCGGCTTCATCGATGCCCATTGCCATGACGATCTGATCACGCTCCGCGAGCCGCAGCGGCCGGAGAAGATCCTGCAGGGGGTGACGACGGTCGTGGTCGGCAATTGCAGCTTCTCGCTCTATCCGGCCGCCCCCCACTCACGGCTGCTTCTTGCAGAACATTTCGGAGCACTTCTCGGCGCGACGGCCGAGAGCGAAATCTTCGATGATCTGAACGGATACCGCAGATCGCTGGAAGAGCGCGGCGCGGCGCTCAACGTGGTCTCGCTCGTCGGGCACGCGCCACTGCGCCTCGCCGTCATGGGTTACGAAAACCGCGCGGCAACCCCTCGGGAACGCCAGGCCATGCAGCGCCTGCTCGCCGCGCAGCTTGAACAAGGCGCGGCGGGTCTCTCGCTCGGCCTCGTCTACCCGCCCAGCGCCTATGCGGACCAGGCGGAACTGGTGGCGCTGGCCGAGACCGTACGTGACCACGGCAAGCTTCTAACGGCCCATGTGCGAAGCTATGAGGCTGGCCTGATCGCCTCGACGGACGAATTCCTGTCGATCCTGCGCCAGGCTGGCACGGCCGGTCTGCTTTCCCACTTGCAATCGGCTGGCCGGCCGAATTGGGGAAATGTGCCGAAGGTCATCGAGAAGCTCGAGGCGGCCCGGGGCGACGGGCTGGACGTGTCCTTCGACATGTATCCCTATCCGGCCGGCAGCACCTATATGCTCCAGCTCCTGCCGCCCGAAGCTCTGGCCGGCGGCCATGGCGCGCTCGCCGCCCGACTTGCCAACCCGGCCTACAGAGCGGACCTGCGGCGCTGGGTCGAGGAGGGCGGGAGTGATCCGCATCTCCAATCCAAGGTCTCGCTGATCGGCTGGGGCAACGTCCGCCTCTCCGCGATCGGTGCAGCAGGTCTCAAGCATCTCGAGGGACGTTCGATGGAGGATGCCGCAGCGACCGAGCAAATGGACCCCTTCGATCTCATGGTGCGGCTGATCCTCGAGGATGGCGGCGAGACCGGCATCGTGCTTTTCCAGCTCGACGAGGGCGACCTCCATGCCGCATGCACCCATCGCCTGCATCTTGCCTGTTCCGACGGCCTGCCCCGAGCAGGCACGCGCCCGCACCCCCGCGGCTTCGGTTCGTTCGCGCGTTTTGCGGGACGGCTGGTCCGCGAGGGCTGGTTTCCGATCGAGGACGCCGTACGGCGGATGACCTCGGCACCGGCGCAGCGCTTCAACCTCGCCGACCGCGGCGTGATCCGCGAAGGCCTGGTGGCCGATCTGACGCTCTTTTCAGCCGGCATCGACGACCCCGCGACATTCGACGATCCCGTGCGCTTCGCCACGGGCGTCAGCCATGTCTTCGTGGCGGGCGAGCCGGTCGTCGCCGACGGACAGCCGACGGGCAATCTGCCGGGACGGCTGATCCCCTGAACAGGAATCTTGCGGAGGAGAAAGCATGCACCTGTCGATGTGGACCTATCCCTGGGACGTGCAGGATCTCGGCCATGACACCGTCGAGCGAGAGTTGCGCGAACGCGCCGGCTTGAACATGATCAGCCTAGCGACGTCCTACCATGCCGGCCGTTTCCTGCAGTCACGCAGCCCGCGGCGCAAGGCCTATTTCCCGGAGGATGGCACCATCTATTTCCGGCCCGACCCCGCGCTCTGGGAGGGTCTCGCCATCCGACCGAAACTCGCCGACGTCATCGAGGAAGGCGGCGATGTCCTGCGCGAGCTCGGGCGCCGCCGCGACAACAGCGGGATGAAGATCTCCTGTTGGACGGTCTGCCTGCACAATACCAGGCTCGGCATGCTCCATCCCCAGGCGGTGACCCGCAATGCCTTCGGCGATCCGAACTACTACAATCTATGCCCGTCTCACCCGGACGCCCGCGCCTATGTGCGGGTGATGGTGGAAGACGTCAGCCGCAACTACCGGCCCGACCGCATCGAACTCGAGAGCCCATCCTTCATGGGTTTTGCCCATGAATATCATCACGAGAAGGACGGCGTCGGCCTGACACCGGAAGAGGATTTTCTGCTGTCGCTCTGCTTTTGCCCGTCCTGCATTGCCGGATCGGCCGAGGCCGGCGTCGATGGCGAGGCGGCTCGCAAGCTGGTCAGGCAATGGATCTCCGAGAGCTGCGAGCGGGCGGTACCGGCACGCCGTTTCCCCGATTTTCCCGCGAGCGGCCTTGGCACCTTCGCGCCATGGCCGGAACTCCATGCTTACCTCCTGTGGCGCTTCGAGCCGGTGACGAGCCTGGTCGAGGAGATTCGCGCGGCAGCCCATCCGGCGACGCAGGTCGTCATCATCGACTTGAAGGACGGCTGGCTCGGCGGCTGCGATCTCGCCCCCCTCGGCAAGGTCTGCGATGGCGCGATCCTCTGCGCCTACGACATGGAGCCGGGCGACGTCGCGCAGTTGCTGGCGGCAGGCCGGGCCGCGCTGGGGCCGGACAAATTCCTCGGCACGGGCTACCGGCTGTTCTATCCGGAAATGTCCGATGCGGATGTCCTGGCCGCAAAGGTGAAGCCGGCGCTCGAAGCCGGCGTCGGCATCAACTTCTACAATTACGGGCTGGTGCCCGCAGCGCGGCTCGATTGGGTCAGGCAAGCGCTACGAGGCTAGCGGTCGCCGCAACTCCCCGCCTTCTCCCGGACTAAGGGGGAACGGCGAACAGACGGTCTCCTCCTGCGCTGGCTCCGCGCGCCCACGACTGGTATCATTTTGGTATTAGCCAGATTCGCGAGCACGACATGTTCTCGTTCGAAGGGCTCAGCCTCAACCGCTCGAGCCCTGCCTATTTTCAGCTCAAGAACTGGATCGGCCAGGCGATCCGGTCGGGCAAGTCCTATCCCGGCATGGCGCTCCCCTCCGAGCGGGAGATCGCCGAAGAGCTGGACATCTCGCGCGTGACGGTGCGCAAGGCGCTGGACGGATTGGTGGCGGACGGTCTGGTGGTGCGCCGCCATGGCAGTGGCACCTTCGTGGCCGGCCCGCCGCAGCGAGTCGCCCAAAGCCTGTCGCGCCTCTATTCCTTCAGCGAGGACATGCGCGCCAGGGGCCGCGAGCCGGGCACGAGCTGGATCAGCCGCGAAAGCGGTCGGGCCGATGCGGAAGAAGCCCGCCGGCTGCGCCTCGCGCCCGGAGATCCGGTCGCGCGGCTTCATCGCCTTCGCTTCGCCGATAGCGAGCCGATCGCCCTGGAATGGACGGTGAGCCCATCCCGTTTCCTTCCCGACCCTGAGGAGGTCGGTGTCTCCTTCTATGAAGCATTGCGGGCGCGTGGCCACCCGCCGGTTCGCGCCTTTCAGAACATCGCTGCGGTAACCATCGGCGCAGAATGGGCCCGGCTGCTTGGCGTCATGGACGGCCATGTCGCGCTCGACATCCATCGCATGGCCGAGCTCGCCGACGGAACGCTCGTCGAATGGAGCCACTCGATCTTTCGCGGCGACGCCTATGATTTCGTCGTCGATCTCTCCTTCCCGGATTGATAATGCGTCTCGGGCAAGATTTGCTCTAACTCTGGAATTTCCATGAGCCGTTTTCTCCTAGGGATCGACGCCGGTTCCTCCATGACGAAGGCCGCCGTTTTCGACAAAGGCGGAACCGAGATCGCGAGCAGAACCCATCGGGTCGTCCTGCACCGCCCCCGGCCGGGCTGGTGCGAAACCGACCCGGTCGCGGCCTGGGAGGCGGCACGCGCCGCCATCAAGGGCGCGCTCGAAACGGCCGGCATCGCGGCGGACGACATCGCCGCCATAGGTATTTCCGCCGCCATGGTCGGCGCATGGCTGGTCGACGACAAGGGCGAAGCCCTGCGGCCCGGCATCATCTGGGAGGACAGCCGCGCCCAGGAGATGCTCGAATGCCGCGCGGCGGAGGATCCCGGCTTCTACCACCGGATCTTCGAGGAGGATGGCTGCGTCATGCAGCAGGGCTGCACGCTGCCTCTCGTCGCCTGGCTCAGGGAGCACGAGCCCGAAATCGTCGAGCGGGCCGCCCACATCTTCAGCTACAAGGATTTCCTGCGCATGAAGCTGACGGGGCAGGCCGCCTCCGACCGGACGGAGGCGGCCGTCGCTCCGGGCGATGCTCGTCGGCGCCGTCGCAGCGCCGACATGCTCCATCTCTTCGGCCTAGCCGATATCGCCCACAAGCTGCCGCCGGTCCTGGATTCCGAAAGCCTGGCGGGAACGGTCACGGCGCAGGCCGCCGCGGCCACCGGCCTGAAGACGGGCACACCCGTGGCGGTGGGAGCCGGCGACGTGCCCTCGACCGTCACCGGCGCGAGCGCGCTGGAGGGGGGCACCGCCCTCGCCGTGCTCGGCACGACCTGCATCGTCGGCGTCGTCTCCGACACGCCCGTCTTCACGCCACCCGATCTCGGCCTGCTCTTCACGCTCCCCGGCGAAACCTGGTTCCGCGCCATGGTCAATGTGGCGGGTACGCTCAATCTCGACTGGGCAGTCGAGACGATCATGGCGGAAGCCGCGCGCGATCCCGAAATGTTCGCCAAGCTCGACGCCATGGTTTCCGCCGTGCCGGTCGGCAGCGAGGGCGTCGTGTTCCTGCCCTATCTCAGCGACAGCGGCATCATCGCGCCCATTGTCGACGCCCAGGCCCGGGCGGGTTTCCACGGGCTCACGCCGCGCCATGGCCGCGCCCACATGATGCGCGCCGTCTATGAAGGCGTGGTGCTCGCCATCCGCGATCTCCTTGCCGACCTGCCCGACATCGGCGACAGGCTGCTGCTCACGGGCGGCGGCGCCAAAAGCCGCATGTGGACGCAGATGATCGCCGACGCGCTGGGCAAGACGGTGCATGTGCCGGCGGGGACAGAGTTCGGCGCGCGCGGCGCCGCCCTGCTCGCCGGCACCGCCATCGGCTGGTTCCCATCGATCCGGGAAGCTTCGATTTCGACCCGGCGGATCCAACGCAGCCAGGACCCGGCGGCGTCGGCCAAGCCGGCCTGGGATGCCGCATTCGCGAACTACCGGAAATATCGGGATAAAGCGCTCGCGCTGCGTTGACGAAAACGCCGGCACCTGCATAGATCGCGTGGTACATACCACCTCGCCCATGCGGGATATACCGCTCATGATTGTCGACCAGGCGCCGCTCTACCAGCGCATCGCCCGTTCGCTGGAGGCCCGGATCGGCTCCGGAGCGCTGAAGGCCGGCGATCGCCTGCCTTCCGAACGCCAGATCGCCGAGGAACTTGGTGCGAGCCGCATGACGGCACGCCAGGCGCTCAAGTCTCTGGAGCGGCGGGGTCTCGTCGAAACGCGGGTCGGGCGCGGCTGCTTCGTCGCCCAGCCTCGCATCGAGAAGCAGTTGCGCACGCTGAGCGGCTTCACGGAGGAGATGCGGCGGGCCGGCCGCTTTGTGTCGAGCGTCGTGCTCGACGCGGGCTTGGGCGCCGCGGATCCTGAAGTGGCCAGCGCTCTGGCGATCGCCGAGAACGAGCCCGTGCACAGGCTGGTGCGCGTCCGCCTCGTCGACGCCGAGCCTGTCGCGGTCGAGCGGACGGAAGTACCGGTCGTGCTCGCGCCCGGCCTGCTCGAGCGCGCCGATTTCTCGATGGATTCGCTCTACCGCGTGCTGCGCGAGGACTACGGGCACATGCCGACCGAGGCGGAGGAGACCGTCTTCGCCGATACACCGGATGCCGTCACCTCCGCGGCGCTCGACATCGAGCCCGGCACGCCGATCCTGAGGTTCACCCGCTGCACCTTCGGCCGCGACGGGCGGCCGCTCGAATATGTCCGCTCGTCCTATCGGGGCGATTGTTTCACGATGCGGGTTAGATTGAGGCTGACATGACAGAGATCGCCACCGCCGCCGCCTATCTCAACGAATTGACCGAGCGCATCGGCAAGCTCCTGAAGCAGAATGGCGCCGCGCTTGCCGAGGCCGCCGACGCCGTCGAAAAGACCGCGCGCGCCGACGGGCTGGTTTATATTTTCGGCACCGGGCATAGCCACACCATGGCCGAGGAGGCGCATTACCGTGCCGGCGGCCTGGCGCTTACCGTGCCCATCCTTTCGGGCCCGACCATGGTGCATGAAGGAGCGGTGGCAGGGACGGTCTTCGAGCGCATGCCCGGACTCGTGGCGCCCATCTTCGACCGCTACCCGATCGGCCCGGACGACGTGCTGATCATCGTCTCCAACAGCGGCGTGAACGCAGCGCCCGTGGAGGCCGCCCAGATCGGCAAGGAACGGGGCGCCACCGTGATTGCCATCACATCCGAAACCTATTCCAGGGCTGCTGCCAAGGGCCGGACGCGGCTCGCCGACGTCGCCGACATCGTGTTGGACAATGGCGCGCCTCCCGGAGACGCGATCACGGCCGTGCCGGGCAGCGCGCTTCGCGTCGGACCGATCTCGACGCCGGTCGGCGCGGCGATGATGAACGCAGTGCTGGCCGAGGTCGCGGCGCGGCTCCAGGCGTCGGGTGTCCAGGCACCGATCTATCTCAGCGCCAACATGCCGGGCGCGGCGGAGGTCAACGAGGCGCTGATCGCCCGCTACCGCCCGCGCAATCCGCATCTATAGTGGTGGAAATATTCTGGGGAATCCGCGCCTTTCGGGGAGCACGGGGTAACAGGGAGATGAAGACAATGAAGGCAATTCTACCTTTCGCGGCGTTTGCCGCACTACTGAGCAGCGCCGCTTACGCGGAACCGGTCAGCCTGACGCTGTGGCATATGGAGCAGCCGCCGCATCGGGTCCAGCGCGTGCAGGAACTGCTCGACGAGTTCAACAAGGCGCATCCCGACATCGTCGTGAAGCAGGAACCGCAGAGCTGGGGCGAGGTCTACGCCAAAGCTCCGGCCGCTATCGCCGCGGGCACTGGTCCTGATCTGCTCTTCGCGATTCCGGACTTCACCACGGTGATGAAGGGCATCGACGCGGTGGTGCCGGTGGACGATCTCGTCAAGGAGCTCGACGCCAAGCATGGCTTCGTCGAGGCCACGCTCGCGCCCTACAAATATGACGACCATGTCTGGGCGGTACCGGCCTACAACATGGCGATCTCGCTGTGGTACCGGAACAGCGCGCTGAAGGAGGCAGGGCTGCAGGTGCCGAAGACCTGGACCGAATGGAAGGCTGCCGCCGAGAAACTGTCGACCGACGGCAAGTACGGCATCGGCCTTCCCGCCAACAAGCAGCTCTACACCGACCAGACGGTCTACAGCTTCATGGTCAACAACGGCGCGGCCGACATCTATGCCGACGACGGCACGATCGCCTTCGATAAGCCCGAAACGGTCGCCTCCTACCAATACTACAGCGAGCTTCAGAAGCTCTCGCCGCCGGATAGCACGTCCTGGACCTGGGGCGAGGCCGAGGCCTGCTTCGCCAGCGCCAGCTGCGGCATGATCCTTCAGTTCAGCGTGATCAACACCTACGACACGCAGGCCGAAGGCGATGCCGCCGATCTCGGCGTGGCGCCCGTGCCGCATGCCGACGACCAGTCCGCCTCCGGCACGATCTCCTATTCCAACGCCATCATGCTGACCACCAAGGACAAGGCCAAGCAGGACGCCGCCAAGGTGTTCCTGACCTGGCTGCTCGAGCCCGAGACCTACGGTCGCTTCCTGACCATGGAGCCGGGCCTCTTCCTGCCGGTGACCGATGACGGCGCCAAGGCCGCGTCCTTCTGGAACGACCCGGTCGTCGCCAAGTACAAGGGCCAGGTCGAGACGATGGTGGCGAATGCGAGCGCCGGCAAGCTCTTCGGCTTCACCACCGGCAAGGTGTTCCCGTCGATCGGCGCCATCTCGGCTCAAAACGTGATCGCCGAAACCCTGCAGCACATCGTGGTCGATGGTCAGAGCGCCGCCGATGCCGTCAAGGCGGGACAGGCACGCATGACCGAGATCACGGCCAAGAAGTAACAGGCCGACGCCGGGGCAGCAGGATCGATCGATGAAGAACACACCGCTGGCCTTCATCTTCGTTGCCCCGGCGCTCCTTTTCCTGCTGGCCGTGCTCGGCTGGCCGCTGGTTCAAGCGATCATGCTGAGCTTCCAGAATGTCGGCGTGATCGGTTCAGAGGGCCGTTTCGTCGGCCTCGCCAACTACCTGTCCGTGCTCGGCGGCGCAGGCTTCTGGAAGGCGTTCGGCCGCAGCGTCATTTGGGTCGCCGCCAATGCCGTCGTCCAGACCTTACTCGCGCTTGGCACGGCCCTCATCCTCAACCAGAAATTTCCCGGCGTCCGAATTGCCCGGACCTGGATCATCCTTACCTGGATCGTGCCGACCGTGGTGGTCGTGATCATCTGGCGCTGGTTGCTGTCGACGTCAGGCGGCATGATCAATCCGCTGCTCATCCAGACCGGTATCATCGACCGGCCGGTCGGTTTCTTCGCCACCCGCGAGGGGACGATGGCAACGCTCATCATGATCAACTCCTGGCGCTGGTTCCCGTTCACGGCGCTGATGATGCTCGCGGGTCTCACACGCATTCCCGGCGATCTTTATGAGGCGGCGCGCATCGATGGCGCGAGCGCCTTCAGGCGCTTCACCCGCATCACCTGGCCCCTTCTGCAGCCGACGCTGCTGGTGCTGGGCGTCGTCGGCACGCTTCTCTCCTTCAACGTCTTCGACGTGATCTGGCTGCTCACGGCCGGCGGACCGGCCCAGGCATCGCAGACCCTGCCGGTGCTCATCTACGAGACGGCTTTCAAAGGCTACCGGCTGAGCGAGGCCGCCACGATCTCGGTGATTACGAGCATTCTCCTCATGGGTTTCGCGTTCGTCGCCACGCGCGCCATGACCGCCAGCGAGGCCGCGCGATGAAACGCAGCTTCCCGCAATCGCTGTCGCTTTATTGCGGCCTCGTCCTGCTGGTGCTCGTCGTCGGCCTGCCGTTCTGGTGGGTTGTCACGGGCTCGATCAAGGCGCCGCGCGAGATCATCCAGCGCGTGCCGACCATGTTCCCGCAGAGCTTCACCACCCAGCATTTCCAGAAGCTGCTGCAGTTCACCGATTTCACGGCCTATCTCATCAACAGCCTCGCCGTGGCGCTGTTCTCGACACTGGTCACCGTCGTTCTCGCGCTGCCGGCAGCCTATGCATTCTTCCGCATGAATTTCCCCGGCCGGAACGCGCTCTATCGGCTGATCCTGCTGGCCTACGCATTTCCCGGCGTCGTCGTGCTGATCCCGCTCTATGGGCTTTTCGCCAAGGCCGGCCTGATCGACAGCCGGGCGAGCCTCGTCATCGTCAATGTCGCCTTTGCGCTTCCCTTCTCGATCTGGATGATGCGCTCCTTCCTGGCCTCGGTGCCGCGCGAGATCGAGGAGGCCGCGATCATCGACGGCGCGCCGACCACGACCATCCTCCTGCGCATTCTCATGCCGCTGATCGCACCAGGTATCGCGAGCGTGGCGATCTTCGCCTTCATCTCGTCCTGGACCGAATATCTCTTCGCCTCGGTGCTGATCGTGTCGGACGCCAACCGGACGATTCCGGTCGGTTTCGCCGGCATCATAGGCCAGTATCAGATCGACTGGGGCCTGCTTCTCGCCGGAGCGACGGCAGCCACCATCCCCGTCGTCATCCTGTTCGCCCTCGTCGGCCGCTGGTTCGTTTCCGGCCTAACCGAGGGCGCTGTCAAATAGAACGGAACCAAGCTGCCATGGCGGGTCTCACACTCCACGGTGTCAAGAAGCGCTTCGGCGCCACGGAGATCATAACCGGAGTCGATCTCGATGTCGCTGACGGTGAGTTCGTCGTCTTCGTCGGACCGTCCGGCTGCGGCAAGTCTACATTGCTGCGGATGATCGCCGGGCTCGAGACGACGTCGGACGGCAGGATCACCATCGGCGGGCGCGACGTCACCGACGCCGATCCGGCCAAGCGCGGCATCGCCATGGTTTTCCAGACCTATGCGCTCTATCCGCACATGACCGTAGCCGCGAATATGGGATTTCCCCTCGAGATGGCGGGGCACCCCAAAGCCGAGATCGATGCCAAGGTGAGGGACGCGGCCCGCATCCTCCATCTCGAACCCTATCTCGAGCGCAAGCCGCGCGAACTTTCAGGTGGCCAACGTCAGCGCGTTGCAATCGGCCGGGCGATCGTGCGCAAGCCGGAGGTGTTCCTGTTCGACGAGCCGCTGTCGAATCTCGACGCCGAGCTCCGCGTCCAGATGCGCATCGAGATCGCCCGGCTCCATCAGGAGCTCAAATCGACAATGGTCTACGTCACCCACGACCAGGTCGAGGCGATGACGCTGGCGAGCCGTATCGTGGTGCTCCGCGCCGGCCGTATCGAGCAGGTCGGAGCGCCGCTCGAGCTTTACGGGAATCCCGACAACACCTTCGTGGCTGGCTTCATCGGCTCTCCGCGCATGAACTTCATCCCCGTCACCGCGTCGGGCGTGGAAGGACGAAATGTCGTTGTGGAGGCTCCCGCCTTCGGCCTCAAGGACATCGCGGTCGCGGTACGCGGCACACCGCCGGCACCCGGGACAAAGCTGAGCCTCGGTATCCGGCCGGAACACTTCGTGGCGTCCGAAGGCGCGCCGGGCACGATCGAGGGCAAGGTCACCGTGGTCGAGCGGCTGGGCGGCGTCACCTATATCCATGCCGCGCTCGCCGACGGCAACCCGCTCGTGGTGGAAAGCCGCGATGCTCGCGACGTCCGGCCGGGCGACGCCGGGCTGTTCGGCATCGAGCCGGCCAGATCGTTCCTGTTCGAGGCAGCTGGGAAGAGGGTTTGATATTAGGCGGCAAAGAACTGACTGTTCAGGCCCTCAACCCTCACGAACGCGGGGAGATATGGCCGCAGGACGGTGGCTTCACGCAGCCATGGCGGCGCATTTGGCGCAGGTGCCGCGAAACTCGATGACGGCCTTCTTGGCCACGAAGCCGGTCGATCCGACCCATTGATCGAGCTGCTGCTCGACCGCATGGTCTGAGAATTCCGTGACCTGCCCGCATTTGTCGCAGATCGCGAAAGCGGTCATGCGGTGGCTGTGGTCGTGCTTCTCGGAACAGGCGACAAAGGCGTTCAGGCTTTCCAGCCGATGAACGAAGCCTTCCTTCATCAGCACCTCGAGGGCGCGATAGACCTGGAGGGGCGCCCGGAAGCCCCGCTCGCGCAGAAGGTCCAGCAGGGTGTAGGCGCTGAGCGGACCCGTCGCCGCCTCGAGCTTTTCCAGAACCAGAAGCTGGTTTTTCGTCAGGGTTGCCTTCGCCTGCATATTCCCGTTCCTGCCATCACCATGTCGGGTTTCGCATGATCCCAAGCCGATAGATAGCAATTCGGCGCGATTTTCCCAAATGTGCCGTCAGGGGAGGTATTCAGCGGGCGCGGCTGCGCCACACCAGCATGCGGGCCTCGAAGGCCGCGAGCAGCACCGAGCTGACATAGCCCAGCACGCCGAGCAGGATCACGCCGGCATAGAGATCGGGCGCCCTGAAGGAACGCGCGGCAAGCAAAATCCAGTTCCCGAGCCCGTCGCGGCCGGCGAGCATCTCGCAGACGACGGCCAGGATGAGCGCCACGGTCAGGCCGAGGCGCATGCCGGCAAGAATGTCGGGGCTCGCCGACGGCAGCGCGATCTTGCCGATGACGGCGGCGCGCGAGAGACCAAGCGCCCGGCCCACCTCGTAGAGGCGCGGCTCGACGGCGGAGAACCCGTGGATGGTGGCGAGAAGCACGGGCCACAACGCGCCGAAAGCGATGACGGACAGCACCATCGCATCGGAGAGGCCGAGGATCGCGATGGCGACCGGGATCACGGCTGAAGCCGGAAGCGGCCGCAGGAACTCCAGCATGGGCGCGACATAGGCGCGGAGCGCCCGCGACGTGCCGATCGCCGCGCCGAGCGCAATGCCCACCAACGAGGCGATCAGCCATCCCCAGATCATCCGCTCGACGGTGGCCGCGAGCTTCACGGAAAGATCGCCCTTGGTCATGCCTTTCACGAGCGCGGCCCAGGCCCTGTCCGGGCCGGGCAGGAAGACCGGAGAGACGAGCTTGTTGTCCGCCACCCACTGCCAGAAAAGCACGAAACATGCGGCGACGAAGAGACTGCCGGCGAGCCAGAGGATGCGGTTTGCTCTCATGTGCGGCCCTTCACGAAGTCGCCGTGGCGAGGGCTGCCCGGCCGAACAGGCGGCTTTGCCCCCAGGCGAGCAAGGCATTGACCAGAAGGCCGACGACGCCGATCCACAGGAGATAGGCCAGCATCAGTTCCGGTCGCAACGATTGCTGGGCGATCAGGATGCCGTAACCGAGACCGAGCGGATTGGCGGCGATCTCGACGGTGACGGCCACGACCAGCGCAATGCCGGCCGCAAGCCGAAAGGCAACGATAATGCGCGGCAAGGCGGCAGGCAGGACGATCTTGAAGACACGCTGGAGCGGAGAAAGGCGCAGGGCACGCGCGACTTCCAGAAGGCGTGGCTCGATGCCGGTGATCGCCGAGCGCGACAGGATGAGCATCGGCCAGAGGCAGGCGAAGGCGACGATAGCGATTTCCATGCCGTAGCCGAAGCCCAGGGCGAGCATGGCGATGGGAATGACGGCGACCGACGGGATGGGACGCACCGCCTCGATGGTGATCTCCATCAGCCTGTCGAGCGGCTTCACCAGCCCGAGTAGGACGCCGAGCGCGAGGCCAATGGCAGAGCCGATCGCGAGCCCGGCAAAGGCGCCGAACAGCGTGTCGCGGGTTGCCGTCAGCATCGAGCCATCCGCCAGCGCCTCGGCCAGCGCCACCGCGACGGCGGTCGGCGCGGCGATCGCCTGGCTCGTCGTGCCGGAAATGCGCACGGCAGCTTCCGCAGCAACCAGGAGCGCGGCCGGCAGCACGAGTGCCTTCAGGGCAGCCCTCATGCCTCGGCCTTCTCGATGAAGTCGAACAGGCTGCGCCGGAGGCGCAGGAACTCCGGCATCTCGCGCGTGCCCAACTGGTCGCGCGGACGCGGTAAATTGACCTCCGCGACCGTTCCCAACCGCCCGGGATTGGGCAGGAGGCCGATCACCCTGTCGCCCAGATAGATCGCCTCCTCCAGGTCGTGCGTGACGAAGAACACCGTGGTGCCTGTACCCGCCACGATCGACAGCATCTCGTCCTGCAGGGTCTGGCGCGTCATGGCGTCGAGCGCGCCAAAGGGCTCGTCCATCAGGAGCACGGCCGGCTGCTGGGCGAGGCAGCGCGCGATCTGGAGCCGCTGCTGCATGCCGCCGGACATCTCGGTCGGATATTTGTCGGCGTGCCCGGGCAGGCCCACTTTCGACAGCAGCTCGTGGATACGCTCCTTGCGCTGCCGTGCCGGCACGCCCGCCGCTTCCAGGGCAAGCGAGACATTCCCGGCCGCGGTGCGCCAGGGCAGCAGGGCTTTACCGTAATCCTGGAACACGATGGCGACGTCGCTCCGGGGACCGACCAGTGCCTGTCCGAGCATGCGGATCGTGCCATTGTCTGGCCGCACCAGGCCGCCCGCCATGCGCAGCGCCGTGGTCTTGCCGCAGCCGGACGGACCGATGACGCAAACGATTTCGCCCCGCCCGATCGACAGCGACATGTTCGAAATGACCGGCTTGTCGCCATAGGACAGGCTGACACTGTCGAATTCGATGACCGGATCGATGCTCATGCGGGCTTGTCCGTGCCTGCGTCGCCATAGACGATCACAAGCGTATGGTTGAGATGGCTGGAAAGGCGGCGCACGGCCTCGTCGACATTGCGGGCGATGATGATGTCGGCCAATTCCTGATGTTCCGTCAGGAACCATGCAGGATCCTGAAAACGGTTCATCATGACACGGCGATAGCGGTAGGCCTGCAGGTAGAGTTCGTCATGGAGGCGCAGTAGCCGCTCAGAACCGCAGGCGGCGAGCAGCGCCCTGTGGAACGCCTTGTGCAACCCGTCGAATTCGACGGTTCCTTCCCGCATCGTTTCGGGATCCCGGTCGAGAGAGCGACGCAGCCTGTGGAGCGCCGCGACAATTCCTGCTTCCCATTCGTCCCCGCCCGCCGCGATCGACCCTTTGAGCGCTTCGACCTCGACCAGGGTGCGAACGCGCGTGATGTCCTCGAGATCGGCGCGCGACGTGCTGGCGACTCGGAATCCCTTCTTGCCGACAGCCATGATGAGGCCGCGCGACACGAGCCGCGAAAGACCTTCGCGCAGCGGGGTAGCGCCGATCCCGTAGTGCTCGGACAAGGCATGGATGCCGAGCCGCGTGTCGGGCAGCCAGAGCCCCGCCAGGATATCGCGCTCGACGAGGGCGGCAGCGCGTTCGCTGAGCGTGTCCGAAGCCGCGGCATGCGCGGCCTCGGCAGGGTCTTCCGTCTGGATGGATGTCATTTCTGGATGAGGCTGGCGGCGTCCGGCTTCGACTGGAGCATCTCCTGCCTGTCCATCACGTCGACCCACCATTCCAGTTGCTCCGCTTCGATCCTGGGGTCGGAAACCGAAAGCTTCATCTTTGAAAGCACGTCGAGCGGGATCTTGGTGAAACGCGAGATCGCGCTCTTGGCCTTTTCCGGGTCGGCGTTCACGATCTTGGCGGCTTCGTCGATCGATGCGCGGAAGGCGGCAAGCGCCTCCGGATTGGCGTCGGCCCAGCTACGGGTCGAGGCATAGAGGATTTGCGGGCGGCCATCCGGGATCGATTCCAGGTAATAGCCCGCGACCGTGCCGGTGCCTGAACCGACAATGCGCGACAGCATCGGCTCGGCCGTCACCACCGCATCGACCGCGCCCGACTTCAGCACGTCGTTCATGGTCGGGAAGGTGACTTCGACGAAGTTCACCTTCTTCGGGTCGAGGCCCTTGTCGATGAGCCATTGCGAGAACAGCACGTGCAGGAACGCGCCAATCCCCGGAGCGCCGACTTTCTTGCCTTCGAAGTCCTTGGCTTCCTTGATCGCGCTGCCGGTCGGCGTGACGACCGCGGCCGAGTCGACCGTGGACTTTGCCGTGGACGACGCCCCGGCGACCGCGACGAGGTCGAGCCCGCCATCGGCGGCCTGGAGGAACACCGACGGGGTCGGGCCGCCGATCTGGATGGAATCGGAAAGCAGCGCGGCGGGAATGTTGGAATTGAGACCGATCAGCACCAGCTCCGCATCGAGCCCGTTCTTCTTGAAGATGCCGTCTTCGAGGGCGACCGCAGCCGACGCGCAATCGGTCGTGGCGGTGCAGCCGATGGCGATCTTGGTCTGGGCGAAGGCCGGCATGCCCGAGAGTGCGGCCACCACCAAGGCCGCGCCAATTGCGGCCGATCCGAACGACTTCATCTTGTTCTTCCTCCCTGGAAAACGGCTTCCATAAGCCGTCTATTTCAGCTATCGATAAAATCACATTTTATATACAATCTCAAGAGGGAGGCATCATGAGGCTCGCGACGTACAGGTCAGACACCGGCGAGAGCCGAATTGCGCTCGTTCATGGACATGACGACAGGCTGTTCGACCTGGCGCGAGCGGCCGAACGCGGTGGAGTCGGCGATCCCGCCTTCCGGTCGATGCTCGCCCTCATCGATTCCGGGCGCCGCGGCCTCGACCGTGCGGCCGAACTCTTTGCCGCGCGCGGCGGCGAGCAGGACCTTTCCGTTGCCGTGGAATCGGTCGAGCTTCTCGCGCCACTGCCGGAGCCGCGGCAGATGCGCGACGGCATGAGCTTCCCCACGCATATCCGGCAATCGCCGCGCGGCATGCGACGGCTCCTCGCCAAGGGCGACGCAGCAGCGCTCGCCGCAATCGAAGCCGAGCCGCTTGCCGAGCTTGCCGCCGTCTACCGGCAGCTTCCGATCTACTACATCACCAATCGCATGATTGTACGCGGCCCCGGCGCCACCATCACCTGGCCGCGCTACAGCCAGGTGATGGACTACGAGCTCGAATTCGGTGTGGTCACCTGGAACACTGCGTCCAACATCCCCGCCAAACGCGCCGCCGAGCACATTTTCGGCTACACGATCTTCAATGATTTTTCCGCGCGCGATCAGCAGGCGAAGGAGATGCCAGGTTGGCTTGGGCCCGCAAAAGGCAAGAGCTTCGACGGCGCGAACGTCATCGGCCCGTGGATCGTGACGCCCGACGAGATCGGCGACCCCTATTCGCTCGCCATGGAAGCGCGGGTCAATGGCGAGGTCTGGTCACAAGGCAAGACCGAGGGCATGCTGTTCAGCTTCGAGGAGATGCTGGCTCACATGTCGCAGGACGAAACGGTCTTCGCCGGCGAATTCATCGGCTCGGGCACGGTCGGCAATGGCTGCGGGCTCGAGCACGGCCGCTTCCTGCAGGACGGCGACACGATCGAGCTGGAGGTCGAGCGCATCGGCGTCCTGAAGAACAAGGTGGTCCGGCAGAAAGCCTGAGGCCATCATAGAGGAGGAAACTATGGCACGACGCATCATCGACCTGTCCATTCCCATCGCCAACGACATCCCGGCGGATCCGCCGATCCAGATCCCGGCCATCACCTATATCGACCACAAGCAGAGCATCGGCGACATTGTGAGCTTCTTCCCCGGACTGAAGGCGGAAGATCTGCCCGATGGCGAGGGCTGGGCGGTGGAGCGGGTCGTGCTGTCCACGCATAACGGCACGCATCTCGATGCGCCCTGGCACTACCATTCGACGCAGGATCGCGGCAAACCCGCCATGCGCATCGACGAGGTTCCGCTCGAATGGTGCTTCCAGCCGGGCGTGAAGCTCGACTTCCGCCATTTCCCCGACGGCTACGTCGTCACGGCCGCCGATGTGGAAACCGAGCTCAAGCGCATCGGCCACGAACTCACGCCGCTCGAGATCGTCGTGGTGAACACATCGGCCGGCGAACGCTTCGGCCAACCCAACTACGTGGCCAGCGGCTGCGGGGTGGGCTACGAGGCGACGATGTACCTG
The DNA here is from genome assembly GCA_035556195.1 of Rhizobiaceae bacterium. Taxonomy (GTDB): domain Bacteria; phylum Pseudomonadota; class Alphaproteobacteria; order Rhizobiales; family Rhizobiaceae. The sequence goes on from DATMFK010000053.1 coordinate 154,532, forward strand.
CTCGACCGGGGCATCCGGGTGACGGGCACGGACGGATGGAGCTGGGACGCGCCCTTCGTGCATACCGCGAAGAAATATGCCGAAACCGGCGACGCCTCGCTGATCTGGGAAGGCCACAAGGCCGGTCGCCACACAGGCTATTGCCATATCGAGAAGCTGCACCGGCTCGAGGAACTGCCTTCGACGGGCTTTATGGTGAGCTGCTTCCCGGTGAAGATCGAAAAGGCTTCCGCCGGCTGGACGCGCGCCGTCGCTATCCTGGAAGACTAAGCGGCCATCCCATTCCCGAATGCAGGACGCATTGAAGGCTCTGCCTGCGCCGCGTCCTGCATTATTACGAATCTTCGCCGCTGACCAACGCGCCGCAATCCGACCCCTGGCGGGCTCCATAAGCGCCGAACGCCCGCATGGGCTGCAACACCCTCGCCGACGAACAGGCGTCGATCAAAACGACTCTTGGCTGCGTTTGAGCTCGGACTTGCCGACGAGGAACTCAAAGTCGACTCCCAGATGAGCCTGCTGAACCGAACTGGTGAACATGGCGCCATAGCCACGGTCGAAATGTGGTTCGGCAGGTTTGAGTTCTGCCCGTCTCCGAGACAGTTCATCGTCGCCAACGAGGAGGTCGAGACGGCGTCCGGCAACGTCGAGTACGATTTCGTCGCCTGTCCGCACCAATGCCAGCGGGCCACCGACTGCAGATTCCGGCGAGACGTGGAGTACCACAGTTCCGTAGGCGGTCCCGCTCATCCGTCCATCCGAAATGCGCACCATATCGGTGACGCCGCGGGCGACGAGCTTGGCTGGGAGAGCGAGGTTTCCGACTTCCGGCATTCCTGGATACCCAACGGGCCCCACAGATTTCAGGACAAGAACGGAATTCTCCTCCACAGGCAGGTCCGGGTCGTCGATGCGGGCACGGTAATCGTCGACCGTATCGAAGACGAGTGCTTTTCCGCGGTGGTTCATCAGTCGCGGCGATGCCGCCGATGGTTTGAGCACTGCGCCTTCGGGGGCGAGATTGCCGCGCAAGACCACAATGCCGCCCTGCTCGGCGACCGGATGTTCAAGCGGCCGGATCACCTCGTCGTTGTAACATTCGGCACCAATCAAACGTTCGCCGATTGTTGCGCCCTCCACGGTCGACGCAGAGAGGCACAGTCGCGACGCTATTCGCTTCATCAGGGCGGGTAATCCGCCGGCATAGTAGAAATCTTCCATCAGGAATCGGCCGGACGGCTTCAGGTCGACGAGGCATGGCACCCCTGCACCCAGCCGATCCCAGTCATCCAGCGTCAGCGGCGCCCCGAGTCGACCCGCAAGTGCCAACAGGTGGACCACCGCATTGGTCGATCCACCAATGGCCCCGTTGACGACGATTGCATTCTCGAGCGCAGCTCTCGTCAGAATCTTGGAAATCGTTACGCCGCCACGCACGAGCGAAACGATGCAATGGCCTGCCTGTTCCGCCAAACGCCGCCTGCGGGCATCAACAGCGGGAATCGCGCCATTCAACGGCAGTGCGATACCCATCGCCTCGGCAAGCGACGCCATGGTGGAGGCTGTGCCCATCGTCATGCAGGAACCTGCAGAGCGACTCATCGCTGCTTCGGCTTCCTCGTAGTCAGCCTTGCTCAGTCGCCCGGTGCGATATTCCTCATCGAAGTGGAAAACATCGGTGCCGGAGCCAAGTTCGCGTCCGCGGAAACGGCCATTGAGCATCGGGCCGCCGGAAACGAGGATGCTCGGAATATCGCAACTTGCGGCGCCCATCAGCAGAGCGGGCGTGGTCTTGTCGCAGCCTGCCAAGAGTACAACGCCGTCTATCGGGTTGGCACGGATCGTTTCTTCGACTTCCATGCTGGCGAGGTTGCGGAACATCATTGTCGTCGGCCGCATCAGCGGCTCGCCAAGGCTCATGACCGGAAATTCGAGCGGATAGCCGCCGGCCAAAAGCACGCCGCGCTTAACGTATTCGGCCAGTTCGCGCAGATGTCGATTGCATGGATTGAGCTCGGACCAGGTGTTGCAGATACCGATGACAGGCCGGCCGTCGAACAGTTCCGGACCGAACCCCTGGCCGCGCATCCAGCTGCGGGGGATGAACCCGTATTTGCCCTCACGCCCGAACCACTCGGAGCTGCGAAAAGACTGCTTCATTTTCGGTTTGTCTGGCATGTACTCCGGCCATAACTGGAAAACGGACAAACGACCTGGTCTCTTGTACCTCGCTGCCCCGCGTGTGGGGTCAGGCAATCGCCTTTCCGCGCCTCACGCGATTCCAGCACATCATGATCAGCGGGGATATCCAGATGAGGATGGTGATCACCCCGATCGTCCCGGCGATCGGCCTTGAAAAGAACTGCAGGAAGTCTCCCTGCGCCTTGATCATCGAGGTAAGGAAGGTCTCTTCCAGCATCCGTCCAAGTACGATTCCAAGCAAAGCCGGTGCTATCGGGAAACCGTTCTCCTCCATGAACCAGCCGACGATACCGAAAATCAGCATGGTCACTACAGCCGACAGCGTATTGTCCATGGCGAATGCACCGACGATGCAGAAGATGAGGATCACCGGCATGAGATAGGAGCGCGGCACGTCGAGGATGTAGCGCGACAGCTTGATCGCCGCGTAACCGAGTGGGACCATCAGCAGGTTGGCAATGATGAACGACAGAAAGATACCGTAGATCAGCGTCGGCTGATTGTTGAAGATGGCGGGACCCGGCGTCAGACCTTTCATGAACAGCACGCCGATGACGATCGCGGTCATCGAGTCGCCCGGAATCCCGAGCACCGTCGCCGGCACATAGCTGGCAGAGACGCTCGCATTGTTTGCGGCGCCGGCCGAGATGATGCCTTCCATCCCTTCTTCGTCGAACTCCTTGCGGTTACGCGTGAATTTGCGGGCAAGCGCATAGGAGATCCAGGCTGCGATGTCCGCGCCGGCGCCGGGCAACGGCCCGGTCACAGTGCCGACCACGATGCCCTGACCGAAGCCAGAGCGATAGCGCCACAGCTCCGGCATCAGCCCCTTGAAGATGTTGCCTATCTTGTTGGTCGCCATGCTCGGCATCGCCTCGCGTGCCAGCGCGTAGCGCAGGATCTCCGCGATCGCGAACATACCGATCAGCGTCGCGACGAGCCCGACACCGCCATAGAGCGCCGTGCTGCCAAACGTGAAGCGCGGCTGCCCGGTGACGGGGAAAACGCCGACCATCGCGACGAGCAGGCCGAGCAGCAACGAGATCATGCCTTTAATCGGATTGCCCGGCGCGATGAACGCGGCCGACGTCAGGCCAAGGCAGACGAGCCAGAAATATTCGTAACTGCTGATGTTGAGCGCAAACTTGGCCACGGCGGGTGCGAAGAACATCAGGAACAGCGCACCGATCAGACCGCCGACCGCAGAAGTGACGACACAAGCGCCGAGCACGACCTCGCCCTTGCCTCGCATCGTCAATCGATAGGCCGCATCCGTGTAGGCTGCTGATGAGGGAGTGCCCGGAATACGGAGCAGCGCCGACGGGATGTCGCCGGCGAAGATGGCCATGGCGCTGGCGCTGACGATAGCAGCGATCGCCGGCAGAGCCGGCATGAAGAATGTGACAGGCACGAGAAGCGCCACCGCCATGGTCGCTGTCAGACCCGGAATGGCGCCGACGAACAGCCCAAAGATCGACGACAGCAGCATGACCAGCAGGACGTCCGGCTGCATCAACGCCAGAAAGGCTTCGTAGATCACCTCCATGTAAGGACTCCCGCATAGGATTCGAGCAGCCCCCAGGGCAACGGCACCAGCAGGAAATCCTGGAAGCCGATCTTGACGACGAGGATTGCGACCGCTGCGACGATGAACGAGCCGAGAGGCGCGCGCGTGAACTGCAACAGCGTCGCGAAGGTCACCAGGAAGCCGGCGATGATGAAGCCGAGGAAATTCGACAAGAGAATGTAAAAGATCAGAGAGCCGATGACGACGGCGGCGTTTGCGATATGGCGTGGCGAGTTGACCCAGCTTCCCATCTCCAGCAGCGGCGTCGCCGCCCGCTGCTGCCAGCCGGTGAAGGCCAGCGCGATGCCGGCGACAATGAGCACGCCGCCGGCGATCGCCGGGAAGAAACCTCCCCCATAACCGCCGCCGAAGAAAGGCTTGGGCTGCATGGACGCGGCGATCAGCGCGATCACGCCGATTGCGACGACGATCGGCCCCATAATGACATCGGATACCTTCATGACCTCTCCCCAGAGCCTCCGACGTAGGGCGCGGCGAGCCGCCGCACCGCCGGTCTCCTTACTGGACGGCGCCGGCCGCCCGCAGGACCGTTTCGGTATCGGCCTCGTGCTGCTTCATCCAATCGAGCAGACCCTGGCGGTCAGCATAGCGCAGACCGAAGCCCCGCTCCGACATGTTCTTCTGGAACTGCTCGCTGTCGTAGATTTCCTTCGTCGCCGCTTCCAGCTTGTCGACGATCTCCTTCGGCATGCCGGCCGGGCCCGCGACCGCGCGGAACACGCCGCCGGGAGCAGCGTTCGGCACTTGCTCGCTGGCGATCGGTACATCCGGGAACGCCTTCAGACGTTCCGGCGCAAGAACAGCAAGCGGCCGGACTTCCTTCGCGTCGATCAGCGCCGCGGCCTCGGGCAGAGATGCGGTGAGCAGATCGACGCCGCCCGCGACCAGTTCCTGCAGGCCGGCGGCCGCGCCTGCGCTCGGCACCCAACGCAAGACCTTGATGTCGATACCGTTATCGATCAGCACCTTGGAGAAAGCACTGCTCCAGCTACTGGGGCAGACGGCGCCGCAGCCAATTGCCAGCGACTGAGGATCGGCCTTCAGCTTCTCGACCACGTCGGCAACCGACTTCAGTTCGCTGTTTTCCTTCACGTGGATGGCCGCGTAATCGAAATTGTACTGGGCGATCGGAGTATAGGAATCGCTGGACAGATTGCCCATTCCAAGCAGACGGAACGGCGCATAGTTGAACAGAATGCCGATCGTATAGCCATCAGGCGTCGCATTGGCCAGTTCGGTGATGCCGGGAATGCCGCCGCCTTCGGCGCGGTTCACGATGTTGAACGGCTTGCCGAACTTCTGTTCGAAATCGGCCGCCAGCCAGCGTGCCGTCGCATCCGTTCCGCCACCTGCGCCCGCCGCCACGATGACGGTGACGGGGCGGTTCGGCCAATCGTCGGCGAATGCCGCTGACGATGCCATTCCACTCGCCAGAATGCCTGCAACCGCCATCTTCAGAAGATTCTTCACTTGATTGCTCCCACTCAAAATTGGCTATGTTTGGATATTCGCCTCAGACGGCCAGCGGCTTGTGCCACCAGTGCTCGAAGGGATTGGAGTGCAGGATCGCGTCGATCGTTTCCTGAGAAATTTTGGGCAGCGGCGTGCCATCGACGAGGCGATTGATATTGCGCAATCCCTCAATCGATTCGTCGACCTGCGCGAACGGAAAATCCGTGCCCCAGAAGATCTTGTTTCGGTCGGTTATCAGGTATTCCTGCGCCGAAACCAGCGCCTGATAGAATTGCCAAGGGCGATAGCAAAGCGCCGAGACCTCGGCATAGACGTTCGGTCGCTTGCGGGCGACGACGATGCATTCGTCGATCCACGGATGACCCATATGGGCCATGATCATCTTGAGGTCGGGGTAGCGTTGCGCGACCGCGTCGACATGCAGCGGACGACCGGCGTCAAGCAGCGTATCCCGCGCGAAAGTCGTGCCCATATGCATGGTCAGCGGCACATCGTTCTTCTGACAATAGGCGTAGACAGGGTCGAGGCGCGGATCGTCCAGCGGGACGCTGTTGTAGATTGGGCCGAACTTGACGCCCTTCAGCTTCAGCGTGCCAATGGCGTGATCGAGCAGCTCCATATAGTCTGGACGTCGCGGATCGACGCAGGCGAAGCCCACGAACTTGTCGGGATATTTGGCGACGGCCGCCGCAGTCACTTCGTCATTGCCGTCGACGCCCACCGAATCTTTATAGCGCAGCGAGAAGATGATCGCCTTGTCGACGTTCTTCATTGCCGCGTGAATCGTGTCAGCGTCAGCGGCCATCGGAACGCCGCCGGGCCGCGCGCTGCTCGTCAGGTCAACCTCGGGCGGGGTGAACTGGTCTGCATTGAAGATGTTCACATGACAGTCGACGATCATCGAATAGGCTCCGTTCAAGCGTCTGGATAGGTGCGGGCGCTACGGTCGTCTCGACGCGCGACATTTCGATAGGCGAGGCTGCGCGTACGTCCAGAGCCTTCTCCTCCACGGTCAGACAGCGCGATCGATGCCATATTGCCTCCCCTTTGATTTAACGATACACCGATCTTACGGCTTGTCAAATGCGGAGGAGGCCGGAACTTGGCATCGCTGGCGAAGGCCGGAGAATTACTGGCGCGGGCTTGTGGATTCCCCCAGCTGAAACTCGATCGGAAGGATAATCTCGCGCTCGCGAAATTGGCCCGTCTGCAGCCTGTCGATCAGCTCGCGCGCGGCCCGTTCGCCAAGCGCATGCGCGGCCGAACGAACCGTGGTCAATACGGGATCGACATAGCGCCACATCTCGAATGCATTGAAGCCGGTGACCTGGACGTCGCGTGGGACGTCGAGCCCGGCTGCGCTGCAGGCTTTTATCGCGGCGATAGCCATCTGGTCGTTGCCGCCAATGATCGCATCGGGCGTCGGCAAGGTTCTGAGCGCCTCCAGAGTGGCGTTGTACGTGACGCTGAAACTCTCGTCGCCACATTCCACGATGTTGAGCGCCGGCGCGCCGGCGAGCGCAAATTCGGATGCCGCGCCATCCATACGCGCACGCATTGCCGCCCACTCCACCTGCGGCAGCAGAACCCAGCAATTGCGGGCTCCGTTCCGCAGCAGGTGCCGCGCGATCTGTCGGCCGCCGTCGAAATCGTCCTGTCGGATGATGGCGCTGTCTTTGTCCGCAGGCAGGCTGTCCTCCTGCAGCAGCACGAGCGGCACGCGCAGCGCCGACAATTCGCGTACGAACCAGTCGCGCTGCACACGCTCGCCCGACAGGATCGCCACCATTCCGTCCGCGTCGATATCCTGAAACAGGTTCGTCGTGCGGAAGTCCGACGGTTTCATGCCCCGCAGGATCAGGCTGTATGCATGCGCTGTGAGGTAATTCGTCAGACCTGTCACCTGCGCGGTGATGAACGGATCGCTCAGGAAGTCCGGATCCTCGACCACGATCAGCATGCCGATTGTCCACTGCTGGGACAATCGCAGCCGGCGCGCCGCGACAGACGGCCGGTAACCCAGCCGCTTCACCACCTCGCGGATATGGGTCGCCGTTGCATCCGAAATGCGCCCGCGTCCGTTCAAAACATTCGACACCGACATCGCCGAGACGCCCGCTTCACGCGCCACATCCTTGATCGTGACAGTGCGATTGGGCTGCGGCCCTTCCTTCTTCACCAGATCTCCAACTCCCAGCTTCATTGCGGCGACGCAGACCGAGCGGCCCTCTCAGCAGGTAAACAATCATGAGCGATACGACAATCACCAAGGTCCACTGCCATCTCCTGACCCAGGATATCAGCAAGACCGGCATCAAGTGGGCCGGCGGCAACATGCGTTACTGGAACACGGCGTTGATCGAGGTAACGACTGCGTCCGGCTTGCGCGGGTTTGGGGAGGCCTACTATCCCGGCCTCAGCGCGCCGCTGGCTACGCGGGCATTGGTCGAAAACTACGCGCCGCTGCTCCTCGACGAGGACGCCACGCAGGCAACGAAACTGTTCAACAGGCTGCGTTCGAAATCGCTCGCCTGGGGCAAGGCTGGCCTACCACTCATGGTCGCCGGCTCGATCGAGGTTGCACTCTGGGACATCAAGGCGCAGGCGTTGGGCGTGCCGCTCTACGAACTGCTCGGCGGCAAAGCGCATGATGCGATCACTGTGTATGCAAGCGGCGGCAATGACGCCCCGCGCGATCGATTGGTCGCCGAGATGGAGAACTATCTCAAGCTCGGTTTCCGCGCCGTCAAGATCCGCATTGGGCGTTCGATCACGGAGGACGTCGAGAAGGTGCGCCTATGCCGCGATGTGCTCGGCCCCAACGTCAAGCTGATGGTCGACGCGGTCATGGGGCACAATCCTCGGCCGTTCTCGGCCAAGGAAGCGCTTGCCCACATCGACGCGATCGAGAAGTTTGACATCACGTGGTTCGAGGACCCGGTTGGCAATCGCGACTATGAAGGTTGCGCCTTCGTCCGCCAGCACAGCGCCATCCCCGTCGCCGCCGGCGAGACCGCTGTCGGCGTGCACGAATTCCTGCCCTTCTTTGAGCATGGCGCGCTCGATTGGGTTCAGCCCGACCCGACCCATTCGGGCGGCATTTCGGAATGTCTGGAGATCGCGGCGATCGCACGCGCACACGGGGTCCGCGTGATCTATCATTCCTGGGGAATGGCCCCCTGCCTCGCCGCCAACTACAGTCTGGCGTTCGCCGATCCGCACGCGCGCTATCTCGAATATCCGACGCATGGCCTTCCACTGGTCGAGGAACTCGCCGGGACACCGTTCAAGCTCGTGGACGGCACGTTCACCGCGCCGACGGCACCTGGCCTCGGGGTCAACCTGACCGACGAACTGCTGGCCAAATACGCCTTCGTTGAAGGCAGCACCTTTTGGCCCTGAACCCTGTTCGAACATAAACCGCGAGGATCGAGAACGCCATGAGCATTCATTTGCTGCAAACCTTTGCGATGCCCGAAACCACCGAGAAGGCGCTGGCCGAACGATTTGTCGTGCACAAGCTGCACACCGCCAAGGATCGCGACAGGCTGATTGCCGAGGTCGGCGGCTCGATCCGAGCGATCGCCGGCATCGGCGTGCCGCGCGATTTGATGAGCCGGCTACCGGCGCTTGAGATCATCGCCAATTTTGGCGTTGGCTACGATGCCATTGACATCCCGTTGGCGGCCGAGCGCCAGATCATGGTCACCAACACGCCCGATGTTCTGAGCGATGCCGTGGCCGAACTTGCCATTGGCCTGATGATCTCGCTCGCGCGTCGCCTGCCGCAGGCGGACCGCTTCGTCCGCGAGGGACGCTGGGCCAACAGCAGCCTGCCAGTCTACCGCGAGCTTTCGGGAGGCACGGTCGGGATCGTCGGCCTTGGCCGCATCGGCAGGGAGATAGCAAGCCGCGCACAGGCGATGAAGATGCGCGTCGTCTATCACGGGCGGCGCGAGCAGCCTCGCCAGCCCTACCTGTATTACGCCGATTTGGTCGCTATGGCGCGCGACGTCGACTGGCTCGTCGCCATCACGTCAGGCGGCAAGGACACGGCCGGCCTCGTCAGCCGGGACGTGCTCGAGGCGCTCGGACCCGACGGCGTCTTCGTCAATGTCGCGCGCGGGTCGGTCGTCGATGAGGAGGCGATGATCGAGCTTCTCACGAACGGTAAGCTCGGTGGCGCGGCGCTTGATGTCTTCGCCAACGAGCCCATCGTTCCCGAGGCGCTGCGCAATCTCGACAACGTCGTGCTGTCGCCGCATCAGGGCTCCGCAACGAGAGAGGCGCGTGACGCCATGGGCGCTCTAGTGCTCGCCAATCTCGACGCGCACTTTGCCGGCAAGCCTTTGCTCACACGGGTGGCATGAATCGCCGAACATTGCGATTCGCCCATTGACTTAACGTTAAATCTTGCCCAACTTCGCTAAACCGTCAAGATTTCGGGCAGCGTCGGCCAGCGAGCTGGCCGCACCGGAGCTTGGCGCAACTCGCAAGCAGAAAGACGAGAACATGCCGGAAAATCTGACCACCCAGGTAGAGCGACAGCGCCAGTACATCGCGGGAGGCACGATGTCGCTCAACCGCGCCATCAACCCGTCGAAGCTTTTCGTTCGCGCCGAGGGCGCCTATCTTTATGATGCGGACGGAAAGCAATACATCGACTACCATGCCGGCTTCGCCCCCTACCTCTTCGGCCATGGCGACAAGGAGATCGACGACGCTGTGATCGACGCGATCCGGTCCGGCGCGTCGCTGATCGGCGCCGGCACGATGCCGTGGGAGGCCGAGATCGCCGAGCTGATCACCGGATGCGTGCCCGGCATCGAACAGCTTCAGCTGACCAGCACTGGTTCGGAAGCGGTCGGCTACGCGCTGCGTCTGGCGCGCGCCCACACCGGCCGCGACGTCGTCGTTGTCATGCAGGGCGGCTATAATGGCTGCTTCGACTATGTCAGCTACAATTTGATGGACCCGGCCTCCTTCGTCGAGCCGCATCGTCCCGGTGAAGAATATCCGCTCAGCGTCACAACGGCCGGTGTGCCGAAGGTGATCGACCAGGTCGTCCGCGCGATCGAATACAACGACCTCGAGGCCGCGGAACGGACGCTTGCCAAAGGAGACGTCGCGGCGATCATCCTGGAGCCGATCCTGCAGAACATCGGCATCGTCAAGCCGCTTCCGGGCTATCTCGAAGGATTGCGCGCGCTCTGCGACAAATACGGCACGGTGCTCATCTTCGACGAGGTCAAGACCGGCTTTCGACATGCGCTCGGCGGCTATCAGTCGCTGTCCGGCGTCACGCCGGATCTGTGCACCTTCGGCAAGGCAGTGGCCAACGGCTACCCGATGGGTGTCGTCGGCGGCAAACGCGAGATCATGAGCCTGTGCGCTCATCCCTCGCCTGCCAAGCGCGTCGTCATCGCCGGCACCTATAACGGCCATCCGGTCAACGTCGCCGCGGCCAAGGCCTGCCTGACGCGGTTGAAGACGCGCGAGAAGGAAGTCTATGGCGAGTTGGAACGTCTCGGCGCGCGGCTGGAGGCCGGGCTCAATGAAGTCTTCGCCAAACGCAACTACCCGACGACGATCGTCCGCCAGGGCTCGGCCTTCGCTGTGTATTTCATGGATCACGCCCCCGTCAGCTGGCGCGATGTCGTGCTCAATCACGACGCCGAGCGCGACATCAATTTCCGCCGCGCGCTGATCGAGAATGGCGTGTTCCAGTTCCCTGTCATCACCAAGCAGGGCTCGATCTCCCTCGCCCATACCGACGCCGACATCGATCGCACGATCGAGCTGGCCGAGACGGTTGTCTCGACCCTGAACTGACGTTTACCCGGAGAATCGCGCCGCCCTGTGTCCGGCCCGGGCGGCGCGACCGATGCCTGCGCCGGGAAACCGGCGCCGTACCACTTCCAGGAGAAGAACATGAAGCTCTTGCGCCATGGCGCCAGCGGCGCTGAACGCCCCGGCCTGCTCGATGCCGAGGGAAACATCCGCGACCTCACCGGCCATCTGGCCGATCTGGCTGGCGATGCCCTGTCAGACGCCAGCCTCTCGCGTCTTGCCGCCATTGACCCGTCGAGCCTCCCGCTGGTCGACAAGTCGACCCGCATTGGCCCCTGCGTCGGCAATGTCGGCAAGTTCATATGCATTGGCCTGAACTACTCGGATCACGCTGCCGAAACCGGCGCGACCGTTCCGCCGGAACCGATCGTCTTCATGAAGGCGACGTCGGCGATCTGCGGCCCAAATGACAATGTGCGCATACCGCGCGGGTCGCAGAAGACCGACTGGGAGGTCGAGCTCGGCGTCGTGATTGGCAAGACCGCGAAGTATGTCAGCGAGGCCGACGCGCTCAGCCATGTCGCCGGCTACTGCGTCGTCAACGACGTCTCGGAGCGAGCTTATCAGAGCGAACGCTCCGGCCAGTGGACCAAGGGCAAGAGCTGCGACACGTTCGGCCCGATCGGCCCTTGGCTGGTGACGCGCGACGAGGTTGCCGATCCCCAGAGTCTGGCCATGAAGCTTTCCGTCAATGGCAGGACGATGCAGGACGGTTCGAGCCGGACGATGGTCTACCAGGTGGCCTCCCTCATCTCCTACCTGTCGCAATTCATGTCGTTGCTGCCGGGCGACGTCATCGCGACCGGCACGCCGCCCGGCGTCGGCATGGGCATGAAGCCGCAGCGCTACCTTCGCGATGGCGACCTGGTCGAACTCTCTATCGCCGGCCTCGGTAGCCAGAAGCAACGTTTCGTGGCCGACGCCTGACAGGTCACGAGCGCAAAGAAGGGGGCTCCGCGTTGCGGAGCCTGCTTTTTCCCTGCAGCGAGAGTTCTTTCAGCGCACACCGCCGTATTTGGGCCGTCGAGCGCCAGATCCGCTGACAATCTGCGGTGAAACCGGCGATCAGCCACATCAAAAAACCGGCACCGGATGGGCTGCAGCTCTCTCGCCCAACCCCAGGCGATGCCATCAACCGAGCCGCTGCCGGGCTACGCGATCGCCTCAGTCCAGCCCGAGCAGCTTCAAGCTGTCTCGGTGGATGATCTCCTCGATCTTGTCGAGCGGCACGCGCGGCAGGCGGGTGCCCTCCACGATGTCATTGACGCGGCGCAGCCCCTCCATCGTCTCGGTCGGCGTGGTCACCGGATAGTCCGATCCAAAAAGGACCTTATCGAGAATGTTCCACTCGGTTGCCCGGATCATCGCCTCGTAGTGGGTGAACGGCCGATAGAACTGGCCGGAAATGTCGGTGTAGACATTGGCGTGCTTGCGCGCCACGACAACGGCGTCGGCCGTCCACGGATGGCCCATATGCGCCATGATGATCTTCAGGTCAGGATAACGGCTTGCGATCTCGTCGATGGTGAGCGGGTGCGCCGCAGGGATCGGGGCCGACTTCACCGCCGATGTGCCAGTGTGAAACATGATCGGCAGCCCATGCTGTTCGGCATATTGGTAGACGGCAAGCGCTCGTCGATCGAGCGGATCATAGGCCTGGTAATTGGCGCCGAGTTTCACCCCGCGCAGACCGAGATCGACGCGGCTGCGCTCCATCTCGTCCATTGCTTCGACGTCATAGGGATGCACGCACATAAAGCCAATCAGCTCGTCAGGATAGGCCTGCACGAATTTTGCCGTGAAGTCGTTCGCCTTGTCGGCGACATCGCCGTGGTCGCGTGGCCCATTGCTGCCGCCGACGCGCTCGCCCGGCTCCCATGCGATGCCGAATACGATCGATTTGTCGACGACCGATTGCGACTCGCGATATTCGGCCCACGTGAAGTTCGAATTACGCGTCGCATCGGGCCGCCACGTACTGTTGACGGTGCGCTGTTCAGGAGGAACCTTATCCAAGAACTGAGGCGTGTGCGTGTGGATATCGATGATCATGATTCCTCCCGGCATTGAGAACAACGAAAGGCACCGCCTACGCGAATGCGGCACAGGGCCATCGGCGTAGCTTTGCCCCCCGAGGGGTAGAAAACTGTCAGGACAAAACTCAACACTGCATGCTGAATTTCACCATGCAGCGCAGGTTTAACGTTAATCTAACTCCTGTCAACATGGTTGGAACGGCTATCCCTCACCCGGGCAGCGAGGGGCGGGCCGGCCGGTCAAGGCCTCAGTTCTCGCGCCTCATGTAAGCGAAACGGCTGAAATCGGCCGACTTGCCCGCGCCGCTCGTGTCGAAGGCGGCCATACCGACGAAGGCGCCGGTGAAGGAGCCGTGCTCGCCGCGGCCGCCCTCATCGGAAATGACGCTGGCGTCGAGTTCGGGCCCGACCTTTGTCCAGTCCCCGCCGTCGCGGTACCAGAATTGCAGCGTCGCGCCATCGACCTCGGCCGCCAGGCCGATCGGGCCATCGGCGCTGAGCGGGAGCGCGTCGGCGAGCGGAAAGCGCAGCCTGCCGTCAGGCCAGTCGCCGGGGCACGACAGGATGGTGAGCACGCGGCCATGCCTGGCATCATGCGTGACGCCGAGGAAATGGAATTTGTGGCGATTGTAGTAATGCGTCAGCCCCGCCGCCTGCTGGAAATGCTCCGGCGAGAAGTGAAGTTCGGTTTCCGCCCGAAAAGCGAAGTGCTGCTGCCGGCGGGCGACGAGCGCCTGCTCGTACCAGCTGCCGATCGACTCCCGTCCGAACAGCCGCAGGACCCCCGGCTTCTCCCCGAGCGAGAAAAGCCGTTCCTGACAAGGCGTTCGCAGCCACTGGAAATCGAGCGGCAGTTCTGGCCCGTTGAAGTCGTAGGAGATCGTCTCGGGCTCCGCTTCTCGCGGCACTGCACAGGGTGAAGATACATCGACCTGCGGCACGAGGCCACCTTGTGCCAGCCTCAGCCACCCGTCGTCTCCCCAGACGCATCTCTGGATCGCGGTCTCGCGCCCGAGCGGAGAACGTCGCAGACCAGGCAAGGGCCGCGAGCACAGATGCGTGTGATAGACCTCGCCGTTCGGGGTCTCCACGATCTGGCCATGGCCGGCCCGCTGCAGGACCGCATCTGGCGCGTCCTTCGACGTGATGACATGGATGTCGGGATGCAGTTCATAGGGCCCATCGATCTGCCGGGAACGCGCCATCGTGACGGCATGGTCGTAGCCGGTGCCGCCTTCGGCCGTGGTGAGATAGTACCAGCCCTGCCTCTTGAAGAGATGCGGCCCCTCGACGAGGCCGTGCGGGCTGCCGGCGAAGATGTTCTTCACGGGGCCGACGAGTTTCCTTGCCTCCGGATCGTATTCCTGGAGAAGGATGCCGGCGAAGGATGGATGCTTCGGGCTGCCGCCCACGCCGGTCGAAACATGATTCCAGACCATGTTCAGGAACCATTTCCTGCCGTCGTCGTCATGGAACAGCGACGGATCGAAGCCGCTTGAATTGACGTGAACCGGATCCGACCACGGCCCTTCGATGGCGGGCGCGGTCACGATGTAGTTGTGCGTGTCCTTGAAGTTGCCATCGAGCCGCTTGACGTCTGTGTAGACGAGCCAGAACAGGCCGTCGGAGAAGGAAAGGCACGGCGCCCACACACCCCCCGAATCGGGGTTGCCCCGCATGTCGAGCTGAGCCGCCCGATCGAGCGGCCGCTTCACCAGCCGCCAATTCACCAAGTCCGTCGAATGATGGATCTGAACGCCGGGATACCATTCGAAGGTCGAGGTGGCGATGTAGTAGTCCGACCCTACCCGACAGATCGACGGATCGGGATTGAAGCCGGGAAGGATCGGATTCTGGATCATGCTTGGCTCTAGTGCTTGCGGGCTGGGCCTTTGCGCTCGGCCGATGCCGCCCATAGATTGATGTCCGCCTCCCGGGCATATTGATCGATTTCCGCCAGCTCGGCTTCGGTGAAGTCGCGCTTCGCCAGCGCGTCGACGCAATCTTCCACCTGCTCCGGCCGGCTGGCACCGATCAGCGCCGAGGTGACCCGGCCGCCGCGCAGCACCCAGGCCAGCGCCATCTGGGCCAATGTCTGTCCGCGGCGTTTGGCGATGTCGTTGAGCGCCCCGATATTGGCGAGCGTCTTCTCGTTCAGGAACTCCTTGCGCAGCGACTTGCCCTGCGAGGCCCGACTGCCTTCAGGGATGCCCTTCAGATATTTGTCGGTCAGCATGCCCTGCGCGAGCGGCGAGAAGACGATCGAGCCGATGCCCAGCCCGTCGAGCGTGTCGAGCAGGCCGTCATCCTCGACCCAGCGATTGATCATGGAATAGCTCGGCTGGTGGATGAGGCAGGGCGTGCCGAGCTGGCGCAAGATATCGGCGGCTTCGCGCGTACGCTGCGAGTTGTAGGACGAAATACCCGCATAAAGCGCCTTGCCCGAGCGGACGGCCTGGTCGAGCGCCATCATCGTTTCCTCGAGCGGCGTTTCGGGGTCGAAACGATGCGAATAGAAGATGTCGACATAGTCGAGCCCCATCCGCTCGAGGCTCTGGTCGAGGCTCGACAGCAGGTACTTGCGGCTGCCCCACTCGCCGTAGGGGCCGGCCCACATCTCGTAGCCGGCCTTGGTCGAGATGATCAACTCCTCGCGATGGCCGGCAAAGTCGGTCCGCAGGATCTCGCCGAAGGCGATCTCGGCCGATCCCGGTGGCGGGCCATAATTGTTGGCCAGGTCGAAATGGGTGATGCCGAGATCGAAGGCCCTGCGGCAGATCGCGCGTTTCACCTGGTGCGGCGCATCATCGCCGAAACTGTGCCATAGGCCGAGCGAGATCGCCGGCAACTTCAGCCCCGAGCGACCGCACCGGTTGTAGACCATCGACTCGTAGCGATTTTGGGCTGGCTGCCAAGGCATGATTCTTCCTCGTCGTTTGTCGTCGGCACATCCTTCGAGGTTCGCCCGGCGAGCCTCGAAGGATGATGTTTAGACCATCGCCCATCCAGGCGCGATCTCTGCTATCTTTTCTTCGCCAGGAGAGCCGTGGCTTCTTTCACGCCAAGCGCCGCCGGCCGCTCGCATGTGGTCTGCATTGTGACGAACTTCCCGGTCTCGCCCGATTTCAGGATGCCTGTCATGACATCCACCGCGTGCAGGGCGGCTTCCATCGAGCATCGGTACGGCCGCCCCTCCATGATAGCGATCGCCATGTCGGCAAGGCCTGCCGTACGGTAGTTGGCCAGCATGCCGCTCGCATGCTTCTGGTTCGGCACGCCGAAGGGATGATCCCATTTCGGCAATCTCTTCACATCGTCGCCGCGCTTCGTGTAGCGCACCGTGCCGCCGAAGAAATTCGGGTCCGGCACATAGATCGTGCCCTCCTCCCCGAACAGCTCCATGGGAGCATGGCCGTGCTGCCAGACGTCCCAGCTCGCATTGAAGGACACCGCCGCGCCGTTCTCGAATTCGAGCAGGGCGTGGATGGTGGTCGGCGTGTTGACCGGGATCTTCTGGCCGAAGCGCGGCTTGGACGAAATGGTGCGCTCCTTGAACGGGATGGTGGCGAGCGCCGCCACCTGCTTCACCGGACCTATGAGCTGGATGAGATTGCTGATGTAGTAAGGCCCGAGATCGAGGATCGGCCCACCGCCCGGCTGGAAGAAGAAGTCCGGATTGGGATGCCAGTGCTCCATGCCGCGGCTCATCACATGGCAGGTCCCAGACGTGATCCGTCCAAGCTTGCCGGAATCGACCA
>DATMFK010000054.1:0-10094 GCA_035556195.1 Rhizobiaceae bacterium
TTCATGAAGGCTAAAGCCGCGGATTTGTCCCGTTTACGGGTAACAAAGCTCTCGAGAACCTCGCCCTCATGGTCGACCGCTCGCCACAGATAAACCATCTCACCGTTCATCTTCACGTACATCTCGTCGAGGTGCCAACGCATGTGGCTCACTCGCCTTCTGCGGATCTCGGCTGCGAACATCGGCCTGAACCGGTTCCACCACAGTCGCACTGTCTCATGGCAGAAGTCATAACCGCGCTCGAACAGCAGATCCTCGACGTTCCTGAGCGACAGCGGGTATCGCGCGTACAGCATCACCACCATGCGGATGATATCGGGCGACGAGTGAAAGTAGCGGAACGGATTCTCAGCCTGCCTCATCCACAGCGGCTAGCAATGGGTCAGCCGTCACGCCATCCCTCTGACAGGATCCTATCATGTTATTTATAAGGCGCGTAAAAACCAGCGCCGCCGGTCTAACGCCAGTTCGCCTCCTCTCGGCGCTTGCCCCTTCCCCGTCATGCCTCAAGCTGCCGTCACGAAGCATCGAGCGCTCATGTCGCGGAAACGATCAGAACATCGCAGGCGGCACGGCGCGACACCTGCCGGGCGACGCTGCCGAGCAAGGCCCGCGCGACGACGTTGCGGCCGTGCGCGCCGATGGTGAGCAGATCCATCGATCCCTCGCGCGACATGGCTGTCAGCACGTCGCCGGGGCGGCCTTCCGCGATATGGATACGCGGGGCCAGGCCATCGGGGTTACGGCCACCAAGCAGGGCATCGATCGACGCGCGGGCAGCTTGCGCCTTGCTGCGGCGATAGGCCTCGATCTTCGTCATCGGCGTGCCGGCTTTCAGCATCGCCTGTTCGAAAGAAAGCGGCAAATCGACGACATGGACGATCTGGAGAGCGCATTCCGGCATCAGTTCGGCCACCAGGGCGAGCGCCTGCTCTGACGATGGAGAAAAATCGAGCGCGACCGCGACATGGCGATAGGGCCCTTCGGCAAGGGTTCTCACCACTAGTACCGGCGAAAAGCCGCCACGGGTCAGCCGATCCGCCGTGGAGCCGAACAGCCTCTCACCAAGCGTGCCGGGATTGCCGGGTCCGATGACCAGCAGATCGGCCTTTTGCGCGTCGGCGATGGCCTCGATGCGTTCATGCGCCCGGCCATGGTCGATGATGATCTCGACATCGGGACAATCCCGTCCCGTCAGTAGATGCTCGATACGCTCGCGCGCGCTGTCCTCGAGCGTCCGACGCAGCATCGCAAGCGCGGACCAGGCGGCGACATCGTCTTCGACGAGGATGAGATTTTCCAGCACATGGACCAGGGTAAGATGCGCCCCATGCATCCGCGCCAATTGAAAAGCCCGCTCCGCAACGGGATCGGCGTCAGGCTCCAGCGCGAGCGCGGCGACGATCCTTTCGATGGACACGCGTATCTCCTTTCAAAAAGCCCCCACGAAATGACAAGCAGGGCGCCCAGACCGGATCATGGAATCGCCTGTGAGGCGCTTCCCTGATTGTTATCAATCAGAGGTAATCTCATCCCTTCATGCTGGTTGGTTGAGGTGATGGCAACCTGTCAGGGGGCCTGCCTCCAGACAGGTTGGCCGGCGATCTCGGCGGGGATCTTTTCACGCTGGACAGCGTCGCCGCCGCGCCTGGCCGATGGATCAGGAGCTTTCATCGGGTTCGAGTGTTGAGGTGACGCGCGGATGATTTCGCCGCCTCGGCTGGCCGATGCTAATGAAGGAAGGACCCGTCGACGTTCAAAGCAGCGCCATCAAGCTCTTCCGATCCGCTTCGCGCCAGCCTTAACAAGGCTGACGATCGGCTGCGGACCGATCATTGGCTGCCGCCGCAATGGGGTATCGCGCCGCACATCCGGATCGGCCGACGCTGGTTCAATACACTGTGGGCTTTGCCAATCGGCGCCGCAGCGTTGCTCTGCCTGATCGCGCTGACCCAGAGCCTGCGCGAGCTTTCTGGTGTCGCGGCCTTCATCCAGGCGCATCCCGGCATCGCGCAGTCCGCGCCGTCCGTGGATTCGGGCTTCCCGTGGTGGCTGCAACTCCAGCACTTCCTGAACATGCTCTTCATGCTCTTCATCATCCGCGCGGGGCTGCAAATCCTCGCCGACCATCCGCGACTCTATTGGGGGCGCGACTGCACACCGGGCAGCGACTGGTTCCGTTTTCAGGTGCCCGTGCCTGCCGGGCGGCTGTGGACCGCGAAAGACGATTCGGTCACCCTGCCCAAATGGCTCGGCATTCCGGGCCTGCGCCATACGCTCGGGCTGGCGCGCTGGTGGCATTTTTCGGTTAACCTGCTGTGGCTGGCCAACGGTGTCGCCTTTTATGCGTTGCTGTTTTCCACCGACCAATGGCGCCGGCTAGTGCCGTTGAACTGGGATGTCTTCCCGGCCGCGCTCTCGACGGCGATCCAATACGCCTCGTTGAACTTTCCTGTCGATGAAGGCTGGACGCGCTACAACGGGCTCCAGCAACTTAGTTACTTCATCACCGTGTTCGTCGCCGCGCCGGTTTCGATCGCAACCGGGCTGATGCAGAGCCCAGCCATCTCAAACGCGCTCGGCTGGTTCGGCCGCCTGTTCAACCGGCAGGCGATGCGTTCGGTCCACTTCCTTTCCTTCGCGTGGTTCGTCGGCTTCATTCTGACTCACGGCGCGATGGTGTTCGTCACCGGGCTGCGGCAGAACACCAACCATATGTTCGGCGGCGTCAACGATGCGTCGTGGAGCGGATTCCCCTTTTTCTTGATGGCCATGGCGATCCTCGCGGCCTGCTGGCTTGCCGTATCGCCGCTCACGCTTCGTTTCGCCCGGCAGGTGCAGCATGTCGGGCAGTTCATGGTCGACTGGCTGATGGGCCTGGCCGAGAAATGGGATCCCCATTCCCAACTCGGCGAGGAGGACATCTCGCTCTATTTCTGGCCGAACGGCACGATGCCCGATTCCGAGGAATATGCCGCCCTGCTGGCAGAGAACTTCGTCGGTTACCGGCTGCGGATCGGCGGCCTTGTCGAAACGCCCCGAACCCTCTCGCTGGCCGATCTCAAGGCGATGGCGAAGCAGGAGCAAATCACCACCCATTTCTGCATTCAGGGCTGGTCGGGCGTCGCCAAATGGGGCGGCGTGCCGATGCGCGACATCCTCGATCTGGTCAAGCCGGCCGCCGAGGCGCGTTATGCCGTGTTCTACTCACTGGCGGACGGCTCCGACGGCGGGCGCTATTACGATGCACACACCATCGAGAACATGCGCCACGAGTTGACCATCCTCGCTTACGAGATGAACGGCGTGCCGGTCAGCGTCGTCCACGGCGCGCCGCTGCGGCTGCGCTGCGAGAACGAACTCGGCTTCAAGATGGTCAAGTGGATCGCGTCGATCGAATTCGTTGCGAATTTCGCGGATCTCGGCGCGGGTCAGGGCGGCTATAACGAGGATCACGAATTCTACGGCTATCGGATGCCGATCTGACGCCGCCGGTTTTGTGGCGATCGGCGCCGAACGCGTGTCCACTGGACGAAGGCCTGCCTTCCCCGCCCAGCGTCAGTCCACCCATGTGGCTTGGCGGAATCCCGATTAAAGCGGCTGATCCTCATCGTCGAGGATACGCTCCGCGGCGCCCGCAACGTCTTCGTACTGCCCGCTCCGTAACGCCCAGAAGAACAGGGCCAGGCCGACCGCGCCCGACAGGAACGAGATCGGGATCAGGAGCCAGAGGATGCTCATGCCCCGTGCGGCCCTGGCGTGAGCCGGACGGCCCGATAGGCATGCCAGGTCGCATGGCCGAGCCAGGGAAAGACGATCACGAGCCCGAGCAATCCACTCACGACCGATAACAGAAACAGCGCCAGCACGATCGCCGCCCAGACCAGCATGACCCGCAGATTGTTCACCACCAGCGCCCAACTCGTGCCCATGGCGGTGAGCGCATCGACTCGCTGGTCGAGCATCATGGGGATGGAGAAGGCCGAGATCGCGAAGGAGAAGGCGGCGAACAGCCCGCCCACCAGCGTTCCGACAGCCAGCATGGCGAGCCCGATCGGCGTGGTGAACAGCATCGGCGCGATGTAATCGAGGCCGGGAAAGGGCTGCACGCCGAAGAATATGGCATAGATGATCACGGCGGCCCGCAGCCACAGCAGCATGACGCCGCAGAGCAGCGCGCCGGTGAACAGCACTTGCCCGCCCGCAGCGGCCTGGGGCAGCAGCATTTGCCGCAGCGAGACCGGCTTGCCCTGCTCCAGCGCGCGGCTCTTGGCATAAAGGCCGATCGCCAGCGTAGGGGCGAAGACCAGGAACCCGGCGATCGCCGGAAACAACGCATAGTCCCAGCCAAAGCCTATCAGCCCGGCGATAATCAGCGCTGAAAGGAGGAACACGAACAGGCCATGGAGCAGGCTGGGGCCGGGGTCCGTGCGCAGATCGCGCCAGCCCGCGCGCAGCCAGTCGAACGGCGCCCCCGCGGCCAGCCGGCGCGCATAGGGCTTGTCCACGGGCAGCGGCGGCACGACGGGCGGAAGGATGACCATCATCGTCTCCGGATCATCTCAGCACGAAGGTTTGGCCGCGCTGAAGGGGGTGACAGGCGACGTGGCGCCACCGGCCTGTGCGTGCGGCATACATTCGGGCTGCGAACTGGTCGCGACATAAAGCAGATGCGCGTTGGCGAGCATGACCACGGCCAGCGCGAGACCGACAAGCACCAGGGCGAACAGGCGCTGGCGGGAAAGCCTCATCGCCGGCTTCCCTTGTCGAGCAGGAAGGCAACGAGGATCTTACGGTCGACCGGGCTCAGCCGATGCTCCCAGGCCGGCATTTCACCCTGCCGTCCGTCATGGATCGTCGTGTAGATCGTGTAGATTTCGCCGCCATAGAGCCAGACGCGGTCGGTGAGATTGGGCGCGCCGATCTGTTGGTTGCCGCGTCCCTGTTCGCCGTGGCACGCGGCGCAATTGGCGGCAAACACCTCCTGCCCCTTGGCAACCGAGGTGGGTTTCCCCTTCGCCCACGCCGGATCGGACAGCGACTTCACATAATCGGCGACCGCCTGGATCGAAGCGCTGTCGAGGATGCCGTCCTTACCGAAGGCGAGCATCTGGCTGATCCGGGTTTGTGGGCTGGCCGGGCTGTTGACGCCCACCGCGATGGTGTGCGCGATGGCATCGGCACCGCCGCCCCACAGCCAGTCACCATCGATGAGGTTGGGGAAGCCCGGATTGCCTTTGGCTTCGATACCGTGGCACGCCGCGCAGTTATCGCCGAACAGGCGGTGGCCATCCTCGCGGACAAAGGCCATCAGCGCCGGATCGGCCCGGATCGCGTCGATATCCCTGGCGACGATCTGATCGGTCCAGCCACTGCGCTCCGCAGCTGCCCGCTGCACCTTGGCGGTCACGATCTTGTGCTGGTTGGTGTCCAGCAGGCCCTTCGTATAGGTCGTGCCGATCGGCCAGGCCGGCATCAGCACCCAGTAACCGAGCGCGAACAGCGCCGCGAGGGTCAGGAAGAACCACACGACACGCGGCACCGGCGTATTGAGTTCCTCGATGCCGTTCCACTCGTGGCCCGTCATCATGTGCCCGCTGATCGGATCGCGTTCGCGCTTGTGCTCGTCTAGCGCCACGGCTTGTCCTCATCGTCGATGATGTCGCGCGCCGCCTTGTCGAACCGGTTTCGATTGGCCGGCCAGCAGGCATAGACGAGCGCGGCCGCCGCCATGGCGAGCAGGTAGAACAGTCCGTAGGACTTGGCGAAACCGACCAGCATGGAATGTTCGAGATCCATCGCCGCCTCTATTTCCGCGCGATATGGGCCGGCTGCGGCGCCTGCGCGGCGCTGCTGAGCTTGCCGAGAATCTGGAGGTAGGCGACCAGCGCATCCATCTCGGTCACCTTGCCTTCGTCGCCGTCGAACGCGCGGACCTGGGTCGCTTCGCCATAGCGTTCGATCAGGCCGGCGGTATCGTCTCCGGGAGAAGCCTGGGCGCCGGCATCGGCGGCGGCATGGGCGATCATCTCGCGCGTATAAGGCACGCCGGCCCGGCGCAGCGCGCGCAGATCGTCTGGCAAATGCGCCGTCCGCAGCAGCGTTTCGCGCAGGAACGCGTAACGCGGCATGATCGATTCCGGCACTACGTCGCGCGGATCGGTGAGGTGGGCGGCGTGCCAATGGTCCGAATACTTGCCGCCGACGCGGGCGAGGTCCGGCCCGGTGCGCTTGGAGCCCCACAGCATCGGGTGATCGTATTGGGATTCGACCGCGAGCGAGTAGGGGCCATAGCGCTCCACCTCGTCCTGCAATGTGCGGATCATCTGCGAATGGCAGGCATAGCAGCCCTCGCGCATGTAGATGTTGCGCCCGGCCAGCTCCAGCGGGGTGTAGACCCGCATGTCGGGGTCCGCCTCCACCGTCTCGTCGATGGTGAACAGGGGCGCGATCTCGATCAGCCCGCCGATGCTCGCCACGAGCATGATCGCCACCGCCAGTACCACCGATTTGCGCTCTATGCGGTAATGGGTCCGGAACATCGCCGTTATTCCGCGGGCTGGGGGTTGGCGGGGAGGGGGGCGGCGGGAAGCGGGAGCGGCGTGTCGCCTGCCGGCGCGGTGCGCTGCGCGGGGCGGCGGATCGTCATCCAGATATTGTAGCAGCCGACCAGCACGCCGATCAGGAACAGCAGCCCCCCGATCGCCCGCGCGATGTAGTAGGGATGCATGGCGATCATCGAATCCAGGAAGGAATATGTCAGCGTGCCGCTGTCGTTATAGGTGCGCCACATCAGGCCCTGGATGATGCCTGAGTTCCACATCGCGAAGACGTAGATCAGCACTCCGGCCATCGCGAGCCAGAAGTGCACCTCCACCAGCGCCGGCGAATACATGCGCTCGCGCTTCCACAGCCACGGCACCAGCGCGTAGAAGGCGCCGAAAGTGACAAGCGCATCCCAGCCGAGCACGCCGGCGTGGACGTGGGCGATAGTCCAGTCCGTATAGTGCGAGAGCGCGTTGACCGGACGGATCGCCAT
The DNA here is from genome assembly GCA_035556195.1 of Rhizobiaceae bacterium. Lineage (GTDB taxonomy): Bacteria > Pseudomonadota > Alphaproteobacteria > Rhizobiales > Rhizobiaceae. Next base: position 7,040 of record DATMFK010000054.1, read on the forward strand.
GAACGATCCCTCGAAGGTGGAGAGGCCGTAGAACACCGCCGCCATCATCATGAAGCGCAGCGTCGCGTCGTCGCGCACCCGGTGCCAGGCGCCGTTGAGCGTCGCCAGCGCATTGCCCGCGGCGATCCACGAAGGCACGAGCAGCATCAGCGAGAAGGTCATGCCCAGCGTCTGCACCCAGTCGGGCAGGGCGGTGTAGTGCAGGTGATGCGAGCCCACCCACATGTAGAAGAACGTGATGCCCCAGAAGCCGACGATCGACAGGCGGTAGGAATAGATCGGCCGCTCCGCCCGCTTGGGCAGGTAATAATAGAGCATGCCGAGGAAGCCGGCCGTCAGGAAGAAGGCGACGGCGTTGTGGCCATACCACCACTGCGTCATCGCATCCTGCACGCCGGAGAACAGCGAATAGCTCTTGGCCGCGGCCAGCGAGGTCGGCACGGCCAGGTTGTTCACGACATGCAGGATCGCGACGACGAGGATGAAGGCTAGGTAATACCAGTTGGCCACGTAGATGTGGGGTTCCTTGCGCCGCGCCAGCGTGCGCAGGTACAGCAGCAGGTAGACGACCCAGACGATGACCAGCCAGATATCCGCGTACCACTCCGGCTCGGCATATTCTTTGGACTGGGTGATGCCGATCAAATAGCCCGAGACGGCGAGGATGCAGAACAGGTTATAGCCGATCAGCACGAACCAGGCGCTGAACTGGTCGGGCATGCGGGCGCGCGAGGTGCGCTGCATGACATGGAAGGACGTGGCGATCAGCGCATTGCCGCCGAAGCCGAAGATGACGCCGGTGGTGTGGACCGGCCGCAGCCGCCCGAAGCTCGCCCAGGAGGCGTCGAACGTCATATCCGGGAAGGCGAGCAGCCAGGCCACCCAATCGCCGATGGCCATGCCGAACACGGCCCAGGTCATCGACAGGACGATGCCGGCCTTGATGGGATCGTCGTAATAGCTTTCCAGGCGGTCCGCGGGGGGTTCGGGTGCATCGAAATCCTTCAGCAGAAGGCAGAGCACGCCGAAACTGAACAGCAGGATGACGAACCCGTGGGTTTGGATGGGATCATCCCGCTCGGCACCCGCGGCGGCCATCACCAGGCCAATGATCGCAAGGACCACGAGGATTACCGCACCCCGCTGGCGTTCACCCACCGTGAGTCCAGAAACCACGCTGCCACCTTCCCGCTTCAGCAAGCGCCGGCTGCGCTAGCAAAAAATACGTATCTTGTATACCCTTTTTGAGACGCACCGATCCGGGTTTTGGAAGGTACCGTCGGCGCTAAACGCGAACCCGCCTTCACTTGGCCCAGTGCGGGGTGCTGTCAGTCTAACGCTAACTCGTCTCCACTTCGCGCAGTTCGCACCAAGTTGACATAAACTTCAGGCGACGAGATTCTGCCACTCATACCAGCGGTAGAACGTTCGGCAGGTCCACCCCGCAGCCAGGACAATCAGGGCAGCGGATTTCCCACAGGGCCTCTTGACGGTGTGCCACTAGATTGTGCCAATAGACTGTGCAGGCGGCACCTGTACGTCAGCAAAATCAAGCACTTAATTGCACCTGGTTTTGGCTGGGAATCCTGCCGCCCCAGCCATTCCGAATCCTCAAGATTCGGTGTCAAGATATTGATTTAATTTAGAATATAAATCCGTCAACACGGCTACAAATCCGTCAACACGGCTACGCCTGCCCCAGTTCGACTGGGCCGGACAAGTCCTGTCTCACGATTTGTATTGGTGATTTTTCGCCTTGGGGGACCCGACGAGGGAGTCGGTCGCGGCAAGAAGGGCTGCATTCCCCTGATCGATGATGCGTCATGGAGACGCTTCTAGCCATGCCAGAGGCGGCGTGGCGTTGTCAGGGGCAGCAAGCCGTCCCCTGCCTCACAGGCAGGGGACGGCTCGTATCGATCACCAGGAGGTGAAGCGGAAGCGGACGCCTAGCGTACGCGGCGTGGGGCCGGAGCCTGACAGCGGCCCGTTGGTGCCGAGGAAAGTCGGGCCGCGTTCGTCGGTCAGGTTGTTGCCGATGAGTGCAAGTTCCCAGCCGCCATGGCGCACGCCGACAGTAAGGTTCATCACATCGTAGGGCTGGGCAACGAGCCCGTTACCTTGCAGGCGGTCACCGCTGTGGCTGAGCGAGATGTTGCCGAAGCCGTCGAAGCCGCCGGCGATTTCCCGGTTGTAGCTGACATCGAAACGATAGTTATTGCCCAGCGTGTTGGTCATCCGCGCGCCCGGATAGAGCAGCGGCTGGGCCGCCGCGATCACCTCGTTGACCTTGGTGTACTTACTGTCGTTGATATTGCCGACGAAGCCGATGCCGAGCCCGTCGATCGGCGTGTTCCAGTGCAGTTCGAGGTCGATGCCCTTGGTGACCGCGTCGCCGAAGTTGGCGAAACCGTCCACGCCGTCGATCCCGCCGGTCACGGACGTCTGCAGGTTGGTGTATTCGAGCCGGTAGAGGTTCAGGCCGACGTTCAGCGAACGGCCCAGCGTGCGCCACTTGAGGCCGAACTCATAGTTCTTCGACGATTCGGGGCTGAGCGCAACTTGTGCCGGCACGCCAGCCATTTCCAGCGATTCCACCTGAACGCGGGACTGGACGATGCCCGGGCGGAAGCCGGTGGCTGCCGAGATGAACATCGTCAGGTTATCGGTCGGCAGATAGGAGAGGTTGACGCGCCAGGTCTCGACGCTTTTCTTCGTCGGCACCGAACCGTTGTCGTCAGCGAACGAGCGGTCGTCATGGTAGGTTCGCAGGCCCACCAGGGGAACGAGCTTGCCGTCGAGCAGATCGTAGCTGATTTCGCCGAACAGGGCCCAGTTCTCGGTCAAGGTGTTGTTGTCGGCGTTGATGAACAGGCCGGCCGCCGGAAGGTCGAGCGCGTTGACCTGCGGGCCCTGCCCGTCCTGATAGGCGGCGCCGACGACCCAATGCAGCGGGCCGCTGCCGTTCGAGTTCACGCGCAATTCCTGCGCGAACATCTTCGGCAGGAACTGGCTCGAGAAAGAGCCCGCCGGCGAAATCGGAATGTTGATGCCGAAC
>DATMFK010000055.1:0-7594 GCA_035556195.1 Rhizobiaceae bacterium
GCGGCGGGTTCGCCCAGGCGGTCGGCGCGGCACTCTACGAGGAATATGCCTATGGCGGCGACGGCAGCTTCCTGACCGGCACGCTCGCAGACTACCTAATCCCGACCGTCATGGAGACGCCGGAGCCGCTGGTCCTTCATCATGAGACGCCGTCGCCCTTCACGCCGCTCGGCGCCAAGGGGGTGGGCGAGGGCAATTGCATGTCGACTCCGGTCTGCATCGCCAATGCCGTCGCTGATGCCCTCGGCATCGAAGACGTCCAATTGCCGCTGTCGCCGAGCCGGATCACTGGGTGGCGCCATGGCGAAGAACGCCCGCCCTCGAAACCGCTGGACGCGAAACCGGCTGCCACCGGCGCTTCCGGCGAGCGGATGCTGACCGGTTCCGGCTCGGCGGAGGTTTCCGCCACGCGCGAAGCCGTCTGGGCGATGTTGCTGGACCCGAACACTCTCAAGGCAATCATTCCAGGGGCGCACGAGGTCCGGAAGGTTTCCGACACGCATTTCCGCGCCGAGGTCACGCTTGGCATAGGCCCGGTCAAGGGTCGCTACCGTGCCGACATCCGCCTCAGCGACATGGTCGAACCCGAGGCTGTGACGCTAGCGGGTGGCACCGAGGGAGCGCTTGGCTCCGGCCGCGGCACGGGCCGCGTCACCCTGACCGAGACCACAAACGGCACCCGGATCGACTATCGCTATGAGGCGGCAATCGGCGGCAAGGTCGCCTCGGTCGGAGGGCGTCTTTTGGACGGCGCGGCCCGCGTGGTGATCGGTCAGTTCTTCCAGGCGCTTGCCCGCCACGCTGGCGGGGCGCCCAGCCCGGCCAATGGCCTGATCCAGCGGCTTATGGCACCCTTCAGGAGGCGCGGATGAAACCTGCATCCTTCGACTTTCTCTGTCCTGACACGCTGGAGGAGGCGCTCGCTGCGCTCAGCCAAGGCGGCCCTGAAGCGCGTGTGATCGCGGGCGGACAGTCGCTGGTCCCGATGCTCAACATGCGGCTTGCCCGTCCCGCCCTGCTTGTGGACATCATGCGGCTTGAGGCTCTGCGCCGGATCGAGACTTCTGGCGACGAGATCAGCGTCGGCGCGGGCGTGCGACAGGCCGAGTTGGAAACCTGGACAAGCCTTGGGCGGGATCTGCCGCTACTGGCCGCCGTCTTCCCCTGGATCGGACATGTGCAGACGCGGTCTCGCGGCACGGTCTGCGGCTCCATCGCGCACGCTGATCCGAGTGCGGAACTGCCGCTCTCTCTGGTCACGCTCGGTGGCTGGGTAAGCCTGCGCGGCCACAAGCAGAAGCGCAGGGTCAAGGCGGACGACTTCTTTATCGGCATGATGGCCACAGACCTCGCCGAGGGTGAAATGATCGAAGCCGTTCATTTTCCGAGGGCGCGACCCGGCAGCGGCTATGCCTTCCGTGAGGTCGGCCGACGGCATGGGGATTTCGCCATCGTCGCCTGTGCCGCCGTCGCTGACGAGAGGGGTTTGCGGCTTGGCATAGCAGGCGTCGATGACCGGCCGCGCGTCTTCTCGCTGCCGCCTCTCGATGACAGCCAGTTCGACGACGCCATCAACGATATCGCCTGGTCGCTCAATGCCCGCGACGACTTTCACGCGAGCGCCCGCTACCGGCGCGACCTGGTCCGCAGCCTTGGCCGTGAGACTCTCAAGGAGGCAAGCCGATGCCGCGCATGAATGCCACCCGGAGGCACCCGGTAAACTTCACCCTGAATGGCAGGGCGGTCAGCGTCGAGGTTGAAAATCGGATGCTGCTCTCGGACCTGCTTCGTCACGAGATTGGGCTCACCGGCACGCATGTCGGCTGCGAGCACGGGGTCTGCGGGGCCTGTACCGTTCAGATCGACGGAAGGCCGGCTCGCGCGTGCCTGACGCTTGCCCAGCAGGTGCGTGGCAGTGACGTGCGGACGGTGGAAGCGTTGTCACCTAATCCGGCCGAGCTTTCCCCGCTTCAGGCGGCCTTTCGTCGCCATCACGGCCTGCAATGCGGCTTCTGCACGCCCGGCATCCTGATGTCGCTCGACACCCTGTTGCGCGAGACGCCCGACGCGGACCGGGACGAGATCCGGGAGCATCTCTCCGGCCATCTCTGCCGGTGCACCGGCTACGCGAGCATCATCGAGGCGGCACTCGCCGCAGCGGACGAACTACGGAAGGAGGAGAAAACGAATGCTTGATCTTGGAACGAGCTTCATCGCGAGTGTCGAGCGCGACCCGGATGCGCTCGCCATCGTCGATGGCGACATCCGGCTCAGCTATCGCCGATGGTATGGCAAGGTCTCGGCACTTGCCGCAGCTCTCGGCACGATCGGCCTGAAGCACGGTGACCATGTGCTCACGGTAATGCAGAACCGGTGGGAGAATGCGTCCCTGCACTGGGCCTGCCAGTTTCTCGGCCTGATCGTTACGCCGCTCAACTGGCGCGCGAAGGCGGACGAAATCGACTTTGCCCTCGAGGATTCAGGCGCCAGGGCCGTGTTCTATGAAGTCTCGTCGCAGGAGGCCGTGCGCCAGTCGCGGCGGGCGCAAAATCTGCCGCAATTCTCCGCTCACGCGCTTGCCGATTTCATGGAAGGCTGCGCTCCCGAAGCGACGCCTGCCGCCGACGCTGCCGACTTGTCGCTGATGCTCTACACGTCCGGAACCACCTCAAAGCCAAAGGGGGTGCCCCGCCGGCATCGGGCCGAACGGGCCGGCGCTGTCGCCCATGTCGCGCAGAACCTCTACCGGCATGGCGAACGCACGTTGGGCGTCATGCCGCTCTACCATACGATGGGCGTTCGTTCGCTGATCGCCTCCTCGCTCATCGGTGGTGCCTTCATCTGCCTGCCGCGCTTCGATGCGGCAAGGGCGCTTGACCTGATTGAGCAGGAGAAGATCACCAATCTTTATCTGGTGCCAACGCTCTACCACGACCTCCTACATCACGAGAGGTTTGCGGCAGAACGCGTCGCCTCCGTTACCAAGCTTGGCTATGCCGGCGCCTCGATGACCGACGGGCTGCTGCATCGTCTGGACCAGACCTTCCGGCCCGAGCTCTTCGTCAACCATTATGGCTCGTCGGAAATCTACACTTTCACGATCGAGCAGAAGGCCGCCTCGAAGCCGGGTTCTGCCGGCCGGGCGGGCATCAACCAGACAATCCGCGTCGTCAAGCTCGGCAGTCGCAACCCGGATGAGCTGGCGGCCATCGGTGAGGAAGGCGAGATCATCGCGCTGATGAAGAGCGATGAGGCATTCGAGGGTTATTGGAAGCGCCCTGACGCAGATGCCAAATCAATTCATAACGGCTGGTACTTCACCGGCGACACTGGCTTTGTCGACAGGGACGGTGATCTCTTCGTCACCGGGCGAGCCGACGACATGATCATCACTGGCGGCGAGAATGTTTCGCCAGTCGAGGTGGAAAGCTGCCTGTCACTGCACGAGGGCGTCGCAGAGGTCGCTGTCGTTGGCCTTCCAGATGAGCGTTGGGGCAAGATCGTCGTCGCCTTCGTGAAGCGGCGCGGATCCGTCACTGCCGAGGATCTCGACCGCCATTGTCGCGATTCCGGCCTCGCCAACTTCCGCCGTCCCCGCCGCTTCGTCTTCGTCGAAGAGATCCCGAAATCTCCCGTCGGAAAACTGCTGCGCCGCCTTCTGGTGGCCGGTGAGTACACCGAGGAACGCACTCCCGAACATAAGTGAGCGGTTGGAACACCGACAAACCCATGAAAGGACAATCCATGGCTGACAACGCCACATTCCAGGACCCACGCCTGGCCGAACTCGACGGCTTCAAGGTCACGATCGACCCGGCACGTCAGCGTGCCGACATCACGCTCGACAATCCGCCATACAACGTCGTGTCAATGCTCGCCCGTGACCAGCTGCGCCTTGTCTTCGAGGCCCTCGATGAGGACGACCGTGTGCGCATCATCGTCGTCACCGGCACGGGTAAGCATTTCTCGTCGGGTGGCAACATCAAGGGCTTCCTTGAGGCCAGCCCGGAGCACGTTTCGAAGCTCGCCTGGAACATCGCATCACCAGCCCGCTGCTCCAAGCCGGTCATTGCGGCCAATCGCGGTTACTGCTTCGGCGTTGGCTTCGAACTGTCGCTTGCCTGCGATTTCCGCATTGCGACCAATACCACGCGCTACGCTCTGCCCGAACAGAAGCTCGGCCAGATCCCGGGCTCGGGCGGCTCCGCCCGCCTGCAGAAGATGGTCGGGGTCACCCGCACCAAGAACATCGTGATGCGCTCCAAGTGGATCACGGGCCAGGAAGCCTATGACTGGGGCATCGCGTCCGAAATCGTAGCGGATGCCGAGCTGGAGACGGCTGTCGATGCGCTCGTCGAGGAACTGATCCGCTTCTCGCCGCTGGCCCAGCGGACGGCGAAAAAGCTCCTGAACGAAACGGACGACGCTCTGCTCACGACGGCCATCGAGGTCGAGGGCCATTGCTACAGCCGTCTCCGGACCTCGGAAGATTTCCGCGAAGGCGTGCTGGCCTTCCACGAAAAGCGCGCGCCGAACTTCGTCGGACGCTGATCGACGAGAAGCTCAATCGGGGCCGGGCGTGAGCCCGGTTCATGTTCCAAGAGGAGGGAGCGGCCTCGTATCCGCTCCGGGAGGATTGAGAATGAACACGATAGAACAGACCTACTCTGAAAAGCGCCTGATTGAACGTGGACCCGGCTTTGCGTCGGGCCTGCGCGACCTGCCGAAGCATCTCGGTATCAAGACGGCCAGCACTGGAGTGGTGGCCACTATCTTCGGCTGCTCCGGGCCAGCCCTGATCGTCATCGGCGCGGCCGAGGCCGGCCATCTGACCAATGGCCAGACCGTTGCCTGGCTGTTTTCGATCTACGTGCTGGGTGGCCTGATCAGCCTGTTGCTGGCGCTCTATTACAAGCAGCCGATCAATGGGGCTTATTCGATCCCCGGTGCGGCCCTCATTGCCGGCTCGCTTGCGACGATCCCGTTCAGCGAGGCGGTCGGCGCCTTCATCCTGGCGGGTGTACTGGTTCTGGTGCTCGGCGTCACCGGTCTTATTGGGAGGGTCATGCGGTGGCTGCCAATGCCCATCGTCATGGCGATGATCGCTGGCGCCATGATCCGTTTTGCAACGGGCACCGTGACGGCACTCAACACCGCGCCGCTTATCGCCGGCGCTGCGATCCTCGCCTTTTTCGTCTCCATGCGGGTAAGCCGGACGATCCCTCCGGTGCTGGCAGCCCTGGTCGCCAGCCTGATCGTAGCATTTGCAACCGGTGCAGTCGGGGGTGGTGCGGCCAACATCGCGTTTGCCGCGCCTGAGTTCACGATGCCGGCGTTTTCCATTGATGCATTCTTTGCAATCGCGGTTCCGCTTGCGCTGTTGGTGATCGGCGCTGAAAACGCGCAGGCGACCGGCGTGCTTTTGGCGGAAGGCTATCGACCTCCGGTTAATGCAATGACCATCATCTCCGGCTTTGGCGGCATTGCGGCCGGTGCCCTTGGCGGCCACAACGCCAATATTGCCGGCCCAATGACTGCCATATGCTCATCGGATCAAGCTGGTGAAAACAAGGACGGCCGTTATGCTGCGACGGTCGTCAACGGCGTGCTATTCGCCTTCTTCGGCCTCATAGCGGGAGCCGCCGTTCCGATCGTGCTGAGCCTGCCCTCCGCACTTATCGCCTCGGTCTCCGGCCTTGCCATGATCGGCGTGCTGCTGTCGGCCTGCCAGAACGCCTTCGGCAAGTCGCTAGGCAATCAGACCGGTGCATTCGTCGCACTTGCCGTCGCCATGTCCAACGTCACTCTCCTCGGCATTAGTGCGCCTTTCTGGTCCTTGGTCGCCGGCGTGCTCATCTCGGCCCTGGTCGATACGGAGAAGTTTGAGGAGAAACAGCCCGCTTGATTGCGGGCCATGTTTGACAGACAAGCATGCCCAAGCCGCCCCAGTCCCAGCCTTTGGTTGGGCTGGGGCGGAACCTTATTGTCGTAGGACACCGGTGCCGGGAAGCACGTGTCTGCTTTCACGACGATTGTGCTGCTATCGAATGAGACGTTGCCGCCGGCATAGATGAGCTTCAATCCTTCAAGGTGGGATTGTGTGAGTGGCGCTTGTCCTTCTCTCCGCCTCCACTTGAGCGGTTGCTGGTTTCCCGTTGATCAGTCCTGTCTGCCGGCGGCTTGTTGATCTCCAACGGCTCTTTGGCATTTTCGTGTGAAGCGCCGGGACCGCCCTGTCTGATTGTGTTCGGATGCTTTTTGGATGTGGACATGATCAACGATCCTGCTGGTATCCCTGATGGGTGGTGTTCACCTTTGAGTTGCCCTGCTGTCCCTGACGATCGGGATCCGGCGCGCCATGTGTGCCGTGCTGCGTATCGTCAGCACTGGCGGACTTGTGATCTCCTGGGCCTTTGGGACTTCTGTTCTGGGGCGGAACGGGAGGCATCTTGCTGGACATCTCGGTTCTCCTTGTCTGTCACAAGCCCAATCGCGTTGGCGTCATGATGTTCCGAAGAACCAGGGGCCTTCCATTGCGGTCAGCTTGCTGAGCTGAGCCGTGAGTTGCCGTCTGCTGGAATGGAACAAAGCAGTCTGTCGGGAGCTTCAATGAAGCTGCTCTTAGGCGATGATGGCGATGAAAATCTTGTCTGATTTCGCGGGAGTTCCCTCGGCAACACAATGGCTGAGGACGCGGGGCGCAATTCTTCCCAGTGGGACGCGAATTGCGTTCGTGGCGACAGTAGCATTTTGCCTGGGTTTGACTGCGGATGCTTCTGCCCAGAATTCATCCCCCCGCATCACGCCTCCGATCTCTGCTGCGCCGGCCGATGACGGCCAATGGACCATGCCAGCCAAGAACTATGCGTCCACCCGCTTCAGCGAACTGGACGAGATCAACGAGGAGAACGTCAAGGACCTCCGGGTGGCGTTCACGTTCTCAACCGGCGTCAACAAGGGCCATGAAGCAGCACCTCTCGTTGTCGAAAACACGATGTATATCGTCACGCCCTATCCGAACATCCTCTATGCCCTCGATCTCACGAAGCCTGGTGCACCGCTGAAATGGGCGTTTCGGCCCAATCCTGAACCGGCGTCGCAGGGTGTCGCCTGCTGCGATGTCGTCAATCGCGGTGCAGCCTTCTCGGATGGGCGGATCTTCTTCAATACCCTCGATGGCCATACGATCGCGGTTGATGCAGAGACTGGCGCAGCCGTCTGGAACAACAAGGTCGGCAACATCAACATCGGCGAGACCATCACCATGGCGCCGCTGGTGGTGAAGGACAAGGTGCTGGTGGGCAATTCCGGTGGCGAACTGGGCGTGCGCGGCTGGGTCAAGGCGCTTGATGCGAAGGACGGCCATGTGGTCTGGACCGCCTTCAGCACGGGACCGGACAAGGACGTGCTCATCGGGTCCGAATTCAAGCCGTTCTACGACAGCGACAAGGGGGAGTGTGATTTTTCATGGAAAGAGGACCCTGTTTAAGGGGTAATTTTCGTCCAAACGGGACCCCTTAACGTGGGGTCATCAAAATGCCTCCGGATCGATCGGAGGCATTTGTTTTTGGATGTTGGTTGTGGAGACGATTGC
>DATMFK010000056.1:0-12359 GCA_035556195.1 Rhizobiaceae bacterium
GCTTCTACAAGGCCCTTGTTGCCCGCGCGGCCTCGAAGAAGCTGGCATTGATCGCCGTCGCCAGAAAGCTGCTAACCGCCCTCAACGCAATGGTCCGCGACCGAAAATGCTTCGCCTAGAACACAGTTGCCATTCCGTTACGGGTGGGCAACCCACCGAACGGTGCAGAACGAAGGGGCCGAATCGGCACCAGAGATGTCCGGCAGGCCGGTGGGGGGATCACCGGTGACCGGTCAAAGATCAACGCCCATGGTATTGTTTTCCCTGCGCCCCATCTGAGAAATGCCGGCTGACGCTCACGCTGCCTCGTGCTCGCCTTTGTCGAGCCGGGTGGATTGCCGTGTCGGCTTGACCAATGGTTCCGGAGTGACCGGCTTCGTATGCCAGCGGCGGCGGCTTCCTTCCCAATCGCCGATCGCCTGTAGCACAAGCAATTCTTCGTCGCGGCGGCGGACATCCTCGCGAATGGAACTCGCCTGTTCCTCGCTCATGCCGAGTGCTTCGAGGGTCTTGCTGCCGAAGACCAGGGCCGATTCCAACGTCTCGCGGATCTCATAGGCAACATCCTTGGCACGCAGTGCGATGGTGTGGTTGCGGTCATAGGAGCGCACGAACAGCTTCGCCTGGGGGTATTCGCTTCGGATGAGATCGGCGATCTTGTCGGTGGCCGCGCGACCGTTCGTGCAGATGGCGACGATCCTGGCCTGGCGGATGCCCGCTGCCTCAAGCACGTCCTTGCGTGTTCCGTCGCCGAAATAGATGCGGAACCCAAAGGCCGCGGCCTCCCGAACGCGGGCGGCCGAGTGGTCGATGATGGTGACGTCCGAGCCGCCCGTCAGCAGGATCTGCGAGGCGATCTGACCGAAGCGGGAGAAGCCGATCAAGAGCACGTCCGAGCCGGCGCCGTGGAAATCCTCCTCGATCTCCTCCGGCTTTTCAGGCGACAGCAAACGGCGCGACAGAGGCGTGAGCAGCGGCATCAGCGCCATCGAGCATGTGACAGTGGCAACGAGCAGGGAGGCGGTTTGCGGCGTGAAGATCGCGGCCGATGCCGCTGCCGAAAAAAGCACGAAAGCGAATTCGCCACCCTGGGGCAACAGGAACGCGATGCGCACCGCGTCGTCACGGCCTGTTCGAAACAGCCGGCATGCGAGATATGTCGTGACCACCTTCGCGGACATCAGCAGTGGCACCGCGAGGACGAGGGTCAGCCAATTGGCGAGCACGACCGACAGGTCGAGCGAAAGACCGACCGACATGAAGAACAGACCGAGCAGAACGCCTCGGAACGGTTCTATGTCGGCTTCGAGCTCGTGCCGGTACGATGATTCGGCGAGCATCACGCCGGCCACGAATGCGCCCATGGCCATGGAAAGGCCGGCAAGCTGCATCAGAGCGGCGGCCCCCAGGACGACCAGCAGCGCGGCTGCGATCATTGCCTCCTTGGCGCCGGTGCTGGCGATGATGCGGAAGAGCGGGTTGAGCAGATAACGGCCGGCGAAAAGCAGGGCCACGACTGCTATGACGGCGATGCCGAAGCGCGTCGTTCCCGATATGGAGGCCGTTTCGGGACTGGGCGCGAGGAGGGGGATCAGCGCCAGCAGCGGGACGATCGCGAGATCCTGAAACAGCAGGATTGCGAAGGTCGTCTGGCCGTGGCGCGTGTTGGTCGTGCCCTGGCTTTCCAGCGTCTGCATCGCGAATGCGGTGGACGAGAGAGCGAGGCCGAAACCGACCACGATGGCCGCCTGCCAGGAGAGGCCGGCGAGCAGCGCCCCGAGCGCCGCAAGCGCGAGGCCGCTGGCCAGAACCTGGGCGAGGCCCAGGCCGAATATATCCCGCCTCATACTCCACAGCCGGGAAGGCTTCAGCTCCAGGCCGATGAGAAAGAGCAGAAAGACGATGCCGAGTTCGGAAACGTGAAGAAACTCGTCACCGCCGGTGACGAGGCGTCCGACCGGTCCTATGACGATCCCCGCCGCGAGGTAGCCGAGGATCGTCCCGAGGCCTATCCGCATGAAGAGCGGCGCCGAAATGACAGCGCCGCCCAGCAGCAGCAGGACCTCGGAATAGATCTTCGTGTTATCCACTTATGAAAATTCCTTACTTCCCGAGCCTTCCGACCGACAGGCGCCTTCTACCCATTGCACAAGCCGGGCCGGAACAATAGATGGTGCACGGGGACGCCGTGCCAGCCAAGATGCAGAGAGCAGGATGACCAATACCATCGACACAGGGAAGCTCGCCGACCGTGTGTCGGCTCTTGTCGAAGCGGCGCGCAAGGCCGGCGCCGATGCGGCGGACGCGGTCGCCATGCTGGGACGCTCGACAAGCGTCTCGGTACGCCTCGGCAAGGTGGAAGCCACGGAGGCCTCGGAAAGCGAGGACGTTTCGCTGCGCGTCTTTGTCGGGCAAAGAGTGGCCAGCGTGTCGGCCACGGCCGGTTCCGATCCGGCCGCGCTGGCCGAGCGCGCTGTCGGGATGGCCAAAGTCTCGCCGGAGGATCCGTTCCAGGGGCTTGCCGATTCCAGTCGCCTGGCGACCTCGATCCGAGACCTCGACCTGTTCGATGCGACGGTAGTGGCTGCCGAGGTGCTGAAGGAGGACGCGCTCGCGGCCGAGCAGGCGGCGCTCGCGGTGGAGGGAGTTACCAATTCGGCGGGAAGCAGCGCCAGCGCCGGGCTCGGCGGATTGGTCCTGGCCACTTCCGACGGTTTTCTCGGCCATTATGTGGCCACGCGCTTCTCCCGTTCGACGAGCGCCATTGCCGGCGAGGGCACCGGCATGGAGCGAGACTATGATTTCTCTTCGCGCTTGCACTTCGCCGATCTCGACTCCCCCGAAACGATCGGCCGCAATGCCGGCGAACGCGCAGTGAAGCGGCTCAATGCGCGCAAGGCAAGGACGGGAACGGTGAGCGTCGTCTACGATCCTCGCGTCGCGCGCGGCATTGCCGGTCACCTGGCTGGCGCGATCAACGGCGCGTCAGTCGCGCGGCGGACAAGTTTTCTGCGCGACATGATGGGCAAGCAAGTGGCGGCCAATAGCGTGACTGTCACTGACGACCCGCTTCGAATGCGCGGCTCGTCCTCCCGTCCCTTCGATGGGGAAGGCATCGAGGGGAGGGCCTTGTCGATGGTCGAGCACGGCGTGCTGAAGCACTGGTTCCTGTCCACTTCGGCGGCACGCGAGCTGGGCCTCGAGACCAATGGGCGCGGCGTTCGTTCTGCTTCGTCGGTCTCGCCTTCCTCGACCAATCTCGCCATAGAGCCGGGCGGGCAGAGTCCCGAGGAGTTGATACGCTCCCTGAAGAGCGGCTTTTACGTGACGGAGGTCTTCGGGCAGGGCGTCAACATGGTGACGGGCGAGTACAGCCGCGGTGCCTCCGGTTTCTGGATCGAGAACGGCGAGTTGGCTTATCCGGTCTCCGAGGTCACGATTGCGTCAAATCTCAAGGACATGTTCCTGAACATGACTCCCGCCAATGATCTCGATCGTAATTTCGGCACGGCCGCGCCCACGCTCCTCATCGAAGGAATGACCCTTGCCGGCAGCTGACGTCGTCCGCTCTACCGATGAGGACGGCGATCTGGCGCTCATCCGCGACGCCGCCCGCGCAGGCGGCGAGATCGCCATGCGGTATTTCCAGCGCAATCCGGAGACATGGCTGAAAGCCGGTCAGTCACCGGTCAGCGAGGCTGACTTTGCCGTCGATCGCTATCTTCGCGAGACCTTGACCGCGGCACGGCCCGATTACGGCTGGCTTTCCGAGGAAACGGCCGACTCGCCCGCGCGTCTTGCCGCCCGGCGCACCTTCGTCGTAGACCCGATCGACGGGACGCGCGCCTTCCTCGAGGGGAATCCCACATGGTGCGTCAGTATCGCCGTGGTCGAGAATGGCGAGCCGCTGGCCGGTGTCCTCGACTGCGCAGCGCGCGGCGAGATCTTCGAGGCGGCGGTGGGCAGAGGCGCGTTCAGAAACGCATCGCCCGTCAGGGTGGCTCCTCAAAGCGAAACGCCGCTTGTCGCGGGTCCGAAGGCCTTGCTCGACCAGTCGTCGGGCGGATGGCCCGCGAACTTTCGGCGCGCACCCTATGTCCCGTCGCTCGCCTATCGCGTCGCCATGGTGGCGAGTGGGGAGCTCGACGCCACCTTCGTGAAGCCCAACGCCCATGATTGGGATATTGCTGCGGCCGATCTTATCCTGCGCGAGGCCGGGGGCCGGCTCGTCGACCTGCGGGGGAAGGAACTGCACTACGCTGGAGAGGATACACGCCACGGCGCCCTGGTGGCCGGCAGCGGGACATTGGTAGACAGGTTGACCGCGATGATCGCAGGTATCCCTGGCTGACAACAGGAAGCGGTTTCAAATTTCGTCAATTTGATCTAATCATCTGCCCACCAATCTATAAGACGGATCATAAACGCATGGCCGAGCAAGAAGCCAAGAAACAATTGCTACACCTCGTTTTCGGGGGCGAACTGAAGAAGCTGGGCGACGTCGAATTCCGCGACCTTGACCAGCTCGACATCGTCGGCATCTTCCCCGATTACAAGTCGGCCGAGGCGGCATGGCGGGCAAAGGCTCAGGCGACCGTGGACAACGCGCATATGCGCTATTTCGTCGTTCATCTCCATCGGCTGCTTGAGCCCGGAGGCAAGGCGGCGGGTTAAGGCGATGGGCCACCTACCCGCAGGCGCGCCGCCCGTGCAATCCCGTGAAGAGCTCACGCCGCGCAGGGCGAGACCGGTGAAGAAGTTCTGGCGCCGAATACGTCGGCCGCTCGCACAGTCTCGTTTGGTCAAGAACGCGGTCGCGTCCCTTCTTGCCGGTGCGATAAGGGTCATTCGATGGACCAACCCGCTTGCCGCGGGCTCGTGCGATCCCGGCTGGCCGCATGACAATCATGAGCCCGCTATCATCGGGCTGTGGCATGGCCAGCATTTGGCGGCGCCGGCATTCCGGGCCCGACGGATGCCTCTCGTGGCAATGTTCTCGCGCAGCGCCGATGCGGAGCTGAATGCAATGGTTGCGCAGAAGCTTGGCTTCGAGGTCGTCAGAGGGTCGGGAGGGCGCGAGGACATCGACCATCGCGACAAAGGCGGCGCGCGCGCTCTCATCCTCTTGAGGCGAGCGCTCTCAGCCAACAAGAATGTCGCCATGATCGCCGACATCCCCCACGGCACGCCTCGCGAATGCGGGCTCGGCATCGTCACGCTGGCGCGGCTGTCAGGGCGCCCGATCATACCGGCGGCCATTGCGACCAGCCGCCGCAAGGTGCTGGAGAGGACCTGGGACAAGACGACCATCAACCTGCCTTTCGGCCGCTCCGCCGTCATATTCGGAGAGCCGATCCATGTCGCGGCCGACGCGGATGCCGCTGAAATGGAGAGAAAGCGCAGGGAAGTCACCGCATCGCTCAACCGGGCGACCGAGAAGGCCTACGGGCTGGTCGATGGTGCTCGATGAGTGAACGCTGGGCGCGCGCGATCTTGACGACGTATCGCTGGGCGGGCGCTGCCGCCTATCCGATGATCGGCGGCTATGTCGCCTGGCGCGCCAGCAAAGGCAAGGAGGATCGCAGCCGGCGGCGCGAGCGCTATGGCATAAGCCGCAAGACGCGGCCGGAAGGGCCTCTGGTTTGGGTGCATGCCGCCAGCGTCGGCGAGACCAACGCGGTTGCGCCGCTGATCGAACGCATTCTCGGATTCGGCATTCATGTCGTGCTGACGACGGGAACGGTCACCTCCGCACAGGTTGCCGACAGGCGCTTCGGCAATCGCGTCATCCACCAATACGTTCCGCTCGACCTCAAGCCCGCGGTGAGCAACTTCCTCGACCACTGGCAGCCGGACCTGGCGATCATCGCCGAATCCGAGTTGTGGCCGATGACCATCCTTGAGCTCGGCGCCCGCCGCGTTCCGCAGGTCTTGGTCAATGGCAGGCTTTCCGACCGGTCGTTCAAGTCATGGAAGAAACGCGCATTCCTGGCCGAGGCGCTGTTCGAGAACCTGGCGCATGTCATCGCCCAGTCCGATGTGGACGGTGAGCGCTTCGCGACGCTCGGCGCGCGGCCAGTCACCGTTTCGGGCAATCTCAAGGTCGATACCGATCCGCCACGCGCCGACGAGAAGGCGTTGGTGCAATTGAAGGCCCAGATAGGTCAGCGCAAGACCTGGGCGGCGGTTTCGACCCATGATGGCGAGGAGAAGCTGGCGGCAGAGATCCACCAGTTGCTCAGGTCGCGGCATCCGGATCTCCTGACGATCATCGTGCCGCGCCATCCGGAACGTGCCGATGCGCTCATCGAGCAGTTCACCGCGGCCGGCCTGAACGTGGCGCGGCGCAGCCTTGGTGATCCGGTCCGGCCGGACACCGATATCCTGCTCGGCGACACCATTGGCGAGATGGGGCTCTATCTCAGGCTTACCGAGATTGCCTTCGTCGGTCGGTCGCTCACCGCCGAGGGTGGGCAGAATCCGCTCGAACCTGCCATGCTCAACACGGCTGTTCTTGCCGGAACGAACGTTCAGAACTTCCGGGAAGCCTATCAGCGCCTCATCGACGCCGGCGGAGCCAAGCTCGTCAAGGATCGCGACATGCTGGCCGGAGCGGTCAATTTCCTGCTGAAGAATCCTGAGATACGCCAGCGGATGATGCAGGCGGGAGCGGCTACGGTGGAGGACATGCGTGGCGCGCTGGCCAAGACCCTGAAGGTTCTGGAGCCTTTCCTTCATCCACTGAGCGTCCAGTCCCGCCTGAGGCAGGGCAACGGGAACGGACGGTGAGGATGGGGGAGGGAGATGGCTACTAGCGAAGCTCCCCCTTTTTGGTGGGAGCGGCCCGATTGGCGCGCTTGCGCACTCTATCCGTTCTCGGCGATCTACGGAGCAGTGGCGCGCCGCCGCATGGTGTCGGGCAAGCGAGAGAAGGTGGCGCTGCCGGTGCTGTGCGTCGGCAACTTCACCGTCGGCGGGACGGGCAAGACGCCTGTGGCGATCGAACTGGCCGGCCAAGCCCTGCGCATGGGATTGAAACCCGGCTTCCTCTCGCGCGGCCATGGCGGGAGCTTTTCGCAGCCGCATGTGGTCGATCCCTCGCGCGATAGCGCCCGTGAGGTCGGCGATGAGCCGCTGCTGCTCGCCGAGCGCGGGCCGGTCGCGGTAACGCCCGACCGTGCGGCGGGCGCGAGGCTGCTCATCGAGCGGGGCTGCGATTTCCTCATCATGGATGACGGTTTCCAGAGCGCGCGTATCCATATCGACTATGCGCTGCTGGTCGTCGACGGGAGACGCGGACTGGGCAACGGACATGTCATTCCGGGTGGGCCGATGCGTGCGCCTTTGCTCGCGCAACTGCGTCTTGCCGATGCCTTGCTGAAGATGGGCGAGGGGGATGCAGCCGACAGAGTCGTCCGCATGGCTTCCCGCGCCAACAAGCCGGTATTCGAGGCCGTCGCACGCCCACGGAATCCCGAGGCGCTCGCAGGCCGGCGCTTCCTCGCCTTCGCCGGCATAGGCCATCCCGAGAAGTTCTTCGATACAATCCGCGCCGCCGGGGGCGAGGTCGTGCAGACACGCGCTTTTCCTGACCATCATGCCTTCGGCAGGGAGGACTTCGAGGAGCTTGCAGAGTTGGCAGGAAAGGACGGGCTGGAGCTGATCACCACCGCGAAGGATGCGGTGCGGCTCAGGCATGCAACGGCGGCGGCGCAGTCGTTCCTGGAGCGGCTCGCCGTTCTCGAAATCGACGCGGTGTTCGATCTCGGGCACGTGCCGCAGCGCATCATCTCGGATACGCTTGCCGCCTGGCGTCGCCGAAAGCAACGCTGAACAAGTCCGAGCAT
This sequence comes from Rhizobiaceae bacterium, assembly GCA_035556195.1. Classification (GTDB taxonomy): domain Bacteria; phylum Pseudomonadota; class Alphaproteobacteria; order Rhizobiales; family Rhizobiaceae. The sequence continues at coordinate 7,848 of DATMFK010000056.1, forward strand.
TCCTGCCTGCTTTTGGTCGGCGTAATCTGCTGACGACTTGACCAAAACCCGAAAAATTGCACCTGAAGTCGGGTCTGACGGACAAGGTTCCGGAGCAGTTGCCCTCTCGGGCTCCTGGCGAGAGCAGCTCTCGGTCTGCGTTGCAGCCGAGCGTCAATAGGCAGGCCAGAGTTTCGCGGCGATTTCCGAGATGGCGCCTTCAACCACGATTTCGCGCTGCCCGGTGAAGTGGATTGTCGTTCGCCGTGAATCCGCAACGGTCAGATGAGTGACATGCGCCACGACTACGACCGTGGGGTCTCCGTTTTGATCCCTTAGATCGACAAGCAACTTGGACATGGAGGGCAGCCTCCGAGCGTCTTGCGGTGAAGAGGAAGCGCCGTACCGGAGCGCGCGTCGCGTCGGGCCCTAACTCCGCTCGCGCAGATCCGGATTGGCCTCGAGTTCACGCTGAAGCGAGACAGTCGCGTTCGCGTACGCTTCCTGACGCGCGACGCTCCAGTATTTAAGTTCATCGAGCGGAATGGATTCTCCAGTCACAGCGCAACGCACGAACGCGCCCGGGCTGGTTACCTGGAAGTCACCGTCGAGATAACGAATGCGCGCCTCGCGAGCGCCGGGACCTTCAAAACGGTTCATCATCATGGTTTCTCATCGGCCACAAATCCGGGGCAAGGTCAAGATCATGCCGGGGCGTGCCGCCTCACCGTTCACCTGCGCCCGAACAGGCGCTCGATATCGGCGAGCTTGAGTTCGATATAGGTCGGCCGTCCATGGTTGCACGTACCCGAGCCGGGCGTGGCTTCCATTTGACGCAGCAGCGCATTCATCTCCTCAGGCTTCAACTGTCGGCCGGAGCGGACCGAACCGTGGCAAGCCATGGTCGCGGCGATGGCGTCGAGCCGCTCCTTCAGCGTGTCCACCGTGTCGTGCTCGGCGAGCTCGTCAGCGAGGTCGCGCACCAGGGCGTGTACGTCCGTCTCGCCCAGCATCGCCGGCGTCTCCCGCACGGCAACGGCACCCGGGCCGAAACGTTCCAGACCAAGACCGAAGCGCTTCAGCGTTTGCGCGTGCGTGGCAAGGCGCTCGGCATCATCCTCGGGGAGGTCGACGATCTCGGGCAGCAGAAGCATTTGAGCCGGTACTGGGCGGGAAGCGACAGCCTGCTTCAATGCCTCGTAGACGAGCCGCTCATGGGCGGCATGCTGGTCGACGATGACCAGCGAATCCTGGGTCTGGGCGACAATGTAATTCTGGTGGACTTGGGCGCGGGCGGCGCCGAGCGGCGCGACAAGCAGCTCCGGTGCGATATCGCCTTCGGAAGTGCGCGCATCGGCGCTTGCGAGTGGCCCGGCGTCGAAGCTGGCCTGCTCCGGTTCCTGGAAACCGTGTGCCGCGGACGCGGGCACGATGTCGAGCGGACGGGTTGGCGAGCGCGATAGATCGAAGCCTGAGGGGGATGTCGCTCGAAAGCCGCTGTGGAAGGTGCGGTGGCCGTTGGCCGGACCGGCGTGGCCGTAGCTTGTGGGTCCAGGGCGGAACGCGCTCATCATCGCGGCCGCGCCGGTGGTCGCTGGGCGGATGCCGGCCGCGGTCAGGGCTTCGCGGATCGCCCCGATGATCAGGCCGCGCACGAGGCCCGGGTCGCGGAAGCGCACGTCGGCCTTGGCGGGGTGCACGTTGACGTCGACAGTTGCGGGATCGAGCGACAGGAAAAGCGCCGTGACGGCATGCCGGTCGCGTGGCAGGACGTCCGAAAAGGCGCCTCGGATCGCGCCGGCGATGAGCTTGTCGCGTACCGGTCGGCCGTTGACATAGGCATATTGCTGCAACGCGTTGGCACGCGTGAAGGACGGGATCGAGACATGTCCGCTGAGATGCACGCCCTCCCGCTCGGCATCGATCGTCAAGGAGTTCTCGGGAAAATCAGGGCCGAGCACCTGGGCAATGCGGGCCTTCCGGCCGTCCGATCCATCCCCTGTGGCCGTCAGGTCGAGCACCATGCGATCGCTGCCAGAGAGGGTGAAGCGCACAGCGGGAAAGGCGATGGCGATGCGCTTGACGATGTCCGATATGGCTGCTGCTTCGGCCCTTTCTCCCTTCATGAATTTGAGCCGCGCCGGCGTTGCGAAGAACAGGTCACGCACCTCGACAAGGGTGCCGCGGTTGGCCCCGGCCGGGCGAGGGCCGTTTATTCTGCCGCCGTCGACGCGGATTTCGGCGCCGCCCGCGGCATTGGCCGGGCGTGAACGGACCGTCAGTCGTCCGACCGAGCCAATCGAAGGCAGAGCCTCGCCGCGGAAGCCGAGGGAGCGGATGTCATGGATGTCGTCGGAAAGCTTCGAGGTGCAATGCCTGCCGATGGCGAGAGCGAGTTCCTCTTCCGGTATACCCGATCCGTCGTCGGTGACGCGGACAAGGGTCAATCCGCCGCCGGCCGTGGCGATCTCGATATGGCGCGCACCCGCGTCGAGCGCGTTCTCGACCAATTCCTTGACCACGCTGGCGGGCCGTTCGATGACCTCGCCTGCGGCGATCTGGTTGATGACCGTTTCGGAAAGCTGACGAATAGGCATGGGTCATTTTAGCGGGATTCGGAAAACTGTCCCACGGTTTTCCGTCCGTCGTCGCAAAGATAGACGAGTGATCCTAGGCCAGACGACTGAGGTCTGGATCGGAAGCCAGACCTTGCCGGTCGTCAGCCGCGCCCGCGATAGGGCGGCACGCCGGTCTCGGGCAACCAGGCACCCTCCGGAGGCGCGCCGGTCTGCCAGAACACGTCGATCGGGATGCCCCCTCGGGGATACCAGTAGCCGGCGATGCGGAGCCATAACGGCTTGGTGGCGGCCACGATGCGCCTGCCGATCATGATCGTGCAATCCTCGTGGAACGCGCCGTGATTGCGGAAGGACGTCAGGAAAAGCTTCAGCGACTTCGATTCCACGAGGCTCACATCCGGGGCGTAGTCGATCACCAGATGGGCAAAGTCCGGCTGGCCGGTGACGGGGCAGAGCGAGGTGAATTCCGGGCACGTGAAGCGAACGATCGCGGGCGCGCCGTCGCCGCGCGTGAACGGCACCGTCTCAAGAATCGCCTGTTCCGGGGTCGCGGGCGTTTCCACCCGGGAACCGAGCTGGGTAAGTTTGTCTGTAGTACTCATGGGAGGCCGTCATAGACCTCTTTCGGGGCGACAGAAAGACCATAATCATCCGGCAAGGCAGACGTGGCCTTAGCGAAAGAGCGAGCGGGATAGCCGCGGCAGAACTACTTCATTGCCGCCGCAATGAAATCCCCCGTCTTTGTGATCAGGCTGTCGACCATCTCGGTGCCCTGAGACGCATTGAAGGCATGGTCCATCGGTTGCACCCACAATTCCTCGGGGCCCTCGTGGTAGTCGAGCAGGATCTGACCGGCCAATGGCTGGGGGAAGACGACGTCGTCCTTAGTCCCCACTGCCACCAGCAGAGGCTCGCCATAGTCGGCGATCTCGGCCACCGGGTCGATCGCGTAGAGACTTTCGAAGAAGCCTCTCTTGAGGGCGACTTCCGCTCCCCAGGGCAGCTTGGCGGTGACGGGTTTGTCCGAACTGGCGAGGCCTTGCCTGACGACGTCGGGGCCGAGCAGCAGCGCGATGGCCGCGGGCATGTTGGTGCCGGGCGCCCAGAGCGAGACGGAGGTCAGGTCGTGATCCGTCCGGGCGGCAACCGCTGATGCCACGGCACCGCCCATGCTCCAACCGACAAGCGCCATCCTGTCCTCGTCGACCTCGTTGCCGTCAGCGAGGAAGTCGAGAGCCGCCAGTGCATCCTCGACCTGACCCGTCAGCGTGGTGTCCTCGAACTTGCCGTCGCTTTGGCCGCTGCCGCGAAAGTCGATGCGCAGGCTGGCGATGCCCTTTTGCGCCCACATCCGCGCGGCGCGCTCGAAAATGCCTTCCTTGGCTGCCGGGATCTCCAATTCGTCGCGGCTGCCCGTGAAGCCGTGGAGGAGGAGCACGACCGGAGGATTGGCAACGCCATCCGGCAGGTTGAGCGTACCGATGACCTTCTGGCCGTCCACAGTGAAATCGACGGTCTTTTCGGCTGCACGGACGCCCATGGTGGCGGCCATCAGGGCCGCTGCGGCGACAAGGCACGACGTGGGACGTGGCATGAGATCTCCTCCCGATAGCCCCAAGGAGAATGGGTAACACAGCCATTGGCCCATGCAAGCCATCGCCGCTTGCGCCGCATGCAGAGAAAGGCCTATCGCCTCCTTCCATTCCCGGCTTAAAATGGTCGCATCACGCCAAACGCATCGGAACACGTAATGAACATAGAAAAAAAGGCGGCTGCCTCCACCTTCGTGTGGAACGATCCCTTCCTGCTGGATGACCAGCTGGAGGAGGACGAGCGGCTGATCCGCGACGCGGCGGCGGCGTTTGCCGCCGACAAGCTGCTGCCGCGCGTGGAGCAGGCCTATCTCGAGGAAAAGACCGACCCGGAGATCTTCCGCGAAATGGGCGCTGCCGGC
>DATMFK010000057.1:0-3670 GCA_035556195.1 Rhizobiaceae bacterium
GAATGCGGCTGGCCGAAGGCGACGAGGTCATTTCGCTGTCGATCCTGCGCCGCGGCGCCATGCGCAGCCAGGAAGAGCGCGAGGAATACCTGCGCTTCGCCCCGTGGAAGGCCGAACGGGATGGCGAACCGAAGCTGCCACCGGAACGCTTCGAGGAACTCGCCGCCGTGGAGCAGTTCATCCTCACGGTCTGCGCCAATGGCTACGGCAAGCTGTCAACGGCCTACGAATACCGGCGCACGGGCCGTGGGGGCCAGGGCATCGTCAACATCGACAACATCGCCCGCAACGGGCCGGTGGTGGCGAGCTTTACCGCGACCAAGGCCGATCAGCTCATGCTGGTGACCAACCAGGCCAAGCTGATCCGCATCGCGCTCGACAGCCTGCGGGTGATCGGGCGCGGCTCCGCCGGCGTGCGGCTGTTCAACGTCGCCGAAGGCGAGCACGTCGTCAGCGCGGTGCGGCTGGACGAGCAGGAAGCGCCCGAAAACGAGGCCGAGGAAGCGGTGGTCGAGGAAATGCTGGGCCGGGGCACCGCAGAAACGCCACCCGCGCCGACGCGGGACCGCGACGAGAGCGAGGACGAAAGCTAAGCGAGCCGCTGGCGGAACCAGGCGGCGACTTCGTCCTCGCCCAGTTCCCCGGCGGCGAGTGCCAGCACCATGACCACGAGTTCAGCCTCGCTGATCCTGACGGCAAGCCCGTTCAGGCCAAGGAACAACAGGGCGGCGACGGCAGCCGTCCGCTTGTTTCCATCAGCGAAGGGATGATTGCGCGCGATACCGAACGCATAAGCGGCGGCAAGCGAAGCCGCATCGGGTTCGCCATAGCCAGCCAGGTTCAGCGGACGGGCGAGCGCGCTCTTCAGCAGGCCGGCATCGCGTATCCCGGCCATTCCCCCATGCTCGGCTAGTTGTTCATCATGCAGCGCGAGGACGACATCCTCGCGCAACCATTGCCATGCGGCCATGTCACTTGGCCAGTTCGCGCAAGGCGTTGCGATAACGCTTCATGACGTCCCGCGCCGCCGTCATCTGCCGATCGAATTCCTCATCGCGCGAGGAAAGATTGATGCCATCCGGTGTTTGGGTACAGGATAGCTGATCCCCAACCGAGACATTGAGCTTCTCGAGAACTTCCTTAGGCAGGATCACACCGGCGGAATTGCCGATCTTCACCACCTTGAGCTTCTTGAGATCGATGGGTGCGTTCATACGTGTGTTATAACACACATCCGATAAATCTCAAGCATCCCCTTGACCCTCACGCGGCGTGAGGGACTATCGAGCCGTCCTGCGGAAGGACGAAGGCATGGGCACATATACCGTCAAGCAGCTGGCCAGGCTCTCGGGAGTCTCGGTCCGCACGCTGCATCACTATGACGAGATCGGCCTGCTCAAGCCGGCGTTCATCGGCGAGAATCGCTATCGCTATTACGGGCGCGAGGAGCTGCTGCGCCTGCAGGACATCCTGTTCCACCGCGAGCTGGGTGTGCCGTTGCAGGAGATTGCACGGCTGCTCGACCTTCAGGGAAGCGATCGCGTGGCCATCCTTCGCGAGCATCGCGACTGGCTGGCCGAGCGGGTCGAGCGTTCCCGCCAACTCCTTGCCACGATCGACCGCACGATCGCGGAACTGAACGGAGAAGGCACGATGGACGACAAGGCACTCTACGAGGGCTTTTCGCCCGAGAAGCAGGCTGAATACGAGGATTGGCTGGTGGACCGCTTCGGCGGCGAGATGCGCCAGCGGATCGAGGCCAGCAAAGCCAAGGTCGCCTCACTGGGCAAGGAAGGGCTGGCCGCCCGTATGGCCGAAGGCGAGGCGGCCACTGTCCCTCTCGCCAAGGCGTTCCAGGAAGGCGTTGCGGCGGAGGATCCCGCAAACGATCCCTTGCTCGCGCGGCACCACGCCTGGATTGCCGAGATGTGGGACCCGGCCTGCCCGCCGCAGGCTTATGCCGGGCTGGCCGACCTCTATCTCGCACATCCCGATTTCCGCACGACCTTCGACGGCAAGGCCGGGGCCGGCTTCCTCGATTGGCTGGTAATGGCGATGAAGGCCTATGCCGGCCGGCTGCCTGCCTAGTTGTTGACCACTACGCGCAATTCGGGATCGCGCTTGCGCAGCGTCTGCGCGATCCCCGTCGCGATCAGGAACTGGCCCAGATAGTAGATCGGCCAGGCCATGACTTGCGGCACCACGCTGTATTGCAGCGGGCCGCTCTCGGCGAAGATCAGCAGGTCGGACACCAGGAACAGCGCAGCCCCTGCCCCCACCCGATAGCGCGAGAACACGCTGGCCCAGGCGCTTGCCGCCATCGCGCCGAGGGCGAGCGCGTAAAGCGCGAGGTTAGGCGCCTGGGCACGGTCGACGGGCATGAACCAGGCGATGACCGGCGTCAGCAGCAGCATGGCCGCCACCGTGCCTTTCTGCGTCGGCGACAAGGCAGCGCGGCGATTGCGCAGGTAAACGCCCATCGCCATCACGTGATAGGCGAAGAACAGCAGGCCGCCGATCGTGCGGTCGAATGTCACTTCGAGCGCCATGTCGCCCAGGGCGGCCGCGCCGAAGGCCCAGGCCATCAGCCGCGCATCGGGACTGGAATGGCGCTGCCGCAGATAGACGGCGAGCAATCCCGCCGCGGCACCCTTGATCGGGATCAGGTACAATTCCGGGAACGGCCCCCAGCGCAGGTAATAGAACGCCAGCGCGGCGGCGATGCTGGCCAGCAGCAGCGGGCGTTTTTCGGCGAGGGCGCGTCTCGACATGCCCTTCCCTTGACGCTTCGGCACGTCGGGAGCAAGCGCGCGTGCATGGTGCATGACGTTCACATCATCGGCGGCGGGCTAGCCGGAAGCGAGGCGGCGTGGCAGCTCGCCCGGCGCGGGTTCAAGGTCCGCCTTTCGGAAATGCGCGGCGGCGGCGGCGCGACGCCGGCACACCAGACCCAGGGGCTGGCCGAGCTGGTCTGTTCCAACAGCTTCCGTTCGGACGACGACGAGAAGAACGCCGTGGGCCTGCTGCATCACGAGATGCGCCGGCTGGATTCGCTGATCATGCGCGCGGGAGAAACGGCGCGCGTGCCGGCGGGATCGGCCATGGCGGTGGATCGCGATGTGTTCAGCAGCGAAGTGCAGCACGCGCTCGAACAGCATCCCAATGTCGAAATCGTGCGGGAGAAGGTGGATGCCCTGCCCCCAAGCGGCCTCACGATCGTCGCCACCGGGCCGCTGACGGCCGCTTCGCTGGCGGAAAGCATTGCCCGCGCCACCGGCGCCGACAGCCTGGCCTTCTTCGATGCCATCGCCCCCATCGTCCACCACGACAGCATCGACATGTCGATCTGCTGGATGGCAGCCCGGTGGGACAAGGGCGGCAAGGACTACATCAACTGCCCGATGGACAAGGACCAGTACCTCACGTTCATCCAGGGCCTGCTCGACGGTGAGAAGGGCGAGTTCAAGGAGTGGGAGGCCAGCACTCCCTATTTCGACGGCTGCATGCCGATCGAGGTCATGGCCGAACGGGGCGTGGAAACGCTGCGCTTCGGGCCGATGAAGCCGGTGGGCCTCGACGATCCGCGCACCGGGCGCTGGCCTTATGCCGTGGTGCAGCTCCGCCAGGACAACAAGCTCGGCACGCTGTGGAACATGGTCGGCTTCCAGAC
>DATMFK010000058.1:0-3000 GCA_035556195.1 Rhizobiaceae bacterium
GCGTGGGGCAGCGCAATCCCACCGGCTCCATCTTCCGTTACTGGAAGGTCGTCTGAAGCCGCCATGGATCGGTTCGATTTCATCGTCGTCGGAGCGGGCTCGGCCGGTTGCGTGCTGGCCAATCGGCTTTCGGAAAACCCCGCGCGGCGCGTCCTGCTGCTGGAGGCGGGGGGCAGCAATCGCCGCTGGGACGTGCGGATTCCGCTGGCGGTATCGAAGCTGTGGCCCAATCCCGCGCTGACCTGGGGCTTCATGTCGGAACCGGAGGCCGAGCTGAACGGGCGCCGGCTTCCCGTCGCGCGCGGCAAGATGCTGGGGGGAACGTCGTCCCTCAACGGCATGATGGCGATCCGCGGCCATCCGGCGGACTATGACGGCTGGCGCGCGCAGGGCCTTGCCGGCTGGGGCTGGGACGATGTCCTTCCCTGGTTCCGCAAGCTCGAACATCACTGGCGCGGCGAGACGCCTTGTCATGGCGGCAGCGGCCCGCTTTCCGTCGAGCCCCATCCGGCGCCGAGCCCGCTCATGGCCAAGGCAATCGACGCCGCCCGGAGCCTGGGTTTCCCGATCACCGAAGACTTCAACGGCGCCAGGACCGACGGTTTCGGAATGCCGGACTTCACGATCCGCAACGGACGCCGGTGCAGCGCCGCCGATGCCTATCTCGACCCAGCGCTTTCCCGGCCGAACCTGGAGGTTCGCACCGGCGCGCTGGTCGAGAAGGTCCTTATCGAGAACGAGCGCGCCACAGGGGTCAGATACCGCCAGGATGGCGATACGATCGAGGTGGCCGCCAATGCGGAGGTGATCCTGTGCGGGGGAGCGATCAATTCGCCCCACATGCTCATGCTCTCGGGCATCGGGCCGGGCGCGCAGCTGCGGGAACACGGGATCGACGTTATTGCCGACAGCCCCGAAGTCGGCGCCAATCTCACCGATCACCCGGGCGCGGGCATGGAGTTCGATCTCGATCCCTCGCTGGCTTTCGAACAGGAACTGCGCTTCGACCGGCTGGCCCGGTCAGGCCTTGCCTGGCTCCTGCGCGGCAAGGGCGTGTTCGGCGCGCCCCCGCTGGCGATTTCCGCCAATATCGCGACCACGCCCGGCAGTGCGCGGATCGACCTTCACCTGCTGCTCATCCCGCTGGCGATGGAATCCCGCGTGTGGTTTCCGGGCGTCGCCAAACCCTTCGGCCCTCGTCTCGGCGCGATGTGGTCGCTCAACTATCCGAAAAGCCGGGGATGGGTGAAGCTGGGGTCCGCCGACCCCCAAGAGCATCCGCGAATTGCCTTCAATCTGCTGAGCGACGCGGATGACCGCGCAGACATGCTGCGGGGTTACCACACCTTGCGTTCCCTGCTGGGGCAGCCCGCGCTGGCGGAGGCGACAGGCGCCATCCGCCGGCCCGATGGCGAGCTTCATTCCGACAGCGAAGTGATGGATTACGTCAGGGCCTCCGCCGCGACAGCCTATCACCCTTCTTGCACCTGCCGAATGGGGTCTGACGACAGATCGGTGGTCGACGGCGCCCTTCGCGTGCGCGGCGTCACCGCGCTGCGCGTGGCCGATGCGGCGGTGTTCCCGACCCTGCCCGGGGGCAACACCAATCTGCCCGTCATCATGGTCGCCGAACGCGCGGCCCATTTCATCACGTCCGCCGCCGGGTAGTCAGCGCCGTTCCATCATCCTGAAACGTCCGAAGGAGTGGCCGGCGGCTTTTCGACCGGCGACGGAGGCGTGGGAACGGCAAGTGCCGCCGCCACACCGGGCCGCGTGCGCATGCGCGCCAGCCAGGCCATCGTTCGCGGAGCGATCTCTTCGTTCATGATCTCGGCATATCCCGACGAAAGACTGTTCGCGATCGAGAACACCGCGATGTCCGCCAGGCTGAACCCGTCTTTGACGAGCCAGTCGCCTGCCGCCAGGGCCTGTTCGATCCGCCCGGTCGCCTCGATCAGGTTCTGACGCCAGCCTTCGATTTCCCGCGGCGTGAAACCGCCTCGCGCCGCCATGGCCCATTTGTCCCGCTTTTCGCGCAATGGGATGCGAGCGAGGCGCCTTTCGAACTCCCCCTCCGGCAAGGCGCCGACCAGGGTCGGCATCTGACGCGCCCAGGCGAGGAAGCTGAGCGCGGGACGGAAGCTCTCGTCAACGAACTTGGTCCACACCCGCATCTGCGCACGGCCGTATGGGGTGCCCGGGCGCAGGGGCGGACCGTCGAATGATTCATCGAGATATTCGTTGATCACAGTCGATTCCACGATGGTGCATTCGCCGTGGACGAGCACGGGCACCTGCCCGGCCGGATTGATCGCCAGGAAATGCGGTTCGTGCTGTTCGAAGCGCCGGAGGTTGATCGGGTGACTGACGAAGGGAACGCCTTTCTCGTGGATCGCCGCCAGGACCTTGAGGCTGTTGGACAACGGTTCGGCGTGATAGAGTTCGAGCCGGTCAGCCACGCATTCCCTCCCTGAGATCGGTGGCCTGGCGCACGGCCTCCTCGATCGCGGCGTTGCGGGCCTTGACCGCGTCGAGGTATTCGCCGTGTGTCACGATGTAGAGGCGATCGGCCAGGATCGCCTCGACCGTCATTCGCCCGGCGATTCCGGGATCCTGCCAGGTGATGCCCGCCGGCGCTTTATCGGTTGCATTGCCCACGAAGCGGCTGCCCGCGCGCAGCTCCGCGGGCCGTGTCTGCTCGCTCTCGTGAATCTTGCTCAGGGTGGGGCCGGGCAAGAGGACCGAAACGCCGATCCCGCTGTGCTGCAGATCCAACCGCAGGTGTTCGGCCAGCGCGATCAGGCCCGCCTTTGCCGTGGCATAGATTCCGCGCGTGGGCCGAGGAGGCATCAGCGCGCCGAGCGACGAGGTGATGACAATATGGCCGCCCAGGCCATGCCGGCGAAGCAGCGGCAGGCCGCAGACGAGGCCGTTGACCACCCCGCCGAGATTGACCGAGAGCCCCCAGTCCCAGTCGCCGAAAGTGGCTTCCGCGACGGG
>DATMFK010000059.1:0-10752 GCA_035556195.1 Rhizobiaceae bacterium
GAGGCAGCATTGCTCGCCACGCGCCGCAAGGCGGATGCGGTGACGATGGACGACTTCAACAATGCCGTCGAGCGCATCATCGCAGGGTTGGAAAAGAAGAACCGCGTGCTCAATCCGCGCGAACGCGAGATCGTGGCGCACCACGAGATGGGGCACGCGCTGGTGGCGATGGCTCTGCCGGGGGTGGACCCGGTGCACAAGGTCTCGATCATCCCGCGCGGAATTGGCGCGCTCGGCTACACGATCCAGCGCCCGACCGAGGACCGCTTTCTGATGACGCGGGAGGAACTCGAGAACAAGATCGCCGTGCTGCTCGGCGGGCGCGCGGCCGAGAAGATCATCTACGATCACCTCTCGACGGGGGCGGCCGACGATCTGGTCAAGGCCACCGATATCGCCCGCGCCATGGTCGCGCGGTACGGGATGGACGAAGACCTCGGGCAAGTCAGCTACGACACCGATCGGCCCGGCTTTCTTGGCACCGGCGATCAGGCGTCCTGGCTCAACCGCCGCTACAGCGAGGCCACGGCCGAGCGAATGGACATAAAGGTGCGCGACATCGTGGATGGCGTGTTCAAGCGCACCCTCACCCTTCTTGAATCCAATCTGGATCTTCTCGAGCAATCGGCGCAGGATCTCCTGCAACGAGAGACCCTGGACGAGCCCGATCTTGTGGCAATTGGGTCCAAGCTGAAACGAACGGAAGCGGTCGCTGCGTGACACTGTCACTGACGCAGATGATCGGCGGACAACCCTGACTGGATAAAGAAACGGAGAGGAAAAATGGCAAACGGAGCTTGCGATATTTGCGGTCGCCCGGCGACGGCGCGCGTGCGCGCCTCGGTGAACGGCAAAGTTCAGAACATGGAGCTGTGCGATCAGCACTACCGCGAAATGGTGCGCCGGTCGGGCCGCAGCGCATCGCCGCTGGAGTCCCTGTTCGGACGACATTCCCTTTTTGACGAATTCTTCGGCGATAGCGGGTTCGGCAGCCTGTTCAGCGACAGCCCGCTGCGGGGTGGCGCACTGGGCGCCACGGGCGCGGGTGAGGACGACGTCGTGGATGCCACCTTCGGGGAGGAAACGCCGCGCCGCGGATCGCGGCGCGGCGGCGGACGCACCATCGCCGATCGGCTGAGCGAACAGGGCAACAAGCTGCTGCAGGATGCAGCACAGAAGGCCGGGGAATTCGGGCGCAGCGAGGTCGATACCGAACATCTGCTTCTGGCATTGACCTCGTCTGACGTCGTCAAGACGATCCTGGAACAGTTCAAGGTCGATGTGGACGATCTGCGCCGCCAGATCGAGAAGGAAGCGAAGCGTGGAGACGCCAAGACGGAAGGCGAAATCGGCGTAAGCCCTCGCCTGAAGGACGCGCTGAACCGGGCCTTCATCGCCTCGAACGAACTCGGCCATTCCTATGTCGGTCCCGAGCACCTTCTGATCGGACTTGCCGAGGAAGGTGAAGGCCTGGCCGCGGCGATGCTGCGCAAGCTGGGGTTGACGCCGCAGGCGCTGCGTCAGCAGGTGACGAAGGTGGTCGGCAAGGGAGCCGAGGAAGGCCGCGTCGAGACTCCGTCGAACACCCCCGATCTCGACCAGTTCAGCCGTGACCTGACGAAGCTCGCCCGCGAGGGCAAGCTCGATCCCGTCATCGGCCGCGCCCGCGAGATCGAGACGACGATCGAAGTGCTGGCCCGCCGGAAAAAGAACAACCCGGTGCTGATCGGCGAGCCCGGCGTGGGCAAGACCGCCATCGTCGAGGGACTTGCACAACGGATCGTCGCGGGCGAAGTGCCCGAGGCGCTGCGCGACAAGCGGCTGGTCGAGCTCAACATCAACTCGATGGTGGCCGGGTCGAAGTATCGGGGCGAGTTCGAGGAGCGAGTCCAGAAGATCCTCAAGGAGATCACCGAGGAGAAGGACAGCCTCATTCTCTTCATCGACGAGATCCACACCATCGTCGGCGCCGGCCAGGGCGGTGGCGAAGGCGGTCTAGACATCGCCAACACCTTCAAGCCGGCGCTGGCGCGGGGCGAGCTGAACCTGATCGGCGCGACGACGCTCAACGAGTACCAGAAATACATCGAGAAGGACGCGGCGCTCGAGCGACGGTTCCAGCCGGTTTATGTGGACGAGCCCACGGTCGCACAGACGATCATGATTCTGCGCGGGCTGCGCGACACGCTCGAAAGCCACCACAAGGTGACGATCACCGACGAGGCGATCATCGCCGCCGCGGAGCTTTCGGATCGCTATATCACCGGTCGCTTCATGCCCGACAAGGCGATCGACCTGATCGACCAGGCCGCGGCGCGGGTGAAGATCTCGGCCACTGCTCGGCCCGTGGACGTGCAGGAGCTCGAAGCCGAGGTCGCGCAGATCAAGCGCGAACAGGACTATGCCGCAGCCCGCAAGCAATTCGACCGTGCAGCGGAATTGAAGAAGGAACTCGAACAGAAGCAGAAGGAACTGGACGAGCTTCTGGAGATTTGGAAGCGCGACCAGGCCTCCGCCACCGCCGAGGTGCGCGCCGATCATGTCGCGCAGATCGTCTCGAAGATCACCGGCGTTCCGGTCACTGAGCTGACCACCGAGGAGAAAGACAAGCTCCTCAAGCTCGAGGAGAAGCTGCACGAGCGCGTCATCGGCCAGGAAGAGGCCATCCGCGCCGTGGCGGATGCGGTGCGCCTGGCGCGCGCAGGACTGCGCGAGGGACGCGGCCCGACCGCGACATTCCTCTTCCTCGGGCCGACCGGGGTTGGCAAGACGGAACTGGCCAAGACGCTCGCCGAAGTAATCTTTGGCGATCAGGACGCAATCATCCGCATCGACATGTCCGAGTATGGCGAGCGCCACTCGGTCGCCCGGCTGGTGGGCGCGCCTCCCGGCTACGTCGGATACGACGAAGGCGGGCAACTGACCGAGAAGGTGCGCCGTCGGCCCTACTCGGTCGTGCTGCTCGACGAGATCGAGAAGGCGCACCCGGATGTCTACAACATTCTGTTGCAGGTGTTCGACGACGGTCGGCTGACCGACGGCAAGGGGCGCGTGGTGGACTTCACCAACACCATCATCATCGCCACGTCGAACCTCGGTTCGGACATCATCCAGCGCAACCTCAAGAAGCGCGGCACCAAGGAGTTCGACGAGGCCAAGCAGAAGTCCGAGCTGATGGAGGTGTTGCGCGGTCATTTCCGGCCAGAGTTCATCAACCGGATCGACGAGATCATCGTCTTCCACTCGCTGAACCAGTCGGAAATCCGCCAGATCGTCGAGTTGCAGCTCAACCGGGTGAAGCGGACCGCCCTTACCCAGGGCGTCGAACTCGAACTCGATGTGAGCGTCGTGGATCACTTCGGCGCGGTCGGCTTCCGTCCCGAATTCGGCGCCCGCGAGCTGCGCCGGCTGATCCGGTCGGAGTTGGAGACCGAGTTGGCTCGCGAAATGCTCTCCGGGCGGATCGAGGATGGTGACAAGGTCCGCGTCGCCTGGTCGGAAGACGAACAGAGGGTCGTGTTCGAAAAGATCGTAAAGGACACCGGTGACGACAGCCCGGACGATCAGGCCAAGGCCGGGATCGAGGAGCCCAGCGAAGTTGCCGAAAACAACACGGACGTTCCGAAGCCCAGCGTTGGGGATGAGGTGCAGTCCAAGGACGACAAGTCCGCCGAGTGACAGCGCAAAAGACTGGCCCGGCGCGATATCGGTCGCGCCGGACCATCTCTTCGGAGAGTTATAGGAAGGTCCACGGCATGAACGTCATTAGATCATTCCGCAATCTCGACCGGCACGGCCAACAGCGCGCGCCTGAGGTCATCGAGGAAGAAGTGCGGCAACTTGAACCGCACCTTGCGCGCTTTCGCGAGGATCTGGTCCGGCTCGAAGTCGTTGCCTCGCAGACGAGGGGCAAGAAGCGCATCAAAGTCAGCCTGCGCCTGCAACTGCCGTCGGGCGTGATCGCGGCGCGGGAAGAGGGATTCGAGATCGAGCCTGTCCTGCGCAAGGCCTTTGCCGACCTGCGCCACCAGGTCGATCGGCATGTGGCGCGCCTCAAGCACGAGCCTGAATACAAGCGTCCCGCCCGCCGGCGCCGGATCGGCGCCCCCCTGCCGCCCGCGCGGGATGCGGCGGAAGCGGACCGGCGCCAACTCTTCTTCGACCTGATCGAGGATCATCTCGATACGGTCTATAACACCGTCAGGCGCGAGTTGACCTATCTCGAATGCAGCGGATCGGTTCCAACGGGTTACCTGAGTGTTCGCGATCTCGTCGATGCGACGATCCTCGAGGGGCTCAAGCGGTTTGAGCAGCGGCCGACGCGGTTCTCGGTCGGAGATTGGCTCACGCAACTCGCCTTAAAGACCATCGAGGCCGAGGCGCGCGCCGCGCGCCGCGCGGTGCCTGAGGACGCACTGTCCACCCGCGCGGAACCCGCGGTTCCGCCCGAAGAGCCGACGGAAACCGATCAGGAGATGTTCGAGTTCTACCAGCCAGATGACATTCTAGTGCTCGAAGATCTCATTGCCGACGACGGCGGCACAGATCCCGATACCGAAGCGAATCGGCATGAGATCGCCATGGCACTGCACCGGGCGATCGCCGATCTTCCATCGGTCGAACGCCGCGTTCTCTATCGGCTCCACCTAGACGACGCCACGGTTGCGGAGACGGCGGACCTCTTGGGCCTCTCCGAGTCGGAGGTGATAGAAACCGCAGAGACGGCGGGCGAGACACTGCGCGCGAAACTCATCGAAGCTGGGTTGATCGCCGAGGCGACGGGCCTCGCGCGCATCGAAGGGGAAATCGCCCGCGTAATGCGCCTGCCCCAGCCGGTCGAAGACCGCCGCCGCGTGGCCGCCGCCCTAACCGGCGAGGAGGCCGGCTCCGACACCTGACATGGAACTGAATAGGAGATCGACCAATGACCACAGCCTCTGAAAACCCGACCGACAAGATGCAGGACATGCTGTGCAGCCTGTCCCGGAACTGGTGGGCATTCGTGTTACGCGGCGTGCTCGCATTGATCATCGCAGTGCTAGCCTTCGTCATGCCTGCGGAAGCGCTTCTGGCGCTCACGCTGGTCTTCGGCGCGTTCGCCTTTGCCGACGGCGTGTTCGGCCTCGTCGCCGCGATACGTAACATCCGCAAGGGCGAACGCTGGGGCTGGCTTATGTTCAGCGGCATTCTCGGGATCGCCACGGGCGTCGTGGTGGTCGTCTCGCCCTTCGTCGCGACACTGGTGCTCGCGACATTCCTCTGGGCCAGCATCGCGTTCTGGTCGGCGTTTTCCGGCATTCTGGAAATCGGGGCGGCGATCCGGCTGCGCAAGGAAATCAAGGGCGAAATCTGGCTCATCCTGAGCGGCCTTCTGTCCGTCGCCCTGGGGGTCTTCGTGACCTGGATGCTGCTGACACGCCCGCTCGAAAGCTTCTTGGCGCTCGGCTGGCTTCTGGGCTTCTACGTCGCCTTCTTCGGGGGGCTGATGATCTTGCTCGGCTTGCGGCTGCGCCGCGCAAATCAGGCAGAGCGCGACACGGCTCCTGACGCCAATCAGCCCGCTGGCACATGACGCGATCGATGAAGACCGGGCAGCCCATCGCCAACGACGACGATCTCACCCGGTGGGACGAGACAATCTTTGATCGATGCCTGAAGGCTGGTTTCAACCCCTTCGGCAGCGGTCCAACCCCGGTTTTCCTGCGGCAGGCGGGCCAAAAACAAAGCTGCGAAAAGCCTGATGCTTGGCTGGAGTCAGATTGCGAAGAGGACGATCGCCAATGAATTTCGGACTGCGCAACCTTGCCTATCTGGTTGTCGCCGCCTCGTTGGGGATCGCCATATATTTCATTTTCCGGGCCATGTATCTGGTGGAAGCGCCTCTGCCGTTCGCCCAAGAGATGACGCTCGTCTTTCTGGGGGCGGTCGTCACGATCGCGCTGACGGCTGCTCTTCTGAATCGTCAAACTGAACTCGAGCTTCGAAAAGAAGGGACAGTAATAACCCTCCAGCAAAAATATGATATCTACATGTCTTGCATAGAAAAGGTCGCGCAAATTGTCGAGAACGTAAGGCATGATGCCGCGTTGATCGATGAATTGAAAGTTCTCAATCACAAATTGGCCGTAGTGGCCAGCGCAGGGGTTTTGACTCAATTCGAGGTTGTTCTTGATGCGCTGTTGTCCGGTTTCGCAGACGGCGCGCTTTCCGGAGCTGACGGCGAGAAGGTGATGCAGTCCGTCGCCGATCTCGCCACGGCGATGCGGTCTGACGTTCTTCAGAACATGCCACTAACTTCTACGAATACGGCTAGCGCAATTCGCCGAAACTCTCAAAGAATGGAGCAACTTGACGATCTCGATTTTGAAACGAAGGTCACAACGATAAAGAAGGAAACCAATAATGCGCGGCCATAATCGCCCGTCTTTTCCACCGAAGGTTCCCGGGACAGATATGAGGTCATGGGACGTTCCGACCGCGATCATCTACCGGCCGGCTCGTTCCGCGATGACATCGGCGCCGCGGCCCAACTACTGGATACTGGAATTCGAGCCGTCGCGCCCGCCCCAGATCGAGCCGCTGATGGGATATTCCTCCAGCGACGATCCCTATCGTCCGATCCGGCTAAAGTTTCCCGACCGCGAAAGCGCCGTGGACTTCGCGGAGCGGCAGGACTGGCGCTACATCGTGCGTGGGGACACGGCTCACCGGCGTGCGCCCAACCCCTGGCGGGGGCAGGAACGGCACCGGCTCTACAAGGGGGCCGATGCGCCGGGGGCCTTTCGGGTTTCCTCCGGCACGGGTCAGGGGCATTCGGACCACCGCCTGCGCAAGGCGGGCGATCAGGACGGAGCGCCCGATCTATCCGGGACCGATGATCGCCCGCTCGATCCGGTCCTTGAGGCCGATCTCGAATCCTTCCCCGCCTCCGATCCCCCGGCCTGGACGGGGGTGACCGTCGCGGCGGGGCGGCGCAAGACGTGACGCCCCGCCTGCGGAGCTGAGACTTTACCACAGCCCAACCGAGGAGAGACGGAATGTCCAACGCCAAGACAATCGAGAACCTGAACAAGGCGCTCAAGATGGAGATCAGCGCCACGCACCAGTATCAGCTTCATGCCCATGTCCTGGAGGACTGGGGCCTTGTCGGTCTCGCCGCGCAGATGCGCGAGGAACAGACCGAGGAAACCGGCCATTCCGACCGCTTTCTGGAGCGGATCCTGTTTCTCAAGGGTGAGCCTGAGGTGGCTTTCAACAAGCCGCCGGTTCGGGCAAAGACCCTGCGCGAGATGTTCGAAGCCGACCTCAAGGACGAGGAAGAGGCGATTGCCTTCTACAGCCAGGCGGCACGCGACGCGGCAGACGAAAACGACATCGGATCGCGGATGCTTTTCGAGGAAATCGTGCTCGACGAGGAAGTGCACAAGGCCTGGCTGGAGTTGCAGCTCGACCTCATCGACAGGCTGGGCGAGGCGAGTTACAGCCTGCGGTTTCTGGAAGAGGCGGATGCGCAATGACACATGACGGATCGGAGGCCAGCGACGGCCCTGGGGACATCCTCTACCGCGTCTCGCCCTCGCGTGGGGCTGGAAGCCCCGAAGTGGTGGGGTTCTATGAGCCCGCTACGGGCAGCTGCCAGTACATCTGCATAGACACGCCGAGAAGAAAATGCGTCCTTATCGACGTCGTTCAGCAATTTGACCCACGGTCGTTCTCGACCCGGTTCGATCATGCCGGATGGGCGCTGGAATATGTGCGCGAACGGGGGCTGGAGATCGAATGGATTCTCGATACCCATCCCCATGCCGACCACCTCATGGCCGCGGCATGGCTTAAGCAGCAGACTGGCGCCCCCATGGCGATCGGCGAAAAGGTGCGCGACATAGCCGTTCTGTGGCGTGATATCTACAACCTGCCCGACGCCTTCCCGGTGGAACCGGATTTCGACCGGCTCCTGACGGACGGGGACAATTTCAAGATCGGCGATGTCAGCGTAGCGGTGATGCTCTCGCCCGGTCACACTCTGGGCTCTATTACCTATGTCGCAGGCGATGCCATCTTCGCGCATGACACGCTGATGCAGCCCGATGCCGGCACGTCGCGGGCAGACTTCCCCGGCGGTTCGGCTGCTCAGCTCTACGACAGCATCGCGGCGATACTCGATCATCCCGACGATCACCGGGTCTTCATTGGCCACGATTATGGCACCGCGGACCGGCACGCGCCGGAATGGAAAAGCACGGTGGGGGAGCAGAAGGCGCGGAATATCCATGTGGGCGGGAACGTCTCGAAGGCCGCGTATATCGCCAAGCGTGAGGCGCGCGACCGAACGCTGCCCCTGCCCGACCGGATGCTCGCCGCGCTTCAGGTTAACCTGCGGGGCGGGCGACTGCCCGAACCGGAGGCGGATGGCCACAGCTACTTCAAGGTTCCGGCGAACAGGTTCTGACAGAAGTGCGGTGGCATGATCCCCAATCTCGACGGCGGTGCATGACGATATCCGTCCATCATCGTCTTGACGGTAATAGCCGTGAGCGTGGTTGCCTTTCTCTATTTGACCAGCTTGCCGCCGCGCGTGCTGGACCGGTTCCTGTTCGAGTTCGCGCTGGTGCCCTCGCGCTTCTTCGGACAGCTAAGCCTCGTCGCCCCGTCGGACTGGACCCCGTTCCTGACCAATATCTTCCTGCACGGGGGCTGGCTGCACCTCATATTGAACATGTGGACGCTCTGGATCTTCGGCCCCGCCGTCGAAGATCGGCTCGGACCGGGCAGATTCACGCTGTTCTATCTGTTCTGTGGTGTGGCGGCCGGACTGGCTCACGCGCTGGCGAACCCCGACTCGGTCATTCCCGCGCTTGGCGCATCGGGGGCGATCGCGGGCGTGATCGGTTGCTACGCACGCATGTTTCCGGCGGCTCGGCTGGTGGTGATCGTGCCGATTCTGTTCATTCCCCTCTTCTTCGAAGTGCGCGCGGTCATTTTCGCGATGATCTGGTTCTTCATGCAGGTCGTTCCCGGTTTCCTATCGCTCGGCAGCGATCCGGCCACGGGCGGGGTTGCCTGGTGGGCGCATATCGGCGGGTTTCTCGCCGGTTGGCTTGTAACGCCACTCCTGCGAAGGCGCGCCGACGTCTATCGCCACTATTATCGCGACGAGGGCATCTATGGCTTTCTGCCGGATGGCCGACGGGAAGGAGGACAAGGTCCATGGACATAATGCAGCTTTTCTGGCTGTTCTTCATCATTTCGGCGCTGCAGCCGGTTCTGCAGCGCAGATATCTTGAGGCGATGCGCGCACGCAAGATCGCCAGTATCGAGAAGAAGCGTGCCAGTCGCGTCATCCTGCTGATCCATCGGCAGGAGACGATGAACCTGCTGGGATTCCCCCTGATGCGCTACATCGACGTCAATGACTCGGAGGAAGTCCTGCGCGCGATCCAGATGACCGACGATGAAGTGCCACTCGACATCGTGCTGCATACACCGGGCGGCCTTGTGCTGGCGGCAACCCAGATCGCTCGGGCCATTCAGGGCCACAAGGGCAAGGTCACCGTGTTCGTGCCACATTACGCGATGTCCGGCGGCACGCTGATCGCGCTTGCCGCCGACGAGATCGTGATGTGCGAGCATTCCGTGCTGGGACCCGTCGATCCTCAACTTGGCCAGTTGCCTGCTGCCTCGCTCCTCAAAGTCGTTGAGGAGAAACCCATCGCCGAGATCGACGACCAGACCCTGATCATGGCCGATGTCGGTCGCAAGGCCATTGCGCAGATCGAGGCGTTCGCGAAGCATCTTTTGTCCGACAAGATGGACGAGAACCGCGCGGCTTCCGTGGCGGCGAAGCTGGCGACAGGCACCTGGACCCACGATTATCCCATCTCTGCCGATGAGGCCCGCGACATGGGCCTGCCCGTTGCAACGGACATGCCCAAGGAAATACTTGAGCTGATGACGCTCTATCCGCAGCCGGTTCGGCGCCAGGGCGGTGGCGTGGAATACCTGCCCGAGCCGCGGCAGCGAGAGGCGCGCCGCGCCATATCTACGCGCTGAACGCTTGCATCAGCCGGCCGCCAGGACCGGCTCGTCAACGAAAGGATACAGAATGCCCACGGTCGCTTGCCCGCAGTGCAATTCCACCAACAGGGTGCCGCAAGAGCGCCTGACCGATAATCCCAATTGCGGACGCTGCGGCGCGCCTCTCTTTCAAGGCAGACCCGTCACGCTTACCGCGGCTAATTTTGACCGTCATGCGAATGCCGGACTTCCCTTGCTCGTCGATTTCTGGGCCGACTGGTGCGGGCCATGCAAGATGATGGCGCCCCAATTCGAAGCGGCGACGCGCTCGCTCGAACCCCGTGTCCGCCTGGGCAAGCTCGATACGGAAGCCGAACAGCAGATCGCCGGCCGTTACGGGATCCGTGGCATTCCCACCATGATCCTCTTCAAAGGCGGCAAGGAAATCGCGCGCCAGAGCGGCGTGATGTCTGCCGCCCAGATCGCGCAATGGGCGCGCTCTCACGTCTAGAAATTGCGGGTAATGGCCTTTCCTGCGCCATGCCATCAGGAGAAGAAGGAGAAGAACATGCAAGGCGTGACCGGATTTGTTGAAAGGGTTGTGTCGCAAAGTTTCCCGTTCCTTAGTGGCCCTGAATATGTCAGCATTGTCAGTGAGTTGGTGAAAGGCTGTTGACGTGATCGAGTTCAAGGGCGTGCACTATCCGAAGTCTGTGATCCTGCACGCGGTTTTCTTCT
>DATMFK010000060.1:0-150909 GCA_035556195.1 Rhizobiaceae bacterium
TGCAGCTGCTGAAGCTGCCGGACGGGACGGTGAAGGTCCTGGTGGAAGGCCGCGCCCGCGCCGGCGTGACCCGTTTCACCGAACAGACCGAGTTCTACGAGGCGGAGATCGCCTACGTGCAGGAGGACGGCTCCGGCTCGCCGGAGGCCGAAGCCCTGTCGCGCGCGGTCGTCGAGCAGTTCGAGAACTACGTCAAACTGAACAAGAAGGTCCCGCCGGAGGCCCTGGCTGCGATCCCGCAGATCGAGAACCCCGGTGAGCTGGCCGACCGCATCGCGTCGCATCTGTCGGTGAAGATTTCCGAGAAGCAGCAGCTGCTCGAGATCTTCAACGTCGTGAAGCGTCTGGAGAAGGTCTACGCCCTGATGGAGGGCGAGATCAGCGTCATGCAGACGGAGAAGAAGATCCGTAACCGCGTGAAGCGCCAGATGGAGAAGACGCAGCGCGAGTACTACCTGAACGAGCAGATGAAGGCCATCCAGAAGGAGCTCGGCGAGGGAGAGGACGGCCGCGACGAGGCCGCCGAGCTCGAGGAGCGCATCAAGAAGACGAAGCTCACCAAGGAGGCCCGCGAGAAGGCGGATGCCGAGCTGAAGAAGCTCCGGACGATGTCGCCGATGTCGGCCGAGGCCACGGTCGTGCGCAACTATCTCGATTGGCTGCTGTCGATCCCGTGGGGCAGGAACTCCAAGGTTCGGCATGACCTCGATTTCGCGCAGGACGTGCTCGACAAGGATCATTACGGACTTGAGAAGGTCAAGGACCGCATCGTCGAATATCTCGCGGTGCAGAGCCGTCAGAAGAAGCTGAAGGGGCCGATCCTGTGCCTCGTCGGCCCTCCCGGCGTCGGCAAGACCTCGCTCGGCAAGTCGATCGCCAAGGCGACCGGCCGCGAGTTCATCCGTATGGCCTTGGGCGGCGTCCGTGACGAAGCGGAGATCCGCGGCCATCGCCGCACGTATATCGGCTCGATGCCGGGCAAGATCATCCAGTCGATGAAGAAGGCGAAGAAGTCCAATCCGCTCTTCCTGCTCGACGAGATCGACAAGATGGGCATGGACTTCCGTGGCGATCCGTCATCGGCCCTGCTCGAGGTGCTGGATCCGGAGCAGAACGCGACGTTCATGGACCACTACCTGGAGGTCGAATACGATCTTTCGGGGGTCATGTTCGTGACCACCGCGAATACGCTGAATATCCCGCCGGCCCTGATGGACCGGATGGAGATCATCCGTATCGCCGGCTACACTGAGGACGAGAAGGTGGAGATCGCCAAGCGGCACCTGCTGCCGAAGGCGGTCCGGGACCACGCGTTGCAGCCGAAGGAGTTCTCGGTCAGCGACGAGGCTTTGCGGGAGGTCATCAGGACCTACACCCGCGAGGCCGGCGTGCGCAGCCTTGAACGCGAGTTGATGAAGCTCGCCCGGAAGGCCGTGACGGAGATCCTGCGGACGAAGAAGAAGTCGGTCAAGATCACGCCCGCGAACCTGTCGGACTATCTTGGCGTGCCGCGCTTCCGCTTCGGTCAGGTCGAGTCGGACGATCAGGTGGGTGTGGTCACAGGTCTTGCCTGGACCGAGGTCGGCGGCGAATTGCTGACGATCGAAGGCGTCATGATGCCCGGCAAGGGCCGCATGACGGTGACCGGCAACCTGAAGGACGTGATGAAGGAATCGATCTCGGCAGCGGCGTCCTATGTCCGCTCGCGAGCCATCGATTTCGGCATCGAGCCGCCTTTCTTCGACAAGCGCGACATCCACGTGCATGTCCCCGAAGGTGCGACCCCGAAGGACGGACCGTCGGCGGGCGTGGCGATGGCCACCGCCATCGTGTCGGTGCTGACCGGTATTCCGGTGCGGGCTGACGTGGCGATGACGGGCGAGATCACGTTGCGCGGTCGGGTCCTTCCGATCGGAGGTCTCAAGGAGAAGCTGCTGGCCGCTCTTCGTGGCGGCATCAAGAAGGTGCTGATCCCCGAGGACAATGTGAAGGATCTCGCCGATATCCCGAACAACGTGAAGAGCGGGCTGGAAATCATCCCGGTCTCGCGGGTCGGTGAGGTGCTTCGCCACGCGTTGGTGCGTATGCCGGAGCCCATTGAGTGGGTCGAGCCAACGGAAGCTCCTTCCACCAAGCCGGACACCGGCGACGAGGCGGGAGCGCAAACCCTCGCCCACTAACGGCGATGTCAGCTGCCAAATTCGAAAAGCCGGGCCCTGGTGCCCGGCTTTTCTGTGAAAAAGCCCGGAAATCCGCCGTTTTTCTCGAGCCAAACACCTTTTCTGGCTTGTCGGCGGATTACTTCTTTCTAGAGTCCGTTTTCTGCCGGTTGAGTCGATTGTCCCGGTACTCTCATAGAAGGGAAGTTTTATGAACAAGAACGAACTCGTGTCCGCCGTCGCCGAAGCAGCGAACATTTCCAAGGGCGACGCACAGTCGGCGGTCGACGCGGTATTTTCTGTGATCTCCGGAGAGCTGAAGAAGGGTGGGGATGTCCGTCTTGTGGGCTTTGGGAATTTCAGCGTGACGAAGCGCGCCGCTTCCACCGGCCGCAACCCGCAGACCGGTGCCGAGGTTCAGATCCCGGCTCGCAACGTGCCGAAGTTCTCGGCCGGCAAAGGTCTGAAGGACGCCGTCAACTAAGCAGGATTGACTGTCACGTGCAGAGAAGCCGGGGCTCGCCCCGGCTTTTTCCGTTTCGCGGCCGTCAAACTACGTCCGGCGCCGCGCCGGGTGCTTGGTCGTGAGCGTGGCAGGCGGAGGAGCCCCGGGGCGATAGATCAACTGGCTCCTGTGGTTGCACGGCACGTGCCGCGGTCAGGCAGCGGCCGCAAGGACGACAGGGCGCCTTCCGGGTCCATTCCCGGCGTCTCAGTAGTTGCGTATGGGCGAGACGATTAGCATGCGGTACGACGCCACTCGTGACAGCTGAGGACTGCGGCGTTAGCTTCAACGGATCCCGTTCGGGGCATCGGTCACCAAACACAAGGCGCGGACACAGCGCATGGCGTTTGGGCTAAAGGGCGGAATTGAACTCAGTACGCCAGAATGCCAGGGCGACCGCAGGCTTTGCTGTTTCCAGAAACTGCGAGGGGTGGTCTGGTGGGCGATGAGAGACTCGAACTCCCGACATCTTCGGTGTAAACGAAGCGCTCTACCAACTGAGCTAATCGCCCGACGCGAGCCGGACGTTTAAGCGGTTCGGATTGCATGCGCAAGGACAAATCGCGTCCGCGTGCCGAGCTTCCGCAGCGGCACAAAGGGGTTTGAAAAAACCTTGCACAACAACGCTAAAAGCTGCTTCGACACGCTTGACACTCCACGGCGAACCCCTTATCCAGCCGCCAACGACGACATGAGTTTCTCTTGAAGTCGGTGCGCGGGTGTAGCTCAGTCGGTTAGAGTGCCGGCCTGTCACGCCGGAGGTCGCGGGTTCGAGCCCCGTCACTCGCGCCATTTCGAATGTCCAAGCGGACATCCTCTCCCAAGTCTCAGCTTGCCGGCGAACGGCTTAGTCTCGGTCTTCCAGCGAAGGCCGTTGATCAGCCGTGGGTGGAGCCGGATAATCGTCGCCGACGAGAACGCGTGCTTCGCGGGCGGCCTCGACAAATGCCTCACGTGCAGCCTTGCTGGACGTGTCGCCATTCATCGCTGCCAGGCATTCGCGCAACGCCACACGATGTTTGGCGCTGCCCTTTTCGCGCCAGTTCCCGTTCAGAACGGAAAGGGCCTGTCGTGCACTCGAAACGTGTTGGATTTCACCGATGATGCCGACTGCGATCGGTACCGATTTGGAGAACCAACCATCGCTCATGGCGAGTCTCCTCTGGATTGGACCTAGTCGAGTATAGCATGGGCGAGGCTGCATCTAATGCAAATCGGCGTGACATCGGCCCGCCGCAGGCAGCACTATCTTGCTTGTCCCAAAAGTGAGCCGCTCGACCTGAAATAATGCTCCCGCTCCCGCCAAAGGGCCGGGAGAGGGAGAAGCGCGATGGCCGTGAAAGCGATGGCGGTTTTCACGAATTGCGAGAATTCGGGGCCACGCTGGTCGAAATAATAGACGGCATAGACGATTGCGACGTGCCAGACATAGACGTGCAGCGAGTGGCGACCGAGGCACTGGAGAAAGCGCACGGTGAAGAGCCAGACAACCGCATTTGCCACTGCCCGCACGGCGCTGTTATGATGGCGTGGGCCGGCGATGATCAGCCAACTCAGCCCATAGGCGACGGCCGCGAAATTCACCAGATAGACCGGCCCGAAATCCGCGCGAATCTCCATCGTGGTGAATTCCTGAATTACGTAGTCGGGCAGGAGGCCCCAAGCCGTGGCGATGCGCAGCGGCAGGAAGAAGGCGCACAAGGCAAGGGCGGACTTCACCAGTGTCGTGCGTTCGGGCGAGAACACGCGTGACCAGTCGATCTTGCCCTGGGCCGACAGCGTTCCGATGATGAGGGCGGAAAAGAAGACGATCTGCCACCCCATCATATTGAAGCTGACCCTCACGCCTTGATGGTCCTTGGTGGCGAGAATGTCGTTGAGCGGTACCGTGGCAAGGCGGTGCAGGCCAAGTTGGGCAGCCATCCACACGAGGAACGAGCCGACAAGCACCTGTTCCCATCTTCCCTTGAGGCAAAGCCAAATCAAAGGTGGGGCAACAAGCATGTAGACGGTGTACTGCGGCAGAATATCCATGAATGTTGGCTGGAACGCGAATGTCGCGACTGCGATCAAACGCCTCGGCTCGCTGAAACTTGTATCGCCCAGCCAGTTCCACCATGCTTCATGGCTGCCCGGCAGCACCATGCGCACCAGAAGTGCGGCCACGATCATACCCATCGCATAGCGATAGAGCTCGAAGGCGCGCGCATAGATTTTCTTGGATCCTTCCGCGAGGCCATGCTTCAGCATCTTTCGGGCGTAGACCAGCCCGATGAGCAACCCCGACAAGAAGACGAAACCCTGGGCGTCCTCGACAAACGCGAATTGCCGATGGTTGACCTCAACCAGCCAGAAGCCTCCGGCGAAGACCAAGTGGTTGATCAGCATGAACACGAGGAAATAGCCCCGCATTCCGTCGATAATGTCTAGACGCTTCAACTGCCGCTTCACCTGTCCCATCGATTTGCCGGACCCCGACCGTTCGCCGGGGAGTCACGAGGAAGATAGGGGCGGATCCTGGCTGAGACACGTCACAAAGGGTTGCGCCCGGTAAGGATCGGGAAGCAAGGGGTGAGCAAGCGCCGGTGGGCGAGCAATGGGCGGCCCTTTCCGCCGAGCCGGTCCGATTGCCGCCTTCACGCCGAGGCAGTAACAATGACGTACGCCGTCATGGATCGGAGGTTACGATCGACGAATTCCGTGCGGCGCCTCCGGTGTGATTCCATGCGCCAGGCCTTGAACAAGAAATCTGTAGCCGTCCTGGCGGCTGATGCCGTTGGCTATAGCAATGCCGTTGGAACCGATGAGGCGCTCGCTTTGGGAGCGCTCGCCAACAGCCGTAAGCTTATCGACGGCCTGATAGACGTGCACGCCGGACGTATCTTCAACACGGCGGGAGACAGCGTGCTGGCCGAGTTCACCAATCCTCCTGCGGCCGTAAGATGCGCATTCGCCATTCAAACAGCCTTGCGCGTCGGCGAAGGCGATGGGCCATGCTTCGTCTTTCGGATCGGGGTCTCCGCGGGCGAGGTCATCGTGGAAGGCCGCGATCTTCTCGGTGGAACCGTGAACCTGGCCGCAAGGCTCGAGGCGATCGCGCCCGCTGGCGGCATCTGCGTTTCCCAGGCTGTTTACGATGCCGCTGCTCACGACCGCGCCGAGAAATGGGAGGATCTCGGTCTGCGCCATCTGAAGAACCTCATTGAGCCCGTGCGCGTATTTCGATTCGTCCCGACCGGCGCAAGTCCTTTGCCCGTCATTGCGGAAGCTCGGAAGCCTGTTGTCATGGTATTGCCTTTCGCCAATCGAGG
Source organism: Rhizobiaceae bacterium (assembly GCA_035556195.1). Taxonomy (GTDB): domain Bacteria; phylum Pseudomonadota; class Alphaproteobacteria; order Rhizobiales; family Rhizobiaceae. The sequence continues at coordinate 5,976 of DATMFK010000060.1, forward strand.
CGGATTGGTCGAAGAGACCTATCTGAGCGAGGGCATAACGGAAGACGCTATCGCAGGCCTGTCCCGCTTTGGCAGCCTGGCGGTTCTCGGCATGACCTCCACCAATGCCTACCGGGAACACGAAGGCGATAGGCTTCGCCTCGCCGCAGAAATGGGGGTGGAATATGTGGTTCGGGGAAGTGTGAGCCGTTCCGGAGACGCCGTCCGGCTCCGGGTGCAGCTTGTCGGCGCGCGATCCGGACTGACCCTGTGGGCGGAGCGCTACGAGCGCATCATCGACAATCTTTTTTCGATGCAGGACGAAATTGTCGAAACCGTTTGTTTCCGCCCTTGCTGGACAGTTGGAAGGCGATGCCCGCGCATCTGTGGCGCGCAAGCGGACCGAGAACATGGAGGCCTACGATTTCCTGCTGCGGGGGATCCATCTCGCACGCGCACTCGACCCGCATTCGGCATCGGCCGCGCTCGCGGCCTTCAAAAAGGCGCTGGCGCTTGATCCTGAATACGCGCTTGCCCTTGCATGGTCTGCGCTGATGAAACTGCGTCTACGGGCCTGGGTATCCGACGCTTATGACAGCGAGGAGATGGTGGCTCCCGCCCGAAAGGCGCTCGCCATCGATCCGTCGGAGAGTTGGTGTCATCTCGTCTACGGCCAGATCATGATGTATCTCGGACAACTGGTGGAGGCCGAACAGCACCATCAACGCGCTTACGAATTGAATCCGTTCGATGCGCATGTCATGGCGTTGCGGGCACCGCTTTCTGTCTATCTCGGCAAGCCGGCCGAGGGGGAACGCTGGGCAAGGCGGGCCATGCAACTCAATCCGCTGCATCCCGACTGGTACGTCACCAACCTCGGCCTTGCGCTCTATTGCCTGAGGCAGTACGAGCGCGCGGTTCAGACCTATCTGAAGATTGCAGAGCCGCAGGTCGGTGTCCTGGCAGGCTTGGCCGCAAGCTATGCACAGTTGGGCGACGTCGCCGGCGCGAAAGCGACGAGAGATCGTCTTCTTGAATTGGCGCCCGGTTTTTCGACCCGTCGCTTTCTTGGCTCGAAGCCGTTCCTCCACGCAGATGACCAGGCGCACCTGCGTCACGGGTTGGAGAGGGCAGGATTGCCATCCTGAGGGTCCGCGCCTCCTTCGGGCGCGCAGCGTCTCTCGAATTTCATGGCTTTCGGAAATGCAGTCCGATTTCGGGCCGCTTCTGTAGCGGCTCCAATCGCGCTCAGAATACGGCCAAATACCTGAGCAGTGAGATTATGCCGATGATGACAACGACGATCTGGGCAACTTGCTTGGTTCGGCCGTCCAATGGCAAGCGGTTCACGAGCCATAGGACGAGGACGACCACCAGGAACGTGATCAGTATGCTAATCAGTATGCTCGCGGCCATGGCCTTTTCCCATCGCATGAAGCGAAAACGTCTGCTTCAACGTGCGGTTTAGGCGTAAGGTTCCAAGCTCAGTTCAGGAAGGCTTTTCCACGGCGCCGCCGCTATCGGCCCAATCCTTGAAAGCCCCAAGATTATACACCTTCTCGTAGCCTAGATCCTTCAGCGTCTTTCCGCTGAGGGCGGAGCGTCCGCCCGAGGCGCAATAAAGGATGACGGTTCGCTCCTTGCCGAAGGACTTGTCATGGTACGGCGACTCTGGATCCGCTCGAAACTCGAGCATGCCCCGGGGCACATGCAGCGCTCCCTGGACCTTCCCGCTGGCCTGGATTTCCGGCGTGTCTCGCACATCAACGATGAGGGCATTCTGTTCCGCAACCAGTTTCCGTGCCTCATCGGGTGTCACCTTGGGCACAGCCGCATTGGCCGCGGCCATCAACTCCTTCACGTTTGTCACCATGTCGCACCTCCGACCGATACCCCCTGGCGGAAGATAGCGCTCGCGGGAGCCAGGGAAACCTTGGCCAATAGCGTTACGGGAGGGGTTGATCGGGCGACAGCAGCTCGGAGGTCATGTGCTGCCTGAGCTCGAGCTTCGGCCGCCCGATCAACGCCAGTCCTATCCGAGCGTTGCGCCGCCGTGCAATCTCATCGATCGGACGCGGCCGGCATCCACCGAGAGTAGTACGCGCATGGATCAAAATTGCTTTCCGCGCATTTTGGCTTTGCCAGGACCACATGAGGAGATGACGATGCGAACCACCATCATAGCAGGCACGATGCTTCTCGCCGTCGCCGGGTGTACACAGACGCAGCAGGGTGCGGTCATCGGGGGCGTTGGCGGCGCGGCCATCGGATCCGCGGTGGCGGGATCGGGAAGTCGTACAGAAGGGGCGCTCGTTGGCGGTGCCATCGGCACGGTTGCCGGCGCCCTGATCGGACGCGCGAGCGAACGTGATACTTGCTATTATCGCGATCGCTACGGACGTCGATACGTGGCTCGTTGTCCACGCGGTTATTATTGAAGCGCCTCGCGCTCACGCGGTGACGACCACGCCGGTTCGACCGCCGGGCTGCGCAGGGACAGCCATTCGCTGGTCTGATCGTCAGGCATCGGGAACGCTACGCCGTAACCCTGGACACCGGGGCAGCCGAGCTTGAGCAGGCAGGAGAGCTCTTGCTCGGTTTCGGCTCCCTCCGCCACGATGGAAATGCCGAGTTCCCGCGCCAAGTCGATGATGGCCTTCACGATCTTCGCATTGTCTGGATTGGCGTGGATGTTCCTGACGAAGCGCGCGTCGATTTTGAGCCGGTCGACATTGTCGGCGCCGACATGCGCAAGGCAGGCATAGCCGGTGCCGAAATCGTCTAGTTCAAGGCGGACGCCCGCGTCGCGCAGATGGTTCAGCGTTGGCGGGATGTTGCTGGCGTCGTCGTCCAGCACTACCGATTCGACGATCTCCAGCGCGACCAGTTCGACGGGTAGGCCCTCGCGCCGGAGCACATTCAGGAGGTGCGAGGCGAAATCCGGCTGGCGCAGTTCCTCGGCGGAGGCATTGAGGGAGAGGCGGCCAAATTTCACGCCTGTCCGATGCCAGGCGGCGGCGGACTTGATGGCCTTGGCGAAGACGATACGGCCGATAGCCGGCATGAGGCCGGATTTGACGGCGACCGGCAAGAAGACCCCGGGGGCTACGTTCTTGCCGTCGACTGTCCAGCGTATGAGCGCCTCGACGCCGATGACCTTGCCTGTCTGCAGCGCCACTTGAGGCTGGAAATGGACCGAGAAGTCGTCTGTCGCGATCGCCTCGCGGAGCTTGGTTTCGAGCCTCGTGTCCTCCTCCAGCCGGTCGCGCAGGGCAGAGGCGAACAGCCGATAGGTGCCCCTTCCTTCCGCCTTGGCCCGGTAGAGGGCCAGATCTGCATTGGCGATAAGTTCGCGCGGGCTCGTGGTGTTGTCGGGAAAGAATGCGACGCCCACGCTGGCGCTTGGCTGGAGTAACGCGCCGCCGAAGCTGAAAGGCTCCTTGAGCCTCTCGGTGATGCGCGAGACGACTTCGATCGTATTGGAAACATTGCCCACGTCGTTGAGGATGACGACGAATTCGTCGCCGCCGAGGCGCACACAGACGTCGGACTCCCGCACTGTGCCTTGAAGCCGCCGAGCCGTTTCGAGCAGCACGGCGTCGCCTGCGCCGTGCCCCAGCGTGTCGTTGATCGTCTTGAAACGGTCGAGATCGAGATGGACCATGGCCACCATCTCGTCCTTGCGTCTCGCTGCGGCGAGGGCAGTCTCGAGATAGTCGTTGAGAAAGGCTCGGTTGTAGAGCCCGGTCAAGGCATCGTGATTGGCGGCGAATGCCATCTGGTCGCGCGCTTTGACGAGTTCCGAAGTGCAGGCAGCGAGTTTCCGCGTCAATGGTCGAAAGATCAGTGCCGCCTCGACAAGCAGCAGAAGCAGCGTGAGTGCAAATACCGACAGATGGATCTTCTCCACGGCCGCTTGCTCGGCGGATGCCTCCGTGGAGAGGAGCATTGTCAGATCATGGTATCCGCGCCGCGCTTTCTCGGCGACGTGCAGCTTCAGGGCGGTGAACTGGTCGGCGGCTTTCGCGGGCATGTCGTCGCCGATCGTTTCAGGCAGTGCCCACAGGAATGCCTCGACGGTGCCGGCAAGCGTCATGGTCGACGCATCGATTTGGCTCGGCCGGTCCTCGAACAGGCGCACGGCGGCCTCTGAAAGCTGCAGCCCGAAGAGCGGGGAATGCCGTTCCGTGGACCCGTTGCGGAGTAGGGCATAAGTCCCAAGGAAATCCTTCAGGGCAGCCTTCAGGCCCGCTCTTGCCTGTCTCCGTGTCCATTGCATGTCCGCCGTATAGGCTTCGGTGGCTGAAAGGAGGATCCGTTGCGTCAGCATCTGCTGTCTGGTGCTCAACTCGATCAGCGCACTTTTCTGCAGGTTGGCCGAAATGACTGAACTCAGGAGGAAGAAGCTGGCAGTGGCGAGTGCACCGATGAGGATCAGGGCGAAGGCGTAGGACATCTTGCTTTTACGCAGCAGGCTATCGGCCGACGCGTCGCCTGCCGCGCTGGCTGCCTGATCATTCATTGCCGCCCTCCCAAGCACAAGAATCCCCATGTCGAACGTAGCGGGGAATACTGAATGGCCTGTAAATGCCGTGAAGAATTGCGTCTGAAGTATTCAGCCGCATGTGCTTAGACGTGCTTGGATGGCAAAGAACTTCCATCGCTTCTTGCTGAGGCGCAGCTGCGTTGACGAGCGGCTTCTCTAACGATTGGCTCGTCTATATGGTCCGCGCCAGCGCGTGCGATTGTGGCCCGAAGGTTACGAAATTGTGAGAGGGTGAGGCCTCCGGCCCCAGTCGATTCGGCTGCCAGTCCGGAATGGCGGAGAGGTTAGCGACGCAGCCGCTCACCCATCGAAGCAGCCAGGTTTCCGCCTGGGAAGGATGCGCTCGGCTCGGGAGCGCCGTGGTCGGATTCCGATGCGTTTTGAGGTGATAACTACGAATTGGTCCATATCTGGACCACAGTTTCGCAACAGTTGGGCTTGCGCCGTCTGATGCGCTGCGCTAACCCTCGCCGCGTTGCAACATGGGGCGGTCAGGGGTGATGAAACGCCACGTTTCAATCGCCTGCCCGGTGCTATAGAAATCGTCTGTCCGAAGCCAAGCGAAAGTCAGCCAATGAACGGACTCCTGAGTACCTATCTGCCGGTCGTCATCTTTATCGGCGTAGCGCTCGTGGTCGGTATCGCCCTGATCGTGGCGCCATTCCTGGTGGCCTACCGCAGCCCGGACCCCGAAAAGCTCTCGGCCTACGAGTGCGGTTTCAACGCCTTCGATGACGCACGCATGAAATTCGATATCCGCTTCTATCTGGTGTCGATCCTTTTCATCATCTTCGATCTCGAAGTGGCGTTCCTGTTCCCGTGGGCGGTCTCGTTCAGCGATATCGGAATGCTGGGCTTCTGGTCGATGATGGTCTTTCTCGGTGTCCTCACCATCGGCTTCATCTATGAGTGGAAAAAGGGAGCGCTGGAATGGGATTGAACGACAATTCCGGCACGCTCGTCGCGCCCAAGCCGAAAGGCATCATCGATCCGCGCACCGGCAAGCCGGTGGGTTCGGACGATGCCTTCTTCGGCGATATCAACAACGAGCTTGCCGATAAGGGTTTTCTCGTGACCTCGTCCGAGGCGCTCATCACCTGGGCGCGGACGGGTTCGCTGATGTGGATGACCTTCGGTCTCGCCTGCTGTGCGGTCGAGATGATGCACATTTCGATGCCGCGCTATGATGCGGAGCGGTTCGGCATCGCGCCGCGCGCCAGCCCGCGCCAGTCGGATGTCATGATCGTCGCCGGCACCCTCACCAACAAGATGGCTCCGGCGCTGCGCAAGGTCTATGACCAGATGCCGGAGCCGCGTTACGTGATCTCCATGGGTTCCTGCGCCAATGGCGGCGGCTACTATCACTATTCATATTCGGTGGTCAGAGGCTGCGACCGGGTGGTGCCCGTAGACATTTATGTCCCTGGCTGCCCGCCGACCGCGGAAGCGTTGCTCTATGGCATCCTTCTTCTTCAAAAGAAGATCCGCCGCACTGGGACGATCGAACGGTAAGATGAGCGAAGCCTTGAAAGACCTTGCGGCCTATCTCTCCGAGAAGCTCGGTGCCCGCGTTCAGGAGAGTGTGCTCGCCTATGGCGAGCTGACAATCACGGTCGCCGCCAACGACATCGTCGAGGTGATGGATTTCCTGCGCCGTGACGTTCAGTGTCAGTTCGTTTGCATAATCGATATCTCGGGCGTGGATTATCCCTATCGCGACCAGCGCTTCGACGTCGTCTATCACCTTTTGTCGCCGCGACAGAACAATCGCATTCGCGTCAAGGTGCTGACCGACGAGAACACCCCGGTCCCGTCGGTCTCTGGCGTGTTTCCGGGCGCCGATTGGTACGAGCGTGAAGCCTACGACCTCTACGGTATCCTTTTCTCGGGTCACCCGGATCTGCGCCGTCTCCTGACCGACTACGGCTTCGAAGGGCATCCCCTGCGCAAGGACTTCCCGCTGACCGGTTTCGTGGAGGTGCGTTATGACGACGAGGCAAAGCGTGTCGTCTACGAGCCGGTCGAGTTGAAGCAGGAATTCCGCAACTTTGATTTCATGTCGCCCTGGGAAGGCACGGACTACGTGCTCCCGGGTGACGAAAAGGCGAAGCAGTAGCGGGCGAACAAGCGCGATCGCCATAGCCTTCTCGGGCTGGCGATCCGGATACCTAGGATTGGCACGGAAAGATGACCGAGCACAACGTCCGGAACTTCAATATCAATTTCGGCCCGCAGCATCCCGCGGCGCACGGCGTGCTTCGCCTCGTTCTGGAACTGGATGGCGAAGTGGTCGAACGCGTCGATCCGCATATAGGCCTGCTGCATCGCGGCACCGAAAAGCTGATCGAGCACAAGACCTATCTTCAGGCCGTGCCCTATTTCGACCGGCTCGACTACGTCGCCCCGATGAACCAGGAACATGCCTTCGCGCTCGCGGTCGAGCGGCTCCTGGAGATCGAGGTGCCGAAGCGAGGGCAACTCATCCGTGTTCTTTATTCCGAGATCGGCCGCATTCTCTCCCACTTGCTCAACGTCACGACCCAGGCAATGGACGTCGGTGCGCTCACGCCGCCCCTCTGGGGCTTCGAAGAGCGCGAGAAGCTGATGGTGTTCTACGAGCGCGCCAGCGGAGCGCGTATGCACGCTGCGTATTTCCGGCCCGGCGGCGTGCACGAGGATCTGCCCGAGAAGCTGGTCGAGGACATCGGTAAGTGGATCGATCCTTTCCTGAAAACCGTGGCCGACCTCGACGCGCTTCTTACGCCCAATCGCATTTTCAAGCAGCGCAACGTCGATATCGGCGTCGTGTCCCTCGACGATGCCTGGGCCTGGGGGTTCTCCGGCGTGATGGTGCGTGGCTCGGGCGCGGCGTGGGACCTTCGCAAATCGCAGCCCTACGAGTGCTATCCGGAACTCGAATTCGATATTCCGGTCGGCAAGAACGGCGACTGTTACGATCGCTACCTCATCCGCATGGAAGAGATGCGCCAATCGGCGCGCATCATGCGTCAGTGCGTGGAGCTTCTTCTGGGCAAGGAAAAGACCGGTCCCGTTTCCAACCTCGATGGCAAGATCGTGCCGCCGAAGCGGGCAGCCATGAAGCGCTCGATGGAGGCGCTGATTCATCACTTCAAGCTTTACACCGAAGGCTACCGAGTGCCTGCCGGCGAGGTCTATGCGGCGGTCGAGGCGCCGAAGGGCGAGTTCGGTGTGTTCCTCGTTTCCGACGGGACCAACAAGCCGTACCGCTGCAAGCTGCGGGCGCCAGGGTTCGCCCACCTTCAGGCGATGGACTTCTTGTGCCGCGGCCACATGCTGGCCGACATTTCGGCCGTGCTCGGTTCCCTCGATATCGTTTTTGGTGAGGTCGACCGCTAAAATGTCCGTTCGCCGTCTCGCAGAGCCAGCCGTCCAGCCAGCTTCCTTCGCCTTCAACGAGGCGTTTTCGGCGCAGGCGAAGACCTGGATCAAGAAATATCCCGAGGGTCGCGAGCAGTCGGCCGTCATCCCGTTGCTGATGCTCGCTCAGGAACAGGAAGGTTGGGTCACCAAGGCCGCGATCGAGCACGTCGCAGACATGCTTGGCATGCCCTACATCCGTGTCCTCGAAGTTGCGACCTTCTATACGCAGTTCCAGCTCAAGCCCGTCGGCACGCGCGCCCATGTTCAGGTCTGCGGCACGACGCCCTGCATGCTGCGCGGGTCGGAAGCGCTGATGGATGTCTGCCGGAGCAAGATCCATCACGAGCAGTTCCATACCAACGCGGACGGTACGCTTTCTTGGGAAGAGGTCGAGTGTCTCGGCGCCTGCGTGAATGCCCCGATGGTGATGATCTTCAAGGACACCTATGAAGACCTGACCCCGGAACGTCTGGCGGAGATCATCGACGAATTCGAAGCCGGCAGGGGGGATTCCGTACCCACCGGCCCCCAGAACGGTCGTCTCCTGTCGGCGCCTCTGTCCGGCCTGACGTCGCTGACGGACGAGAAGGCAGTGTTGAAGGCGCCGCCGACCGAAGGCAATGGTGCATCGGCGAGCGCCGGCGCGGCGACGGCCGAAGGTCCGGTTGCTCCGTCAAAGTCGGCAAAGCCGAAGACCGACGCGATAGAAACCAATCCCGCCGTCGAATCGCCCTCGCTGACGAAGGTAGCTCCTGGCGCCGAGAAGGCGGCGAGCGTGCGCGCACCGCGCTATTCGGCGAATGGCGCGAACAAAGCTTCCGAGGCAGTCGAACAGGTTACCAAGCAACGCAAGGGCCCGGCGCACAAGGTCGAGCCGGCCACGGCGTACAAGGCTCCCGAGCGGCTGACTGGTCAGCCAATCGGCGCCGACGCGAAGAGGCCTGCCAAGCCGGCGCTCGACGATAAGAACCGCCCGGCCGCCATCGCCAGGCCGGCCACCGTCGACGATCTCAAGCTGATCACCGGCGTTGGTCCGAAAATCGAGGCAACGCTGCATTCGCTCGGCATATTTACCTTCGCGCAAGTGGCCTCGTGGAAGAAGGCCGAGCGCGCCTGGGTCGATTCCTACCTGGACTTCAAGGGCGGAATCGAACGTGACGACTGGGTGAAGCAGGCCAAGGCTCTGGCCAAGGGCGGCGTTGCCGAATACATCCGCGTCTTCGGCAAGAAGCCGGTCTGAGGGACGACACATGCTTCAGGACAAGGACCGCATCTTCAACAATATATACGGCCGCTTCGACAAGTCGCTCGCGGGTGCCATGTCGCGTGGTCATTGGGACGGCACGGCCGGCATCCTCGCCAAGGGCCGTGACTGGATCATCAACGAGATGAAGGCTTCGGGGCTGCGCGGGCGCGGCGGAGCCGGCTTCCCGACCGGCCTGAAGTGGTCGTTCATGCCCAAGCAGAGCGATGGGCGACCGTCCTATCTCGTTGTCAACGCCGACGAATCCGAGCCCGGCACCTGCAAGGACCGCGACATTCTGCGTAATGACCCGCACACGCTGGTCGAAGGCTGCCTTATCGCGGGCTTCGCCATGGGAGCCGTGGCGGCGTACATCTATGTCCGCGGCGAGTTCATCCGTGAGCGGGAGGCGCTGCAGCGCGCCATCGACGAAGCCTATGCCGCCCGGCTCATCGGCAAGGACAACAAGAACGGCTACGATTTCGACATCTACGTCCATCATGGCGCCGGCGCATATATTTGCGGAGAAGAGACCGCGCTGCTCGAAAGTCTCGAGGGCAAGAAGGGCCAGCCGCGCCTCAAGCCGCCTTTTCCCGCGAATGTCGGCCTCTATGGTTGCCCGACTACCGTCAACAACGTCGAGTCCATCGCTGTCGCGCCGACCATTCTGCGGCGCGGCGCCGCCTGGTTCTCGTCCTTCGGCCGGCCGAACAACGTCGGCACGAAGCTGTTCTGCGTTTCGGGCCACGTGAACAACCCGTGCACAGTGGAAGAGGCGATGTCGATCCCCTTCCGCGAACTGATCGACAAGCATTGCGGCGGTATTCGTGGCGGCTGGGACAATCTGCTGGCGGTCATTCCTGGCGGCTCGTCCGTGCCGCTGGTGCCGGCCGAGCAGATCAAGGATGCGCCGATGGATTTCGACGCGCTGCGTGATCTCAAGTCGGGCCTCGGCACGGCAGCTGTGATCGTCATGGACAAATCCACCGACGTCGTGAAGGCGATCGCACGGCTGAGCTATTTCTACAAGCACGAGAGCTGCGGACAATGCACGCCATGCCGCGAAGGCACGGGATGGATGTGGCGCGTCATGGAGAGGCTCGTGCGCGGCGAGGCTCAGAAGCGCGAGATCGACATGCTGCTCGATGTCACAAAGCAGGTCGAGGGACACACGATCTGCGCGCTGGGGGATGCGGCCGCCTGGCCGATCCAGGGTCTCATGCGCCATTTCCGCCACGAGGTGGAGCGTCGCATCGACGAATTCTCAAGAAACGCCCATCGGGCCGAGCCCGTGCTTGTGGCGGCCGAGTAACCGGACAACGAGCAGGAAGGTCGCTAGAGGAAACAAGCAGGACAGGGCGCACGGAAGCCGGCGAGGGAGAACCCCGATGTCTTTCTTTTCCGTACCCGGCCACTTGATACCCGACGTGAAGCAACTGGAACGAATGAACAGGAACATCCACGCATTGCTGCCCGAGGAACTGGCCAGCGCCGTCAACATGATGGCGCATCCTGCCGCTGGCCTTGCTACTGCGTCTGCGCTCGGCTTTGGCTTGGCGGGGCATGCGTTCGGCGTTTGGATGGGCGCCGTGGCGGGCGTGGCGGAGGTCTCGCAGCGCGTGTTCGAACAGCTCGAGCGCGATGTGACGCCCAAGACGATGAAGTCCGGGGTTCGGCGATCCGCTCCCGCGCCGGCAGAGGCGCTCGTCGCGATGGCACCGGCCTCGGCCGGGCCGGAGGAATTGCGGCAACCCGAGGCGGTGGAACGGCCGGAACAGCCGGACGACCTCAAGAAGATTTCCGGCATCGGTCCGAAGCTGGAAGCGGCCCTCAACGGGCTCGGCATCTGGACATACGCCCAGGTGGCGGGCTGGACGCCGGCCGAGGCCGCCTGGATCGACGATTATTTGTCGTTCAAGGGTCGCATCGGACGTGACGGTTGGATAAAGCAGGCGCAAGCGCTGTCCGGGACAGAGACGAAGCACTGAAGGGACGAGCCGGGCGTTCGTTCGCCCGGTTGGATTTGCGGATCACCGCAGGGGTTTGAAGCGATATGGCGAAGCTGAAGGTCGACGGCAAAGAGATCGAAGTACCCGACCACTACACGCTCCTGCAGGCGGCGGAGGAGGCGGGGGCGGAAGTGCCCCGCTTCTGTTTCCACGAGCGGCTGTCGATCGCGGGCAACTGCCGCATGTGTCTGGTCGAGGTGAAGGGTGGTCCGCCGAAGCCGCAGGCGAGCTGTGCCATGGGCGTCAAGGATCTCCGACCCGGCCCGAATGGCGAGCCGCCGGAAGTCTTCACCAACACGCCGATGGTCAAGAAGGCCCGCGAAGGCGTGATGGAATTTCTGCTCATCAACCACCCGCTCGATTGTCCGATCTGCGATCAGGGCGGCGAATGTGACTTGCAGGATCAGGCGATGGCGTTCGGTGTCGACGCTTCGCGCTACCACGAGAACAAACGCGCGGTGGAAGACAAGTACATCGGCCCGCTGGTCAAGACGATCATGACGCGCTGCATTCACTGCACGCGCTGCGTCCGCTTCACGACAGAGGTCGCGGGCATTTCCGAACTCGGCCTGATCGGTCGCGGCGAGGATGCGGAGATCTCCACCTATCTCGAGCAGGCGATGACCTCGGAATTGCAGGGCAATGTGATTGACCTGTGCCCTGTCGGCGCGCTGACCTCCAGGCCCTACGCCTTCCAGGCGCGCCCTTGGGAACTGACCAAGACCGAGTCGATCGACGTGATGGACGCGGTTGGGTCCGCGATCCGCGTCGATACGCGTGGACGCGAGGTGATGCGCATCCTGCCGCGCAACAATGATGCGGTGAACGAGGAGTGGATCTCCGACAAGACACGATTCATCTGGGACGGCCTGCGCACCCAGCGCCTCGACCGTCCTTATGTGCGCAGGGGTGGGCGGCTCACGCCCGCGAGCTGGCCTGAGGCCTTCGCGGCCATCAAGGAAGCCGTCTCGCGCACCCGCGGCGATCGCATCGGCGCGATCGCCGGCGATCTGTCGGCCGTCGAGGAAATGTACGCGCTGAAGCTGCTGATGGCTTCGCTAGGCTCGCCCAATATCGACTGCCGCCAGGACGGCGCCGCGCTCGATCCTTTGCTGGGCCGCGCATCCTACATCTTCAACCCGACTATCGAGGGCATCGAGCATGCGGACGCCGTGCTCATCATCGGCTCCAATCCGCGCTTCGAGGCTTCGGTTCTCAACGCGCGTATCCGCAAGCGCTGGCGGATGGGCAACCTTCCCGTCGGCATGGTCGGCGAGGCCGGCGACACGCGCTACGACTATGAGCTCCTAGGCGCCGGCCCTGATACGCTGAAAGACCTTGCAAGCGGACAGAGCAGCTTCTTCGACGTGCTGAAGAACGCCGAACGGCCGATGATCATCGTGGGGCAGGGTGCTCTTGCCCGTGCCGACGGTCGCGCGGTCCTGGGTCTTGCCGCCAAGCTCGCGCAGGCTGTCGGAGCCGTCAAGGAAGACTGGAACGGCTTCGGCGTGCTGCACAATGCGGCCGGTCGTGTCGGCGGGCTCGACATCGGTTTCGTACCGGGCGAGGGCGGCAAGGACGTGGCCGGCATGATGGGGGCGCTCGACGTGGTGTTCCTGCTCGGTGCCGATGAGATCGACATGGCTGCCATCGGCAATGCCTTCACGGTCTATATCGGTACGCATGGCGATGCCGGCGCTCACAGGGCCGACGTCATCCTGCCAGCCTCGGCATACACCGAAAAATCGGGCACGTATGTGAACACCGAGGGCCGCGTCCAGGCGACCAATCGCGCCGGCTTCGCGCCGGGCGATGCACGCGAGGACTGGGCCATCCTGCGGGCTCTGTCCGACGTGCTCGGCCATCGGCTGCCCTTCGACTCGCTGGCGCAGCTTCGCGCGAAGCTTTATGCCGACTACCCGCATCTGGCAGCTATCGACCATATAGCGCCGGCTGCTGCCGAGGGCGTGGCCAAGGCCGCAGCGCTCGAAGGGCGGACGGAAAAGGCTCCATTCGTACCGGCCGTCAAGGACTTCTATCTCACCAATCCGATCGCCAGGGCATCGGCGGTCATGGCCGAATGCTCGGCCCTCGCGAAGGGCGGCTTCAAGCAGGCGGCCGAATAGGGACGATCATGGACACCTTTTTCTCGATATACGTCCTGCCAGCACTGATCATCCTGCTGAAATCGGTGGTGCTGATCGTCGTCCTTCTGATCCTTGTGGCATATCTTCTTTATGCCGACCGCAAGATCTGGGCTGCCGTGCAGTTGCGTCGCGGACCGAACGTGGTCGGTCCCTGGGGCCTTCTGCAGGCCTTCGCCGACCTCCTGAAGTTCGTCTTCAAGGAACCTGTCATTCCGTCCGGCGCCAACAAGGGTGTCTTCCTGCTTGCCCCGCTGGTCTCGGCGGTGCTGGCCATCGCGGCCTGGGCCGTGATTCCGGTGAGCGAAGGCTGGGCCATCGCCAATATCAATGTCGGCATCCTCTATGTCTTCGCCATCTCCTCGCTCGAGGTCTATGGCGTGATCATGGGCGGATGGGCGTCGAACTCGAAGTATCCATTCCTCGGAGCTCTGCGTTCGGCGGCACAGATGGTGTCCTACGAAGTCTCGATCGGCTTCGTCATCGTCACGGTCCTGTTGTGCGTGGGCTCGCTCAACCTCTCCGACATCGTGCTGTCGCAGCAGGACGGCCTCGGCACCCGCCTCGGCCTGCCGAACACGCTGCTGGACTGGCACTGGCTGGCCCTGTTCCCGATGTTCGTGATCTTCTTCATTTCGGCGCTTGCCGAGACGAACCGACCGCCATTCGACCTCGTTGAGGCCGAATCGGAACTGGTCGCCGGACATATGATCGAATATTCGTCGACCCCGTTCCTGCTGTTCTTCCTCGGGGAATATGTCGCGATCGTGCTGATGTGCGCGCTGACGACGATCCTGTTCCTCGGCGGATGGCTGCCACCCTTCGACTTCGCACCCTTCACCTGGGTCCCCGGCGTGATCTGGTTCGTGCTGAAGGTCTGCCTGGTGTTCTTCATGTTCGCCATGGTGAAGGCGTTCGTGCCTCGGTACCGTTATGACCAGTTGATGCGCCTTGGCTGGAAGGTGTTCCTGCCGATTTCGCTCGCCATGGTCGTCATAACCGCCGCGTTTCTCAAGCTGACGGGGATGGCGTGATGTCGGTCGCGCTCGTCGGAGCGTTCCTCGGGCTGCTCTTGGCTGCCGTCGACTTCGTGTTGCTGCGGCTATTGGCATCACGCGTCGAACTCGACGAGACCAAACGTGTTTTGAATGTTACGGGCCTCAGCCAATTCGTGCTGTTGCCGATCGTGGGCTACCTGGTAGCCCCGCTGTTCAGCGGAGAATGACAATGTCGGCGCTTGCTCAAGCCGCCAAATCGCTGCTTCTGAAGGACTTCGTCGGAGCCTTCTTCCTGTCGATGCGGCAGTTTTTCGCCCCCAAGGCAACGCTCAACTATCCCCATGAGAAGGGGCCGGTGAGCCCTCGCTTCCGTGGGGAGCACGCATTGAGGCGCTATCCCAACGGCGAGGAACGCTGCATCGCCTGCAAGCTGTGCGAGGCGATCTGCCCAGCACAGGCGATCACCATCGAAGCCGGCCCGCGACGCAACGACGGGACGCGCCGTACCGTGCGCTACGACATAGACATGGTGAAGTGCATCTATTGCGGTTTCTGCCAGGAAGCCTGCCCGGTGGACGCGATCGTGGAAGGGCCGAATTTCGAGTTCTCGACGGAAACGCGCGAGGAACTTTACTACGACAAGGAAAAGCTTCTGGCGAATGGCGACCGATGGGAGCGCGAGATCGCGCGCAACATCGCGTTGGACTCGCCCTACCGGTGACAGCCGGCAGGTCGGCCGGTCCATGCCGGTCGGCGGAGAAAGACCCGAGCTTCGTGGGGCAGAGTCTTCTCCAGAGTTTGAATTGCGCAGGTTTCTTGTGATCGGGTCTTTGAACCCGGTCCGAACATGCGCTAGGTACACGCGGCCCTGTCCGCCGGAGGCGGTGGCGGGCCAGGCAAAAGGGCAGGGCGCGTCGGCGGCCCTGCTTGAAGGAAACCCGGGGGAACCCCATGCTCAATGGCCTCGAAGCGGTCTTTTTTTACCTCTTCGCTTTCATCGCGGTCGCGGCGGCCTTCATGGTCATTTCCGCGCGCAATCCCGTTCACTCGGTGCTTTACCTGATCCTCACCTTCTTCAACGCGGCGGCCTTGTTCCTGCTTACCGGCGCGGAGTTCCTAGCATTGATCCTGCTGGTCGTTTATGTCGGCGCTGTGGCGGTGCTCTTCCTTTTCGTCGTCATGATGCTCGACGTCGATTTCGCCGAACTCAAGGAGGGAGCCCTGCAATATGCGCCGATCGGCGCGTTCGTCGGTCTGATCCTTGCGGCTGAGTTGATCGTCGTCACTGGCGGTTATGCACTGGCGCCCCAACTTGCTTCCACCGTGGCTCAGCCGACGCCCGACGTCGCGACGCGTCACAACACGGCCGCGCTTGGCGACATCCTCTATACGGACTACATCTACTTCTTCCAGATCGCCGGGCTCGTGCTGCTGGTCGCCATGATCGGCGCAATCGTGCTGACGCTTCGCCATAAGGCCGGCGTGAAGCGCCAGAGCATTCCCGAGCAGGTTGCGCGCACGCCGGCTACCGCGATCGAAGTCAAGAAAGTCGAAACGGGCAAGGGAATCTGACGATGACCGTCGGTATCGGACACTATCTCACTCTTTCGGCGGTCCTTTTTACGCTGGGTGTGTTCGGCATCTTCCTGAACAGGAAGAACGTCATCATCATCCTGATGTCGATCGAGCTTATCCTGCTTTCGGTGAATCTGAACTTCGTGGCCTTTTCCGCCGCGCTCGGCGATCTCGTCGGTCAAGTCTTCGCGCTTTTCGTGTTGACCGTTGCCGCCGCCGAAGCGGCCATCGGCCTCGCCATTCTCGTCGTCTTCTTCCGCAATCGCGGCTCGATCGCCGTTGAAGACGTCAACATGATGAAGGGTTGACGGAACCAAAAATGTACCAGGCCATCGTCTTCCTTCCGCTGCTCGGCTTCCTCATCGCCGGCTTGTTCGGCCGGTCGATCGGAGCAAAGGCGAGCGAATACATAACCTCCGGCTTCCTTGTGATCTCCGCGGTGCTGTCGTGGGTCGCCTTCATCAGCGTTGCCTTCGGCGACGCCGAGGTCTTCACGGTCCCGGTCTTGCGCTTCATCGATGCCGGCGGACTTCAAGCCGATTGGGCGTTCCGCATCGACACACTGACAGTCGTCATGCTGGTGGTGGTCAACACCGTGTCGGCGCTCGTGCACATCTATTCGATCGGCTACATGCATCACGACCCGCACCGGCCGCGCTTCTTTGCCTATCTGTCCTTGTTCACCTTCGCCATGCTGATGCTGGTGACTTCGGACAACCTCGTACAGATGTTCTTCGGATGGGAGGGCGTCGGTCTCGCATCCTATCTGCTGATCGGCTTCTGGTACAAACGGCCCTCGGCCAACGCCGCGGCGATCAAGGCCTTCGTCGTCAACCGCGTGGGCGACTTCGGGTTCCTCCTGGGACTGTTCGGCGTCTACGTCCTGTTCAATTCGGTCGAACTCGGCACGGTCTTTGCCAATGCGGCTTCGTTCCTGCCTGCGGAAGGCGCGGCCGACGCGGCGGAGCCATACTGGACGTTCCTCAATTTCGCCCTCGACAAGCAGGGCGCGCTGACGGTCGTCTGCCTGCTTCTCTTCATGGGCGCCATGGGCAAGTCCGCGCAGGTTCCGCTGCACACCTGGCTGCCCGACGCGATGGAAGGCCCGACGCCCGTCTCGGCGCTGATCCATGCCGCGACCATGGTCACCGCTGGCGTGTTCATGTTGGCCCGCCTCTCGCCGCTGTTCGAACTGACGCATACCGCCCTGACGGTCGTCACCTTCATCGGCGCCTTCACCGCGTTCTTCGCCGCCACCGTCGGCCTGGTCCAGAACGACATCAAGCGCGTGATCGCTTATTCGACCTGTTCGCAGCTCGGCTACATGTTCGTTGCGCTCGGCATGGGCTTCTACTCCGCGGCGATCTTCCACCTGTTCACCCACGCCTTCTTCAAGGCCCTGCTGTTCCTCGGTTCGGGCTCGGTGATCCACGCCGTCTCGGACGAGCAGGACATGCGTAAGATGGGCGGCCTCAGGAGGCTGATCCCGGTCACCTATTGGATGATGGTCATCGGCACCCTGGCGTTGACCGGCGTCGGCATTCCCGCGACCGTCATCGGCACGGCCGGATTCTTCTCGAAAGACGCGATCATCGAAGGCGCTTTCGTCGGGCACAATGCGATGGCCGGGTTCGCCTTCACGCTTCTGGTGGTCGCTGCCTGCTTCACCAGCTTCTATTCCTGGCGGTTGATCTTCATGACCTTCCACGGCCAGCCGCGCGCCAGCGCCGACGTCATGCACCATGTGCATGAATCGCCGCCGGTGATGCTGGTGCCGCTGGTGCTGCTGGCGATCGGCGCATTGTTCGCTGGCGTCGTCTTCCACGACTATTTCATCGGCGAGCACTACGCCGAGTTCTGGAAGGCCTCTTTGTTCACCCTGCCGGACAACCACATCCTGCACGCGATCCACGAGGTGCCGCTGTGGGTGAAGCTTGCGCCCTTCGTGGCGATGCTGCTCGGCTTCGGCGTCGCCTACCAGTTCTACATCCGTTCGCCCGAGACGCCGCGCCAACTTGCCCGGCAGCACCGTATTCTCTACGCGTTCCTGCTCAACAAGTGGTACTTCGACGAGATCTACGACTTCCTGTTCGTCAGGCCGGCGAAGCGGCTCGGTACCTTCCTCTGGAAGAAGGGGGATGGCTGGCTGATCGATGGGTTCGGGCCGGACGGCGTGTCCGCTCGCGTCATCGATGTCACCAGCCGCGTCGTCCGCCTGCAGTCGGGCTACCTTTACCACTATGCCTTTGCGATGCTGATCGGGGTTGCAGCCCTCGTCACCTGGATGATGCTCGGGAGCAGCTTCTGAAATGACCGAATGGCCAATTCTATCGACGGTCACCTTCCTGCCTTTGGTGGGGGCATTCCTGATCCTGCTGATCAGGGATGAAGGTGACAGCGCGCGGCGCAACATCCGCAACGTCGCTCTGCTGACGACGGTCTTCACCTTCCTCCTCTCCTTGTTCATCTGGGTGGGCTTCGACAGCACGAACCCGGGCTTCCAGATGGTGGAGAAAGCGGCCTGGCTGGATTCCGGCATTTCCTATCACATGGGTGTCGATGGCATCTCGGTCCTGTTCGTCATCCTGACGACGTTCCTCATGCCGCTCTGCATCCTGGCGAGCTGGGAGTCGGTGGAGAAGCGCGTCAAGGAATATATGATTGCGTTCCTCATCCTCGAGACGCTGATGATCGGCGTGTTCTGCGCGCTCGACATCGTGCTGTTCTACGTGTTCTTCGAGGGCGTGCTGATCCCGATGTTCATCATCATCGGCGTTTGGGGTGGGAAGAGGCGCGTCTATGCGAGCTTCAAGTTCTTCCTCTACACGTTGCTCGGCTCGGTTCTGATGCTGCTTGCCATCATGGCGATGTTCTGGTCGGCAGGCACGACCGACATTCCGACCATGCTGACCTTCAGCTTCCCGGCCGCCATGCAGACGTGGCTATGGTTGGCCTTCTTCGCTTCCTTCGCGGTTAAGATGCCGATGTGGCCGGTTCATACCTGGCTGCCTGACGCGCATGTCGAGGCGCCGACGGCAGGCTCGGTCATCCTCGCGGGCATTCTTTTGAAGCTGGGCGGCTACGGCTTCCTGCGCTTCTCGCTGCCGATGTTCCCGGTGGCTTCCGCCGACTTCGCACCTTTCATATTCGTGCTCTCCGTCGTGGCGATCATCTACACCTCGCTGGTCGCGCTGATGCAGGAGGACATGAAGAAGCTGATCGCCTACTCATCTGTCGCTCACATGGGTTATGTGACGATGGGCACCTTCGCGATGAACCAGGAAGGCATCCAGGGCGCCATCTTCCAGATGCTGTCGCATGGCTTGGTCTCAGGTGCGCTCTTCCTTTGCGTCGGTGTCGTCTACGACCGCATGCATACGCGCGAGATCGCGGCCTATGGCGGCCTGGTCAACAACATGCCGAAATATGCGGTGGTCTTCCTGGTCTTCACCATGGCGAATGTCGGCCTGCCCGGCACGAGCGGTTTCGTCGGCGAGTTCCTCACGCTGTTCGGCATCTATCAGGTCAATACCTGGGTCGCCCTCTTTGCGGCGACGGGGGTGATCCTGTCCGCGGGCTATGCGCTGTGGCTCTATCGCAAGGTGATCTTTGGGGCCCTCACCAAGGAGAGCCTGAAGGGATTGCTCGATCTTTCCTCGCGCGAGAAGGCGGTCATTTACCCGCTGGTGGCGCTCGTCATCTTCTTCGGCGTCTATCCGATGCCGATACTGGATGTGACGGCTGCCTCGGTGAAGGCGCTGGTCAACAACATCACTGTTTCGCTGGAAGCCGCGCAAACCGCGGCAGCGAACTGACGGGAACGGGTTATGACGCCGGAACTTTATTCGAGCCTCTCCCTGGCGACGCCGGAACTCATCCTTGCCATCGGTGCGATGGTGCTGCTGATGATCGGTGTCTATTCTGGCGAGCGTGCAAACACGGTGGTCAACGGACTGGCCGTCGCGATCCTCATCGGCGCCGGCGCTTGGCTGATCTTCCTTGGCGGGGAAGGGCAGGCCTTCGGTCGCGCCTTCGTCAGCGACCCGTTCGGCCGTGTCATGAAGGTCATAACGTTGATCGGCTCGGTGGTCACCCTCATCATGTCGGTCGGGTTCGCCAAGGCCGAGAAGTTCGACAGGTTCGAATATCCGGTGCTCATCATGCTGGCGACGCTCGGCATGATGCTGATGATCTCCGCAAACGACATGCTTTCGCTCTATCTGGGGCTGGAGCTGCAGTCCCTGTCGCTCTACGTGGTTGCCGCGATCAATCGGGACAGCGTGCGCTCGACTGAGGCAGGCCTGAAGTATTTCGTTCTCGGGGCGCTGTCTTCCGGCATGCTGCTCTACGGCATCTCCCTGGTCTACGGTTACACCGGTCATACCGGGTTTGAAGCGATCGCAACCGCGCTTGGTGGCGGCGAACGCCAACTGGGCGTTGTTTTCGGCCTCGTCTTCATCCTTGCCGGCCTTGCCTTCAAGATTTCGGCCGTGCCGTTCCACATGTGGACGCCGGATGTCTATGAGGGGGCGCCGACGCCAGTGACGGCCTTCTTCGCGGCTGCTCCGAAAATGGCGGCGATGGCCCTGGTGGTCCGCGTCACGGTGGGCGCTTTCGAGCCCGTCGCGGTCGACTGGCAGCAGATCGTCGTCTTTATCTCGATTGCTTCGATGCTGCTCGGCGCCTTTGCCGCGATCGGCCAGAGAAACATCAAGCGCCTGATGGCCTATTCCTCGATCAGTCACATGGGCTACGCTCTGGTCGGCCTCGCAGCAAACAGCGAAGCCGGCGTCCGCGGCGTGATCATCTACATGCTGATCTACATGGTCATGACGCTGGGCACCTTCGCCTTCATTCTGGCGATGCGCCGCAAGGACGGCAACGTAGAGCAGATCGAGGATCTCGCCGGCCTGTCGGCGACAAATCCGACCATGGCCACGATCATGACGATCATGATGTTCTCGCTGGCCGGCATCCCGCCGCTCGCAGGCTTCTTCGCCAAATGGTACGTGTTCCTGGCCGCGATCAATGCCGGCCTGGTCGGGCTTGCCATCGTCGGTATGCTGGCCTCGGTCGTGGGCGCCTACTATTATCTGCGCATCATCAAGATCATGTGGTTCGACCAGCCGGCGGGCGGCTTCGCCCCCATGGCCGGCGAACTCAAGCTGGTACTCGGCGTCTCCGGAGCTTTCATCCTGTTCTATGCGCTGATCGGCAGCCCGATCGTGCAGGTTGCCCAGGCCGCGGCAAGGACGTTCTTCTGACGATGGCCTTTTCGCTCGCTCCGACGGCGCGGCAGGATGGCTACCGGCTCGAGGCGCACGAGAGCGTCGGCTCCACCAATGCGCTCGCACTGGAGCGCGCTCGCGAAGGCGATGCCGGCCGGCTCTGGATCGTTTCCAAACGCCAGGAGAGCGGTCGCGGCCGGCGTGGCCGGCCTTGGGTGACGCCAGAGGGGAACCTGTCCGCGACCCTCTTGATCGTCGATCGCTACGAAATGCGACTGGCGGCAACGTTGGGCTTTGTCGCTGGACTGTCGCTTGCCGATGCGCTGGATGCGGTCTTGCCGGGCGGAGCAGTGTCGGTCGCTCCGGATGGCGGTGGCGGCCGTGATGATCGGTTTGAGCTGAAATGGCCGAACGATGTGCTCGCCCATGGGGCGAAGCTGGCGGGCATCCTGCTGGAATCGACCATCCTGGACGAGAGCCGATTTGGCTTGGCGATCGGTATTGGCGTCAACGTCGTGGCTCATCCGGAGGGCCTCCCTTATCCCGCGACCTCCCTGCAGGCGCTGGGCGGCCGGTGCGACGCTGAGACCTTGTTCCTGGCGCTCTCCGATGCCTGGAGCGAGAACTGGCGGCTGTGGGACGAAGGGAGGGGCCTTGGACGGATTCGAGAGCGCTGGCTTGCCCATGCGGCCGGGCTCGGCAGCGAGGTCGCTGTTCGGGTGGACGGCGAGGTCGTGCGGGGGGTATTCGAAACCATTGACGAGGATTGCCGCTTCGTGATCCGCGATCGGGAGGGTAGGGCGATCACCATCACCGCCGGCGATGTGCATTTCGGCGCCGTCGCCTCCGCAGGAACAGCATGAAGAATTCGGAGTTATCGACGCATGGCTACAGCGGACAGGGCTGAACTGGTTTTCGTCCCGCTTGGCGGCGTCGGAGAGATCGGTATGAACTTCGCGCTGTACGGCTACGGGCCGGAGCATGCGCGCGAGTGGATCATCATCGACTGCGGCGTGACGTTCCCCGACAGCGGATTGCCGGGTGTCGACCTGATCTTGCCCGACACACGTTTCATCGAGGAGCGCCTCGACGAGCTCAAGGGCATCGTCATCACCCATGCCCATGAAGATCACTACGGGGCCCTGCTCGACCTGTGGCCGCGCCTGAAGGTGCCGTGCTGGATGACGCCGTTCACCGCCGGTTTGCTTGAAGCCAAGCGCCAGTCGGAGAGCAATGCACCGAAAGTGCCCGTGGCGATCTATCGCGCTGGCGAAACCTTCACGGTCGGGCCGTTCCAGATCGAGGCGATCGCCGTTACCCACTCCATTCCCGAGCCTGTCTCCTTGGCGATCACCACGCCCGCCGGTACGGTGATCCATACAGGCGATTGGAAGATCGACCCGGGCCCGGAGATTGGACCGCTGACCAACGAGGCCCGTTTCCGGGATTATGGCGACAGGGGAGTTCTGGCGCTGGTCTGCGATTCCACGAACGCGGTCAGGGAGGGTGAGTCCCCGTCTGAGCAGGCGGTCGGCCAGAGCCTCAAGAAGCTGATCGAGGAAGCAAGAGGGCGGGTCGCCATCACCACCTTCTCTTCGAATGTCGGACGCATTCGCTCCATTGCAGAGGCGGCGCGGGATGCTGGCCGCAAATGCCTGCTGCTCGGGCGCTCGCTCAAACGGGTCGTTTCTGTCGCCGATGAACTCGGCTATATGGATGGCTTGCCTGAATTCATCGCCGAAGAGGAGTACGGGCTCGTCCCGCGCGACAGCCTCGTTGTCATTTGCACCGGTAGCCAGGGCGAGCCGCTGGCGGCTTTGGCGAAGCTGTCCCGCGACGAGATGAAAACGGTATCGCTGACGGCGGGAGATACGGTGATCTTCTCCTCCCGTACAATTCCGGGAAATGAGCGCGCGATTCTGGAGATCAAGAATCGTCTCGTCGATCTTGGCATGAAAATCATCGAGGACGGCGATGCGCTCGTCCATGTTTCCGGCCATCCGCGACGCGACGAGTTGCGTCGCATGTACCAGTGGACGCGGCCGCAGATCGGCGTTCCGGTCCATGGCGAGGCGGCTCATCTGGTGGCGCAGGGCTCGCTGATGGCGACCTCCGGGATTCCCCAAGTAGCCCAGGTGCGCAATGGCGACATGCTGCGGCTGTTCCCGGGCGGGGCCGAGATCATCGACCAGGTGCCCTTCGGGCGCGTCTATAAGGACGGTAAGCTGACGGGCGACGACGAGGCGATGGGCATTCGTGGTCGCCGCAAGCTTTCCTTCGCCGGCCATGTCGCCGTCAACGTGGTGCTCGACGATCGCTACGAGCTGGCTGGAGACCCGGATCTGGTGTCGATCGGGGTCGCCGCGGTTGATGCCGGGGGTGAGGCGCTGGAGGATCTGATGATCGATGCGGCAATCGGCGCTGTGGACTCCATCCCTCGTCAGCGGCGAAAAGACCTTAATCTCGTGCAGGAGGCCGTTCGTCGTGCGGTCCGCGCGGCCGCCAATGAAGCTTGGGGCAAGAAGCCTTTGGTGACAGTCTTCGTCACGCAGTAGACGATCGGGGTGGACGCCGCTCTCGGACGGCGGCTCAACGAAAGAAAGCCAGATGCTCGGACGTTTGAACCATGTTGCAATCGCCGTACCGGATCTCGCGGCAGCGAGTGCGGTCTACCGCGACACGCTCGGCGCGACGGTGACGGCGCCGCAGGCTTTGCCCGAACATGGTGTCACGGTGGTTTTCGTCGATCTCGGCAACACCAAAGTCGAACTGGTGGAGGCGCTGGGGGCGGATTCACCGATTGCGGCTTTTCTTGCCAAGAACCCGGCGGGAGGCATGCATCACGTCTGCTATGAGGTGGACGACATCCTCGTTGCCCGCGATCGGTTGAAGGCAGGCGGCGCCCGCATTCTCGGCGACGGCAATCCGAAGATCGGGGCGCATGGCAAGCCCGTCCTGTTCCTGCATCCCAAGGATTTCCAAGGCACGCTTGTGGAATTGGAGCAGGCATGACCTGGATCTCCGTCGCTGCGCTTTACTTCGTGGTCTGGTGGCTTACGCTGTTTGCCATCCTGCCCTTCAGCTTGCGGACGCAGGATGACGACCAGGAGGTCGTGCTGGGCACGGTTTCCAGCGCCCCGAAAGGGCCGCACATGCTGCGGGCGATGATCCGCACGACAATAGTTTCGGCAATCGTTCTCGGATGCTTCTATCTCGTGACCCGTGGGCTGGGCCTGTCTGTCGACGATATTCCCCGGGTTCTGCCGGAATTCCGCTGAGGTTGCACTTCCCCGCGGCAGCGCGGGGTCTGCCAAGCCGAACATCTCCCCCTGAGGGGGGAGATCGGCCGTCACGGATGGCCTCGCCAATCGTCGATGTGACAGATGAGGAGCCGGCGTCAAAGATGCCGATCTTCCCCTTGAGTGGGAATGTCCGGCAGGACAGAGGAGCGGCGGCGGGCAGGCCCGTAAGAGGCAGCCAAAACCGATCGCCCATTTCGCTGCCGAGCACGCAAAAAAAATGCAAGGCCGAAGCCTTGCAATTTTAACGCGTCCGATCCGCTTTCCGGTTTCCGGCGGCAGCGAGTAACCGCGCCTAGATCGCATCCTCCCAAGACTTTGACCGCGTAGGAGAACGAACTTATTTCCGTCCTCTCGTTTATTGGGGGCACATTAGCCTACCGAAGAACAGGATGTCACGCGGAATTTTGCGTGAAATGTCATCAGAATGTGCTGCGATGCACAATAGAGGGGCAGGCCTTGCCTGGAGTTTAGTCAGACTAAACTTGGACTACAGTAGGGGCCTTGGTTTTCGCCCATTCGCCGCACCAGATCGGGTTTCCAAGCGGCCATGAAATAGCTATGAAGCGCGTGCAAGCAATCGCCCTGCTTCGCGGCCGCGAGCTGTGGAGCGTCCCAGGTTTCAACGGAACTTTTCATGCGGCTCTCGCGCTATTTCCTGCCCATTCTGAAAGAGAATCCTCGCGAGGCTGAGATTGTCTCTCACCGCCTCATGCTGCGCGCGGGCATGATCCGCCAGCAAGCGGCCGGGAGTTTTTCCTGGCTGCCATTGGGTAAGCGCGTGCTCGACAAGGTCTGTCAGATCGTCCGCGAGGAACAGAACCGCGCCGGGGCGCTCGAAATCCTGATGCCGACAATTCAGTCGGCCGACCTTTGGCGCGAGAGTGGTCGTTACGACGATTACGGCAAGGAGATGCTGCGCATAAAGGATCGGCACGAACGAGATATGCTGTTCGGACCGACAAACGAGGAGATGGTAACGGAGATCTTCCGCGCCTACGTGAAGTCCTACAAGGATCTGCCGCTCAACCTGTATCATATTCAGTGGAAATTCCGCGATGAGGTGCGGCCCCGCTTCGGTGTCATGCGCAGCCGCGAGTTCCTGATGAAGGACGCTTACTCCTTCGACTTGGACTACGAGGGAGCCAGGGCCGCGTACAACCGCATGTTCGTCGCCTATCTCAGGACCTTCACCCGGATGGGCCTGCAGGCGATTCCAATGCGCGCCGACACCGGTCCGATCGGCGGCGATCTCTCGCACGAATTCATCATCCTCGCCGATACGGGCGAAAGCCAGGTCTTCTGCCACAAGGATTTTCTGACGCTTCCCGTGCCTGGCGCAGACACCGATTTCTCGAACGACGGCGAGATCAGCGGCATCGTCAAAGAGTGGACGACGCCCTACGCAGCCACTGACGAGATGCACGATGAAAAGGCCTGGGACGCCATCGGCGAGGCCGACAAGGTTTCGGCGCGAGGCATCGAGGTCGGCCACATCTTCCATTTCGGCGAGAAATATTCGAAGCCGATGGGCGCCAAGGTGACAGGCCCCGACGGCAAGGAGCGTCCCGTGTCGATGGGTTCCTATGGCATCGGTCCTTCGCGGTTGATCGCCGCTATCATCGAGGCGAGCCACGACGAGAACGGAATAATCTGGCCCGCATCGGTCGCGCCTTTCGACATCGCCCTCATCAATATGAAGGCGGGTGATGCCGAATGCGATCGCGCTTGCGACGAGCTTTACCAGCAGATGACGGCGGCGGGGCTCGACGTTCTCTATGACGACACCGACCAGCGCGCCGGCGGGAAATTCGCGACGGCCGACCTGATCGGTTTGCCATGGCAGGTGATCGTAGGCCCTCGGGGGGTCGCTGCCGGCGAAGCCGAGATCAAGGAGCGCAAGACGGGCGAGCGCAGCACGATCCCGCTCGGCGAGGTCGTCAATCGGTTCGGCATGACTCGATGAGCCAGACGGCGGCGACGAAGCCCGCCGGCGGCGCGGGCCCTTTTTCCGCATTCGAGCGGATGGTGGCTTGGCGCTATCTGCGGTCGCGCCGCAAGGAGGCCTTCATTTCGGTGATCGCCTCCATTTCCTTTGCCGGCATCATGCTCGGCGTGGCGACACTCATCATCGTCATGGCGGTGATGAACGGTTTCCGGGCCGAACTGCTGGTCCGGATCCTCGGCATCAACGGCCATCTCGTCATGCAGCCAGTGGATTCGCCATTGGATGACTACGCAGCGGTCGCCTCTCGCATCAATGGCGTGCCGGGCGTCAAGTTCGCTATCCCGCTGGTGGACGGTCAGACGCTGGCTTCGGGCAATATCGGCGCTGGCACGGGCGCACTCGTTCGAGGCATTCGCGGCGAGGACCTCGCCAAGCTGAGCCTCGTCGCCAACAATATCCGGCAAGGCTCGATCGTCGGCTTCGACGGCAGCGAGGGCGTTGCGATCGGCACCCGAATGGCCGAGAATCTCGGCTTGGCGCTCGGCGATTCCATCACGTTGATCTCGCCGGAAGGCGATGTCAGCCCACTTGGCTCGACGCCGCGCATGAAGACCTATCCGGTGATTGCCATCCACGAGATCGGCATGTCGGAATACGATTCCTCCATCATCTTCATGCCGCTGTCGGAGGCGCAGCTCTATTTCAACATGGAGAATCGCGTCCAGGCGATCGAGATCTTCGTCGACAATCCCGATGCCGTCGATCAACTGCGAAAACCCATCGAGGATGCCGCGCAGCGTCCCGTTTTCCTGACCGACTGGCGCCAGCGCAATCAGACCTTCTTCTCGGCGCTGCAGGTCGAACGAAACGTGATGTTCATGATCCTGACGCTGATCGTGCTTGTCGCTGCGCTCAACATCATCTCGGGCCTCGTGATGCTGGTGAAGGACAAGGGCACAGATATCGCCATATTGCGCACCATGGGGGCCACGCGTGGCGCCGTCATGCGGATCTTTCTGATGACGGGCGCAGCGATCGGTTTTGCCGGCACCCTTGCCGGCGTCGTCCTGGGGGTGATCATTTGCCTCAACGTCGAGAGCATCCGGCAGTTCTTCTCCTGGCTTTCGGGCACCGTGCTGTTCAATCCCGAGCTCTATTTCCTGAGCAAGCTGCCTGCGAAGATGGACTTCGGCGAGACAATGTCGGTCATTCTGATGGCGTTGGCCCTGTCGTTCCTGGCCACGCTGTTTCCTGCATGGCGCGCGGCCAAGCTCGACCCCGTCGAAGCCCTGAGGTACGAGTGAGCACCCCTGTCATCGAACTGAAAAGTGTCGAACGTCACTACGTTCAGGGTCCGCGCAAGCTGACCATCCTGAATGGCGCCGACTTCTCCCTGGGTCGAGGCGAGATGGTGGCGCTCGTCGCGCCATCCGGAACGGGCAAATCGACGCTGCTGCACACGGCCGGTCTTCTGGAACGGCCGGACGCAGGCGATGTTATCCTCTCTGGCAAGGCCTGCGGCCGCCTCTCGGACGAAGAGCGGACAGCCATACGCCGTAACGATATCGGCTTCGTCTATCAGTTCCACCATCTGCTGCCCGAGTTCTCCGCGCTCGAGAACATCATGATGCCGCAGCTCGTTCGTGGCCTTGGCAAGCAGGAATCGGCCGAAAGGGCGATGCAACTGCTCGACTATATGAAGATCGGCAAGCGCGCCCACCATCGTCCGGCCGAACTGTCCGGAGGCGAACAGCAGCGGGTGGCGATTGCCCGTGCCGTCGCCAATGCCCCCTTGCTCCTGCTCGCCGACGAGCCGACCGGCAATCTCGATCCGACCACTGCATCTTACGTGTTCGAGGCGCTCGAGGCATTGGTGCGCCAGTCCGGCCTCGGTGCGTTGATCGCCACGCATAATTTTGACCTTGCCCGCCGAATGGATCGGCGGGTGACGCTCGCGGAAGGCAAAGTCGTTCCCCTTTAACGCTGGTGCTCTGGCTCTCGCCAGGAGCACCGGCTGATCGCCGAGTCGGCGGAGCAGCAGTCCGTCGACGACTAACCTACAAATCTACGGCTCGCGAGCACCGGGCGGGGACCTGCCTGGGCTTAGCCTGGTGCATGTCGTCCAGCGGTGCCGCCCCGCTGTGGCAGGTGGCAAGAATCCATTAACCCTTGATCGATCCGCCTTACGTATCGTCAGAAAATAGATTGAATGGCGAACGGAAATAGAACATAAAAGGAACAGATACCAATCGGAGTGAATGCCATGACCAATCTCGTGCAGGATGTTGTTTCGCTGGTTTCGGTAAGCGCCTTCATCGTGACCATGGCAATGTGGATTGGCGCCCTTTAATCGCCGATCGCCACACCTTCCCGGCGGGGATCCGCTCCGCCGACCAACCCGCCCGGATCGAGAGTGATCCCGTGCAGTCCGGAGTTGAGGTCGCGGGGCTCTGTCTTGAAACCCAGGGCCTGGAGATCATCGGCAAAGTCCACGGCCTTGGTTCCTGCTTCGAGCTCGTATTTGCCGAAGCGATTGGAGAGATGGGGCAGGGACACCGCGGTCTGCATATCCATTTTCCAGTCGATGAGCGCGATGATCGTCTTGGCGACAAAAACGATGATCTGGCTTCCCCCGGGGGAGCCCAACACATAAGCGGGCTTTCCGTCCTTCAGCACGATGGTCGGCGCCATGGATGACCGCGGCCGCTTTCCTGGTTCGACGCGATTGGCGACGGCCCGGCCGTTTTCCGCAGGCTCGAAGGAAAAGTCGGTAAGTTGATTGTTCAGCAGGAAGCCGGCAACGAACAGGCGGGAGCCGAAGCTGTTCTCAATCGAAGTCGTCATGGCAAGCGCGTTGCCCTTCTCGTCGACGATCGAGAAGTGAGAGGTCGATGGTTGTTCGAGCGAGCGTCCGTCGATCCGTAACTCTGCCTTGTCCCATGGCGGCTCGCCTGCCTTGACCGCGTCCGCTTCCAGCGCGGTGGGGCGCCGGATCAAGGCGGAGCGCGACTTCAGGTAATCGTGGTTGAGCAGCCCCTTGGGCATGGAGACGAAATCGGTATCGGCCACGTACCGCTCGCGGTCGGCGAAAGCGAGGCGGGTCGCGTCTCCCATGATGCGCCAGCTCTCGGGGTCGTCGGCGCCGAGGGTCGCAAGGTCATAGGGCTCCACCATTCCGAGGATCTGGCCGACTGCGATGGCGCCGGAAGACGGCGGGCCCATTCCGCAGACGTCATGCCCCCGGTACGGCGCACAGACCGCGGGGCGTTCTTTCACCGTGTAGTTTGCAAGGTCTACCGGAGCGAGGCCGCCTGGATTGGTGGCGTGGCCGCGCACGGCTTCGACGATGCGCTCAGCGAGAGGCCCTCGATAGAAGGCATCGGCGCCTCCGGTCGCGATCGCCTTCAAGGTCGCGGCATAGTCAGGGTTCCGCAAATGAAAGCCGGCAGGCAAGGGCGCGCCATCGGGGCCGAAGAAATAGGCCCGGGCTGCCGGCTGCTTGTCGAGCCGACCGACATCTTCGGCGATCAGAGCGCTGAGGCGCGGGGAGACCTCGAAGCCGGCTTCCGCGAGGCGGATCGCGGGCGCGAACAGTTCCGCCCAGGGCCGCTTCCCATATCTTGCATGGATCGTCTCGAGCAGGCGTGGCACACCGGGCGTCCCGACCGATCGCCCGCCGACCACGGCGTCGAAGAATGCGAGCGGTTTGCCGTCGTTGCCGAGAAAGAGCTCTGGAGTCGCGGCGGCAGGCGCGGTCTCCCGGCCGTCAAACGTGGTGAGTGTCTTGGTCGCTGCGTCGTACCAGACCAGGAAGGCTCCCCCGCCGAGCCCGGAAGACTGCGGTTCGACAAGGCCCAGAACGGTTTGCACGGCGACGGCGGCGTCAGCCGCGGTCCCGCCCTCGCGCAGCACCTTGAGCCCGGCCTCGGCGGCAAGCGGGTTGGCTGCGACGACCATTCGGGTCCGGGCGTGAACCGGCGCCTTTGCCGCAAACCCGCTTTCGCTTTCCGGAGCGATGACGTCCGACGCCTGCTGGGCCGAGACAGGAGCGGACAAGAGGAGGAGCGCGGTCATTGCCAAGGTAGATAGCCGCGCCGCGTTCATATCAGGCACTCCTACGCAAGGTTTTGGGTGTGTTCGCGACGGGTCCAAAGACGTCGTTGAAGGCACTTTTGAGGGCGAGATCGACATCGGTCATCGTCACGGGGAGTCCGAGATCGACCAGGCTTGTGACGCCATACCCGGTTATCCCGCAGGGCACGATGCCGGAGAAATGGGACAGATCCGGTTCAACATTGATGGCGATGCCGTGAAAGCTCACCCAGCGCCGAAGGCGGATGCCAATCGCTGCGATCTTGTCCTCCGCCGCGAGGCCGCCGGGGAGAGGCGGGCGGTCCGGCCGAATTACCCAGACGCCGACCCGATCTTCGCGCCTCTCGCCCTTGACGTTGAAACGTGCGAGGGCGCCAATGATCCATTCCTCCAACGATGCAACGAAGGCACGCACGTCTTCGCGCCGGCGTTTGAGATCGAGCATCACATAGGCAACCCGCTGGCCCGGACCGTGATAGGTGTATTCACCGCCACGCCCCGCGGCAAAGACCGGAAACCGATTCGCCTCGATCAGATCCTGCGGCCTGGCGCTGGTGCCGGCCGTGTAGAGTGGGGGATGCTCCACGAGCCAGACCATTTCCCCGGCCTTGCCGTCGCGAATCGCCGCGGCGCGCGCTTCCATGAACTCCAATGCATACAGGTAGGGTGTGAGGCCTGGCTCGATGCGCCATTCGACCGGTGCCGAGCCTGGAACCGGCAGGAAGGATGAGGCTATCTTGCTGCGTTCTGTCATCTGAATTCCTTGATGCCCAACATATGGAGCCAAGCCGGGAAAAGGTCCAGTTCGCGCTGCGGAGCGGTGGTCCACGAAGCTTCCCCAGAGGCATGATCTTTCATCGGAATAATGTGCTGGGTGCACTTGTTTCGCCCAAGGCATTTTGCTACATGCCGCGAGCCGGTCCGAACCGGCCCTTTCGTGACGTGCGGTCGTGGCGGAATTGGTAGACGCGCAGCGTTGAGGTCGCTGTGGGGCAACCCGTGGAAGTTCGAGTCTTCTCGACCGCACCATCACCCTTTCCAGAATCCTTATTTTCTGCGGCGTTCAGGGGCATTGTGTCCCACGTCAACCCCGTGCGTGGGACGTATCGACTCTCTCGACCGCCGTTTGGCAGGCTTCCATTGCTCGACGCGATGGGCGTAAACCTCGCTCGTCTTGGCTTCGGAATGACCGAGGATCGCCATGATCTCATACTGGCTGCAGCCTAGCTCCGCGAGCAGCTCGGCATGCGGACGCCATCCGGCCAAGCCCGGCGACCTTGCGCCGCCGCTTGAACATCGCCGACATGCTGTCGCCGCTCAGGTGCGGCTTGCCACCGGGGGAGAGCGATTACACGCGTCTTGAACGGTACCGACAAGGCCGACATGATCGCCGGCTATGCCCATAAATTTGGGGCCACCCTGAAGGGTGCTGGCTACGGCGTTGAGCCCGCCGAGCCCGAGGTGATTGGGCCGGCGCCTGTCCCGGTCGAACCGACCCCAGAACCGATCGTGGTCGAGAAGGTGGTCGTCGCAGGTCCGGAAGAACTCGGCACGCCGCCGGCAAAGTCGAAGACGGTCTGGACATGACTGCTCACCAGTATCGGCGGCCCGATAGCGGCCTTCGGCAATCTCGTCCGGGCCCACTCGCCAATGTCGTCGTGAGCGTCGGGTTCGCGATGTACGGCATCAAATGGCGGGCCGACCTGTTCAAGGCGATGAAGGATCTGGAGGCGGAGTTGGAGTGCCCCTCATAGATCCAAGAGATGTTGTCGCTCCAGCTTCGCCAGCAATTCGCCGGGCGGACGGGTCCTTGAGAAAAAAGTCGAGATAAGGTGACGGCGGGCGTCAACCATTCCACGGTCTTCGGCTGAATGCCGTGTTTGCAGCAATGGTCTTCAGCACCGATGTCAGGTTTGCAAGTTGGCGGGGATCGGTGATTCCGCCGAACCAAGATCCAGCGATCGACGCAGCCGAACAGGAACAAAGCGATCTCAGTTGCGTTTGGCCCGCCGGAGCGAACTTGACCATTCCCCAACCGGTTCAGAGGGAGCTTCGACGGCCCGCGTCCCATTGAGCCCCCAACGGGATGCGGGCCCTATTTCGCCTTGTCGAGGCTGGCGCCGGTGACGCGACCGGCATGTCCGCCTTCCCTAAAATTCTCCACATCCCATAAACCCCGGTTTTTTACTTTCCTGCGATGCTGGTGGGGTGGTGAGGGGCAAAACTGTCGGCGGCGGCGCGCAAATTCTCACCATCGAGGCTGCGGCGCGCCGTCGTCGCCATCGTCGAGGACGGCGCGGTGGCAACGCGCAAAGCCGTGGCCATCCTATTTCAGCTTGGCCGTTGCGGTGATCTCGCTCTTGGCGCTGATCCCTTGGAAGCTGCTTCAGTCCGTTCGCATCAAACTCTATTGGGGTGCCTTCTGGCATTTGGCCGCCTCGCCGAACTGCACGTCGTTAAGGTGTCGATGGACAGCACGCTGTCCGGAACGTGGGACATCCGTCTTGTGACCGCTTGACTTCCAATGCCCTGGTTTCGCGCTCGTGGGACACATGAAGCCCGGTTCGTGCTGCGAGTCTTCTCGACCGCACCAACGAGCCCTTGTGGGTTGCAGGTTCAATGGTGCCTCAAGGCCGGCCTTCTAGGAAAGCGCTCTGCATAACGTCCTGGGGCAGGTCGCTTGACCGAAGGTCCACAGAAACCCTGGCGGCGGTGCCGCTGCGGCCGAATTCGCATGTCAGATTGGAATTTTGCTTCAAGTCGTTGGAAGGGTTACGGATTGTTAATCCGGCCATTCATCTTGGGTTCATTGTAGGGCCTCTACAAGTCTCCCATTACTGAGCTAAGGAGGCCAGCCGATGAAACGAATTGCCCTTGCTGCGATCGCATTCTCAGTCCTTGCCGCGCCAATGGCGCAGGCGCAGCCGCGTCATGATGGGCCGCGTCCGCACTACTCCCAAAAGCATCACGACAAGAGTCCCAGGCACTTCGCTCCGGGCCACCACAAGCAGCGCCACTGGTCGAGGGGCGACCGCGTGCCCGAATGGCAACGGCGCCACCACCTCCGCGATTATCACCGCTACGGGCTCAAGCGCCCAGGCCGCCATCAGCATTGGGTCAAGGTCGAGAATGACTACCTGCTTGTCAGCATTGCATCCGGCGTTATCGCTGCCGTGGTGAGCGGTCGCTAGATCCAAACATCCCAGTGAAGAGGGCGGCGATGCCGCCCTCCTTCCGTTGCTTTTTCCTCATCTTGCCGAGGCGCCCCCGGGAATCGTTCGTGGCGCAGGTCCACGATGAGCGCCCGCTCGTAGGCTCAGTGCCGTTCGCCAGTTGCTCGGTCAGCGCATGGCTGGCTCGACAAGGCAATCTTCCCGGCAAGAGCGCCAAAGATAAGAAACCTGCCTCTCTGGACCGACGCCATCAGGCCCCGGTTGCTGTCGGTCTCCTTGCGAGCGCAAACTGGGGGAGTGCCACCGTCAGGCGCAGCACGATGGTCCACCTTCACTGTGCCCGATCAATAGTGTTATCGTTGGATGGGGGGTCAGGGAGGAAGACATGGGTAAAGCAGCACTCCTGGCAGCGCTGATGACAAGTGCATGTACAGTAGCCTACGCCCAGAATAATCTCGAAAAACTCTCGCAATTCAAGACGACGGGGACAACTGATTTCACTGTTATAGAGCAGGGCGGATCGAAGGCAGAAGCGATCAAGGCGATACTGGAAAAGATCCAGCTTCCGGAAGGATTCCAGATCGAGCTCTATGCAATCGTGCCCGACGCACGACACATGGCCGTCGGCCCGCAAGGCGTTGTCACCTTTGTCGGCACGCGCAAGACCAAGATCTGGGCCGTCACCGATCGTGACAAGGACAGGGTTGCCGACGAGGTGAAGGATTTCGCGCCTTCGATCGACTTTGCGGTTCCCAATGGCCCGTGCTTCTCGCCGGAAGGGGTCCTCTACCTCGCCGAGCAGAACCGGGTGCTGTCGTTCCCGGCCGCCGAGTTCTTCTATGAAAGCCCGGATGTCGCCGCTTTCAACGTCGTGAAAAAGGGCGATCTCATTCCGCCCGACGAGGAGAGCTACAATCATACGGCGCGCGTCTGCCGGGTCGGGCCCGATGGCAAGCTCTACATCTCGCTTGGCCAACCCTTCAACGTTCCTTCCCCCGACAAGCTCGCAACTTTCGAAAAGCATGGCATCGGTGGCATCATCCGGCTCAATCAGGATGGAACAGGTCGCGAGGTCTATAGCTATGGCGTGCGCAATTCGGTCGGCCATGACTTCAATCCGAAGAATGGAGAGTTGTGGTTCACCGACAACCAGGTCGACGGACTTGGCGACGACCAGCCGCCCGGCGAGATCAATCGCCAGACTTCGGCCGGACAGAATTTCGGCTTTCCCTATTTCGGCGGCGGAACGGTGAGGACAATCGAATACAAGGACAAGGAACCACCCTCCGATGCCGTGAAGCCCGCGGTCGAAATGGAACCCCACGCGGCAGATCTCGGAATGAGTTTCTATTCGGGCAGCCAGTTCCCGCCGAAATATCGTGGCGGCATCTTTTCCGCCCAGCACGGTTCGTGGAACCGCACCAAGCCCGTCGGAGCCCGCATCATGTTCACTCCCGTAAACGAGGACGGAAGTGCCGGGACACCCGAAGTCTTCGCCGAGGGCTGGCTTGACCCGAATGGCGAGTATCTCGGCCGGCCGGTGGACATTGCCCAGCTCCGTGACGGTTCGATCCTCGTTTCGGACGACCTGGTCGGCGCCCTGTATCGCATATCCCATAAGGATTGATCTCAACGCGCCCCGTTCCGAGTGTATAAACGGAGCGGGGCTATTAGCCGCCGAGCCTCATCATGTTCAGATCCGAAATCCATCTCGCGATCGTCGCGCTGCTTGCCGCGACGACAGCATCCCAGGCGGCCGACCCGAAGGCTGGCCGGGCGCTCGCCGCCAAGTGCCAGGTCTGTCATGGCCTGGACGGCATCGCTAAGATCCCGATTGCGCCGCATCTGGCGGGCGAGAGCGAGATCTATCTGCAGACTCAGTTGAAGGCGTTTCGCTCGGGCAAGCGTGAACACGAGATGATGTCGGTCGTGGCGAAGGATCTCACGGATCAAGAGATAGCCGACCTTGCCGCCTGGTATTCCTCGATATCGATCAACGTGACAATGCCGGACTAGCCTGTCGCCGGTTCCTGGAAGGCACGCAGCTACGGCGGTGAGAAAAGCGTGTTGGCGGTTCGACCGAAAAACGTCTAGACCGCTCCAAAAGGCTGATCCCGGAATCGAGTGGCGGGAGGCGTGTTTGGAAGCCGGTCACGAACAGTATTCAGACGCGTCGGAGACGGCGCACGCCGACATCTACGGCGCGGACGGGGTCGTCCTCCCGTCCTTTCTGGCGCATCTGGGGGCGGCGATTGCGGATCGCGATACGCTGACGCTCAAGCGCGATGTCGGCGGTCTGCACCAATCCGAATTGGGCGACGTCATCGAGGCCTTGCTGCCCGAGCAGCGGCTTGCCCTGGTCGACCTGCTTGGCAAGGATTTCGACTTTTCCGCGCTCACGGAGGTCGACGAGGCCATCCGTCTCGACATTGTCGACAGCCTGCCCAACGAGCAGATCGCGGAGGCCGTCAAGGACCTCGATTCCGACGATGCCGTCTACATCCTCGAGGACCTCGACGCCGAGGACCAGGAGGACATTCTCGCAAAGCTACCTTTCACCGAGCGCGTCCGTCTGCGCCGTGCGCTCGAGTATCCCGAAGAGACGGCTGGCCGGCGCATGCAGACGGAGTTCGTTGCTGTGCCGCCGTTCTGGACGGTCGGCCAGACCATCGACTACATGCGCGAGGGTCGCAATCTCCCAGACCGCTTCAGCCAGATCTTCGTCATCGATCCAAGTTTCAAGCTGCTCGGGGCCGTCGATCTCGATCAGATCCTGCGGGCCAAA
Organism: Rhizobiaceae bacterium; assembly: GCA_035556195.1. GTDB lineage: Bacteria > Pseudomonadota > Alphaproteobacteria > Rhizobiales > Rhizobiaceae. The sequence continues at coordinate 42,397 of DATMFK010000060.1, forward strand.
CGCACGGTCAAGATCGAAGAGGTGATGCATGAGACACGCCATGCGATCCCCGCGACGATGGACCAGGAGGAGGCGGCTCGCGAGTTCGAGCAATATGACCTGTTGTCCGCAGCGGTCGTCGACGAAAATGATCGCCTGGTCGGCGTGCTCACCATCGACGACGTGGTTGACGTCATCCAGGAGGAAGCCGAGGAAGACCTTCTGCGCATGGGGGGTGTCGGCGATGAGGAACTCTCCGACACGGTCGTCGCTACGTCCCGGTCGCGCGTGCCATGGCTTCTCGTAAACCTCGTGACCGCCTTCGTCTCGGCTTCGGTGATCGGTATGTTCGCCGACACGATCGAGGAGATGGTCGCACTCGCCGCCCTGATGCCGATCGTCGCCTCCCTTGGCGGCAATGCCGGCACGCAAACCATGACCGTTACGGTGCGGGCGCTGGCGACGCGCGATCTCGACATCTACAATGCCGGACGTGTCATCCGACGCGAGATCATGGTCGGCTTCCTGAACGGCGTCACGATAGCCGCCATCATCGGCCTCATCGCGGGTGCGTGGTTCCAGAACGTGGATCTTGGGTACGTCATTGCGGCGGCGATGATCATCAACATGCTTGCTGCGGCGCTCGGGGGTATCTTGATACCATTGTTCCTGGACCGGCTCGGGGCCGACCCGGCGATCGCGTCGTCGATCTTCACGACCATGGTGACGGACGTCATCGGCTTCATTTCCTTCCTCGGCCTTGCCTCCTGGTGGATGCATCTCGGCTGAGCAGGCCACTAGGCTTTCGCGGCACGGGCTTGGAAACGTGCCGCGTGAGGACAGAACTCCTCGGCATTCCGAGCCGCGGTTCCTGCGCGAACCTCGGCGATGCACCTGTTGGCCGCCTCACAGCGGGAACATAGAAACGCCAACTCGCTGAGCTCCGCGTCCACGACGCCGGACCGAGTGCGGTTTCTCCCAAACAGACGCCAAAGGATATCCTGTGCCGCGGCCATGCAAATCCTCCCGAAGACAAGGGGGCGGTCACACAGAACCCGATCCCGGTCGTTGACCTGGCTCAAGCCGGCGAGAAACACCGCAATTGCGCTTTACGGAAAGGGCCCGATATTTGACTTTTACGTAAATGCCGTGCGAGACTTCGCCACTGGAATCGACGGGTGCACCGGATGGCGATGCGGGAATATTATTCGATCACCGAACTCACCCGCGAGTTCGATATCTCCACCAGAACCCTGCGCTTTTACGAAGACGAAGGTCTCATCCAGCCCGTCCGACGCGGCCGTACCCGGCTGTTCCGCCCGTCGGACCGTCATCTCATAAAACAGATCATGCGGGGAAAGCGCCTCGGCTTCTCGATCAGCGAAATCCGCGAGATCATCCAGATGTACAGAGAGCCGCCAGGCGAAGTCGGACAGCTCAAGCTCATGATCAAGCGCATCGAGGAAAAGCGGGAGGATCTGCGCCAGAAGCGCCGCGATCTCGAAGAGACCTTGGCCGAACTCGACCAGGCGGAAGAATCATGCGTGGAGAGGCTGGTAGAGCTGGGTGTCAGCACCTGAGCGGCGCCCTCGTCAAACTTGCCCTGGCAAACCCGCGGGTGTACCCTTTCCATAGCCCGTCTCGGAGCGGGTCCCGACGACCGCCGGCCGGCTTGGCGTGGAGCCGTTTCGGCGCGCCGAGGCTGCAGCTGCTGGTGCGCATTTCCTCGCCATCCCGTTCGCCGTGCCGGTCAGATTGGCATCGGTTTCGAAAGGAACGGTCATGAGTATTGCGCTGACGATGCAGGAATATCTCGAGGACAATCACGTACCTTACGAACTGGCGAAGCATAACAGGACCGGTTCATCGGCCATGACGGCTCAGGTCAGTCACGTCCCGGGCGCTTCGCTGGCCAAAGGCGTGGTGCTGAAATGGGACGGCAGCTATCTCCTCGCGATTGTGCCCGCCTCGCGCCATGTCGATCTCGACAAGGTCGCCAAGATCGTGGGCGAACGGGTCCAACTCGCGAGCGAGGAAGAAGCGAGCGCACTGTTCCCGGATTGTGACGTCGGTGCCGTGCCGATCTTTGGCGCGCCCTACAGGGTAGCTTGTGTGATAGACGACGGTCTGGAGCGAGGCGGCGACGTCTATTTCGAGGGCGGCGATCATCGGACGCTGGTTCATGTCAGTGGCGATGGCTTCGACCGTCTGATGTACGGCATGCCCCACGGGCATATCAGCAACTGACGCGTCAGCTCAGCCGGCGAGGCGTATTTCGCTGGAGCAAATACCGGCTGGACCAGCGCTATTGCATCTGGCCGGTATTCGCGTATTTTCCGCCACGTCAAAAGCTGAATGAGCCCGATGGCAGTTAGGCGACAACAGGCTAGCCATATCTTCGGGACCCGCGCTCGATTTCTCAATCACGCGGGAAGCCTTATCGCATTCGTATAGCCCTGGCGCGGCGACAGCCGTGACCGGGGGTCTGAAATCCCAACCCAAGCTTCAGCACTGATCTCGGATACGGCGCAAGCCGCTCCGGCATGCAGGCATGATTGATCACGGGTTGCGCCGGACCGTTGCGACATGGTCCCAGGCCCCCGCGGAACCAGGAGAACTCAATTGAAAGTCGTTGTGCTCGGCGGAGGGGTCATAGGCGTGACCACCGCTTATTATCTTTCGAGGGCGGGACACGAGGTCACGGTGCTGGACCGCCAGAAGGGACCGGCCCTCGAGACCAGTTTCGCCAATGCGGGCGAGGTCTCGCCCGGCTATTCCTCACCCTGGGCCGGCCCAGGCGTCCCCTTGAAGGCAGTGAAGTGGCTCCTGATGAAGCATGGGCCCCTTGCGATCCGGCCGAGCCTCGACCCGGCGATGTGGTCTTGGGTGATGAAAATGCTCCGCAACTGCACCTCGGCGCGTTACGCCCTCAACAAGGCGCGCATGGTGCCCATCGCGGAATACAGCCGCGACTGCTTGCGCGAGCTCAGGTCGGAGATCGGTTTGACCTATGACGAACGCAGCCAGGGCACGCTCCAGCTTTTCCGGACCCAGAGTCAGCTCGACTCGATCGGCGGCGACGTCGAGGTGTTGGAGAAATTCGGCGTGCCTTTCGAAGTGCTCGACGCGGCAGGCTGCATCGCGGCCGAGCCGGCATTGGCCCGGGTACGTGGAAAGTTCGTCGGCGGCCTGCGTCTGCCGGACGACGAGACCGGCGATTGCTATATGTTCACGAACAAGCTTGCCGAGCTTGCCGCTGAAACCGTCGTATTCCGCTACGGGACCACGATCCGCGAGATCGTGACCGATGGCCGGCGCGCCACGGCCGTGCGGACCGACGAAGGGCTCGTCGCGGCCGATGCTTTCGTCGTCGCAATGGGCAGCTATTCCCCCTTGCTGATCAAGCCATTGGGCATCAACGCGCCGGTCTATCCCATCAAGGGATATTCGCTTACGATCCCTATCCGGGATGAAGTGGGAGCACCGGTCTCCACCGTTATGGACGAAACCTTCAAGGTCGCGATCACGAGGCTTGGCAACCGCATACGCGTCGGCGGTACTGCGGAGATCGCGGGCTACGATTTGGCGCTGCGGGAAACGCGCAGGGGAGCGCTGGAATACTCCTTCAACGATCTGTTCGGGAGCGGCGGCTCGGTGAGCGAAGCCAGCTTCTGGTGCGGCTTGCGGCCGATGACTCCGGACGGCACGCCGATCATCGGCCCGACTCAGATCGCCGGCCTCTATCTCAATACCGGGCACGGTACTCTGGGCTGGACCATGTCCTGCGGTTCCGCACGCGTGCTCGCCGACCTCGTTTCGGGCCGCAAGCCTGATATTGATGCCAGCGAGCTCGCCATAGGCCGGTACCAGCCATGAGCACCGCGGTCGAACGCGCCGGTGCGATCCTCACGATTGATCTCGGTGCCGTCGTTTCGAATTACCTTCTGCTGCGGCGGATGCTCGGCACCGCCGACTGTGCGGGCGTCGTCAAGGCGAATGCCTACGGCCTGGGCGCGGTGCAAGTGGCGTCGGCGCTCCATGGCGCCGGCTGTCGGAAATTTTTCGTCGCGCACGTAGACGAGGGGATCGAGCTTCGTGAGAACCTGCCGGCCGGCAGCGAGATCTTCGTGCTGAACGGCATGCCTGCGGGAACGGAAGCCGATTTTTTCGCAGCTGGACTGGTCCCCGTTCTCAACAGCCTGCGGGAAATCAGAGCCTGGCGGGACCATGCCATGAAGAGGGAGCACCGTCTGCCGGCCGCTGTTCAGGTGGACAGCGGCATGTCGCGGCTCGGCCTTCCTCCCCGCGACGCGGAGGCAATCGCTTCCGATCCTGAAATGCTGCGCGCCTTCGACGTGAGGCTGGTGTTCAGTCACCTAGCCTGCGCGGATGAATATGAGCATGCGGCCAATGAGAAACAGCGCTGCGCCTTCGATCGGTTGCGATCGATGCTGCCCTCCGCGCCGGCGTCGCTCGCCAATTCATCCGGGATCTTCCTGGGCAGCGCCTACCATTACGATCTCGCTCGCCCGGGAGCGGCGCTCTACGGCATCAACCCGACTCCGCACAGGACCAATCCCATGCGGCAGGTCGTGCGACTGTCGGCAAGGATCATCCAACTCCGCGAAGTGTCCGAAAACGCCGGCATAGGTTATGGACATACAGCCTTGGCCACGAAGCCGACACGACTCGCGACGATCTCCCTCGGCTATGCCGATGGTTGGCGTCGGAGTGCCGATACCGCCGCTTTCATGAATGGCGTCCGGCTTCCCTTTATCGGCAGGGTTTCGATGGACAGCATCATCCTCGAGGTGACGGATTGTCCGAACGGCTCCGTCGGTGAGGGGGACTGGGTCGATCTGATCTGCAACGAGCAGACCGTCGATCAGGTTGCGGTGGCGAGTGGCACAATCGGTTACGAGGTGCTAACAAGCCTCGGCCGTCGGTTCCACCGGCGGTATCTCGGCACCGACGGGTCTTGATGGTCCGGCGGTACCAGTTGTTCTACCCGGTACCATTCCTTCACTAGGAGTCATGATGACGGAAGAAAGTCTTCTCAACCACGCGCTTGTCAGGCTGGACGAAGCCGCCGCCCATCTCAACATCGACCCAGACGTGATTGAGAAGCTGAAATACGCACGCGAGACCACCAAGGTGCGGCTGATGATCCGTATGGATGACGGCTCGCGAAAATCCTTTCTCGCATGGCGTTGCCGTTACGACGACACACGCGGCCCGACCAAGGGCGGCATCCGCTTCCATCCGGAAGCGACCGCCGACGAGGTCGAGACCCTAGCCTTCTGGATGACCTTCAAATGCGCCGTGATGAACCTGCCCTATGGCGGCGGCAAGGGTGCCGTGCAGGTCGACCCGCGCCAGCTCTCGAAAGCGGAACTCGAGCGTCTGTCGCGCGCCTACATCCAGGCCTTTGCCCGAATCATCGGGCCTGATCGCGACATCCCCGCGCCGGATGTCTACACCAACTCGATGATCATGGGTTGGATGGCGGACGAATACGCCCAGATCGTCGGCCAGGCCGAACCTGCCGTCATTACCGGCAAGCCGATCGCGCTGGGTGGTTCGCTGGGACGCGGCGATGCCACGGCGCGCGGAGGTTTCTACCTCGTGCGCCATCTGGCGGAAGATTGCGGGCTGGCGAAGTCGGCGCGTGTAGCGGTCCAGGGCTTTGGTAATGCCGGTCAGCATATCGCCGATCTTATGTCCTCGGACGGGCACCGGATCGTCGCGGTCTCTGACTCCGAAGGAGCGGTTGTCTGCCCGGACGGTCTCGATGTCGCTCTTCTCCTGGAAGCCAAGAAGGAGGGGCGCTCGGTCGTCTCGACCGCGGGGCAGGCTGGTCACCAGCTTCTGGCGGCCGATCAGCTGGTCGCCGTCGATTGCGACGTGCTGGTCCCCGCCGCTCTGGAGAATATGATCCACGAGGGCAACGCAGCGTCGGTCAAGGCCAAGCTCGTCCTCGAGCTGGCGAACGGGCCGGTGACGGCGGAGGCGGACAAGATCCTGGCGAGCAAGGGTGCGGTGGTCTTCCCTGACATCCTGGCGAATGCCGGCGGTGTGACGGTTTCTTATTTCGAATGGGTCCAGAACAGGCAGGGCTACTACTGGACCGAGGAAGAAATCCATCAGCGGCTGCGTATGGTCATGGAGCGCGAAGGGCGGGCCATCTGGTCTCTCGCGAAGGAAAAGCAGGTTCCGTTGCGCACTGCCGCTTACGTGCACGCGCTGAGCCGGCTCGCCGAGGCCATCGAGGCCCACGGCACGCAGAACTTCTTCATGAGCTGACATAGCGCCGCCGCTTTGACGAGCGGCGGCGCTTGGGGTCGTCATGAGAATGCCAGCGGGCGATCACCGTTCTCGTCCTTGATGCGCGTCGGCAGCCCGATCCTGCCGAGCAGATCGAGGAAGGGTACGGGCGGCAGTTCCTCCACATTGGCCATCCGTCTGACGTCCCAGGTCCCCTCGGCGATCAGAATTGCCGCGGCCGCGGCCGGAACGCCCGCCGTGTAGGAAATTCCCTGGCTGCCTACTTCTTCGTAGGCTTGCTTGTGGTCGGCGACATTGTAGATGAACACCTCGCGCTCCTTGCCGTCCTTCGTTCCCTTGACGACGTCGCCTATGCAGGTCTTTCCGGTATAGTCCGGGGCAAGAGACGACGGATCTGGCAGGACCGCCTTGACCACCTTGAGGGGCACGACCTGTTGGCCCTCGGCCGTCGTCACCGGCTGTTCGGAAAGCAGTCCGAGATTCTTCAGGACCGTGAACACGTTGATGTAGTGGTCTCCGAAGCCCATCCAGAAGCGGATGTTGGGAACGCCGAGATTCTGCGACAAGGAATGGATCTCGTCGTGGCCCGTCATGTAGGTCGGGCTGATGCCGACGACCGGAAGGTCCCAATCCTTGCGGATCTCGAACATCTTGTTCGGGGTCCACTTTCCGTCCTGCCACGACCAGACCTGGCCGGTAAACTCGCGAAAGTTGATCTCTGGATCGAAATTGGTGGCGAAATACCGGCCATGATTTCCGGCATTCACGTCGACGATATCGATGGAATCGATCCGGTCGAAATATTGATCGCGCGCCAGGGCGGCATAGGCGTTGACTACTCCCGGATCGAAACCAGCGCCGAGGATGGCCGTCACCCCGGCGCTCTCGCATTCGCCGCGACGCTTCCATTCGTAGTTGGCGTACCAGGGCGGGGTCTCGCAGATTTTCAGCGGATCCTCATGGATTGCCGTATCGATGTAGGCCGCGCCGGTGGCGATGCAGGCCGACAACACCGACATATTCACGAAAGCCGAGCCGACATTGATTACGATGCGGCTGCCCGTCTTCTCGATCAGAGCCTTCACGCCATCCACGTCCATTGCATCGAGCGCATGGGCCGCGATCGTGCCGTCCGCCTTCAGGCTCTTCTTCTCGATCACGGACTCCATGATAGCCTGGCATTTCTCCACGGTGCGCGAAGCAATGTGAATGTTGCCCAATATGTCGTTGTTCTCGGCGCATTTATGCGCCACGACCTGTGCAACGCCGCCGGCGCCGATGATAAGGACGTTCTTCTTCATTTCGGGGGGATGTCTCCTTCTGCTTGCGAGAGATGCGCCTCAGGAGAGGCTCTGTTCGTAGTCGGCAAAGGTGAATTCGCGAACCAGTCTGATGCCGCCGTCGAGCTCGCGCACAGCGATCGACGGCATTTTCACTCCGTTGAACCAGTTCTTCTTGACCATCGTGTAGCCGGCGGCGTCCTGGATCGAGAGCCGATCGCCGATCTTGAGGGCGTTCGGAAACCGGAACTCGCCGAAGATGTCGCCCGCCAGGCAGGATTTGCCGCACACCATGTAGCTATGCGGGCCGGCATTGGGAGCCATCTTGGCGGTCTCGCGATAGATCAGGAGGTCGAGCATATGAGCCTCGACCGAGCTGTCGACTATGGCGAGATCCTTACCGTTGAACAGCGTGTCGAGGACCGTCACCTCGAGCGTGGTGCTCCTGGTGATGGCGGCTTCGCCCGGCTCCAGATAGACCTGCACGCCGTGGCGGCCGGCGAACGCCTTGAGCCGTTCGCAGAACGCATCGATCGGATAGTTCTCGCCCGTGAAGTGGATGCCGCCGCCGAGGCTGACCCAATCGACTCGTGACAGCAGCGAGCCGAACTTTTCCTCGATGTCGCCCAGCATGCGATCGAACAGACCAAAATCGGCATTCTCGCAATTGTTGTGGATCATGAAGCCATTGATGCTGTCCAGGACCGTTTCGACCTTCGCGGCATCCCACTCGCCCAGCCGGCTGAAGGGGCGGGCGGGGTCGGCGAGGTCGAAGCTCGAGGAGCTGACGCGCGGGTTGAGACGCAACCCGCGCGGAACACCGTTTGCGCGTTCGGCAAAACGCTGAAGCTGGCCGATCGAGTTGAAGATGATCTTGTCGGCGTTGGCGATCACCTCGTCGATTTCGTGGTCCGCATAGGCCACGCTGTAGGCATGGGTCTCGCCGCCGAATTTCTCGCGTCCGAGCCTGACTTCATAGAGTGACGACGATGTCGTGCCATCCATATGTTCGCGCATGAGATCGAACACCGACCAGGCAGCAAAGCATTTCAGGGCAAGCAGCGCCTTCGCACCCGATTTCTCCCGGACATCGGCGACCTTCTCCATGTTCTGGAGCAGCTTTGCCTTGTCTATCAGGTAATAGGGCGTCTGGATCATGGGCGGTTCGTCCCGTGGTCTTGGTAGTCGGTCGGTGATTTCTTGAAATAGTGATGGCGGCATTCGCTGAGGATGCGTCCTGCCGACGAAGGTCGGTGTTCAGCCCTGTTGGAGCTGAAAACCTGGCACACCCGGACGCGAAGCCAGGGCTTCGGTCGCGCCCGGGTTATGATCCCGTTTTGCGGCGCTGTGGCTCTCGCGGGCTATGTGCCTCAAGGATAAACATGGTGCGGCATACCTAGGCATGAGCGCCACGAAGTCAAGAGAGGTGCTGCATACCTCTCCCTCCGCCATCACATGGCAGCGTTCCGATCAAATCGGAGCGTGGCCAGCAAATGGGCGAGTTGTCCCTCCGAGGCGACCTCGCTTGCCTGAGCAAGAGCATGCCATCGCCGCTTTCGTTCAGCCTGCTCAGGCCACTGGACGAGCGTCCCGCGCACATGAAGGCTGAACAACGTGACCACACAATCGTTGCTGGAACCGTCGGGGAGGACCTTCAGGTAGCGATACTCGCCGACCGGACGTGGATCGATACGGCCGACGACGCCCGCCTCTTCGAAGGCTTCCTGGGTTGCCGTCTGTGCTGGCGTCTTGCCTTTGACCGGCCAGCCCCTGGGCAGGATCCACCGGCCCGCCTGGCGTGTCGTGATCAGCATGACTTCCAGCTCCCCATGCCTACCCACCCGCCAGGGCAACGCACCATATTGCCGCAGCGACGCTCCGAAGACACTGTCCGGATCTCTTGCCGTCTCGGCCGGCCGCGCACGCATCGTCATGGCTTCGGCCCTTCGAGGAGAGGGCCGAAGCCGATGGAGCCCCAAACCGGCATCGCCGAGCGAGGGGCGGTTGGACGCCGCGGGCTTGCGCACCATACGCAGCGTGTTGCCGCACGAGGAAAAGGCCTGTGGCAGGAGTGGCAGATCTTTGTGGGTCCTGGTCCCGTCATGACATGCTCCATTGGTGCAGCGCGACGCGCCGCACGGAAAACCGCTGTTGCTGTTTGGGCGATTGTCCCGAAGCGAGTACCGTGCCGGCGCTCAGCCCGACAGGCCGCTCCGGGCAAAGACATGCGTCTTTCCGGAAAGCCTCAATGCACTCCTGAAACGTCCCCTGCACATGGTTTGCGCAGATAGCCGAACATCTCGGCGAAAGAAGGGCAGGACCCGGCGTGAAACGGATTTTCCTTTTTGCGGCAAGGATTTGTTAACCTTGGACCACCTGGCGCGTGAGCACCGCATGCCATCCATCCTGGCGGGGAGGTTGCCATGACAATCGGCTTGAAACGCATCCATGACGGGCCGGCCGCCACAATTGCCATTGCCGTTTGGTGAAGCAGTGCGATTATGATCCTGATCCGCCAGTGAGGGCCAGCGCGGTAAGTGCGATGCATCCCATTTTGCCCGAGGCGTAGGAGCGTGGATTCAAGGTGTCGAGCACCCACGATGCGCCAGCTGCGACTTTCCGCGATCGGCTTCTGAACCGCTCCTTCCGGTCGCTACTCGGCACCGCAATGGTGGCGACACTCGTGGCTGTGTCTGCGGCACTGATCGGCTTGAGTTACGTCCGCGCGCGCGATGCGGCGATTGAAGGCACGACGAAGAACATGCAGGTCTTCGCGGAGAGGGTCGTCGACCGCTTCGGCGTTCTGTCCGGCGACACAGTCACGCTGGTCGAAATCGTGGCCTCCGCTGCGAATTCGGTGCTTGATCCGCCACCCGAGAGAATGGCGGACAAAGTCGCAGTTTTTCGCGAAGGCATGTTGCGGTCGCCACATATCGACGGCGCCTATATCGGTTATCCCGACGGCTCCTTTTTCCACCTTGTCAACCTCAATCATGATGGCTGGCGTGCCGCGCTGGCCGCGCCCGGCGAGGCCAGAATGGCCGTCCGCGTCATCAAGGCCCAAGCTGGCGGTTCGGTGAACCGTGTTATCTTTCTTGATGCGGAGGGGAACACCCTCGTCGAGTTGCCCGGGAAGCCTACAAGCTACGATCCCCGAAACCGGCCTTGGTATCGAGCGGCCGTCGGCCAACCGCGGCCGGTCTCCGTCGGCCCTTACGAGATGGCGACGACCGGGTCGCTTGGAGTAACCGTTGCCGAGGCCCATAGCGGCAACCGGAACGTCGTCGTCGCCGTCGACATTATCCTCGACACGATCACCGACTTTCTTGCCTCCCAGCGCATTTCTCAGCATGCGGTCGCATTCATCGTCGACTCCTCCGGCAATCCGGTGATCCATTCCGACCGAAGCTTCATGAGGCGAATCACCGCGCCCAGGGAGGCCGCCGATTCCGACCCGTCGCCGGCGTCGGATCCTCTCGTGCGCAGTACCCGGAACATCGACGCGAGCCTGGGAGGGACGGAATTCGTGGATGTCGACGGACGAACTTTCCTGGTTGCTGTTACTCCGATTACATCCGCGCTGTTGCTGGGCGGCCATCGCGTGGTCGTGGCGGCGCCACTGGACGAGCTGATGGGGCCCGCCAATCGCGCCCTTCTGCAAGGGCTGGCTGTCTCAGCGATCATCGTGCTGCTCGCGGTTTTGGCGGCGTTGCTGTTGGCTCGGCTCGTCAGCAAGTCGCTGCTCCGGCTGACCGCCAGCGCAAACCGCCTGCAGAGCCTCGACTTCTCCACGCCGGTCGATGTGGCCTCGCGCGTGAACGAGATTTCAACGCTTGGTCAGGCGATGAACAAAGCGCGCGACGCGATCTCCACCTTCGCCATGTATGTTCCGAAGGAACTTGTGCGCAAAGGCATAGAATCCGGCCATTTCACGGGCAGGTCGGCATGGCGCCAGGATGTGACGGCGCTTTTCACGGACATCTACGACTTCACAACGATCAGCGAGGTGCACTCGCCCGAGGAGGTCGTGGCCATGCTGGCCGAATATTTCGACATCTTCAGCAGCACGGTCGATGCTCATGGCGGAACGATCATCCAGTTCCTGGGGGACTCTGTCTTTGCCATGTGGAACGCCCCGGTTGCCGACGCACACCATGCCGAGAACGCCTGTTGTTGCGCTCTGGCTATCGAGGCAAGGATTGCCGCCTATAACGAGGCCCAGCGCCAGAAGGGGCGACCCGAATTCCGCACGCGCTACGGTATCCATTCCGGCACCGCGGTTGTCGGCAGCGTCGGCGCGAAGGAGCGCCTGCAATACACCGCGATGGGCGACACCGTGAATGTTGCCTCGCGGCTGGAGAGCATGAACAAGAACTACGGAACGACGATCTTGGCCAGCGGTGCCGTCGTAGCCCTCTGCTCGGATCGGATCGTCTTCAAAGCCTTGGGATCGGCACGGGCCAAGGGCAGGGCGGGTAAGCTGGAACTCTACGAGGTCATTGCCGTGAAATCCGATTCCTCGGATGCCAATGTCGATGAGCCAGGCTCGATGGCGAAGAGCCAGGCGGAGGCGATCCGAAGGCGCGCGTCCTGACGACCGTCGGAAAGCGTCGACAGCGGGCGCGAACGAAGATCTGACCCAAGCATCGGCAGGATGCGCTTCAATACCGCGCTCGCCAGCGGGACAGCATTCCACCCGGCTGTCTGGTCGCCATCGGTATCTGGAAGTCCCTGGCATCCTGCCGTCCTGGGACGTTCATGACATCTTGGGTCCTTAGACTAGTAAAGGCCAGCACCGCTGAGCAATTTCTCGCGCAGCTCTGCGGAGAACTCGCCGTCTGTGGCCGACGGTGTGAACAAGATTTCCGCCTCGTCTCCACCAATCACCGGACAAGCGCCCTTGCACGGCGCGGTCCCCGGCTTGAAGGCTTCCATGATGGCGCCGCGAGTGCCCTCGGATGAGAGCCGCCCGCTGTGGCTGTCGACGGCCATGAATGTCAGGCCTGGAGGGATGTCGAAATCCTTGGGGGTCCCGTTCTGCAGCGCCGTCTTCATGAAGTCGATGAAGATCGGCGCGGCCAGGCCGCCGCCGGATTCGCCGGAGCCCATGGGGCGCGGGACGTCGTAGCCCATGAACACTCCCGTCACCATGTCGGGGGTGAAACCGACAAACCAGACATCCTTCTCGTCATTGGTGGTGCCGGTCTTGCCGGCGATAGGAATGCCAAGTCGACGGACAGTGCTGGCCGTGCCGCGCTCGATGACGCCGCGCATCATGGAGGTGACCTGGTAGGCGGTCATCGGGTCGAGAACGTAGTCCGGATCGGCGGCTCGCGGCCGTAGATCGTCCGATACCGTGCACGTGTCGCATGCATGCCCGTAAATCGTCTGTCCGTAGCGATCCTCGACGGAGTCCACCAGTGACGGTTTGATGGCGCGTCCGCCATTGGCGAATACGGCGTAGGCCGAGACCAGGCGCATCAATGTCGTCTCGCCGGCGCCCAGCGCCATTGGGAGATACGGCTTCAGTTGGTCGTAGACACCGAAGCGGACACCGTAGTCGGCGATGAGTCCCATGCCGAGGTGGCGTGCCAGGCGCACGGTCATCAGGTTTCGGCTTTTTTCCAGGCCAGTGCGCAGGGTGGAGGGGCCGCTGGAACGGCCATCGTAGTTCTTGGGCCGCCATATCCGTCCGGCGCCGTCCGGAATGGAAAGGGGCGCATCCATGACCAGGGTCGCGGGGGTATATCCGGCGTCGAGTGCCGCTGCGTAGACGAATGGCTTGAATGCCGACCCCGGCTGGCGATAGGCTTGCGTGGCGCGGTTGAACTTCGATTGGGAGAAGGAAAACCCGCCGACCATCGCAAGGACCTTCCCGGTTCTCGGGTCGAGGGAGACAAGCGCGCCTTGCACCGCGGGCGGCTGTCTCAGCCTGTAATGGCCACCATCCTTTTGGACATAGATGACGTCGCCGGGCCGCAGCACCTGATCGACGCGGCGCACTGTCCTAAGCCTGTTTCCTTGGATGACGCGCAGGGCCCACTTCATGTCGCCGAGCGCAATCGTCGCCGTATTTCGAGCCTGTGGTGCCGTGGTCGAAGTCCCGCGAAGTCCGATGCGAGCGCGATCCGCTTCCGCGCCGAGCACGACCGCAAGCCGCCATTCCGGCACGTCGGAAAAGGGTTCGATTGCACCCAGCGCCTCCGGCCAATTTCGGGACGGATCTATGGTCGCGACCGCACCGCGATAGCCGTGCTCTTCGTCGTAGCGAACGAGTCCGTTGCGCAAGGCGTCAAGTGCCGCCTCCTGAATCCTGGAATCGAGCGTGGTCCGGATCGTGAAGCCGCCCTCATGCAGCGCATCGGCGCCGAAACGGCGCGACAGCAGCTGGCGAACTTCCTCCGAGAAATAACCCGCTGAGCGGAACGTGTGTGTCGGCTTGCGCGGCGCAAGGTCGAGCGGCTTCGCCCTTGCGCGCGACGCCACCTCGGGCGTGATGACGCCGTTGGCCGCCATTTGTCCCAGCACCCAGTTGCGACGGGCGACCGCCACTTTCCCGTCGAGAAAGGGATTGTAGTTGTTCGGGGCTTTCGGGAGGGCCGCGAGGAGCGCGGCCTCGGCGACGCCAAGCATTTCGAGCGGCTTGCCGAAATAAGTCTGAGATGCTGCCGCCACGCCGTAGGACCCGGCGCCCAGGTAGATGCTGTTCAGATAGAGTTCGAGGATTTTGTCTTTGGAGTAGGTCCGTTCCATGCGTAGCGAAAGCACCGCCTCCCGGACCTTCCTTGCCAGGCTCCGATCCGGTGTGAGCAGCAAATTCTTGACCACCTGTTGCGTGATTGTGGAGGCGCCGACCAAGCGGCGATCCGAACCGGAGTTCATGAGGTTGATGACAACCGCTCTTAGGAGGCCGAGGGGATCGAGACCGGGATGGCTGTAGAAATTCTTGTCCTCGGCAGCAAGGAAGGCCTGCTTCACAATCGCGGGCATGGCTTCGATCGCAACCGGGAATCGGCGTTCGCGCGCATATTCCGTTATCAGTCCGCCATCGCTTGCATAGACGCGCGCGACACCGGCCGGCTCCCAGGTCGCGAGTGCCCTATGATCAGGCAAGTCCTTGACCATCGGTCCGATGTAAGCCGCCGCAAAGAATGCACCGACCAGCAGGGCGTGGCTTCCGATGCTGAAGCCGCAGGCCACGATTCTTGTCATGAATATGGGATCCCCGGATTGGCAGACGGGAAAATGCGCAGAAGAAGACGGCTGTACAAACGATCAATATTCGGGAGAGATATGAGAAAAATTTGCCCTCAGGAGTGACCGATGGACAATTCTCAATTGCCGCTCAATGCGCTGAGGGCATTCGAGGCGGCGGCGCGGCATTGCAGCCTCACCAAGGCGGGGCTCGAATTGCGCGTGACGCAGACTGCGATCAGCCACCAGGTCAAATCGCTCGAGGAAGTTCTCGGCGTGAAGCTGTTCCGACGCTTGCCGCGAGGGCTCGCCTTGACGGACGAAGGCATGTCTCTGGCACCGATCCTCACGGACGCCTTCCGTCATCTGCGCACCACACTGTCGCAGTTCGAGGACGGGCACTTTCGCGAAGTGCTTACCGTAGGCGCCGTGAACACGTTCGCAACGGGCTGGTTGCTGCCCAAATTGCAGTCCTTCCGAGACGAGCACCCCTATATCGATGTGAGACTGATGACCAACAACAATCGGGTCGATCTGGCCGGCGACGGGCTCGACGTTGCTATCCGCTTCGGCGAGGGCTCATGGCTCGGCACGGAGGCGGTCCATCTGCTCGATACACCCCTCGCGCCGATGTGCTCGCCCATGATGGCACAAGCTGTTGGAGAGCCTGCGGACCTGCGCGACTGCGAATTGCTTCGCTCCTACCGCTTGGACGAGTGGAAGCGCTGGTTCGAGATCGTGGGTGTCGCTACGCCGCCCATCCGCGGCTTGATATTCGATTCCTCCCTTGCACTCGCTCAGGCTGCCGCCCAGGGCGCAGGCGTGGCACTCCTGCCTGTGAAGATGTTCCAGCGGGAACTCGACGTCGGCCGCCTCGTCCAGCCCTTTGAAATCGAAGTGCCCGCTGGCGGTTACTGGCTCACCTGGCTGAAGTCGCGCCGCGAGACAGGTGCGATGAAGGCCTTCCGGAACTGGCTCCTCGCGCAGGCCGGCGAGGCAGACGGCGGGTCGGTGTCTCGCGACATGGATCGCGAGGTGACCGAAGGCCGCTATGATGCGGTGGATGGTTAACGATTTCTTGCATCGCCGTCCTCGATCTGATTCCCTTGTTCAAAGCGATTCGGGGAGGCAGGGCCCTTTAGGAACGGATGCGATGACCACAGTGAAGAAGCCCGAAATCTCAGAAATGAGACCCAAGATCACCGTCATCGGAATCGGTGGCGGCGGCGGCAATGCCGTGAACAACATGATAACGGAGGGGCTGGAAGGCACGGACTTTATCGTCGCCAATACCGACGCGCAGGCCCTCCATATGTCCAAGGCATCCAAGCTGATCCAACTCGGAACCTTTGTTACCGAAGGCCTGGGCGCAGGTGCCATGCCTGAGATCGGCCAGGCTGCCGCGGAAGAATCGATCCACGAGATCATGGATCACCTGTCCGGCACGCATATGTGCTTTATCACCGCGGGAATGGGTGGGGGCACCGGCACCGGTGCAGCTCCCGTCATCGCGCATGCTGCCCGAGAAGCGGGCATCCTCACCGTGGCTGTCGTGACCAAGCCATTCGGTTTCGAGGGCAATCGCCGCATGCGGATCGCCGACAGCGGAATCGAACGCCTGCGCCAGTGCGCCGACACGGTGATCGTCATTCCCAACCAGAATCTCTTCAGGGTGGCTACCGCGAGCACCACTTTCGAAGGCGCCTTCTCGATGGCCGACAAGGTGCTTTATTCCGGCGTCAGTTGCATCACCAACCTCATCGTCAAGGAAGGCCTCATCAATCTGGACTTCGCCGACGTGAAAACGGTCATGCGCGACATGGGGCGAGCGATGATGGGGACGGGCGTCGGGACCGGAGAAGGGCGCGCCCTGAAGGCGGCCGAGGCATCCATTTCCAATCCGCTGCTCGACGAAAGCTCCATGCGTGGCGCGAAAGGCGTCCTGATCTCGATCACCGGCGGCATGGATATGACGCTCTATGAAGTGGATGAAGCCGCTACCCGCGTGCGCGAGGAGGTCGGTGACGACGCCGAAATCGTCGTGGGAGCGATATTCGACCAGGAGCTTGCCGGACAATTCAAAGTGTCGGTCGTGGCGACCGGGCTGGAAGCTCCCAGGACCGTCGTCGAACCCGCCGTCCGAGACCAGCTCCTGCACGCTCAGCCACAGCAGGTCTTTTAGGCAGGCGCCAGGGGATCGGTCGCACTAGGCTCAAGCCATTCCGGCCATGGTCGCGGCGGTTACTTCCGGTTGAAATCGATCTCGGCTGTGACGACCTGCTGGCCTGTCTGTGGATGTGGCTCGCGGGTGACGAGCCGCATCCGGTCGCTGCCCAGGCTCGCGACCTGCATGCTGGCTTCCCGGGTGCCGGGCCATTTCACTTGAAGGTTGAGGGTGCGACCTGAACGAGTGCCGGAAAGCCGGGCGGTGCCGCGTCGCGAGCCGACATAAGAGCCGGTATACCTCGGCCCATTAGCCTTCAGATCGGCACCGATCTTGCGGGAGAATACCGCCAGCGCACGGCACGCGCCATCCATGTTGATGGTCGTCCCACTGGCCTGGGAGTCCAGAGTGCAGGAGACCTTCATGGGTTTCGAGCCGGGGTTTAGCCGAACCTGTCCGGAGCCCTGCCAGTTGCCGGCAAGATCCCTGAGGAAGCCGGATTCGTCGGCGGCTGCCGGAGACAGTGGGAGCGCCATTAGGAGCAGCGCTGATGCGATTGCCAGTTGCTTGCTCATTGCCTGGATCTCTCGCCGCGATCGACCTAAACGCCGGCTAAGCGATCCCGATCCCAAGAGCCTGGTTCACTTTTGCTTACGGCTCGTGAGACGGCTGCGATGAGCCGAGCGCATGCGGCGCCCATCGCTCAAGAGCTTGGCGACCGGCATCCGTCAGATCGTAGAGCCCCCTTTCGGGTCTCAGGAACCAGCCATAGACGTTCCGTTGCAGGATCTTGGAGGCGTTGGGGGCATCGGGCTTGAGATCGCGTGGCCGCTTGGGGCCGCTCGCCAAGGCTGCGGCGCAACTCAAGGCTTCCTGCCGGTATGCCGTCATGATCGGAGCCTTCGAGCCACCTCCTGCCGTGGGATCGCCCTTGCGGCGCCGGTGTTCGTCGACCAGCCGAGACCGGCGGCGCGGGTCCCGACGCGGCGCCGGTGCGGTCGGGCTAAGAAGGACCTCGACACGCCCGTCCGCGAAGACGCCGAGCAGGCCGAAGCCAAGCCGACGGCAAAGATTGCGGAAGCGCCTGTCGCTCTCCCGTCCCTTGCCCCTGGCCGACATTCTGGCGGCCAGCCAGACCTCGTCGCAGGCGGCGGTACGATCGACGCCTTGGAGAACCAGTTCGAGATTGAACTGGAGCTTCAATTCGCAGACGACCACAAGCGGCGGAGAGTCGGGACTGAGCGCGACCAGATCGCAGCCGCCAATCTCGCCCTTCACACAGAAGCCCAGGCCTTCGAGAAAACGTTTGATGGGGAGGTAGAGCGAAGTTTCGAGCACGGCCGCTTTGCTGATGGGAATCAGCGGTCCAGACTGCCTGATTTGGCCTCGACCGTCACCATCTCGCGAGCCGAATGTCGTCTGCCTTTGTTCTTCAGCGCTGTTTCGCCTCTGGGGAGCAAACTTCCTCGCTGCTCATTTCAGCGGCCAGACGAAAAGGAGAGCCGGAATCGCAACCAGGATGACGATGATGGAGAGAGGCAGGCCCAGTCTCGAGTAGTCGGAGAAACGATATCCTCCGGGACCCATGACCAGTGTGTTGCACTGGTGGCCGATAGGCGTCAGGAAGTCGCAACCGGCACCAATGGCGACAGCCATCAGGAATGCCTCCGGCCTGTAACCGAGCGAGCTTGCGAACCCTGCCGCGATCGGCGCCATGACCAGGACGGTCGCGGCATTGTTGAGGAAAGGAGTGACCGCCATGGCAGCGACGAGGATCAGGGCAAGCGCGCCGTAACCGGGCAGGGTCGCGCCGAATTCCGCCAGCGTGGAGGCGATAAGATCTGTCGCACCGGTTTGGCGCAGCGAGTCGCTGACCGGAATAAGTGCGGCCAGCATAACCAGGATAGGACCGTCGATGGAGGCATAGATCTCCCGGACGGGAATAACCTTGAACAGCACCATCATGGTCGCGGCCGCGAAGAACGCTACGGGAACCGGCACCATCCCGACGGCCGTGGCGGCCATGGCGGCGAACAGGATCACGAGA
Source organism: Rhizobiaceae bacterium (assembly GCA_035556195.1). GTDB lineage: Bacteria > Pseudomonadota > Alphaproteobacteria > Rhizobiales > Rhizobiaceae. The sequence continues at coordinate 61,346 of DATMFK010000060.1, forward strand.
GGGACGATGCCACGCCGGGCGCTGCCGAGCAGGAGAGGGCGCTCCGCCAGCGGCAGCAACCCGAATTCTCGCAGGAACTCGGGCAGAACGTCCTGGGTACCCTGGAGCAGAACGATGTCCCCCAGCCGAAACGTGATCGTGCCAAGTCTCTGATCCAGCCTTTCGCCCTTGCGGCTGACAGCCAGAAGGTTCACGTTGAACCGGTCGTAAAGGAGAAGGCGCTGCGCCGACCAGCCGATCAGGCTGGAATTCTCGCCGACGATCGCCTCTGTTGCGGTCATTTCGCTGCTGGCTGGGTCCTTGCCGGCGCGTTGACGATCGCGCCCAATGCTGAGCTTGCCTTGCGCGACGAGACGATCGAGAGCCTGATGGTCGCCTTCCATCAGGAGCACGTCCCCGGCCCGAAGAGTGGCGTCCGGGAACGGTGTCATGCGATGCGTACCGGATCTCAGGATCGATGTGATGACGACGTCCCCCGCTGCGAACTTCAGTAGGTCCGCAAGCGGTTTGTCGGCGACGACGGAGTTCTCCGCAACAGTGGCCTCCGCGACATAGTTCTTGATGTCCAGCGCCTCTTGAAGCGAGTGGTTTTGCCGGGTGCGCTGAGGCAGGATCCAGTAGAACAGTCCCAGGAAAATCGTACCGGCGATCGTCAGCGCCAGGCCGACCGGGGTGAAGTCGAACATCGTGAAGGCGGTGCCTGTGAGTTCTGCGCGCATGCGCGAGACAACGATGTTCGGAGACGTCCCGATCTGCGTCATCAGCCCTCCGAGCAGGGACGCGAACGACATCGGCATCAGGAATGTCGACGGCGAGACCCCAGAGCGCCGTGCGAACTGAAAGGCCACAGGTATCATGATTGCCAGCGCTCCGATATTCTTGACGAAGGCGGAGAGGACGGCGACCAGTGCGACCAGCAGGATCAACTGGCCGCGGACGGAGTTCAGCCTGGGGATATAGTGCTCGATCAGGAACTCCATGATTCCGCTGCGCGCCACGCCCGCGCTCACCAGAAGAGCGCTGCCGACGATGATCACAATATCGTCGCTGAACCCGCTGAAAGCACGGTCGAGCGGCACGATGCCGACTGCGAGGGAGGCGAGCAGGGAAACGGTGGCGATCAGGTCATAACGAAACCGGCCCCAGACGAAGGCTGCCATCATCAGGCCAATCACAGCGAAAGACAGGAATTGGGGCGTGGGAATCATGGACAATTCTATGTTGGACGTTTGCCAAACGCGCGTTTCGGGCAACCGGTTGCCCGTTGTTCTTCCATGGGGCCGTGATTCGCGAAACTCTGCAAAGCATTCCTAAGGGTTCTCGGCTCCTCGTGCTAAGCTATCTCTGGGGGGTCGGAGGGACTGGTCATGGCCGACATCGCCGGCACGAATGCGACGGAAAGCTTGAACGGCACTGCTGCCGCGGACACAATTCGCGGCCTGGGCGGAGGCGACAGGATCAGCGGTTTCGCAGGGGCAGACACGATCTCGGGCGGGGACGGAGCCGACAACCTCCTGGGCGGCGATGGCAACGACGTCATCTACGGCCACAGCGTCGCCGACCTCGATCCCAATTCAGCGAACATAGCCGCCATCCCGCTCGCCAGTGTCGGCGCGGGTGCCGTGTTCGTGGCCGGCGCGCCTGGTGACGATGGTTTCGTCTACGCCCTCAGGAAGGATGTCGGAAATGTCGTTCGCCTCGACTTGGCGTCAGGGGCACAGACGACGTTCCTCGACATTCCCACTCCGGAATTCTCGAGTGGCGGGGAGCGTGGGGTGCTGGGCCTGGCCTTCCACCCAGACTATCGGACGAATGGCCGCTTCTTCGTTTATCTGACCGACACCGCCGGCAACATCGAATTGCGCGAATATGCGCGCGCAGCAGCCGGCGACCTTCCTACTGCCGATTCCGACGCTTTCAGGACGATCCTCACGATCCCGCATCCCGGCTTCACCAGTCACTATGGCGGTAGCCTTGCTTTCGGGCCGGACGGCAAGCTTTACGTGGCGGTCGGCGACGGCGGTGGCGTGAATGACCCTGATGGAAACGCGCAGAACCCTGGGGTTCTGCTGGGAAAGATTCTCAGGATCGATGTCGACCACGACGATTTTCCGACCGATCAATCCCGCAACTACGCGATTCCGGCCGATAATCCATTCGCCGGAACGGTGGCGGGGGCCGACGAGATCTGGGCTTACGGGTTACGGAATCCCTGGCGTGTCAGCTTCGACGCAGCGACGGGCGCACTCTACATCGGCGACGTCGGTCAGGATGCGCGCGAGGAAGTGAACGTCGAGGCGGCGGGTGGGCCGGGCGGACGCAACTACGGCTGGGACTATCGAGAGGGCACTTTGCCGGGGCCGGGCGCCCCGCCTGATTCCCCCATCCCTTTCATCGAGCCTGTTTTCGACTATGGCCACGATGCTGGCCAATCCATCACTGGAGGCTATGTCTATCGGGGACCGGCCGCCGGTCTGCAAGGCGCCTATGTCTTTGCGGATTTCGTCAGCGCGAGGCTCTTCAGTTTCCGGCTTGTGAACGGGGTGGCAGAAGACGCGGCCGACCGAACGGCCCAACTCACCGGCGCCACCCTACAGCAGGTCTCGTCCTTCGGCACCGACAATGCGGGCAATCTCTACACCGTGAGCCTGGGCGGCGCGATCCATCGGCTCGTGCCGGGTGTTGCGGCCGGCGACGGCGCCGATGCGATCGACGGTGGTTCCGGCAACGACATTCTTTATGGTGGGTGGGGAGCCGATCGTCTCAATGGCGGCGTCGGCACGGATCGTATGGTCGGCGGCTTGGGCAACGATACCTTTTATGTCGACAATGTCGGCGACCTGGTCGCAGAGGCGCCAGGGCAGGGCCTCGATAGCATTCAAGCGTCGGTCAACTACACACTTGCGCCCGGTCTGGCGATCGAACTGCTCGCGACCGCCGCGCAGGCCGGCACGTCGGCCATCAACTTCGCGGGCAATGAGTTCGGCCAGCGCATCAACGGCAACAACGGCGTCAACTTCCTTAATGGAGGCGGAGGCAACGATACGTTGTTTGGCTACGCCGGCAACGACCGTCTCAACGGTGCCGACGGTGCCGATCAGATGACGGGCGGGACCGGGGACGACACCTTTCTTGTCGACACCATTGGCGACAAGGTCTTCGAACTCGCTGGGCAGGGCGCCGACGCGGTGCTCGCCTCGGTCAGTCACAGCCTCATCACGGGCCAATCCGTGGAAATGCTCGCCACCACTCAGCCCAACGGGACCGCGGCCATCAACCTCACGGGTAACGAGCTTGCCAACAGGATCACCGGAAATGCCGGCAGCAACGTGCTGACCGGCGGCCTGGGTGCCGACATCCTGATCGGTGGTGCCGGTGGCGACACCTATAATCTCGACAATGAAACAGATTCGATCATCGACACGGCCGGCAACGACACCATCACGACGACGATCTCCCGGACCCTTGCCGATCATGCCGCGATCGAGAACCTGACATTGCTCGGTGTGGCGCCGATCAACGGTACCGGAAACGGGCTCGCCAATGTCTTACGCGGCAATGGCGCGGGAAATGTCCTGAATGGTGGTGCCGGCAACGATGTCCTTCTAGGAGGATCGGGCAACGATACACTGACGGGCGGCGTGGGCAATGACAGCTTCGTTTTCAACGCGGCGCCCAATGCAGTCACGAACGTTGATGCGATCACCGATTTCGACGTGCTGGCCGACATCTTCAGGTTGGACGACGCTGTCATGCCTGGCCTCGGTTCCACACTCGGTACCTTGGAGGCATCCAAATTCTGGAAAAGCATGGAAGGTGTCGCTCATGATGCGGACGACCGGGTCGTCTACGATATCGACAGCGGCAACCTCTTCTATGATTCCAACGGCAATGCTGCCGGCGGCGCGACTCTGCTCGGCCGGCTGACGCCGAACCTGGCGTTGACCAATGCCGATTTCGTGGTGATCTGACAGGAGGGGAGATTGCCATGGTTTCAGTCACGCAGCGGTACCTCGTCGCGGCATTCTCCATGTTGATTCTCGTCCAGCCGGTTTCCGCCGCAAATGCCCAGTCGAACGAGGGCGGGTGCCGACTTGAACGGGAGGCTGGCAGCAATCGTCGCATTCTTCGATGCGAGCGAGGCTTGACGATCATCGCGGAACCGGGCGCCCGCTTCGACCTTGTCGACCGCAACGGAGACGGCAAAGCAGACGGCGTCAACTTGCGTCGCAGGGCGATTCTGGTGGATGCGCCGAGGCCAGCCGTGGCCGGCGGTTTCCAGGTGATCACACCGCAGGCCATCGCCGCGGTGCGCGGCACCAGATGGGCAGTCGATGTCGGGCGGGGGCGGGCCTCTGTCCTGGTCGTGGAAGGACGCGTCGGCGTGCGCAGGCCATCTGCGAGTGCCGGCGTTACGCTAGGTCCAGGGCAGGGCGTGGACGTCGAGGCGGGTACCGGTCCGCTCACCGTGAGGCGGTGGCCTGCCGCACGAGCCGCTGCACTGCTGGCGCGCCTCGGCCAATGAACCGAGGCGGCGACACACAGGTTCCGCCGGATGCGCGCCCGACCGATACAGACGCTCATTGCCCTTGTCCTCACCGCGCTTTGGAGCGTCGGCCTGGGCTATATCCATTGGCGTGGCGATAGCTGGTTTCTCGATCGGATCGAGGCGCCGATGACCGATCTGCGCACGCTCATCCGAGGACAAAGGCAGCCACCGGACCTCGTCACCATCGTGGCGATCGACGACGAGACAGTACGTCGGGTTGGGAGCTACCCGCTGCCGCGCACCATTCTTGCGCGGATTGTCGAAGCCATCGCCGTTCACCGGCCAAAGGTGATCGCGCTGGACTTGCTGCTGTTGGATGCCGGATCGGAACAGGGGGATAAAGCCCTGGCACGTGCACTTGCCGCTTGTCCCAGCGTGGTCGCTGCTGCGGCAATTTTTTCCTCGTCGAGCCAGCGTCTCGGCCTGGATGGTGCCGATCCTCTTGCGGCTGTTCCGAGCGCCTCGGAGTTCCTTCTCCCTCAGGCCGTCTTTTCCGACGTCGCAGCGGTCGGCGTCGTCAACGTTGCCACTGACGGCAGCGGCACACCGCGCCTTGTCCCGCTGCTCTTCAGGAAGGACGAGGAACTGGTGGCATCGCTGCCTTTGCGCGTTGCCTCCCTGCTGCAAGGCCATGACCCGGTCATCGAGGGGGACCGGCTGTGGGTTGGGGATCGCTTGGTCCGCACGGATGTGGGGCACGTTCTTCCGGTCGACTTTTTCGGTCCGCGCGGAACGATACGAACCGTCAGCGCCCAAGCCCTCCTGAGCGGGCAGGCCGACGGGAGCGACTTCAGCGATCGTGTCGTCATCGTCGGAGCGACCGTTGCCGGCGGCGGTGATGTATATCCCACTCCGTTCGATCCAGTGTTGCCGGGCGTCGAGGTGCTTTCGACGGCTGTAGCCGACCTGATGACGGGGGAAGGCCTGGTGCGGAACCGCCACGTGCGTCTGACCGACGCAGCCACTGCCCTGGTTCTGCCGCTGGCACTTGTCGGACTCCTCAGCTGGCGCCGGAGCATGCCCGGTTTCGTCGCGATGCTGGCGGTCCTGTTAGTCTGGCTTGCAAGCAACTTCGCCGGCTTCGTCCACGGCATCTGGATGAGCATGGCGCTGCCGCTTGTCGCGACGCTGCCGCCGCTGCTTCTTTTCGGGGCTGCTCAGGTCCTGCTCGACCGCAAACGCGCGCTGTACTTTGCCGGGCAAAGCGCGCTCCTCCAGCAGGTCCATGCCCCGGGGCTCGAAAAATGGCTTGCCGAGCACGGCGAATTCCTTGAGCAACCGGCTCGCGAGGATGCCGCTATCGTCTTCATCGACATTTCAGGCTTTACGGGCCTCAGCGAAACGATGGGACCGCATCCCACCAGCGAGCTGCTCAACGGCTTCTATGTCCTGGTTGACGAGGAGGCGTCGCGGTGCGCGGGCGTTGTGACGGGTTTCATGGGGGACGGCGCAATGATCGTGTTCGGCCTTCCGGAGCCTGGGCCCGGTGATGCTCTTGCCGCGATCCGTTGTTGTGTCGGTCTCGATGAGCGCATGAGCGGATGGCTCGCCTCCTTGCCGGAGAGCGCCGCGGGCCGGATCGGCTTCAAGATGGGCGCCCATTTCGGGCCGATCGTTGCTTCGAGGCTGGGCGGCGACAGTCGGCAGCACGTCGCCGTGACAGGGGATACGGTCAATGTCGCGAGCCGGCTGATGGAGATCGCCGCTGGCTACGGGGCGATTGCCGCCATCAGCGACGATATCCTCCGCGCCGCCGGTCCCGACAATCCGCTCTTCGCAACGGGGCATCTCCGTGGACCCTTGAAGGAGTATGTGCGTGGCCGCGTTGGTACGCTCTCGGTCTGGCTCTGGGGGGGCAAGCCGAAAGTAGATCGCTAGCCCTCGGAAGCGGCTCGGTCCCCGCGTGAGCCGGGCGCGTTTACGATTTGATTCAGTCTTTATTCGTAATTTACTGACAGAGAATCGGCCTGCCGTATTGCACGCCGACGGCCTCCTGCCTTCGGTCTGTTTGTATCGTGTACAGGCCCAAATGCGTTCGCAAAGCGTAGTCTTTTCCATTTTCCTCGGTCTTGCTCTTGCAGGCTGTTCTTACAGCTCCGGTCTGGAAGACATGCTCCCGCCCTCGAACGAGGTGACCAACGCCATTCGGCCATCGGCCCCGGTCCCCGCGAGCGACGTCGCAGTGCGCGACGTGCCGACTGGCGTCGAGACGGCCGAGATCGAGGCTGTGCCGCAGGTCGCCTTGGCGACAGAGCCGGAAATGACGCTGCCGTCGCCGCGGCCCGAGCCCGAACTGCAGGCCATGGCTCTCGTACCGCCGGCGAAGCTGCCCGCCAAGGCGATGACAATTCCGGCGCGTCCCGCCGTCCTTTCCCGCCCCTCGGGGGTCGGGGAAATCCATCGGCGGCGGTTCCGCGACGCCAAGCCGATCAATTTCGGCCGCTCCTCGCCGCATCACCTGGCCGTCCACGGCGTGGATGTCTCGCGCTGGCAAGGGGACGTCGATTGGGAGAAGCTGCGTTCGCAGGGCGCCAACTTCGCCTATATCAAGGCCACGGACGGTGGTGACCATCTCGATCCGATGTTCAGAAAGAATTGGCGGGAAGCCAAGGAGGCGGGCCTGCAGCGCGGAGCATATCACTTCTTCTACTGGTGCCGTGCGGCAAGCGAGCAGGCCGATTGGTTCATCCGCAACGTGCCCAGAGAAGCCGGTGCGTTGCCGCCGGTCATAGATGTCGAATGGAACGGCGAGTCGAAATGCAAGCAGCGTCTCTCCCGTGCCAGAGTGCTGGAGAAAATGCAGGTCTTCATGGACAAGCTGGAGCGCCACTACGGCCAGCGCCCGATCATCTACACGGCACCGGATTTCTACGCCGACAACCTTGAAGGCGAGTTTCTCGACTATCCGTTCTGGCTGCGGTCCGTGGCGCGACACCCCTCCAAGGTCTACCCCGGTCGCAAATGGGTCTTCTGGCAATATTCCGGCTCGGGGCTTTCGCACGGGGTGAAAGGCAAGATCGACCTGAACGTTTTCCATGGGACGGAAAGCCAGTGGCGCCGGTGGGTGGCGGCACAGACGGCGGGATCCTCCTGACCCATCGGGTTCCGCTCTCGGCATTGCTGGGGCAGCAGGGTCTTCTGCCAGATCGCGCCTGCTCTGCCAGACGGTCTTCCTGCCGACGCTCATTGTTCAGAGGAAGGCCAATGATGTCCTGGCTTGTCAACCATGCTTGCGATCGGCATCCCCACCCGCCGCCGAGGTTCAGCGACCGAGGGCATTGAGGCGGTCGAGTGCAGCGGCAAAGCCGCTGAGCGATACCGAGAATGCGACAGGCTGGCTGTCCTCCGACGGGGTCGCGAGAATGTTCAGGATGGTTCCCGATCGCAGGGATCTGACGAACTGATCGCCAAGATCGAACGTGACGATGCATCCCACCGGCAGGCAAGTACGAAAACGCAGGCTCTCACCGTGATTGCTGTCATCGACTTTGATCGAAACGCCCGTATCAAGCGCCAGGCCAAACGGCAAAACCAGAGTGCCCCTCAGCTTTCCGGCCGCCGCGGTAGTGAATTCCACGGCGAGAACGCGACGACGAGCTTTCGGATCTGCCTGTTGTTGAGACATCGCACATATCTTGCGGTCGCTTCGCGTGCTGCAGGCGACCTGCCAGTCCTGGTAGTATTCCTTCAATGAGGAAGCACCGCCCGGAAGGGCTGTCGAGAGTGCGTCCGTGCGGGCAAGCCTCGCTTCGTGGAAGCGGTCGGGACGTGAAGTTTCGAAACCCTCGGTGGCCAAGGCGGAAGCTTCCGAGACGGTGAGGCCAGAGATCGGTCGGACGGCGAGGACGGAGGCGACCGCCGCTGCCGCCAATCCTGCTGCAATGATCATCCGGCGAGGGGCAAGCTTCATCGTACTCTTCATGAAATGAAATGGTTGGCTACGCTCGATCGAGCATCGGCCGTGCGCACGGACGGGCCGCCCCGCTTAGGGTCGGGGCGGCCCTGGCATCTAGAACTGGACGTTGAAGTTGGCCTTCACTGTCTGGTCCTGGGCGCCGGAAGCAAACTGGCCGGTATAGGAGACGCCAAGCTTGGCATCGCGAGCGAGCGCGAAATCAATGCCCGTCTCGATAAGAGCAGCATCCCTGCCGATAAGCACGCCAGCGACATCGAAAACATCCCCGCCTGCGAAGGCGTGGACGGCCGTCGGCGTGAGATCTCCGAAGGCATGACGCCATCCCACCATGCCCCGCGCAAAGGCATCGACTGCGCCGATTCTGAAGCTGTGCGAGGCGCGCAGGCCGAGCGTCGTGAATGTGGCGTCGGCCGTTTGGCTGTTGCTGACCAGTGCGGCAGAACCGCCCGTCTCAGTGAAGCCGCCTGTCCTGAGGCTGACATGTGCCAGATTGGCGTAAGGCTCGAAAGTCGATGCCGCCGCGACATCGAAACGATAACCGAGCTCGCCGAAAGCCTGGAAGGTTCCCGAGTTGTACGAGCCGTCTAATTTTTCAGAGAAGCTCCCAACGGAAATCGAGCGGGTCGTATCGATGTCATGCCAGGAATAGGCCAGCCCCGAACGAAAGCCGACATTTCCCCACTCAGTGCCGCCGTAGAGGCCGACATGATAGTTGTCGCTGTCGGCGGACGAGGAACGGTCCGGCGCCGAGAAGTTAGAGTTGCTGTATCCCGCGATCAGGCCAACCCGCCAGTCCGCAACATAGACATCGCCGCCAACCAGAAGACCACCGGTTTCGCGGGAGAAACGGGCGGCGTTGCCATCGCTGTCCCAATGTCCCCATGCGCCGAACCCTTGCGCCCAAAGGGCGAAGGCGCCGGTTGTGGCTGGGGCAAGTTCCACTCCCCCATCGTCAAAGGGCATAACGGGTAGGGCAGAACCGCTCTTGTCGGCGAAAGCGGCACGAATCCGGTTTGTGACCGCGTCGCGAACGTAGCTGCTATCGGAGAGGAGAGCTGTCTTGATGGAGGCATGCAGTTCGCCCGATAGCTGGTCGAAGGCTCGAACTACGCTCTCCTGGTCTCCCGCGCCCGCGATCGCATCGTAGACGGCGTTGCCCGCGCCCAGGCGTTCCGCGCTTCTTGCCGTGGCGCACTGATTGCGAGTTCGCGCGACGTCACAGAAGGCGACGGTGTTCCGGCTGACATCGAGATAGACATTGTCCGCGTCGTAGTCGAGGCCGAGCGTGAGGAACGGACTAGTATAGTTCAACGTCGCATAGGTGCCGTCCAATCCGCCATCCGCCGACAGGATCGTGTAGCGTACGCTGCCCCCATAGCTGCCACTGAGATTTCCTACCTCGACCGTTCCACCTTCGATCGTCGCTGTCCCGGAGACATCGATGAGGTCGCTCTGGCCTTCAGGGTTCACTTCCAAACGATAGGTTGAGTCAGCAGCTTGGGTGAAATCGCCGTTCACTGTCAGGGTACCGACCGAATTGCCCGGCGAGATCGTTGCACCCGAGGCGACATAGGTCGTCCCGACAGTGCCAGTGCCTCCAAGCAACGTGCCGGCTCCGATCGAAAGCGATCCGCCCAGCTTGCCATCGACAACGAGCCCCCCGCTCGTCACCGTCGTCTCGCCTTGGAAAGCCGAGCTGTCCTCCGTCAGGCGAAGGAAATTGTCGTCGCCGACGGCCACTTGGAAGGCACCGGATCCCGAAACGACGCCACGATAAGCACCGCTGCCATTCTGCTCGAACCGCAGCAAGCCATCGGCGCCAATCGCCACATTTCCTCCGAACAGGTCCGTCCTCGAAACGAGGCCTCCTTCGTCGATAGCCCAGTCGAGCGCGCTGCGCGTGGCGAGGGTCAGCGTTCCGCCGCCTGTCTTGGCCATCGTTCCGCGTCCTGAGATCTCGCCTTCGAAGATCGCATCGGCGTCCTGGTCGAAGATCACGTGGCCATTATTCGCGATGTTGTTCCTGATGCTGGATGCGCTGCCGACGAGCGTGCCGGATCTTACGATGGTATCACCGCGGTAGCTGTTGTGGCCTGTCAGAACGAGAGTCCCGAGATCGTCCTTGACCAAAGCACCGTCGCCCCGCAACTCCGAAGCGATCGTGGCGGTGTAATCAGCGCCCGCCCGAGATCCATCGCCGACGCGGATTGTCGTCTGCCTGTCGGCGAGATTTATCGCGTCGCCCCCTACGCGATAGCCGTCGACGGCGAACTGCATTCCGGTGACGGAGATGTCGCCATCGGCGCCACTTACCGTCACAACTCCAGCATCGCCCTGGAAAACCGCGAAGCGGCCGCCCCAACCGTCGTTGACGTCGCCATTCGTGCGCGTCCAGTTGGTCGAACCCAGTCTCCAGACACCGTGCCCTCCGGCGATCGAACCGTCCGCGGTGGTATTGGAACCATCCCAGAACTGGATGTTGGGTTGCGGACCCGGGCCGGGTCCAGGGCCCGGATCGCCGACGACAATGTTGACCTGCTTGTCGATTGCGGTTTGGATTTCGACGTCGTCGAGATCGAACCCGCTGTCTTCGGGTAGTCCTACGACTTCCAGGCCGTTGTCGGTCAGTTCGCCACCGTAGTTGAACAGGCGGTAGATCCCTTCGCCGAATGCAGTTCCTACATCGTCATCGATCGTGAGACGGCCATCCAGAACAAGGTCGCCCTGGACGTCGAAGAACGCGCGACCGCTCGGCGCGTCGACAAGAACGTGGATGTCCGAAGCATCGCTGAGAGTGAGGCTCTGCATGGTGAGCGTGCGGTCATAGTGCCCAAGCAGCCGTCCGCCATCTGCAATCTCGACATGGCCGTCAATTTGCCCGGAGCCGGTGACGGTCCCTCCGAATTCGGCTGTCACGGTGTTGTTGTATCGGCCGTCGAACGACAGTGCGCCCTCGCGCACGATTGCTCGCGGCTGGGTATATTGGTGGTCGGCGGCAATGCTGATTGTCCCACGACCCATTTTGGTCATGGTTAGCCCTGGATTTCCATCGAACTGACCGCTCAACGTGCTGAAATCGTTGTTCTCCAGGATCACATGGGAGCCGAACAGCATGAAGTTGGAAAGATTGACCGCGTTTCCAAGCTCGAGCACGTTGCGGCCCTGGGATGGTTGAACGAACTCGACAGTACCGGTGCCGAACGCCTGTGAAGCCCCGGCCACGACCCGCCCGCCTCGAATTTCAGTTTTGCCCGTGTAAGTGTTGTTGCGGAGCAATTCGAGCGTGCCGGTGCCCTCCTTGCGGAGTTGAACGGCGTTCGCATCTCCGGAAATGACGCCGCCGATGAATGAATCGCCATCGAGCCCACCCAGTATCAGGGAGGCATTCTCGTCGATGACGATATTGCCGCGGGCGTCCACGCGATCGATCGCCTCGGTTTGCGCAACACGCAGGGTCCCGAACGAGCCAACGGTCAACTGAGAATCGTCGGCAATCGCGCCATGCACGCTGTCGAGGACGAGCGTGCCATACTGAACTGCGGTGTCACCCGTATATGAGTTCTGGCCAGTCAGGGTGATTGTGCCGTTGCCGTACTTTATGAGGGGACCGGAGCCGGAAATGGCTCCACTCAGCGTCGCTGATCTATCCGTCTCGACGTTCAGAAATGCGCCCGCCGAGCCGGATATGACGAGATCGTTCGCGACGGCGATCTGTTCGTCAGCCAGCTGAAACTCAATCGCGGATGACGATGGGCCGCTTGAGGTGAATTCGATGGCGCCGGTGCCAAGCGAGCTGGCGTGGCGCATCAAGATTGTTCCGTATGCAATCTCGGTGCCACCGGAAAAGTCGTTGAGCCCGTCGGTTCGAAGGGCCCCGCTGCCTTGCTTCCGCAGCCTCAGCGTTCCCGCTCCATCACGCAGAACTCCGAATGCCTCCCCGTTGGTGATGCCAACTGTCACGGTGGTATCCGCGACACTGTTGGTGAGTGTTCCGGATCGTCCGTCTAATCTGTAGAAGTCCTGATCCACTCCAGCGAGATCGAGCATTCCGCCGGCGAGTTCCATCCAGGTGGCCTGGCGGCTGAAATATTCCCGTCCCACCTCATTGCCGAATTGGAATTTCGCGCCCGTAGTCAAGCGAATGCCACCCGCGACGGAGGTGCCCGTGCCCGAATATGTGATGCTCTCCGGTGAGAAAATGATGGTCCCATTTAGATCGGCCGGCACGAGGCCGACCTGCAGAGTTCCCTGCCCGCCATACGTCAGGTTCCCCGCATAGATTGCAGTCGCTCCCAGACCCGCTCCCATGCCGCGGGCGCTTCCAGCCGGGATCTCGATATCATCGTAGTAGGTGCCGCTTTCCTCATAGATAATGGCCTGTCCACTTGCCGAACTCAGCGGCAACGATGCGCTCACAAGCGCGGTCGCGCAGAGCAGTCTGCTCCTGCGCAAAGCGAAGAAGGATCGTGTTGCGTTGCGGTTTATGGCAACCATGATGCTACTCATTGTTTTGAAATGATCAGGCAAGGCCGACGAGCGCGCTCGGGCGAGCCGCGGACGACTTGCGGAGCGAAAACTTGCCGAGGCAGGAAGAACGCCTGTTCCTGGTAACTTCCCGAGGCGGAATTCCCCCGCCAGGGCGGATCTTGTGTTTGGACATGCTTGGAAAGTCTCCGTTCAAATTTTGAACGGCCTACCAGCGCCGCATCCGGATCGCCCCGTACGAACGGAGGGGAGGGACGAGAAATTCTACCGTTGCGTGTGGCGACGGAGTCAAAAAAGACGGCGATAGCATCGAGCTACCGCCGTATGAGCTGGCCCCTCACAGCTCGTTGTCCGAGCTCTTGTTATCGTTGGGGAGGAAAGCTTCAGCCCTGTCCCTGCAGCGCGATCTTCCTCAAGCGTTCGGCATAGGGAATGATGACGGCCTTATACTTGGCCCCTCGGTTGCGGATAGCGTCGAATTTTCCTCTTTCGGCGCGCAGCCCTTCAGCTGCGGTCTGCTTTTGCTCTGGCGTCATGCGCGCGATTTCTGCGATCTTGTCTATGAAGTCTTCCATCATCTGCTCGAACTCAGCGTCCGGGATGGACGCTATGAAGCCGGTCATCGTCTGGTCGAACGCTTCCTTCCAGGAGGCGCGGGTAAATCCCGCGGCTGGTATGAGCTGGGACGACTCGTCATCGATCTCAAACCACTGTTCCGCAGCCTCATCGTCGTAGTAGACCGTATCGCCGGTTTCCGACGCGAGCTTCTCCAGCACGGTTACGACTGCCTGCACCTCGCGCGCATCCAGCGCCATCGCGGGTTCGGCGGAGAAACAATAGATCAGCGATGAAAGCACCGTGCCGGTCAACGAAATCCGGCTACTGAGACGGCGAGGGGCCGATCCAGATCTTCTGTTCAGTAGCATTCCCGCATGACTCCTGCGCGCGCCTTGGCCGACTGATTGCTGGCGACCATGTTGCCGGCCGTCGATGCAACCTGGCTGGCGACCATTCCGCCGCGACCGCCGAATCCACCGAAGCTCCCAACCATGCCGAGCGCGCCGCCCAGCATGGCTGCGTTCGTCTGGGCCTGAACCGCTTCATCACAGGCGTCCTTCTTCTCGGCCGCTCTTTTCGGTGTTCCGGCTTTGGCTATGACGGATTTCCCGTTATCCGCCGCAGCTGTTTCCGGCCCCGATGCGGTTTGGCTGCAGCCCGCGACGGCAAGGCAAACCGCTCCTAGAATCGCAAGTTTCATGAACTCTTCCTGATAGCTGCGCGGATGCCTGGCTCACATGCTCGTAGAACACGCCAAGCTGTGTCGCGAAATTGAATGCAGGGGGGCAATAGAAGATGGAAACGTCCGGCACCCCCTCTGTTCAAAGGGGGTGTCGGAAAAAATCGGCTTTTACATCGCCGGAATCTTCAAGGATCGCTGACGCGAGAGGAATTCCGTCAATGAAGCCCATTGGCATCCGCCGAATTTCTGAATGGTCTCCGCTGCTGATGCTGGTCGCGGTGTCCGCTTTTCTCAGTTCCCAGAGTGCCGTGGCGAGAGAGCTCGCTCGTCCGACGGGCACAGTGCTGCTTACCGTCACCGGCAATGTCGATAAAACGAACCAGGATGGGGCAGCTCTTTTCGACAGGGAAATGCTCGCGGCATTTCCTTTGCATCGCATTGTGACGACTACGCCATGGACGGACGGGATCAAACAGTTCGAAGGAATTCTGCTGCGCGACCTGTTGCGGGAGGTCGGTGCCAAGGGACATTCACTGCACGCCAGTGCCTTGAATGACTATCGGATCGAGATCCCGGTCTCCGATGCCGAACAATTCGGAGTGCTGATCGCCATTCGAATGGACGGGCAGCCTTTGCATAGACGTGACAAAGGCCCGCTTTGGATCGTCTATCCGCGAGACAGTATTCCAACTCTCCAGGATGAGCGGTATGACTCGCGATGGGTGTGGCAACTTCATAAAATCGAGGTTCGATGAGCGTCGCGGCGAAAAGGCGAGCGATATCCGGTTTTACTCTGGCGGCCGTGACCGCATGTGCGGTGCTCTTGGCGTTTGCTTTGCACAGGCTGGTCGCCGCGGAAAAAGACTTGTCGAGTGCCTTTGGAGAGGACCTTCTGTGGGCAGTTTCCCAGGTCCATTATGAGGCGCATCGCCTCGCGCTTGAGTCCGAAGCCTGGAACCGGAGCGGCAGAACGCCTGAGGATGCCGAACGGCTGCTGCTGCAGCTCGATCTGATGTACAGCCGTCTTGCCGTTCTGTCGGAGGGTTCGCTCGGCGGCCGGTTTGCAAGAATTGCTGGAAGTGAACTCGGTGAGACGACTTCGTCACACCTGAAGGCTTTCGAAAGCGAACTGCGGGGGGCGATTGCTGCGCGCACTCCCATTCCGCCATCGTCACTGGCCGATCTGCTTATGGATGCATCCAAATTCAGGTCCACCGCCAATGAGGTCATGATAGCGGAACGCCACAGTCTTGCTTCTCAGCGAGATCAGTACGGAAGGGTACTTCTGGAGGCCATCGTTGCCGTCGCTCTCATCGTCGGATTCGGAATTTTCATCGTGGTCCGTCTCGTGGCAAGTCTGCGGTCGGCGGCCCTCGCGGAAGACGCGCTGAGGCGTGACCGCGACTTTTCGCGGCTTCTGCTGGAAGCAAGTGGAGACGGCGTACTGGCCATTGATGCCGAATTCCGGTGTACGCACTGGAATACGGCATTGGGCAAGATGTTTCCGGTGCCGGGAGGATCGGAGGTCGTGGGCCGCTTGCTTCAGGAGGCCTACCGGCTGTCTGACGATCACCTGATCACGAACATGATGCGGAAGACGATGGCAGGGGAAAGCCTGCATATGCCCGCCCATCCCATTCCGACAGGCAATCGTTATGTGGAGAAGTTTACCTATCCCATCATGTCAGGCGACAAGGTGGTAGGAGCGATCTTGTTTATCCGCGACGTGACGGAAGCACATCTCGCACAGCTCGAGCTGGTCAAGCATCGAGACGAGCTTGAGTCTATCGTGGCAGAACGGACAAAAGATCTTGAGGAGTCCCTGAAACGAGAAACCGCGCTTCGGGAGCTCTACAAAGGCTTCGTATCGATGGTGTCGCACCAGTTCCGAACGCCTCTTTCCATTGTCGATGCAAGCGCACAAAGGATGATCCGCCGCGGCAGGTCCATGGAAGAGGATGAAATTCGGGAGCGCGCCGGGAAAATTCGGGCCGCCGTGTTGCGACTGACCCGCCTCGTTTCAAGTACTCTGAATGCCGCGAAAGTGGATGCGGGGCAGATCGACGTCAATGTGCGACGTTGTGATCTCAGCAAGCTCATAGTGGAGGCTTGCGAGCGACAGAGGGAAACGGTTCCGGATCGAGAGTTCCGCCTGGACCTTGATCAATTGACTGATTGGGTTTCGTGTGATCCGCTTCTGATCGATCAGGTTATCGCCAATCTTCTATCCAATGCGGTCAAGTATTCGGCGCGGCCGAAGCCCATAGAAGTTTCGGCCGAAATGGATCGCCACTGGGTGCGCATCAGGGTCTGCGACCGTGGTGTCGGTATCCCGGACGACGAACGCTCAAGGCTTTTCGAGCGTTTTTTTCGCGCCAGCACGGCTGTCGGCGTTGAGGGGACTGGGATTGGACTGCATGTCGCGCGCACTATAGCCCGGATGCATGGCGGCGATGTAGAGGTCTTTCCGCGCGAGGGGGGTGGCTCATCCTTTGTCCTCAGCATTCCCAGGGAGCTAAGGGTGGCAGCATGATCGCTCAATCCAGCACGCCGCAAGCAGTGAGCGGTTCGAGGAAGACAGTGCTCTGTGTGGAGGACGAACCCGATCTTCGCTCCGACATTGCCGAGGAACTCGTCTCGGCAGGCTATCACGTCGTCGAGGCCAGCAACGGCCGAGAAGCGATGGCCAGACTGGAAACGCTTCGGCCGGATCTGATCTTGTGCGACATAACCATGCCCGAACTTGGCGGCTATGAGCTGATGGCAAAGGTGAGGGCTGATAGACCTGATCTTGCCGAGGTGCCGTTCATCTTCCTTACGGCCCTGGCGGATCGGGCTGAAGTGCTGAATGGAAAAAACGCCGGTGCGGACGATTATCTGATCAAACCCGTCGATTTCGACGACCTTTTGGCGACCATCAAATCGAGACTTCGCCTTGTGGATCGAGTCCGCCAATCACTGATAGACGGCATCCAGGCCCAACAACAGCGAATGATCGAACAAGCCGTCCTGGACGGTGAAGTCACGCTGGCCGCACTCGCGGCTGCTTTGGATCGTCTCTCGATCGGCATCTTCCTGCTCGAAGAGTCGGGCGATGTTCGCATGGCCAATGAAGCAGGTCGCAAATTGGCGGACAGCGCGGATG
Source organism: Rhizobiaceae bacterium (assembly GCA_035556195.1). GTDB lineage: Bacteria > Pseudomonadota > Alphaproteobacteria > Rhizobiales > Rhizobiaceae. Next base: position 78,681 of record DATMFK010000060.1, read on the forward strand.
GGCTCTCACTGACATCCGCGGGCCTTCTCGGACGATCGGCTAAATCATCGCAGTCCATCAGGACCGCGCTTGGCGACGTTCTGCGTGAAATTGGCAATACTCAAACGCTTGCGCTCGAGAGGGACAGTGGCCACCCCCTGATATTGCAATTGTCCTCACTCAGTTTGCCCGGGAGCAATTCAAGATTCGCCGTTGCCCTCGTGGTCGACCCGGACAAGCAGGCCGACATATCCCCGAAGGTGTTGGCGTCGCTGTTTGGCTGCACAGCCGCTGAGGCCAGGCTTGCCGCCGCCTTGGTCGCGGGGAAAAGGCTCGAAGAAATCGGGGAAGAGTTCGGCGTCAAGCAGACGACAATCACCTTCCATCTCCAGAACCTGTTCCAAAAGACACATACCCATAGACAAGCCGATCTGGTCGCACTGCTGATCCGAGCAACTGTTCCGCTTTCGCTGCAGGGATGAGGTCAATCCGAGTGAAGGCGGCGCCCCTATGTTTGAAGGGGGCTCCGGCTGATTGGTCATGCTAGGTCCGCCTCGAGAGCATGTTCGTTTGACCATGCTCAAGGAAGCGAGGCTGCAATCATGTTTTGCGCAAGGCCTGAGCCTAAGCGACTAGTTTCGATAGTATCATCCAAAAGGGTTCAGCAGGATATCAATAGGGGTTCAGGAACCGGCGTCGGACATCTTTCTCGCATAGTGGCCGCGGCGATAACGGCCTTGCTAATCGCCGCGTGCCAGAGCCCAACAACGACCAGTTTCGACAGTCCGGTCTTCTCAGATGAAACGCGCGCTTTGGAAAAGCAACTCGAAGCAGAGGCGGCGGCGCTGGGAACTGCGCAGGCGGCAATGAGCATGCCCGCTGCTTGGGATCCTACGGGTGCTGCAAGTCTGGCGACAATTCCTGCAGGGCTGGCTGCGCGGGAGGCATGGCGTCGAAATGCGGATGCAAGAATGGAAGCCCAACTGGACAAGGATGAACGGGCTTTTTTGCGGAGGTATGGGATGAATCCCGATGGAACGCCTTCGGGGCGGCGGCCGGGTTCGTAGAGCATCATGGCCGAGCACCTCGGGGCGGAGCCGGAGCAGGGCGAAGGCGCTAAGCCTCGGCCGCGCAGGACGTCATCCAGCAGATCTGGCTGGGGCGACGGAGAGGCCGGCAAGAAGCGGGGCATGTTGGGTTTGCCTCGTCGCCTATGTGTGTGGTGCCCCGAGCCACGGCGCAATTCAAGCCTTGCGCCCGCCACGCGACACCCACGGCGTCGGATTGAGAACGGCCTCGCAACTTGCCTTCAGCAGCAGCCTACCACCAACAGCCCTGCGCAATACCGCACAGCGTCGAATTGAACACCGCGATTTCGTGATCCGACACTTCGTGGCTTCGATCGGGCAATACATCGCAACGGAGCCGTGCCCTCGCTCGCGACAGAGCCTCCACCGCATTTGCTGTTGCCTCGGCCGGAATCCAGGGGTCCTTGTCTGAGCCCGTAAGATAGACTTGCATGCCATCCAGATCGGCGAAGGGCCTGTCGCATGTGGCAGTGCCAACGCGACAGCCGGTCAGGTTGACCATCGCACCGCGCCATGGCCCGTGCCACATTGCGTATTCCAGCGCCAGGCAGGCTCCCTGGCTGAAGCCGCCGATGACGAGTGGTTTTGGATCCGCCGTGCCATGGGCGAGGCCCTCGACCAATCCCCTGATATGATCCACGGACTCTTTGAGCTGGCGCCTCGTCTCGTTGGTCAGTGCCTCGGTGGCGCGAGCGCTGTACCAGCTGTTGCCGCACGCGCGCGGCAAGACGTACGCCACGTGTGGAGCGTTGAGCTTGGAGATGACCTCCGCTTGCATATCTTCCGGCGACTGCGTTCGGCCGTGGATGAATATGCAATGGACCCGGGCCTCCTCGGGCGCAACGCCGAGGAGGAGGGGAGCAGCGTGAGCGGGCATGGCCTGGCTCAGAAATTCGCAGGTTCTAGTCCGGCAATCAGTTCCTGCTTGCGATCCTCGAACCAGGGCGGAAAGACGAGGGTGGTGCCGATCTTGTCCGCCGGCTCATCGAGCGCCCAGCCGCCTTCCACCGACCATGCGATCTCGAAAAGCGCGCCGCCGGGCGACCGGACATAGCAGGACTTGAAATAGTTGCGATCCTTCTGGTCGGACACGTCGGTGAAGCCGAGGCCTTCGAGATGCGCCTTGAGCTTGAGCTGGTTTTCCTCGCCGCCCGTATTGAGCGCAAGGTGGTGGATGGTGCCGCCAGCGAGCGTCCAGGTGCCCTGAGGCCCGTTGGCTTCATGCAGCACTTCGACCATGCTGTTGGGGCCGCCCGGATTCGGCACCGAGAACATCAGGCCTTCGTCGCTGTCGGCCTCCTTCTTCATCGACATGCCGACAGTGAGGAAGTCGTCCATCGAGGTTCGGTCGAACACGGCGATGGCTACGCCATAAATTCCTTTGATCCCGTGGGCGGCGCTGACGCCCTGCGCCTCGTTGACGATCGAGGGGCGGTTGTCGGCTGGGCTTTCCACAAGTTCATGCGGGATGCCGCAGGGATGCTTGAAGGCGACACGGGTGACGCCGAAACGTGAGTGTTTTTTCGCCTCGACGCCGTGGTTGTTGAGCCGGTCGACCCAGTAATCGGCCGTGCCGGTCGGGATGGCTTGCTGGATGATCTTGGACTGGTTCGTCCCGCGCCTGCCGTAGACGCCTGGCTTCCGGAAGGGGAAGGTCGTGATGATGGTCGAGGCGTCGCCGTTCCTTGAACCGTAGTAGAGGTGGTACACCGGGATCGTCCCGTCGAACAGCACGGTCCGCTTGACCGAGTAAAGGCCGAGCACCTTGGTGTAGAAGTCGTAATCCTCCTGCGCGCCGTCGGTGCAAAGCGTCAAATGGTGATAGCCGCTGACAAGGGCCATGTTCTCCTCCATCGAAACAATTTCAAACGCCGGATGCGGTTCCTCGGCCGTTTCTCATCCGGATCCACGGTCGCCGGCGCCCGATTGGGTGGAGGCTGCGTGATCGTCAGGACTATAGCCGATCCAATCGCCCATTGATTGACATTTTTCATAAAGGTTATAGCAGATTGCTATGAAGATCATGGAGCATCACCTCGTTCAACTCGCGGCCGTCATCGAAGCCGGCGGCGCCACCGAGGCCGCCGCCATGCTCGGCATGACGCAGTCGGCCGTCTCGAGAACGATCTCGATTCTGGAAAAGCGTGTCGGTGAGCCGCTGTTCGTTTCCGGCCGCCGGCCGATGCAGCCGACCCCGCTCGGGGAGCAACTCGGGCAGCAGGGCAAGTCTATCCTTGTCTCATCGCGAAAGGCGATGGAGATCATTCGCAGCTTCAAGTCGGGATCGGCGGGACGGGTGCGCATCGGCGGCGTGCCCTTCTTCATGGATGCGGTCGTCTCGCCGATGATCGCCTCGTTCCAGCGCGGCGAGCCGGGTATCATGGTCCACCAGTCCTATGGCAACTATCCCGATCTCGTCGCCGAGTTGGATTCCGGCCAGATCGACCTGGCCGTGACGCCGACCGGCTCGGTCGATCTGCGTGCGGACCTTCAATTCGAGTCGATCCTGTCGGCGCGCAATGTGCTCGCTTGCGGCGCCGGCCATCCTCTTATGCGAAAGCGCAGCGTCGCGACGGAGGACATGGTCAACTATCCCTGGGTCGCCCCGCTGCCGGGCTCGCCACTGGTGCTCGACATGCACAATATCCTGCTGATGCTCGGGCTCGAGGAAGTGGCCCTGCGCTATGCGGGCGGTTCGCTGCTGAGTGTCGTCAACTACCTGACGGGGACCGATGCACTGGCCATCCTGCCGCATTCGGTCGCCTATGCCTTCCGGGGCGAGAACAAGATCAGCATCATCCCGCTCGATATCCCGCAGCCGGAGAGGGCACTGGGCATCATGACGCGGAAGAAGCCGTATTCGAACCCGGCTGGCCGCAAGTTCCTCGGCCATCTTCGCCGGGAGTTCTCCGAACTCCGCCGCGCCGTCGAAAAACACGAGAAGACGATAAAATGGGCCCAGGGTCCCTTCATGGGTGAGCGCGAGCGTAAGGCCACGGCGGAATAGTCCGCGCAACAGCAAAAGACGTCGTGGCCATAGCCCCTTCCGTTCGCGTGGCCTCCGGGAGAATGGATCTCTGTCAGGCGGTCGGATGCATGGAACAAGCCCGAGCGTGACTGATCATCCTTTGTCGGCTGCCTGAAAGGGGGTGGCGACAGCAACCCCCTTCAACAGTCGTCGCGAAGGGCAGTGTTTCAGCTGTTGCGTCGCGCCAGCACGAAATCGTGCTTCACCTCCCAGAAGTCGCCTGCGAATTCGTAGCTCTTGGCGCGTTCGGGGTCGTGCACCTTGTCGAACTTGGCGAGCAAGCTTTCCTTGACCCCGAACACGGCATCGGAATGGATATAGGGATCGTCGGGATCGAAGATGTGGGTCGTCAGCGTCTCGAAACCGTCGGCGCTGATGATGTAGTGCAGATGCGCCGGCCGGTAGGGGTGGCGGCCGAGGCTTTTAAGCAACTGGCCCACCGGTCCATCGTCGGGGATCGGATAGTACTTCGGCTTCACCGCCCGGAACCAGTAATGGCCGTCGGGGCCGGTACGGAAGATACCACGCAGGTTGAAGTCGGGCTGGATGCCCTTTTGCTGCACGTCGTAGAAGCCCTCGTCATTGGCCTGCCAGACGTCGATCACCGCGTTTTCGATCGGCTTGCCCTCCGTGTCGAGGATGCGGCCTTCGATCACCATGTCTTCGCCCTTGCCGTCGAGGCAGATATTGGCGCCCATCGGCAGGGGCGGGGCGTCGGCAACATGGAACGGGCCGAGCACCGTGCTTTCGGAGGCGCCCGAAGGCTTGCGGTTGTTGATGGCGTCGACCAGCATCGATACGCCGAGCACGTCCGACAACAGGATGAATTCCTGACGCCATTCGTTGCACATCTGGCCGGTCCGGGTGAGGAAGAGGATGGCCTGCATCCACTCGTCCTGCGTCGGTTCCAGCTCCTTGACCGCCTCGTGCAGCTTGCGGGTTATGACCTCCATCACCTGCCTCAGCCGCTCATCCTTTGCGCCGGCATTGCGGCCGGCCACGACTTCGATCGAGTTCTTCTCGGTAAAATAGCCCTTTTCATGCGCTTTCATTGTCGCCTCACCGGCTCAGGATGGTTTTCAAAACGCGCCGCAACTCGGCCTCGGGATCGGCCGCCATGCCTTCCGAACGCCACGCGACGTGATGGTCGGGCCGCACCAGAACGGCGCCGGCATCGCCGACCTCCCGGGCGCGCGCCCAGTCGCCGTAATGGTCCTGCCATTGCTGCCGCGGCCCGATGACGTGGACGGTGATCGGCAGGTCGAGTTCCGCAGCCAGCGCCGTGGCGGCATCGACCCAGGCGCGGCCGCCAATGCCGGTCAGGATGGTGAACCGCCCATGCCCGCAGAGATCGAGTGTCGAAGCCTTCTTGTTGCCGTCGCCGAACAGCCAGGCATGCGGCACGCGCGCGCCGGGCCAGGTGGTCTGCTGGAAATGCAACTCCGGATCCTGCGTAAACGCTGGCTCGGACTGGCCGTCGGTCACCACGGCGCTCGACCTGTAGCGCTGGTTCATCTCCACGCCATGCGCATCGAACTCGTAGACCTTGAAGGCGATGGCTTCGCGGAGCGCGGCGCGCTGGCTCTCGGCGGCCGGCGTGTCCTCGCAGCGGCGATCCATGTTCTCCTGCATCTTTACGGGGTCGATGGAATCGAGAAGGCCGAGGGCGCCGAATATCGGGCCGAATTCCTCGATGGACTTGTTGGCGCGGGTCACGATCTGTTTGGCAATCGGCGCCCGCTCGTCGGAGTAGGTATCGAGGAGGCCGGGGCCAGCCTGACCCTTGACGACCATGGCAAGCTTCCAGGCAAGGTTGAAGCCGTCCTGGATCGACGTATTCGAACCCAACCCGTTGGACGGGGGATGGCGGTGGATCGCGTCGCCCATGCAGAACACTCGACCCTTGTGGGCGCGCGTCGCATAGCAGTTGTTGACCGTCCATGTGGAGACGGATGTGATCTCAATATCGATATCGGGGTCGCCGATCAGGTCGCGGGCCACGCCTTCGGCGAAGGCGTTGTCGACATCTGGCACGCCCTCGTTGATGTCGTAACCCCAGTTGATCAGCCATTCGTTCCAGGGACGCACCATGCGCACCAACCCCATGCCGATGCCGCCGACATTCGAGCCCGGCTGCAGCACCCAGTAGAGGACCGACGGACGATGCGCGACATAGCGGGTGAGATCGGCCTTGAAGATGATGTTCATCGAGCCCGCGACGCCCATCTTGCCCTCGAAAGGCAGGCCGATATGCTGAGCGACAAGTGAATTGCCGCCGTCCGCTCCGACCAGATATTTCGAGCGGACGGTGAATTCCCGGCCGGTCAAGCGGTCGCGGCAGGTGGTGGTCACGCCCTCGGCATCCTGCTCATGGCTTACATATTCCGTCGACATCCGGGCCTGCGTGCCGCGCGAACACGCCGTCTTGAAGAGCAGCGGTTCCATGAACGTCTGTGGCAGGTCGTTCATCTCGGCGGGCGAAGAAAGGAGATGCTCGGCCTTCGACCGGGGATGATTGCCCCAGGTCTTGAGGCGCCCGAGTTCCTCGCCTGCGAGCGAGGTGCAGAAGACATTTTCGCCTATGATCTCCTGGGGGGTGCAATGAAGATAGGCTTCGTCCTCGACCTCGCGGCCGAGATCGCGCAGCACTTCCATGGTGCGCTGGTTGGTGATGTGGGCGCGCGGCGTGTTGGCGAGCCAGCGGTAGCGGTTGATCGCCATGTTCTCGACGCCGTAGCTCGAGAGCAGGGCGGCCGTGGCGGAACCCGCCGGCCCGGTTCCAATGATCAATATGTCGGTTTCGATATCAGCCATTAGGCAGCCCCTTGTTCGTCATTGTCTTTGGTTGGCCCGCCAGGATGCGGCGGACTGGAAAGAGCTGGATTCCGGTGCGGTCGGTGAAAAGCCCCCAAAGGCCCCGCGGCGTGAAGAGCATGATGAGAATGCCGATAAGGCCGAGTATCAGCAGGTACCAGGAACCGTAGTCGGCCAGCAGATTCTGCAGGACGAAGAACACGATCACGCCGACGATGGGCCCCTCGATCGTCCCGATGCCGCCGATTACGACGATGAAGATCACGTAAGCCGTCCAATCCGGAACCGAGAAGGCTGCGTCCGGCGAGATGCGCGCCTTCTGCACGAAGATGAGCGCGCCTGTGAGCCCCGTCACCAGCGCTGCGATCAGATAGACGAAGGACTTGGTCCAGAACGGATCGACCCCGACCGAGCGCGCGGCCTCACGATTGTCGCGCACCGCGGCGAGACCGAGGCCCTGTTTGGACCGCAGGAGCTTGTAGATGAAGCCGATCGTGGCAATCGCCAGCACGAGGGCGAGCCAGTAGCAGACGTTATCGGTGGCCTGCGGCCCCCGGACGCCGAGCATATCGGCGACGAAGCGCACACCGAACATGTCGCGCGTGGCGCCTGACGGAAGCGAGGTGCCGGTGCCGCCGCCCAGCGCCTTCCATTGAGCGATCGACAGCCGGACGATTTCGGCGATCACCCAGGTGCCGATCGCGAAATAGGCGCCCTGCAGACGGAAGACGAAGAAGGCCGTCGGCACCGAAAGGGCCAGCGCCGCGAGCCCGCCTAGAACGATGGCCACGAGCGGGTCGAGCCCGAGAAGGCTCACGCCGGCGAACATCGCATAGGCGCCGAAGCCGACAAAGGCCTGCTGGCCGACCGAGACGAGCCCGGCATAGCCCGCAAGCAGGTTCCAGCACTGCGCCAGCACCAGCATGGTCAGGATGAAGAACAGATCCTGGATCACCGCCCGCGACGCGAAGAACGGCGTTGCGAAGGCGAGCACGATCACGGCGGCGATCAGCAGAGTGGACACGGCGGAACCGCGTGTGCGCGTCGAGACGGTCCAGGATGGACAAGGGTGATTTTTCATTTCAGTCCACCGCACGTGGGAAGAGCCCGCGAGGCCTGACGATCAGCACCAGCAGGAAGGCGACATGGCCGGCAAGGATCTGCCATTCCGGATTGACCGCCGCGCCCGCCGTCTGCGCCACGCCGATGATGATGCCGCCGGCAAGCGTTCCCCAGAAGGAGCCGAGGCCACCGATGATGACGGCTTCGAAGGCGTAGATCAGGCGCGCCGGCCCCATGGTCGGATCGAAATTGGCCCGGGTGCCGAGATAGAGCGCAGCGATGGTCACCACCATCATGGCTAGCCCGGTGGCGGTCGCGAAGATGCGTTCGGCGCGGATGCCCATCAGCCCGGCCGTGGCGCTGTCGTCGGAGGTGGCACGGAAAGCGCGGCCGAGCGAGGTGCGGTAGAACAAGAGGTTGAGCGCGATGATGACGGCTATCGCCGAGAGGAAGGTCAGCAGCGGCATCGTGCCGATGCTGACCGGACCGATCTGAAGCGAGGCCGTCTCCAGCGCGCCCGCCGAGATGCGGCGGCTGTCGGCGGAGAAGCCCTCGAGCAAGCCGTTCTGGATGACGACGGAGAGGCCGAAGGTCACGAGCAGCGGCGGCAGGATGTCCTCGCCGAGCGTGCGGTTAAGCACTAGGAACTGCAGCGCCCATCCGAGAGCGAACATGATCGGCAGAGCGACCGCAGTCGCGACGAACGGATTGAGGCCGAGCGCCGAGACCAGGAGCAGTACCAGGAAGGCGGCGAGCACGATCAAGTCTCCATGAGCGAGATTGACCAGCCGCATGATGCCGAAGACGAGGCTCAGTCCGGCCGCGAAGAGCGCGTAGAGCCCGCCGAGCAGGATGCCCTGGATGATCGTGTCGAGCCAGCTCATCGCTTATGCGCTCCGAAATAGGCCGCGTGAATGTCTTCGCGGCTGAGTGAAGCCGGGGTGCCGGTCAGCGTCACTCTTCCCTCCATCATGCAATAGACCCGATCGGCCACTTTCAGCGCTTGACCGATGTCCTGCTCGATGATGACGACGGAGGCGCCGCTCGCGCGGATCTTGGGAAAGGCCGAGTAGATGTCCTTCACCACCACTGGCGCGAGGCCCAGGCTCACCTCGTCGCAGAGCAGCACGCGCGGATTGGACATCAGCGCGCGGCCGATCGCCACCATCTGCTGCTGGCCGCCCGAGAGCGCCGTGCCGGGATTGTGCCGCCGTTCCTTCAACACCGGAAAGAGATCGTAGATCGCATCGAGCGCCCAGGCGCCGCTGCCGCTGCGGCCATATTTGCCGATAAGCAGGTTCTCCTCGACCGACAGGGACGGAAAGAGCCGGCGCCCCTCGGGCACCATGGCGATTCCGAGCCGCACGACGTCGGGTGCGGGCAGGGCGCCGATCTCCCGGCCGTCATAGCGGATATGTTCCGGCGCATTGCGGATCAGGCCGGAGATCGAGCGCAGCAGGGTCGACTTGCCGGCGCCGTTGGCTCCGATCACGGCGACAGTCTCACCCTCGGCGAGCGTCATGTCGACGCCGAACAACGCCTGGAAGTCGCCGTAGAACGCCGTCAGGCCATTGGTCTCTAGCAGGGCCATCAGACGTCGATCCCGAGATAGATTTCGCGCACCTCCTTCGAGGCCATGATCGTGTCGGAATCGCCGACGCCGATCACCCGACCGAAATGCAGAACGACCAGGCGGCTGACGACCGAGGTCAAAGCATGCAGAACATGCTCGACCCAGATGATCGACACACCGCGCCGGTGTATCGCGCGGATCGTCTCCACGAGTTCCTGGCATTCGCCTTCGGTCAGGCCGCCGGCAATCTCGTCGAGCAGCAGGATCTTTGGATCGGTGGCGAGCGCCCGGGCAAGCTCGAGCCGCTTGCGCTGTAGCAGACCAAGCTTCCCGGCTACGTGATTGGCCCGTGACAAAAGCCCCGTCTCGACCAGAATGTCCGCGCAGCGGTCGCCGACTTCCCGCTCGGTCTTTCGCGACCCGAAGGCGGCTGCCACCAGCAGGTTCTCGAACACCGTCAGCTTCTCGAAGGGCTGAGGGATCTGGAATGTACGGCCAATGCCGGCAAGACAGCGCGTCATCGGCGACTGCCGCGTCACGTCGGCGCCGTCGAAGTGGATGGTTCCGGCATCGACGCGGATATTGCCCGTGATCAGATTGAAAAGCGTGGACTTGCCGGCGCCGTTCGGCCCGATCACGCCGAGCGCCTCGCCCTTTTCCAGCGCAAACGAAATTTGGTCGGCCACCTTCAGAGCGCCAAAGCTCTTCGATAGCTGGTCAAGGGCGAGTATTGGCATCAGGGTCTCGGTTTTCGCGCATTTGCCGCGCGATCGGTTCGGAGGTCGTCCTCCGAACCGATCTCGCAGGGTTGGTCCTTCGCCTGGGCGAGGGCTCAGCCTATGGCTTCCATCTTGCCGCCCGTCGGGATGGTCGGCGCCGTCTGGTTGTCCACGATGACGAGGTCGTAGCCGCCACCCTCCTTGAGGCGCCATTGACCGCCGACCAGCGGCGTCTTGGCGATGTTCTTGGCCGCGAAGGGCGGAACATTGGTGCCATCCCAGGCCACGCGGCCGACGATCGTATCGAGCTTTGAGCTCGCGATCGCGGCGATCACCGCCTGGGAATCCGTTGGGTCGGCGCGCTTCATCACGTCGACCGCCAGTTCGAAGAGAGCATGGGCAAAGCCGATCGGCTGGGTCCAGGGCCGGCCCGTCGCTTCGGTGAAGCCCGCGGCCAGATCCTTCGCGCTCTGGCCCGTCAGCGACGACTTGAACGGATGGCTCGCCGACCACCAGACTTCGGAGGAAAGGTTGTGCCCGTTCTTGCCGAGCGCCTCGACCGCCTGGGGAAACAGGATCGCCTTGCCGATGGAGGCGATTTTCGGCTTGAAGCCCTGCTGCTGGGCCTGGTTCCAGAAGGTTGTGAAGTCCGGCGGGATCATCACGCCGGTGATGATCTCGCTCCCATCCGATTTGAAGGCATTGATCTGGGCCGAGAAATCGTCGGTAAGGTTCTGGTAGCGGCCGGGATCGTTGAGCGTATAGCCGAGCTTCTCCAGCACCGGCGGGAAGCCCACAGCCTTGTCGCCCCAGGCATTGCCGTCACCGTCATTGGGGAACAGGCCGCCGACCTTCTTGTTGGTCTCGAGCTGGCCCCACATGTTGGTATAGACGGCGATGACGTCTTCCAGCCCCCAGAAGAAGTGGAAGGCGCTGTTGAACGGTTTCCACGACGAAGGGTCGCCCGGATTGGCCTGCTGGCCAATGAACCAGGGCTGCCACGGTGCCGCGGTGGAGATGCAGGGCACTTCCTCCGCTTCGCAGGTCGTGGCGACCGGATTGGTTGTCTCCGGTGTCGAGGCGACCAGCACGAGGTTCACCTCGTTGTCGACGATCAGTTCCTTGGCGACCTCGGCAGCCCGGTTCGGGTTGGACTGGCTATCCTTCACCACGACTTCAAAGTTGGTCCCGGCCGCTTTGGTCGCGGCCATGAAGCCGTCGATGATGAACTTGTCGGCCTCGGCGAACGCGGCGAGCGGGCCAGTCTGCGGGCTGACATAGCCGAGCTTGATCGGGGCTCCCTGCGCGATGGCCGGCCTGGCCAGACCCGAGGTGGCCGCCAGTGCTCCCGTGGCGGCTGCGGACTTCAGCAATTCGCGTCTTGTAATCATATGGCTTCTTCCTCCCAAAAAGATTCAATATGGCGGACGATGTCCGCTCCAGGCGTCCTGCAACAGCGCACGGATCGAGCCACGATCGATCGGCCGTGGATTGGAATAGGGGTTCTTGGTCGCGATCTCCGCCGCCCGGTCGAGATCGGCTTCGCTGAGGCCGAAGTCTTTCAGCGCCATCGGCGAGCCGATGGATCTGGCGAAATCATAGAGCGCCTGTCCGGGGGAGCCGCCGAATATTTCGGAGATCGGTTTCATCAGCTCCGGTATAGCCGCGGCATTGAAGCCAATCGTGTGCGGCAGCATGATTGAATGGGTTTCGGCGTGCGGCGTGTCGAAGCTGCCGCCCAGCGTGTGGCAGATCTTGTGATGCAGGGACATCGCCACTTGGCCGAGCACGGTGCCACAGAGCCATGCTCCATAGAGCGCCGTCTCGCGCGCCGCGCCGTCGCGCGGACTGTTGACGATCGTGGGTAGCGCCTCCTTGAGCGCGCGCATGCCCTCGACCGACATCATGCTCGTAATGGGATTGCGGTCGCTGGCATAAAGCCCTTCGGCGGCATGCGCGATCGCGTTGAGCCCGCTGGTGACGCTCATGCCAACGGGCAGGCCGAGCGTGAGCTGCGGATCATAGACGACGATTTCCGGCGTGACCTTCGGGCTTCGCAGCGTGGTCTTTGCGCCGTTTTCGGTCTGGCCGAGAATCGGCGTGACCTCGGAGCCGGCATAGGTGGTGGGCACGACGATCTGCGGGATGTCGGTGCGATAGGCCATGGCTTTGCCGAGCCCCGTGGTGGAGCCGCCGCCGAGCGATACGACGCAATCGGCGCCGAGTTCGGCCGCGCGGCCGACGGCACGTTCGGTAACCTCCACCGGTGTATGCATGGTCGCGTCCGTGAAGGTACCGACCGAGAGCGCTCCCAGCCGTTGCGCCATCGCGTCAGCATCCGCCGCCTGCTGGGGCGTCGACAACACGAGCGCGCGGCGGCATTCCAGCGCCTCGACCCATTTGCCGACCGCTGCGCTCGCTCCATTGCCGAAGACGATGCGCGCCGGGCTTCCCTGATAGGTGAAGGATATTGTCACGAGCCGCGCCCTTTCTTCGCCCGGACCATCACGAAGGTGAAATCCAGCGACCAGCTGTCGCCTTTCCCTGTTGGCTTGAATTCGCCGATCAGCTCTTCCTTGACGCCGAACAGGGCGTCTCGGCCGAGATTGGGATCGCCGCCGTCATAGACATGCGTGCTGATCGTCTCGAACCCTTCGGCCTTTATCAGGAAGTGTAGATGGGCAGGGCGGCGTAGTGGAAAGCCGAGGCTGCTGAGCATCTGGCCCACAGGCCCGTCGCAAGGCACGGCATAGCCACCCGGCCGGACCGTCTTGTAGCGAAAGGAGCCCTTCGCATCGGCCGTGAACACGCCGCGCAGATTGAATTCGGGCTGCTTGTCCGGCTGCTGGTTCTCGTACCAGCCTTCGCTGTTGGCCTGCCAGGTCTCGATGGTGGCGCCCGGAATCGGATCCCCATCGAGGTCCTGAACGCGTCCGGTGACGACGAGTGCAGGACCCACGCCATCGAGCGAGATATTGGCGTCGAGCGCCAGTCGAGGGGCGTCCGCGCGATAGAAGGGCCCGCGCACCGTATTGGGCGTCGCGCCCTTCGGTCGGCGGGTGTTGATCTCCTCGATCAGTGCCGTGACGCCCAGGAGGTCTGAAAGCAGCACCCATTCCTGCCGACGGCCGTCGCTGGCGTGGCCGACCTCGGTCAGGAACTCCATGGCTCGCCGCCAGTCTGCATGGCTGGGCCGTGTCTCGCGGACCAGCATGTGCAGATGCTCGATGACGGGAACCATAAACGCTTGCAAGGGCCCCTCCGAGTGCTTGTCGAGCCGATCGGCCACAAGCTGCGCAGAGTTGCGCTCGCTCGACGAGATTTCAGGCATAACTCCTCCATGGGGGTAACGTAGCAGGCCGGATCCGAGTGCTTGATAATTTTTTTCCTGATTTATATGCATAGTTGTTATGAAGATCGATGAGAGACATCTCGTACAGCTTGCCGCTGTCGTTCAGGCAGGCGGGGTGACGGAAGGCGCGGCCTTGCTGGGCCTTAGCCAGCCGGGCGTCTCCCGGACGCTCGCCATGTTGGAAAAACGCCTCGGAGAACCTTTGTTCATCAAGGGGCGCCGGCCACTGCAACCAACGCCCCTCGGCCGTGCCCTTGCCGATCATGGCCAGGTCATGCTCACGGCGTCTCGCAAGGCGTCCGCATTGATCGAAGGTTTTCGGCACGGCCGCACCGGGCTCGTGCGCGTGGGCGGCACGCCATTCTTCATGGACGCCCTGATTGCCGGCATGGTCGCCGGCTTCCAGAACGCATTCCCCGACGTCCGCGTCGAACAGAGCTATGGCTATCTCGGGGAATTGCGCGCCGCCATCCTCGCGGATCGCATCGATCTCGCAATTTGCCCCATCGGCGTGCTCGATGAGGGTTCGGGCATGCATTTTCAGGAACTGCTTCCGGGCCGCAACGTCGTCGCCTGCCGTGTTACGCATCCGCTGCTGCTCAAGCGCAAGCTCGAGGGCCCGGAACTGCTCGAATACCCCTGGATCGCCCCGCCTCCGGGCAGTCCGCTGCTGGCGGACCTGCGAAGCCTCGTTCTTTCGCTCGGCGCGACGGAGACGAAGATCCGCTATGCCGGCGGCTCGCTGACCAGCGCCATCAATTACATGAAGGAAAGCGACGCCTTGACGATCCTTCCGCACAGCGTGGTATTCGCCTATCGCAACGACAAGACCATTACCGCGCTGCCCGTGAGTATTCCGCACCCGGAGCGGGCGCTCGGCCTGATGCGGCGGAAAGGAGACCTGAGCGCGCCCGCCATCGAGGCATTCTCGGCGCATATTCGCAAAGGTTTTGAGAATCTGAGGCATTTGATCAAGCGCCACGAGCAATCCGTGGTCTGGGGCATGTAGTGTCGCGGCCAGCGGCGGGGGACGCCGCCGAGCCTCGTCAAAAGGTTGCGGAATCGTCCGGCCAGAGCAGCACCGGCGTTGACACCGTGTCGACCATAGGACCCAGCCCGTGCCAGGCACGATTGGAATAGACAAGCGCTTCCGCCTGCCGCGCCGTATGCCTGCCGGGCGAGACCGATGTCAGCTCGGCTGTCACCAGACATGCGCCGGGCGTCTCCAGGCGACCGCGGATTTCGCCCCGGAACCAGAGGGCGACCTGTGGATAATAGGGTTCGCCGCTTTCGAGACGCGCCCATCTTACATCCGGCCCGAAGCGCTCTTTGCCGCTCGTCGCACAGAGGCGGGCAAGTTCCATATCGGCGCGGCGGACGAAATGGACGACGACCGATGCCGCACGCTCGATTTCCCGGGCACTCGTCGAGGACGCCGAGAGCGAGAAGGCGACCATGGGAGGCGCGGCGCTGATCGAGATCAGGGAGCTCACCGTCAGCGCCACCGGGCCTTCGCCAGCGTCCGCCGTGATGATCGCGACGCCCGAGGGGTGATGTCGGAACGCGGCGAGAAACGCCTCCGTCATGCCAGAGGCCGCGGCGCCAGTCTCCGGCGCCGCGACTTCGTCAGGCATGCCTTTTGCGGGCGCGCTCATTTCTTCTCGATCAAGTCGTAGAATTGCCAGACCCGATCGCTCCACACTCCGGCAATATCGCGGCCGGCTGCGGCTACGATGTTCGGGTTGATCGTGAAGTGGTTCGCCGCCGTCAGCATCTCGCGATAGATCCGCTGCATCACGCCATAACGCAGCGAAGCGCCGCCCACTGCGCGATAGACGAACTGACAGGCATCGATGCCCGCCTCGTGTACTTCCGATTTGGCAAGATGCACGAGGCTGATCTGGCGTGTGGTCATCCGGTTTCCGGCTTCGATCGAGGCCTCGACCTCGCGCCAGACCTCGAACAGAAAGGCGCGGGCGGCTCGCACGCGGGCTTCGGCGCGGCCGAAATCATACCAGAACTTGTCACTTTCACCGAGCAGGCCGGCACGGCCGGTCTTGGTCTTCGCATAGTTCGCGGCCTCGTCGAGCATCCGTCGCGAGGCGCCGATGGCCCAGCCGGAATGCCCGATGGCCGCAAGACCGACGACGCCGAGGCTGAAGAACTCCTTCATGCGCTGCGGCTCGGCGGTCAGGATCGGAAACACCATGTCGTCGGGGATGAAGACATCCTTTGCGGCATAGTCGATGCTGCCGGTGGCCTGAAGACCCAGCACATTCCAGTTGCCGAGCAGTTCGTGGTTGTCGACCGGGGCATGCGCGCAGAGCACGATCACATCGCCATTCGCGTCCTTGGCCGGCTGACCCGTGCCGTCGTCGAGCAGGGCGGCGGAATGCGTGTAGGTCGCGTGATAGATGCCGCTGGCATAGGACCACCGGCCGTTCAGGAGATAGCCGCCATCTATTTTCTTCAGCATGCCGGTGGGCGTACCCTGGCCGGAGAAGCGGTTGTCGGTCTCGCCGTCGAACAGGCGGCCGATGGCCGTATCGGGTAGAAAGGCCGCCGACATTGCGCCGATGCAGGCATGCACCATGGAAATCCAGCCGGCCGCGCCGCTGTGATAGGTGATCGCTTCGATCAGTTGCAGCCCCTGGGTCGGCGAGAGCTGCGCGCCGCCTATGTCCTCGCCGGCGAAGACATGGCTCATGCGCAGCGGCTTGAGCGCCTCGAAGGTCTCCTCGTTGAGGCGGCCGAGCTTTTCGTTCGCCTCGGAATTCTTGTCGAGGATCGGGCCGATCTTCTCCACATGGGCCATGAGGGACGCGAAGTCCGTCTTTGTACCCCAGTAGCCTTTGCCGTGCTTCACTGGTGCGTTCATGCCAATTCCTCCTTTATGGTCGTTTTCGTCGCGGCCTGGCTCGAGGGTGCCGCGCCCCTGGTTTCAGCTGGCGAGGAAGTCGCCGATGGCCGTGACGGTGCGCGGATCCTCCTGCATGGCGAAGTGCCCGACGCCCTCCACGATGTACGTCCGGGCCTTCGGAATGCGGGCCTGCCAGAGCGGCGCCTGCGAGGACGGCAGCATGCGGTCCTTGTCGCCCCAGACGATCAGCGTTTGGTTGGGGATGCGGCTCAGCCAGCGTTCGAGATTGGGGTGGCCCATGCCGTGGACCTTGAGAATGTTGCCGAGCGCCCGACCTTCCTTCTCGCGAGCCGCGACGAAGGCTTCCACCGGGGGGCACTCCGAGCCGCCGGGGAAATAGCGTGCCGCGACCTCGATGTTATGCGCGAGATAGGCCGGCAATTCCTGGGGCGGAATCGCACTCAGGTCGGCACCGCGATGATCCGGATGGTTGAGGCCGGCCGGCGCATTCAGCACCAGCTTGGCGAACCGCTCCCCTGCCACGGCGGCCATTTCGGCGGCCATCCAGCCGCCCATGGAATGCCCCACCAGATGCGGGCGATCGAGGTCGAGGGCTTCGAGGAGGCGAAGATTGTGGACCAGCATGTCCTGCATGCCGCTGATGTGCGGTGCCTCGCCGCTCTCGCCGAAACCGGGATGGAAGGGCAGGTAGACGCGGAAGCGATCCGCCAGCCCGCGCGCCCATTCATGGCCCTCGACAGTCGCCGCCCCATGCAGCGCGAGCACGGCGGGGCCGCCGCCGATCGCCTTGACCACGGTGCGAACGCCATCGATGTCGTGCGTCAGGGTTTCGAATTCCATATTGTCCTCCTCAAACAATCGATCAGGTGGCATCGGCCGCGATAAGTACTTTGCATTGCGTGGTGCGGCGCCGGAGTCCCTCGAAGACCTCGGGCACGTCTCCGAAGCCGATCCGGCCGGTTATCAGGGCCTGCGGGCGATAGCGGCCGGGTCCCAGCGCGCCGAGCGCCGTCTCGAACTCGGCCATGTTGAAGAATACGGCGAAGATCAGCTGGATTTCCTTGGAGAGTGCCGCGAAAGGGTCCCACTCGTCGCCACCGACGCAGAGGCCGACGCCGACCACCGTTCCGTGGTTCCGCACCAACCCGCAGGCGAAGTCGATGAGGCGGCGTTTGCCGACGCATTCGAAGACGATGTCGGGCTCGCCGCCGCTCTTGGTGCGGAACTCGTCAGCCAGGCCAGGGCCGGACAGCGCAAAGCCCGTAGCGCCTATGGCCGTGGCGCGTTCTTCCTGATGGCGATTGATGTCCGCGACGATCACGTCGCGGGCGCCGTGCCGCCGGGCCCAGAAGGCCACCAGCAGTCCGATCGGTCCGGCGCCGAGGATCAGCACGCGATCCCCCGGCTTGAGCCCGGACCGCATCACGCAGTGGAGCGCCACGGCGACCGGCTCGGCGAGCGCCCCCTCGGCCGTGGGGAGGTCGTCGGGGAGAATTCGGCACTGGCGGGCGGCAACGGTGGTGAACTCCGCATAGCCGCCGCCGATCAGCCGCATCTCCTCGCACCATGCGGGCTCGCCGCGCCGGCAATTGTCGCACTGGCCACAGCCGCGCATCGGTGCCACCGCCACCCGGTCGCCCGGCTTGAGCTCGGATACTGCGCTGCCGCAACGCACGACCTCGCCCGCGAATTCATGGCCGAGCACGTCATACTGCTTCAGGCCGAACGTCTTGGGGTCCTCGGTCATGTGCAGGTCGGAGCCGCAGATGCCGCAGGCGGCGATCCTGAGGAGGACCTCGTCCTGGGCCGGTTCCGGCACGGCGAGTTCGCCGACGGTGAGGGGCAGTCCGACGCTGTCGAAAAGTACGGCCTTCATGTCCGGTCCTCCATCAATTTTCGGCGCGTCGGGAACCAGGGTGCGTCGACCACCTTGCAGATCAAGCCCCACAGGCCGCCGCGGGCGAAGAGCGCCATGAACAGTGTCAGAAGGCCCAGCACCACGAGATAGGTCGCGCCGAACTGGCCGAACCAGCGTTCAGCGAAGAAGTAGACGAGTGCTCCGATCAGCACGCCTTCGAGCGAACCCAGGCCCCCCACCATGACGATGAAGATCGCGATATTGGCCCAGTTGGGATCATAGGCGGAGGGCGGGGTGATGCGCAGTTGCGCCATGAAGTAGATCGCACCCGCGAGGCCGGTGCCTACGGCCGCCGCGACCCAGATCAGGAATCTCAGCCGGCTGACGTTGACGCCTTGGCTCGCCGCGGCCACGGGGTTGTCGCGCATGGCGATCAGCGCCAGGCCGTAGCGCGATCGAAGCAGGAGATAGCTGCCGCCGACCGTGACCAGGAGCATCAGCGCGCAGAGCAGCGAAACCCCGACGGCACGCTCGGTCGGGGAGTAGGTGGTCATCACGCGCAGGCTCATGCCGGCGCCGGCATTGACATAGCCGAACACCGAGGTGGCGAGCCGCATCACCTCGGCGACGACCCAGGTGCCGATGGCGAAATAGGGTCCATCGAGCCGGTGCAGCAGGCCGTAGGTGGGAATTGCGAGCAGCGCCGGAGCGATCATCGCCAGGACCACGGCAATGAAGGGATTGATGCCCCAGAGCTGCGCCATGATGAACATGGCGTAGGCGGCAACCCCGACAAAAGCCTGCTGGCCGACGGAGACAAGGCCGGCATAGCCTGCAAGCAGGTTCCACATCTGCGCGACTGCGATGTAGCAGCAGAGTTCCACCACGTCCCGGATCAACCCTTGGCTCGCCCAGAGCGGCATAGAGGCGACTGTCAGGAGCACTGCGATCCCGAGTGCCATCGCGATGATGCCCGATATCGTCTGGCGCTGGACGCGGACCGGCGGCAGGTCTAGGGCTGCGGCTGTGGCTGCGAGCGTGTGGGTCACGATCTCAATCCTTTCCGAGGAAGCCCTGCGGACGCAGTGCGAGGATGATCAGGAAAACGAGATGACCGGCGAGGATGCCGAAGCCGGGATCGATGCGGAAACCGATGGACTGGCTGATGCCGAGCACCATGGCGCCGGTGAAGGCGCCCCAGATCGAGCCCATCCCGCCGATGATGACCGCCTCGAAGGCGTAGATCAGCTGGAAGGCGCCGTCGGCCGGAGACACTGTCGACCGCATCGACTGGAAGACCGCCGCGAATCCGAGGATCGCCACGGCAAGCGCCGTCGCGCCGGCATAGACATTCCCGGGGTTCACGCCAGCCATTGCCGCTGCCTCGACATCGGCGGACGCCGCGCGCAGGGACCGGCCGAAGCGGGAGTAGCGTATCGTGCTCGCGAGCCCGGCGGTCAGGACCGTTGCGGTGACCAGCACAATGACAGGAAGCACTCCGACGAAGAGCGGTCCGACCTGGAACGAGGCCTGGGCGATGCCCCCGCTCGGGAGCGAACGCGTATCCGCCGACCACACCTGCAACATCGCGTTCTGCAGCGCGATCGAGAGGCCGAAGGTCGCAATCAGGGAGGGCAGGGGATCGGCGCCCACCACCCGGTTCAGGATTAGCCGCTGCAGGATGACGCCGATGATCGCCCCGAGAGCCACGAGAACCACGAGCACCGACAACGGGCCGAGCGAGAAGGTGCTGGCGAGGCTGATGCCGACCAGCGCCAGAAGGATCATCAGATCGCCATGGGTGATGTTGACGATGCGCATCACCCCGAACATCAGCGCCATGCCGAGGGCATATTGCGCGTAGAGACCTCCGAGGAGGACGCCCTGGACGAGTGCGTCAAGCCACTGCATGGGATGCTCCGAAATAGGCTTCGCCAATCGCCTCGCGGGACATGTCCGCGGATCGTCCGGTCAGCGTGACGCGACCCTCCAGCATGCAATAGAGCCGGTTCGAGGCCGACTGCGCGAGGCCGACATCCTGCTCGACCAGCACAACAGCGGTGCCGTTTCGGGATATGGACGGGATGGACTGGTAGATTTCACGGACCACCTTGGGCGCAAGTCCGAGGCTGATCTCGTCGCAGAGCAGCAGCCGCGGTTGGTTGAGCAGTGCCCGGCCGATGGCGACCATCTGCTGCTGGCCACCCGAGAGAGACTGGACCAGCACGCCCTGCTTCTCCTTGAGGATCGGGAACAGCGCATAGACGCGTTCCAGCGTCCAGGCCTCGCCGCGCGAGGATGCGGCATGGTCCATGGCGACGCGCAGATTGTCGACGACCGACATGCCCGCGAAGAGCCGCCGGCCCTCCGGCACGATGGCGACGCCCTCGGCCACCATTCGGTGGGGCTGGCTGCCGCCGACCGGCCGGCCGTTCAGGCGCACCATGTCGGGCGCCACGCGCAGCAGCCCCATGATCGACTTCAAGAGCGTGGATTTGCCGGCGCCGTTCGCGCCGATCAGGGCCACGACCTCGCCTTCGGCGATCTCGAAATCGACGCCATAGAGAGCCTGGAAGTCTCCGTAGCGGGCCTGGAGCCCGTGTGTAGAGAGAAGCGCCGGACCCGTCATGCCTCGATCCCCATATAGACCCGCCGGACCTCCGGGTTCTTGATGACCTCGTCGGGCATGCCTTCGGCGATCTTCTCGCCGAAGTTCAGCACGATGATCCGGTCGGCGACCGCCAGCAGGGCATGCAGGACATGCTCGATCCAGATGATCGTCACGCCGCGATTGCGAATGCGGCGGATCAGCTGGACGAGAGCCTTGCCCTCCTCGTCGGTCAGCCCGCCGGCAATCTCGTCGAGAAGGAGAAGGCTGGGGCTCGAGGCGAGCGCTCGAGCCAGTTCCAGCCGCTTGCGATCCAGCAGCGTCAGCGATCCCGCCGAGCGGTTCGCCTTGTCCGACAGCTCGCAGTCACGCAGAATCTGCGCGCAAAGAGCATAGCTCGCAGCCTCGGAGCGCCCGCCGCCGAATGTCGCGGCGACGAGCAGGTTCTCGAATGTCGACATACCGACATAGGGACGCGGGATCTGGTAGGTGCGGCCGATGCCGATCTTGCACCGGGAATAGGGCGGCTGCCCAACGAGACGTTGGCCGGCGAAGACCAATTCGCCGGCGTCGTTCCTCAGATCGCCGCTGATGAGGTTGAAGAGCGTGGTCTTTCCCGCCCCGTTGGGGCCGAGAACACCGAGCACCTCACCGCTCCGGACATCAAAGCTGATGTCGTGCAGAACGCGCAGGGCGCCGAAGGACTTGCTCAATCCTCTCGCTTCAAGCAATACGCCGTCCAATATGCTCCTCCGCTCCGAACCGAGGCAGGCGGGAACTCCTGCCTGCCGGTCCGGTTCTCCTACCCTCGGGATACTTCCGGATGTTCCGGCGGCCGAAGCCGCTCAGCTCGCCCAAGGGAGCAGCTTCATCTTCTGCTCGGGTTCGAAGAGCTTGTTGACGGTATTGTCGACGATCTTCAGGTCATAGGGCCATTTCTCGCCCTTCTCCCACTGGCCGCCGAAAATCGGAGTGGTGGACACGTTCTTGTGCGGACCGCTCGAAAAATCGACCTTGCCGATGAGCGTGTCGAGCTTGGTGGCCACGATCGCATCGCGGTTCGCCTCGCGGTCGAGCGGATTGGCGGAGCGCTTGAGGACGTCGAGCGCCACTTCCCAGATCGCATGGCTGTAGCCGAGCGGCTGGGTCCACTGCTTCTTGGTCTCGCTTTCCCACTGGTCGGCAATATCGCGGCTCACCTGTCCGGTCAGCGTGGACTTGAAGGGGAAGGCCGGAGTCCACCAGACTTCCGACGACATGCCATCGCCGAGCGGTCCGAGCGCCTGGACGCCTCCGGCGAAGAGTAGCGCCGCGGCGACCGTCACCGCCTTGGGCTTGTAGCCCTGCTGGGCGCATTGGTTGATGAAGGTCTTCAGGTCGTCCGGATAGGTGATGCCGCCGACGATCTCGCAGCCGGCTGACTTGAAGGCGTTGATCTGCGCGGAATAGTCGTTGGTACGTGGCTGGAAAAAGCCGGGGACGACGATCTCGAAACCGGCCTTCTGCGTCGGCGCCGGCAGGCCATAGTCGTTGTTGCCCCAGGTCTCGCCGTCGGCATTCTGCGGGAACAGCATGCCGACCTTGCGGTTGGTGTCGATGGTGTTCCACAGGCCCACGAAGGTGTTGAGCGCCTCATCGAGGCCCCAGAAGAAATGGTACGTCCAAGTGAACGGCTTGTCCTGGCCGCCCCGCGGAAAGATGATCGCCTGCCAGGGGGCCCCGGTAGAGACGCAGGGGCACTCGTAGAGCTCCGCCTGATCGGCCGAGGGGCTCACCGTGTCGGTCGTCGAGGCCGGCAGGATGAGATGAACACCGTCGTTCAGGATGAGGTCACCGGCCACTTCCGCGGCTCGGTTGGGATCGGACTGGCTGTCGCGAACCAGGATTTCAACGTCGTACTTGCCCGCGGGTGTTTCGAAGCCGTCCTTGAGCAAAGTCTTGATCTTGTCCGCAGCCCATCCGTCCGTCTCGCCGAAGAGCGCGAGCGGGCCTGTCGCCGGCGTCACGAAACCGATCTTGATCGTGCCGGCTGTCTGTGCCCGGGCAACCAGCGGAGCGCCGAGCGCCGATGCGGCAAGTCCTGCACCCACGCCTTTGAGCAGCGTCCGGCGTGAGGGTCGTGCGATTTTCGTGTTCAGGTCCACCTTGGTCTCCTCCCTCTGGTGTCTTGTGGTCTACACGCGTTTTGAGCGATGGCCGGCCGTTCCTCCCTGCCGGCCACCACATCACTTGATGCGGTTCATCGAACCCCCGTCGATGACGATCCGGCTTCCTGTCACGTAGGACGAGCAGGGCGAGGCCAGGTAGAGCGCGAGGCCCTTGATGTCCTCCGGGTCGCCGATCCGGCCGATCAGCGACTGTTCCTCGAAGGCCTTGCGGTCCGCCGGGATCCTGAGGCGGCCGCCGGCTATGTTTGTCATGAACGGGCCGGGCGAGATGCAGTTGATGAGGATGCCGAACATGCCCAGTTCCATCGCCATTTGGCGCACGAAATGGTCGACGCCGGCTTTTGCGGGCATGTAGGGCGTGCCCACGATCGCCTCGTTGATCTGGGCGGCGATTGACGACGTGACGATGATCCGGCCGCCGCCCGACGCCTTCATGTGCCGCGCGGCATGCTTCACGGTCGTGTAGACGGATGTCAGGTTGACCTCGATCACCCGATCCCAGTGATCGTCGTCGAGAACGTCGATCGCGCCTTCGGGGATGCGCTCGCCGGTTGTCGACAAGAAGCCGGGACCGGCATCGATGCCGGCATTGGCGAAGACCACGTCGATCCGGCCGTGGCGCTCGGCCACCGCGTCGAAGGCTTCCTTCATGCGGGGGCGATCGGAGACGTCTATCGCCTGGCCCCAGACATCGCCGCCATTTTCCTTGAGCGCGTCGACCACGGCGTCAAGTTGTTCGGCATTCAGGTCGAAAATGCAGACGCGCGCGCCGTTGTCCGCCATGACCTCCGCATAAGCGCGCCCAATCCCGCTCGCACCACCGGTCACGATGACCGACTTGCCTCGAACGTCAAACATCTCCTCCAATGTTGGCATTTCCGTCCTCCCTAATATGAGCACGCTAACGGCGCCGGCTTCGGTCTTCGATAATTTCTTTCAAAGTTAGTATAATGGTTTGGTATGTATGGCCCGGGCGGGTGCTTGCTCCGTGGCTTCGGTCGGCCTCGCGGCCGCATGCCAAGGCTCAGAGGGCGTACGGCGTGCCGCGCGAATAGCGGACAGGCGAAGGCGTGAATCCCTTGGGAACTGACAACGTCACTCCCGGGAGCCCGTCGAGTGTTCTCCCCCATTCTCACACGCGCTGGCTGATCGCTTCGTGCAGAACTTCGCCAGGAACGTGCAGGGCATGCTCTCCGGAGGCGGCTAATGTGAGCACCGTCGCGTAGTCCGCACCAGTTCGGTGGATCGTCACGACGGGTTTGCAGAGGGAGGGAAGCATGGGTCCAGCTTGCAGGAGTCTGGTGAATACGGTCTCCGCGATGGTCTTGACAGTCGCAAGCTTGTCGATGGCCGCAGCGCAGCAGGGAGGCGTGGCGGCCGGCGGCGCACCGGCAGCCAAAGAGGAGCCGAGATGTGGCCAGCCCGGCTACGCCGGTCCGACCGACGGCAAGATCAACAACGAGAGCAATGACGGCAGGGGCCCCGGCGCGACGACCGACATCGGAGGCCCCGGCCAGACTGCGGGCCGCGGTGCGCCCGTTCTGGCCTATGCCGAACCGGTCGGCGCCGGTGGACCGGGCGCCGATGGGGCCGCGGTGCGCCCCCCGCAGCCGGAATCGGCCACGCGAGACCGCAGCCCGGGGGCGCCCTGTGTCATCGCTGCCCAGAACGGCAAGGTGCCGGAAGACATCAAGCCGCTGCCGCTCGATCTCTTCACCTCGAAGGATTTCTACGAGGATCGGGAGCTCTGGTCGAACCCGCTCTACTTCCGCTGCAACAGCCCGATGGCGCTGGAGTCTCAGTGGGGTGCCTATGGCACGGCCATCATCGGCGACAACCCGCCCGGCTCCGGCGCATGGGGGTTCTGCGATCGCGACTACCCCCGCGAAGCCATCGTCAGCCCCTATGCCTTCAAGACCGCCAAGGAGCACTACGAGGCGCTTCTCACTGAAGCCAAGGCCAAGGGCGGGCCGAGCCAGCACAGTTGGGAGACCATGCCGGACTGGAGCGGCCGATATCAGGAAAACAATGCGGGCTTGCCGCAGTGGTTTCATATGAATATCAACCAGACGTCCACCATCCTCTCGCTTCTGACGCCGGAGTATCAGAAGCGGGCGGTGCAGGACCACTACCACCAGGCCAATACGAACGCCGCGCAGTGGCCGTCCCAATATTGCTGGCCGGAGGGCCTCTTGCGCTGGTGGTCGCAGCCGGCCGTCCGCACCTACGATCTGATCATGCATCCGGCCCGTGTCCAGTGGCACGCCGGCGTGGCCGACAACTTCATGCGGCAGATCCAGATTGGCGCGACGATGAAGGAAGACGGCGCGATTCCCCGGCTCGGCCAGGATGTGCCGCGCTGGTACGGTGAGACTGTCGGCTTCTGGGACGGAGACGCCCTCATCTCCTGGACGTCCAATGTCCAGGGGTGGAGAACGCATTCTGCATTCGAGCACTCGAACCAGCTGCAGGTCGTGGAGATCTATACCCCGCGTAACGATGCCCAAGGAAAATTCCTCGGCGTCGAGCATGAGTCGATCTTCTATGATCCGGAAGCCTTGGTTCAGCCGGTTCGCATGGTTCGCTTCTACGAGAAGATGGGCGATCTGAACAAAGTCGATCCGTATGTCTTCATCGAGTGCGTCCAAACCATCTATCCCGTCGCGGGCAGGGCAACGCCGCTGACTCCTGGTGCGACATACGAGGCCGAAGTCCTCGACATGTTCGGACGCCCTTGGGCTCATATCTGGGAGAAGTACTGGGAGACCGGCATGAAGCGGCCGGAGGAAGGTGAAGGACTGTTCGGCTTCGACTGAGTTGGACGAGTTGAAGGCAAGGGGCCGCGGGTGATCTCGTCCCCTGCCGACGGGCGCCGCAGTCGTGCAGTAGGGGACTGCCATCGGATTTGTGGGATGGCGCAACGAGGAGGAAATTCATGAAAAAACTTGTGGCCTTGCCGGCCGTCGGACTTGCGGTCTTGATGTCTGCGGGCGCTGCCGTGACGCCCGCCCGCTCGCACCATTCCTTTGCGATGTTCGACGATTCGAAGACCTATGTCTTCACGGGCGTAGTGGTGCGCATCAACCCGGATGCCAATCATCTGCAGATCTACTTTGCGCCGCTCAACGAGGAGCGCAAAAGCGTGCTCAGAGACGAGGCCGGCAAGCCGGTCATCTGGGCCGTGGAGATGGCAGGGTCCGCGGAAGTGGCGCGGGAGGGCGTCACCGTCAACGACTTCAAGCCGGGTACGATCGTCAGCGTGGGGCTGCATCCCTTGCGCAGCGGCGAGCGCGCCGGCGACCGCCAGGGCGGTCTCTTCCGCTGCCCCGAGAAGACGCCGCCGCAGCCCGGAAAGCACTGCGATTCCGTCGCGGACCACACGACGCATGGCGAGGGCGCGCTGCCGGCACCGACCGGACCTGCGCCGGACCAGGACATCTGACGAGTGCGTGCGGCCGGGCCGCGTACCCGATCGAGCGTAGCCCGGCAGCATGGTTTGCGCGGCGCGACGGGAGCGAGCCGTGCTTGAAGGCAAGGGAGGTATTATGCGCAGTTTCGCGGAATGGATCGGGGGAACGGGACTGAGCGTCCTCCTCCGAGAGACCGAATGGGTCGTACCGACATTGCAGTCGATCCACCTCATGGGGGTCGGAGTCGTGCTGGCCTCGCTCTTCATGATCACGCTGCGCATCTTCACGCTGACGGGCCAAGACCAAAGTCTTTCGGCGACCACGAGGCGCTTCATTCCCTGGCTGTGGGGGGCACTTGGCGTGCTCTTTGCAACCGGTACCGGCCTCATCATCACCGAGCCGACGCGCGAACTTCTGAGCGTGTCCTTCTGGCTGAAGATGCTCCTTCTCGTCGTCGGCAGCGGCTTCGTGCTTGCCTTCCAGACCGGTCTGCGCCGCCACGAGGGGGGCTGGGAGGAGGGGGCGAGGCGGGGCCGCTCGGTCAAGGCGATGGCCGCCACGACCTTCGCGGTCTGGTGCGGAATCCTTCTGATGGGGCGTCTTATAGCCTTCGACGCCCAGTTCTGGGGTGGGCTGTCGCAGCAGGCTGCTTCACACGTGGCGAATTGACGGGATTTGGGGAACACGCGATGCTCCTGCTTCAATTCTTCCAAGCACTCGAGGCCAGCGCGGTCGCCAACTGGATAAGGACGTCATTCTACGCGCAGCCGCTGATCTCGGCCCTGCATCTCTTCGGTCTCACCATGGTTTTCGGCACCATCTCGATCGTCGACCTGCGGCTGCTCGGTATCCCCAACGCAGGCCGGCCGTTCACCGTGATCGCCGGCGAGCTCCTGAGGTGGACGTGGCTGGCTTTCGCACTCACCTTCGTAACGGGGCTGCTCATGTTCACGACCAGCGCTGCCGCCTACTACCAGAACACGCCCTTCCGCCTGAAAATGTTGGTCCTGCTGCTTGCCGGCGTGAACATGTTGATCTTCGAGCTGCTCACGGTGCGGTCGGTCGAGAGGTGGAACAAGGACGCACCTGCACCAGCCACCGCCAAAGTGGCCGGCGCACTATCCCTTCTGTTCTGGATAGGCGTCATCTGCTTCGGGCGCTGGATCGGCTATACCGAGCGATATGATTTCGGCGTGCCCGCCGACATGAACCTCGATTTCCTGCCTTGAACAGGCTCAGAACTTGCCTGACGCCCCGCAAACAAGGAGACCAAAATGAAGCTTTCCCGACGCAGTGTGATGAAGACTGGGATAGCCGGACTGGTAGCGTTCGGAGCCGCACCCCTCGTTGCTTCCACGGCCTCGGCGCAGGATGCGCCGGCGAATACCATTCCCGTCCAGGGCGGGCAGTTGGTCATTCACCCGGTCAGCCACGCCTCGCTCGTGCTGGTGGCGGGCGACACTGTGATTTATGCCGACCCCGTCGGCGAGGCTTCGGCTTACCAGAGCTTCCCGCCCCCGGACCTCATTGTGATAACCCATGAGCATAGCGACCACTTCAATGCAGATACGCTCAGCGCGCTGGTAGGCGAGAAGACGAAGCTGATCACCAATCCGGCCGTCTTCGAGAAGCTCCCCGAGAAGCTGCGCGGTATCGCATCTCCTCTTGCCAACGGCGAAAAGACGGAGGCGGCGGGGATAGCAATCGAGGCCATTCCGGCCCACAACACCACACCGGAACGCCTGCAGTATCATCCCAAGGGACGCGACAACGGTTATATACTCACGCTCGCCGGAGCGCGCGTTTACCTTGCCGGGGACACCGAAGATATCCCGGAGATGCGAGCGCTGAAGAACATCGCTCTCGCCTTCGTGCCGATGAACCTGCCTTATACGATGACCGTCGAGCAGGCGGCCAGCGCGGTGAACGAGTTCAAGCCCAAGGTGGTTTATCCCTACCACTACAATGGCAGCGACGTGGAGCAGTTCAAGCGCCTCGTGGAACAGGGCGGCGGAGAGATCGAGGTGCGCCTGGCGAAGTGGTATTGAGCCTGGGCACAAACGAGGCTCGATTACCTCTGTCTGGCGGCCGGTGGTGCCGAGCGCCTTGCGACCTTGGGATTCGTCGATAGCGAGGCATGGCGTGGGAGAAGCGGCGGATCGCGTGCTGGCGCGGAGCGTGACGGTCGAGCGACGTCACGCCGTCGCGGCATGGAGACCCGTGCACGGTCCGCATCTCTAATTCGATGCCTTCGTCTCCGATACCAACACTGGGTCAGCGCGATAGAGGCTCGGGAACAGCCGCTTGAGCCGCTCGAGTTTCGGCAGGTCGTTGTAGACGATGTAAAGCTGGGTGGGATGCCGTGTCAGATAATCCTGATGGTAGTCTTCCGCCGGATAGAAGAGATGGTCGGGCTCGATCGTCGTCACGATGGGCGACCTGAACGCATGAGCCTGGTTCAGCTGGGCGATATAGGCTTTGGCTATCTTCGTTTGCTCGTCGGACTGGGGAAAGATCGCAGTGCGGTACTGCGTGCCTTTGTCCGGGCCCTGGCGGTTGAGCTGGGTCGGATCGTGCGCAACCGAGAAGAAGACGTGCAACAGCTCTGCGTAATTGATCTTCCGTAGATCATAGGTGATGCGAACCGCTTCCGCGTGACCTGTCGTCCCTGAGCTGACGGTCTCGTAATTCGCTGTGCCTGCCTCACCGCCCGCATAGCCGGAGACGGCGTTGGTCACGCCCTCTACCCTCTGGAACACGCCTTGCACGCCCCAGAAACAGCCACCGGCCAGCACCGCGACTTCGCTCGTGCTCCGCGCGACTGTCGCATCGAAGGCAGGAGCAGGGATGACAATACCCTCCTCGGCCAGCGCCGGTAGGGCGGACGCGACGCACATGAGCGCGGAAGCGATCAGCGCGGCATACGCCCAGCCCACACCGTGTACAGTATTGTGAAAGATAGCCTGTCGACGCGCCATGTCGCGGACTCCAAGTGTCAGCCGGCGATGAAATGATAAGCATCGAAGCAGCCGCGAGGAAGCGCTTTTCGAAATCGTGATCGCGCGGGGTCTTTGTGACGCAAGCCAGAATGACGTCACGTGTCACAAGCTCAACGCTTGCTCCTCGACGGAAGGCATCCCACCGTCCATACGATCCTGGACCGCGATGACGGCCACGATGTCAGCGAACCATAAAACGCGAACTGAACGGCAGGCTCGCCGCCCCCACCGCCTTTGGTGAACGTTCGATGTTTCCCGCTACCGCGTGAACCCCTGGCAAGCTGCTTTCAAGATCGCTGCAGATCGCCTGGCACAAACTTCGGGGTGCATAGGAGGACAGGACCACGGTTGGGACCGGTACGAACTGAGCGAGCGCTTCGACGGATTTTTTCATCTGGGCGACGAGTTCCTCGCGCCAAGCTGTCTCAACTGCCCCATGACCCGGCCAAACGGAGCCACGTTCCCACAACTGGGCCGTGAGCGTTCCCGCTTTCCGCACCTCTCTTTCAAGACGCAATATGCCAACGTCAAAGCTGACCGCCGCATGCGCATTATAGATCTGGTGATTAAGGATCAGGCGCGAGTGAAGACGTGCTCCGAGGTAAAAAAAGAGATAGTCGGACAGGCTCTTGGCCATCCCGAACATGCTCTCGCCGCCAGCAGCGGCTGTTATGTCGTTCTGAACGTAAACCGGATATCCGATTTCCTTCTCGATCTCGTCCTGGAGGGCCTCGAAACGCTCCTGAGCGCCTTTGGGCGCCAACTCCAGTTCAGCCTTGTCCTCCGGCAGGGCCAGACCGATGCCTGCAATTCGGCCATGGAGGTCGGCCGGCAGTATGCGAATGGCTGCCTCGATCGATCTCATGAACTGCGGGTGATTGCTGTCATGGCTGTGCGCCGGCATTGGAAGCATCGTGTGGAATCGGATCGAGCCGACGAAGTCGACAAGAACCACTTCGACTCGTTGGTGACCGATACTGATGCCCACCGAATATGCGCCTTCGGGATTTAGCGAGATCGGCACGGTCGGCGGGCCGACCCGGCCACGCTGTGCTTCCCCCTTTGCGATCAACCCCTCCTGTTCGAGCGAACGTACGATTACGGAAACCGTCTGTGCCGACAGCCCTGTCCGCTCCCCTATCTCGAGCCGCGTGATGTCCTTGCTCTGAAGGAGCAGAGACAACACAAGGCGCTCATTGTAGCTGCGCACGCTGACCGCATTCAGACCGCTCGCGCGATCGGCAATCCGCAATGGGTTGGGTGGCGCGAACCGCATGTCAGGCATGGGGTGTTCCCCCCTGATGGTTGGAGGAAGGCATGCCGTCGGCCGGGCAGGGCGGGATCGGCTGGCCGAGGTCACTTCTCATCAGGCCACCCGATTGCTTCGACTTCGCGTGCGAGGGCAGCACCCAGGATTGCATGGGCCTCCCCATTGATATGAAAGCCGTCGAGCGGGTCGCAACTGACGACGGAGCCCGCATCGAAGAAGTGAACCTCCAGCGAGTCGGCAATGATCTCGAACTCCAATGCGAGCCGACGCGATTTCTCCGGGGCGCCGGCGAAGATCGGTTGCCATTCCTTGATGTCGTCGAGCATAGGAGGAGGTGCGACGATCATGATCTCCGGAATGGTGCCGCGCGGTCCTGGCATGAGTTCCTTGATGTCATGCACGAGACAGCCGATGCCCATCGCAACTTCGGAGGGCGGCTGATTGAACCTGACCTTCAAGTCGTTGGTGCCCAGCATGATGATGACGAGGTCGAGCATCATGTGGCTCTGCAGACAAGGCTTAAGATAAGTGCGGCCGTTCTTGTGCGCTCCCTCGATTGGATCGTCCCGGACCGTCGTGCGGCCGCTCAACCCTTCTTCGATGACATGCCAGCGATCCCCCAGCGCTCGTGCCATTACGCCGGGCCAACGCTCGGTCGGGCCGTACCGATCGAGTGGTGTCCCTCCGGGGATTTGGCCATGAGTATTGGAGTCGCCGAAGCAAAGTACCGATCGCATGTTTCCATTTCCAGGAGAAAAAGCTTTTTTTACAAAGGCTTATGATGCTGTTCTGACGCCCGTTCTCGCTAGCCTGCCATCCGGCTTAACCGAAGGCAAGATGCATAAGAGATAATCATTCAATCTGACTAACTATTGACAATAGTCCGTGTTGATGCTTGATCTGGTATGGGAGGAGGAAGCCCTGACAATCTGAACACGCTTTCGCGATGGGCTCGCGAGGTGGGAAGGCTTGCGAGCAGGGCGGAATACCCGACCAAAATGCTGATTTGCGTTGCCGGTGCGCGCCGGCAATGCACCGGAGCTCGACCATGCCGAGCACGGGAGGACCAGTCGTGCGCTGTGACGATCCCGACGGGATCGAGGGAGCTCGAAAAGGAGGATGGCTCTGATGGGAATGTTGACGAAGACACTTTTGGCCGCGGCACTGGCGACGACCATGCTCGGTGTGCCGTCCTATGCCAATGACGTCAATCTGTTGGATGGAGTTACCGCTCGAGCCGGCGACAATCCGTCGGTGGAGGCCGGCAAGTTCAAAAAGGATGCGCCCTGGGTAATCGGCATGAGTCATTTCGGCGTGAACGCCAATACCTGGACCGTGCAAGTCGCGCATGAGTCCGAAGCGGCGGCCGCAAAAGACAGCCGTATCAGCAAGTTCATCCTGCTCGATGCCGGCTTCGATCAGAAGAAGCAGGTCGGCGATATCGAGGACCTCATCGCCCAAAAAGTGGACGCGATAATTGTTCAGCCAGTCACTTCGACTTCCGCCAATGCCAGCATTGCCAAGGCAGTCGCTGCCGGCATTCCGGTGATTGTGCATACCGGCCGGATCGAATCGGACGCCTTCACGACGGAAATCCAGGGTGGCGCAGAGCATTTCGGCAAAGTTATGGGCGACTTCCTGGTGAAGGAAGTGGGCGGCAAGGGTAACATCTGGGTTCTGCGCGGGCTGGCCGGCCATCCCGAAGACACCAACCGGTACAACGGCTTGCGTCAAGCGCTCGAGGGCACGGACGTCAAGATCATAGCCGAGGAGCACGGCGACTGGCAGTACGACAAGTCCAAGAAGCTGTGCGAAACCCTCTATCTGAACAATCCTGAAGTCGATGGCATTTGGTCGTCCGGCGCCGACATGACTCGAGCCTGCGTCGACGTGTTCAAGCAATTCGGCGCGGAAATCCCGCCGATCTCGGGCGAAGGCAACAATGGTTACTTCGGCCAGTGGATCAAGGACGGATTCAAATCCATCGCCGCCGAATATAGCCCTTCGCAGGGCGCAGCCGGCATCAGGGCCGCGGTGGCGCTGCTCGAAGGCAAGGAACTGAAGAAGCACTACGACTACAACCCCGAGGGATGGGGCATCGAAAAGGCGAAGCAATATTATCGCGACGACCTTTCCGCCAATGTCTGGTGGCCATCGGAACTGTCCGAGGAAAAGCTGAAGGCCCTCTACGGCAAGAATTGATATCTCCGGCGAATGCGCGCGGGCGTCGCCGTCGCCCGCGCCGACGCATGGTGCCGAGTTCCCCTCAAGGATCTGCCTGTCGTGGAAAACCTCGTTGAGATGTCCGACATTTCTAAGGCATTCGGCGGGAATGCCGTGCTGAAAGGCGTCTCCCTGGCGTTGAAGCCGGGTTCCGTGCATGCCCTCATGGGCGAGAATGGCGCAGGCAAATCGACGCTCATGAAAATCCTGGCCGGGGTTCACCAGCCGGACGGTGGCGAAATCCTGAGCAATGGCAAAAGGTTGATTTTCGGCAATCCGAAGGATGCTCTCGGCTTCGGCATCTCGACCGTGTTCCAGGAGCTCTCGCTTCTCCCCAACATGACGATCGCCGAGAACATGTTTCTTGGACGCGAACCGATCACTGCATTCGGGACCGTCAATCATGCACGCATGAACAATGAGGCGCGCAAGGCACTTGCCGAACTGGGGCTCGACCTTGATCCCACGACGCTCGTTTCCGAGCTCAGCATTGCCGAACGACAGTTCGTCGAGATTGCGCACGGCATCAAGGCCGATGCGAATATCTTCATTCTCGACGAACCGACCGCCGCGCTCAACGCTGCCGACGTGGAGACGCTCAACAAACACATCCGTCGGCTGCGCGCTGCGGGGAAAGCGGTCGTGTACATCTCGCATCGGATGGACGAGATCTTCGAGATCTGCGACACGGTCACCGTTCTCAAGGACGGAGAACTGGTCGCAACGCGGCTGCTGTCCGAAATGACACCAGCCTCGCTGATCGCGATGATGGTGGGGAGGGAACTGAAGGACCTCTTCCCCGAGCGAGGCGGCGAGCCGGGTCCGATCGTCTTGGCGGTCGACGATTTCCGGATCAGCGACCGTTCACGGCCATTCGCGTTGACCTTGAGGCGCGGCGAAATCGTCGGCCTTGCCGGCCTTGAGGGGCAAGGTCAGCAGAAGTTCCTGCGCGCGCTTGTCGGCCAGTTCGAGCCCGCCGGCGGCAAGGCGACGGTCAAGGGAGAGGACCTGCCGCTTCCGCTTTCAGCCTCGGCTGGCATTCGGCGATTGCAGCGGATGGGTGTCGCTTTCGTCCCGGAGGATCGGAAGGAGGATGGGCTCTTTCTGGGGCTGTCCATCGGCCACAACATCGCCGCGGCTCTTCATTCGTCGCGACCGGCGCTGGCCATTGCGCGCGGATACCGGGCACTCGTCGAAAAGACCATGGCCAGCTTGGACGTCAAGGCGACAGGGCCTGCCGCGCCCGTCAGCATCCTTTCGGGCGGCAACCAGCAGAAGGTCCTGCTCGGACGATATCTCGCCGCGGACATGGACATCCTCCTGATCGAAGAACCGACGCGCGGCGTGGATGTCGGGGCGAAGTCCGAAATCTACGGGCTGCTTCGCGCCTTTGTCCAGCGGGGCGGCGCGATCCTCGTTCTGTCGCGCGAGACGATCGAGCTCATAGGCCTGAGCGACCGCATCTATGTCGTCCACAACGACACCATCGTCCGAGAGATGCCGGCCAGCCAAGCCACTGAGCACAATATTCTCGATGCCGCGCTGAGTGCCTGACGTCACGGATGGGGAACCGAGCACAAAGATGCGACAGATTGCGACACGCTTCCTGAATCCAAAGGGATCACGCCAGGGGATCTGGATTCTTCCCCTATTGATAGCCGGAGTGATCGGCATCTGGCTCAGCCTACAGACGGCGCAGTTCCTGAATGCGGCCAATCTGGTCAACCTGGTCGGGCAGGCGATGCCGCTGGTCATCACCGCCATCGGCCAGATGTTCGTGATCCTGCTCGGCGGGCTCGATCTTTCAGTCGGTTCCGTGATCAGCTTCACCACAGCGGTTCTGGCGCTGGATGCGCCAGGCTATCTGCTGGTTCCGGCCGTTTTCCTCCTGGCGGGTCTGATCGGCTTCGTCAACGGGTTCATCATCACCCGGCTCAACGTCCACCCGATCATCGCCACGCTTTCCATGCAATATATCGTCCTGGGAGTGACGCGGGTACTGCGGCCGGTGTCGGGCGGAACGGTGCCGGAACTCGTGATCGCCTCCGTATCGGGCTCCTTCCTGGGCGTCCCGCTACCCGTGCTCTGGGGCCTCTTCGCGATCGGAGTCGCTTGGAAGCTGCTATACGGGTCGCGGTTTGGCTTGCATCTCTTCGCGATCGGCGGAGGCGTATCGTCGGGGGCGGAGGATGCTGCGCATAATTTCGGCATCTCCGACAAGCGCAACATCCTTCTTGCCTACGTGATCTGCTCCTGTTTTGCGGCGCTCGCGGGCGTCTTTCTGGCAGGCCGCATCGTATCTGGCGACCCGAATGTCGGCCTGCTTTTCGAACTCGATGCGGTCACTGCGGTTGCCATCGGCGGCACGCAACTTTCCGGCGGCATTGGCAGTCTGCAAGGTACTGTCCTCGGTGCGCTCGTCATGGCGCTGCTCGCCAATGGCATGAACCTGGCGAACGTCTCGCCCTTCATCCAAACCACGGTCAAGGGCGCGATCCTGCTGCTCGTCGTGTCACTGCAATCGCGCAAGAAGATGGGGCTGTAAGATGACGGCAGCGCTCGACAGCCTCCTCGTGCGCAGGCTCCTGCGCATCCCACCGTCCTATTACGTATTCGTAGTGCTGCTGATCATCCTCTGGATCGCGCGGCCCCACATGCTGAACCTCAATGTGATGGGGATCTTCATCCGTCAGACCGTGCCGCTCGGCATCCTCGTTCTGGGGCAGTTGCTGGTGATGCGAATAAAAAGCATCGACCTGTCGGGCGGCGGCGTCATCCTGCTTACCAACTATTACATCTCGTCCGGGCTCTTTCATGAAGCCTCGATGACCTTCTTCGTCTTGCTCGCGCTCGCCACAGGTCTAACGGTCGGTCTGTTCAACGGGCTTATGATCGGAAAGAGACGGGTCTCGGCTGTGATCGTCACGCTGGCGGTCAGCATCGTTCTCGTCGGGATCGTGCAATTCCTCTCGAGCGGCAAGCCGCCGGGTGACGTGCCTTCCAACTTCGCTGACCTTTACAACACAAAGCTCGGCCCGGTCCCGACCCCGGTTGTATTCTGGATCATTCTTTCGTTCGCCATGTCGCTGTTCCTGTCGAAAAGCGTGTTCGGTCGCCACGTCGCTTCAGTTGGCGAGAACGCGCAGGCGGCTCATTTCTCAGGTGTCCCGGTCGAGCGGACCGTTGTTCTAGCCCATGTTCTCGCCGGTCTGATCGCCGCTATTGCCGCGCTCGTTCAAACGGCTTCGATCGCTGTCGGGAGCGTACGAGTGGGCCTGGACTTGCCTATCCTGGCCGTGGCCGCCACCATCCTTGGCGGCGTGGTTTTCGGGCGCGGGGAGGGCGGAGTTTGGGGGCCGTTCTTCGGCGTCCTGTCTTTCGCACTGCTCTTCGTCGTGATGACGACCTTCGGGATCGACGAACCCGGCAAACTCGTCGCCCAGGGCCTTATCATCCTGCTTGCTGCAATCTTCTACGGACTACGCTCGACCAAGTCGTGAACTGCCATCCAATCCTGCCTGCTCAACCAATACCACCTGCTCAAGAGGAGAAACCATGACCAGATCGATTTTGTGCTTTGGCGACTCGCTGACCTGGGGCTGGATTCCGGTGATTGAAGGCTCTCCCACCTATCGTTACGCATATGAGGAGCGCTGGACGGGCGTCATGGCTTCACATCTGGGCGATGGCTACGATGTTATCGAGGAGGGGCTGAGTGCACGCACGACCAGTCTCGATGATCCCAACGATCCCCGGCTGAACGGCAGCGCCTATCTGCCGTCGGCAATCGCGAGCCATCTCCCGCTCGACCTGGTGATCGTGATGCTCGGTACGAATGACACCAAATCCTTCTTTCGCCGTACACCATATGAGATCGCTAACGGAATGGCTAAGCTGGTTGGACAGATTCTCACGGGGGGAGGCGGCATCGGCACATGTTATCCTGCGCCGAAGGCCCTTGTCGTCGCGCCTCCGCCACTAACGCCAATGCCGCATCCCTTCTTCCAGGGAATGTTCGGCGGCGGGCATGAGAAATCCGCTGCGCTTGCCGAGCAATACCGGGCGATGGCCGACTTCATGAAAGTGGACTTCCTCAATGCCGGCGACTTCATCACAACAGATGGTTGCGATGGTATTCACTTTACGGCTGAGAATAACCGCGACCTCGGCAAGGCGATCGCAAGTAAGGTCACCGAGATCTTTGCGCGCGCACCGGCGAAAAAGGTGGCCTGACGAGCACGGCGAAGCGCCGGCGATCGCTTAAGTGCCGGGAAACGCGAAGCCACAAGCGGCCTTTTCTTCCGCGCCCGACCAGGAGACCATCGAGCCTTGCGAGCATCGCGAAGCTGTGATGCCTCGCGATCGCTACGACTTCTTTTGATTTGACGAGCAGGGATCGGTCGCCCCTTGACGTCCCATCCCGAAGCCGGAAGCGCCGCTTCTCCGTCTCTCTCGCCTGAAGTTCTAGCGGCCGCTACGCCGGCAAATAGGGCGGCGCTTCCGATACAATATCATGTCTGAAGCGATCGTAGTGATTGATCACGTCTGCGATCACTTGCTCCACTTCATATCCGAAGATGTCGTAGCCGAAGCCATCCCGCGCCAGGGAAACTTCGGCTCGATAATATCGTCGCCGTTCACCTTCACGCCTTGCGGCATCGGTAAGGGCGAAAGCCGGGATCGGATAGCCCACGGATCGAACGCGGTACACGAAATCGGCGGCGTTTGCTCCGTGCCCGACGGACAGCTGCATGCCGTCCTCGAGCTTTTCGACCCGGGCCGTCAGTCCGCGTTTTGCGAACTCCGCCTCGACGGAGACAAGAGCCTCGCTCACGGTCGTTTCGATATACGCCATGACCTGCTGTTTCGAGGGATGGCTGACGATGGCGCTTAGCCGCCGACGCCACGAAATGCTGCCATCCGCGTGAACAAGCGGGATCGGCGGCAGGGGCCTTCGCGCCATCTCGGTGGCGTCCTCGCTGAGTGCCCGCCATACGCCGTAGCACATGACGAGGATGATCACGGAAAGCGGCAACGCTGCCACCACCGCGGCCATCTGGACAGCCTCGAGGCCGCCCGCGAGCAAAAGACACGCCGCCACGCCGCCACAGGTAAGTGCCCAGAAAACGCGAAGCCACAAAGCGGGCTCTTCTTCACCGCGCGAGGTGATCATGGCGATGACCAGAGCCCCGGCATCCGAAGCCGTTACGAAATATACGGCGACCAGCAACCCGGCGATCCATGACAGCAGGACCGACCACGGGAGATAGTCGAAGACCGTGAACAGCGCGATAGGCATGTTCTCGGCGACCGTGGTGGAGATCGCGCCGTTGGCTTTGTTGAGGTCAAGCCAGATCGCGACGTCACCAAACACCGTGAACCAGATGAAGCTGAAGCCCGCCGGCGCGAACAGGACCCCTATGAGAAATTGCCGGACCGTTCGACCGCGAGATATGCGGGCGATGAACATGCCGACGAATGGCGACCAGGACATCCACCACGCCCAATAGAAAAGGGTCCAGGTGCCGACCCATTCGGTCGGCTCGTATGCGTAGATGTGAAAAGTACGCGCGACGAACGCGTTGATGTAGAGGCCGATATTCTCGACGAAGGCCTGAAGCAGGAACCTGGTCGGCCCGAGCGCCAGGATCAGCCCCATCAACACGAACGACACGATCAGGATCATCTCGCTGAGGCGGCGGATACCATTGTCGAGCCCCGTCGCCACGGTGATCGTCGCGAGGATCGTGACGATTCCGATGAGGACGAGCTGCGTCGTCAGGTTTTGAGGCAGGCCGAAGAGATAGTTCATGCTCGCATCGAGCTGGGCGACGCCGAGACCGAGGGATGTGGCCAATCCGGCAAGGGTGCCGACGACGGCGAAGATGTCGATCACGTCGCCGATCGGCCCATGAACCCGATCCCCCAGGACCGGATGGAATGCAGATCGCACAAGCAGGGGCTGGTTCTTGCGGAAACCAAAATAGGCGAGCGACAGCCCGAGTACCCCATAGATCGCCCAGGCGTGGACGCCCCAGTGAAAGAACGTGATCTCCATGGCATCCCGCGCAGCCTGGGCACTTCTGGGTTCGGCATCGGGCGGGATGGAGAAATGGGTTATCGGTTCGGCGACCCCGTAGAACACGATCCCGATACCCATGCCCGCGCTGAACAGCATGGCCACCCAGGTGCCATAGCTGTAGTCCGGCGCCGAGTCGTCCGGCCCGAGCCTGATCCTGCCCAGGGGGCTGACGATAAGCGCGAGCAGAAACACCACGAAGATCCCGACGGCGAGCATGTAGAACCAGCCCGCCTCCGCCAGGACCCATTCGTTCAAATATTCGAAAAGTGCCTTTGCGGATTGAGGCGCGATGCTGGCGTACAGGATCAGACCGACCGCGATGATAGCGGAACCGAAGAAGGTGACAGGCGAAATGCTCGTCAGCTTGTTCAACAGCCGGATTCCCAGACTGGCAGCGACCTGTCGGAAAATAGATCCCCGGCGGAAATTTCCAGCGCAGAACACTCGACAGGAAGTGCCGGCCGGGCTTTCTCCACGAATTCAGGTCGCCTTCACCCATGGAGCATGGCAAGAAAATGCACGCGGTTCAGCTTCGAACGGCGCGCTCCAACTCGCTTTTCGACATTTTCGAGCGCCCGGGAATTCCTTGGCGCTTGGCTTGCTCGTAAAGCTCGGATTTTGTTCCCTCGGCCCGTGCCTGGGCAGTTTCGCCTTTGCGTTCCCGAGCTTTTGTCTTTTTCAGGGTTTCGCGATTCTCCCTTGGCGATTCGTACTTCGATGTGCCGGCTTCGCGCAGCGCTATGGCAATCGCCTGCTTTAGGTCCTTGACCTTCGGACCCTTGCCCCGAATGCGTAGCTCACCATGCTTGTATTCGTGCATGACACGCTCGACCGTGTCCTTCTGCGCTTTGGATTGTTTGGCCATCGTTTTTGCTCCGATGCAGCTTCGTTCGGAACGCTGCAGGTAAGGGGAGGTTCCGGAGCCGGCCGCTGGGCGCTGGTACGGTCTGACCGAAAATGGCGGCGCGGCAGATCGGAACGGAAATTGCTGCCCAAGAAATCAGGCCAAGCGGGGCTGCCGTCCCGGAACTTTCAACGAGGCGCACGGTTTTCCTGATGACACCGGGACAGCTTGCATGGCCAAAGACGGTTCGAAACAGCCGACCTATGATGCCGAAAAGGTGCGCCAAGGCGAGATTATCCTCAGGACCCGGACGCGCCGTGTGATTTTCATATCCGGACTCGTCGGTATTGTCGTCCTCGCCCTGCTGATAGCGCTGCTGGGGTAATCGGGCAGCTCATCGTTCCCACTCGGATGCGCGGGCGTCGCGGTCACGCCCTGCATCGCTCGACAAAGGTTCGAGGCACGGCCATAGCTCGGATTGGCGACGCTGATGTCTTGTTGCCCGGCTCATGATACCTGGTGTCCAAGGTGTCATTGCCGCAGTGCGGGCATTTTGGAACCCGGTCTCCTTTCGTGACGTGCGTCTGTCGATGACATCGCTCGCAACGAAAATCGCCCGTGTCGCGCGCCCTTTCACCTGCATGAGCTGCCATTTCAGCTCTCTTCCCACTTCCCCCGGTGAGAACCCCGTAGCCCTCTGCCATGGCCCGAATTCCAGCATTGTCAACTCACACGCGGTGCTGACGAAATGCCGCGGATGGCCGCGGCACAAGGTCTCAAGTGCTGCGCGCGTGTATTCGAGCAAGTGGAGGCGAGCTGCGTCCTTTGCCCAGCCGTGGGGATTGGGATATCTCAAGCGCCGGGACCAGGGCGCCCTGGAGCACGTCCAGCGATCGATGAATCGGTGGTGAGGTGGCGCTGGCGAGTTTATCCGGACTTGCGTAGCCACTAGTCGCGCTCGGCGGGACAGTGGCGTACTGCAGATCAGCTCCCCAGCGCTCCTTCGCGCTGAAGCGTCGCGACTTTTCAGATTCGCTCCTTACGCTTCAAGCTATTGCTTTTGCAGGGCTTTCCCGAAACCGGTACACTCTTCGGGAAACATCCTGAAAGGTTCATCAGATTACCGGGTCATATGGGCTTGGGCTGTGCCGTCGCCTTTCCAGACCGCGCTTGCCGAATTGGCACCGGTCTTGGTCATCGTTACGCTGTATCCCGATCCGAACCGGATCGTATTGCCGGACACGTTGGTGCCGCCGACCTTCTGGGGGCGACCTTGGAAGTAGTAGGAGGTCACCTTGTTATTCTTGATCGTGACTTTGCCAGGCGCTTTGCCGCCCCACTTTCCCGACCATGTTCCGTCCCAAGATGCCGTCTGAGCGGTCACCTTCTTTGATGCGGCGAGGCCCTGGGTTGGCTGGGTGATCATCATCGTAGAAGCTGCGAGTGCCATCGTCAGCATTACTGCAAAAATGCGCATAGTTGTCTCCCCCTTGGGTTGCATGACCAGACAAGGGCTATGGCAGGGACAATATCGTGTCATCACCCGGATTGGTGAGATCAACCGCGCCGAACCTTGAAGCACTCCTACGGGCAAAGGCCGGGAGCAGGTCTTGTGGAACGCGGTCAGCTCGCGGCTTGACCGGTTCACGCCAGTCGGTTGTGGCTGCCGATCTTTCTACCGTTCGATTGTCCGAATGCTGGCAATTGCGGCGATGAAGTCGGTCTGACGTGACATGCCTGATTTTGCGAGAATGGCTTTGACGTGAGATCGTATCGTCTCCGTGCTGACCGAGAGATGGGTCGCTACGGAAATGACATCGCTGCCCGCCGCGAGTTGCCGTGCCACCTTCGCCTCCGTCGGCGTGAGGTCGAACAGTCCCTGTATCGTTTCTGCCGCTGGGACCCGCTGGCGGTCTATTGGCGTCACAATCAGAAATGCCGTGGCGTCACTAAAGATGTCACGGGCTCTCCCTTCGACCGGGATGATGTGCACAATCGCCGGAGGAAGATTTTCATGCATTGGTAGAGGAAATGATTTGCTGGCATGGCTGCCCAAGTTGCGGTGCTGTTCGAGAGTTCTGTACAGAAGAGCGTTCGCTTGGGTGTGATGGAAACGAATACGTCCGTATGCGCCCATCGTAATTTGCGGAGCCATGTGCTCCAAAAGTCTGTTCGCGGCCATGACGCGCCCCTCGTTTCGGAGCGTGGCCGATGGCAGGCCGCTGATTTGCAGGGCTTCCATCGCGGCGTTTATTCTTTCGAATTCAAGCCTGCTCGACATCATCGCGGCGCGGGCAAGGTGAGGACGAAGCTGGTCCAGATAGGAAATCGAGGCAGCGGTAAAGGGACCCATCGCCCTCTTCTTCTCGACGGCGACGACGATGCGCTCGCTGCTCGGGGGGGAGATCAGCGTCGCGGTTCCAAACCCGTAGCCAAGAGGCTTCATTACTTCCGTGTAAATAGGCAGCGTGTCGTACTCTTCCTGGGTAAAAACCTCCGCCTCGTTGACGAAGCCGTCGTGTTCGAGGGTCATCATCCTTGCGGCACGGATGTTCCGGTTGAGCCAGCCTTCGTCCAGCATTTTTACGCTGAGGTCATCGAGCGAAGCGGAATGAATGGCACGCGGCGCTGTGCTGCTTGCGTTGAATAGCGCAGCTCCGTGCGCGTCCGCGCCGTGCGCCATCACATCGAGAACCTTATCCCACTGTTCAGGTACGAAGGCCGCCTCGTATATCAGGTCCAGGACCTCAACGATCTCGTTCATGATGCCCCCAGCGCGAATATTCCCCTTTAACAAGGAATATCGTGCAACCGGCGATAGCGCATCTTACCGGATCTCCCCAATTCGGGTGATGGGCAGTCCCTAACGAGTAGTGGTTGCGCGACCAGGGGGCATCAGGCTGCAGGAGGGCAAACCTTGCAGTGCTGCCCTCCAACTTTGACTGCCTCCGACCCTTCAGAGGCTGTCTTTGGTAATTCTGACAATCTATGCTTCCGCTGACGTTCACCGGCGGCTTCTGCGTTCACGAACACCCGCTCGTTGCGCCGCAAGTGTCGCACTTTTCGCAGGTGCCGTTGCGCACCATCGTGAAGTTCTGGCACTCCGAGCACATGTTGCCGGTGTAACCCTGCATGATCGCCCGGCTGCGCCGCTCGGCGGCCAGCGCCTTGGCCTCCGAAGCCTCCTTGCCGGCGGTATCGGTAAAGAGAGCGTCGGCTGCAGTTGCGTCCTCGGCTTCCACGCCGACGTCCTTCGCCAGTTCCTTCGCGCGCTCCTCATAATCGCGCTTGAAGGCGGTAGCTTCCTCCTGCAGCCCGGCATAGGCGGGCTTCAACGCCGTCACCGTCGCGCCGGACGAGATCGCGCGGACGTTGGAGCCGGAATAGGCCGTCGTCGCCG
Organism: Rhizobiaceae bacterium; assembly: GCA_035556195.1. Lineage (GTDB taxonomy): Bacteria > Pseudomonadota > Alphaproteobacteria > Rhizobiales > Rhizobiaceae. Next base: position 122,039 of record DATMFK010000060.1, read on the forward strand.
CGCGGACGGGTGTGGTAGCGGGGGAGGGATTCGCCCCCCCGACCATACCCTTCGGATCCGATCCCTCGAGATCGCCGCCGCTCACGACCTTGAGCGGCGAGGCGCCGCGGGTCAGGCCCTTCGAGAAGGGAATCGCGCGGCCTTCGTTGATGCCGCGGCCAAGCGCGGTGTTGGAGAAATCCGACGTATCGACATGGGCGAGGTCGTGGCGTCCGAGATAGGAGATTGCGAGCTCGCGGAACACATAGTCGAGGATCGACGTCGCGTTCTTGATGGCGTCGTTGCCCTGCACCATGCCCGCAGGCTCGAACTTGGTGAAGGTGAAGGCTTCCACATATTCTTCCAGCGGCACGCCATATTGCAGGCCAAGCGAGATCGCGATGGCGAAATTGTTCATCATGGCGCGGAAGGCTGCGCCTTCCTTGTGCATGTCGATGAAGATCTCGCCGAGGCGGCCGTCGTCGAACTCGCCGGTGCGCAGATAGACCTTGTGGCCGCCGACAACGGCCTTCTGTGTATAGCCTTTGCGGCGGTTCGGCAGCTTCTCGCGGGCGCGCACCACCTTCTCGACGATGCGCTCGACGATCTTCTCCGTCACCGTCACGGCCTTGGCGGCGGTCGGGGCCGACACCAGCTCCTCGATCAGATCATCCTCATCGTCCTCGTCGGCGATCAGCGATGCATTGAGCGGCTGGCTGAGCTTGGAGCCGTCGCGATAGAGGGCGTTCGCCTTGAGCGCCAGCTTCCAGGACAGCATGTAGGCTTCCTTGCAATCCTCGACCGTCGCCTCGTTGGGCATGTTGATGGTCTTGGAGATGGCGCCCGAGATGAAGGGCTGAGCGGCGGCCATCATGCGGATATGCGATTCGACCGAGAGGTAGCGCTTGCCGATCTTGCCGCAGGGATTGGCGCAGTCGAACACAGGCAGGTGCTCGGCCTTCAGGAAAGGCGCGCCTTCCAACGTCATCGCTCCGCAAACATGGATATTCGCCGCCTCGATGTCCTTCTTGCTGAAGCCGAGAGCCGGCAGCATCTCGAAAGAGAAGTCGTTGAGCTGCTCGTCAGTGAAGCCGAGGACGTCCTTCGCGAAATCTTCGCCAAGCGTCCACTTGTTGAAGACGAACTTGATGTCGAAGGCCTGCTTCAACGCCGCGTTCAGAGCTTCGATCTTCTCGTCGGTGAAGCCCTTCGCCTTGAGCGATCCGGGATTGATGCCGGGCGCCTGGTTGAGATTGCCATGGCCGACGGCGTAGGCCTCGATCTCGGCGATCTGGCTTTCCGAATAGCCGAGCGTGCGCAGCGCCTCCGGCACGGCCCGGTTGATGATCTTGAAATAGCCGCCGCCGGCGAGCTTCTTGAACTTAACCAGCGCGAAGTCCGGTTCGATACCCGTCGTGTCGCAGTCCATGACGAGACCGATCGTGCCGGTCGGCGCGATCACCGTCGCCTGCGCGTTGCGGTAGCCGTGCTTCTCGCCGAGCTCGATGGCGCGGTCCCACGCGGCGCGAGCATGCGCGACGAGTTCGGGCTGCGGGCAGTCGGTCTCGACCAAAGCCACAGGGTTGACGGACAATGCCTCGTAGCCGTCCTTGGCGCCATAGGCGGCGCGGCGATGGTTACGCATGACGCGCAGCATGTGGCTGGCGTTGCGTTCATAGTCGGGGAAGGCACCGAGCTGGGACGCCATTTCCGCCGACGTCGCATAAGCGACGCCCGTCATGATCGCGGTCAGCGCGCCGCAGAGCGCGCGGCCTTCCCTGGAATCGTAGGGGATTCCCGAAGTCATCAGCAGGCCGCCGATGTTGGCATAGCCGAGGCCAAGCGTGCGGTACTCGTAAGAGAGCTTCGCAATCTCTTTTGACGGGAACTGAGCCATCATCACGGAGATCTCGAGCACGACGGTCCACAGCCGCACGGTATGCTCATAGCGTTCGATGTCGATCGAACCGTCGGCATTGCGATAGGTGAGCAGGTTGATCGACGCCAGATTGCATGCCGTGTCGTCGAGGAACATGTATTCCGAGCACGGATTGGAGGCGCGGATCGGACCGGCGGCCGGCGAGGTATGCCAGTCGTTCATGGTCGTGTTGAAGTGCAGGCCGGGATCCGCCGACGCCCAGGCCGCATAGCCGATCTTTTCCCAGAGGTCGCGCGCCTTGACGGTCTTGTGCACCTTGCCGTCGATGCGGCGGATGAGGCTCCAATCCTGGTCCTTCTCGACCGCCCGCAGGAAATCGTCCTTCAGCGATACCGAGTTGTTGGAGTTCTGGCCGGAGACGGTGAGATAGGCCTCCGAATCCCAATCGGTGTCGTAGGTGCTGAATTCGATCTGGGTGTAGCCCTGTCTGGCGAACTGGATGACGCGCTTGATGTAGTTCTCAGGAACTGCGTTCTTCTTCGCCGCCTTGATCTCACGCTTCAGCGCCGTGTTGATTGCCGGGTCGAAGCAGTCGTCAGCCTCCCCCTCGCAATTGACACAGGCTTTCATGATGGCCGCGAGGTGGCGGCGAACGATCTTGGAGCCGGTCACGAGCGAGGCGACCTTCTGCTCTTCCTTCACCTTCCAGTCGATATAGGCTTCGATGTCGGGGTGGTCGGCATCGACCACGACCATTTTGGCGGCGCGGCGCGTGGTCCCGCCCGACTTGATGGCGCCTGCGGCGCGGTCGCCGATCTTCAGGAAGCTCATCAGGCCCGACGAGCGGCCGCCGCCCGACAGCTTCTCGCCCTCGCCACGCAAATGGGAAAAGTTGGAGCCGGTGCCGGAGCCATATTTGAAGAGGCGCGCCTCACGCACCCACAGGTCCATGATGCCACCCTCGTTGACGAGGTCGTCGGCGACCGACTGGATGAAGCAGGCATGCGGCTGCGGGTGCTCGTAGGCCGACTTGGATTTGGTGAGCTTGCCGGTAAACGGGTCGACGTAGAAATGGCCCTGGCCCGGACCGTCGATGCCATAGGCCCAGTGCAGGCCGGTATTGAACCATTGCGGCGAATTGGGCGCCACGCGCTGCGTGGCGAGCATGTAAGCGAGTTCGTCGCGGAAGGCGCGCGCGTCATCCTCGCTGTCGAAATAGCCGCCCTTCCAGCCCCAGTAGGTCCAGGTGCCGGCGAGGCGGTCGAAGACCTGGCGCGCATCCGTCTCGGAACCGTAGCGCTCGTTCTCCGGCAGCGCGGCAAGCGCGGCCTCGTCGGGCACGGAGCGCCACAGGAAGGAGGGCACGTCGTTTTCCTCGACCTTCTTCAGGCGGGCGGGAACCCCGGCCTTGCGGAAATACTTCTGGGCGAGGATGTCGGCGGCGACCTGAGAAAACTGCGCCGGCACGTCGATGTCGTCGAGGCGGAAGACGACCGAACCATCCGGATTCTTGATCTCGGAGAGCGCCTTGCGGAATTCGATGTCCGCGTAAGCGCTCTGTCCATCCTTGGTGAAACGCCGTTCGATGCGCATTCTCGTGGTTCCTTTGCCTCTATATATAGCGTCTTTTCCACAGACCTTCACGACTAATTGGAAAGGACGCGATCCGCCGCTGCCGGGTTGCCCTGGGGCTACCCGAATCCTCGTCCGCGATCATCCATCCAAGTGCCATCGGCTCTCCCTCGGGAGCGTATTGCCTGGCTCTTCGACAGACCCTTGCGGGTCAACTCAACTCTCTGATTTGCGATTCCCCGACATGGGGGAGACTTCACGATATCTAGTGCCAAGCATGTCCGCAAACACTAAATATAGTGTTAACAGGAGATTTATTCCAGCCCGGCAATTCTCCCCTTCGTCCTTCGAAACCCATAAAAATACCCCGCCCGCCGAGCTTGGGTGCCGGCGGCTACGGTGATCGAAAACGCACCAAAATCTGGAAAAAAGACCGGTCTACGAACTTTCCGGCCGCGCCCTCAACGCGAGCACATGCCCCATAAAAAGCGACTCGTCCGGAGGCGTCAAGCATTCGTTTTGTGACCAATCCATGACGCAACATGTTGTGGGCGTCACATGTGGATAATGGGGACGGGCAAAACCAGAGCTTGGCTCAGCCGACCGCGTCGAGCGCGAGGAAAACGGCCGCCGCCAGAAGCGCCGAAGCCGGGACCGTGGTGATCCAGGCGGCGACGATCGTAGTCACGTGGGCACGGCGCACCAGCTTGCGCCGCCGTGCCTCCTCGCTTGAAGGTGGGCCGGCCGTTTCGACCATTTCGGCGGGGACGTCTTCAACCGTCTCGGGGTAAGTCGCATTACCGCTGCTCCGCTCGGCCCGCCGCAATTCCTTCTTGCGCTCGATGTAAAGCCGGCGGCGTTTCGAATGAGCCGTGTACCATTCGCGATAGAAGCCGACGCCGAAGACGGCGCCGACCGCAATGTGCGTGGAACTCACCGGTAATCCGAACCACGACGCAACGATGACGGTGATCGCGGCCGAAAGCGCGACGCAAAAGGCGCGGATCGGATTGAGCTTGGTGATCTGCTCGCCGACCATGCGAATGAGGCGCGAGCCGAACAGCATGAGCCCAGCGGAAATACCGATGGCGCCGATCACCATGACCCAGAACGGGATGCCGACCTCCGCGGTTACATCGTTCGCGGTGGCGGTGTGGACGATCGCGGCCAGCGGGCCGACGGCGTTGGCGACATCGTTCGCACCATGGGCGAAGGAAAGCAGGGCCGCCGAGATGATGAGGGGGAGGTTGAAGAGCTTGCGCAGCGACTGGTTACGGTTCTCCAGCCCATTGGAGATCCGGCGCACATGGCCCCGCGCGAGCCACCACGTGAACAGGAATGCACCGAGGCCGATCATCGCCACGTCCCGGGCGCCGAGTTCGATCAGATGGTTCAGTCCCTTGGTGGCGAGATAGGCGGCAAAGGAGCCCGCCATGATCGCGATGAGTAGCGGCACCCATCTGCGGGCCGCCGCGATCTTGTCGCTGCGGTAAACGACGCGGTCCTTGACGAAGGCCAGGAAAAGCGCGGCGACAAGGCCGCCTAGGAGTGGTGAGATGACCCAGCTTGCGGCGATGCGGCTCATCTCTGTCCAGTCCACAGCCAGAGGACCGACGGCTGCGATCCCCGCGCCAACGACGCCGCCCACGACGGCATGCGTCGTGGAGACCGGCGCACCGATCCAGGTCGCGACGTTGACCCAGAGCGCCGACGACACCAAGGCCGCCAACATCAGCCGTATGAAGACCGATGGGTCGCTTACGGCCGACGGGGCGATGATTCCCTTGGCGATCGTGTCCACCACGTCGCCGCCCGCGATCAGCGCGCCGGCACTTTCAAAGATCGCGGCGATGACCAGCGCGCCGCCGATCGTGAGAGCCTTGGCTCCCACAGCCGGACCGACATTGTTGGCGACGTCGTTGGCACCGATGTTGAGCGCCATGTAGCCACCGATCGCGGCCGCCGCGATGATGATCAGGGAGCGAGGCTCGCCGCCTGTGAGGATTGCCGAGAAGACCGCGACCAGCGCCAGGAACAGCAGCGCGATCCCCGGCGCGACGAGGCGGCGGGAAAGGAGGATCGTGGCTTCCTCGACATGGACCAGCTTGTCCAGGTCCTTGTCGAGCGTGTCCTTGCGTGTGCTGAACGTGGTCTCGGCCATGAATTCCCGTACCGAATCGCGAAGCGCCGGCTAGACCGACAGGGGGGGGCGCCTGAAGCATTTCGCAGCCGCCCGGATTCGGTTGGCGTCGCGAGAATGCGGCGAAAACGAATTATCTAAAGCGTGTCGCCCGAATCCGATTGCGAGCGACACGCTTTAGCGTATCGGATGAAAAAACTGAAATCGAAATCCCGACCTGTGGATTGCCGGGGGAATGGCCTTGTTCATGCTGACGCATAGCCGGGCAGTCGAGAAGGCAGCTGCGAAAGCAGATCCGATCGGCCAGCGAGTGGTTCAGGCGGCGAAGGTTCAGGCGGCCGATTTGTGCAGGCTTTTCCCGAACCGGGTGATCAGTTCGCCAAGATCGGGCTCCTGCACGCGCACGGCCGCCTCGGCGGGAGAGAGCCAGGCGCGGCGACGGCGCTTCTTTTCGGGCCACTTTTCGGCCACGCTCCGCACCTCGAGCGGAAAGACTCGCACCTCACAGCGAAGTTCCATGCCGGATGATCTCCGCTTCCCATAGTAATAGCGGCCGGCCTCCAGTTGAGATACCACGCCGTCTATGCCTGCTTCTTCGGCCGCTTCGCGGGCGGCGGCTTCGCAAAGCTGCTCTTTGCCCTCCGGCCAGCCCTTCGGCAGGACCCAGCGCCCGGTCTCGCGGCTTGTGACGAGAAGGACCTCAATCCCGTCGGCCTTCCTCCGCCAGGGCAGAGCCGCGACCTGCATATGGCAGGGCATCCCGCCGAAGAGCCGGCGGAGTCGCTCCATCAGGTGATTGTAGGTCGCATGCCGCATCAGCGTCTGGGAAAGTTATTTTGCCGACTCACGATATGTAAGGTTAATCCTAGGTAAAAATGGTGAAAATACGATGAACAAGAGCATCCCGCCGCCGACGGGAGGCGGGAGCGCTGGGCCTTGGGAAGGGGTGTGCCTTACCCCCCCCCCGGCGAGGTCAGCCGGCGTGGCCTTCCGAGATCGGCTTCTGATAGGTGAAGCCCAAATCCCAGGGGAAGTAGATCCAGGTATCCTGAGAAACCTCGGTGACGAAAGTATCGACCAGTGGCCGCCCCTTCGGCTTGGCATAGACCGTGGCGAAGTGCGCCTTCGGCATCATGGCGCGCACGACCGCGGCGGTCTTCCCGGTATCCGTGAGATCGTCGACGATCAGCACGTCCGCCCCCTCGTTTTGGAGAAGCGCTGAAGAGACTTCCTTCAGGACCTTCAATTGCCCTTGCTCCGCATAGTCATGATAGGAGGCGACGCTTACGGTCTCGATGACGCGGATACCGAGTTCGCGGGAGATGATGGCAGCCGGCACCAGGCCGCCCCGCGTGATGCAGACGATGGCCTTCCACTGTCCGGCGCCCGCCAATCTCCAGGCAAGCGCCCGGGCATCGCGATGAAACTGATCCCAGGAGACGGGAAAGGCTTTTTCGGGAAGGGACATCGAGCGCACTCCGATGGCGCGTGTCGACGCGCCGACGTTTTGGGGAATGCAGCCGGAATTAGCGGGAATAGCTGGGACTTGGCAAGTCCTGCGCTGCTTCAACGCGACATGAAAGTCGCCACGGGCATCGATTTCAACACGTCGCTGGTGACGCCCCCGAACAGGAACTCTCGCAGTCGCGAGTGGCCGTAAGCGCCCATGACCAGAAGGTCGGCATTGATCTCCATCGCACGGTTCTCGATGACCCCGCTCACGCCGACGCCCTTGGAACTTTCGTTGGCGACGGTGACATGGGCGCCGTGGCGGGCCAGCGCGGCGGCGATGCCCGCGCCGGAGCTTTCCAGCAGGTCGCCGCCGTCCGGAGCGTCGATGGTGAGGATCTCCGTTTCGTCCGCTTCCATGATAAAGGGCAGCGCGTCGAACGCCGCCCGGGAGGATTCGCGCGTGCCGTTCCAGGCCACCAGGACCTTGCTGAAGGTGGTCGTCACCGGCCCTGTATAGGGAACGAAAAGAGCGGGCCGGCCTGTCTCGAAGAGGAGATGGTCGACATTGGCCGTCTGGGCGGAGCTTTCAGCCGGATCCGTCTGGGCTGCAATCACGAGATCCGTGGCGCGCGCACTGGCAAGCGCGCAAAGGGCGCTGTCGCCCGAGAGGCTTTCCATGGTACGCCATTCCGCGGAGACGCCGGCCGAACCAGTGCGAGCGACGAAGATCTTCTCGAGTTCCGCGGCTCGATCCTTGGCGACCTCGGCGGTGACCTGCAGGAAGTCGGCGTCGGGAAAACCAATGGCCGTCGTGTAGGGCAGAGCCATGGGCTCGGCATGGATGCCGATGATATGGCTTTGCAGACGCGATGCGAGCGGGAGCGCGTGATCAAGGACGCGTTCTATGTCGTTCTTGTTCTGGATGATGGCAAGCAGCGTCTTGTAGCTCACGGCAGGACCTCCCTTAGGCGACAGCATCAAAAAAACGCCTGTCACCGCGACGGAGTTCCCGGTCGCGGTGTCCCTCCCGCGCCGCGGATCATCGTCCATCAGCCGGATTTCTTCAACCCGTCCACCATGGCCTGCACGGCCGAACGTCCGGCTTCCAAAGCCTCGGGCGAACGCGCGCGCACCACGAGTTCGGTCCAGAAGGAGCCGTCCTGATATTTCGGGTAGGAGCCCATGATGGTGTCGGGATGAGCTTTCTGGATCTCGGCGAGCAGGGTTCCGATCGTGCCCTCGCCAAAAGGACAATGGACGGTTGCCGAGAGGAGCTTCGCTCCGGTCTTCAACGTCGGCACGACATTGTCGAGCATGGCCTGGAAGATCGCCGGCACACCTGCCATGACATGCACATTGCCGATCCTGAAACCGGGCGCGCCGGAGATCGGATTGTCTATATGCGTCGCGCCGCGCGGCATCCGGGCCATGCGCTTGCGCGCTTCGGTAAATTCCATGCCACGTGCGGCGTAGTGGGCTTCGAGGAAAGCGTAGGCCTTCGCATCGTATTCGCAGGGGACGCCGAAAGCCTTCGCGACCGCGTCGGCCGTGATGTCGTCATGGGTGGGACCGATGCCGCCGCTGGTGAAGACGTAAGTGTAGCGTGCCCGCAACGCATTGATCGCCGCGACGATCTCTTCTTCGTCATCCGGCACGATACGAACTTCCTTCAGATCGATGCCGATGGCCGTCATGATATCGGCAAGGTGCCCGCTATTGCGGTCCTTGGTGCGCCCGGAGAGGATTTCGTCCCCGATTACAAGCATCGCGGCGGTGATGATCTCGGTCATGACGTGAAGCCTCAGGAAACAGACCACCGTCCATACGCTTCCGGTCGCGGACCGGCAATGGTCCTCGAACGGTGAACGAACTGTCGACGATGGACAGATTACGGGAACGCGCGCCGGCCGATACAGTTTCGGCTGTGACGGCCGGAGCGTCGTCAATTCTGAGCATTTCAAAGGAGAAAATCATGGCCAAGGTGCTGGTGCTTTACTATTCGAGCTGGGGGCACACGGAAGCGATGGCGCGGTCTGCGGCTGAAGGCGCGAAGGAAGCGGGTGCCCAGGTCACGATCAAGCGTGTCCCCGAACTGGTTCCCGAAGCGGTCGCGAAGGCCGCCCACTACAAGCTCGATCAGGATGCTCCTTTTGCCGAGCCCGGCGAACTCGGCGACTATGACGGCCTGATCCTGGCGTTCTCGACCCGCTACGGAGCGATGGCCGCGCAAATGAAGAACTTTCTCGACCAGACCGGTCCTCTCTGGATGAAGGGCGCGCTGGTCAACAAGGTGGCGACTGTCATGTCCTCCACCTCCACGCAGCACGGTGGCGCGGAAATCTCCATCCTTGCCGCGCAGGCGTCGCTTCAGCATCACGGCATGATCATTGTGCCGCTCTCCTACGCCTACCAGGGGCAGATGGGCAATGACGTGGTACGCGGTGGTTCGCCCTATGGTATGACGACGACGTCGGATTCCGACGGTTCGCGCCAGCCGTCTGCGCAGGAGCTGGAAGGGGCGAGATTCCAAGGCAAGCGCCTGGCCGAGATCGCCCTCAAACTGCACGGCTGAGCTCGATCGTTGTCGCGGCAGGACGCCCCGTGCTCGGGTCGTCCTATTGGCGCGGCAATTCAGGGGACGACGCGTTGCCTTCTGCCCAAACGGTCTGACCGGGCTCTTATGTTCGAGCCTGTTCGCTGCTCATCTTCCTGCAGCTCTAACGGAAAACTCGGGACACTCCTCCGAAAAGCTGCATAGATGGCGGCGCGCTCCGGGCCTCGAGGGGAATCATGTCTTTCGCGTCGATCTTGCTGAGCATTTTCGTTGCGGCGATTCTTATCGCCGCGCTGCTGCTGGCGCTTGCGGTGCTCCGCACGCGCCGGATTGCATCGCTGGCGGAGAAGCTTGTCCCTCCATCCGGAAAGTTCATCGCGATCGACGGCAATCGCATCCACTACGTGGAGACGGGCGAGGGCAGGCCGATCGTGTTCGTCCATGGTCTGGGCGCGCAACTGCATCAGTTCCGCTCGACGCTCTTCGGCAGGCTTGACGGCTATCGCCTCATCGCCATCGATCGGCCTGGTTCCGGCTATTCCGAGCGCGGGGCGGCTGCGACCGGCGGCCTATCCGAACAGGCCCTCGTCCTGCGCCGTTTCATCGACGCGCTTGGTCTGGAAAAGCCCCTGGTCGTAGGGCACTCGCTCGGTGGCGCCGTGGCACTGACGCTGGCGATCGAGCATTCGGAAGTCATTTCCGGCCTCGCTCTGCTCGCCCCCTATACCTACCACTCCGGCGCGATCGCTCCCGAATTCGCGGCCCTCTACATTCCTTCGCCCGTGAAACGCCGTCTGATCGCCGAGACCGTCGCCGTCCCCGCGGCACGCAAACATGCCGATCAGACGCTTGCCTTCGTCTTTGGGCCGCAGCCGGCGCCGGCGGACTACATGACGGAGGGCGGCGGTTGGGCAGGGCTCCGGCCCAGCCATTTCTACGCCACCTCCACCGATATCGTTGCGATCGGGAACGACTATCCTCGACTGCAGAAAAGGTTCGGGGAGATCAAGGTGCCGGTCGGCATTCTGTTCGGGACCGCCGACCGCGTGCTGGATTATCAGAAGCACGGTGTCGAGATGGTCGGCCGGATTCCCGATCTCGATCTCGAGCTCGCGGAAGGCATCGGCCACATGCCTCAGTTCAGCGCGACGGAACAGACCGTCGCTTTCATCAAGCGAATGGCCGAGCGTGCGTTTGGAGATCAGGCCTGATGCGCGTGACGAAACTTCTGCCGGCCGTGAGGCGTGCGGAAGGTGGCGGTGCCGGCAGAAGCGGGGAGTGACGGTCAGAACTTCCAGTAAAGCGGAACGACTACCAAGTGACGATCAGTGCCCAAACCATGACAATCAAGCCAAGCTTCCAAAAATCTCCGAACGGTCTCCTCCCGGCCCGTACACCATCAGGCTCACCCACCCCATTGGCGAATGGCGTGACGAAGGATGCGCGAGCCCCAATGGCAACGCCAGGCATCATGGGAAGCACCACCCGCGCGTGACTGCTCAGTGGAACGGCCAATAGAGCGGGGTGACGATGACCGTCACGATGAGCGTCCATATCAGCACGACTATGCCAAGGGGCCAGAAGTCGCCGAACTTGTAGCCGCCCGGACCATAGACCATCAGGCTCACGCCGTTGGCGAACGGGGTCAGGAAGGACGCACTGGCTCCCATCGCCACGCTCATCACCATCGGCAACGCCGACACGTGCATGTCGCTGGCCGCCGCGAACGCGATCGGCATTGTTACCAGGGCCGTCGAGGTGTTGGAGATGAACTGCGTGATCAGTGCCGCCGCGAAGAAGAGGCCGACGAGCACGGCAACGGGACCGTAGTCGCCGAGCATGTTGACGATCTGGTAGCCGATCATCTCGGCGGCGCCGCTCTTCTCCATGGCGCGCGCCGGCGCTATCATGGCGCCGATCAGCAGCACGGTGTTCCAGTCGAGACCGCGATAGATCTGCGGCAGGCGCACGACGCCCGTGATCACCACGAGGCATGCGCAAAGCAGACATGCGATCGGCGCCGGCATGATGTTGAAGACCAGAAGCACGACCAGCAACGCCATGATCGCGAAGACGCGCTTGGCGCCTCGGCCGAGCGCCACTGCCTGGGTGCGGACCTCATCGGGCGAGTCGATGACCAGCAACTGGGCGCTGGACAGGTAGCGCTCCAGCGCCGGCCAGCTGCCCTGCAGCAACAAGTGATCGCCCGAGCGGAGGGCAAGCCGCGGACGGACCAGCTCGGCTCCGCCGCGCTGCACCGCCAGCACCACCACGCCATGGTCCTCGCTGGTCATGCCGGGAAAGACAGTGCTCCCGATCAACCCCGAGCGCTCGGGGACGACGACCTCGGCCAAGCCGGAGTCCCTGGAGAGGAGTACGTCACCCAAGGCGGCTTTCTCGCCGTGCTCGCGCACCTCCACCTTGAGGTCGGCGGCCAGCCGGTCCACCTCATGGCCGTCGCCGCGGACCAGAATCAGGTCGCCCGCCTCGAGCTGGTCGCGCTCAAGTGGTCGGCCATCCCGATGATCGAGAAAGGCGACGGCGCGCACCCCGGCGTACGCGCTGAGGTCAACGGCCTTGCGTGACGTGCCGACCAGGGGCGAAGTGGCGGGCACCGCCAGCTGATGCAGCCCATGCTCGAGGTTGTAGTGCTGCACGAGCGTTTGGGCATGGCCGCTGAAGTCGGCAGGGATCGCCTCGCTCTTCCGCTCGGGCAGCAGCCGCTTGCCGAGCCAGAGGACGATGAAGATCGACCCGATGAGCTGCGGCAGGCCGAGCACGGACCACTCGAAGAAGCCGATGTGGCCCGCGCCCATCACCTCGGCCTGCGCGGCGGCAATGACGTTGACCGGTGAGCCGAGCAGGGTGAGCTTGGCGCCCTTCAGGCATGCCAGCGCGAGCGGGATCATTAGGTAGGACGACACGATCCCTGTCCGGATCGCGATGATGATGGTCACCGGTAGCAGCGCGGCGACGGCCCCGTTCATGCCGATCAGCCCGCTGAAGATGGCGGCGACGGTCATGAGGGCGACCATCAGCATGGTTTCGTTGCTGCCGCTGAGGCGCAGCAGGAGCTGGCCCGCCCAGGCGCCGACCCCGGTCGTTTCGACCGCCACCGCGATGGCGAGCAGCGCGGCAATCAGGATCACCACCGGGTCTCCGAAGCCGGTCAGCGCCTCCGGCATGGTGAGGACGCCGGTGAAGAAGAGCGCGAGGGAGGCGCCGATCGCGACGACGACCGCGGGCACCGGGTTCCAGGCGAACAGCACCAGCGCCAGGCCGATGATTGACAGCGTGGTCGTGATGTCGTTCACGGCATCCTCCGGACTAGCCAGCGCGGCGCCTCGAGCGCTTGCTGGATATCATAGCCAAAGTTCAACGAATTCAGTGCGCCCGCTACAACCTAACCCGTGGTGCGCTCCGTTCTGTTCCCGTATCGTCTTTCGGCGTCTCAATAGCCAAGCGCTGCACCATCGCCGCGCGGGTCGGCGCCACCTTCGAAAAATCCCTGTTCCCTGTCGACGCGGATCGCCTGAGCGTGCCCCAAATTGTCGTTCCAATCCGTGACCATCTGGACCGGCTGTCCTCGCCGTTTCAGCTCCCGGGCGACCTCATCGGAGATGCGGCCTTCAAGCGTCATATTGCGCGAGCGCGTGCCCCAAGTACGGCCCATCAACCAGCGGGGCGCTTCGATCGCCTGCTGAACGTCGTAGCCGAAGTCGACGAGGCGGGTCACCATCGCGGCCTGCGATTGCGGCTGCCCTTCGCCGCCCATGGATCCAAATGCGAGATAGGGCTGCCCGTCCCGTGTTAGCAGCGCGGGAATCAGCGTGTGGAACGTACGTTTGCCCGGCTGAAGATGATTGGGATGCTTCTCGTCGAGCGAAAAGAAGGCACCCCGGTTCTGGAGGATGATGCCGGTGTCGCCGCCGACCACGGCACTCCCAAAGTCGTGATAGATGGACGAAATCAGCGACACCACCATTCCGTCCTGGTCGGCGGCACAGAAATAGCATGTATCGCCTTCGGGCGCTCGCCGTTCGTGTGGATAAACGTATGCTATGCCGGCCGGCACGGTGGCGATATCGAGCGCCCGGTCGGGGTCGATCAAACGACGGCGCTCATCGATATATGCTTGGCTGATCAGCTGTTGCACCGGAATGTCAACGAAGTTCGGATCGGTCAGCCATTCCTCGCGATCGGCAAATGCGATCTTAACCGCCTCCGCCATGTGATGATAATAGTCGGCCGTGCCGTCCCCCCAAGCGGCGACGTCGTAGCCTTCGATCAGCTTGAGGATTTGGAGCGCGGCAAATCCCTGAGTGTTGGGCGGCAGTTGATACACGTCATAGCCGCGATAGTTGGCAGAGATCGGCTCCACCCATTCTGCGTGGAAGCCGGCAAAATCGTCGGCCGCGAGCGGAGAGCCCTCGGACTGCAGCGCCGCGCAAATGCGTTCTGCGAGGTCCCCCTCGTAGAAGCCTTTGCGCGCACCCAGGCTGGCGATTTGCTGGAGGGAACGTGCAAGTTCGCCTTGCACCAGCCGTTGACCTTCACGAGGAACGCGGTTGTCGGGCAGGAAGATGGCCGCGGTCTGGGGATAAGCCGCCAGGATGGGTTCATCCTGCGCCATCCAATCGGCGAGCGAGCGGGTGACCGCCACCCCGCCGCCTGCATATTCGATGGCAGCGTCGAACAGCTTGTGCCAGGAAAGGCGGCCAAACCGTTCATGTGCCAAACGCCAGCCGTCGATTGCTCCGGGCACGGTCAACGCACTCAACGGGCCGCGTGCGGGAATCTCGTTATCCTTGCTACGCGGGCGATAATAGTCGAGCGTCGCCGTTCGCGCGGACGGTCCGCCGGCATTGATGCCGACCACGCCCCCGGTTGTCGGCTCTGCGATCAACCAGAATCCGTCGCCGCCCAATCCTGCCATGTGAGGGTAGACGACGCACAGCACGGCATTGGCGGCAATGGCGGCATCGACGGCACTACCCCCCTGCTGGAGCGTGTTCAGCCCCGCGGCGCTGGCGAGATAATGCGGCGTTGAGACCACGCCGTGCGGCGCGAATGTAGGGGGGCGGCCTGTGCGGGGACCATTCGGATGACTCATTATCGCCTCCTGACTCTTTGTACCCGGGTTAAACCGCTGCGGAGGGCATCGCCCATCCGCAAGATACAAGGTCCGTAGCCCTGCAGGAGCTACGATGTCCGATCGTCGAACTCCATGCCGACGTCCCTGACCGCGTCACGGGAGTGATCCATGAAGCGGGTCCAAACGGGCAGAACACCGCCCAGGACGAGGATCACGAGACCTATCCACCACACCAGGTTGCTTGCACTGGTCGTTCCAAAGCTGATGATCGGGAATGCCGCGAAAAGCAGCAGCAGGGCGAAAGTCTCTGCTCTTAGCTTCTTGTCCATGATGCCCACCGCTTATCGAGCAAAAACAACCAGTGCGATCGTTGCCGCGCCGGTCAACACGGCCACGAGGACCGTCCAAGGCATGGTAATACGCAGAACTGCGCCTTCTTGGCCGCTTGCACCGGCGACGCTCGTGCCCAGCACGATGTTGGCTGGCGCGATTGCGTTCCCGTAGGCGCTGCCGGCGGCTTGCGCGGCAATGATGGTCTCGCGGGGCATGCCGTGAAGTTGAGCCACACTGCTCTGCACGCCGCCGAACAGCACGCAGGAAGCCGTGCTGCTGGATGTCATGAACGCGCCAAGAGCACCGATGACGCTGGCGACGCCGGCATAGACCAAAGGCGGTGAGACAGCGGCGATGCCGTAGGCGAGAGTAAGGATCTGGCCGCTGTGATCCAGAATACGGCTCGTCACCAGGAACGCGATCACCGGGACCGACGCGGGCACCGCATCGATGAGCAGGCCAGACCAGATGCTTTCGGGTGTATGACGCTCCGCCCAAGCGCGATAGTAACCACCCGCCCGATACACGATCCAGACGATTATCGCGGTGATCAGCACCATCATCCCGGGGTGGGTAAAGACCGTAATGGGCGCATAGCGTGCGACCGCTTCGTTCCGGACGCCAAAGCCGGTTTCCACGGCGGGGAACGGCAGTCCGACCTGAAGCTGCCGCATCACTTCGTTGATCGCAGGAATGAGCAGGACACCCAGGGTCACCGCCGTCAGTACAAAATAGGGCAGGAACGACATTGGGAGGCCCATCACCGGTGCCGCCTCTCTTTGTTCACCCACCTGCCTTTCCATCATGGCCGGCCGGTCCGCGATGCCCTGGACCGGATCGCCGTATCGTCTCCAACGGGACAACGGATAGAGCGCCAGGAGCGCCACGGCTCCAGCCAGGAAGGTCGACAGCTCCGGGCTGAAGAGTGCAACGAGGAGCTGTCCGACGCCAAGGATGGTGCCGAGGATCAGCACAAGGGGCCAAGCGTGGCGCACCGCCGGCCCCCTGCCATAGAGCCACACGACGAGGAAGCCGCCCAGGTAAGTCGGTATGAGGATCAACAATGCCGACTCATAGGCGGCCCTGACCACGTCTTCGACATTGGAAACCCGAAGCAATGCCAGCCATCCGACCCCCAGCGTGCCGAAGAACCTCGCCCAGGCATGGGCGAGAACGCCCATGGCCACGGCATAGACCGGCTTCACGCCGACCGTGATCAGCAGCGGCACTACCACGGCCACGGGAGCGCCGAAGCCAACAATGCCCTGCAGGAAGGATGCAAACACCCAAGCCAGCGCCAGGATGATGAACAGATCGTTGCGGCTGAATCTTGCGATGCCCTGCCGCAGCGCGTCATAGGCGCCAGCCTGTTTGGTGATCTGGTAGAGGAACAGCGCCGGCCAGATCACATACAGGATGAAGATGGCGTCCCAGACGCCCTTGGCGCTGGCAACCGCGAGCGTGTCCCACGGCGTCCGAAAAGCTAGCAGCGCCACAATACCCGCGGTGAACATAGCCATCGGCCCGGCTTCGGGTGCGCGCCAACGCAGTGGAACAAGAAATACAAGCAGTGCGACGATCGATAATATCGCCAGCACCCAGTGCAGAAGGTCGACAGGAACCTGAGCCGTCTCCATGCTTCCTCCCCGCGACTACGCTCTCGCCAACTCGCCGAATATTTCGGGAGCCCCGAGGCGCTACTCAAACGAGAAAAACGTGAACAGCCTCAACGCTATTTTGTACTTTGAGTGCACAAATTGCAAGAGTCGAACTGTATTGCTCCGAATCCTAAATTATTGCGTAAGCAAACGATTGTGGGGCAACGCGGCTTCGTCGCCCGCTGTCTTGAGCCTCATGAGGCTGCGGCGGCGAATTCGGTTTTGCACAACGCAAGATGCGATTTGCACAACGCCGATTGACTGCCGGCAGCAGGTGCATGATTAGAAAGGCGTGCGGACGTGGCGGAATTGGTAGACGCAAGGGACTTAAAATCCCTCGATCCTCGATCGTGCGGGTTCGATCCCCGCCGTCCGCACCATGCTGGAAAACCGGCGCTCCATCACAACGACATCCGTATTTCGGCACTCGTGGCGGTCTGGACATCGAGCAGGTTTGCTCTGCCGGTGAGGTCTTCAGCGATGGAAACCCGTCGCTGGAAAAAATCGCCTTCGTTACGGTGCTGTATGCGTTCCAGTGGTTACCGTTTGTTAATTTGCGTTATCTCGGCAGATGCCATAATTATAAAATTGAAATTCATAAAGTCTGGCGAAATATAGTTATTATTTGGAATTATTTCATCCGCCCGGAAAGTATTTTTTATGCTTAATCGTCGAGCGCAAGCATTTTACTTTTCTCAGTATAATAGAAAGAGTTTATTTTCTGGATGTGAGTGCTTCCGTGCGCGCATCCACGTGGCCGACGTGTGGGAGTACGTGAATTGCCGAGGCAGACGACAAAGGACGGTAAATCCAAACGCGATCAATCTGTTGCCGAGGATATGGATGAAGCTTCATATCTGGCGCAAAAGTATGGAATTCGAGACGGTGAAGTGAAGTCGAGAAACGATTCGGCTGAAGCTGACAAGAATAAAGAGCCGTCCAAGAAATGAGCAAGCGCCGTTATCTGGTGCGGGCCATCGCATACTCCCCCGTTCCTACGGCATCTTGTGGGCCTATGCCTGCAGCAAGCTCGCTTCCGCCGAGCGTCTGTTTGAGCGAAAGCGTGTTTCAGGCGAGTTTGATGTTCTGGAACTGCTCGACCGGCAGGACTGCGACGAGCGTACGGGAGAATATCGCGTCCTGCGGAGCGCAGCTGTCAAGAACTTGCCCCCGAGCGGAACCCTGCACTGACCTGATGTCAAAGGGGGGGGCGCGCACCGAGCCCTGCGCGTTGCGAATGCGGGGCGCCATGCTCAACTGCGCATGACACTTCTACGCAGCCCGGGATGATCGGCTTTCGATTTGGCATTCCTGAAGTGGTTGAGCCAGAATGGGCGTTGAGCGGAGGTGGGCACACGGAAGACCTCGAATCGCAGTAATCTGGCTAGACCAAACTCGCTCGGCTGTTGCAGAATAGCGAAGCGACGCCGGCCGCCTGGGCCGCGACGGACTTCGGGAGGAGCATACAGATATGGACACCGCCAAGAGCGGCATCTCAGCCGTGCCTTTCGACCATGCGCGTCTGGACACTTTGATGGACGAGGCGGGCGTCGACGTGCTCCTCGCCACCGCGAAGCACGACACCCAGTATCTTCTCGGCGGCTACAAGTTCATCTTCTTTTCGGCCATGGATGCCATCGGCCACAGCCGCTACCTGCCGATCGTGATCTACGAGAGGGGCGGTCTGGACCATGCCGCCTATGTCGGCAATCGAATGGAGGGCGGCGAGCACCAGAACCATCCTTTCTGGACGCCGACGCTGCATCTGTCGAACTGGGGCACGCTCGATTCGATCGCTCTTGCGATCGAGCATCTGCGCCTGATCGGCGCGGGTGCGGCACGCCTGGGCATCGAGCCGGCCTTCCTCCCCGCCGACGCCTATCTTGCGATCCGCGACGCCTTCCCGGACGCGAAACTGGTCGATGCTACCGAATTGATGGAGCGGATGCGTGCGATCAAGACGCCGGACGAGCTCGCCAAGCTCAAGAAGGCTTCGGAACTGATTACAGACGCTATGCTCGCCACGATCGCCACCGCAAGGGAGGGTTCCACCAAGGCCGAGATCATCGAATGCCTGCGGCGCGAGGAAACCAATCGCGGCGCGCATTTCGAGTATTGCCTGCTGACGCTGGGATCGAGCCACAATCGGGCCGCTTCCGACCAAGCCTGGAAAAAGGGCGAGGTACTGTCAATCGATTCAGGCGGCAACTATCAAGGCTATATCGGCGATCTCTGCCGCATGGGCGTGCTGGGCGAACCCGATGCCGAACTGGAGGATCTGCTGGCGGAGATCGAGCAAGTGCAGCAGGCTGCCTTTTCAAAGGTCAGGGCGGGAGTGCTGGGCGGCGAGATGATCGCCCACGCCGAAAGCGTGCTGAAATCCTCAAAGGTGGCCGCTTATACGGACTTCTTCGCCCATGGCATGGGGCTCATCACCCACGAGGCGCCATTCTTGATGACCAATCATCCGGTGACATACGAAGGCACTTACGCCGCGAAGCCGCTGGAAGCGAACATGGTGCTTTCCGTCGAAACCACGATGCTGCATCCCACGCGCGGCTTCATCAAGCTCGAGGACACCGTGGCGGTCGCTGACAACGGCTACGAGATGTTCGGTGAGCGGGGCAGGGGCTGGAACCGGGGTGGGACGAGATAGCTTGCCCCGGGGGCGCGCGCCTGTTCAGCCCCACGGAAGCGGTCCGGCCGCGCTATCCCTGCTTGCCTCGTGCCGGGATCAGCCGGAAGTCGGGCAGGTCACGCAATGCCAGTTCCGGCCCTGCCGGCGAATAGACGACGAAAAGCTGCATGGGCCCATCGCCTGTATTCAGCGTGGAATGGAAGCGGCTTTCCGGAATGAAGATGGTGCAGCCCGGTCCGACCGGCTGCCTGACGGGGTTGCCGGCCTCGTCCTCCACCATCTGCTCGCCTTGTCCGGAAATCACGAAGATGATCTCCTCGGCACCCGGATGGTTGTGGCGAGCATGTCCTTGACCGGACGGCAAGTCGACCACGCCGCCAGAAAAGTGCTTGGCGCCATTCACCTCCGGAGCCACCGTCAAGGCCAGCTTGCCCCAGTCGAAGCCGAAAGCATCGACATCCCCGGGGTTGACGAACACCATTCCCTTGTCTGCCATGATCCTTCTCCTAGTTCCTGGCGTTCTCGCCCAGTTCGATTGCCTTGAACTCGGCCGTCTGCCTGGCTATCGCCGTTTCGGCCGGCAGCCGCTCCATCGATGAGGCGCCGTAAAAGCCATGAAGCCCTTTGCAGCGCGCCAGCACGTAGCGCGCGTCGTCCGGCATCGAAATCGGTCCCCCGTGGCAGAGCAGGATGACGTCCTTGCGCACGGAGCGGGCGGCATCCGCGATGGCGTGGATCTCGCTCACGCAATCGTCCAACGATTTGGCGGACGTGGCGCCGATCGAGCCGCCGGTGGTGACGCCCATATGGGCGACAACGATATCCGCGCCGGCGGAGGTCATGGCGCGTGCCTCTTCGGGGTTGAAGACATAGGGCGTGGTCAGGAGGTCTTGCCGATGCGCCTCGGCGATCATGTCGACCTCCAGCCCGAAGCTCATGCCGGTCTCCTCGAAGCTCTGTCGCATGGCGCCGTCGAAAAGCCCGATTGTCGGGAAGTTCTGCACGCCGGAGAAGCCCATTTCCTTCAACTCGTTGAGGAAGCGCGGCATGATCACAAATGGATCGGTGCCGTTGACGCCGGCCAGGACGGGGGTCCGCTTCACGACCGGCAGTACCTCGAAGGCCATCTCCTTCACGATGTCGTTCGCGTTGCCATAGGCCAGAAGGCCGGCCGCGGAGCCGCGTCCTGCCATGCGATAACGGCCGGAATTGTAGATGATGATGAGGTCGATACCGCCCGCCTCCTCGGCCTTGGCGGATAGGCCGGTGCCGGCGCCCCCGCCGACGATCGGCCGGCCGGCCTCGATCATGGCACGGAACTTCTCGATGATTTTTGCACGGGGGATGGCGGACATGTGATTCCTTTGCGTTAGGGCCGAGGTGAGCGCCCTGCTGTCAGGCGGCGATCTCCCGGAACGTCTTCACGACCGCCTCCGCGAAGGCGGGATCGTTGATGTGGAGCGGCAGACGCTCGACGCGGCGGTTTCTGGTCGGCGAGATCGTTCGCTCGATCGCCTTGAAAAGCTGAAGATCGGCCTCCGGGTCCCAGAAGGGACCGCCCTCGATGTCGAGGGCCGAAATGCCTTTTTCCGGAATGAGGAAGCGCACAGGCCCCTCGCAACGCGAAAGCCGTTCGCCGATCCATTCTCCGACGAGACGGCATTCGTCGGCGGTCGTCCGCATCAGCGTAACGTTCGGATTGTGCTCGTAGAAGCGCCGGCCGCGATATCTTTCCGGAACCGTTGGAGGCGCCCAGAAATTGACCATGTCGATCGCCCCGACCGATCCAACATAGGGCAGCCCGGTGCGCGCAACGGCGCCGAAGCGATCGTCAGACGCGGGAAGCACACCGCCTAGGAGATGATCGCAAACTTCGGTGGTGGTTATGTCGAGGATGCCCGCGAGAAGTCCGCTGTCGGCGAGTTTCTCCATGGTGCGGCCGCCGATGCCCGTCGCATGGAACACCATGCAGTCGTGGTCGGCGCGCAGCTTTTCGACGATCGCCGACACGCATGGCGTCGTGACACCGAACATGGTCATCCCCAGCGCCGGCTTGCCTGCCGCCGCCGATGCTGGGTGCGCGACCATGCCCGCGATCGCCTGTGCCGCATTGTGCAGGATGACGCGGGACACGCCGTTGAGGCCGGCCAGATCGGTCACGGACGGCATCATGACGATGTCCGACACGTCGACATAGGGAGCGGTATCTCCCGACGCCAACGTTGAAACCATCAGCTTCGGGATACCGAGGGGCAGGGTGCGCATGCCCGCCGTCACGATCGACGTGCCCCCGCCACCGCCGATGCCGATCATCCCGGCGATGTCGTTCCTTGTCCGCACGAAGCGGGCAAACGCCTCTCCCATGGCGGCGACCGCCGTGCCCCGGTCATTGGTGCCGAGCACCTTGAATGAACCCTCCGGATGATGCGCAGCCACTTCCTTGGCAGGCACGTCCACCGGAACGAGGGCACCGCGCGTGCCGATGTCGACGCGCAGGACAGTCGCGCCGCGCGCGGCGATCGCATCGGCCAGATAGGCCATCTCCTCGCTTTTCGTATCGGCGGTGCCGACCACGTAGATGCGCTTCATGATGTCTCCCCCGGCGGCTTGCCCTGGCACGCTATGCCATCGGGTGGCTCTCCTCCGCCGCAGGGCATTGCCATATTAATGAGACGACCGTATCATATTGACATGGATGTCTTACGTCAATCGAAGCCCGAAACCAGGGGGCCGCGTGCCCGGACCCGGCGTCTCATGCTGGATACTGCGACGCGCCTCATGCAGGCGGGCGCCATCCCTTCGGTGAGCGAGGTAGCGGAGGCGGCCGAGGTGTCGCGCGCGACTGCCTACCGCTATTTCCCCAGCCAAGCGGCGCTCGTGCAGGCCGTGGTCGACGAGGCGCTCGGACCCATCCTCAGCTGGCGCTCGCGCTCGACGGACGCGGAGCGCAGGTTGGCCAGCCTGCTGGACACGGGCATGCCTCGCATCGAGAAATTCGAGGCGACGTTCAAGGCGGCGCTCAAATTGTCCCTCGAACAATGGGCGCAACGTCACGCCGGCACGCTCGGCGAAGAGCCTGCCTTCGCCCGAGGGCATCGCAAGGAATTGCTTGCGGACGCGCTCGCACCGCTAGAAGATCGGCTCGAGCCGCAAGCCTTTGCGCGGCTCAAGCAGTCGCTCTCGCTCCTATTCGGCGTCGAGGCGCTGGTCGTGTTGAAGGACATATGGGGTTTGGACGGCGACGAGACGCTGGCGGTCGCGCAGTGGGCGTCTCGTGCGCTTGTCCGTTCCGCAGTTGTGGAGTCCACGTCGGGCAGGGGAGGTCAGGCGGGGAAACGGGCGCAATCTGCCCGTAGAATTGGTTAGACCAGATTGGCTGGTTTTGTCAGGCGCACATATCGAAAATGGTGTCTCGGAAGTGGTTGCCAGCAAAAACCATCAGGCAGAACAGTGAGATACGGTGGGGATGGCAATTTTGGTGGAGACCGTGACGCAAGAAACCGCTTGACGACGAGGAGGAATTGGTAATACCAGATCAGCAGGGGCAATGTCGCTCAAATGGAGGTTTTGCGGCAACCGTTCCGAGCAAAGTCGGGAGGGCCTTTGCTAGGGATGCGGCGTAGGGAAGGACTGCCTGTGGTCGGCTGTGGGCCGGCCACTTAGCGGGTTGAATGCGCACAAGGGAGGAGAACTATGCGCAAGAGAAGAGTCGGCATTCTTGCCGGCATCGGCCTGGCACTCGCCTGCAGCACATCGGCATACGCGCAGGATAAACAGCTCACAATTTTCTGGGCCGAGTGGGACCCGGCCAACTATCTGCAGGAACTCGCCAACGAGTACGAGAAGGAAACCGGCGTGAAGGTCGTCGTTGAGACGACGCCATGGGCCGACTTCCAGACCAAGGCCTTCACCGAATTCAATGCCAAGGGCAGCGCTTACGATCTAGTCGTGGGTGACTCGCAGTGGCTCGGATCGGCGTCCGAAGGAGGCCACTATGTCGAGCTGACGGACTTCATCAAGGAGAACAACGTCCTTGAGAAGATGGCGCCCGCCACGGTTAAGTACTACTCGGAATATCCGGGCAACAGCGGCCGCTACTGGTCCATTCCGACAGAGGGCGATGCCGTCGGCTGGTCCTACCGCAAGGACTGGTTCGAGGATCCGAAGGAGAAGGAGGCATTCAAGGCCAAATACGGCTACGAGCTTGACGTGCCCAAGACCTGGAAGGAACTCACCGACATCGCGGAGTTCTTCAATCGGCCGAGCGAAAATCGCTACGGCATCGCCATCTACACGCAGAACCAGTATGACGGCCTTGCCATGGGCGTGGAGAATGCACTGTTCTCCTATGGTGGCGAGCTGGGCGACTACAGCACCTACAAGGTCGAGGGCATCCTCAACTCGGACAAGTCGGTTGCCGCGCTCGAGAACTACCGGAAGCTGTTCGGCTTCACGCCGCCGGGATGGACGAACGCGTTCTTCGTCGAGAACAACCAGGCCATCACCGAGAACCTGGCGGCGATGAGCATGAACTACTTCGCCTTCTTCCCGTCCTTGCTCAACGAGGCGTCGAATCCGAACGCCAAGAACACGGGCTTCTTCGCCAACCCCGCCGGTCCTGGCGGCGACCAGTATGCCGCTCTCGGCGGGCAGGGAATTTCGATCGTCTCATATTCCAACAACAAGGACGAGGCGATGAAATTCCTGCAGTGGTTCATTCAGGACGATACGCAGAAGAAGTGGGCGGAACTCGGCGGCTACACCTGCAACAAGGCCGTGCTGGAGTCCGAGGCATTCCAGAATGCCACCCCCTACAACAAGGCCTTCTACGAGACCATGTTCAAGGTGAAGGACTTCTGGGCCGTGCCGGAATATGCCGAGCTTCTCCAGCAGCTCAATCAGCGTGTCTATCCTTATGTCGTGAACGGCGAGGGCACGGCGAAGGGCGTGCTGGATTCGCTGGCCGCCGACTGGACCGAAACGTTCAAGAAGTATGGCCGCGTGAACTAGGCAAGGGGCCGAGCGGAGGGGGTAAATCAACGCCCCCTCCGTTCGTTTTTCACTGTGGGAAAGGACGTTCAAGTGGCGACAGCGGTGATGACCACGCTGGATCGGGGTTCGCGCGCAGCTTCGCGGGGGTGGAGCGACATCACGATCAGGAATCTCTTCATCATCCCGACCATCCTGTTCCTGATCGTGTTCAATATATTTCCCCTGATCTATTCGCTGGGTTACTCCTTCACGGATTTCCGGGCATCGACGAACGCCGCCGCGAATTTCGTCGGGCTGCGCAACTATCGCGAATTGCTCAACGATCCCTACATATGGAACAATTTCGCGGTGACGGCGAAGTATGTGATCGTGTCGGTGGTCGGCCAGGTGGTGGTGGGCTTCGGCACGGCGATGCTGCTCAATAGGGCCATTCCCTTCAAGGGGCTCATCACGACGCTCCTGTTGCTGCCGATGATGTTGTCCATGGCGGTCGTCGGCCTTTTCTGGAAACTTCTCTACGACCCGTCATGGGGCGTCATCAATTGGGTTCTCGGGCTCGGCAAGTTCCAATGGCTGGGCGATCCGAAAATGGCGCTTTACGCGGTCGCCATCACGGATATCTGGATGTGGTCGCCCTTCGTCATGCTGCTTTCGCTGGCCGGGCTGTCTGCCGTGCCGAAGCATCTCTATGAAGCCGCGGCGATCGACCGGGCCGGGCCGCTATACACTTTCTTCCGGATTACGCTGCCGCTGGTCGCGCCGATCCTGATGATCGCGATCATCTTCCGCACAATGGAGGCCTTCAAGACCTTCGATCTCGCTTACGTGCTGTCGACGCAGCCCACGACGGAGGTGATCTCCATCCGGCTCTACAAGATGGCCTTCCAGGAATGGCAGACCGGGCGCTCCTGCGCCCTCGCCTACATTGTGCTCATCATGGTGATCGCCATCACCAATCTCTATGTCAAATACCTAAATAAAGTGAAGGCGCGCTGACATGGCTGCGGTTCAGACCTCCGGCGAGCGAGCGCTCAACAGGATAGCGATCGCTGCCGTCGTCATCATCACGCTGATCTTCCTCGCGCCGATCTATTGGATCGTGGCCACCTCTTTCAAACCGCGCAATCTCGCCACCACCATCCCTCCGACGATCGTCTTCCAACCGGAACTGTCGCCCTTCGTGAAGCTCTTCACCAAGCGCTCGCAATTGAGGGAACCGCCGACGCCGGAGGAATATGCGGCCGCGCCCTGGTGGGAACGGCTGGTGTTCGACGGTGGCGAGAAGGTGGTCCGTGACGGCAAGGGCGCCGTGCAATGGTCGGCCTACCCCAGCCGTTTCATGAATTCTCTGATCATCGCGGTCGCCTCGACGGTGCTGGCGGTCAGCATGGGAACCCTCACGGCCTACGGATTTTCCCGGTTCAAGGTGAAGGGGGAGCAGGACCTGCTGTTCTTCATCCTGTCGACGCGCATGCTTCCGCCCGTCGTGGTCGCGATCCCGATGTTCCTGATGTATCGCGCCGTCGGCCTCAACGACACCCATTGGGGCCTCATCATCCTCTACACCGCCTTCAACCTCTCTTTCTCGGTCTGGCTGATGAAAGGCTTCATCGACGAGATCCCGAGGGAATACGAGGAGGCGGCGCTGGTGGACGGCTATACGCGCATGGAGGCCTTCTTCAAGATCGTGTTGCCGGAGGCGGCCACCGGCATCGCGGCGACAGCCGTGTTCTGTTTCATCACGGCCTGGAACGAATATGCCTTCGCGCTGATCATGACCAATCGCCGCGCGCAGACCGCGCCGCCTTTCATCCCGAGCCAGGTTGGCTCGGGTCTGCCCGACTGGACCGTGATCGCGGCGGGCACCTTCCTGTTCCTGCTTCCCGTGGCGATCTTCACGTTCCTCCTGCGCAATCATCTGCTGCGCGGAATGTCGTTCGGAGCGATCCGCAAATGAGCTTTCGTGCCTTCAATCAGAGATTCTTGGAGCCTGGCGCGCAAATAGTGATGGTGCTGGGCATTGTCTTCCTCTGTCAGCCTTGGAACCATTTTCTGCACCGCTATGGCCTGACCGTGATCCTGATCGGCCTGATCGGCTTCATGGTCTCCGGCAAGATTCCGCCGGAAGAGGAACCGCTGAGCGGCCAGGGCGGAGATCGGGGAGCACAGCATTGACGCAGATCGAGCTACGCGGCGTGCAAAAGTGGTTCGGCGCCGTCCAGGTCATCAAGAATCTCGATCTGGCGATCGAGGACAACGAATTCATCGTTCTGCTCGGCCAGTCCGGCTGTGGCAAGACGACGACGTTGCGCGCCATCGCCGGGCTGGAGACAATCGACGAGGGCGACATACTGATCGACGGCAAGCCGGTGCAACACATGAAAGCGGCTGCACGCGACATCGCGATGGTCTTCCAGTCGTTCTCGCTCTATCCGCACATGAACGCGTTCGAAAACATCGCCTTTCCGCTGCGCGCCACGCGCATGAACAAGGTCGAGGTCGACAAGGCCGTTCGCGAGATCGCAAGAGTGCTGCGCATCAGTGATCTCCTCGACAAGCGGCCCTCTGCGCTTTCGGGCGGCGACATGCAGCGCGTGGCGATTGGGCGCGCGCTGGTCCGGCGACCGAAGGCCATGCTCATGGACGAGCCGATCGGCGCACTGGATGCCAAGCTGCGGGAGGAGATGCGCGCCGAGATCAAGCGGCTCCACATCAAGCAGGGCTCCACCACAATCTATGTGACGCACGATCAGATCGAAGCGATGAGCCTCGCCGACCGCATCGTCATCATGCATGAGGGCGTTCTGCAGCAGGTCGGTACGCCCGAGGAAGTCTACCGCCAGCCGGCCAACCTTTTCGTCGCTCAGTTCGTCGGCAGTCCGGTGATGAACGTGGCCGATATTGCGGTGATGGAGGAGCAAAACGCGGCCCGGGTTCAAGTGGGGGGTGCCGCCGGCGGCTTCGAGTTCCCGCGCGAGCTTCTCGGCAAGCTCAACGGGCACGCCGCCGGCGGCGGACTCGCTTTGGGCATTCGGCCAGAGGGTGTGCTGGTGCGCCGCGATGCGGCCGAGGGATTTCTGCCGGTGGAGGCGCAGATCGTGGAGCCGCTCGGCTCCTTCGACATCGTCGATCTCAAAGTGGGCGAGCAGGTGCTGCGGGCGCGCACAAAGGCCGGTTACGTCATTCGCCCGGGCGAGAGGATCTATGCGCGCATCGATCCATCGCAGGCCCACTTTTTCGACGGGGCCAGCGGCAAGTCGCTCGAGATACGGTTGTAGTGCGAAATGGCCCATATCCAACTCAAGAACATAACGAAGACGTTCGGCAGCCACACAGCGCTGGCCGACCTCGATCTCGACATTGCCGACGGCGAGTTCTTCGTCCTTCTCGGCGAAACCGGTGCCGGCAAGACAACGACGCTCAGATTGATTGCCGGTCTCGAGAAGCCGACCGGGGGCCAGGTCTTCATCGACGGCATCGACGTCGCCAGCTGGGGCGCGGCGGAACGTGACGTGGCGCTGGTCCTCCAGCAATACTCGCTCTACCCGCGCTACACGGTGCGCGAGAACCTCGAATTTCCGTTGAAGCCGAAAATTCGTCGCTTGCCTGATGCCGAGATCAAGGAGCGCGTGGCACGAGCGGCGCGGACCCTTCGTATCGAGCATCTGCTCGACCGCAAGGTGGACCGCCTGTCCGGAGGCGAGATGCAGCGCGTCTCGATCGGACGGGCCATCGTGCGCAAGCCACGCGTTTTCCTGATGGACGAGCCGCTGTCGGCCCTCGACGCCAAGCTGCGCGAAGCATTGCGGACCGAACTGAAGAACCTGCAGATGCAACTCGGCGCGACCTTCCTGTTCGTCACGCACGATCAGATCGAGGCCATGTCGATGGGCGACAAGGTGGGGGTGCTTCACAACGGACGCATCGTGCAGACGGGAACGCCGCAGGAAATCTACGCGAATCCGCGCGACACCTATGTGGCGCGTTTCGTCGGCTCACCGCCGATGAACCTGATGGAAGGCCGTCTCGTGGGCGATCGAGCGATCGTGGCGCCGAAGGATTTCGAGTTGCCCTACGCCGGATCGGCGACGATCTCGAATGTCGAGGGGCAGCCGCTCGTTTTCGGAATCAGACCCGAGGACGTCCATCTGGAGCCTGGCGCTCCCGTAGAGGCGGTGGTGCACGACGTGGAAAACCACGGGGTCGAAAAGATCGTCACGCTCGCCATCGATGAGCTGCACCTGCGCGCGACAGTGTCGGGACAGATGCGGTTGGAAATCGAACAGCCCGTGCGCTTCGGCTGGAATGCGGAGAAGGTTGCATTATTCGACAGGTCGAGCGGGGTGAACCTAAGGCATGTCGCCTAAAAGCGCGCAGCGATTTTGGGATAACGTCATGCGCACAAGCAAATGCTGGAGCGTGTCGCGGTGCGACACGCCTTAGAGCAGGATCATTTTAGGTTGCCGCGTATCCAGCGTTGACGAGATAGTTCGCGCATTCGTTGGGGGTGAACTGATCGAGCAGGGCACCGATGCGCTTGCGCACGGATCGCACACTTCGCTCGGCGGCCTTTCGCATG